>NZ_BAAGRK010000003.1:0-1576998 GCF_054782995.1 Microbacterium neimengense
AATCTCACCCAGCCGAAGCTGGAACGAGGTTATTTGGCATTTGACAAGTGCACGCTGTTGAGTTCTCAAGGAACGGATGCTCCTGCCGCTCGGCCTCTCAGCCTCGCCCGCAGGGCAACTTCTCTATCTTAGCCGTTTCGCTCGCCGTGTCAAATCCGCCGGAGCGGATCGTTCTCACCGCCGAGGCGGCGATCGACGGAACGATCGGCACCCCACACGCACGTCAGATCCGAGATCTTCTCGCTTGTGTGGGAGTGTGTTCTCCGCTTGAGGGGAACGGGGCTTCAGCCTCTCCGTTCTTCCCTGTGGGGCGAACAAGTAATAAGTTACGTGGGTTCCGGCTATCTGCCAACTCGGGCGCACCTCCCGGGCGTGTCGCGCATGTTTCCGGCCGATGACGTTCCCGTCGCCCGCTCTCCCTCCTCCGCAGCACCTCTCCCCTTCCTCTCCCTCTCCCTCTCCCCGCGAGACTGCATGTGCGTCACGAGATCACGGGTAATGACAGTGATCTCGCGCGGGAGATGCAGTCTCGGGAACGAGATGGGCGTCGCTGCGCGCCCGGCGTCTGCCGACCGGGACGAGCGCACGGTGTGGCAGCACAGCGCGCGCCCGTCCCCCGTCGAGGCAGCATCGGGGTCGCCGATATGTCGGGGGCACGGACGGCACGGTGCTCACATCACGGGGGGCTGGATAGCGGAGGCGCCCCGGCATCCCCGCGAGACTGCATCTCCCGCACGAGATCACGGGTGAACACAGTGATCTCGTGACCAGGATGCAGTCTCGCGGTCGAGAGGACACCGAAACGAGAAAGGCCCCCGCTGAGCGGGGGCCTTTCGGTGGTGGACCTGAGGGGATTCGAACCCCTGACCTCTTCATTGCGAACGAAGCGCGCTACCAACTGCGCCACAGGCCCGGAACTCAAAGAGCCTATCACGGCCCGAAGTGGCGAATGAACCGCGTCAACCCGCTACGCGACGGGTGGAAAGCAGCCGGCGAACGTGATCCTCGATCTCCGCATCGTCGACGTATCCCATCCGTGCGAAAGGCGACTCCTCGGGCACCTTGGCGACCCGTGCGGTATCGATCGACGGCGGTGCTGCCTGCTCCGCGCGCTCGCGCTTGGCCTCCTCGACAGCGGCACGACGAAGCGCGGCACGCGCATCTGCCGCATCCTGCACGAGGGACGCCCGCGACCCCGAGGTTGCTGCCAGCGGACGGGGCAACGAGCGCGGCTCCCACGTGGCGGGAGCGGACTGTGTCGGCAGTGCGACATCCTGCACATCGACCCGGCGGCTCTCGACTACCGCCTGCGGAACGGGAGCGACTCGGCGAGCTGCCCGACGCGCCACCCGCGACATCTGCTGCAGCATCAGCACCGAGACGACGAAAACCGCACTCGACGCCCACAACACGGTGGCGCTCGCCGTTGTCAGCTGCAGCCAGATTCCCAGCCCCGCTCCTGCGAGCGCCAGAAGCGCCAGGACGGTGGCGGTCAGCCGCGCGCGCCTGCGAGCCCGCGCCATGCGCACCTCAGGACGCTCGCGCACCGCACGGGCCTCCTGCTTAGCGGCGGCAAGCTCTTGGCGTGCGGCTTCGAGGTGTGCCCGCTCACGCTCGGCGAGCGTCTGACGGGCGAGCTTCTGCTGCGCGGATGCGGTGCGAGCGGTCAGCTCGAGCCTCACCTCTTCGGGCGTCTCGCTCGTCTCGGCGAGAACGCGAAGGGCCTGGTTCAGACGGACGGCGTTGCGCTCGGCCGCGTTGTACTGGTGCCGACTGTGCCATGACGGCAAAAGGTAGAGCAGCCACAGCGTCACGGCGACGAGGAAGATCACTCCTCCGCCCAGCACCTGTCCACCCATGCCGTCAACGGTAGGCGACGCATCCCGGCCGACACGGCAAGCGTCGGCGTGTCGGCGTCAGTCGGAGGGGGCGATGCGGTCGCGCTCCGGCACATGCGCGGCATCAGCCGGCGCACGCCCGGCCACCCATCGAGCCAATACGCCTTCCGGGACCTCTTCGCGTGTGAGCGCGAAGGCATAGTGATCGCGCCAGTCACCGTCGATGTGGATGTAGCGACGGCGCAGACCCTCGTAGCGGAACCCGAGCTTCTGCACGACCCGCAGACTCGCATCGTTCTCCGGTCGGATACAGATCTCCATCCGGTGCAGCCGCAGCTCCGTGAAGCAGAGATCGGTCGCGAGAGCCACCGACGTCGGCGTGATGTCGCGACCGGCGAACTCGCGGGCCACCCAGTAGCCGATCGTCGCCGATGCGAGCGATCCCCGCGCGATCCCCCATACGTTCAACTGGCCGGCGACGCGCCCGTCGTACTCCATGACGAACGGCACGCCGGCACCGTCGCGATACTGCTGGAGCAGCCGACGGATTCCGATCTTCATGTCGAGAAGCACCGCACCGTCGGGGCTCGTCGCCTCCCACGGGCGCAGCCACGCGCGGTTCGACATCAGATGATCCTGCAGCACGCGCGCATCGCGTGCACGGATCAGACGGATGCCGACCCGCCCGTGTTCGCGCGGCGCCGACAGGTCCACCTCGAACCTCCCCCGGTTCAGAGTCCGGCGACGAAGTCCTTCAGCCAGGGCCGCAGGTCCGGGCCGAGGTCGTCGCGATCGCTGGCGAGCTGGACGATCGCCTTGATGTAGTCGAGTTTGTCTCCCGTGTCGTAGCGCCGGCCACGGAAGACCACGCCATACACGCCGCGCTCGGGATCCGTCGCCAGCTCCTCCAGCGCATCGGTGAGCTGGATCTCGCCGCCCTTACCGGGTTCGGTGTGCTCGAGCACCTCGAACACCTCAGGGCCGAGGACGTACCGGCCGATGATGGCGAGATTGGAGGGCGCGTCCTCTTTCTTAGGCTTCTCGACGAGGCCCGTCACCTTCACGACACCGTCCTCATCGGTCTCCTCGACTGCCGCGACACCGTAGAGGTGGATGTTCTCCGGGTCGACCTCCATGAGGGCGATCACCGCGGCACCGCGCTTGTCGTACTCGGAGAGCATCTTCGACAGCAGCGGGTCGCGCTCATCGATCAGGTCGTCGCCCAGCAGCACCGCGAACGGGTGATCGCCGACGTGCGCCTGCGCACGCAGCACCGCGTGCCCGAGCCCCTTCGGCTCTCCCTGACGCACCATGTGCACGTCGGCGAGGTCGGAGGAGTGCTCCACCTTCGCGAGCTTGCTGGTGTCGCCTTTCTCCCGCAGCTTCTGCTCCAGCTCGGGCATCGCATCGAAATGATTCGCGATGTTGTTCTTGTTGCGACCGATGATGATGAGCACGTCCTGGATGCCGGCTTCGACCGCCTCCTCGACGACGTACTGGATGGCGGGCTTGTCGACGACGGGCAACATCTCCTTCGGCATCGCCTTCGTGGCGGGCAGGAATCGTGTTCCCAGACCCGCAGCGGGAATGACGGCCTTGAAGGGCTTGTGACTCATGCCGCGATCCTATCGGCACTCCTCCGGCGGTTGCGGTCCTTAGAATCATGTGCATGTCAGACGGTGACGATCGCAATGCAGTGGACGACGTCAAGCGCGCACTCCGCGCCGACCTGCGGGAACGGCGGCAAACGCTGTCGGCCGCCGCGCGGGACAGCGCGGGCGCGGGAGTCCACCGGCAACTCGACGCCCTCACCGCGGCGCACCATGTGAGATCGCTCTCCTGCTTCCTGTCGACCAATGCCGAGCCCGACACGCGTGAGTTCGTGCGCGAGGCCGTGCGGCGCGGCATCCGGGTACTCCTGCCCGTCACACGGGTGGACGGCCTGCTGGACTGGGCCGTCGCCACGGAGGACGGCGAGATCGCGGAGGGCCTGTTCGGCCTCCCCGAGCCCGTGGGCGAGCTGCTGGGCCCGATCGCCGTCAACGACGTCGACCTGATGATCGTGCCCGCCGCCGCCGTCGACCGTCGAGGGATGCGGCTGGGATGGGGTCGCGGGTACTTCGACAAGACGATCGGCTCGATGCAGAAGTGTCCTCCCGTCTACGCAGTCGTGTACGACTCAGAGATCCTCGACGCCGTCCCCACCGATGTGCACGACCAGCCCGTCGACGGTGTCGTCACTCCCACCCGCACCCTGACGCTGCGCGCGCGCTGAGCGCCTGACCCCGGAGCCACCATGCCCACCTACGCCTATGCCTGCAAGACCTGCGGGCACCGCTTCGACACCGTCCAGTCCTTCTCCGACCCTGCGCTGACCGAGTGCCCCGCCTGCGGCGGCGTGCTGCGCAAGGAGTACGGCTCGATCGGCGTCACGTTCAACGGTTCCGGCTTCTACCGCACCGACTCGCGCGCCGGCACCTCGAGCCCGACCTCGACCGGCACGTCGGGTGGAGACTCCGGCTCGTCCGGGGCATCATCGAGCACGGGAGCCCCCGCTCCTGCCGCCCCCGCGGCATCCTGACCGGCCCGGGCGCCGTCGACATGAGGAGAGATTCGATGATCAAGGGTTTCAAGGAGTTCATCCTCCGCGGCAACGTGATCGACCTCGCGGTCGCGGTCGTCATCGGTGCGGCGTTCACCGCCGTGGTCAACGCGATCGTCGCGGCGATCATCACGCCGCTCATCGCCATCTTCTGGAAGGCGGACGAGAACGGCGTCCCCGGCATCGATGTTCCGGACATCTACGGCGGCACGGTGACCTTCCCCATCGGCGGTCTCATCACGGCGATCGTGAGCTTCCTTGCCGTCGCGATCGTCGTCTACTTCGCGTTCGTCATGCCGATGAACCTCTGGAAGGCACGCCAGGCCGCGCGGGCCGGTGTTCCCGAGCCGGAGGCAGCCCCGGCTCCCACCGAGCAGGAGCTGCTGGTGCAGATCCGCGACCTGCTCGAGCAGCAGAACAAGACCCAGCCCTGACGCCTCAGTAGTGCGGCGGGACCTCGCGCCGCATCCGTTCGTCGTTCGGCCCCTTCCCGGACGCTGCGGATGCGGCGTCGTCGCCTGCGCTCTCCGGTGCCTCGACGGCACCGGGAGCAGCTGTCAGCCGCGCGCGTCGCGCTCCCTGCACGCGCACGACGCGCTGGCGGTCGTCACTCGTTGACATCGATCGGCTGCGTGCTCGCCTGCGGCGAGGCACCCTCGACCCCGAGCAGAGTCGCCACGCGCGCCGCGACCGCCGCGGGGTCGCTGTAGAGGTCGAAGGCATGCACGCGCAGGTAGTGCCACCCCAGCCGTCGCAGGATCTGCGGGCGCAGACGCAGCGACTCGCGCAGGGACTCGGGACGCGTCTCCGGGTCGCTCTCGACCACGACGGCCTTGCCGTCATGGCCCGCCACCAGGGGCAGCAGCCCGCGGTAGTCGAGATCGACCTTGATGCCCTTGGCGCGCAGCTCACGGGCGAGAGCCCGGGTCAACGGGTCGGCGAGGTCTTCGAGACGCGTCTCACGCGCTCGTGCCGCCACCCCACCCAGGATGCTCATGAGCGTCGCGGCTCCGTGCTCGAGCCTTCCGTCCTCGAAGGCGCTGGGACGGATGGAGGAGACGATCACCATCGAGCGACGAGCACGCGTCATCCCCACCGTGAGCAGTCGCTCGCCGTCCGCCGTGGACAGGTCACCGAAGTCGCTGAGGACGCGGCCGTGCTTGGTCAGCCCGAATCCGAGCGAGAAGATGACACGGTCGCGACTCTCCGCGACCGACTCCTCGAGCGTCAGCACGGCGAACGGCTCGGCCGTCTCGCGCGACACGAAATCGGCCACGTCGGCGCGGCCCGCGAAGGCGACGTCCACGGCCGCACGGATGCGTTCCGCGTGCCGCCTGCTGGCCGTGACGACCATGAGGCTCTCAGCGGAACGGTTGACCGCGTGCTCGGTCACGAGCGTCACGACGCGCGCGACCTCCGCATCGGGGCTCTCGACGGCACCCGAAACGGGGTCCGGCGTGCCGGTTCCCCCCTCGACGTAGTCGACGCTGAGGCTCCCTCGACCGAGGTAGGCGCCGGCCCAGGGCAGCGAGACCAACTCACCGCCGTAGAACGCGTCGTTCACGAGCTGCGCCAGGTCCTCGCCGCCGGCGCGGTAGCTGCGGGTCAGAGTGGCGACGTCGAGCAGCTCCGCCATCCGCTCGAACACCGAGACCTCATCGAACGGCTCGTCGAACTCGTCCGCCACCGCACGCTCGCCCGCGCCGACGGCGAAGGGTGTCGGCTTCTGGGTGACGGGATCGCCGAAGAGCACCACCTGCCGCGCGCGGCGCAGCGCCGGCGCCGCCTCCGCGAGGCAGAGCGCTGCCGCATCCGCGATGATCACGACGTCGAACGGCGGGTGATCGGGGATCTCGGGCACCTCGTACGGCGAGGCGAGCCACACCGGCGCGAGAGTGCGCATGAGGGTGGGCGCCGCTCGCACGAGCTGCTCGGGAGCCGAGACACCGCCCTTGAGCGCCTGCTTGAGGGCGGCAGCCTCGTCGGCGTGATCGACCAGGCCGATCTTCCACTGGGTCGCGAGCTGCGCCGCGAGGACGGGCCCGGATGCGGCGGCGTGCGCCTCGTCCACCAGCCGGAAGTCACGTTCGAGGCGGTCCAAGACCGCGGTGTTCGCACCGAGGAGTGCACGGTCAGTGCGCAGCAGATGCTCGAGGGCGGACTGCCACCACGCGAACTCAAGTTCGGCCGCGACCTGGTCCTCGGGAGCGTGACGCACCGACAGCTCGGTGAGCAGGGGGGCGAGCCCCATGCGGTCGAGTTCCGTGCGCAGGGTGGCGCGCTCGACGAGGTTCTCGAAGTACGCCGACTCGGCGGCGAGACCGGCCAATACGCGCATCAGCTGAGCTACCGGCAGCGAGGCCAGACGGTTCGACTCGCGACGGCGCAGGATCTGGTCGAGTTCGCCGAGCTGCGCGTGCACCCGCTGCCAGGCGACATGCACGTCGGCGAGACCGACCGGCACCTCGGGCACGACGCCCGCATCGACCAGCCGCTGCCAATCGGCGCGCTGCTGCTGGATGCGCACGAGCGACTCGTACATGTCGCCGACGTGCACCCCGGGACGCACGTACTCGCGCGACAGGCGCTTGAGGCGGCGTCGGTTCGCGCTGGACATGTCGGCGGAGTCTCGCTTGGGCGCGTGCGCCTGGATGAGCTCGACGAGCGGGCGCTCGAAGACGCTCGGGCTGAACTTGTCGAGGGTCTCGCGGATGCCCTGCAGCAGGCGCAGATAGTCGCCGAGCTCATCGATCGTGCGGAAGGGCCGCATCCGCGTCTGCGCGATCATCTCGTAGCCGCGCTCGAGCAGACTCGGGACTTCGCGGCCGCTCAGCTTGCCTGCGAGCGCGTGTGCGGCGCGTGCGGACTCGGTGGTGTCGAAGCTCACGCCGTACCAGGGCGAGTCGTCGGGACCGAAGCGGAACTCCCCCAGCTTCGCCGCGGCCACGAGCTTCGCCGCCGCCTGCGGCCGCGCGTCGCGCAGGGCTTCGAGCGTGGCGATGTCGAAGCGGGCGGTGGTGGACGGCGCCGGCGATAGCGCGCTCAGCTCGGTCAACTGGCGCACGACCTGCAGGGCCGAGGTTCCGAGACTGGGATGTGAGGCGGTCAGCGCGCCCCGGTAGTCGCGCAGGACTGTGCGCAGTCGTAGCAGCGCGTCGTCGATCTCGGCGACCTTCGGCGGCTGGGCCTTCTCGTTGCGTCCGATCGCGCGGATGAGATCCCGGTGCAGGTGTCGCGGCGTGACGGCGAGCGCGTCCAGACCGATGCCTGCGAGGCGATGACGGACACCGTCGAGGGTCGAGCGGCGAGCGCTCACCACGAGCACACGACGGCCGCTCTGGACGAGGGCGCCGATGGCGTTGATGACCGTCTGCGTACCTCCGGTGCCGGGCAGGGTGTGCACCGCGAGCGAGTGGCCGGCGGCGATGCGCGCGAGCACCGCCTCCTGTTCCTCATCCGCATCCAAGAGAAGCGTGTCCGCCGCCGGTGTGCGCTCATCGGGGCTGGTGACGCGGGGAAGCGCGGGACGCACGGCGAGGCGCGCGCGCTCGTCGGGATGCCCCGCGAGGGCGTTCAGCACCGGGTGATCGAGGTCGGCGGTGTCGCGAGCCATGCCCGATCCGACGTCGACGAAGTTGGAGACGACCAGGCGCGGGACGACCGTGAAGGTCGGGATGTGGGTCGTGAGCGCCCGCAGGTGGTCGATCACCGGCTGCGGGCGGAACACTGCGCCGTCGTGAGCGAGGCCCGCGAGGGCCGCCGAGTCCAGGTGGATGCCGAAGTGCGTCCCGAGCGCCCGCACGAGCTCCGGGTTGACGATGAAGGAGCCGTGGAGCTTGAGCTCGAAGTCGGTGTGGTGTCGGCGGATCGCGAGAGGTCGCAGCAGCACCGGGGCCGTGCACATGATTCCGCCGATGCGCCAGGAGGCCATGCCCACGGCGAGAGAGACGGTCTCGAGACCCCTCGCGGTGCGCAGTTCCACGTTCTTCGCGGTGATCCGCTCGGCCGCCATCCGCGCGGTGCGCAGAGCCACCTCGTCGCGGTAGAGGTTCGACAGCAGCGTCGATCGGCCCGTCAGGAACTGCGGCAGGCTCCCCGGGTGCGCCTTGTTGATGTCGACGCCGCGCTCGGGCGAGTCCTCATAGAAGAGGAGCGTCGAGCGTCCGCCGAGCAGGGCCGCCTGCGCGCGAAGCCGCGCACGCTCGGGGTCCGCCACGTGCGCGACGACGACGCCCGGCTCTGCGACGCCGAGATCACTCGGGCGCACCGGATTCGTCGCCTCGTCTGCACCAGAGATCATGGTGCCTTCTCCACGCCACACACGTGTCACCATAGGCGTGAGATGGGCGACCGGGCCTCAACCACGGCCGAGTTTCGCCGGATTCGCGACACGCCGGAGGGACCGGCCGTTCCTCCCCACGATCACCCGACCCGCGCGTTGTGCGCCGGCCGGACGCTTTCACGGGGGACGGACTGCGCGCACGAGAAGGATGAGCTCATGACTCCGACCGGCTTCCGCATCCATCCCACGCCCCTCGGCGACGCCCTCGTCCTCACGAGCGACGCCGGCCTCATCGGCTTCGACGTCCTCCTCGCACCGCTCGGCTCCGCCCTCGCTGCGTGGACCGAGCGCCTGGGCCGGGAGCCTGTGCCGCTCGACGGCGATGCGGATTCGCTGCTCGAGCAGGTGGACGAGTACTTCGAGGGGACGCGCACCGCGTTCGACATCGACCTGGATCTGCGTCTCGTGGGCGGCTTCACCCGCGACGCGTTGGAGGCGATCTGCCGCATCCCGTACGGCGAGACGGCGAGCTACGGCGAGATCGCGGCGGAGGCCGGTTCGCCGCGGGCGCATCGCGCCGTCGGATCGGCCTGCGCCCACACGCCGATCTCGCTCGTGATCCCCGCGCATCGCGTGATCCGTTCCGACGGTTCGATCGGCGAGTACGGCGGGCGCCCCGAGCACAAGCGCTACCTGCTCGATCTCGAGGCCGCGCATCGTCCGGCGGGCGTGTAGGCCGCCCGCCGGACGATGTCGCTAGTGGTCGACGGCCTTCTCGGCGCCGAATCCGGTGAGAGAGCGTACCTCCATCTCCGCCGCCTTCTTCCGGTCCTCAGCGCGGCGCGAGGTCACCGACCCCAGCCAACCGAGGAAGAAGCCCAACGGGATCGAGATGATGCCGGGGTTATTGAGCGGCCAGATCGCGACACCCACGTCCTTGAACACGCTCGTGGGCGTGCCCCAGAACACCGGCGACAGCACGATCAGCACGATCGCCGCCCCGAGTCCGCCGTACATGCTCCATACCGCACCGCGCGTCGTGAACTTGCGCCAGAACAGCGAGAACAGGATGGTGGGAAGGTTCGCCGAGGCGGCGACGGCGAAGGCCAGCGCGACCAGGAACGCCACGTTCTGACCCTGTACGCCGATGCCGCCGAGGATGGCCAGCACGCCGATGACGATCACCGTGCGCCGCGCGACCTTGACCTCGCCATCCGGCGGGACGTTGCCCTTCTTCACGACGCTCGCGTAGATGTCGTGCGCGAACGACGCGGCCGCCGTGATCGTGAGGCCGGCGACGACCGCGAGGATCGTCGCGAACGCCACCGCGGAGATGAAGCCGAGGAGGACCGGACCGCCCAGGTACAGGGCGAGAAGCGGAGCCGCGGAGTTGACGCCACCCGGCGCCGCCGCGATCGTCTCGGGCCCGACCAGTGCTCCCGCGCCGTAGCCGAGCACGAGGGTGAGCAGGTAGAAGAGGCCGATCAGCCAGATCGCCCACACCACGGAACGTCGTGCCTCCTTCGCGGTGGGCACCGTATAGAAGCGCATCAGCACGTGCGGCAGGCCCGCCGTACCGAGCACGAGCGCGAGGGCGAGCGAGATGAAGTCCCACGGGTTCTTGCCGTACTGCAGACCGGGACCCAGCACCGCTTCGCCCTTGGGCGAGGCGGTCACCGCGCTCTCGAGCAGCGTATTCAGGTTGAATCCGTTGATCGCGAGCACCCAGACGGTCATCACGAGCGCGCCGCCGATGAGCAGGAACGCCTTCACGATCTGCACCCAAGTGGTGCCCTTCATCCCGCCGATGAGCACGTAGACGATCATCAGCACACCGACCACCGCGACCACGATGGACTGCCCGATCTGGTCGCCGATGCCCAGCAGCAGCGAGACCAGACCACCGGCGCCCGCCATCTGCGCGAGCAGATAGAAGAAGCACACCGCCAGGGTCGTGATGGCCGCCGCCATCCGCACCGGTCGTTCCTTCAGTCGGAACGACAGGACGTCGGCCATCGTGAAGCGTCCGGTGTTGCGCATGAGCTCGGCCACGAGCAGCAGCGCGACCAGCCACGCCACCAGGAACCCGATCGAGTAGAGGAACCCGTCGTAGCCGTTGATCGCGATGGCACCGCAGATGCCGAGGAAGGATGCGGCCGACAGATAGTCGCCGGCGATCGCGAAGCCGTTCTGCGGGCCGGTGAACGAGCGACCGGCCGCGTAGTAGTCGGCGGCGGTCTTGTTGTTGCGCGACGCGCGGATGACGATGAAGAGCGTCACCGCGACGAACGCCGCGAAGATGGAGATGTTCAGGACCGGATCGTTCTCGACCGTCTGGACGGCTGCATGGATGGCTCCGAAGACCTCGTTCATCGCGCACCCGCCTCTCGCCGCTCCAGGTCCTCACGGATCGCGCGCGACTGCGGGTCGAGGCGCCGGTTGGCGTAGGCGACGTAGGCCATGGTGATGACGAACGTCGAAACGAACTGGCCCAGCCCGAGCAGCAGACCCACGGTGATGTCACCCGAGACGCGCGTGGCCATGAAGTCCGCCGCGAACGACGAGAGCAGCACGTAGGCGAAGTACCAGAGCAGGAACGCGATCGCGAGAGGGAAGACGAACGCGCGCTGTGCTCGTTTCAGGCGTTGGAACGGGGGTGATTCCTCCACCTCGATGTAGTCGATTCCTGCGCCGTCGGCGACGCGGTCGTGCGATTCAGTCATGTGGCCTCCTTGCCTCATGCCGCGGATGCGGGGTGTCCATCCGAGCCGTCGTCGCCTCTTCGCGGCGATGGTAGGGTCGACGCTACGAAAATCGGCAACGAGGCCGACACCCCCGGAAGTAGGTAGCACCTATGTCCCCCGGAACCACCAGCGACCTGCAGTTGATGACGCGCGCCGTCCACGATCTGGTCGCCCGCACGCGCTTTCCCGTCGCCTTCGGCGGGCTCGTCCGCGAGCACTCCGTGCACGTGAGTTCCATCGTCGGCGCCCGCGGGCGGACCATCGAAGGCCTCATCGTGCGCGAGCAGCGGGGACTCGGTGGGCGGGCGCTCACCGAAAAGCGTCCACGGCTGGCTCTGGACTACCGCAGCGCGCGCGGGATCACCCACGATTACGACGGTCCGATCCTCGGCGAAGGCATCGCGACGCTTTTCGCGGTCCCCGTCGTCGCGTCCGGCCGCACCCGCGGGGTGCTGTACTGCGGGTCCTGGGCTCAGACGGCCGTCGATGATGTGACGGCGGCGCCGGCATTGAGGATCGCCGACGCCCTCGCCTCGGAGCTCCGCATCCGCGACGAGGTCGCCCGCCGTGTCGAGCGCGCAGAGGATGCGGCCCCGGAGAGCGCATGGGATGCGGCGGCGCGCGAGCAGGTGCGAGAGAGTTTCGCGGAGCTGCGGGCGATCTCCGCCACAGTCAGCGACGCCGCGTTGCGAGAGCGTCTCGCTGCCGTGGAACGCCGCCTCGCCGAGGTGGCGGCGGGCGATCGTCCCGCATCGTCGACACCGGTGCAGCTCTCACCGCGCGAGTTGGACGTTCTCGCATGCGCCGCTCTCGGCTCGACCAACGCGCAGATCGCTCAGGAGCTCGCGTTGAAGGAGACGACCGTCAAGTCGTACCTCGCGGCGGCGATGTCGAAGCTTGAGGCCACGACGCGGCACGCGGCGGTGGCCAAGGCACGCCGGGCGCGGCTGCTGCCCTGACCAGCCGCGGATCTGTATGGTGACGTCATGGCGCGCAGAATCGTCCACCAGCTCGTAGACGACCTCGACGACTCCGTTCTGGAGGTGGGCGAGGGAGAGACCGTGCTCTTCTCCCTCGACGGCATCGCCTACGAGATCGACCTCTCGGATGCGAACGCCGCCGCTCTGCGTGACGCGATGGCCCCGTACGTGTCGGCGGGCCGTCGCATCTCGTCCGCTCGGTCAGCAGCGCCCGCCCGGTCACGCGCGCGATCGACGTCCGCCTCGCGCGACCTCACCGCGATCCGCGAGTGGGCGAAGGCCAACGGTCACCAGGTGTCGGAGCGCGGACGCGTCGCCGCATCCGTCATCGACGCCTACGACGCCGCGCACTGACGCGAGTCACGCGCCGAGCTGCTGCCTCAGCTCGGCGTCTCCGGTTCCCGTAAACTCGACGATGCGTCTGCCGGACACCCGATACATCGCGAACTCCGCGACGTTGACGTGGCGACGTGTGGCCGAGATTCCGCGGTAGACGCCGACGTGGGTTCCGCTGCCGCGAAGGTGCGCCGCGACGCGGTCGTCCTCGATGACGAGCTGGATGCGGCGCCACTGCCAGTCGGGGAAGGCGTGGAACAGATCCGCGAGATCGGCGATCCACGCATCCTGCCCACCCGGCAGGTGCGCGCGGCGCACGTCCGGATCGACGAGGCCGCGCACCGCGTCGAGGTCGTGACGGTTGCATGCGTCGAGGTACTCGGCGTGCCACTCGCGCAGTTCCCACGGCTCCATCGGCTCCATTATCGCGGGCGCTGCGCACACGCACCGCGGACCACCGATACGGTCGAAGCACGAGCGACCAGCGGAGAGCAGAGCGCATGACGAAGAATCGGACGGTTGTCGTCGCGGGGGCGAGCGGATTCGTGGGTCGCGAGATTGTTGCGGCTCTTCGCGCCGATGGCTATGACGTGCGCCGCGTGGGCCGCACCGAGGGCGTGCGCTGGGACGACCCGGCCGCCCTGGCGGCTGTCGTCGACGGCGCGGAGCTTCTCATCAACCTCGCCGGCAAGTCCGTGAACTGCCGGTACACCGACGTCAACCGGAACGAGATCCTGCGCTCCCGCGTCGAGACCACTCGGGCCCTCCGCCACGCCGTGGCAACCGCCGAGGACCCGCCGTCGCTGTGGTTGAACGCATCCACGGCGACGATCTATCGGCACGAAGAGCAGCGTCCCAACGACGAGGCGTCCGGCATCGTCGGAGAGGGATTCTCGGTGGATGTCGCGCGGGAATGGGAACGGGAGTTCTTCAGCGACGAACTGCCCCACACTCGCCGCGTGGCGCTGCGGATGGCCATCGTGCTCGGCGACGGCCCCGCGCCGAATCTGCTGCGCCGGCTCGCGCGATGGGGACTGGGCGGGCCGCAGATCGACTCGCCCTGGTTTCCGCACCGTCGATACCGCGGCATCGGACCGCACCCGACCGGATCCCCGCGTTCCGGCTGGCACCGGACGCGGGGACGTCAGAAGTTCAGCTGGATCCACATCGACGACGTGATCGGCGCCGTCCGGTTCCTCGGCGAGCACGAGGAGATCGAGGGCGTCGTGAACCTCGCGAGCCCCGAGCCGACCGACAACCGCACGCTCATGCGCGCACTGCGCCGGAAGACCGGCATGCCCATCGGGCTGCCCGCGTGGCGATGGATGCTGGAGCCCGCGATGTGGGTGTTGCGTACCGAACCGGAGCTCGTCCTCAAGAGCCGATGGGTCGTCCCGGGCGTGCTCGACGCCGCCGGATACACCTTCCGCCGACCGCATCTCGAGGATGCGATCTGAGCAGAAGCATGGTCTCGAGCTTCATCGTCGTCACCCGCGCGAGGGTTCCCGTCGAGCGTCTGTTCGATCAGTCGCTGAGCATCGACGCGCACGTCGAGTCGATGGCACGTTCCGGTGAACGCGCCGTCGCCGGCGTCACGAGCGGTCTCATCGGCCTGGGCGAGACCGTCACCTGGAGCGCCCGGCACTTCGGCTGGCGCTTCCGGATGACATCCGAGATCACCGCGCTCGATCGTCCTCGCCGCTTCGTCGACGAGCAGGTGCGCGGTCCGTTTCGAAGCTTCCGTCACGAGCACCGATTCGAGACCCAGGATGGGCAGACCGTCATGACCGACATCCTCACGATCGCGTCGCCGGTGTTCGGCCGGCTGGCCGAACGACTCGTGCTGGTGCCGTATCTGCGGCGGCTCATCCGGCAACGCAACGATGTTCTGGTGCGGGCGGCGGAAGACTGACCGCACGCTTGTCGCTGCCCGCGGGCACAATGGCAGCGTGTACACCGAACTGGCGCTGCCCGACGGGTCGGCGCTCTGGCGCTCGACCGGTGGGGCGGGCGGCGCGGTACCCGCCGACGGATGCGTGGATCTCATCCTGCTCGCCGGCCGCGCCGCCGTGGAGAACCCGTGGTCGCGCACCGTCCAGACGCGCGCGGGGCGCGGGATTCCCGCCGGCCGCGTCGCTGCCGAGATGAACGAGAGCGAGCGCACCTTCCGCCGTCGGATGCGTGAGCGCTTCGGGTACGGGTACGCGATCCTCGTGCGCATCGAGCGGGCGCGGCGCGCACAGGAACTCCTGCGGACGGGCCTCCCCCTCGCGGACGTCGCCGCGGCCGCGGGCTTTGCCGACCAACCGCATTTCTCACGAGAGTTCCGCCGGCTGGTGGGCGCCAGCCCCGCTCAGTTCGCGTCGAGCGCCGCGTAGAGATCGATCGAGTTGCCGTCGGGGTCGAGGAGAGTCGCGTACCGCTGACCCCACGGCGCATCCCAGGGCGCGACGTGACCCGCGTAGCCGATACCGACGAGCCGGGCGAAGACCGCATCCACCCGGTGCGGCGTCTCCTGCTCGAAGGCGAGCGCGATCCGATGACCCCGGAGGCGGGCTCGTACGCCGGATCGAAGCTGCGGATGGTGTCGAGCGTGTCCCACGCGAACGCGACCCCGTCATCCAACCGCGCATCGACACGCGCGGCGTCATCCTGTCCTTCCGCGATGTCGACGCCCAGCGAGCGGTAGAATGCGAGGGAGGCAGCCATGTCCTGCGTGACGATGCCGACGAATCCGAGTTTCAGTGCCATGGCCCCCACGCTAGGTGTGTCCGGGTGCCAGGTCTTGAACCGAACGGCCACGATGTCATAGACGCGACATACGCTCGAGGGGTGATCTCACGCACCTCCGGATCCGGTCGCCCCATCGTCATGATCCACGGCTTCGGCGTCGATCACCGCATCATGCTTCCCCTGGAGGAAGCGATCGGCGACCGGCCCTGGCAACGCATCTACCTCGACCTGCCGTGGGCGGAGGGCGCACCGCCGTCTGATGCTACGAGCGCTCTCGAGGTCGCCTCCTCGGTCATCGACGACGTACGCTCGGCGCTCGGCGAGGAGCCGTTCGCGATCATCGGCAACTCCTTCGGCGCGATGATCGCCCGCTACGTCGCGCACGAGATGCGCGAACAGGTGCTGGGGCTGGCCACGCTCGCCGGTGTCTTCGAGCCCCGCCATGACGCGCGCGTCGTGCCGCCGCGGCAGGTGCTCCGTGTCGACGAGGCCGTGCTCGACGCTGCGGGTGATGTTCGCGGCGACTTCGCCGAGGTGAGCGTGGTGCAGGATGCGGCGTCGTTCGCCGCATTCACCGAGTATGTCCTTCCCGGCCTGCGCGGCTCCGACCCGATTGTCATCGACCGCATCGCGGCCGACTACACGCTGCCCGCTGTTCCCGAACTGGCGCACCCCGAGCCGTTCACCCTGCCGGCGCTGCACCTTTTCGGACGTCAGGACGACGTGGTGGGGTACGAGGACGGCTTGCGCTTTCGCGACCACTATCCCCGCGGCACCTACGCGGTCCTGGACCTCGCGGGGCACAACGTGCACCTGGAGCAGCCGCAGATCACGACGGCGCTGATCCGCGACTGGCTGCAGCGCATGGATACGCACGCCGCATCCGGGCATTATCCCGGCGCCTGACATTCTCCGTCGCGCCAGGCGAGGATACGGTCAGCGGTATGACCGACTGGCAGACGCGGTTGCGCCAACTGCCCGTCGAGGAGTGGGCGACGCTGCTCGACACGAACTCCGGGCTGCCCGGACCCCGCGCGAACACCTCGCTGGCCACGGCGTTCGCGGTGGTCGCCGACGAGTCCGCTCTCCTCGCGCTCGGCCCCCGCGACGACGAGTTCACCGCGATGTGCGTCGCGACGGCGTACGGCGCCCGCGCCGACGAGGCGGAGTGCGCCGCCGCCGCTCTGCACGCCGCATCCGACGAGCGGTGGCGCGTCCGCGAAGGCGTGGCGATCGGCCTGCAACTCCTGGGCGATCGCGCGTTCGACCTCCTCGCCGACCTCGTGACCGCATGGGCCGAGTCGGAGGATCCGCTCGTGCAGCGTGCCGCGGTGGCGGCGATCTGTGAGCCGCGCCTGCTCCGCTCCCCCGCATCCGCCGCCGTCGCCGTGAGGGTCTGCGACCGCGCCACCGAGCTGCTGGCCCAGCGGCCCGCCTCGCAGCGCCGAGACGCGAGCGTCCGGACGTTGCGGCAGGCCCTCGGCTACGGCTGGAGCGTGGCGATCGCCGCCGACGCGACTGCCGGGTTGCCCGCCTTCCTGGCGCTCGACACGTCGGATGCCGATGTCGCATGGATCGTGATGGAGAACCGCAAGAAGAAGCGCCTGTCCGTCCTGCTGTGATCGCGGACCCGGTCAGTTGGTGATCTGCGCGTCCGGGTTCTCGTTCAGCGCATCGATGCGATCCCGCCACGACTGCAGTGCTTCGGGGGTCAGACGAGTCCAGTCGGTCACTTCCCGAACGATCCGCAGCGGCGCCGCGCTGCGGTAGGAACGCGTGGGATTGCCGGGGAACTTCTTGTCCGTGACGTTCGGATCGTTCTCGAACGGTCCGGTCGGTTCCACCTCGTAGACGTGCGGGGTCTCATCGTCGTCTCGCGCCGCAATCTCTGCCGCAAGACCCGCGCCGTCCACCAGCGCCGTGAAGTAGATGTGGTTCATCACGACCTCGGGACGGTAGTTCGAGCGGTGTCCCGCGACCAGCAGATCACCGGGTGACAGGCGCACCTTGGTGCCGTGGAAGAAGGGTCCGCCGTCGAGTGCATCGCTCACCCGGCACAGGTTAGTCCTGCGAGCGGACCGATCGCCGCTAGAGGTTCCGGTCAGCCTTGCATTGGTCGCGGATCGCCTCGAACGCATCGGATGCGGCCTGGAACGCCGCCTTGCCGTCGGGGCTCGAGGGTGCGGCGGTCACCGCGTCGAGCGCCTTGTCGGCTTCCTTCATCTGCGCCAGCATCCACTCCGGCGCACCGGTCGAGGCGCGGCTCACCGCATCCCGCACCGCCGCGCGCCCCTCGGCCACCGCACCATCAGCGCGACCGGGAGTCTCGGCGAAGCTCGCGTACTCCTGCCAGGAGTTCATGACGTTGAGGCAGGCCTCCGCACTGGTGCGAGCGGAGCCGGAGGCGCACCCGGCCAGCGCCAGGACGGCGAGCAGGGGCAGGACGGCGAGACGTCGGTACACGCCGCTCAGGTTAGGAGCCGAACTTAGGCGCTGATTGACAATGCGGCCGATCGCGCTGCGGTCGCGATGACCTCGGCCACGGCCTCGGGCTGTGTGAAGTACAGCGCGTGACTCGCCGGGACGTTCGTGATGGCGGCACCGGCACGTGTCGCCATGTGCTGGAGCATCGCCTGGTCGAAGGCGCGATCGTCGGTGGCGATGACTGCCCAGCTGGGCTTGTTGCGCCACGCCGCGTGAGTCACCGCAGCCCCGAAGACCGCCATGTTCACCGGCACCTGCGCGTCACGGAGGAAGGCCGCATCCGCATCGCTCGTATCCGCCGCGAAGCCGGGCTTGAAGGCCTCGGGGTTGAGGAAGCCGAAGCCGTCGTCGCCGACGTCGATGACGAACTCGGGGGTGGGTGCGAACCCTTCGTACTGCTCGCCGCTGGTCTGCCCCGCATCCGGGATGAGCGCCGAGACGTAAACGAGACCCGCGACCTTGTCGTGGACGCCAGCCTCGGTGATGACCGTGCCACCCCAGGAGTGGCCGACGAGGATCGTCGGTCCGTCCTGGCGATCCAGTACGCGGCGGGTGGCCGCGACGTCGTCGTCGAACGAGGTCAAGGGGATCTGTGCGATCGAGACGCGGTGGCCCGATGCGGTCAGAGCGTCGTAGACGCCCCGCCATCCGGATCCGTCTGCGAACGCTCCGTGCACCAGCACGACGTTGGTGATCCCTGTGTCCTGCATCTTTCCTGCCCCCTTCATCCGTGTCGCCGACGTCTGCCGAGGACTGCAATATATTGCATACTGCTCATGGGCACCAGTACCGGTTTGCACGGGCATGCCGATATCTGTGTCTCACTTGTGCACGCCGCCACGCCGCAACACGTGCACGATGGAGACACGCAGGAGGCAACCCCTGCTTCGTGTCTCAGTCGTGCACGCCGGATCGACCCCGGGCGTGCACGATGGAGACACGCAGGTGCCGTGGTGCGGCGCGACAGACTCGGCCCGAGACGGGGCTGTGCGTCAGAGGTGCAGCAGGGTGCGGGACGACGTGAAGCCCGCGCGCTCGTACAACGGAACCGCGAGGTCGCTGCTGTGGACGACGACCCGCTCTGCTCCGCGAGCGGTCGCCTCGTCGACCACGTGCGTGATCAAACGCTGCCCTACCCCCCGCTCTCGGTAGTCCGGATCGACGTACACACCCTGCAGGTCGGCAGTGACGCGCGTCAGAGCTCGAGGACTCGGCACCCGCTCGGTGAACACCACCCACGCCGCTCCGCGGATGTCGCCCTCAACCTCCGCGACGTAACACTCGTGCCGCGCGGCGCGCGCCCACTCGACGAACGCCGCGACGAAAGCACCGCGTTCCGTCGCCGGCACCGCGTTCTTCTCATCGACGATCGATGACCACCGCAGCTCGGCGACCGGAGTGAGATCGACGTCGACAGCCCTCCGGATGCGCAGATCCATCCCCACACCGTAGACCGCCCCGCGCGATCTCGCGAGGGAACTGTGCGCGGATCCGTGCTGCCCAGGCGCCCGATAGCCGCTCCACGGCGTCCGGCGCAATGCCTCCCGGCAGCCAGAAGATGCGCAATCGAACGAAAACCCCGGATAAGGCGCGGATCCCGCGATGTCTGAGAACTGCCGCAGAGTTGCCGCCCCTTGCCTCTGTGCTCGTTGTGCACGAACGTGGCCGACGGTCGTGGCCGGCAAGACAAGGCGGGAGTGTGACATGAAGAGTCGTCGGAAGCTGAACGCAGTCGGAGCCGTCTGGCTCGTGGCGATGCTCACGGCATGCGCATCGCCCTCTCCACCCCCAACGCAGACCCCCGGCCCCACGACGTCAACGAGTGCCTCGGACGGGCCTTCGGATCAGGAACGGTTCGCCATGCAGGGAGACATGATCCTGGCCCAGTACCCCAGCGCCGCCCCGGCGGGTGAATTCTCAGGCAGAGAGGACGAGACCGTGACACTGCCCGCCGCGGGACTGGCCGCTCCGGTCGACGTCGTCGTGCTCCTGACCTGTACCGGCTCGGACAGCTACTCGGTGACTGTGGAGCAGACCCACCCCAACACCGTGGGCGCCACATGCGGCACAGCGGGCACATCCATTGCAGCCGTGCCGCTCGATGACCCGTCGACCGCGACGACCCTGCGGATCGATGTCCCGGACGCAAGCACGTACTGGCTCACGGCCTACTACACACGAAAGGAAGGGTGAGAAATGAACATGACAGGTCAGCGATGGACGAGGGTGACTGCAACGGCGGTCCTCGCGGTCGCGATGACCGGGGCGGGGGTCGGCGCGGCGAACGCCGCTGACGTATCACCCAAATCCGAATGCTCGGGAAGCGGTCCCGACATCGCCGTGTCGAACGTGAGCACCGTCTACGTGCCGGGAACATTCCGCGCTTACGGCGACGGAGGGGCCACACTGACCATCTCGGCGGGACAGACCAGCGAAGTCCACTCCGACGTCTCCGTCTCCGGCAGCGTGAGCGTCGGTTCGGTCATCGCACAGGCGTCGGTCACGGCAGGGGTGACGCTTGGCGAGTCGTACTCGGTGACGCAGTCCGCTTCCGGGAGCTATACCGTCCCCGACGGGCTCACAGGTCAGTACATCGAACTCGGCGCGGCGGGAAGGTCGTTCGACTGGTCCGCCGCGACGTACAACTCCGGATGCGTCCTCATCGATCAGCAGTCCGGATCGAGTATCGCTCCGACGGACAGCCCGTACTTCTACAAGAGTTGGTAAAGCCGAGCTCTCTCGAACTGCCCGCGAGACTGCATCCTCTTCACGAGATCACGAGTAAACCCCGTGATCTCGTGACGCAGATGCAGTCTCGCGGGAGAAGTCCTCTCGCGGTGCAAGGCGATGCCGGGTGAGATCACGAAGTCGTGGTGCCCCTGGAGGGATTCGAACCCCCGACCCGCTCCTTAGGACGGAGTGGCTCTTCCACTGAGCTACAGAGGCTGGCTTCCCGAGTCTACCGGGCGCGGTGCGCCGGATGAGGGCACGCGCATAGCTCTCGCTCACACTTCCTCCAGCGGACCTCCAGCCCTTCCTTCGACCGCGCAGAAGATCCGCGGCGAGCGTGGGACGCATGAGCATCCGACGTCGCCCTGCCCCGCTGCTCATCGGCAGCATCGCCCTTCTCACCGCAGGCATCGCCCTCACCGGTTGCGCGGCGATGCCAGCGTCGGCCGGTGACGCCAGCACCGCAGCCACCACCACCGGCGACGCCGGCAGTACCATGTCCCCCGCCGAGCAGGCGAACCAAACGCTCGTCACCCAGCTCATCACCGAGGCCTTCCCCAACCCCGACTCGCCGGATGCGGACGCCGCGGCCCAGGCGGCCATGGCACCGGATGCGGTCGCGCACGGCGCCGGGCTCACCGCTGGGCCCGACGGGCTGCTCGCCCAGTTCCGCGCGGACCACGCCCGCGTCCCGGGGGCCCAGGCAGTGATCAAACACCAGGGCGCGGATGGCGACCTCGTGGCGGTGCACTGGCAGATCGCAGAAGACCCCGACGACGAGCGGACGGGCGAGGCCGCCGTCGATCTGTTCCGCGTGACCGACGGGAAGATCACCGAGCGGTGGTCGTTCGCCCAGCCCATTCCCCAAGGCACACCCGCCAGCGGCAACACGAACACGATGTTCAGCGACCTGTACGAACCGGGCGACCAGGAGTCCACGCCGACGCCGGAACTGGACGAGGCGAACAAGAAGCTGGTCGTCGATGCGTACAACACGCTCTTCCGCGACCACGATGTCAGCGTCCTCGACCGCGCGTTCGACCCCAACTACCTGCAGCACAACAGCGTCGCACCCAACGGCACCGCGGCGCTGAAGACCTTCTTCGCTGGCACGACCTTCCCCCCGCAGCAGGCCGTGCTCTCGGTCTCGGACGGCGGCCTCGTCTGGATCTTCTCTCAGCCCGTGGGCGCCGGCGCGAACGACGCGTTCCCCGCCGCCGACATCTTCCGCGTCGACGACGGCCTCATCCGCGAGCACTGGGACGTCGTGCCGCCCACGGCCGGATGACGCCGGTCGTCACCCGCGTCAGTCGAACAGGCGTCGCCAGAGGTTCGTGTCGGCCAGATCCAGCAGTTCGTCACCGCGACCGGAGAGCACGGTGCGCAGCGCCCACAGCGAGAAGCCCTTGGCCTGTGCCGCGGTGATCGAGGGCGGCATCGACAGCTCCTCACGTGCGACCACGACGTTCACGAGCACCGGACCCGGATCGGCCAGCGCACGCCGCAGCGCGGGCTCGAGATCCGCTGCGCTCTCGACGCGAATACCGGTGATCCCGACGGCCTCGGCCACCGCCGCGAAGTCCGGGTTGTGCAGGTCCGTACCGTAATTGACGATTCCGGCCGCCTTCATCTCGACCTCAACGAAGCCCAGAGCGGAGTTGTCGAAGACGACGATCTTCACCGGCAGATCGTTCTGACGGATGGACAGCAGATCCCCCATGAGCATCGCGAGCCCGCCGTCGCCGGCGAGCGCGATCACCTGGCGGGAACGGTCGACGGCCTGAGCACCGAGCGCCTGCGGCAGGGCGTTGGCCATCGAGCCGTGCGTGAACGAGCCCAGCAGGCGCCGCTGCTCGGTCATGTGCAGATAGCGCGCCGCCCAGATGACGGGCGTTCCCACATCCGCCGTGAAGACCGCATCCGGCGCTGCCAGTTCGTCCACCAGGCGCGCGACGTACTGAGGGTGGATCGGCTTCTTGCCGTCGTCGTTGGCGAGCCCGTCGAGCTCGCGCCGCGTCTTGTGATAGTGCTCGACCGACTCCTTCAGGTGGTGCTCTTTGCGGCCCTCATCGATCAGCGGCAGCAGAGCGGATGCGGTCGCGCCCGCGTCTCCCACGAGCCCGACGTCGATGGGCGTGCGGTGTCCCAGCTGCTCGCCGCGGATGTCGATCTGCACGATCTTCGCCTTCTCGGGGAAGAACTGCCGGTACGGGAAGTCGGTGCCGATCATCAGCAGCGCGTCGCACTTCTCCATGGCGCGGTAGCCGGACGAGAAGCCCAGCAGCCCCGTCATCCCGACGTCGTAGGGGTTGTCGTACTCGATGTGCTCCTTGCCGCGGAAGGCGTGCACGATCGGTGCCTGCAGACGCCCGGCGAGCGCCAGCACCTCGTCGTGGGAGCCCGCCACCCCGGCCCCCGCGAGAATCGTGACCTTGCCCGCCGCGTTCAGCACGGCGGCAGCCTCTTCCAGCTCGGATGCGGACGGCACCACGACCGGCCGCGTGGCGCGGATCGGAGCGGACGGGCGACGGTGCGGCGCGTCCGCGAAGAAGACGTCGCCCGGGACGACGACGACGGCCACGCCGCGCTTCTCGACCGCGGTGCGCATCGCCGTCTCGAGCACCCACGGCAGCTGCGCCGGGTCGGAGACCAGCTCGGCGTAGTGGCTGCACTCGCGGAAGAGCTCCTGCGGGTGCGTCTCCTGGAAGTACCCACTCCCGATCTCCGCGGACGGGATGTGGGAGGCGATCGCCAGCAGCGGCACGCGCGACCGGTGCGCATCGAAGAGGCCGTTGATGAAGTGCAGGTTGCCGGGACCGCAGCTGCCGGCCACGACGGCGAGCTCCCCCGTGATCTCCGCCTCGGCCCCCGCCGCGAAGGCCGCGGACTCCTCGTGCCGCGCGTGCAGCCATTCGATGCCGCCGTCCTTGCGCAGGGCATCGGTGAAGGCGTTCAGGGAGTCGCCGGGCAACCCCCAGACGCGGGTGATTCCCGCGTGACGAAGAGTGCGGACGAAGAGTTCTGCAACGTTTCCGGCCATGGCTCCACGCTAAAACGGACTGCCGGATCCGGCTAAGACGATTGACGAACGGGCACCCGACGTGTGTCAGAGCGTCACGGCGGACACGACGCCCTGCACGCTGCGCTCGAGGAAGCCCACGATGTCGTCGATGTCGACGTCGTCATCGAC
The DNA here is from genome assembly GCF_054782995.1 of Microbacterium neimengense. Classification (NCBI taxonomy): domain Bacteria; kingdom Bacillati; phylum Actinomycetota; class Actinomycetes; order Micrococcales; family Microbacteriaceae; genus Microbacterium; species Microbacterium neimengense. The sequence continues at coordinate 23,920 of NZ_BAAGRK010000003.1, forward strand.
AGCCAGCTCGATCAGCACCTCTTCGGCGAACGCCACCCAGGACCGCAGGGCGACGTCGAGCAACGGACTGGCGGGGACCCCCAGTTCGGCGAACACCTCCCGTAGGCGCTGGGCGTTGGCATCCCGAGCGCGGTCCACGACCAGGCGCACCTCGGGGTCTCCGCTGGCAACGCCGCGCACGAGCGAGAAGAACGTGCCACGGTTCTCACGCACGAACAGCGCGATGCGGCGGAGGGTGTCGCGCAGCCGCTCCACCGCTGCCAGCTCCTCACGCGGATGGGTCGCCTCGAGCAGTGCGTCACCGGCACGCGCGACCACCGCCTGATGCAGACCCTGACGCGAGCCGAAGTAGTGGAAGATCAGGGCGCGCGAGACCTCTGCCCGCTCCGACAGTTCCTCGATGGTCAGGTCGTCGAGCGGCCTGTCCGCGAGGAAGGCGACGCCGAGGGCGACCAACTGCGCGCGACGCTGCTCCGGACTCAGCCTGGTGCGCCGCTCACTCCCCATAGCCAGAGCCTAGGCGAGAGGTGCGCTGCGCCCGGGGTGAGAGTCCTCTCATACCCGCTCTCACGCTATTGACAGTTCGTCAACGAGGTCTAGGCTCACTCACCGACGGCATCGTCGCCGTCCCCTCACCCCCGGAGGATCGATGAAGTTCCCCAACATGATGCGCTCGCGCGCCGGTCGTGTCGCCCTGGCCACCATCCCGGTCGTGGCCGCATCCAGTCTGCTGTTCGGCGGCGTCGCCCAGGGCGCTGTCCCCGTCTCGTTCGCGGTATCCGGCAGCGAGTTCCAGATCAGCGCCTCGCAACTGGAGGGCACCGGGTTCTCGCAGTACGCCGGCGTCACGCAGGACACCGCGGGCAACCAGCACTCGGTCGCGATCGCCAACATCGCCTCGGCGACGCTGGCCGATCTGTGCCAGTCGGTCGTGTCGGACACCCCGCTCGGCAAGGTCGGCGTGCTGATCACGGCCGGCGGCGGCGGAAACCCGGCGAGTGCCACGAACCTGCAGATCGGAATGACGGGCCTGCGCGGAGACTCGTCCTTCGGCAACATCCGTATCGGCGTGGATGCGTCGACGGTCAACACCGCAGCGAAGGGATCCGCCGGCGACTTCGCGCAGGATGCCGACACGGTAAGCATCGCGAACCTCCAGCAGAACTCGTGGAGCACACAGGCGTCGACCTTCACCCTGACCGGGATGAAGCTGGAGCTGACCGATGGAACGAAGACATGCTTCTGAACGCCACGCGTCGCTCCCTCACCGGGCGTGAGGCGACCGAGGACGAGCCCGAGAAGAAGCCGTCGCGCTGGCGCGCCTGGCGCACGCAGCGCCCGTTCGTCGGCGGTGTGCTGGTCATCGTCGCGGGCCTGGTGATGTTCCTGTCCAGCCAGCTCGACTTCGGCAAGCTGCACATCCAGCTCGGTATCGAAGGCCTGCAGGCGACCATCGTGCCGCTGGCTCTCGTCCTGCTCGGCGCCCTGTCGATCTTCATGCCCGCACACCGCATCTTCTACGGCGTGATCACTCTCGGCCTCGCGGTGTACTCGATCGTCGGCGTCAACCTCGGAGGGTTCATCGTCGGGATGCTGCTGGGCTGCGTGGGCGGCATCACGGTCGTCTCGTGGGCGCCGCGGTCCGGTGAGGCCGCATCCGCGCTCGCATCGGGCGAGGAGCAGGGGGTGCGAGCCGACGGCGAGAGGGAGACCGCATGATCCGCCGCCTGCTGCCCGTCGCCCTGGTGGGCGCGCTGCTCGCAACCACGGGCGCCGCCGCCGCTCCGGCGGAGCGGCCCGCGGCCTGGTGCATTCCGCTGTTCATGTCGTGCGACGACCCTTCGCCGTCACCCACGCCCTCGCCGAGCGCATCGTCGGAGCCCGGTCTGCCCGGTCTCCCTGACCTCGGCGGACAGAGCCCCATCCCGAACGCGTCGCCGACCCCCCAGACTCCCGCCGAGCCGGAGACGCCCGTCGAGGCGGTGCCGGATGAGAGCGCGCCCGTGTTCACCCAGCCGCCGGCACAACTCGGCTCGGACGGCCTGTCGATCAGCGGGCTCAAGGGCATCTCCCTCGTGACCGTCCCCCTCGCCGACGGCACCCGGGCGCACGCTGTCAAGATCAGCGCGGACAGCATCACGATCACCGGCTTCGCCTTGACCGTGGGGCATGCCGAGGGCCCGGCCCTGGTCACCACGGCGGACACGATGACGCTCTCGGGAAACGTGTCGGTGTATCTGAACTCCCTCACCGCCACCGGTGCCGACGGCACGTCGTACACGCTCGGCGCCGAGACACCCCCGCCGCGCGACGGGATCACTCCGACGCTCTTGCGGGTCACGCTCGGACTCGTCGGCGCGACCGCGGATTCAATCAGCTACTCGAACACCGACCAGCAGCTGACGTCGTGAAGAGTTCCCGGTGAACCTCGTGTGAGTTCGATCCGATCCGCGTGCAGGGGTTGATTCCGCTCGGGATTCTCGGAATCGTGGCCGGTCCGCAGACATCGATGGAAGGGAGCACCATGCTCACTCTGACGGAGAACGCTGCTTCGGCGGTCAAGACGATCTCATCCCAGATCCCGGCGGAAGGTGGCGGGCTGCGCATTCGCGACACCGGCACCGAGACCGGATTCGAGCTCGCGCTCGCTGCCGCCCCCGAGCCGCAGGACGCGGTGGTCGAGACGTCGGGTGCTCGCGTCTTCGTGGACTCCGGTGCGACGGATGCCCTCGATGACAGGGTGCTCGATGCCGAGGTCGGCGACGACGGCTCGGTCCGTTTCGCCCTCGGCGTCCGGGGCTGAGACCCCGCCCAAAGGCCCCCGGGTTTACCCGGGGGCCTTTGCCGTGTCATTGGAAGTCGCGCGAACGGTGCGAGATCCCCACGCGGAGATCCTCGAACGCATCCGCCACGAGGTTGGTGACCCCCTCCACCGAGCGCTCCAGCATCCCGCGCACGATCAGCGCCGGCGAGTCGCGCACGATGCGTCGGTATCGGTTCCATACGCCGGTCGAGCAGATCACGTTCACCAGCCCGTGCTCGTCTTCGAGGTTGAGGAAGGTGATGCCGGATGCGGTCGCCGGCCGCTGCCGGTGGGTCACCAGCCCCGCCACCTCGATGCGCCGCCCTGACTCGTGGGTGCGCATCTCGCGCGAGGTCAGCACTCCTCGCGCATCCAACGCGGAACGGTAGTGGGTCAGCGGGTGATCGTCGGTGGAGATCCCCGTCGCCCAGAGGTCGGCCGCGAGCGTCTCGTAGCTCGACGGGTCGGGGAACAACGGCGGCTGCACCGCCATGACGGTGTCGGGGAGGAACTCCGCCCTGTCCTGTGCGGCGGTGCCGGCGGACCAGATGGCCTCTCGGCGGGTCAGCCCGAAACAGTCGAAGGCACCGGCCGTCGCCAGCGCCTCCAGCTGCGCCACGGAGAGGTCGCACCGGCGCACCAGATCGCGCATGTCGCGAAACGGCCCCGTTGCGTCGCGCGCAGCGACGATGCGTGCGGCGACCTTCTCACCGATGCCGGTCACCGCTGCGAGCCCCAGCCGCACCGCGAACGCGCCATCGCGGCGATGCGCAGCGGACTCGTCGGGAGCCGCTGCGTCGAACGGCCCCACGGGCGGCTGCGGACCGCGGCAGGCGTCCATCCCCGTCGGCTCGGTGCCGACTCCGAGGGGTTCGAGTCCGGCCTGGGCGCCCGAGAGCTGCACATCCGGTCGACGCACCTCGACGCCGTGGCGCCGCGCGTCAGCGGTCAGCGTTGCGGGCGAGTAGAAGCCCATGGGTTGCGCCCGCAGCAGCCCCGCGAGAAACGCCGCCGGGTAGTGCAGTTTGATCCATGAGCTCGCGTAGACCAGGAGGCCGAACGAGAGCGAGTGCGACTCGGCGAACCCGAAGTTCGCGAACGCCTGGATCTTGCGGTAGATCGCATCCGCGTCCTCGCCGATCAGACCGTGGCGCGCCATGCCGGCGTAGAGCTTCTCCTTCAGCGAGTCGATCCGCTCCTGACCGCGTTTGGAGCCCATTGCCCGGCGCATGAGGTCGGCGTCCTCTCCGGAGAGATCGCCCACCACCATCGCCATCTGCATCAACTGCTCCTGGAAGACGGGGATCCCCTTGGTGCGCTCGAGCACCGGGATGAGGTCGGGATGCGGGTACGTCACCTCTTCGTGGCCGAGCTTGCGCCGCACGAACGGATGCACCGCTCCGCCCTGGATGGGACCGGGCCGGACGAGGGCGATCTCGATCACGAGGTCGTAGAACGCCCGGGGCTGCAGGCGCGGCAGCAGCCCCATCTGCGCGCGCGACTCGACCTGGAACACGCCGATGGAATCGGCACGGCACAGCATGTCGTAGACCGCCGCCTCCTCCTTCGGCAGGGAGCGCAGCTCCCACGTCTCGCCCGTCGCCGCCCGGATCAGATCGAAGCAGTACTGGAGAGCGGAGAGCATTCCGAGCCCGAGCAGGTCGAATTTCACCAGCCCCATCCAGGCGGCGTCGTCCTTGTCCCACTGGATGACGGTGCGCCCCGGCATCCGGGCGTGCTCGATCGGCACGACCTCGCCCACCGGTCGCTCGGTGAGCACCATGCCGCCGGAGTGGATGCCGAGGTGGCGCGGCGCCTTGAGCAACTCGGTCGCGTAGGCCACGACCTGATCCGGGATGTCGTGGTCGGGGGCGCTCTCGAGCGACGCGCCCCAGCGCTCGACCTGCTTCGACCAGGCGTCCTGCTGCCCGGGTGAGAACCCGAGCGCACGCGCCATGTCGCGCACGGCGTTCTTGGGGCGGTACTGGATGACGTTGGCCACCTGCGCCGCGCGCTCACGTCCGTACTGCTGGTAGACCCACTGGATGATCTCTTCGCGACGGTCGGAGTCGAAGTCGACGTCGATGTCGGGCTCCTCGTCGCGCAGGCTCGACAGGAATCGCTCGAAGGGGAGGTTGTAGGCGATCGCGTCGACCGCAGTGATGTCGAGCAGATAGCAGACGGCGCTGTTCGCTGCCGAGCCACGGCCCTGGCAGAGGATGCCGCGGTCCCGAGCCTCCTGCACGATGCCGTAGACGATGAGGAAGTAGCCGGGGAAGTCTTTCATCTCGATGACCTCGAGCTCGCGCTCGATGCGTCGGCGCTGATCCTCGGTGAGGTTCGGATAGTTGCGCGGCACCGCATCCCACACCAGTTGGCGCAGCCACGACATGGGCGTGTGCCCCTCGGGGACGGGGAGCTTGGGCAGCGCGGGCGAAGCCTTCCGGAGCGGGAACGCCAGCTCATCGGCGAGTTCCACACTGCGCGCGACCGCGCCGGGATAGCGGGCGAAGCGAGCAGCCATCTCGGCGCCCGAGCGCAGGAACGCACCACCGTGAGCGGGCAGCCACCCGTCGAGCTCGTCCATGCTGCGGTTCGCCCGCACGGCGGCGATCGCCGCCGCCAGGAGCCGTCGCTCGGGCACCGCGTAGTGCACGTTGCCGGTCGCGACGACGGGCAGCCGACGCTCGGCGGCGAGGGCTGCGAGCACGTCGTTGTTCTGGGTGTCGCGGGGATCGCCATGATCGATGAGCTCGACCTGAACCGCATCCCGTCCGAACAGGTCGACGAGCAGATCGAGTTCACGCACCGCCCCCACCGGTCCCTCGAGGGTGAGCGCTTGGCGCACGGCGCCCTTGCGGCATCCGGTGAACACCGCCCAGTGCGGATCGTTCGGGCCACCGGCCTGCTCGGCGAGCTCGGTCACGTCGTACACCGGACGCCCCTTCTCTGCTCCCCGCAGCTGGGCGCGGGTGAGTGCGCCGGCGAGACGGTGATATCCCTCCTGCCCCCGGGCGAGCACCAGCAGGTGGCGCCCGACTGGATCGGGGCGCCCCTTCTGCGGCGCGGGCAGATCGAGTGACAGCTCGGCACCGAACACCGTCTGCAGCCGGCGGGGCTCCGCCGCCTCCGCGAAACGCACCGAGCCGTAGAAGCCGTCGTGATCGGTGACGGCCAGCGCATGCAGCCCCAGTCGCTCCGCCTGCTCGACGAGCTCTTCCGGCGACGACGCCCCGTCGAGGAACGAGTACGACGAGTGGGCGTGCAACTCGGCGTAGGGCACGACCTGCTCGGGGCGCTCGATCGCCGGTGGTACATAGGGGCCGCGCTTGTGCGACCACGCCGGACTGTCGCCGCCGTCCGCCCCGGCGGGAACCTGCCTGGGTCGACGCGCGTCGCTGAGGGCACGCTCGAGCTCCGACCACGGGACGGGCGGGTTGTGCCAGCCCATCAGTCGTACCTCGCCTCGACGCTCCAGCGGCCGTTCTCGTGCACGAGCAGCCAGGCGACCTGGGCCGCGTCGACGATCTGGAACCGGTGCGCAACCCGGCGGCGGGCCGCATCCCATTCCCGCTCGATGACCGTCCACGGCCCCGCCCACGAGAGCACCCCGCGACGGGCTCCCCCGACGGCGATGTCGGCGGGCGTTCCCGACAGCGCCCCGCGCTCGTCGACGACGATGCGGGTGCCTTCGGCATCACGTACCTCCGCCGGACGGGGCTCGGGGAACACCGTGGTCGGCAGCGGCGCCGGCAGCGAACCGGGCCAGGGCAGCGACGCATCGCGCGGGGCGACCGCGCGGTCACCCCAGGGCACCATCACCTGTCGCTCGTCGAGCCAGCGCCCGCCGGCGATGACCGGCGTCAGAACGCTCCGATGCCCGAGCATCGCCTGCACTCGCGAGAGCGCGTGGTGCACCTTCTCGCGCTCCCCCCGCCCGAACAGCCCCGGCACGTGGTGAGCCTGGTCGTCGACGGCCTCGGGAGAGATGCGCACGCGGGCCACAGGACTGCGCAGTTCCTGCTGCTCGGCGAGCTGCCAGCGCACCCGGTCCACGACCGCCGCGGCGTCGAAGGTACCCGGATGCAGCCAGACCCGTTCGCTGCGCTCTCCCCGCTCCGACTCGAGCTCCACTCGCAGCTCGGTGCACACCAGCCGCAGCGCGTCGAGACGCGCGATGAACTCCTCAGCCGCCACCCGCATCCCGAACGCAGCCTGCTCGGCGAGCTCGACCGGCGGCTCGAACACGACCTCGCGATCGAGTTCGGGCGGTACCTCGCGGGGGGTCACCGTGCGGGAGTCCGCTCCCGCGGCGAGCGCCTGAAGCCGCACTCCCTGCTCTCCGAGGCGATCGCGGATGCCGTCGGTCGGCAGTTCGGCGAACGCCCCCAACGTGTGGATGCCCAGGCGCGCAAGCAGCGAGGCGAGCGAGGACTCTGCCCCGGCATCGTGCAGCAGCGTGGCGGGCAGAGGCGCGAGAAACGGGCCCGAGAGCCCCGGGGGCACGCACCGCACCGGCGCCTCGGCGGTCGTCGCGGCGCGGGCAGCCTGTTCGGCGGTGAAGGGACCGTCGGCCACACCGATGCGGACGTCGTTCACCCCCGCCTCGTGCAGCGCCGCACGCAGCACGTGCGCGGCCTCCTCCTCGCCGCCGTAATACCGGGCAGGGCCCCGCGCCTTCAACGCGCACAGCCCCGAGCGGATGATCTGCACGTGCGGCGCGAGGTGTTCGATCGCCGCCACGAGCGGCGCGAAGGCGCGGTGGTCTCGCGCCGCATCCATCGCCACGATCCGCAGGCGAGGACAGGCTCCCTGCGCGTCGCGGCGACGCTGTCCACGGCGCACACCCTCGGCGCGGGCCGCTCCGGAACAGGCGACCACGACGTTCTTCTCGACGACGGCGACCGCCTCCTCCTCCTCGCCGCTCTCGCGTCCGAAGGCGACCACCGGCCAGTCCGGGATCCAGACCACGAGAGTGCGCACGGGCATCTAGCCCACCGCCCTCATGGGCACGGGCGCGGCGGGGGCGACGGGAGTGAGGGCGCCGTCGCGATCGGGGAGCATCAGTCGCGCCCGCCGGGGCACGGGCGAGCGGCGCGACTGCACGGCGATCGTCACCGTGCGCGACGACAGGTAGCCGTAGCCGTCGCCGAGGCCGTCCCACTGGGAATCGACGATCTGCAGAGCGGCCTCCGCCTGCGGCCAGACCCCCTGCACCAGAAGGCTCGCTCCGCGATCACGCAGTCGCGCCATGAAGCGGGAGGCTTCGGCATCCGACACCGCTCCGGCAGGCCGCACAGCGACCACCGGCATGACCTCGGCGAGGGTGGCGGCCACGGCGAGCCAGCGCGGGCCGGGCTCGGGAACGAGGACGAGACGCTCGAGCGCGACCCCCAGCCCCGCCGCGGCCTCGGCACCCAGCTCCGGCATCCCCACGGCCGCACACCACGCCCCCTCGCGCGAGGGGCGTGCGAGCAACGAGAGCAGCAGCGATGTGGAGGGGGCGACCGTGTACGCGGAGCCCGCACGAAGCCCTCCGCCCGGAAGGAGCTCCGCCAACGCGGGATGCACCGGCCGCACGGCCGCATCCATCCGCCGGCCCTGAACGCGCTCGAGCTGCGCGCGGAGGCGGTGAACCTCGCCCACGGCGTCTTCTCGCACGATCACCTTCACTCCGACAGGCTAGAACGGATGTTCTAGTTCTTCAATGTCAGATTCGAAGATACGAACGAGTTCGGACATCCTCATCGCGAGGCGACCCGCGACGTGTGCACGAGGAGTGGGGTAGGCGGCACCCTACGTGCCGCCTGTGACATCACCTCAGCGATGGGTCGTGCAGATGTCGCTCGGATGCGACGATCTCGGCCGTCGTCCGGATGCGGGCGAACCCGCCTTCCTGCAAGACGAGTGCCGTGGTGGCCATGATCTCCGCCGCCGTGCGCGTCACGCGCCCCATACCGCTGATCTCGGTATCGAGATCGAAGGTGCGCGTCGCATCCCACACCACGGTGGTGTCGTACCCGAGATTGCCCGCCATGCGCGCCGTCGTCTCGACGCACATGTTGGTCTGGATACCGCAGATCAGCAGTTCCCCTATCCCCCGCTCCTGCAACCAGGCGTGCAGGTCGGGGTCGCCGTAGAACGCCGAGTTCACGCTCTTGGCGATCAGCAGTGCGGCCGGGGCGCGGTCGACGACATCGACGAGCGCATTGCCCGCAGCGGACGGATGCAGCACGGACGTCTCGCTGCGCGAGTCGTGACGGACCACGACGACCGGGATGCTCTCGATCTCGGCATACCGCAACAGCGCGGCGACGTTCTGCTCGCACTGCGGATTCGCCGTCGGCCCCCAGAACTCCAGGTCGTCGAACCCCTTCTGCATGTCGATCACCACGAGCGCGCGCGTCATGCCTTCATCCCACCACGCGGCACCGGCACCGGCGCCTCATCCGACTGCCGACCAGCGCCCGATTCCTGCCGCCACGCGCGGCGACGATGCGGTAGCACGCCCCACACCACACCGCCGAGCACGAGGGCGAGCCCGACAACCTGCGCGGGACCGAACGGCTCCCCCGCGAGCACGACCCCCAGCACGACGCCGGTGACCGGATTCAGCAGTCCGACGAGACCGACCGCGGCGGCGGGCAGTCGCTGCAGGCCGGCGAACCAGGCCGCGTAGGCCACCGCCGTGCCGATGAGCATGACGTAGGCGAACCCGATGAGGCCCTCGGGCGCGAGCTGCGGGGGCGGCCCCTCGACGACCAGGGCGACGGGCACGAGAACGACGGAGCCCGCCAAGAGCTGCCATGACGTCATCGCGAGGGCCGGCACCTCCTGCCCCCAGCGCGAGGTGAGGACGAAGCCGAAGGAGGAGGCGACCATGGCCCCCAGCGAGGCGGCGATCCCCCATGGATCGACCGACCCCGCGCCGACACCGAGCATGAGCACGACACCCACGATCCCGACGGCCGCCCCCAGCGCCGCGGCGACGCGGGGACGCTGCCCCAGCAGCGCCCAGGCGAAGAGCATGATGCACGCCGCCGACGTGGACATGAGGGTCGCCGCCAGGCTCGACGGAAGCCGCTGCCCGACGATGTAGATCAACACACTGAAGCCACCGACGTTCAGCACTCCCAGCAGCAGGGACCGCCACCACCACGAGCCGCGCGGGAGGCGGCGGGCGAACAGCAGCACGAGCAGCCCCGCGGGCAGACACCGGATGACAGCGCCCCATAGCGGCACGTCGGGCGGCAGCAGGTGCCGGGTCACGACGTAGGTGCTTCCCCACGCGATCGGCGCGATCGCAGTGATGAGGACCCAACGTCGCCATTTATCTTCCATGGAAGGAAATACTACCTTCCATGGAAGATATTGTGGTCGCATGAGCGGAACCGAGGATCGCGTCACCCGCATCCAAGACGACTGGCGACGAGAGCGTCCCGATCTCGACCCGTCCCCCCAGGGCGTCATCGGCCGCATCCACCGCGTGGGCATGGCCCTCACCCGCGAGCTCACCGCGGTCTACGCCCGCTTCGGGCTCACCGAGTCGGAGTTCGACCTGCTCGCCTCGCTCCGGCGGGCGGGCGCGCCCTACAGCAGGCCGGCCGGCGAGCTGGCGGAGCACACGATGGTCACCTCGGGCGGACTCACCAAGCGGGTCGACCGCCTCGTTGAGCGCGGCCTCGTCACACGCTCAGGCTCCGACGCCGACGGCAGGCGCCGCCTGGTCTCCCTGACGGATGCCGGACGCGCGCTGATCGACGACGCCTTCACCGCCCACATCGCCAACGAACACCGACTGGTCCAGATGCTGGACGCACCGGATGCGGAGCAGCTCGCCCGCATCCTGCAGCACTGGAGCGAGCGGCTCGAGCGGTAGAGCTCAGGCGGCGAGCGCCAGGTACGGCTCCCACCGAGGATCGGCGCGCTCGGTTCCGCGCACGCTCCAGCCCGAGCCGTGCGGCACGTCCGGCACGAGCCGGAGCGCCCACGACATCTCCTGCGGTGTGCGATCCCCCTTGACGTTGTTGCAGCGCAGGCAGCACGCCACCAGGTTCTGCCAGGTGTCGCGCCCGCCGCGGGAACGCGGCAGCACGTGGTCGATGGTGGATGCGGCCTTCCCGCAGTACGCGCAGCGGTGTCCGTCGCGGCGCAGCACTCCCCGGCGGGTCACCGGCACGTTGCGCACGTTCGGTATGCGCACATAGCGAGTGAGGATGATGACCGCAGGCCGGTCATAGATCTGCGTCGTGCCCCAGATGGGCACGTCCTCGACGCGTTCGACGACGGTCGCCTTCTCGTTCATGACGAGCACGAGCGCTCGCTTGAAGGAGACGACGGCCAATGGCTCGTAGCCGGCGTTCAGCACCAGTGTGCGCATTCCTTGTCCTCTCGAATGGCCCGGACGGCTTCGCGGATATTCGATTCGATGGACGCATCGGGGGTGCGGAGGCATGAAAAAAGGCGCTGTCTCATGGACAGCGCCTTGAACACACGGGAAGCCCGTGAGTGTCGGTCACGTGATGCCGAAGGACGAGCAGACCGAGCGCATCCATGGTTCGGATGCGTGGTGAACTGCCCATCGGCGCCCTCCGCTTCTCTCAGCGTCGTGCCCTCAGGGTAGCCCACCGCGACGCGCCCGGGACGCGTGCTTAGTGAACTCTCGGAATCGTGTCGGGGTCAGCCCGCGTTGGCCTGCAGCCAGGCGTAGGGGTCGACCAGGCCGCCGCCGATGCGCACCTCGAAGTGGAGGTGGTTGGCGGTGGAGGAGCCGGTGCTTCCCATCAGGCCGATGATCTGGCCGGCCTCGACGTAGTCGCCGGGGTTCACCAGGGTCTGGGTCATGTGGCCGTACAGGGTCGTGACGCTCTGTCCGTTGATCACGCTGTCGAGCACGACCGCGTAGCCGTAGCCGTAGTACCAGCCCGCGACGCGCACGGTTCCGGCGGCGGCGGCGAACTCAGGGGTGCCCGCCGCGCCGAGCAGGTCGACGCCCTGGTGGTAGCCGTCGGCGCCGAATCCGCGGCCGACGCGGATCTGCGACATATCAAGAGGCCAGCGCACGGCACCGCTGCCGGGGGCGACCATGTTCAGGTCGATGTTGGCGGCGGAGAAGGAGGCGGCGGAACCGGCGGCCGCAATACGCGCGGCGGCGGCTTCGGCGGCCTTCTTCTTCTCGACCTCTTCGGGCGTGGTCGCCGCGTAGCTGCCGCGGTCGAGATCTGCCGAGGTGACTGTGGAAGCGACGACGAGCGACTGCGGGTTCTCGGCAGCCACCTGCTCGATGGTGGCTGCATCCGCATTGCCGTTGAAGGCTGCGTAGGCGGGAAGGGCGACGGTCGCGACGAGACCGCCGACCATGCTCAGGATCACGACGCTGCGGAGGGGCTTGCGGAAGCTGCGGCCGGTGCGGGCCGGGCGGGCGGCGCGTGCGACAGCGGTCTTGGTGCGGGTCACTTGACCCTGTGCGGTACGAGCCAGTTCGCGCATGCTGCGGCGACTGGTCACGGGATTCGCGGCGGCCTCGGGCGCGCCTGCCGACGAATCGTCGTTCTGTTCAGCCAAATCATCCTCCGGCGCCTCCGCGCTCACGGCGCTGGCTCGTCGGCACTCGATGTCGGGGCACGATATGCGGGTTGCACCACACGGACGACGAGCCGGAGAGGCAATCCGTGCGGGATCCATCGGTGGGCTTCTCACCTGCGGACTGTCCGAGGCTACCCGAAGGTAACGAATAAGTCACGCCGGCGGGGGCCGGATCAATACCCCGACGGGCTGTGGAGGACAGCTCTCAGCGGGCGTCGGCGACGAGGAAGATGTGGCCGGCGACCTCGACAGGAAGCTCCAGCCCCTCCTCCGAACCGTCCATCTGCACGAGGACGTAGCCCTCGTTGTACTGGAACGATCCGGCGGCGCCGGGGACGACACCGGCGGCCCGCAACTGCTGCAGGAGTTCGGGATCGACCTGCGCGGGCTCGGCGAGGCGACGCACGGTGCCGGTGATGGGGCCGCCCTCGGCGTCGAGCTTGCGGACGAGACCGACGACCCCCTCTTCGAACGTGGAGCTCGGCAGATCGCCCAACTGGTCCAGACCCGGAATGGGGTTTCCATAGGGCGACTCGGTGGGGTGTCCGAGCAGCTCGACGAGCCGACGCTCGACCTGCTCGCTCATGACGTGCTCCCAGCGGCAGGCCTCTTCGTGGACGTACGCCCAGTCGAGCCCGATCACGTCGCTGAGCAGACGCTCGGCGAGGCGGTGCTTGCGCATGACGTCAACGGCCTTCTGTCGACCCGAGCCCGTCAGCTCCAGCGAGCGGTCGTCGGAGACGATGACGAGACCGTCCCGCTCCATCCGACCGACGGTCTGCGAAACGGTCGGGCCGGAGTGACCGAGGCGTTCGCTGATGCGTGCACGTAGCGGAACGATGTTCTCCTCCTCGAGCTCGAGGATGGTGCGCAGATACATCTCTGTCGTGTCGATCAGGTCGGTCATGAACATGTCCTCGAAGTCATAGGGGCCCGAAGAGAGCCTATCCAACGTGACGATGGTCACGGCGGTCGGCGGCGAGCACGCCCCTAGAATCGAGCCATGTCCCACGTCGTGCTCCCTCGCGAGATCCTGCCCGCCGACGGCCGCTTCGGATGCGGCCCCTCGAAGATCCGCCCGGAGCAGGTCGCTGCTCTGGCTGAGCGCGGCTCGTCGCTGCTGGGGACTTCGCACCGCCAGGCTCCCGTCAAGAACCTCGTCGCGAGCGTGCGGGAAGGCCTCGCGGCGCTGCTGCGTCTGCCCGAGGGCTACGAGATCGTCGTCGGCAACGGCGGATCGACCGCCTTCTGGGATGCGGCCGCGTTCGGTCTCATCGAGAACCGCGCACAGAACCTGGTGTTCGGGGAGTTCGGCGGCAAGTTCGCCGCTGCCGCGGCGGCACCGTGGCTGCAGGCGCCCGACGTCCGTAAGGCCGCGCCCGGCACGAGCGCCGCGCCCGAGGCCGTGGAGGGCGTCGACGTGTACGCCTGGCCGCACAACGAGACCTCGACCGGCGTCGCCACCCGCATCGCCCGCGTCGCCGGGGATGCCGGCGCACTGACGGTGATCGACGCGACGAGCGCGGCGGGCGGCATCGACTTCGACGTCGCGGAGACCGACGTCTACTACTTCGCCCCGCAGAAGAACCTCGGCTCCGACGGGGGGCTGTTCTTCGCCGCCGTCTCGCCCGCGGCGATCGAGCGCATCGAGCGCATCGCCGCATCCGATCGCTATATCCCGGAGTTCCTGAGCCTGAAGAACGCGCTCGACAACTCCCGCCTCCAGCAGACGCTCAACACCCCGGCGCTGTCGACGCTGGTGCTGCTCGACGAGCAGGTGCGCTGGATCAACGCTAGCGGCGGCCTGGGCTGGGCTGCGGCGCGCACCGCCGAGTCGTCCCAGGTGCTCTACGACTGGGCCGAGGCGTCGAGTGTGGCAACGCCCTTCGTCGCCGATGTCGCCGACCGCTCCCCCGTGGTCGTCACGATCGACTTCGACGAGAGCGTGGATGCGGCGGCCGTGGCCGCGAGCCTGCGCGCGAACGGCATCGTCGACACGGAGCCGTACCGCAAGCTCGGACGCAATCAGCTGCGGGTGGCGACGTTCACCTCGATCGATCCCGACGATGTGCGCCAGCTGACGCGCAGCATCGACTACACCCTCGAGCACCTCTGAGCGGAGGGGCTCCGCGCCCCCGCCGGGCGAGTACACGTTCGCCGGGTGAGCATTCGATGTGATGCTCACCCGGCGAACGGATGCTCAGTGGGCGTCGCCCGTGGCGGACTCAGTCCTCGGACTCGTCCTCATCGTCGGACTCGTCGTCCTCGTCCGACTCGTCTTCATCGGACTCGTCTTCATCGGACTCGTCTTCATCGGACTCGTCTTCATCCTCGTCGGACTCGTCCTCGTCGTAGTCGTCGTCAAGCTCGTCGATGTCGACGCCGTCGACGTCGCCCGCGTGCAGGATCGACTCGCCGCCGTCCTCCTCGTCTTCCGACTCGTCGAGATCGTCCGCATCCTCATCGGAGTCGTCGTCCTCGGCGTCGTACTCATCGCCTTCGGCTTCCGCGGCCGCCTCCGCCGCCGCGGCCTGCTGGGCGTGGTACTCCGCCAGGCGCGTCGCCCACGGCACCCACTCGGGCGCAAGGAGAGCGCCGTCACCCGGGAGCAGCTCGACCTCGAGGACAGTTGGCTCGGCTCCCTCGACCCGCGCCAGCGAAACCGTCCAGTACCAGCCCGGGTATCCGGCCAGGCGGTTCTCGAAGCGGAGTGAGACGACGCCGTCGGGCTCGAGCGCGTACCCGGCCGCCGGCCCGACGGTATGCGGCTTGGTGATCTCGCGGAGAGCGGAGAGCGCCAGCTCATGAGCGGCGAGAAGCTCGGCATCCGGCTCGCGAGGCTCGACTTCGGACTCAGCCTCGGCCTCGAGCTCGACCTCGTCGGCCTCGGCGATGGCGGCTTCTTCCGCCGCCATCTCCGTCACGACGACCTCGTCAGCCTGCGCGACGAGGTCCGCATCGACGGCCTCGTCGGAGACCGGCTCTGCGCCGGACTCAGGCGTCGAGGTCATCGGCTACCTTGCGCAGCACCGCAGCGATTTTCTTGGAGTGCGACGACGACGGATAACGCCCTCGACGCAGGTCGCCGCCGATCCCGTCGAGCAGCTTCACGAGGTCTTCGAGGATGATCGCCATGTCGTCGGCGGGCTTGCGCGCACGCTTCGCGAGGCTGACGGGGGCATCCAGCACCCTCACCGACAGCGCCTGCAGGCCCCGCTTGCCGTCGGCCACACCGAACTCCAGCCGCGTACCGGGCTTGACCGAGGTCGTGCCCTGCGGGAGAGCCGTGGCGTGAAGAAAGACGTCCTGACCGTCATCCGAGGAGATGAAGCCGAACCCCTTCTCCTCGTCGTAGAACCTGACCTTGCCGGTGGGCATGGACACCTCGCTGCTGCTCTGCACCCGGAAATCGTTCGCGGGCGCGACGGAACGCGGATCGGAAGATCCCCTGGTTCCAGCCTACGGCACCCCCGGCGAGGCGATAGGCTGATGCGGATGAGCAAGCCCACGCCCGACACCGACCTCCCGGTCAGCCGCCTCGACCGCATTCTCGCGTTCATGGCGCTGGGACTGCTCGCGCTCTCGGTGCTGTCGTTCCTGTCGATCATGATCAGCACCGCGATGGGCCTCACTCACGAGGACTACGGCACGGGCATCTGGCCTGCCGTGAGCGCCATCGTCTACATCGCTCCCCCGCTGGCATTCGTGCTCATGCTGACCGTCATCATCCGCGCCTTCATCAGAAGGGCTCGGGCGAACCGAGCCAGGTGACGGTGGCGGGCCCCTCGGACGAACGCGCGCTGGCGTCGCTGCTTGCCGCGTCCGGCGACGAGGAGCTGGCCCAGCTCTTCGCCGCACGGAAGCTCCCGCCGTCGACCCCCGCGCAGGATTTCTTCGACGTCGCGGCAACGCTTCTCAGCGACGCCAGCGTCGATCGCGCCCTGACGCGACTGGCTGCACCCGAACTCGCCGCCCTGGCCTCGGCGCAGACGGGGCCGGTCGCTGCGCCCCTTCGTTCAGCGCTCGCATCCCGCGCCCTGCTCGATGCCGACGGCGTCCCGTTCCAGACGGTGCGGTCGCGACTGGCCGAACGTGCCGGGTCCGAGGCGTTCACCTCACCCGCGGTGGTGCCACTCGTCCCCGCGGATCCACAGAGCGTCGCGGCTGCCGCGGAGCGCGCTTTCGAGCAGGTCGCCTCCCTCGCCGACATCCTGCTCGCGGCCGCATCCGCTCCCCTGTCGCGCACGGGTGCCGGCGCGATCAGCGCGACCGAACGCCGTCGACTCATCGACGACGGCGCGGTCGCCTCGGCGGAACAGCTCGAGGATCTCATCGTGCTCGGAGCCTACGCGGGGCTGCTCAGCGACGAGGATCGCAGTTGGCAGGCGACGGATGCGGCACCCGAGTGGCTCGACGAAGGCACGAGCGAACGGTGGGGCGAGGTCGCCTCGGCGTACGTGCGCGCTCTCCCCGAGGCTCTGCGTACCGCCGAGGGCGGCTTCCTCCCGCCCCCGGTGTGGCCGGGCGTCTACCGACTCGACCCCGAATGGCCGGGGCAGGCTGCGGCACTGGTGCGCCGGGGGGTGCTGTGGGGTGTTCTCACCGACGAGGGGCTGCTGCCGTGGACGGCACAGCTGTCCAGCACGGGAGAAGTCGACACCCGCACCCTGACGGCGGCGCTGCCGCCGGAAGTCGACAAGATCTACCTGCAGGCCGATCTTTCCGCGATCTCTCCCGGCCCGCTCGCGCCGCGACTCGAGCAGCGACTGCGTCGGATGGCGACGCGTGAGACCAGGGCGCAGGCCTCGACCTATCGCTTCACCGCCGAATCGTTGACGGCCGCGATGAGCGGCGGCGAGAGCGCGGAGTCCGTGCACGCCTTCCTGGCTGAGATCTCGCTCACCGGCATCCCCCAGCCGCTGGCGTATCTCATCGACGCGACCGCCGCGCGCCACGGTGCGGTCCGCGTCGGCATGGATGCGGCCACGGGCCGAACAGTGGTGCGCAGCTCATCGCCGCAGCTGCTGGCGACCATCGCCGTTGATCAGTCACTGCGCCCCGTCGGTCTCGTAAAGCATGAGGGCGCCCTGGTCTCGCGCGCCGGGCGGGATGCCGTGTACTGGTCCCTCGTGGATGCGCGCTACCCCGTGGTCGCCGTCGACGAGAACGACCACCTCGAGCGGGTCTTGCGCCGGTCGATGCGACAGGCCGCGTCCGAGCAGCCCCCGCGCGAACAGTACCGGGAACTCATCGCCGCTCTGCGCGGCGCGCAATCCGGGGACGCGGACGCCGCCTGGCTCGAGCGCGAACTCGAACAGGCCGTGCGCGCCCGCGCGACGATCGATGTCACGGTGAGCCTGCCCGACGGTTCGACGAGGGTCTTCGCCCTCGAGGCGACGGGTCTCGGCGGCGGGCGCCTGCGCGGGCTCGACCGCGCCGCCGATGTCGAGCGCACGCTGCCGATGACGAGCATCGTCTCGGTGAGCCCGCGCTGACGGCGAGCCGACCCCCATCCGCCGCGGCGCCGGTAAACTCGACGGTTATGTCCGACGGCCCCCTGATCGTCCAGAGCGATCGCACGGTTCTGCTCGAAGTCGCCCACCCCGAGTCCGAGAACGCGCGGCACGAGTTGGCCGTCTTCGCCGAGCTCGAGCGTGCCCCCGAGCACATTCACACCTACCGCATCACGCGCCTCGGACTGTGGAACGCCCGCGCGGCCGGACACGACGCGCAGGACATGCTCGATACCCTCGACCGCTGGTCGCGCTTCCCCGTGCCGCCGTCGGTCGCCACCGATATCCGCGAGACGGTCGGGCGCTATGGACGCCTCGTCATCGAGCGGGGTCCGTACGGCGACGATGAGGACGCCCTGCTGCTGCGATCCACGGATGCGGCCGTGCTCGCCGAAGTCTCCCGCAACAAGCGCATCCAGCCCCTGCTCATCGCGCACCCCTCCCCGGGCGTTCACGTGATCGACGCCTGGGCGCGGGGTCAGATCAAACAGGAGTTGCTGAAGATCGGCTGGCCCGCCGAGGACCTGGCCGGCTATACCCCCGGCACCCCGCATCCGATCGACCTCGAAGAGACCGACTGGTCGCTGCGGCCCTACCAGCGTCAGGCCGTGGACATCTTCACGGAGGGCGGCTCCGGCGTCGTCGTGCTCCCCTGTGGCGCGGGCAAGACCCTCGTGGGGGCGGCCGCCATGGCGGACACCAAGACGACGACGCTCATCCTCGTGACCAACGCCGTCAGCGCACGCCAGTGGCGCGACGAGTTGCTCAAGCGCACGACCCTCGCCCCCGAGGAGATCGGCGAGTACTCGGGACAGGTCAAAGAGGTCAAGCCCGTCACGATCGCGACGTACCAGATCCTCACCGCGAAGCGGAAGGGCGAGTACGCGCACCTCGCGCTGCTCGATGCCCTGGACTGGGGCCTCGTCGTCTACGACGAGGTGCACCTGCTGCCGGCACCCGTGTTCAAGCTGACCGCCGATCTGCAGGCTCGACGCCGCCTCGGCCTCACGGCGACACTCGTCCGCGAGGACGGACGAGAGGGTGATGTCTTCAGCCTCATCGGCCCCAAGCGCTTCGACGCGCCCTGGAAGGAGATCGAGGCCCAGGGCTTCATCTCCCCCGCCGCCTGCTTCGAGGTGCGCGTCGACCTGCCCGCCGACGAGCGGCTCGAGTACGCCGCGGCCGTCGACGAGGACCGCTATCGTCTCGCCGCCACGGCTCCGGCGAAGATCGACGTCGTTCGGGCCCTCGCCGCACGCCACAGCGACGAGCAGATCCTCGTGATCGGCCAGTACCTCGACCAGATCGACATCATCGCCGAGGCCCTCGGCGCCCCGAAGATCACCGGCGCGACACCGGTCGACGAGCGCGAAAAGCTCTACCGGGCCTTCCGCGAGGGGACGGTGCCGCTGCTCGTGGTCTCGAAGGTCGCCAACTTCTCGGTCGACCTGCCGGATGCGTCCGTGGCGATCCAGGTCTCCGGATCGTTCGGGTCCCGCCAGGAGGAGGCGCAGCGTCTCGGACGCCTCCTGCGGCCGAAGAGCAACGGCCACACGGCCAGCTTCTACACGCTCATCGCCCGCGACACCGTCGATCAGGACTTCGCGCAGAACCGTCAGCGATTCCTCGCAGAGCAGGGCTACAGCTACACGATCCTGGATGCGGACGACCTGCTGGCCGCAACGCGCTGACCCGCCGGGAACGCCCGCATCCAGCCATCCCACCGAATCGGTCACCATAATGGGCCTATGACCGCACCGCGCATCCTCGTCGTCGACGACGAACCGAACATCCGCGACCTGCTCATCACGAGTCTGAAGTTCGCCGGTTTCCAGGTTCGCGCCGTCTCCAACGGGGCACAGACGATCTCGGCCGTCCTCGAGGAGGAGCCGGATCTCATCGTGCTCGACGTCATGCTGCCCGACATGAACGGCTTCAGCGTGACCAAGCGCCTCCGCGAGGCCGGATACACCGCTCCGATCCTTTTCCTCACCGCGAAGGACGACACGGAGGACAAGATCACCGGACTGAATGCCGGTGGCGACGACTATGTCACCAAGCCGTTCTCGCTCGACGAGATCGTCGCCCGCATCCAGGCGATCCTGCGCCGCACGATGCAGGCGGACGAGGAGTCCGTGATCCGTGCCGGCGAGATCACCATGGACCAGGACACCCACGACGTGTACGTGGGCGACGCGCAGATCGAGCTGAGCCCCACCGAGTTCAAGCTGCTGCGCTACCTCATGCTCAACCCGAACCGGGTGCTGTCCAAGGCGCAGATCCTCGATCACGTCTGGGAGTACGACTTCAACGGCGACGCGGGCATCGTCGAGAGCTACATCTCGTACCTGCGTCGCAAGATCGATCCGCACTCCTCCGAGCCCCTCATCCAGACCAAGCGCGGCTTCGGCTACATGCTGAAGACCAAGTCCTGACACCGGAGCGCGACCTGGGCACCGAGAGCGACAGCGTCACACGCTGGTGGCGCGGGATCAGCCTGCGCGCCAAGGTGACCGGCGTGACGGTGACGGTGCTCGTCATCGGCCTGCTCGCGGCAGGGCTGGGAACCATGGTGTTCCTGCGCACGACGCTGCTGACGAACCTCGATCAGAACCTCAAGCAGGTGGCCCAATCGGCGATCGCGAGCGCGCTGGTGGAAGCCACGATCGACTCGGACGGCACTCTCGAGTTCGCACCGCGTGAGGAAGCCGGCGGCACCTCGTACACGGTGGCGCTGTACGCCTGCACGGCGGAAGGCGCGCGGCTCGCGGTCGCGGGAGGCCAGGATGCATCGACGACGCCGGAGCTTCCCGACACCTATCCCTGCGACCGCGCCTATATCGACCAGGACACCGTCACAACGCTCGACGGCAGCAACAACTCGCACTTCCGCGCGACGGTGATCGTGACCCCCGTGGAGGGGACCAACGCAACCGTCGTGCAGCTGGTGGCGGTGCCCACCGGGCCGACGGAGCGGATCGTCGCGACCTACCTCGGCATCTACGCCATCCTCGCGCTCGTCATCGTGATCGCGAGCGCCTTCCTCGTGCGATGGGTCGTGACGCTCACCTTCCGCAGCCTCGGGCAGGTGGAGCGCACCGCCGATGCGATCGCCGGCGGCGACTTCAGTCAGCGCATGACCGACATCGAGCCTGACACTACGGAGGTCGGCCGGCTCAAGCGCGCCATCAACACGATGCTCGGGCGTGTCGACGCCGCGATCTCGCAGCGCGACGCCACCGTGCGCCAGATGCGTCGGTTCATCGGCGATGCGAGCCACGAGCTGCGCACACCCCTCGTCACTGTGCGCGGCTACGCGGAGCTCTACCGGATGGGCGCGATCCCGGATGCGGAAGCCACCGCACAGGCTATGGAGCGCATCGAGAAGGAGGCCATGCGCATGACCTCCATGGTCGAGGATCTCCTGGCCCTCGCACGCCTCGACGAGAAGCGGGACCTCGTGCTCGCCCCCGTCGACCTGCGCCCCATCGCCCGCGATGCTGCACTGGATGTCGGAGCCTCCGCACCGCAGCGGAGCGTGAGCGTGATCGACACGACCTCCTCTGCTCCAGAGCCCCTGCACACACCCCCGATCGCGACCTCGCCGCAGGCACCCGGAGATGTGCCGCCGCGCCGGCGCGGAGCTGTGCCCACGGCCGCGATCACTCTCGCCGCACGCCTGCGGCGACGCACGCGGGAGGGCGGCGACACCGGCGAGGTGCATCCGCTGCCGGTGGCCTTCCATCCGCGCACCCCGATGATGCCGCCCGTCGTGATGGGTGAGGAGAACCGCATCCGTCAGGTCGTCGCGAACCTTCTGGGCAACGCGCAACGCTTCTCCGCGGAGGACTCCCCCATCGAGCTGCGCGTGGGCACGGACCTCGAAACCCGCATGGGCTGGATCGACGTGATCGACCACGGCGAAGGCATTCCCGAGCAGATCCGGACCCAGATCTTCCAGCGGTTCTGGCGCGCCGACACCTCACGCGCCCGGGAGACCGGAGGGTCGGGGCTCGGCCTGTCGATCGTCGCCTCGATCGTGGAGTCGTTGCAAGGAACCGTCGAGGTGCGCGACAGCGAGGGCGGCGGAGCGACCTTCCGGGTCTCGCTCCCCCTCGCCGTCGACCAGGATGCATCCGCGCATCTGCTCATCGACACCCAGCCCTTGGAGCACCTCCCGGATCTGCCGCTGTCCTGATCTCCCCAGCCCGCGAGAACCGGCGCGTGGTCCCCGGTCGCCGCGGCGGCAGCGCGTTGCGTCGCGCGGAGCTTCTAACGTCGGAGTCTCCGACAGAGAGGGGCTCCCCAATGGCGACCTTCGCCGTAGACAGCGACCAAGTGGCCGCAGCGACCATCACGATCCGTGGAACCATCGACCGGCTGCAGGGAGAGTCCACGGCGCTGCTCGCCCAGCTGGGTGCACTCCAGAGCTCGTGGACCGGCGCCGCATCCGGCATGTTCCAAGGAACGATCGAACAGTGGCGGGCCGCCCAGCGCACCGTGGAGGACGCGCTCGCGAGCATCCACGTAGCTCTCGGTGTGGCCGCGCAGCACTACACCGAAGCGGAGCAGGCCAACATGACGCTGTTCCGCTGACGTCTCCGGTCCCCCCACCGGAAACGGCGGATGCCCCGGTCCCTTGCGGGCCGGGGCATCCGTTCGTGAGGTCTGGACTCAGAAGTCCATGCCGCCCGACGGGTCAGCGGGAGCGGCGGCAGCCTTCTCCGGCTTGTCGGCGACGACGGCCTCGGTGGTCAGGAACAGACCGGCGATCGACGCGGCGTTCTGCAGCGCCGAGCGGGTGACCTTGGCGGGGTCGATGATGCCCTGCGCGAAGAGGTCGCCGTACTCACCGGTCGCGGCGTTCAGGCCGTGACCGACGGGCAGGTCCGCCACCTTGTTGGCGACGACGCCGGGCTCGAGACCGGCGTTGAGAGCGATCTGCTTGAGCGGAGCCTCGATGGCGACGCGCACGATGTTCGCACCGGTCGCCTCGTCGCCCGTCAGCGTCAGACCCTGGAACGCGGTCTTGCCCGCCTGGATGAGCGCGACACCACCACCGGCGACGACACCCTCCTCGACGGCAGCCTTCGCGTTGCGGACGGCGTCCTCGATGCGGTGCTTGCGCTCCTTCAGCTCGACCTCGGTGGCCGCCCCCGCCTTGATGACGGCAACGCCGCCGGCGAGCTTGGCGAGGCGCTCCTGGAGCTTCTCGCGGTCGTAGTCGCTGTCGGTGTTGTCGATCTCGCGACGGATCTGGGTCACGCGACCCTCGATCTGAGCGGAGTCGCCGGCACCTTCGACGATCGTGGTCTCATCCTTGGTGATGATGACCTTGCGGGCACGGCCGAGCAGGTCGAGGGTGGCGTTCTCGAGCTTGAGACCGACCTCCTCGGTGATGACCTGTCCACCCGTGAGGATCGCGATGTCCTGCAGCTGGGCCTTGCGGCGGTCGCCGAAGCCGGGAGCCTTGACGGCGGCCGACTTGAAGATGCCACGGATCTTGTTCAGCACCAGGGTCGCGAGAGCTTCGCCCTCGACGTCCTCGGCGATGATGAGGAGCTCCTTGCCGTCCTGGATCACCTTGTCGACGATCGGCAGGAGGTCCTTGATGTTCGAGATCTTCTGATTGGCGATGAGGATGTAGGGGTCTTCGAAGACCGCTTCCTGACGCTCCGGGTCGGTCACGAAGTAGGGGTTCAGGTAACCCTTGTCGAAGCGCATACCCTCGGTGAGCTCGAGCTCGGTGCCGAAGGTGTTGGACTCCTCGACCGTGACCACGCCCTCCTTGCCGACCTTGTCGATCGCCTCGGCGATGAGCTCGCCGATCGCGGGGTCGGCGGCGGAGATCGACGCGGTGGCGGCGATCTGCTCCTTGGACTCGATCTCCTTGGCGTCGGCCAGCAGCGCCTCGGTCACCGCGGCGACAGCCTTCTCGATGCCCTTCTTGAGCGAGATGGGGTCAGCACCGGCGGCGACGTTGCGCAGCCCCTCGCGCACGAGTGCCTGTGCGAGGACCGTGGCCGTCGTGGTTCCGTCGCCGGCGACGTCGTCGGTCTTCTTGGCGACCTCCTTGACGAGCTCCGCGCCGATCTTCTCGTACGGGTCGTCGAGCTCGATCTCCTTGGCGATGGAGACACCGTCGTTCGTGATCGTGGGTGCGCCCCACTTCTTCTCGAGGACGACGTTGCGGCCACGGGGACCCAGGGTCACCTTGACGGCGTCGGCCAGGATGTTCAGGCCGCGCTCGAGGCCACGACGGGCCTCCTCATCGAAAGCGATGATCTTTGCCATGTGTGTCTCGTCCCTCCCGGACGTTGGCTTGCGTCTTTAGCACTCAGTGATATCGAGTGCTAATCCATTCTGGCACTCGCCCCCTGGGAGTGCAAGCCGCCGCGAACGTGTCGCGAGAGCGCGACGCACACGACGAGACCCCCGGGCACCGACGGGTGCTCGGGGGTCTCGTAAGCGGGGTCTCAGGCGACGATGCGAACCGACTCGGCCTGCGGACCCTTCTGTCCGCTGCCGACCGTGAACTCCACGGCCTGCCCTTCTTCGAGGACGCGGAATCCGGTCATATCGATGTTCGAATAGTGGACGAAGACGTCCTCACCGTCGCCGGAGGTGATGAATCCATACCCCTTCTCGGCGTTGAACCATTTGACGGTGCCCTGGGCCATACGAGTCTCCTGATGCTGTAGAACGCAGTCATCGTATGCAGCCGAAACAGCGCCGAAGCGACGGATTCGGCACAGTTGACACAGCAGCAGCGAACTATTTACGCCGCGGAAACACGGGACCCTCCGCGATCAGCCTCAGGAGGTCGGACTGGGGCTGGGCGCCCCCGCAGCGGTGCGGTCGAGTCCGATGACGACCGTCAGCTGCTTCGCCTGCGACTCGTCCACATCGGCGGTGCCTGCGTCATCCGTCGGCTGATACTGGGCGCTCTGGGCGATATCCGCTCCGCCGATGAGCTCCGCGAGCCCCTTCGCCGCCGCCTCGTCGCCCGGGAACGCGTAATAGACCGTCGTCTGGGGGAAGTCGGTGGCGCTGGCGCTGCTCGCGTTGACGAGGTCTGCGCTCCAGCCCTTCGCAATGAGCTCGTCCTTCATCGTGGTCGCGAGACCTGTCTCCGGCGTCGCGTTGAGCACCAGAACGGAGAAGGACATGTCGACGATCGGCGTCACCTCGGGGGTCGGCGTGGGTGTGGGCGTCGGAGAGGGCACCAGCACGATCCGCCCGGAGAGCACCAGGCTCCCGAAGATCCCCGCGGCGATGAGGACGATCGTGACGACGATCGCCCAGAGGGTGACGACACCCGCTCGCATGCGCGGGTTCTCGGCACGGTGGGCTCCTACACGCCCCGAGGTGTTCGGCAGGTCGTCGAAGCGGTCGCGGGGATGCGGGGTTCGGGACACCCCACGATGCTACCGGAGCGCGTCACCCCGCCCACTGAGCGAGGCCTCAGGCGCCGCGTCGGACCGTCGAGCGCTCGCGTCGCCGCTCGTCGCGGATGCGCCGCAGGCGGCCGACGAGGAGCGGGTCATGGGCCAGCGCGGCCTGCGAGTCGATCAGCCTTCCTAGCAACTGGTAGTACCGCGCCGGAGTGAGCTGCAGCTCGACGCGGATCGCCTCCTCCTTGGCGCCGGTGTGTCCGAGCCAGCGCGCCTCGAAGGCGAGCAGCTGGGAGTCCCGCTCACTCAGAGCGTCGGATGCGGAGTCACGCACAGGCACGGGGCAACGCTAACCGAGTCCTCCCGCCGCATCCGGACGCCACTCCACGGCTGATCCCAACGGGTCGACCGCGGCAAGCACTTCACCGTCCAGCGCCAGCGCGAACCGGTCGCTCGGCCAGGCCGACACATCGATCGGTCGCCTCCATCCGTCGTGCAGTCCCGGGGCGTCGATCGTGATCCAGCGCCCTGATGCGCGTGCCGCGTCGATGATGCGCCGCCGCCCGTCCCGAGGGACGTGGGCGAGGACTCCGGGCGTCGTGACCACGAGAGTCGCGTCCGGCGGAGCGTCCAGCGCGAGTCCGGCGAGCACGCCGGGCGCCGCCGCATCCGCCGCTTGCAGGATCGGCGGCTGCGCGGCCGCGATGTCGAGTGCCGCGTCGATGCGCTCCCGGCGTCCGCTCTCCCCCGGCCACACGAGCCCCGTGAGCCAACGACGGTCCTCGGCGGAGCGAGCATCGAGCGGATGCAGGTCGATGCCCGCTCGCCAGACCACGGTCGGGAGGTGCACGTCCACCTCGGGACCGGTCCACGTGGATGAGAGCACGACGGACGCGGGTCCGTCGCGCGGATCCAGCACGCGCGTTCGGCCCGAGTCCACGGCGTAACGATAGGAGTAGCGATCCGGATACAGGCACAGGCCCGCGCTGGCACCGATCTCGAGCAGTGCGATGGGTCCCTCGATCCGAGACAGCGCGGGTAGCAGCGCCGCGCAGCGCAGCGGCTCGTTCGTCTGCACGGAGCGCGCCGCGGACTCCGCCACGAGGGTGTCGGCGTGCGCGAGCACCCACGCCGCCCAATCCTTCCCCTCTGTCTCCGGCGCTCCCAGAAGCCTGCTGACGGCGAACACCAGGGGCGGCTGCCGATGGGTCGCCGGAATCCGCGCCAGGACCGCGGCGAGTTCCGGCGTGGTCCACACCGCGTGCGCCCACTGCTCGTAGAGACTGCTGCGGCCCGGCGCTTCTTCTTCGGCGAAGCGCCGGTAGCGCGCGATGACGACCTCGAGTTCGCTCACCCGCTCATTCTCGGTCACACGGGAACAGTGCCCTCGCGGGTCGGGTTGAATGGAGCAGAAGGAGGACCAATGAGCTACGCAGTGAACAAGTCCGAAGAGCAGTGGCGCGAGGAACTCGGAGCAGACAAGTACGCGGTCTTGCGTGAGGCGGCGACGGAGCGCGCATGGACGGGAGAACTGCTCGACGAGTCGCGCGCCGGCTTGTACGCGTGTGCCGCGTGCGGCGCCGAGCTGTTCCAGAGCGGAACGAAGTTCGACTCGCACTGCGGCTGGCCGAGCTTCTACGAGTCGGTCCGCCCCGAGGCCGTGGAGCTGATCGAAGACAACAGCCACGGGATGGTGCGCACCGAAGTGCGCTGCGCCTCCTGCGGCTCCCACCTTGGCCACGTGTTCCCCGACGGCTTCGGCACCCCCACCGGCGACCGGTACTGCATGAACTCGATCGCCCTCGAGTTCACGCCGGAGGCCGGGGAATGACCACCGGCGCACGCGACGCGATGCGCGTGCGCCGATCGTGGTCCAAAGTGACCGACGAGGCGCCGACGCATGACGAGCTCGTCGACATGGTCGCGGCCGCGGGACGGGTGGCCGACCACTCGTCGCTGCGGCCGTGGCGGCTGATCGAACTGCGCGGCGCGGACCGCGAGCGCCTCGGACGTGCGATCCACAAGGCGGAGAAGAAGCACGGCGCATCGACCAAGCCGTTGCGTGCCCCGCTGCTGATCGCGGTCGTCGCCCGCATCCAGAAAGACAAAGTTCCGGATTGGGAGCAGGAGGCGGTCGCGTCCGGCGTCGCGCACATGCTGAGCCTCGCGCTCGACGAGGCGGGATGGGGCGTGATCTGGCGCACCGGGAGCTACACCCGCAGCAAGGCCGTCGCCAAGGCGCACGGGCTGCGCAAGAACGAACGACTGCTGGGTTGGCTCTACGTCGGGGGCAAGCCCGACCGCTCCCGCGAGACGCGGATCAAGCAGATCGACGGCGCCGCGTTCCTCAGCAGACTGCCGGGCTGATCACCGGCGTCGCCACCGCGGAACGGTCGCCACGACGACGCCGGTGACAGCGACGACCACGGCGATCACCGCCACCTCGAGGGGCGGCCCGGCATGCCCGGGAAAGAGCGCGTCGATGACGACCGAAGCGCCGAGCAGGCCGACCACCGATCCGAGCCCCAGCTGCAGCACGCCGGTGTGACGGACAAGCGCCGCCGACAGGAAGATGTAGACGACGCCGATAACGCCACCCATGTAGAGCCACGGCTCCGACGGCAGCGGAGGTGGGCCCGCGATCCCGAGCTGGATGGCGGCTGCCGCCACCAGGATCACCGTCCCACCGGCGAAGTTCACGAGCGTGGCCGTCAAGGGACTGCCGACCTCGTTGCGCAACCGCCCGTTCGTGGCCTGCTGCCAGGCGATTCCCGCTCCCGCGAGCAGGGGCAGCACGAGCAACCAGACCGGGACGGATGCCGCTCCCTCACCGAACATCGAGACCGCCACCGCCGCGACGACGAGCAGAGCGCCGGCGAGGCGCCCGATCGTCACCCCAACAACGCCCGCGGGCCCGTAGCCGATCCGGTCGAGGATGACACCGTTCACGGTCTGACCGGCGACCACGCCGACCGTGAAGGCTGCGACACCGATCGCAGCGACCGCGAGCCCCTGCGTGACAACGGTGAACGCTCCCGCTCCGCCGCCGAGGATCATCCATACCGGGATGCGGCGCTCGCGGACGCCCCCGATGAGGCGGATGACTCCCCCGCGGCCAGCTGGCAGCAGCGAGCTGAGGGCGAGCAGGACGACGAAGCCCGATCCGAAAGAGATCGCGGCGGCCGTCAGCGCATCCCCGATCGCTGCACCCAGTGCGCCGTTGATCTGCGCCTGGGTGGCGGTGAGCACACCGACGAGAACAGCGCCGGCGACGGCGAGCGGTCGGGGCAGGCGTTGCGGGTGGAACGGGGTCACCGATCGAGACTACGCGGGCGCGCGGTTCACGATCCCCAGATGTCAGCGACCAGGTCGGTCAGCAGCGCCTCACCGTTCGTGTTCGTCGCCGACTGATAGATCCACACGCCGTCGCGCACGTAGATCGTCTCGACGGTGTCGGCGGGGTACGTGGTACCCGCGATCGTCTGCGTGCAGATGTACGCGGGCATATCGCCCACCTGGCACGAGTAGCCCTGTCCCGGCAGGGTCGACTCTGCGTACGACTGCGCGGCGGCCGCATCCGCTCGGCTGACCAGCAAGAGGTATCCCGTTGCATCCCCCGCGATCCAGTTGCATCCGAGGGCGAGGCTCGCGCCGGGCGGCGCCGGGCGCGTGAACTGGGCCGCGTCGCCGTACTCCGTCATCTGGTCGACGGTCGCCGCACGCGTCTCCGCGGAGCCGACCGCACCGCAGTCGGCGGGGATCTGCGCCGGCTTCGACTCCGGGGTCGGAGTGGCCGTCGCGGCTGGCGTCGACATCGGTGTATCGACCGGCGTGGCCGCCGGACTGGTCGCCGCGGGAGATCCGGTCGTGCCACCGCATCCCGTCAGCATGAGCGCCAGGCCCGCGATCACGACGGCACCGCTGAACTTGGTGTTACCCATCCCCTACCCCCTCGTGCGGGCGAGTGTACGCCGCGCCCGTCGCGGACGGTATGAGGTATCAGGCGGGGACGGAGCCCTGGGCGAGCGGCGGCTCGACCGCATCCACCGCTTCGGTCATCGCCTGGAGGAAGCCGACGATGGCATCCGCGTCATCCGGGTCGAGGGACCGGACCGCAGCCATCATCCGCGCGTGCATGCCGTCGAGAGTGCGGCGCACCTCGAGATGGGCGAGATCGGTCGTTTCGACGAGGAGGCGCCGTCGATCCTGCGGGTGCGGTTTGCGTCGCAGATGTCCGCTGCGCTCGAGCCGATCCAGGATGCCGGTGACCGAGGGAGTGGAGACCCCGAGGTAGCGGCCGATATCGACAGGCGAGACCTCCCGGCCCTGGTTGGCTGCCCGCATCAGGTACTGCAGCACGAGGAGATCGTTCTCCCCCATTCCCATGGACGCCTGCGTACGACGACGCATCGCCATCTCGGAGGCGCGATAGGTGCGCAGGGCGTCGAGGACTCGCCGGCCGGCTTGCTGGCGCACATCGTTCGCGTCGTACCAGTACATCGCGTGATCGCTCATCGGACCCCACGATTTGCGAAATATTTGTTTGCCATATCGCTAGCCTACCTAGTAATGTCCTCATCGAACAAGGTTCTTGAGATCGAAAGGCACCCTCATGGGACAGCTCTACTACGCCAACGCCACTGCCCCGATCGAGATGAGCGATCGTCTGCTGGCGCACGTCAAGGTTGTCGCCACGACGAAGCTGCGGCGCCAGGAGTCCTTCACTATCAATCTCCGTGGCGCTGCGGGGCGCGAGACGTTGTGGATCCACTCGTCGATTCCCCTGCGGTTCGTCTTCTCCTCAGCCGAGCCGGAATCGCTCAACCCCGGCTTCCTCCAGTCGCTCGCCGAGGCAGCCAGCTCGACGGCGGGGCTCACGGTGGACATCGACGAAGAGGTCCCGGCCGCTCAGCAGCAGCCGCGTCGGCGGGCGGCATGACGACGACTCTCGCGCCGTTCGTCGCCGCCGCATCCCGGACCACGTGGAATCAGGCCGACGACGGACTGTATGTCGCCCAGCGCGACGGCGATTTCTTCGGCTACATCGATCGGAACGATGACGGGAGCTTCGTGGCCTTCGACCGCTTCTCCTCGCCGGTGGGGCGCTACACCACGCTCGCTGCCGCCAAGGCGTCGTTGACGACGGTCGTCTCCGACCCGATCAACCGGCAGCGGTTGCGCACGCGCGAGCGCCTGCCCTTCGTCGCTGCGACGTGGGCGGGACTGGCCGCGATCGCCGTTGCCGTCACTGCCGGGGTGCTGGTTCCGGGGCTCTGACCCGTCGTCGCGCCAGCGCGTCGACGCCCGGTCCCTGTTGTGCCGGCTACAGGACGTGAACCTGCAACCCCCGTATGACAACGTGCGCGTCGACGCCCGGTCCCTGTTGTGCCGGCTACAGGACGTGAACCTGCAACCCCCGTATGACAACGTGCGCGTCGACGCCGTGACTATCCAGTGCCGGCTACAGGACTTGAACCTGCAACCCCCGTATTACAAGTACGGTGCGCTACCAATTGCGCCAAGCCGGCGTGACCGCCTGGCGGTCTGACGCCCTCGCGAGCGCACCGACGAGT
The DNA here is from genome assembly GCF_054782995.1 of Microbacterium neimengense. Taxonomy (NCBI): domain Bacteria; kingdom Bacillati; phylum Actinomycetota; class Actinomycetes; order Micrococcales; family Microbacteriaceae; genus Microbacterium; species Microbacterium neimengense. Next base: position 54,788 of record NZ_BAAGRK010000003.1, read on the forward strand.
CTATGCGCTCGCGGCGCGCGGATTACGACGACGGGGTCGGTGTCGGCGTCGGGCTGGCCGTGCGGTAGTACGCGTCGCTCGCCGTGGTGAGCACGAACTGCGCGAACTCCTTCGGGTCGTCGAGTGCACCCTGGTACAGCTCACCGTTGACGAAGATCATCGGCGTGCTGGTGAGTGTCAGCCCATCGGTACCCGGGATGCCGGCGACGGCCGCATCCGTCGCGCTCTTCGCCCACGCCATGAACTCGCCGTTCTCAATGCACGAGCGCACCTGACGGGGATCGGCCGCCCCCGCTGCCTGGGCCATGTCGGCGAGTGTGTCGTCGCTCAGCCCGTCGGATGTGGCCTCGGGCTGCTGCAACAGCAGCTGGTGGTTGAACGCGAACACCGTGTTGGGCGAATAGGTCGCGACGCAGGCCGCCGCACCCGCGGCACGCAGCGAGTACTTCGTGCCGTTCGACTTGGCCGTGAGCATGGCGACGGGGTGGTACGAGAGAGTCGCCGCCCCCTCCGTCACCCACGAGGAGAGCTGAGGAGCGTTCGCCGTCTCGAACTGCTTCGCCCCGGGGGCGAGGTAGTCCACGTAGACGCGGATGTCGACGGACGACCGGTTCGTCGGCACCGGCGTAGGCGTCGTATCGCCCTGCGGCGCAGAGGATTCGGTCGGAGCCGGCTCGTCCACAGACCCGCCGAGCACAGACACTCCCGCAACGGATGCGACCGCGAAGCCGCCGTCGACCGCACCGCTCGGCTGGAGCTGCGGGGAGGAGGTCGACGAGCTCACCGCGAACACCACGGCTGCGACGACAGCACCGACGACCGCGACGCCGCTGATCGAGAGCGCGGCCACACGAAGTCGACCGACCCGCGCATGGCGCTGCCGCACTCGCTGCGCCTTCTCGCGCACCGCCTCGCGGCGGTCGCTCGGCGCCGGGACGTTCGATGAGTCGTCGCTCGACATAGGACCTCTGAAGAAAACGTAGGGACCGGCGGAGTCCGGTCGGGCCGCACGGGAAACAGCCGATCCGATGCTAGCCAGACAGCCTGAGAAATGCCCAGACGCTCGTGCCATACTGAGAGGTGCGCCCGATGGCGGGCGTTGCGGGTCACCCCCGCGCATCCATCACTACGGATCGTCCGGCACGTACCTGCCGGTGAAGGAGAAGAAACAGTGGCAACTGTCACGTTCGACAACGCAACGCGTCTGTACCCGGGGGGAACCCGCCCGGCCGTCGACAAGCTCAACCTCGAGGTCGGAGACGGCGAGTTCCTCGTCCTGGTCGGCCCCTCGGGTTGTGGTAAGTCCACCTCGCTGCGCATGCTCGCCGGCCTCGAAGAAGTCAACTCGGGCAGCATCCGCATCGGCGACCGCGACGTCACCGACGTCCCGCCGAAGGACCGCGACATCGCGATGGTGTTCCAGAACTACGCCCTCTACCCGCACATGACGGTCGCAGAGAACATGGGCTTCGCGCTCAAGATCGCCGGCGTCGGCAAGGAGGAGCGCGCCCAGCGTGTGCTCGAGGCAGCCAAGCTCCTCGACCTTGAGGAGTACCTGACCCGCAAGCCGAAGGCCCTCTCGGGTGGTCAGCGTCAGCGTGTCGCCATGGGTCGCGCCATCGTGCGTCAGCCCCAGGTGTTCCTCATGGACGAGCCGCTGTCGAACCTCGACGCCAAGCTCCGCGTGCAGACGCGTACGCAGATCGCGTCGCTGGTTCGCCGCCTCGGCGTCACCACGGTCTACGTCACGCACGACCAGACCGAGGCCCTCACCATGGGTGACCGCATCGCCGTGCTGAAGGACGGCCTGCTGCAGCAGGTCGGCACCCCGCGCGACCTGTACGAGAAGCCGAAGAACGTCTTCGTCGCCGGCTTCATCGGCTCCCCCGCCATGAACCTCTTCCCGGCCGACCTGGCCGAGGGCGGCGTCCGCTTCGGCGACCTCATCGTCCCCGTCGAGGCCGACACCATCGGCAAGGCGCACGGCACCGAGGTCACGATCGGCGTGCGTCCCGAGGACATCCAGGTGGCTCCCGCCGACGGCAAGGGCCTGTCGGTCGTCGTCGACCTGATCGAGGAGCTCGGCGCCGACGGCTACCTGTACGGCCACTCCGAGATCAACGGCAAGCGCACCGACATCGTGGCGCGCGTCGACGGTCGTCGTCACCCGAGCGCCGGCGAGACGGTCATCCTCGCCCCCGTGCCCGGCCACGTGCACGTGTTCGACCTCGAGAGCGGCGAGCGCCTGAACGACAAGGCGATCGCTTCGGTCTGACCGGAACGACCCCCGCGGCGCGGCGGATCCACCCGGATCCGCCGCGCCGCGACATATGTGGAGGGACACCATGGCGGACTCGCTGACCATCACGGCCAGTGCGATCGATCCCGCACTGCTGACACTGCCGTGGAGCACGCCGCTCGCGGACTGGTCCAGCAACGACATCGTGCAGCTCCCCAAGGGCCTCTCGCGCCACCTGGTGCGCTTCTCGACCCTCAGCGGCAAGGTCATCGCCGTCAAGGAGACGACCGGTGAGATGGCGCGGCGCGAGTACGACATGCTCGGCAACCTCGCCCGCCTCGACGTCCCGTGCGTCGACCGTTTCGCCGTCATCGACGGGCGAACGGATGCGGCCGGCCACCCGCTGCCCGCGGCCCTGGTGACCGCCCACCTCAAGTTCTCCCTGCCCTACCGCGCCCTCTTCACCCAAGTGCTGCGCCCGAACACGGCCTCGCGCCTCGTCGATGCTCTCGCCGTGCTCCTCGTGCGTCTGCACAACGTGGGCTTCTTCTGGGGTGATGTCTCGCTCTCCAACACCCTCTTCCGACGGGATGCGGGCGCTTTCGCCGCCTACCTCGTCGATGCCGAGACGGGCGAGCTGCACGAAGGCGGCCTGACGCGCGGTCAGCGCGAGCACGACCTGGATGTGGCGCGCACGAACATCGCGGGCGAGATCATGGACCTCGCCGCCGGCGGCCGTCTGGCCGGTGACGTCGACGCGCTCGACATCGCCGACGGCATCGTCTCCTCCTACCGCTCGCTCTGGGCGGCGCTGACCGACAAGGAGAGCTTCTCCGCGGCGGAGTCGTGGCGGATCACGGAGCGCGTGCAGCGGCTGAACGCGCTCGGATTCGACATCGGAGAGATGTCGATCGACACCGCTACCGACGGCGCACTCGTGTCGATCCAGCCCAAGGTCGTCGACGCCGGTCACCACCAGCGGCGCCTCCTGCGCCTCACCGGTCTCGATGTCGAGGAGAACCAGGCCCGCCGTCTGCTCAACGACCTCGACGAGTTCCGCGCGCGCATCTCCCGCGTGGGCTCTGACGAGGAAATGGTCGCGCACGAGTGGCTCACCCGGAAGTTCGAGCCGGTCGTGAAGGCGATCCCCTTCGATCTGCGTTCCAAGCTGGAGCCCGCCGAGGTGTATCACCAGGTGCTCGAGCACAGCTGGTACATGTCGCAGGCGCGCGGCCGGTCCGTACCTCTCGCGGAGGTGCTCACCAGCTACATCGACGACGTCCTGCGCCATCGCCGCGATGAGGCGACGGTCGTGGGGCCGCCCACCGAGGCGACGTCGATCATCCCCGTCTTGCGCGACGACTATGTGCCGCGCGATGCGGAAGACGATGAGGACGAGGCGATCGACTGGCGCGACCTGGTCTGACCACGGACGGCGGCTCGCCGCATCCGCTCGCGTCGACTCAGTAGCCGACGGTGAAACGCTCCCGCGAGTGACGCGGCGTCTCGATCTCGTCGAGCACGGCGACGGCGAGGTCGGCGCCCGAGATGAACGACTCGCCGTTCTCGTCGACGACGAGCACGTCACCGCCGTCGCGGTACGACCCCGTGCGCTCGCCCGGCGCCCACGCGCCGAAGCCTCCGGCCGGGTGCACGTAGAACCAGTCGCGGTCACCGGAGCGCGTCTGCAGGTCTTCGAGGATGCCGATGGCCTCGAGCGCTTCGGGCTTGTACTCGTCGGCGAACCCCTCGGTGTCGACGAGGCGCGGGCCGCCCTCGGCGACAAGGCTTCCACCGGCACCGCCGATGACGCCGATGCGGACGTCCTCGGGCAGCACCGAGAGCAGCTGCTCGATCGCCGGGCGAAGGGCTCCGAGCATGTCACCGCGCGCGGCCACGGCCGAGACGACCACGTCGACACCGATCAACTCGTTCACGAGAGTCGGGACATCCAGCAGCGTGGCCTCGATGTAGGTCGCGCCCTCCACCCGTTCGGCGGGAACGGTGCGCGCGACCGAGAGCACCGTGTGCCCGCGCCGGACCGCCTCCGCGACGATGTGGCTGCCGGCGTATCCGGTTCCTCCGAGAACGGCGATGCGAGACATGGGTGCTCCTTCGGTCGGGATCGTCACGCCGAACGTAGCGTGGCGACCTGGTAGAGCGCGACGGATGCGGCGATTCCCGCGTTCAGGGATTCGGTGGCGGCGGAGATCGGGATCGACACGATCTGGTCGCACGTCTCGGTGACCAGGCGCGAGAGCCCCTTGCCCTCGGAGCCCACGACGATCACGACGGGACGGTCGGCAAGCTGCAGCGCCGGAAGCGCCACGTCGCCGCCGCCGTCGAGTCCGAGCACGAACACGCCCTGCTTCTTGAACTCCTTGAGCGTCGTCGTGAGGTTCGCCGCCATCGCGACGGGCAGGCGTGCAGCCGCTCCCGCGCTGGTCTTCCACGCGGCGGAGTTGACGCCCGCGCTGCGACGCTGCGGAATGATGAGGCCCTGGCCGCCGAACGCCGCGGTGGAGCGGATGATGGCGCCCAGGTTGCGCGGGTCGGTCACACCGTCGAGCGCCACGATCAGCGGCAGCTCGTCACGGTCGATGATCCGCTCGAGCAGGTCCTGCGGGTGTGCGTACTCGTACGGCGGCACCTTCAGCGCCACGCCCTGGTGCACGCCGTCGAAGCCGGCCATGCGGTCCAACTCCTGTCGCGTGACCTCGAGGACCGGGATCTCACGGTGCGTCGCGATCGAGAGCATCTCCTTGACGCGATCGTCCATCTCTACGCGCTGCGCGATGTAGAAGGCGGTCGCCGGGATGCGGGCGCGCAGCGCTTCGAGCACCGAGTTGCGGCCGGTGACCGTCTCGGTGTCGTCGTTCTGCTTCGAGCGCGGTGTGCGGTTCTGGCCTGCGATGCGCGGAGCAGCCTTGCCGCCGGCCGCGACGAAGCGCTCCTGCGCGGCCTTGCGCTTTCCGGCGGGGTGCCAAGCGCGATCCTCCGCCTTCGGGGTCGGGCCGCGACCCTCGAGCGACCGACGGTTCTTGCCGCCGGTGCCCTTCGTCGGGCCCTTCTTCTTGCCGCGTCCGGCTGACGGGTTTCCCGGCTTAGCCACGTTTCACACTCCAATGGGTCCCTTCGGGACCGTCTTCGAGGACGATGCCGGCGGCCGCGATCGCGTCGCGCACCCTGTCGGCACTCGCCCAGTCCTTGTCTGCTCGCGCCTGGGCGCGTTGGTCGATCATGACGCGCACGAGCGCGTCGAGGGCTCCCGCTTCGGGGCCGGCCGCGCGCGTGCGCCACCGCTCGTCGAGCGGATTGATGCCGAGGACGTCGGTCATGGCGACGACCTCGGCCGCGCGACGGCGCGCGCTCTCCGAGTCTCCCTCATCCAATGCCGCGTTTCCTGCACGCACCGTCTCGTGCAGCACGCCCAGGGCCTGAGGGACGCCGAGGTCGTCATCCAGCGCGGCGGCGAACGCTTCGGGAACCTCCGCCGCCTCCGGCCCCGCACCCACTCGTTCGGCGCGGTCGAGGAAGGTCCGGATGCGATCCAGCGCCGCCTCCGCCTCGTCGAAGGCCTTACCGGAGACGTCCAGGCTCGATCGGTAGTGCGCGGCCGCCAGCGCGTATCGCACCACGAGCGGTTCGCGCTCGGCGAGCACGTCTGCGGCGAGGGTGAAGTTGCCGAGCGACTTCGACATCTTCTGGCCGTCGACGGTCACGAGACCGTTGTGCACCCAGTACTGGGCGAACGCGTCGCCCGCTGCCGTGGATTGCGCGAGCTCGTTCTCATGGTGCGGGAACCGCAGGTCGAGGCCGCCGCCGTGGATGTCGAAGCGCGAGCCGAGGTACCGGCGCGACATCGCCGAGCACTCGATGTGCCATCCCGGGCGTCCCTCGCCCCAAGGCGAGGCCCACCGCGCATCTGCCGGCTCGCCGTCTTTCGCGCCCTTCCACAGCGCGAAGTCGTGCGGGTCCCGCTTGCCGCGGGGGTCCGCATCCGTCGCCGTCTCCATCGCGTCGACGTCCTGATGCGTGAGGGCACCGTAGGCGGGCCAGGACCGCACGTCGAAGTAGACGTCGCCGGAACCGTCGGGCGCCGGGTACGCGTGGCCGCGCTCGATGAGCAGCGCGATGAGCTCGATCATCTGCGGGATGGATGCGGTGGCTCGCGGCTCGTAGGTCGGTGCGAGGATGCCGACGGCGGCATAGGCCTCGCTGAACGCGAGCTCCATGCGGTAGGCGAGCGCCCACCAGGGCTCGGTGGGCGTCGCGTTCGCGAGCACCTTGTCGTCGATGTCGGTGACGTTGCGCACGAATGTCACCCGACCGAACCGGTGCGCGAGCCAGCGTCGCAGCAGATCGAAGCTGAGTGCGGCGCGCACGTGGCCGATGTGCGGGCCGGACTGCACCGTCGGGCCGCAGACGTACATCGTGACGTTGCCGTCCTCCAGGGGCGCGAAGTCGCGCAGCGCCTGCGCCTGGGTGTCGTAGAGCCGGACCGTCACTCCACCAGCCTACCGGCGGGGCCGTGTCACCACCCCGACACATGACGGCGGTAGAAAGGAAGGATGCTGCCCGTGTTCGCCGTCCTCGCTGCGGCCGTGCTGTTCGGCACGACGGGCACCTCGCAGGCGCTGGGCCCGGACGGTACGACGCCGCTCGGTGTCGGGGCGGTGCGGCTACTCATCGGCGGCACGGCGCTGGCGGTGATCGGCTTCGCGCTCGCCCATCGGCACCGGCGTGCGACGGCGGCCACGCCTCCCTCGCTGACCGCGGGTGCTGTCGTTCTCATGGCGCTGACGGGCGTCTGCCTCGCGGCGTACCAGCCGCTGTTCTTCCTCGGCACGGCTCGCGGCGGCGTCGCTGTGGGCACCGTCATCGCGCTCGGATCCGCCCCGGTCATGGCGGGGCTCATCGAATGGGCGATCACCCGGCGCCTCCCACGACCGACGTGGCTCGCGGCAACGGCGCTCGCCACGACCGGCGTCGCGCTGCTGGCCTTCGCCGGCGGCGATTCCGGCTCGGCAGACCCCCTCGGCGTGCTCGGATCGCTGGGTGCCGGTGCGGCATTCGCCGTCTTCGCCAACGCGCAGCGCCGGTTGATGTCGACCGGGTGGGATCCCTTCACCGTCGCCGGCGCGATGGGCGCCGGATCGGCGATCAGCGCCCTGTTCATGCTGCCCTTCGCCTCGTTCGGCTGGCTCCTCGAGCCCAGCGGCGTCGCCGTCGCGCTCTGGCTGGGACTCGCGACGATCGCGGTCGCGTACACGCTGTTCACCTGGGGGCTACAGCGCCTCACCGCGGCGACCGCCGCAACGCTGACGCTCGCCGAACCCATCACCGCCACCCTGCTCGGGCTCGTCGTGCTCGGAGAGCAGCTCGGCACCGCATCCGTCATCGGCATCGCCGTGCTCACCGTCGGTCTCGTCGTGCTCGCCTGGGGCTCTCGCCGACGAGATCCCGAACCGTTCCCCCTCGAAGGATGACCATGCTCGACTACCGCATCGATGACCCCACCCACGGCGCAGCGTACGACCTCGTGGGCTCGCACCTCGCCGCCATGCACGCCGGCACACCAGCCGAGAGCGTGCACGCGCTGGACGCGACGGGGCTGAGCGATCCCGACGTCACTTTCTGGTCTGCGTGGTCTGACGGTGAGCTCGCGGGCATCGGCGCTCTCAAGCGATGGGGCGACGACCGCGGCGAGCTGAAGTCCATGCGCGTCGCCGACGCCTTCCGCGGGACGGGCGTCGGGCGCGGCATCCTTCGCCACATCCTCGGCGAAGCGGCAGCGATGGGCCTGACGAGCGTGTGGCTCGAGACCGGCAGCACATCGGAGTTCGTGCCCGCGGTACGCCTCTACGAGAGTGAGGGCTTCGTGCGCTGCGGGCCGTTCGCCGACTACCGCGACGATCCGCTGTCGCTCTACTTCACGCGGGCGGTCTGACCGGTCACTGCGCAGGCAACAGCATGGCGACCGCGACCGCGAAGACCCCTTCGCCGCGCCCCTCGAAACCGAGGCCGTCGGTCGTCGTGGCCGACACGGACACGGGTGCCCCCAGGGCTTCGCTCAGCGCGGCCTCCGCCTCGCGGCGCCGCGCTGCGAACCGCGGACGCGTGGTCTGGACCTGAACCGAGACATTGCCGATCACCCAGCCCGCTTCGCCCACCAGCGCACGGGTGCGCGCGAGGAACGCGTCGGCGTGCGCGTTCGCATACTCGGGGCGGTCGACGCCGAAGTGGGTGCCGATGTCGCCGAGACCCGCCGCTGCCAGAACCGCGTCGACGACGGCGTGAGCGACCGCATCCCCGTCCGAATGCCCGGACAGGGCCGGCTCATCCGGCCAACGCAACCCCGCGAGCCACAGCTCCCCGTCCCCCGCGAACGCGTGCACGTCGGTGCCCACACCCACGCGCGGCGCAGTCGTCGGCTGCTGAAGTCGCACCGGGTGCTCGGCGGCGGGCGTGAGGAGTGCCCGGGCGCGTTCGAGGTCGGCGGGATGCGTGATCTTGAAGCCGAGAGCATCGCCGGCGACCGCCGCGATGCGGTGGCCTGCCGCCGCGACGAGCGCCGCATCGTCCGTGAACTCGGCATCGGCGACGGCGTAGGCCGCGCTCAGGACGTCGCGTCGGAATCCCTGCGGGGTCTGCGCCGCTCCCAGCTCGGAGCGATCGACCACGCCGATGATCTCATCGCCGTCGACGCGCTTGATCGTGTCGACCACGGGAAGAACGGGGACGGCCCCCCATCCGGTCCGTTCGACGGCCTCCACGATCCGGGTGAAGACCTCGGGCGGCGTCAGGGCCCGGGCCGCGTCGTGCACGAGCACGATCTCGATATCGCCCCAGAGCGCTGCGAGACCCGCGGCGACCGACTTCTGTCGAGTGTCGCCCCCGGCGACGACGCTCACGCGCTCACGGGCGTCGCCCGCTGCGGCGAGAGCCTCCGTCAGAGCCTCGCCGGTACGGTCTACGGGTGCGACGACGACCACCTGGGCGTCGAGCGCACTGCGGAACACACCGTCGAGGGCATGACGCAGCATCGTGTGCTCGTCGATCCCGACGAACGCCTTGGGGAGGTCTTCACCGAGACGGGTACCCGACCCGCCGGCGACGACCACGACCGCGATGCGCGGCACGGGCTGAGGCACGAAGGCGCCCTTCGTCAGCTGGCGAGAACCTCTTCGAGCAGCACGCTGGCCTTCTCCTCGTCGGTCTTCTCAGCGAGCGCGAGCTCGGAGACGAGGATCTGCTTGGCCTTGGCGAGCATGCGCTTCTCACCCGCGGACAGACCACGGTCCTGATCGCGGCGCCACAGGTCGCGCACGACCTCGCTGACCTTGATCACGTCGCCCGAAGCGAGCTTCTCGAGGTTCGCCTTGTAGCGGCGCGACCAGTTGGTCGGCTCCTCGGTGAAGGGAGCACGCAGCACCTCGAAAACGCGCTCGAGACCGTCCTTGCCGATCACGTCGCGCACACCCACGAGGTCGACGTTGTCGGCCGGAACCTCGATGACCAGATCGCCTTGGGTGACGTTGAGCTTCAAGTACTTCTTGGTCTCGCCCTTGATGACGCGTTCCTTGACCTCGATGATGGTCGCGGCACCGTGGTGCGGATAGACGACCGTTTCGCCAACCTCAAAAAGCATGGAGTTATGTCCTTTCGGCAACGACCAGGATACCACAGGGCCGAATGCGCTAGGGTTCGCGCCCTCGCACCGCACTCCTGATCCCCGCACCCGCGCGGGCCCCCGCGCGCACCCGAGTCCCGTCGCTGCCCGGGTTCCGTCACTGCCCGGGTTCCGTCACTGCCCGGGTTCCGCAACTGCCCGAGTCGCGTCGCATGTGCGCAGATGCCGCAGGTGTGCGCAACCGCGCCTGACATCCTCTGGCGCGGATGCGGAGAAGTGTGACCCTAGCGGGGCGACCGCCGCGAGCCGGCGCGTCTCGTCTCGCTCCGCTCGCTCAACGAACGGCGGATCGCCGAGGAGCCCCGAACGAGACGGTGCACGCGAAGCGGCGCGGGATGCTGCGACATGTGCACGACCGGCGGGGCTGGTGGAGGTCCCTGAGACACGTGAGGCCGGATGGGGGAAGCGGGTCGTGCATACGTCGCGCGCCGGGGACGGCACGCACGGCTGACATGTGTGAGGCCCTGCCGAACGACCACGCGAGAGCGGCGGCACGGGAGGGGCGGGCGGGACCCCGTAGAATGCTGGAGAAGCCGTCTGCAACCGGGAGGAACCGTGAAAACGCGCCTGATCGCGTCCGTCGTCGTGGCGGCTGCTGTCGCACTGGGAACGAGCGGCTGCGCCATGCTCTCGCCGCAGAGCACGACGATCCAGTACTCCCCCGCCGACGGACTGAACGTGCCGGCGTCGAGCGGATCGCTCGCCGTGCGCAACGCGCTTGTCGTCGCCAACGACGAGGGTACCGAGGGCAACTTCGTGGCCGCGATCGTGAACGAGAGCGACTCCTCGCAGGTGCTGAACCTCGAGGTCGGCGAGAACGCCGTCAAGCTGACCGTGCGCGTCCCCGCCGGCGACACGTTGAGCCTCGGCACCGAGGACACCGATCCGCTGCTGATCGAGAACCTCGACGCCCGCCCGGGCTCGACCGTGCCGATCTTCTTCCAGTCCGGCGACGGCGAGGGGGCCCGCGTGGAGATCCCGGTCCTCAACGGCGACCTCGACTACCTGACGCCGCTCGTTCCCTGAGCGCAGCGCACGCGAAAGGGCGGGACACCTCCGGGTGCCCCGCCCTTTCGTCTTCGTCTCAGGCCTCGAACCGGTACCCGAGTCCGCGGACGGTCACCAGCATGACCGGATCGCTCGGGTTCTCCTCGATGCGCGAGCGGATGCGCTTGATGTGCACGTCCAGGGTCTTCGTGTCACCGAAGTAGTCGGTGCCCCACACCCGGTCGATGAGCTGCCCTCGGGTCAGAACGCGGCCGGCGTTGCGCATCAGGACCTCGAGGAGCTCGAACTCCTTGAGCGGCATGTTGATCTCTTCGCCGCCGACGGTGACGGTGTGGCGGTCGATGTCGAGCGTCACCCGTCCGCCCTGGAGAACACGCTCGTCGAGGTCGGCCTCCACCTGGGCGAAGCGGCGCAGGACGGCCCGCATCCGCGCCAGCAGTTCTCGGGCCGAGTAGGGCTTGGTGACGTAGTCGTCGGCGCCGAGCTCCAGCCCCACGACGATGTCGACCTCGCTGTCTTTGGCGGTCAGCATGATGATCGGCACAGAGGAGACGGTGCGGATCTGACGGCACACCTCGGTGCCGGGCATGCCGGGCAGCATCAGGTCGAGCAGCACGATGTCGGCGCCGCGTTCACGGAACGCGGAGAGCGCGATGGCGCCGTCTTCGGCGATCTCGACCTCGAACCCCTCCCTGCGAAGCAGGTAGGCGAGCGGGTCGGCGAGGTCGGGCTCGTCCTCGACGATCAGGACGCGGGTCATTCGGTGACTCCGTTCGGGTTCGGTGCCGCGGCCGGAGACGCGACGGGGGTCTTCTTGGTCTTCTTAGGTCGACGGCGGCCGCGGGCGGCCGGTGCCTCGAGGTCGTCCGGCGGCGACGCGATCGGAAGCTGGATGGTGAAGGTCGAGCCGCGCCCGACGCGCGACCAGACGCGCACCTCACCGCCGTGGCGCTGGACCGCGTGCTTCACGATAGACAGCCCCAGCCCCGTGCCGCCGGTGCGGCGAGAGCGCGCCTGATCCGAACGGAAGAAGCGCTCGAACACGCGCTGCTGGTCCGCTTCGGAGATGCCGATGCCTCGGTCGGTGACCGCGATCTCCACGGAGTTGTGCACCTGCTTCACCCCGATGCCGACGCTGGAGCCGCTGGGCGAGTACGCGATCGCGTTGGCCACCAGGTTGCCGAGCGCCTCGGTGAGGATCTGCGTGTCGCCGCGCACGTACAGGCCTCTCGTCCCGCCGCGCACGACCGTCACCCCGGCGGAGCCCGCGGCGAGCGCGTGCGCCTCGCAGGCGGCCGTGACGACGGAGTCCACCGACACATCCCCGACCTCGGCGAGCTCGTCCGCCGACTGCAGCCGGGACAGGTTCATGACGCGCGACGTCAGGGAGGCGAGCCGCTGCGCCTCGGCGCTGAGGCGTCCGGCGAAGATGCGCACCTGCGCGGGGTCGTCCGCAGCCGACTCGATCGCCTCAGCGAGCAGGCTCACCGCACCCACGGGTGTCTTCAGCTCGTGCGAGGTGTTCGCGACGAAATCGCGGCGCATCTGCTCGACCCGCTCACGCTCGGTGATGTCGCGGATGACGATGAGCACGAGCTTCGGCGAGATGGTCGTCGCGCGGGCCGAGACGAGGCGGGGCTCCGCGGGAGAGGAGGAGCGTCGCAGCGTCAAGCTCGCCGTACTGATCCCTCCCGAGCGCACCGCGCGCGCGAGCTCACGGATGCGATCGTCGGGCACGACCTCGTCGACGTGGATCCCGAAGGCCTCCGCGGATGCGGATGCGGCACGCACCGTTCCGGAACCGTCCACCACGATCGCGCTGTCGTCCATCGCGGCGAGGACATCGGGGACGCCCTCGGGAACGGCCGTCGAGTTACGCGCCTCGACGCGCGCCCTGGCCCGCATCGCACCGATGATCAGGAGGGTGATCGACGCCCCGAGGACGACGCCCATGACCAGGGCCAGCAGCGCGAGCTGCGACGAGTTCATGGCTCCAGCGTAAATGGATGCTGAACCCGCACCCCGTCTCAGACGCCTCCGGAGGCGGCGGCGCAGGTAACATTCACTCCCGCGGCACCGTTCGTTAACCTTCGACGGCGAGAATCGCCCGGGCCCGTCCCGTGCCGCCCACGATCACCCCAGGAAGGTGCCTGTTTCATGCGCGAGGTTTTCCAGCAGTCCCTCGACGAGGTCCGTGTCCGGCTCGTCGAGATCTCCGAGCTCGTCACCGAGGCCATCGAGAAGGCGACGAGGGCGTTCGGCACGAGCGATGTCGCGCTCGCCGAAGAGGTCATCGACAACGACTCCGTGATCGATGACAAGGCGATCGAGCTCGACGAGCTGGCGATCGACATCCTCGCCCGGCAGCAGCCCGTCGCGAGCGACCTGCGCACGGTCGTCTCCGCGCTGCGCATCAGCGCATCGCTCGAGCGGATGGGCGACATCGCCGAGCACATCGCGCAGCTGACCCGCATGCGCTTCCCCGACCGTGCCATCCCGAAGGGTCTCAAGGGCACGTTCACGAAGATGGGCGAGATCGACGTCGACGTGGCCCGCAAGCTCACCGAGCTGCTGCGCACGCGCGACCTGGACCTCGCCGAGCAGCTGCGCAACGAGGACGACAAGCTCGACGAGCTGCACGTCAGCGTCTTCGAGAAGGTCCTCAGCGAATCCTGGCAGGGCGAGGCGGCAGCGACGGTCGACGCGACCCTGGCGAGCCGCTACCACGAGCGTTTCGGCGACCACGCGGTGTCGGTCGCGAAGAAGATCGTCTACCTCGCGACCGGCGACTGGGCGCCGCAGTCCGAGGTCGAGCCCCAGATCTGACCTCGCAGACATACGGGAAGGGCCCGGATGCATTACGCATCCGGGCCCTTCCCGTATCGGCTTACTTGCCCTGGTTGGCGACGGCGGCAGCGCCCGCTGCGGCTGCTTCGGGGTCGAGGTACTCGCCCTTGCCCAGCGCCTGCAGGTTCTCGTCGAGGCGGTACACCAGCGGGATGCCGGTGGGGATGTTCAGCTCGGCGATGTCGTCGTCGCTGATGCCCTCGAGGTGCTTCACGAGGCCGCGCAGCGAGTTGCCGTGGGCGGCGACGAGCACCGTCTTGCCGGCGGTGAGGTCGGGGACGATGGCCTCGCTCCAGTACGGCAGGAGTCGATCGATCACGAGCTTGAGCGACTCGGTGCGAGGCACTTCGCCGTCGATTCCGGCGTAGCGCGGGTCGTTCACCTGGCTGAACTCGGATGCGTCATCGAGCGGCGGCGGCGGAACGTCGAAGGAACGACGCCACAGCATGAACTGCTCCTGACCGAACTCGGCGAGGGTCTCGGCCTTGTCCTTGCCCTGCAGCGCGCCGTAGTGGCGCTCGTTGAGGCGCCAGGTGCGCTTGACGGGGATCCACAGACGGTCGGCGGCGTCGAGCGCGAGGTTCGCGGTCTGGATCGCGCGACTCAGCAGCGACGTGTGGACGACGTCGGGCAGCAGGCCCGCCTCGGCGAGCAGCTCGCCGCCACGGGCGGCCTCGGCCTTGCCCTGGTCGGTCAGGCGCACGTCGACCCATCCGGTGAAGAGGTTGAGCTCGTTCCACTGGCTTTGGCCGTGGCGCAGCAGGATCAGGGTATGAGGGGTGGTCATGAGCCCATGATATCGACCGCGACGCTGGCATCATGGGGCCATGAGTCCTACGCCTTCGGGTCGCATCACCCGAGGCACGACGGGCACGAACCGCCTCCGACGCGTGGACAGGTGGATCGCGCGCCACCGCTCGCTTCGGACGGCGGAGCCGGAGCCGCTCGTGGTTGATCTCGGCTTCGGGGCGAGCGGCGTCACCGCCCTCGAGCTCGAGGCGCGACTGCACCGCGTCCGCCCGGATGTGCGCGTGTGGGGGCTGGAGATCGATCCCGCGCGCGTGGCACGTGCTCGTGCGCAGCTCGAGAGCGTCCGCGAGCAGGCGACGATCTTCCGCCCCGACGCGCGGGTCTCGTTCGCCCGCGGCGGCTTCGAGATCCCGGTGCCGGAGCGGCCACGCATCATCCGCGCGTTCAATGTGCTGCGTCAGTACGACGAGGACGAGGTTCCGGCGGCCTGGGAGCGCATGGCATCTCGCCTGGATGCGGGCGGCATCCTCGTCGAGGGCACGTGCGACGAGCTCGGGCGCATCAGCACGTGGGTCGAGATCGGTGCCGATGCCCGTCCGCGCACGCTGACGATCTCGCTGCGGCTGACCGGTCTGGAGCTTCCCTCGATCGCGGCCGAGCGTCTGCCGAAGGCGCTGATCCACCGCAATGTCCCGGGCGAGGGCGTGCACGAGCTGCTGCGCGCGCTGGATGCGGAGTGGACACGCGCGGCGCCCCTGGCGACGTTCTCCCCCGCGCAACGATGGCAGGCGGCGCTCGCGGCGCTCGAAGCGGACGGGTGGCCTCTCCAGCAGCGTTCGCGGTGGCGCCTGGGTGAGCTCACGGTGCCGTGGGAGCAGGTGGCGCCTCGCTGAGAGGCGGTGTCTCAGATGCGGGGCATGGCGGCGCGCGCCTCGTCTTCGCTGAGGCCCGTCGCCACCAGCAGATCGACCGCGAACGGGCGCAGGGCGGAGATGACGCTGTGCTCGCCGGCGGAGGCGCCCGGCGCGAGCTGCGCGGGATCCAGGTGGCGCGCGACGGCCCGCGCTGCTTCGCGTGCGGGAATCTGCTGCGCGATGTCGTCGAGCGACTCCCCCACGAGGGCGAGGGCCCGTGCCAGGGACCGCAGCAGGTCGGCGGGGATGGGGCGCGGCGCGCCGTCGTCGATGAGGTAGCCGGATCGGCGCGCCACGACGCGGAGGTTGCGCACCGCGAGATCCGTGGCCGCCATGACGCGGCGGTAACGATCGAGCTCTGCGCGGCGCCTGCGCAGGAACGGGGAGATGCGCGCGACCGCGACAGCGGAGTCGAGCGATTCCTGCCAGGCCCGCACGAGCGGATCGAGCGCTCGGGCCTTCTCCAGTGCACGCTCCGCACGCGAACGGTCTCCGTCCTCCAGCGCACGGATGAGGGTCACGATCGCGTCGTCGATCGCAGCGAAGAGCGCCCGGGCCTCGCGCAGCACCTCCGCGCGAGGATTGCGGGGAACGAAGGCTGTCACCAGGAGCGCCGCCACGCCGCCGACCGCACCGTCCGCCAACCGGCTCCATGACGCCTCCGTCGGTGCCATCGGGAACAGCAGGACGATGAGGCCCTGGATCGCCGCGGCGATCGCGAAGCCGGGCTGCGGCGACAGCGCCCTGGCGACGAACACGACCACAGCGAGGGTGATGCCGAGCTGCCACCAGCCGGGACCCACCAGGCGCAGTAGGACCTCGGAGATGACGATGCCGAGCAGCATCCCGGCCACCGTCTCGGCGACGCGACGCGGCCGTGCGTCGCGCACCAGCCCGAGGCTCGACACCGCGACTGTGCCGGCGAGCACGGGAGCTGTGTGGCCGAGCACGAACAGCGAGAAGACGTAGGCGCCCATCGCCGCCGCCGTCAGCTGGGCGATGGCGGGCAGATCGGTGACCGCCCGCGACAGACCGGGTCTCGGATCGAAGCGCTCTCGCAGCCGCGTCGACACGCTCGTGGTGTCGGCGCCGCCCGGGGGCACCGTCACCGCCGGCGCGAGAGTCGGGGCAAGCGCGGCACGCCGGCGCTGGCGCCCGCATCCGGCGGCACGACCGTGGTGACGGATGCGGCGACGTCGCCGTCTGCCGTGTGCACGACGACGTCGGCGTCGGTGTCGGCCGTGCGCTTGATGACGGCCAGAGCGATCGGGCCGTCCTCGAAGTGGCGGGCGGCTGAGGTGATGCGGCCGATCTCCGTGTCACCGACGGCGACCACGTCGCCGCGCGCGGGCAGGGATTCGGCGCTGCCGTCCAGGTGCAGGCTGACCAGGCGACGCGGCGGGTGACCGAGGTTGTGCACCTTCGCCACCGTCTCCTGCCCGCGGTAGCAGCCCTTGTCGAGGTGCACGGCGGTGCGGAGCCAGTCGAGCTCATGCGGGATCGTGCGCTCGTCGACCTCGTCCGCGAAGCGGGGACGCCACGCGGCGATACGAAGTGCCTCGACCGCGAGTTCACCGGCGAAGCCGATCTCGCCGGATGCGGCGAGCTGCGCCAGCCGCGCGGCCTCGGGGGTATCCACGAGTGCCTCGTTCCAGCTGCGCTGGGTGCCCGGGTGCTCCTCGACGGGCCCGTACGCGGCGCCGCCGACGGCGACCCCCGGCCACGGGTCGCGCCAGACGAGCGACGTCTCGCCGACGGTGAGAGGACGGATGAGGGCGAGCCCCGCATCCGTCGCGCCCACAACGGCGACCTCGGTCGAGGCGTCGCGGACCTCGACCCGAAGCCGGAAGCGCATGCGGCCTAGCCAGGCCGCGAGGGCGGGGGCATCACCCGCATCCGTGATGAGCCAGGTCGTCTCGCCGTCGTCCAGCACGGCCGCCGCATGCTCGACGCGCCCCTGCGGGTCGAGCACCAGGAGTTCGGTCGATACCCCGGGCTCCAGGTGCGCGAGAGCCTGGGTCGTGATCGAATCGAGCCAGCTCAGCCGGTCGACGCCCGTGACGGCGATGACGCCGCGACCGGCGCGCGGCGCGATGGCCGTGCCGCGCTCCAGCGCACGCTGTTCACGCATCGGATCGCCGACGTGCAGCAGCACATCGCCGTCGGTGATCGCGCCGGCGGGCGAAGCGATCATCAGTCCACCTTCGCCAGGCGGGCGGATGCGTGCGAGCCGAGCTCGGATCCGAGGGCGGCGATATCCCACGCCCAGAGCAGATGGCCGTCGACCAGGCCGTACAGCCGGGTGGCCGCCGTGTAGGCCTTGGTTCCGGGCGCGGCGATCACCGCGTCGGTCGCGATGTCGATGCGCGGACCGCGGATCTGACCGAGGTAGAGCTCGCTCACCCCGTCGGCGTGCACGATGTTCGCGGCGATTTCGAAGCCGCCCTCGGCGGTGCGCAGCGCCTCGACGTCATCGGCCGTGCGCGCCGGCTGCTCCGAGACGGCCGGCAGCAGTCCCGGCCCAGGATCTCCGGGACCCTGCGGTCGCACCACACGCCAGAATCCCACCTCCGAGACCAGCAGACGCCGCGACTCACCCTCGCCGAGCCACGCGGTGGCGGAGTAGTTGACGGCATCTCCGCCGTCGTGGCTGAAGCTCACGCGGTGCGTGAACTCACCCGAGAAGTGGTGACCGTCTGCCTCGTAGTCGATCACTCCGGTCCCCTCCCAGACTCCCAGGAGCCACGAGAGGGGCGCGAGGTCCGCGGGCAGATCGGTGGGGAGCTCGATCATCGCCCGCTCCGTCAGCGCTGGCCGCGGTAGAGGTTCCAGACCACGGCGCCCGAGACGAACGCGATGGCGAGGGAGGCGAGCACGAGCAGGCCCACGAAGAACATTTCGAGCGCGACCAGGTCCATGCGCCCATGGTAGCCCGTCCGCGCAGGCGATGGGCTCAGCGCGCGCTGGCGATGAGCGAGGAGAGCGCGACGGCCACGCTGATCACTCCCAGCACGAGGAGGGCACCGAGGCTGCTGAGCGCCACGCGCTGGATGAAGCGTTGCACCCGCCCGTACGCCAGCTGGATGGCGAAGGCGAGGATGACGGATGCGGCGAGCGCCAGCGTCATCAGCGTCGCGTGCCACGGCGACGGGACGAACAAGGCGACGGCGAGCCCCGCGACGGCCGCGAACACCCAGACGGCCAGGATGCCGCCGAAGGGCCGACGTGGCGCCAGTTCCGGTGTCGTCATACGATCATTCTCACGCATGGGAGCGCGCGCTGCACGTCGTGCGTCCCGGTGAGATCTGCGTGCCTCGCGGCTGCGCATAAGATGAGGCACGACGCGGACCCCGCCCGGAGGGTGACTTTGGCACAGCTTCTCGTTCTGAGTTCCGCCGGTAGCGCGCCCGCGCTCCCGGCGCTGGAGCTGTTGAGCCATCGTGTCCGCCAGATCCCCGCGGAGCCCGCGCAGCTGGTGAACGCCCCCAACGCGGACGTCGTCTTCGTCGATGCGCGCCACGATCTCGTGGGCGCCAAGTCGCTGTGCAAGATTCTGACGACGACGGGACTCGATGCGCCACTCGTGCTCATCGTCACCGAGGGCGGGCTGACCGCGGTGTCCACCGACTGGGGCGTCGACGACGTGATCCTGGTAGGAGCCGGCCCCGCCGAGGTCGACGCCCGCATCCGGCTCGCCGTCGGGCGTCTGTCCAAGGAGCAGGTCTCGACCCGCATCCAGACCTCCGGCATCACGATCGACGAGTCCTCGTACTCCGCCAAGGTGCACGGCAAGCCGCTGGATCTGACCTACAAGGAGTTCCAGCTGCTGCACTTCTTCGCGACGCATCCGTCGCGGGTGTTCACCCGCGAACAGTTGCTCAGCGAGGTCTGGGGTTACGACTAC
The DNA here is from genome assembly GCF_054782995.1 of Microbacterium neimengense. Classification (NCBI taxonomy): domain Bacteria; kingdom Bacillati; phylum Actinomycetota; class Actinomycetes; order Micrococcales; family Microbacteriaceae; genus Microbacterium; species Microbacterium neimengense. Next base: position 74,143 of record NZ_BAAGRK010000003.1, read on the forward strand.
TTCGGCGGCACGCGCACGGTCGATGTGCACGTGCGGCGCCTGCGCGCCAAGCTCGGCGATCTCGAGCAGCTCATCGGCACGGTGCGCAACGTCGGCTACCGCTTCAACGTGTACGAAGAGGATCAGATCCCGGCTGCCGGGGAGCGCGCCGGATCCTGACCCTCGCGGAGTTCACACTCGTGTCACCTCTGGCTGCAAGGATGTGGGAATGATCTCCGACGTGATGCTCGATGCGGGCCTGGGCGATGCCGACGACGACGACTTCGACGTCACCGACGGCGGTGACACCGAGCTGCCCGAGGCGCGGTATCTGGATCGTGAGCTGAGCTGGCTGGCATTCAACCAGCGTGTGCTGGAGCTCGCGGAGGACCCGGCCGTGCCGACGCTGGAGCGCGCGAACTTCCTCGCGATCTTCGGCAGCAACCTCGACGAGTTCTTCATGGTGCGCGTCGCGGGACTCAAGCGCCGCATCATCACGGGCCTCGCCGTGCCGACGAACATCGGCCGCGCGGCGCAAGACGTCCTCGCCGACATCTCCGGCGAAGCCCACGCACTCCAGCTGCGTCACGCCGAGGCCTGGCAGCACCTCGTGCGGCCCGCACTGGCGGATTCCGGCATCGAGGTGATCGGGTGGGGCGATCTCGACGAAGACGACCGCTCGCGTCTGTCCGACTACTTCCAGTCGCAGGTGTTCCCGGTGCTGATGCCCCTCGCGGTGGACCCGGCGCACCCTTTCCCCTACATCTCCGGTCTCTCGCTGAATCTGGCGATCCGCATCCGCAACGCGAAGACGGGCCGACAGGAGTTCGCGCGGTTGAAGGTCCCGCCCATGCTGCCGCGGTTCGTCGAGGTGCCGCGCGTCGGCGAGCGCGTGCGCTACCTCGCGCTCGAGGATCTGATCGCCAACCACCTCTCCGACCTCTTCCCGGGCATGGAGATCCTCGACCACCATGCGTTCCGCCTCACGCGCAACGAAGACATGGTGATCGAAGAGGACGAGACCGAGAACCTCATCCAGGCGCTCGAAGCCGAGCTCATGCGTCGGCGCTTCGGGCCGCCGATCCGCCTCGAGATCACCGACGACATGGACGAGCTCACCCTCGATCTGCTGATCAAAGAACTCGACATCACCGAGCAGGAGGTCTATCGCCTCCCCGGGCCGCTGGATCTGCGGGGCCTGTTCGATCTGTCGCGCATCGACCGTCCCGACCTGCACTACCCGCCGCACGTTCCCACGACGGCGCTGGCGTTCCAGCCGGGCGACAACAATGAGCGCGCCGACATCTTCGCCGCCATCCGCAAGGGCGACGTGCTCGTGCACCACCCCTACGAGTCCTTCGCCACCAGCGTGCAGGCCTTCCTCGAGCAGGCGGCGAAAGATCCGCACGTGCTCGCGATCAAGCAGACGCTGTATCGCACCTCGGGCGACAGTCCCATCGTGCAGGCGCTGATCGACGCCGCCGAGGCGGGCAAGCAGGTGCTGGCCCTCGTCGAGGTCAAGGCGCGCTTCGACGAGGCGAACAACATCGTCTGGGCCCGCAAGCTCGAGAAGGCCGGTGTGCACGTGGTCTACGGCCTCGTCGGGCTGAAGACGCACTGCAAGCTCGCCCTCGTGATCCGCGAGGAGAACGGCGTGCTGCGCAGCTACTGCCACGTCGGCACCGGCAACTACAACCCGAAGACCAGTCGCATCTACGAGGACTTCGGCCTGTTCACCGCGAGCGACGAGGTCGGCCGCGACCTCACCCGCCTGTTCAACGAGTTGAGCGGGTACGCGATCGAGAAGAAGTTCAAGCGGCTGCTCGTCGCCCCGCTGCACCTGCGCAAGGGGCTCGTCCGTCTCATCGAGCGCGAGCGCAAGCACGCCCTCGACGGCAAGAGCTCCGGCATCCGCATCAAGGTCAACTCGATGGTCGACGAACAGATCATCGACGCGCTCTATCGCGCCAGTCGCGCCGGTGTCCCGGTCGAGATCTGGGTGCGCGGCATCTGCAGCATCCGTCCCGGCGTCGGCGGGCTGAGCGAGAACATCACGGTGCGCTCGATCCTCGGCCGCTACCTCGAGCACTCCCGGATCTTCGCGTTCGACAACGACGGCGACCCCGAGACCTACATCGGCTCGGCCGACATGATGCACCGCAACCTCGACCGCCGCGTCGAAGCACTCGTGCGCATCACGGCGCCCGCGCAGATCGCGGAGCTGAGCGATCTTTTCTCGCTCGCGATGAGCGACAACACGAGTTCCTGGTGGCTCGCCGGCGACGGCACGTGGACACGGCATTCGACCGACACCGACGGCAAGGCCCTCGTCGACCTGCAGGACAAGACGATGTTCCAGGTGCAGCGTCGTCGGCGTTCGAGGGCGGTGCGATGACGCACACCGCCGTCTATGCCGCGGGCGGAATCGTCTGGCGCCGGGTCGAGGACAAGCTGAAGATCCTCGTCATCCACCGCACCCGGTACCGCGACGTCACCCTTCCGAAGGGAAAAGTCGACCCGGGCGAGGCGCTGGTGGAGACCGCCGTGCGCGAGATCTTCGAGGAGACCGGCATCGCCGTCTCGCTCGGCCTTCCGGTCGGCGTCTCCCGCTACACACTGCCCAGCCGGCGCGAGAAGATCGTGCACTACTGGTCGGCGGAGGCCACCGATGCCGCCATCCGCGCCTCGGCGTTCGTGCCGAACAAGGAGATCGCCGCCATCGAGTGGGTGAGCCCGAAGAAGGCGCTCACCTACCTCAGCTACCCCGTCGACGTGGAGATCGTGGAGAACTTCCTCCGCTTCGTCGACGACGGCGTGCTGGAGACGTTCCCGATCGTCGTGCTGCGTCACGCCAAGGCCACCCCGCGCGACGAGTGGTCGGGCTCCGATGCATCCCGCCCCCTCACCGCACGCGGACGCAAGCAGGCGGAGGCGATCGTCGGGCCGCTGAGCTCATTCGGCATCCGTCGGATCGTGTCGTCGGATGCGGTGCGCTGCACCGAGACCGTCGCTCCCCTGGCTGCCAACCTCGGACGCTCGATCAAGACAAGTGAGCTCATCAGCCAGGATGCGTGGGAAGAGGGCCGCTCGGACGCCCGCACGGTCGTCGGCAAGCGGGTGCGCTCGCGCAAGCCCGCCGTGGTGTGCAGCCACGGGCCTGTGCTGCCCGACATCCTGCACGAGCTGGCCCTCGCGACCGGCACGCTGCGCGGCTCGTATCTCGGCAGCGCCTCCGCGCTGGAGGTCGGCGGATTCTCCGTGGTGCACCTGTCGCGCACGAACCCCGGTTCCGGCATCGCCGCGATCGAGACGCACCTGCCGAAGGTCTGATACATGCCGCACGCGATCCGCGTGGTGTGGACGACACGGGACGGCGCCGAACGTCGAACGGCTGCCGCCCGGCTCGTGTACGAAGCCACGGGGCGCACCCTCCGGCACGGCCCGTGCAACGGATGCGGCGGGAACCACGGACGACCCGGCCTCGAGGGAGGCGGGTCGGTCTCTCTCGCCTATGCCGGCGATCTCGTCGTGGCGGCGCTGGCCGACGATGGCGATATCGGTGTCGACGTCGAGGAAGGGTCAGGGGCCACATCGACGCGACTCGAGCGGCTCGCTCCCGGCTCCACGCTGCGCGACTGGACGAGGTTCGAGGCGGCGACCAAGGCGGTCGGTGCGGACCTCCGCCACGGCGTTCAGCTGCCGGCCGTCGTCGAGGGGGAGGGCTGGCGGACGGTCGTCGCCGGGCGCGCGGTGCACGGCTGGGATGCCGACGCCCCCGCCGGATTCGTGATCAGCGTCGCGCGAGCCGCGGCAGCGGAGCCCGATCGATCCAGGAGCTGAGCACTGCCGCCGAGCGGTCGTCCAACAAGCCACGGAAGTCGTCGGTGACGACCAGACCGTGCCGATGGGCGGCGGTCCAGGAGCGCAACAGCTCGAAGAATGCGGCGTCGCCCAGGTGCAGCCGGAGGGCATGCAGGGCGATGGCGCCGCGTTTGTAGACCCGATCATCGAACAGTCGCGCCGCGCCGGGATCGGCGATCACCAGGTCCTGCGGCTCGCCCGCCAGCTGTCGCAGATGGGCCCGCGCGCAGGCGTCGGCATCCGGTCCGCCAGATGTCTCCGACCACAGCCACTCGGCGTAGCAGGCGAAGCCCTCGTTGAGCCAGATGTCCTGCCAGCGCGCGATTCCGACGCTGTTTCCGAACCACTGGTGCGCGAGTTCGTGCGCCACGAGTCGTTCGCTCGCCGCATCCAGATGATTCGCGCCGAACACCGCCATGCCCTGCGACTCGAGCGGGATCTCGAGATCGTCGGCGGTCACCACGACGCGGTACTGGCTCTGCGGGTACGGCCCGAACCGCTCGTCGAACGCCGCGATCATCCGCGGCAGATCGGCGAAGGCCGCTGCGGCCGGCGCCCGCAGTGCTGTCGGCGCCCAGAGCTCGACCGGCACCGGGGCGTCGATCTCGGTGCGCCCGTAGCGACCGATCTGTACCGCGGCCAGGTACGTCGCGGTGGGAACGTCACAGACGTACTCCACCACCCGACGCCGCCCCTGCACCTGATCCAGGATGCGCGTGCCGACGGCGACGGCCGAGTACTCCCGGTCGGTGGCGATCCTCATCCGCATCCGGGCGCGATTGTCGGGCCGGTCGTTGCAGGGGAACCACGTCGCCGCCCCGGTCGGCTGGTTCGCGACGAGCGCTCCGTCCGTCAGCTCCTCCCAGCCGATAGTGCCCCACGGCGAACGTCTCGGCGCGGGCGATCCCTCGTAGCGCACCTCGACGGTGAACGTCTCCCCCGCCGCGACGTCGCGACCGAACCCGATCTGCAGATGCTGCGCGCTCTGACGCTGCACGGCCGGGGTCGCGCCGTCGACGCGGACCCTGGTGGCACGCATTCCGATGAGGTCCAGCCTCACGCCGCGCAGGTCGATCGACGCGGTCGCCTCGATCGTCGCGGTGCCGCTCAGGCGGTTCGTGCGCACGCGGTAGTCGAGGTCGAGATCGTAGGAGACGACGTCGTACGTGACGTCGCCGCTGCGTGGAGCGTAGGCGTCGCCGTTCACGAGGTGGACTGGTAGGCACGCACCTTCACCGCGCGCCATGGGCCGATGGGGTTGCCGCTCCAGCGGGTGCCGACGGGTACCGTCTCGCCGCGCATCACCAGGGAGGCGGGCCCGACAGTCGCGTCGGCGCCGATGACGGCGGCCGGCAGGATCACGCTGTGCGGACCCAGCGTCGCGCCGGGTTCGAGCTCTACGGTGTCCATGCTCATGATTCGATCATGGAACAGGTGGGTCTGCACGACGCATCCCCGATTGACCGTCGCCCCGTCGCCGAGCGTGACCAGATCGGGTTCCGGGAGCCAGTACGAATCGCACCAGACCCCGGTGCCGATGCGCGCCCCCATCGCCCGCAGCCACACCGCCAGGGCGGGCGTGCCGACGGCCACACGTGCGAACCACATCGCCGCCACCATCTCGGTGAACGTGTCGACGACTTCCGTGCGCCAGACGAAGCTCGACCACAGCGGCTGCTCACCAGCGCGGATGGGACCGACGATCGTCCACTTGGCGACGACAGTGACCGCTGCCGCCACGGCGCCTGCAGCCAGCAGCACGACCCCCGACAGCAGCAGTGCCCACGGCCAGCCGAGCCAGCTCGTGAGTGCGGCGAGCGCGAACAGCACCGACAGCCCGATCGCGCAGGTCACGACCACGGGAACGAACCGGCACAGCTCCCACAGCGCCCGCGCGAGGCGCAGACCCGGCGTGGGGCGGTACGTGCGCGACTCATCCGCTTCGGTGACGGCGCGTCGCAGGCGCACCGCGGGCGAGCCCAGCCACGACGACCCCGGCTTCGCCTTGCGCGGCGCCGACGACAGCACCGCCACCAACCCGTCACGGGGCACGCGATGCCCCGGCGCCGCCATGCCCGAGTTGCCGAGGAAGGCGCGCTTGCCGATGCGGACGGTGCCCAACCGCATCCACCCGGCGTGCAACTCGTAGGAAGCGACCATCGTGTCGTCGGCGAGGAAGGCGCCGTCCTCGATCCGCGTCAGCGAAGGCAGCAGGAGCACGGTCGACGCCTCGACATCGCGTCCCACCCGCGCACCCAGCATCCGCAGCCAGACCGGCGTGAACAAGCTCGAGTAGAGCGGGAAGAGAATGGTGCGGGACGCATCCAGAAGGCGCTCGATCGTCCACGCCTGCCACGCCACCCTGCTTCGCACGGGGTATGTCCCCGCCACGAGTCCGAACGAGAGCAGGCGCACCGAGACCACGACGACGCCGGCGAGCACGAGTCCGCACAGGAGCACGGCCGGCACGAGCCACGACACCGCCGCACCGAATGCGGCGGACAACGACGGGGCACCCTGCACACCGGCGGCCAGCACGACCGCCCCGCAGAGGATGGCGAACACGGGAAGCACGGCCAACGCCAACGCCGACGCGCCGTACGCCCACATCCAGCGGTGCGGAGTGGGGGGCCGCCCTGCGGGCCAATCCTCCGCGACCGCGCCCACCCGGACCGCCGGCGACCCCGCCCAGGTCTGCGCCGCACGCACCCGCCCGAAGACGGCGGAGCCCGGGGCGATCTCCGCCCGCTGCCCGATGCGCGTGCCCGGGGCGAGGGTGCTGCGTGCGCCGATGGTCGCCTGGGCGCCGATGCGGATGGCGCCCACGCGCAGGAGGTCGCCGTCGATCCAATAGCCGCGCAGATCCACCTCGGGCTCGATCGACGCGCCGTCGCCCACCTCGAGCATCCCGGTGACGGGAGGCAGCGTGTGCAGATCGACGTCACGGCCGATCCGGGCCCCCAGCGCCCGGGCGTAGTAGGTGATCCAGGGCGCACCGGCGAGACCCACCGCATCCACCTGGTCGGCGATCTGCTCTGCCAGCCACACACGCAGATGCACCGCTCCCCCGCGCGGGTAGTCACCGGGGCGCAGTCCCGCCAGCAGGACGCGGGCGGATGCGGCGGCGAGCGCCATGCGCCCGAAGGGCGTCGCGAACAAGAGCCACCCGACCACGAGCAGCCACACCGGCGCCGTCGGAAGGACGCCGAAGCCCGGGAGGAGGTTGAGGACGGTGCCCGCGGTGAGGATGTAGAGCAGCCATCGCACGCCGGACAGGATGAACAACGGCGCTCCCGCCAGCGTCTGGAGCCACTGCGTCGCACGTGGCGTCGGTTCGGGGCGCCGGTACTCACCGCCCTCCGCATCGGGCAGGAACGGTCCGAGCGCCTTGGCCATCGCCGACAGACGGGGCATGTCGTAGATGTCGGCGACGGCGAACTCCGGCACGCGCGCCCGGATGCGGGACACGAGCTGCGCGGCGGCCAGCGAGCCGCCGCCGAGGTCGAAGAAGTCCGCCTTCCGCCCGGGGACCGCGACGCCCAGCACCGCTTGCCATTGCTCGGCCAGCCACGCCTCGGCGGGATCGAGCCCCGACGGCGGTGTCTCGACGCCCGGCAGGGGCCACGGCAACCCGGCCCGGTCGACCTTCCCCGACGTGCGCACGGGCAACTCGTCGACGACGGCGAGCAACGGCACGATCGCCGCCGGAAGACTGTCGGCCAGGCGTGCCCTCGCCTCGGCACGGTCGAGCTCGACACCCGGCTCGAGAACGAGATAGCCCACCAGGACGGAGACTCCCGCCTCGCTGTGCCGCACCGCAGCAGCTGCGGCGTGCACGCCCGGGAGCTCCTGCAGCGCGGACTCGACCTCGCCCAGTTCGATCCGCCGCCCCCCGACCTTCACCTGGTCATCGGCCCGCCCCTGGAACACGAGGCCCGCGCTCTCGAAGCGGACGAGGTCACCCGAGCGGTAGGCCCGCTCCCACCCCAGCGAGGCCATGGGAGCGTACTTCTCCGCATCCTTCGCCGGATCGAGGTAGCGCGCCAGGCCGACGCCGCCGATGATCAGCTCCCCGATCTCGCCCTCTCCCACACGCGCGCCGTCGGCATCCACCACGGCGAGCGTCCACCCATCCAGCGGCAGACCGATCCGCACCGGGGTCGTGCCGTCCATGAGGGAACCGCAGGCGACCACCGTCGCCTCGGTCGGGCCGTAGGTGTTCCACACTTCACGCCCCTCGGACTGAAGACGTGCGGCGAGTTCGGGAGGGCAGGCCTCCCCGCCGAAGATGAGCAACCGGACGTTCTCGATGGCCTCCACCGGCCACATCGCCGCGAGCGTCGGCACCGTCGAGACGACGGTGATCCCTTGCCGGATCAGCCACGGCGCGAGGTCCTCCCCCGAACGCACGAGCGAGCGGGGTGCGGGCACGAGGCAGGCACCGTGCCGCCACGCCAGCCACATCTCCTCGCAGGACGCATCGAAAGCGACCGAGAGGCCCGCCAGCACACGATCCCCCGGCCCGAGAGGCGCACCCTGGAGGAACATGCGCGCCTCAGCATCCACAAAGGCCGCGGCGGACCGGTGGCTCACCGCCACCCCCTTCGGCACTCCCGTCGAGCCGGAGGTGAAGATGATCCACGCGTCGTCCTGGACCGTCACGTCAGGAACCGCGTCGAAGGCCCGCGTCGACGGATGCGGCGCATCCCCGCCATTGAGCTCGGCGGCGGGTGCCGCCCCGTCCGAAGACACGTATACGCCGCCCGCACCGATCACGCCGGCGACCCGTGCCTCGCCGAAGACGAGGCGCGCACGCTCGTCGGGGTCGTCCGCATCCACGGGCACGTATGCCGCTCCGGCGACGAGCACCCCGAGGATCGCGACGTACAGATCCTTCGACCCCGATGGCATGCGCACACCCACCCGGTCGCCGCGGCGCACGCCCGCAGCGATCAGGCGGGCCGCGGTACGACTGACGTGCGCCAGAAGCTCTGCATAACTCAAGGCTCCCGAGCCGTCGTCGATCGCCGACGCCTCGGGGTGGCGCCTGGCGCTCTCACGCAGGATGTCCACCAGGGTGCGAGGCGCCGGTGCCTCGGCGGATCGGTCCAGAATGGCCTGTGAATCGGAGGGCATGCGCCGAAACTAGGCAGCGCGGGTGAACGGATGGTGTCGCCACGCGCTCGCGCGACCGCATCCGCCTCGCTCCGTTCACCTTCCGTTCACCCGCACAGCGGACGCTGGTAAACGCACCTGCTTAGCGTCTTCGGCGAGCCCTGCACCGGGCCCGTTAACCCTGACACGTGAAGGATTTCACAGTGAAGATCACCCGCATCGCCCAGGTGGGCGCCATCGCCGCCATCGCGGCACTCGCGCTGGCCGGCTGCGCCGCGAACGAAGCGCCCGCAGGCACCGAGACCTCCGCCGGCGCCGAGTCGTCGCTGCCCACCGGTCTCTCCGGCACCCTGAACGGCTCCGGCGCCACGTCGCAGCAGGTCGCCATCCAGTCCTGGACGCAGCTGCTGCAGACGGCCAACGCCGACCTCACCGTCAACTACGACCCGCAGGGTTCGGGCACCGGCCGCGAGTCGTTCCAGTCGGGCGCCGTGCAGTTCGCCGGCTCCGATCGCGCGTTCAAAAAGGACGAGATCACCGCCGGCCCGTTCAGCACCTGCGCGCCTGACTCCGGCCTCGTCGAGATCCCGGCCTACGTGTCGCCGATCGCGATCATCTTCAACGTCGAGGGCGTCAAGGAGCTCAACCTCGACCCCGCCACGATCGCGGGCATCTTCGCCGGCACGATCACCAACTGGAATGACCCGGCCATCGCGGCGACCAACAAGGACGCGAAGCTGCCCGACCTGGCGATCACGCCCGTCCACCGCTCGGACAAGTCCGGCACCACGGGCAACTTCACCGACTACCTCTCCAAGACCGACGCCGCCGGCTGGACCTACGGCTCCGTCGAGGAGTGGCCGATCTCGGGCGGCGAAGCTGCCCAGGGCACCTCGGGCGTCGTGAACGCCGTCAAGGGCGGCAACGGCACGATCGGCTACGCCGACTCGTCGCAGGCCGCGGGCATCTCGTCGGTCGCCGTCAAGGTGGGCGATGACTTCGTCGCGCACTCCGCCGAGGGTGCGGCCACGGCCGTCGACGCGTCGCCGTTCGAGGACGGCCGCGGCGACAACGACCTCGCCATCACGATCGACCGCACCACGACCGAGGCCGGCGCCTACCCCGTCGTGCTCATCAGCTACCTGATCGGTTGCGAGAAGTACACCGACGCCGCTGCGGCGAAGCTCGTCCAGGGCTTCTTCACGACGGCGATCAGCGAGGAGGGCCAGGAGGCCGCTGCCAAGAACGCCGGCAGCGCCCCCATCTCCGACACGCTGCGCGAGCGCGCTCAGAAGGCCATCGACGCCATCTCCTGACACGCACAGAGCGGCCCCGGGTTCATCCCCGGGGCCGCTCTGGCCCGTCCTGACCCGAACACGACGAGAAAGCGATAGATGACAGCCACCGCCGCGGGACCCACCCGCCCCGCTGCCAAACGGCGCCCCGGAGACATCTGGTTCTCCGGCTCCGCTCTGGCCGCCGGCAGCATGATCCTGGTGACGCTCGCCGCCGTGGCGATCTTCCTCATCATCCAGTCGATCCCCGCTCTCGGAGCAGACGCCTCCCAGGCATCCCTCCTCTCCTCCAACTTCTGGGCCTATGTCGCGCCGTTGCTGTTCGGCACGGTCTGGGCCGCCTTCCTCGCCCTGCTGATGGCGGTTCCGCTGTCACTGGGCGTCGCCCTCTTCATCACCCACTACGCACCGCGCCGACTCGCGCAGGGCCTCGGCTACATCGTCGACCTGCTGGCCGCGGTGCCTTCCGTCGTCTTCGGCCTCTGGGGCATCCTCGTGCTCGCCCCCGCCGTGCAGCCGGTCTACTCCTGGCTCAACGACAACGCCGGGTGGTTCCCGCTCTTCTCCGGCGATGTGTCGGCCACCGGCCGCACGATCTTCACCGCAGGCATCGTGCTCGCCGTCATGGTGGTCCCGATCATCACCGCCATCTGCCGCGAGGTGTTCCTGCAGACGCCGAAGCTGCACGAAGAAGCCGCTCTCGCCCTCGGCGCGACCCGCTGGGAGATGATCCGCATGGCCGTGCTGCCCTTCGGCCGGTCCGGGATCGTCTCGGGCGCCATGCTGGGCCTCGGCCGCGCTCTCGGTGAGACCATGGCCGTCGCCATGGTGCTCTCGACCACCGGCGCGGTGACCTGGCAGCTGTTCACCTCTCAGAACCCCTCGACGATCGCCGCGAACATCGCGCTGACCTTCCCCGAGGCCTACGGCACGAACATCAACGTGCTGATCGCGACCGGCCTCATCCTCTTCATCGTGACCTTCGTGGTCAACGCCATCGCGCGCTGGATCGTCAGCCGCCGCAAGGAATTCTCGGGGGCGAACTGACATGACGATCACCGAATCCGCTGCACCCGCGCGCATGACCTCCGGCGCACAGCTGCGCGCCGGACGCCTCGCCGGCTGGTTCCCCTGGGTGCTGCTGGGCGCATCGCTTGCCGCGATGTTCGCCGTCTTCGCCATCCTCGGCACCGCGACGGGCGACGGCATCAACGTCGCAGGCTGGCTCGTCTCGGCGGCGCTGATCTACCTCGCCCTCATCACGGTCATCTCCACGATCGTCGAAGGCAGTCGCAAGGCCGTCGACCGCCTCGTCACCGGCGTCGTCACGAGCGCGTTCCTCATCGCAATGGTGCCGCTCGTCTCGGTCGCGTTCACCGTCATCGCCAACGGTGTGGCCCGCTTCGATGCGACGTTCTTCTCCTCCTCGATGCGCAACGTCGTCGGTGAGGGCGGTGGCGTCGTGCACGCCGTCTGGGGAACGGTGCTGATCACGCTCGCCGCGGCGATCATCTCCATCCCGATCGGACTACTCACCTCCATCTACCTCGTCGAGTACGGTCGCGGACGCCTCGCCCAGGCGATCACCTTCCTCGTCGACGTCATGACCGGCATCCCCTCGATCGTCGCGGGTCTGTTCGCGTACGCCCTCTTCGCGCTGTTCTTCGGGCCCGGCATCCGGATGGGCATCATGGGCGCGGTCGCGCTCGCGGTGCTCATGATCCCGGTCGTCGTGCGCTCGAGCGAGGAGATGCTGCGGCTCGTGCCGAACGAGCTGCGCGAGGCCTCGTACGCGCTGGGTGTGCCGAAGTGGCTCACGATCGTGAAGGTCGTGCTGCCGACCGCGATCGCGGGTATCACGACGGGCGTCATGCTCTCGATCTCGCGCGTCATCGGTGAGACCGCGCCGCTGCTGATCACGGCCGGCTTCACCGACTCGCTCAACTACAACCTCTTCGACGGCCGCATGCAGACGCTGCCGGTCTTCGTCTACACGCAGTACGCGAACCAGGGCATCCCGCCCGAGGCGTACTGGGATCGGGCCTGGGCAGCCGCTCTCACCCTGATCGTCATCGTCATGCTCCTCAACCTCGTCGCCCGGATCGTCGCGAAGGTCTTCGCGCCGAAGACCGGCCACTGATCGCCCGAGAGAAAGAACCCCTTCGTGTCAAAGAGCATCGAAGTCAACGACCTCAACGTCTACTACGGCGACTTCCTCGCCGTCGAGGGCGTCGGCCTCCACATCCAGCCGCGCAGCGTCACGGCTTTCATCGGTCCGTCGGGATGCGGCAAGTCCACGTTCCTTCGCACTCTCAACCGCATGCACGAGGTCATCCCCGGCGCGCGCGTCGAGGGCGAGGTGCTGCTGGACGGCGAAAACCTCTACGGCCAGGGCGTGGACCCGGTGCTGGTGCGCCGCCAGATCGGCATGGTCTTCCAGCGCCCGAACCCGTTCCCGACGATGTCGATCCGCGAAAACGTGCTGGCCGGCGTCAAGCTGAACAACAAGCGCATCTCGAAGTCCGACGCGGATGCCCTCGTCGAGCGCTCCCTGCAGGGCGCGAACCTCTGGAACGAGGTCAAGGACCGCCTCGACAAGCCGGGCTCCGGTCTCTCGGGCGGTCAGCAGCAGCGTCTGTGCATCGCCCGCGCGATCGCCGTCTCCCCCGACGTGCTGCTGATGGACGAGCCGTGCTCGGCCCTCGACCCGATCTCGACCTATGCGATCGAGGAGCTGATCGACGAGCTCAAGAGCGAGTACACGATCGTGATCGTGACGCACAACATGCAGCAGGCATCGCGCGTGAGCGACAAGACCGCGTTCTTCAACATCGCCGGCACCGGCAAGCCCGGAAAGCTCATCGAGTACGACGACACCTCGACGATCTTCACGACGCCGAGCGTGCAGGCCACCGAGGACTACGTCTCCGGCCGCTTCGGTTGATCCGACGGCACCCGTGAGGGGCGGTCGCGCTTCGGCGTGACCGCCCCTTCGCGTGAGGCCCCGTTCTCCTGCCCGAGTTGCGTGGCAGGTGCGCCGAGCCGATGGATGCGGGTCAGTCGCGCGGCGAGAGCAAGTACGCGTTGAGCTCGGCGGTGAAGGCCGCGTCATACGCCAGCGGCGCACCGTCGACGGAGGTGATGCCAGCGGCGAGGCGCACGCTGGAGACGAGCCAGGCCGCATCCGCTTCGCGCAGCGCGTCGACGCCGAGCGTGGCGTAGTCGACCTCGAATCCGCGCTCGGCGAGGTGCGCGAAGAGGCTGAGCTGCGTCGTGCCGTGCAGGATGCCGGCGCCCGGCGCCGGCGTCACAAATCGGTCGCCCTGGCGCAGTACGAGGGAGGAAGTGGGGCCTTCGAGCAGCACGCCGTCGCTCGTGACGAAGACGGCGTCATCCGCATCGCGACGGTGGGCCTCGCGGATCGCCGCCATGTTGGTCGCGTAAGACAGCGTCTTCGCCCCCAGCAGGAGCCACGGCGCACGCTCGGGTGCGCCGCTGTCGTACCCACGATCGAGCAGGACGACGCGGATGCCGTCGCGGCGCGCACGCGTGTTGTCGGGCGCCTCGGCGACCGTCACCCAGGCGGTGGGCGTCGGACCGTGCTCGACGCCGCGGCTCAGAATGAGCTTGATGACGCACTCCCCCGCCGGGCATTGGGATGCGGCCGCGGCAACCGCCTGCTCCCACTGTGCGAGGTGGGGCACGGGAAGATCGCAGAGCCGCGCCGAATGCGCGAGACGCTCGAGGTGCGCGGACACCTCCTGGGCGTGCCCGTCGACGACGCCGATCGACTCGAAGATGCCGTCACCGCGCTGCGTGCTGAGCTCACCCACGCTGAGCGCAGGCGCCGCCGGGTCGATCGGCGTGAAGGTGCGGGAGAAGTCGGTGCGCGCGTCGTCGGATGCGGCGGGTGCGAGCAGAAGTGCGAAACGCCAGGCCATTCCCCGAGCCTACGCGGGCGGAATACCTCGCGGCGAGGCTCCGTTACACTGGAACAGCCGGGCCGCAGTAACCCCGGGCTCCAACTTCTGCCGCTGCGAGCGGCCTTGCGCCGAGAGGCGTTTCTGCGGCCTGGCACTTATTTTCTCAGGTGCGCTTCTGCCAGATCAGCGAGCCGACGGGTTCGCTAGCCTGGTCCCGTGCTGACGATCAACGTCGACCGCGACTCCGTCGCGATGGGAGACGATGTCCAGAGTCACGCCGAGAGCTGGGAAGTGCCGGACGATGCAACCCTCGGCGAAGTGATCGTCCGTGCCGTCGACGAGTTCTACCTCGCGTCTGTCGCGGGCCGCGTCGCCTGGACATTGGAAGACAGTGCGGGACGGCTGCTCGCCCTGATCGAGATCGACGGGCTGTCGTGGCCGCGCCGAGCGGCCGTGCAGTCGTTGTGGTGGGCGGGACTACAGCGACGGATCAGCGACGACGGCAAAGCGGACGACGCCGGGCAGTACACGTTCTTCTTCCGTTACCACTCCGGCGGTCGCAGTCTCGCCTGGGACGAGTTCCGTACCTGGGTCGTCCCGCACCGCAGCTAGCTTTGGTGTTCTTCACGCGTTGGGCGCCAGGGCCTGAGTTGATGCCGGGAGAGCGATAGCGACCCGCGTGCTGGGAGGGAGCGCGATCGCGGGGGGATCGTTCACCGGGTCATCCGTTCTGGCCCAGATTCGCGGGCTCGCGGTGGCGCTCTGCTACCCCGGAACGCGCTTGCACGATCACCCGGAGTACGTCGATGACGTCGTGGGGATCCGTGTTCGTCGCGGCGGCTTCGTCGACGAGCTCGCGGAGCTTCTTGATCACCGATCGCGGCAGCACCGCGGCGGAGTCTGCCACGCGGGTCCCGGCGGCGGTCCGGCTGACGACAAGCCCGTCCTGCTCGAGCATCTTGTAGGCCTTCGCTGCGGTTCCTTGCGCGACCTTCAGGTCTGCAGCGGTTTGACGAACGGTGGGAAGCCGCTCGTTCGCGCCCAACTGGCCGGAGACGATGAGTCCGCGAAGCTGCCGGTAGATCTCGATCGCCGAGCTGTTCTCGTCCGTCGCCGCGACTGCCGAACGGGCGGTCATCGTGTTGCCTCCGCCGTCGCGGGCAGTACGGCAGCTTCGCGTAGGTCGCGGATCACCCGCCGGCGGCGCAGGCCGGCGCCTGCGACCAGGAGCAGTAGCGTGAAGCCTGCGATCTCCAGGAGCGGGGCACCCCAGCCTGCGGCGACCGCGAGTTCGGCGTATCGCCAGGTGGCATCGTAGGGGTTGTCGCCGTTCTGGCCCATCACGGTGAGTTGAGAGCCGGATCCTGCCCTCGCGATGAATCGCCAGGCGCCCGCGAGCGTGAGGAGCATCGCCGCCGCCGTCACGCGCGTGACGTTGCGCGCGGTCTCGCGGCGCGCAGACCGTTCGGCGACGACGGTTTCCGCGCGCAGATAGGGACGTGCCGCGTTGCGATCGAGCGCGAACCAGGCAACGGTGAGGAGGGCACCCAAGCTGACGAGCACAGGGACCCCGTAGGTCCATCCGTAGAACGGCAGACGGATCGGGTCGATCGCGCCCTCGTTGGGAACCGGAATGACCAGCCAGGTGTACTGCCCCTGCCCGTCGGGCGACGAGGCGATACCGGCGGAGACGGTCGTCGCGGTGAGGGTGAGGCCGATGGCTCCCAGGCCGATGAGCGCGAGCCGGGAACTGAAGCTCCCCCAGCTGCGGCGCTCAACGGAGACGACGGCAGCCTCCGCCGGGGTCGTCCCCCGGATCACGATGAGGGCAAGAACGACGCCGATGCCGATGGCGGCGCATGCGATCGGGGTGGCGAATCGCCACCAGTGAAGCCGATCGGCGCCGGTGACGATGTAGCCGCGGAGCACGTAGTCGGCGAAGAACAACACGATCATCATGACCGCGACGATCGCGACTGCACGTTGCTCGGACACGTATCGTGCGCGAACCGATCGGGGCTCGACTGCCGGCAGCCGGCCCTCTCCACGAACGCGGTCCCCTGCGAAGAGGGCGAGGCCTCCCGCGAGCACCAGCGCCAAGACGAAGGAGACCAGGGGTTGCGAGAGAGCGGCGCCAATCAACTGCGTCGGGTCAAACATGTTCGCGCTGGTCGGCATCACGCATCCAATCTCTCTTGTGCCATCTGTCTATCACAACTTGTGACATCGCAGAAGCACAAGAGTGCGGCGAATCGACGTCTCCCCCGTGAGGTCGACGAAGATGTCGCTTCAGCTCCTTCGCATCTTCTTGGCACGAAGAGCGAAGACGATGGTGACGACGAGCACCGCGCGATTTCACTCGCTTATGAGAATGAACGGGATCTCGAGTTCCCCCCAGGCGGGGCTCTCTCGCGATGACGCTCACACGGCCGTCGCATTCAGCGAGCGCCGCGTCGGGCGACACTTCTCGCACGCGCAGCACGGTGGGCCCCGTGGGGCTCGAACCCACGACCCGCGGATTAAAAGTCCGATGCTCTACCGACTGAGCTAGAGGCCCGTGACCTCCAGCCTACTGTTTCAAAGAGCCTGCGTTCGCCGCGTTCGCTGCCCGTCGGTCGTGCGCGGAGCGCGGGTACCCTTGTGGGGATGACTGACGAGCAGCGGCCCTTCCACAAGCCCATTCGGCGCCCCGCCGAACTGTTCGACCGCCTGTTCTCGGGCGACGATCCCGCCGAAGTCTCGCGCATCGCGCACTCGACCGCCGCGGCTCTCCTGGCGCGCGTGCGTGCGGATCCGGATGCGGCGGTCGTCGACCGCCTCGTATCCTTCGCGACGGAGCACGGCATCGACGATGTCGCCGAGCTCTGGTCGCGCGCACCTGCGCGCTCTCTCCCGGGCGCGTTGTGGCGTCTCTACCTGCTGCAGGCGATGATCCACGACGACCCGCGCACCGCGGCGCTCCTGTACGAACGCGGCCGATCCGCACTCTCCTCGATCGACGACCTCGTCGCGGGCGCGCCGGCGCCGGCGGGGCCCGAGGAGTTGGTGGCGCTGATCGACATGATCCTGCGTGGACTCTTCGAGGGCGACTTCGCCGTCGCACTCGAGCGCGCCGCAGCGTTCTGCCGCGTGACGGCCGCGGGCGCCGTGCAACTCGCCGATGATTACGAGACGAGTGAGCCGGAGCGGGCGTCCTCGTTCACCACGCGGGCACTGCGTCTCACCACCTACGCGGAGGACCTCACCGCATCCGCCTCGCTCTGGCGCCGCGACAACCTCACCTGAGCCCGTCTCCATCGCGAGACTGCATCTACGGCACGAGATCACGGTGATTACCCGTGATCTCGTAGCTGAAGTGCAGTCTCGCGGCAGGGATGGCCGCGAGACTCTCGTCCCGCGGCTAGGCCCGAGCCTTGAACTTGCGCATACACGCCCACACTCGTATCGTTCTGTTTTCAGAACGGTGGTGCGACATGGATGATTCCGTCGGCGTACGACTGCGCCGACTGCGCGAGGCGCGCGGCGTGTCGCTCTCCGAGTTGGCTCGCGTGAGCGGGGTCGGCAAGGGCACGATCTCCGAGCTGGAGAACGATCGCCGAGGGGCACGCCTGGACACCCTGTTCGCACTGACAACCGCACTCGACGCACCGCTGGGCGCCCTCCTTGCCGGCAGCGGTGCGGACGCCCAGCCGGTCAGCGGCGCCTCGGTCTCCGCCACCCTGCTCGACAAATGGACGGTGGCCTCGACCCTGGTCGAGGCCTACCGCGCGACTCTCACGACCGATCTGCAGGAGTCCCACGCACACGCTCACGGCATCGAAGAGACGGTCACTGTCATCCGGGGCCGCATCCTCGTCGGACCGACAGACACCGCACAGGAGCTGCACGCAGGCGAGAGCGTTCGCTATCCGGGAGATGCGCCGCATCATTTCCAGGCGCTCGACGACGCGGCGGACGTCATCCTGCTCATGCACTATCCACCGCACACCGCATCCGAGGAAGGACCCCTCCCCCATGGCCGATGACCAGCACCTGCCCGAACGGAGCCGGATCGTCCAGCAGCACCTGACCGAGGCGGGGATCGTCTCGCAGGTGCGCGAACTGCCCGACTCCACCCGCACGGCCGCCGACGCGGCCTCCGCACTCGGATGCGAGGTCGGAGCGATCGCGAGCAGCCTTCTGTTCCTGGTCGACGAGGAACCGACACTGGTGATGACCAGCGGTCGCCATCGCGTCGACACCGACATGCTGGCTGCTCAGCTGGCAGCGGCGACGATCGTCATGGCCTCGGCGAAGCAGGTGCGTGCGATCACCGGGCAGGCCATCGGCGGCGTGGCGCCGGTCGGGCACCCGGCGCCGATCCGGACCGTCATCGACACCAGCCTGAACGACTACGAGACGATCTGGGCCGCGGGCGGCACACCACACACGGTCATGCCGCTGACGTTCGACCAGCTGCAGGCGCTGACCCGCGGCACCCCTGTCCGGGTAGCCGAGGACTGATCGGCGGGGATCCCACCGCGCCTACGCCCGGGCGACGTCGCCGAGCACCTCGCGGGTGCTCGTCTCCGGCCGCAGATCCAGACGACGCAGAAGCTGGGCGTTGACCGCGACCACCACGGTCGACGCCGACATCAGGATGGCTCCGACCGACATCGGCAAGACGAATCCCAGGGGTGCCAGCACCCCTGCCGCCAACGGCACCGAGAGAAGGTTGTAGCCCGCCGCCCACCAGAGATTCTGTGTCATCTTCCGGTACGTCGCGCGCGAGAGCTGGATGACGGACAGCACCGAACGCGGGTCCGAGCCAGCCAGGATCACGCCGGCCGAAGCGATCGCCACATCGGTTCCGGCACCGATCGCGATGCCGACGTCGGCCTGCGCGAGAGCCGGCGCATCGTTGACGCCATCGCCGACCATCGCGACGGTCCGCCCCTCTGCCTGGAGCTCTCTCACCCTGTCGGCCTTGTCCTCCGGGCGCACCCCCGCGAAGACGCGATCGATACCGAGCTGCCGGGCCACGGAGGTCGCCACCGCCTCTGCGTCGCCCGTGATCATCACGACCTCGCGCCGCAGCGCATGCAGCGCCTCGATCGTCTGGCGGGATTCCTCACGCACGGCATCAGCGAGACGCAACGCCCCGATGACCTCCCCATCGGCGAGCACGTGCAGGATGATGGCTCCCTCCTCGCGCCAGACATCGGCGACGGGCAGCTCCCGCACGTTCTCTTCGCTGAGCAGATTCGGTCCGCCCACCCGGATCGTCCTGCCGTCGACCGTGGCCGTCACGCCGACCGCCGGAGAGGATGTGGCATCCGATGCGCTCGGGATGCGTGCGCCACGTTCGCGAGCAGAAGCGACGATGGCACGGGCGAGCGGATGCTCGGAGTCCGCTTCGGCGGCGGCCGCCAGGGCGAGCACGTCGTCCGGCGTCAGCTGATCTGTGGCCTCGACACCGGTGACGGCGGGCTCCCCCTTCGTCAGCGTGCCGGTCTTGTCGAAGAGCACGGTGTCGACGATGCGCATCCGCTCGAGCGCGAGTCGGTCCTTGATCAGGACGCCACCACGGGCCGCGCGCTCCGTCGCGATCGAGACGACGAGCGGAATGGCGAGACCGAGCGCGTGCGGGCAGGCAATGACGAGAACGGTGATCGTGCGTATCACCGCCTCATCGGGCAGTCCGACCAGGGTCCACACCACGGCCGTGATGACCGCAGCGCCGAGGGCGAACCAGAACAACCAGGCCGCGGCTCGATCGGCGATCCGCTGCGCCCGCGACGACGAGTTCTGCGCCTCGGCGACGAGTCGCTGGATGCCGGCAAGAGTCGTGCCGTCGCCGACCGCGGTGATTTCGACCCGGATGGACGAGTCGGTCGCGATGGTTCCCGCCACCACCGCCGCGCCCTCGGCGCGGGGCACCGCGCGAGACTCGCCCGTGATCATCGACTCGTCCATGCTGGCCGCCCCGGCGATGACGCGACCATCGGCCGGAACGCGCCCACCGGGGCGCACCACGACCACGTCGCCGACCCGGAGGTCAGAGGGGGCGACCGTCCTCGTGGCATCGCCGTCGACGATCTCGGCCTCGTCGGGCAGCAGGGCCGCCAGAGAGTCGAGCGCCGATGTCGTCTGCGCGAGCGAGCGCATCTCGATCCAGTGGCCGAGCAGCATGATGACGATCAGAAGCGCCAGCTCCCACCAGAAGTCGAGCTCGTGATCGAGCAGCCCGACGCTCGCGCCCAATGATGCGACGAACGCGACCGTGATGGCGAGTGCGATCAGCAGCATCATCCCGGGTCGAAGCGCTCGCACCTCCGAGACAGCGCCCGTGAGGAACGGCCATCCTCCCCAGAAGTACATCACCGCCCCCAGCAGCGGTGAGACCCATCCGACCCAGGCATCGTCGGGGAGCGGGTAGCCCAGCAGCATCGAAAACATGCCCGAGAAGGCCACCACCGGCACCGCGACCACGAGCATGATCCAGAAGAGCCGACGGAACTGAGCGACATGGTCGCCGTGACCAGCGTGCCCACCGTGCGCGGGCCCGCCTTGCGTCATACCGGCGTGCTGTTCGTGGTCGTGGTTCTGGTGGCCCGCCTCATCGGCGTGGTGCGCCATGTGATCGTGTGACATCCTGCCCTCCCTCGACGAACGACGTCCGCGCTGACCAGGATACCCCCCTGGGGTATTACGAAGGGTGGCCGACCCGTTCCCGGCTATTCTCCGGCGGGGCGATTGAAGCTGTGGAGCAATGAGACGAAGGTGCGGAGATCCTCGAGCGACCAGCTCGCCGTTCGCGCGAAGAACTCCTCACCGCGCACTTCCAGCGCACGA
Source organism: Microbacterium neimengense (assembly GCF_054782995.1). Taxonomy (NCBI): domain Bacteria; kingdom Bacillati; phylum Actinomycetota; class Actinomycetes; order Micrococcales; family Microbacteriaceae; genus Microbacterium; species Microbacterium neimengense. Next base: position 95,150 of record NZ_BAAGRK010000003.1, read on the forward strand.
GCGACGTGAGCCCTCCCATCCGAGGTGAGTGAGACGCGAACAGCCCGGCGATCATCGGGGTCCGGCGCGCTGTTCACGAACCCGAGCGCCTTCATCCGACCGATGAGCGAGCTCGTGGAGCTTCTATCCATCGCCACCGCCTCCGCGACCGCACTCGGCTTCGCGGGCCCGTAGGCATAGAGCCAACGAGCCACATGGAAGGCGGCCGGCTGCAGGTCGGGATGAAACGCCGCTGCCGACCGCTCCGTCAAGGCGCGGGACGCGCTCAGGAGGGCATTGAGTTCCGCCCCCAACTGCAGTTCGACGGCATCGCGGTCATCGTCAGCATCGCAAGCTTGCTCACTAGTGGGCATATCTCCATCATTTCAGATACGGTTGGTATATCCCCACGATATCCGCTCCATGCGCACGGAAGAATGAGCAGCCCACCATGTCCACACCCTCGAGAGCCCGCGTCGCCGTCATCACCGGTGCGACAAGCGGGCTCGGTCAACTCACCGCCGTCCAGCTCGCCTCGCGCGGCGCTCATGTCGTGATGACCGCCAGAAGCGCCACTCGCGCCGAGCACACCCGATCGATGATCATGGAGGCCGCGCCCGATGCCGTCGTCGACGTCATTCTCGTCGACCTTGCCCGCACCGACGATGTCGCGCGCGCAGGCACCGAGATCGCTGGACGTCATGACCACGTCGACATCCTGATCAACAACGCGGGCATCCACGCATTCGAACAGCGCGTCACGGATGAGGGGTATCCCGAGATGATCGCGGTGAACTACTTGGCCCCGTGGGTACTGACCCGGACGCTGCTTCCGCGGCTTCGTGCGACGCCGGGGGCCCGCATCGTGAACGTCGGATCCGAGGCATCTCGACGGCACGGCCGACTCGTCCTGCCCGACGATCTCACCGACACAGCGACCTTCACCGCCCGCGGCTCCTCCCCCATCTATGGCAAGACCAAGCTCCTGGACATCATGTTCACCCTCGAGCTGGCCCGCCGCCTCGAAGGCTCGGGGGTGACGGCGAACGCGGTCGACCCCGGCTTCAACGTGACCGGACTCGGCCGCGAGCTCGCCTTCGCTCCCGCTCTGGCGAGACTCCTGAAAGCACTCCACGTGGGCGATCCCCGCCGCGGCGCGGCACTCATCACCGCACTGGCCACCGACCCGGCTTTCGACGGAAAGACCGGCGGCTACTACACGGTCCGGGGAACGAGAGCCATCACGCCGACGGCACCCGGCGACGATCCGGGGTGGCAGGCACGGCTCTGGGCCGAGACGGAGCGACTGCTCGGCAGCGAGCGACAAGGACACCCGCACTGAGGCGACTCGCAGCATCCGCCCCGTTCTGCACGCTCGACAACGGACGGGGTGGGGTTGTGCACCCCACCCCGTCCGCCCGTTCGGGCGACCTCAGCTCATGCGGATCCGCCGACGCGCGACCAGCAGCATCATCGCGATTCCGACAATCAGGAGCAGCGCCCCCAGCACGATGCCGGTGGTCCACAGCGCACCGCCTGTAGCTGCGAGCGGCGATGAGACCGTCACCTCAAGAGCGACCGATGCGAGCTCGGAGGAGGCTGCGAAGGCACGCAACGTGTGCACCCCCGCCGCCGCATCCGCCGGGATGGTGACCGTCGTCTGGAACGATCCGTCCACCCCTGCGGTCGCGTTGCCGAGGACGACGGGCACCGAGTGCAGCTCGAGCCGCAGCTGAGTGCCCGGGGCGAAGCCGGCGCCGCTCACCGTCACCGGGTCGCCCGCCTTGACCGTCTGCGCCGACAGGGACAGCGCCGCCGTAGCAGCCGGAGGCTCCTCCCCACCGGGCTCCTCCCCACCCGGGGCATCGCCCGCAACGGTCACCTCGACGGCATCCGTCGTCGTCTTCACGCCCCCTGCATCGGTCACCACGGCCGTGAAGGCAACCTTGGTGCCCTTATCGGCCTTAGCCGCCTGCCAGGAGAAGGCATATGGGGAGACGCCCGTACGACCCACCGACTGCCCGTTGGCGAACAGCTCCACGGACATGACCGCGAAGTCATCCTTCGCCCGAACGAGCGGAGCGATGGTGTCACCGACCTCGATCGTGAGTCCGGCGCCCGGGTCGACGATCGCCGCCGCCGGCGCCGCGTTCTCCACGGCACCCACGGTGGTGGGCACACCGGCCGGCTCAACCGCCTTCGGGTCGAGGACCGTCACGGTGGACCCGTCCGCCGAGAGACCGTCGACGAGACTGCCGCGCACTGTCACCGGCGCGTCGGTGCGCGGCGCCGTGCCCGACGCGTCCCGGTTGGCTACGCCCACACCGTTGCCGGTCACCACCGACCCGCGAACCTCGACGGCGCCCGCGTCGCGCAGCTCGACGCCCACGGCGGATGTCGGCGCCGCATCGAAGCGGTTTCCGGTGATGCGGCTCGATGCGACGAACCCGTCGAACCCGCTCGTGTAGCGCACGCCGACCTGCGGCTGACCGGCGTTCTGCGCACCCTCGATGACGGTGCCCGTCACGTATCCGTGCTGACGGATGCCCGCCCGCAGCAGATTCGCCGCGTCACCATCGGCCCCGCGGGCGCCGTCGAACAGAATGCCGCCCGATTGGAACCCGGTCACACGGCTGTCCGCGATCGTGAGCTCGGTCTCCACCGTCCCGGCCCCGGCCCCCTGCAGGAAGTTCGTCTTTACGACACCCCATCCGTGCGGGTGCGCAGCGCGCTCTTCAGGGGTCGTGGCCGTCTTCAGCGGTCCGATCACGCTGTCGCTGATGCGACCGGCCGTGTTGACGAACGCGACGCCCGCCTCCGCCCACACCGAACCCGAGGTGATCGTGACGCCGGAGATGTCGACGAACAGCTCGTTGGTGTCGGTCGAGCCCAGCGACTGCCGCGACACCGTGATGACGTTGCCGCCCGTGTCGCGCAGATACGGCGTCGAGCCCTCCAGCGTTGCGAGCTTCTGATCCGGCATGATGGTCACCTTGTCGGCGCCTGCGCCCTTGATCTTGAGGGGCTTGGCGATCGTCAGACCGTTGGTCGCGCCGGGCGCGAGCGCCGCGACGGGGTTGCGCCCCGCGATGGTCGGCGTCGAGCGCTCCTGGTACGTCCCCTCGCACACCACGATCGTGTCCCAGGGCGATGCGAAGTCGATCGCATCCTGGATCTTCGTGAAGTTGGCGTTCGGGCACTGCGCCTTGTCGTTGTCGACGACCCACGTCACGTTCGACGCGGGATCGGCCACGGTGTCGGGCAGCGCGAGCTCTCCAGCGGCGATGTCCGTCTTCTCGAGGAACGCCTTCGGGCTCGGACCCGAGGTGGGCTCACCAAATCCGGCGCCCGCGTTCTTCGCCGTGCCGTCCGAAAGGATCATCGGCGTGGCCGTCGCCGCCTCCTGGAACCGCACGTCAGCGAGCTGGATCGATCCCGACTCCGGCGTGCCGTCGACCCCGAATCGCAGTTCGAGCTTCGCGAGCGAGGACACGTCCACACCCTGCGCGGTGAACTCGGCGAGCGGCACACGGATCTGCTCCAGCACGATGTGGGTCGACGGCGTCTTCGTGCCCGTCGCCATGTGCAGCGCGTTGCCCCAGCGCGGGTCACCGGCGCGCACCGCAGCCGCCTTGCCCGCGGTGTCGGTCAGCACGATGTCGAAGTCCTGGCTGGATGCGGAGGGGTTCCACATCACATCCGCCGCCGGCGCTCCGGGCTCACGCGACGCATAGCCGGGGTTGCGCGGATCGAAGAAGTTGACGTCCGTCGACAGCGCGAGCGCCTTCATGCCGCTGGCGTCCTTCGAGGCCGCCGGGATCTGGGCGGTCAGCGTCGCAGGCGAACCCTTCTCCCACGCGAGCGAAAGCTGCCGTCCGTAGGACTGGTTGATCGGCGAGTTCTCACGAGTGCCGTTCTGTCCGCCGATCTCCGCCTTGCCCGGCAGGGGGCAGGCCTTCGCGCCGGTCGGCTGACCCTCGATGCCGAGCACGCTGGTCGAGAACTGGTTCGGCTCCGGGTTGCACCAGTCGTATCCCAGCGTCGGCTGAGGACGCGGAGTCACACCGTCGTTGTCGAGGTAGGGGTTCGCGAATCCCGTGCCGCTGAGCGATCCGCCCAGCGCGTTGAGCGTAAGCGGGTTCTCCACCTCGGGGCGAATGATGTCGATGCGCTCGTTGGACGGCGCGAAGTAGGTCGTCGACACACGATCGGCGCAGGAGATCGCCGTGTCACCCGCGGTGATGCTCGGACACGCGGATGCGGGCACCTGGTTGTGCGTGGTCGTGTTCGACAGCTCACCGGTCATGTACGGCTCGAACGCGCCCTCGCCGCCGACGTAGCGACGGAAGAAGGCGGCCATCGTCGCCAGGCCCAGCTTCTCCTGCGCACCCATGCGCGCCGGGTCACCGGAGATCTTCGTGTTCACGAGGGGGTTGTAGGTGTCGGAGTTGTCAACGCGGTACGACCACGGGTCGTAGCTGGCGGCGCCGCTGAGCCGGTGGTTGGTGGCCGCGACATTGCTGGTGCTGGACGGTCGGGTGTCACCGCATGCGGCGTCGCCGCTCGTGTTGCCGTCCTGGCCGTCGGCGAACCAGACGGAGTTGTACCAGTTGTGGTTGGCGCCCAGGTGCGAGACCTGGATCGACGGGAAGGGGTTCTCGCCGTTGACGTACTGGCTGCGCTCGAAGAATCGAGCGCCCTGGAGGTTGGAGACGTCGCCGTCGCACCAGGGAAGAACGGACATGAAGGGCACGCCGTAGGGCGCTTTGCGCTCGTAGTCGACGGGCGCGAGCGCGATGACACCGCGCAACGGGTACCGCGGTCCATCGGTGCGGATGCGGTTGTAGTCGATGAAGCTCGTGACGGCGTCGCCACCGCGGGAGTGACCCATGAGCCCGATGCGCGTCATGTCGAGCTTGCCGACGAGGGTCGTGCCGAGCGTGGTGTGCTCGTCGACGGGCAGACCACCGGGCTGGTTGGCTGCGGTGAGCGCGTCGAGCGTCGCGGCGATGAGGAGCCGTCGCTGGTGCATGCCCTTGCCGCTCGTGTTGTCCTGGCGCATCATGAGCTGGTCCTGGGACACGGAGAAGACCGTGTAGCCCCACGTCGCCAGGTTCTCACCGAGGTACGCGTAGCCCGCCTCGTTGCGCTTGAACTGGTTGCACGAGAGCGTCGCGGTCGAGCCGTTGACGTCGCATGAGCCGTGGTTGCCGTGAACCAGGACGAGCACGGGCGACGGCTCCCGACGGTCGCTCGGGTAGTAAAGGGCGCCTCGGATCTCTATCTCTTCGGCCGCTTGCACAGAGCCGGCCGTCGGCGCATTGCCCTGGGAGTTGGGCTCCTGCAGCGCGACCGTGCCGAGCTTCGTCTCCTGGATCGTCGCGGCGGCGAACGGCCCGCGCGCGGTGGGATCGGGAAGCGTGTCCGGGTCGAGCACGTCCCCGACCGCGGCCGGAACGGCCACTGTCGGGGAGGCGGCGACCGCGGGCGCGGCGGGGAGAAGCAAAGCGGCGATGATGGGAATCGTGGCGAGCGCGCGCGAGCGCGCGGAGCCGAGTGCCTTCACGGCGTCCTCTTCCTGCGTTCGGGTGACGGACGGATACGTCCACCCCGGAACCTAGAGAGGCGGTGTTTCTCGGATGCGCTTCTGTGTTTCCGCTGTGTAAATGCTCTGCCCAGGCTGAGTACTTACGCTCAGTCGGAGCGCTCGATACCGGTGACGAGCAGGTCGATGGCGAAGGCGCGTCGAGCCTCCTCCCCGGGTCCCGTGAGCAGGGCCGCGGCTCGCGTGACCCGGGGGAACCGGTCGGGATCGGCCTCTTCGTACGCCACCCGCACGCGCCCCCGCTGCGCCGCTCCACGAGGATCCTCGTGACGCACGGCACGCTCGACCGCGGTGGATGCCGCGAACTGGGCTATGAGGTCGACCGCCAACGCGGCGCGATCCTCCGGCACACCTCCCGCATCCATCAGAGCCAACTCGTGCTCGGCGAGTCGTAGCGCACCGGGAAGGGTGGGAATCGTCCCGAGCGCGACCGCTCCGAGCCCCGGGTAACGACCGAGAGCGTCGATGGTGTTGCCGATCGTGGCGGCGAGCGCCTGCTTCCACCCACCACCGGCGATCTCGACGAGTGCCACCTCGCTGTACGCCGCATCCAAAAGGTGCTCGAGCAGCACGTCACGGTTGGCAAAGTATGCGTACAGGGATGCGGGGCCGGTCGCCACGCGATCCGCGACCTGTCGAAGAGTCAGCGCCTCCACGCCACCGGCCCGCACGAGTTCCTTCGCCGCATCCAGAATCGCCTGCCGCGATAGCGGAGGCTTGGCGGGTCGTCCGCGCCGCGATCGCACTTCCTCTGTCGAAGCCATGCGTCGAGAGTAGCAGTTGACACGAACGCCGTTCGTAACGAATACTGTTCGCGAACACCATTCGTGATCGAAAGGAGTGCGTGATGTCGGTTCTGGTGGTGGGTGCGAGCGGTGCCGTGGGTGGCGCGGTCGTCGAAGGACTCCTTGAGCGCGGAGCGGAGGTCCGTGCGACCAGTCGTTCGCCCGAGAAGCTGACTCTGCCCGCATCCGTGCAGACCTTCGCAGCAGATCTGGACGACCCCGCCTCGTTTCCGGACGCGCTCATGGGCGTCGATCGGGTCTTCCTCTATGCCGACCTCTCCGCGCCGACGCCGCTCGTGGACACTCTCGCCGCCGCCCGTGTGCGGCATGTCGTTCTCCTGTCGTCCAGCGCAGTCACCCAACCAGCGGCCGCCGAGGACTTCAACGGCGCCCGCTTCCTTCGTGTCGAACGGGCGGTGAAGGAGTCGGGACTCGCCTACACGTTCCTCCGGCCCGGCGGCTTCGCCAGCAACGCCGCCCGATGGAGCTGGAGCATCACGCACGACGGCGACGTTCCACTCCCCTACCCTGAGGCGGTTCAGACACCCATCCACGAGAAGGACATCGCCGATGTCGCCGTGATCGCGTTGACCTCGGACGCGTTGATCGGACGGACGCCATCGCTCAGCGGCCCCGAACGGCTCACGCTGCGGCAGCAGGTCGAGACCATCGGCGATGTCATTGGGCGCACGCTGACGGTGACCGAACTGACCGAAGCAGACTCGGCGGCGATGCTCTCGCGTCACGTCCCAGAGGTCTGGGTACGCCAGATCATCAAGGACTGGCGAGAGGCCGTCGGCGCCACGCCTCCCCTGTCGGACGAGTACACACGCATCACCGGCAAGTCGTCTCGCACGTTTCGCCGATGGGTCGAAGACCACAAGGGCCTGTTCCACGGGGAGGACAGCCGACGCCGCGGATGATTGGGTGGTTCGTATGCCGCAACGCCTCTACCCTCCGACCGGGCTGATCAGCGCACGTGTGCCGGGAGCGGACGACGTCGTGCTCGTCGACGACGACAGGCTTCTCGTCGTGGTCAGCATCCGAGCATTCCCGGAGGGACTCGAGGCGCGACTCATGGCATGCAGCGCTCCGGGCATCGATCTGCGAGACAGGCTGCTCGTCAGCCCCAATGCCCCGCGGGACGGGCGGGTGCCCACGCTCGCACTCAACGAGACGGCGCAGGCGGAGCCGTTCACAACAGTCAGCGGCGGGGGCGGCGAACACAAATGCGATCTCCTTCTGTATACAGCCGTCCCCGACGACGTGACCGTCGACGGAATCGTGTTCCACTGGCCGGAGTTCGGTATCCACGCAGAGTTCGCCGTGGACGCCCGCGCAATCGCGGATGCGCGGGCGAGAGTCCATACTCCGCGCTGGGCGTGACCTACTGCGTCAGCGCGCTGCGCGGCCGACATAGGGGCGCAGGCGGCGCATATACAGCTCCGTGAGAAGCTCGCGGTTGCGTCGCCGAGTGACCTCCGAACTCGGTTGCACAAGCTGATCGTTCTCGAGGTAGGACCCGGAGGGGAGCGCGGCGGTCGCCGCGTGAATGACCCGCGTCGCCCCGCGCACAGGCGGACCGCCGATCCGACCCATCATCGCGGCGCTCAGTGGCGTGTCATTCAGGCCCGGGCACAGCGCCACGACGGTGGTCGATGTTCCCGCTTCCTCCTCCGCCAGCAGCGACGACCACGTGAGCATCGCGAGCTTGGCCCGCGCATAAGCGGCGACGGGGGTGTACTCCCGCTCCAGGTCCACGTCGTCGAAGTGGAATCTCTCGACGCGGTGTGCCGATGACGCGACATTGACGATGCGCGCGTTCGCGGCGAGAAAGGGCACGAGAAGCCGAGTCAGAAGCGCCGGAGCAAGAGCGTTCACCTGCAGCGTGCGCTCGAAGCCGTCGCCCGTCAGGATGCGCGCAGGAGAGCCCGGCACGGCGGCGTCATTGATCAGAAGATCGATACCGCCCGTCGACAGCGCTCCGATCGTCGCGGCGGCCGTGGTGACAGCAACGAGCTGAGTGAAGTCGCACGACACGTAGTGGATCGCGGCGCCGCGGTGGCCGCGCAGCGCCTCCAGTTGAGCAGCCACCGCATCCGCCGGCTCCGGCCCCTGCAAGACGAGCGTGTCTGAGCGTGTCGCCAGTACTGAAGCGACCGCCGCCCCGATGCCACTGGTCGCTCCCGTCAGTACGACCGTGCCGAATCGGCGATCCCGTGCGGTCACAGTGCGTATCCGCCGGCCACCTGAATGTCCTGACCCGTGATCCACTCGGCGTCCGGGGAGACGAGGAACGCGATCACGCGACCGATGTCATCCGGCTCACCGAGACGTCCCAGCGCAGTCTTCGCAGCGATGGCAGGGATGATCTCCGGGTACTTCTCGAACGCGTCACCGGCGATGCGGGTTCGGGTCGGGCCGGGCGCGATCGTATTCACTCGGATGCCTCGCTCACCCAACTCGCGCGCGAGATAGCGCGAGGCGGTGACAAGTGCTGCCTTCATCCCCGCATAGCCGGAGTACCCGGGCTCGGTCTCGCCGGGGCGCGCAGAGCTGCTCGAGACGCTGAGCACAGCGCCGCCCGGACGCAAGAGCGGAAGCAGCGACTGTGTGAGGAAGTACGGCCCGCGCAGGAGCACGCGGTAGTAGTCATCGAACGCATCCTCGCTCATCTGCTCGAAGGAGCGTCCGCCGCCGAATCCCGCGTTGTTCACGAGAGCGTCGATGTGGTCCGTTCCCCATTCGCCCTCGAGGAGCGCGCCCACCTCGTCGCGGAATCGCGGAAAGCTCGCGGTGTCGCCGACATCGAGCTGAAGGGAACGCGCTCTGCCCCCGAGTCGGTCGATCAGTTGGACGGTCTCCGTCGCTCCTTCGGGTCGCGAGTGATACGTCACGATCACGCCGGAGCCGCGCCGCGCGATCTCCACAGCGGCGCTGCGTCCGATGCCCGCACTAGCCCCCGTGACGACGGCGACGCTCGGCTGGTTGCCCTCAAAGTTGGTCATGTCTCCAGGAAACCGCCATGACCCATCGGAACGTGAGGGCGATCCCACCCGATCGTTGCCTAATCCTGCTCCCAGCGGCGGAATCGAGCGTCGATGTCGTCACGAAAGGTGATTGAATCCGGTCATGTCCCTTCACGAGCTGCGCACGCTGATCGCCCGCCACTGCACTGACGGAGTGACGTCCACCGCTATTCCCGGAGTACTCGTAGCGAGAGTGGACAGCTCTGACGCGCAGGAGAGCGTGTCGACGGGCAGCGTTCTGGCCATCGTCGCGCAAGGGAACAAGCGACTCTCCGTCGGCAGCTCGGTGCACGAGTACGGGGCGGGCGACTACCTCGTGACGTCGATGGAGCTGCCGGTCTCCGGACGGTACCGCGATGCGACACCCGAGCACCCCGCACTCGGCTTCGGCCTGGAGCTGCGGCCTGACACCATCGCGGAGCTTCTCCTCACGCCCGCCTCCTCCGATGCGCTCCTCCCGCGCCGCACCGATAAGGCGCCTCCGGCCGTCGTGGTGGGAACGGCGGACGCCAGGCTTCTCGACGCGGCCGTTCGGATGCTGCGCCTGCTCGATCATCCGCGCGACATCCCGGTGCTGGCCCCCTTGATCGAGCGCGAGTTGTTGTGGCTCATCATGTCGGGGGAGAGCGGCGACAGCGTCCGCCAACTCGGCCTTGCCGACAGCAGCCTCAATCGGGTGCGACACGTCGTGAGGTGGATGCGCGGCCGGTACGCCGAACCGATGCGCGTCGATGAGCTGGCTCAGCGTGCGCGGATGAGCCCGTCCGCGTTCCACCGCGCATTCCACGCGGTCACGGCGATGAGCCCCATCCAGTACCAGAAGAGCGTCCGCCTGCAAGAAGCGCGCCTCCGCCTGCTCGCAGACCCCGCCGACATCGCCGGCGCCGCCTACGCCGTCGGGTATGAGAGCCTGTCGCAGTTCAGCCGTGAGTACCGCCGTCAGTTCGGTGCGCCCCCGAGCCGAGACGTCCCACAGCTGTTGCGATCCGACGGCCGATCGGTGAACCTCTCTCCCGTGATCTGAGCGATTCGCGATGAGCCGATCGCGCCTGCTCGGGCAGAATCGGGCAAGAGGCGGACACGATTGCTCTACAGCTCCGACGCGGTGCGATGGCTGGATGGAACCATGACAAACGCCACCGTCCGCTACGGATTCTCTGCCACCTTGACCGCGCTTCCCGGCCGCGGCGACGACCTCGTCGCACTCGTGCTGTCCGGACTCGACGAGGGAAACCCCGCCGCCACCGAATACTGCCTCGTCTACCTGGTGAGCCGCTCTGCGACCGATCCCGATGTCGTCCACCTGATCGAGGGATGGACCACAGAGGAGGATCACCACAGACTGTTCGCCGGCCAGGCTGCTCAGGCCCTTGTCGCCAAGTTCGCCGAGCTGCTCGCGGGCGATTCGGTCTATGGCGATCTGATTCCCGTCGGCGGCAAGGCGGTGTTCGCATGATCGCCCGTCCCGAACTGGACTCCGAACTGGCCGAGCGACTCGCGACTCTGCCCGAGTTCGCCGCGTTGGATGCACAGACCCTTCCGCTGATGCGCTCCTATGCGAGCGCACCGATCGAGCCGCTCCTGGCTTCACGCGACGTCGACCGACGCGAGGAGACGATCATCGCTCGCGACGGCGCCTCGCTCCCCGTCACCGTCGTCTCACCGCACGCCTCCGCCGGTGGCGCACCCGGCATTCTCTGGCTTCACGGCGGAGGGATGGTGATGGGCGACCGCTTCTCGCAGCTCGACATCCCGCTCGAATGGCTCGACGAGCTCGGCGCGGTGGTGGTCTCGGTCGACTACCGATTGGCCCCAGAGGCCGGAGGCACGACGCTCGTCGAAGACGGATACGCCGCGCTCGTGTGGCTCTGCGACAAGGCCGCCGAACTCGGCATCGACCCGGATCGCATCATCGTCGCCGGGACGAGCGCGGGCGGTGGCATCGCCGCCGGCGTCGTCCTGCTGGCGAAGGACCGCACGTTCCCCGCCGTCGCCGCACAGGTCCTCGTGTGCCCGATGCTCGACCACCGCAACGAAACGGTTTCCGCGCGCCAGTTCACGGGGTCCGGCGTCTGGTCGCGGGAGTCCAACTCGTTCGCGTGGGATGCCGTGATCGGCGATGCCGACGGCGTATCGCCCTACGTGTCGCCGGCCCTCGCGTCGGATCTGTCGGCGCTTCCCCCCACATATGTGGATGCCGGCTCCGCGGAGGTGTTCCGCGATGAGTGCATCGACTATGCCAGCCGCATCTGGGCCGCCGGCGGCGCAGCCGAGCTGCACGTGTGGTCCGGCGGCTTCCACGGATTCGATGCGCTGTACCCCGACGCCGAGCTGTCTCGCGCCGCACGCGCCACGCGTACCGCGTGGTTGCGGCGCACCCTCGAGCGCTCGTAGCGGGCCGCGCCTCACGCACGGCGCCCGAGGTGGCCCGCCGCCCGCGTCAGCGGCGGCGGGTCCGCCCCAGATTGAAGGAGGTCACCAGCACACCGATCCCGACGAACGCGAGCAGCGCCCCGCCGACCAGACTCAGCGCCGAAGGGATCATCAGCTGGGCGTAGTCCAGCCCGACGATGCGGATCCCCCACGGAAGAAATGCGGTCTGCCCGAGAAGGTACGCGGCACCGTGCGCGGCAAGGACGAGACCGCCGATCACGCTCGCGACACCGACGACGGTGAGCACAACGCGCACGACCGGCCGGGGGCGCGCGTTCGCTGGCGGCGACACTTCGTCGCCCTGCAGATGCGCGAGTTCATCGAAGACGTCCTGCGCAGCGGGGGCAGTCTGCGCAGACCCGGATGCGGCTCGCTCGCGCTCGCCGAGCGCGAGGACCGCGACCAACGCAACCAGCACAGCGACGGCCGACGTCGCCCCACCCACCGTCTCCCCCACAGGCGAGGACGGCAGGCCCGCGTCGCGCGCCGCGATGGCGCCGACGATTGGCCAGCCCACGAGCGGACCGACGCCGCTGAGCACGACGAACAGCACCCTCCGACGCCCCATCGACAGGCACAGCGGCACAGTGGACAGCGTCACGAAGAGCGCGGTTAGTGCGCCCCCGATGGCCGCAGTGGGGAGGGCGCTCAGCAAGGTGTCGAGACCGGGAGTGGCTCCGAAGACCGACTGCAGGAACAAAACCATCGTCAGACACGCGACGGTTGCGCCCGCAGCGACGCACGCGACCGTGACGAGATAAGGCACCGTCGCGGCCAGGCGTGCCCTCATACCCATATCGTGCACACTGCCCCCTCAGCCGACACGGCGGATCGGCCCCAGTGTGTCGTGCGCCCGATCCCATCGCAAGCGAGCAGACGCGACCCGCATCACGCCCTGGACGCGCACTCAGGGCAACCCACCCCGCGCACGCCGTACGATCCGGGTATGCAAGAGCGAACGGCCCGCGCGTGAGCACGCCAGCCCCCGACTTCTCTTCGCGCCGCCACCGCGCCGGGTGGCGGGTGACGGTCCTGTTCGGCGTGTTCGTCATCGTCACCGTCGCCGTGGGGCTGGCGTCCTCATGGATCTACGCACCCGCCATCGGCTGGATCGCGGGGGCCTGCACCTTCTCACTGTGGGTGTGGCTCGGCATCCTGCGTCTGGATGCCGCCCAGACCGAGCAGCACGCCACCCGTGAGGATCCGACCCGGACGACCGCGCAGACCCTGCTCGTGCTCGCCAGCCTCGCGAGCTTCGGCGCCATCGCGCTCGTGCTGGTCGAGGCGGGCACCGTGAGTTCGAACTCCGCCCGACTCGAGTTGGCCGGGATCGCGGTCGTCACGGTCGCATCGTCCTGGTTCCTCATCCATGTGCTGTTCAGCCTCCGCTACGCCGCGCTGTACTACGCGCAGCACGGCGGCATCGACTTCAATCAGCCCGATCCCCCCGACTACCGCGACTTCGCCTACCTCGCCTTCACACTCGGCATGACGTACCAGGTATCGGACACCACCATCACCAGCAGCACCATCCGACGCGAGGCCCTTCGTCACGCACTCCTGTCGTTTCTGCTGGGCGTCGTCGTCGTCGCAGCGACCATCAACCTCGTCTCGAGCCTCGCCCACTGACCGAGCGGATGCGGCGTTCCACAGCGGTTCTGGACGGCGAATCCAGCGGTGTTATCGTCTGATCAGGACGCAGATCGCGCTCGGGCGCACCGACACGAGGCATCCGATTTCCCCTCGGACCCGACCGACTCTCCCAGGAGTGACATGTCTGAACACGTGCCGTTCACCGACAACTTCAGCGACCTCTCCAACGCCGACGGCTACCAGTTCGAGTTCCGCTGCGAGCGCTGCGGCAACGGCTACCGTTCGGCGTTCCGTCGCGACCCCCGAGCGGCCGGGCAGAAGATCGCCCGCGGTCTCGGCAACCTGTTCGGCGGACAGCTGTCGCAGTTCACCTCGATGGCCGAGAACCTGCTCGATCGCAGCACGAACTCGCCGGCGAAGGATGAGGCGCTGCGCGCCGCCACCGCGGAGATCGGCCCGCGGTTCCACCAGTGCCGCGGGTGCAGCGACTGGGTGTGCGGCGACGTGTGCTGGAACGATCAGGTCGGGCAGTGCGTGCGCTGCTCCCCCGCCCTCACCGAGGAGCTCGCCCAGCTGCAGGCCGAGGCTCGGCGTCAGCAGATGCGCCAGCGGCTGGAGACCGTGGACCTGGTCGGCGGCGTCGACCTCGGCCGCCAGGCTCAGCCACGCTGTCCCTCGTGCGGCGCGCAGTCCCACGGCGGTAAGTTCTGCGGCGAGTGCGGCGCGGCGCTGGTGAGCGTCCGGGTCTGCGCAGGATGCCGGGCGGAGAACCCCGGCACATCCCGCTTCTGCGCAGAATGCGGAACGAGCCTCACCGCCTGACGGCGCAGAGGGCCATCGCGCCCTCCCGCGCAACCCCCGTCGATCGCCCGTCTGCATCACGTACGGTCGTCTCATGACGGCGCGTACCCCGGCGGCCGCCGCCTCGATCCGAGGGCGGCGCGAGCATGCCTGAACGCGTGAACGCGGAGGTGCAGCGGTTGCTCGAGCTCGACAGCGCCATCGTGGTGCACTACACCGATGCCATCACCCCGGATAGCTTCTCGCTCAGCTATCGCTCGATGTACCTGCACAGCTCGCATCGAGACGCCGTCGAGGCGATCTGGGCGGCTCGACGCCAGGGCGGCGCGGCCGCATCATGATGACGGACCCGAACGCGACGGGCGTCGTCTGGGCGCGCGTGGAAGACGGCTTCCATGTCGGCAGCAGGTGGGGCGAGTTCCTGGGCTACATCGAGCGACAGAGCGATGGCGCCTTCGCGGCCTTCGATATGCATTCGCGTCCCGCGGGGCGCTTCACCGTGATCACCCACGCAATGAACGCCCTCACCGCGCAGCCGCCGCGCCCGCATCCTGTCCGGCGTTGAAGGAGTCCACCACCGTGACCGACCCATTGATCTCCGTCGTCTACACCAGTCACGCGCGCGCCCCCTTCACCGATCCCGACCTGGAACAGCTGCTCGCCACCAGCCGGGCGTCGAACGATCGCCGCGGGATCACCGGCATGCTCTTGTACCGGGCGGGACATTTCATCCAGATCCTCGAGGGCCCCGATAAGGCGGTGCGCGACCTGATGCGGGTCATCCAGGCCGACCCTCGGCATGCCGACCTGCGGATCGTGCGGGATGAGGAGATCGGCGAACGGCGGTTCTCGGAGTGGAGCATGGGATACGAGCCCATCTCGCCGCCCTCGCATCCGGCTCCGGACGGCTTCCGCGACACGTTCGACGACCTCGGCGACCGGGACGACCCGGACAATGTGCTGCGTGCGATCGGCGAGCTCACCCTGTGGTTCCGGGTGCGCAGCCGGCATCAGAGGGACTGACCGCGCCGCACGCTCCGATGTGTCAAGCCCCCTTCGCCCCGGCGCGGGAACGGGTGAGATGCAGACGTTCCCCCGAACGATCGGAGCACTCGTGTCACTGACCGCCATCCCCCGGGCGATGCTGCCCGGTCTGCCTTTCGCCGCTCGCGGCCCGCTGAGCGAGGCCGTCGCGCTGCGCCTGTCGGCCGCTGCGGCAGGCGACGATCTGTCCATGCTGGCCGAGCGTGCCCTGGCGATGACGCCGGACATCGTCCGGGACGACGACATACAGCTCACGCTGTTCTGCCTCTACGCGAACGCCTACGGCTCACTCGACGGCCTCGACGCCGCACTGGAGTGGGATGCGGAGCTGCTCACCGTGCGGCAGCTGCTCGAATCCGCATTCGAAGCCGCCCTACGTCGGGAGATCGCCGTGCCCGCCGTCCCGGCTCCCCACGCCGCCGATGTCGCACGGGCGCTCTTCACGCTGACCTCCGATGACAGCGGCCCGAGCTTGTCCCGCTACCTCGCTCGCAAGGCGACCGAGGAGCAGGCGCGGGAGTTCCTCATCCAGCGCACGGTCTACACGCTGCGCGAAGCCGACCCTCACTCGTGGGCGATCCCTCGACTGCGCGGCCGTGCGAAAGCTGCGCTCGTCGAGATCCAATCCGACGAGTACGGTGGGGGCCGGCCCGATCGTGTGCACGCCGAGATCTTCGCGCGCACCGTCCGCGCCGCCGGCCTCGACGATCGCTACGGCGCGTACGTCGACGACGTCCCCGCTGTGACCCTGGCCTCGCACAACACGATGTCGATGTTCGGGTTGAACCGTCGCCTGCTCGGCGCCATCGTGGGCCACCTGGCCGCCTTCGAGATGACGTCCTCCATCCCCAATCGTCTGTACGGCGACGGTCTGCGCCGGCTCGGCTACGGGGATGACGTGACCGACTACTTCGACGAGCACGTCGAGGCCGACGCTGTGCACGAGCAGATCGCCGGCCGGGACCTCGCCGGCGCCCTCGCGGAGGACCGACCCGACCTGCTCGCCGACATCATGTTCGGCGCTGCCGCATGTCTGGCCGTCGACGGCTGGGTCGCGCAGCACATGTACGACGCCTTCACGAGCGGCGTCTCCTCACTGCGTGGCGGTGCCGCATGAGCGACGAGCCCGTGACGATCACCGCCTATCCCGACGGACCGCTGCTCGTGCGCGGCGAAGCGCGGATCGTGGACGCGGCCGGCAACCCGGTCGAGCGCCGCCGGCGCACCGTCGCCCTGTGTCGCTGCGGACTGTCGAGCATCAAACCGTTCTGCGACGGCACGCACAAGGCGGCGGGCTTCCACACGGACGAGTGACCCGCCCGTGCGAAAGGATGGGGAGTATGGACACCGCATCCGACGACGAGGTCGCCGCCGACTACCTGAGCGCCGCGCTCGTGCCGCGCCCCTCCAACTGGGTGCGCGCGGGGGTCGATGCGCTCCTTGGTTCGGGCGTGCTGAACATGTACGACGTCGAGGTCCGCCGACTCGACACCCAGGCGCTCGTGCTCCGCATACCCACCGACGCCAACATGGCGTCGCATCTGTTCGGCAAGATCGAGCTGGAGATGGAGACGCTCACGGTTTCGGCATTCCTGGAGTCCTGGCGCCCGATGCAGCGCTGATCGGGAGCGATCCGGCACGGTGGGTTCACTGGGGCCCCTCTCGCTCGGCCCGGCAGCTCCCGGATGCGGCAGACTTCCTCCTGGGCGTTCGCCCGTGATCCCGCATCCGCGCCCGGGAGGACCCCGATGACCAGCATCGAGCTGCAACGCAGCGGCCCCACCAAGAAGAAGCGTCGTCCGATCGCCCCGGACCGACTGTCGGCCGCCCTGATGCTGATCGCCACGGCGCTCGCCATCATCTGGGCGAACAGCCCGTGGGGCGCCGGCTACGAGCACTTCTGGGAGACGCCGATCACGATCGCCGTGGGCGACGTGCAGATCGATTCGACCCTCCACGCGCTCGTCAACGACGGTCTGATGACGCTGTTCTTCTTCCTCGTCGGGCTCGAGGTCAAACGTGAGCTCACCATCGGCGAGCTCACCGACCGGGCTCGTGCCACCCTGCCGATCGCGGCCGCAGTCGCGGGTCTCGTGGTACCCGCGGCGATCTTCATCCTGTTCACCCTCGGCACCGACGAGACGCACGCGTGGGGCGTCGTGATCTCCACCGACACGGCGTTCCTGCTGGGAGCGCTCGCCATCATCGGCCCGAAGTTCCCCGCCCGCCTGCGGGCGTTCCTCCTGACCCTCGCCGTCGTCGACGACATCGGGGCGCTGCTGGTCATCGGCATCTTCTACTCCGACAGCCTCAACCTCGCGGCCCTCGTGGTGGCCGTCGTGCTCATGGGACTGATCGCCCTGGTGCGCTTCCTGCCCTACGGTCGCGGTTTCTCCTACGCGGCTCTGGGCATCGCCCTCTGGATCGTCGTGCTGCTGTCGGGCGTCCACGCGACCCTCGCCGGCGTCGCGATCGCCCTGCTCATCCCGGTCTTCCCGCCGCGGCGCAGCGATGTCGAACGCACGGCGGAGCTCACCCGCGCCTTCCGTGAGTCCCCCAACACCGTCTACGCGGCCGCGGTGCAGCGCAGCGTCCGCGACTCGCTCTCGATCAACGAACGCGTGGATGCGGGATGGCGCCCCTACATCTCCTTCGGCATCCTGCCCCTGTTCGCCCTGGCCAACGCGGGCGTCCACCTCGACCCGGCGACGCTGAAGGAAGCCTTCACCTCGCCGTTGACCTGGGGCATCATCGTCGCGCTCGTCGCCGGCAAGTTCATCGGCATCACGGGGGCGACCTGGCTGTTGCGCGCCGCTGGCAAGGGCGTGCTCGCCCCCGGTCTCGGGATGACGCGGATCGCCGGCGGCGGGGCCCTCTCGGGCATCGGATTCACGATCGCGCTGTTCCTCGTGCCCATCGCGATCGACGACCCCCACACGCAGGACCTCGCCCGTGTCGGCGTGCTCACCGCATCCGTCCTCGCGTTCCTCGCCGGATGGGCGATCATCTCGATCGGCGACCGCGTGCATCCGCCCGTCGCCGTCGGCAAATACTTGAACCGCCCTGTCGACCCCGCGCGCGATCACATCAAGGGACCGAAGGACGCGCCGCTGACGATCGTCGAGTACGGCGACTTCGAGTGCCCGTTCTGCGGCCGCGCGACCGGCTCGATCGACGAGGTCTTCGCCGCGCTGGGCGATCAGGTGCGCTGGGTGTGGCGGCACCTGCCGCTCGACGCGCCGCATCCGCACGCGCAGCAGGCGGCGCAGGCCTCGGAGGCTGCCGCGGCGCAGGGCCACTTCTACGAGATGACGCGGAAGATGTTCGCGCATCAGGACCAGCTCGAGCTCGCGGACCTGATCCGCTACGCCGACGAGCTGGGTCTGGACACCGACCGTTTCGCCGACGATCTGCGCTCCCCCGCCGTCCTGCGCCACATCCAGGACGACCGTTTGGACGCAGAGCTCATGGATCTGCACTCGACGCCCACGTTCTTCATCGGCGGGATCCGCCACGTCGGCCCGTGGGACTCTGCCTCCCTCATCCGGGCGCTGGAGGCCTCCCGCGGTCGGGTCGTCGACCCGCACCCGTAAGCCCACCCCGGCTCCGAGCGGTTGCCGCGCGTTCGACAGCCGTTTGCCCGCCGCGCATAGGGTGCGGCTGTGTACACCACCGTCGTCCGCCGTGCGCAGGAGAACCGTCTCGCAACCATCGCGCTCGCGGCTCTCCTGCTGGTTCTCGTCCTCGTCCTCCTGCCCACGCAGCGCGCGGCAGCGCACCCCACGGGGTCGACGGGCGTGTTCCTCACGGTCCGACAGGATGCAGTCGATGTGAAGATGCAGATCCAGAAGGCGGGGTTCGTGGCGGCGACGGGCTATGACATCGCCACCGAACAGTCGGAGCTCGACGCGATCTCCGACAACCTCATGTCCTTTCTGCTGAACCGCGTGCACATCTCGGACGAGCAGGGGGCGCTGACCGCCTCCGTGCTCGAGAAGCCGGTCTTCGCGACGGTCAACGACGAGGATGCGATCGAGACCACGCTCCGCTTCGCCGCGGACCGCCCGCTGCAGGGTGCGCTGGAGATCACCGACGACTTCATCATCGACGTCGTCCCCTCGCACCAGGTCTACGTGGCCCTCGTCAGCGACTGGGACGACGGTCAGATCGCCGAGGGCGACCCGCAGGTCATCGGCGTCCTGGGCGGCGGCGTCACGCACCTCACGTGGGAGCGCAGCGACACGAACCCGCTGCACGGCCTGGTCGCGGTGATCCGGCTGGGTATGCTCCACATCGCCGAGGGAACCGACCACCTGCTGTTCCTCACGACGCTGTTGATCGTCGCGCCCTCGCTCGCCACCCGGGCCCGTCGCGGCTGGCGCTGGCAGCAGCCGATCCCCGTGAAGAAGACGGTGGGCAGAGCCGCCCTCACGATCACCGCGTTCACCGTCGGACACCTGATCACCCTCGCTCTCGTCTCGCTCGGGCTCATCTCCTTCCCCGAGAAGCCGGTGGAGATCCTCGTCGCCGTCTCCATCGCCGTCGCCGCCGCGCACGCGCTGAAGCCTCTGCTCCCGCGTGGGGAGCTGCTCATCGCGGGAGTGTTCGGGCTCGTGCACGGCACGGCGTTCGCCACGACGATCCTCGAACTCAACCTCGGATTCGGCGAGACGCTCGTCGCCATCATCGGCTTCAACGTCGGGGTGGAGCTCGCGCAGCTCATCGCCGCCGTGCTCGTGCTCCCCCTGCTCATCTGGCTCTCCCACGCGCGCGCGTTCGCCGGCTTCCGCACCGCCGTCGCGATCGCCGCGATCGTCGCCGCCGTCGCATGGATCGGCGGGATCCTGACCGACCAGGACTCGGTGCTGCAGCCGGTGTTCACCGAGATCGCGAGTTCCCCCGTCGTGTCGTACCTCCTGCTGGTGGCCCTCGTCGCGGCGCTCTGGTACTTCACGCGCACCACCGCATCCTCGCGACGGATCGAGGCAGGACGATGACCTCGCCGCGGCAGTGCCGACGGGCGGCGAGGCTGGGCCGAGGCTTCGTCGCGCTGGCCGTCTCGACGCTTCTCGTGGCAACGGGCGCATGGGCCGCGCACGCCGCCGACGACGACCCGGATGCGGCGGGCGATCACAGCGGGGCGATGGTGATCACCGTCGAGATCCCCGAGCATGCCGGGGCCGCGTCCCCGTCGCCCACCCGTACGCCGCCGCAGCAGCCCATCGGTGCGCTGCCCGCGACCGGCGATGACCTGCAGGAGCTTCTCCCGTGGCTCCTCGGCGGGTTGGCCGTCACCGGCGTGGGCACAGCCCTGGTCGCTCGTCGCCGCCGCGCCTGAGCGCTGCCGCACGACGAAACGCCCCCTGATCACGACGAAACGCCCCCGAATCCGCTCCGGGGGCGTTTCGTCGTCGCGGCGCTCAGTCGGCAGATGCCGCCCCGGCATCGGCCCTGGCGCGCTCTTCGGCGAGAGCGCGGGCGACCGCATCCTCCACGCGCGCATCGGCGCGCTGCTGCGCTGTGGCGCTGCGCTGACGGCGCGAGCGCAGCAGCAGGAACACCGCGGCGGCCACGAGCAGGACGATCACGAGAAGCGTCCACGGGATGGCGGCGCCGATCGTCTGCCCCGTCACCGTCTCGAGCGGAGTCGTCGAACCGGACGCGTCGGTGACGACGGGCACCACGTTCACTCCGGCGATGAGCGCGAATACGGGAGGAACGCCCGGAACGGAGACGGTCTGGGTCCACGACTCGCCCGGGAGGAGCGGAGGCACATCCTGTGCGGCGGCGGCATCCATTCCGAGAAGGTCGAAGATGCCGCTGACACGCGCCGTCGGTTGCGCGGCGATCGCGGCGTTTCCGGTGTTGTGCAGGGTGTAGGTCACGGTGGCGTCACCGCCGACGAAGGGGTTGAGCCCGCCGTTCCAGGCGACGGACATGTTCTCGACCGCCAGGGAGGGCGCCAGCTCGCCGCCCACCCGCAGGTTGACGCGGATCCCCAGTCTGCGATCGACGGTGACGCCGTTCTGCGCATCGGGCGCGCTGAGCGAGGTGACCACGCCGCCGGCGTAGTCACCCGGCGTGGCGTTCTCGGGGACGGAGAGAGTGAACGGGACGGTGACGGTCTCGCCGGCCGCCACGGTCACGATCGCCTGCTGCGGCACGATCCACGCACCGATCGCCTGGGATGACTCCCCCGCGACGAGCAGCGACAGCTGGCCCTCGTCGGACGTCGAGCCGTCGGCGGCGTAGACCTTGAGATCCAGCGCCTCGTCACCGTGGTTCGCGATCGTGACGGCGTCCGAGACGGACCCGCCCGGATCGACCGTGTAGCTGTAGTTCGTGCGCTCCGAGCCCAGATTGTTGGAGGCGGTGCGAACGGTCCAGGTGACCTCGTCCCCATCGGCGGCCTGGGCGGGCACGGCGAAGGTGAGGACGGCGAGCACGGCGAGCATCGCTGAGCTCAGCGCGATGAGGCGAGGACGCGGGCGGATCGAGCGTGGGTTCACGGAGGGCTTTCGGGTCGGAGGGGAAACGGGGATGTCCGTGGGAGAGGGAACGATCCCTCTCCCACGGACGAATGCGCCGCAGATGTCAGCCGGCGAGCGCGGTGAGGGTCAGGGTCGCGCGATAGCTGCCCTTGGCCGTCTCGGTCGGGAGCTTGAGGTCGAGCGCCGCACCGAGCAGCGCCGATCCCTTCGTGTGCCCCTGTGCTGCCGAGCCGAGCACGCGGGTGACCGCGAGGCCGTCGCCGCTGTCGTAGCCCGAGGAGACGGCCGCGCCGGCGGTCGCTCCGGCACCGTCGGTGACCACCTTCGGCGTCCAGCCCAGATAACGACCGGAGAACGTCTTGTCGCCGTCCGTGAAGTCGCCGAGCACCGAGGTGAGCGACCACGGCGCCAGCGAGGAACGCGTGTCGGTGACGCTGATCGGGTTGATCTCGCCCGTCGCCTCGAAGTAGTCGCCCTTCTCCTCGGCGGTGCCGAGGTCGACGAGTCCGTTCTGTCCATCGATCGTCCAGCCGAACTCGCCGGGAGCCTGGTTGGGCACGTCGACCTGGATGTCCTGACCGTTGCCGTGGAACGGGTGGATGGTGACCGAGTCGATCAGCGAGCCGACGCCGTCGACCGCCGTGCTCGAGCCCGGCGTGCCGCACCAGCTGACCTTGCCCTGCTCCACCGCGGCGTTGGGCGCGTCGCAGGTGCCCGAGCGGATGCCCTCGACGACGAGCTGGTCGGCGCGCACCTGCACCTTGACGTAGCTGCGCACGTGCTCCTGGTTCTGCACGGAGTTGTACCAGTAGTCGCTCGGCTTCAGCGGGTCCGGGCCATTGCCCGCTCCGGTGGTGCCGCTGTTGTCGGGCGCGGTGATGTCGTAGTACTTCGAACCCGATGCCGAGTTCGCCGTCATGTAGATGACGCCGCCCTCGCCGACGAACACGTCGTTCTGCCCGGGCTGCTCGGCCGGGTTGGCCTTCTCGCCGTTCTTGATCTCGTAGCTGCGGGTGTAGACGTGGTCGTGGCCCTGGAGGACGAGGTCGACGCCGAGCTTCGAGAAGGTGGTCGGGAAGTCCACGCGGCGCACCTTGTTGTCGGCGTCCTTCGCGTGATCGGCGGCGGAGTAGATCGAGTGGTGGTACACGAGCACGGTGTACTTCGCGTCGGCGCCGTGCTGGTTCACCACATCCGTCACGTACTGCACGTGGGCCGCGTCGCCGCCGCCGTTCGCCGAGTTGTAGCTGTTGCTGTTCAGGTCGATGAACAGCACGTCCTTGTAGATGTACCAGTAGTCGCCGCCGGACGTGGTCGCCTTGTTGGCCGGGTCCTTGTAGTACGCCGAGGAGTAGTCGGTGTTGGGCGTGTAGAAGTGCTGCTCGTACGCCTTTCCACCGACGTCGTGGTTGCCGATCGTCGCGGCCCAGGGGTACTGGCGCAGCTGGTCGGGAGCGAGGAATGCGTCCCACTGCGGCTCGGTGTTGGCCGTCTCGACCTGATCGCCGCCGGAGACCAGCAGTTCCGCGTTCGGGTTGGCGGTCAGCGCGACGTTCATGGTGTCGGCCCAGCCGGCGCCGTCCTTCGCGACGTTGCCGGAGGATCCGATCTGGGGGTCGCCGAAGAACAGGAAGTCGAAGTCGCCCTCGAAGGACTGCGTCTTGAACGAGTAGGTCGGCGACCAGTTGCCGTCGGATCCCACGCGGTACGAGTACTGCGTGTTCTCCTGCAGCCCCGACAGGACGGCGTGGCGGTTGTAGCCCGTGGTCGAGACGTTGGCCGCTCCGGTGGCGGCGAAGGTCGTCACGGAGGCGACGAACTGGCCGTTCACGACGGCGGAGGTGGGCGCCAACTGCACGACCTGCGACGTGTCGGCCGAGGTGTACCAGGACACCGTGCGCTGCGTCTCGTTGGAGGCGACGCCCAGCACGATGCCGGTGTAGCCCGCCGGGTCGTCGGCGTGCGCCGCAGGGGCGACGAGGGCGCCGCTGAGCATCAGCGCGGCGCCGACCGCCGCCGCCGAGGCCCACAGGGCCGCGCGACCCGTGGGTCGCGAGGGTGCTGCAAGGAGCATGAGTCTTCCGTTTCTGGAGAGGAAGTGGATGTGGGTCAACCAGGCAGGCGCGCGGATCCCGGCGCCTGGAAGCAGGCTGGCCCGCCGAGCTTTCCTGAGAGTGAACGATCGATGGCGTACGAATCGGCTGTCGGGCGAACAGATGAGGATCACCGCGTGTCCCGCCGGTGCGCTCAGACGGTGAACGACGGCGGCAGATCTGAGGAACAATGCGCGAACCGGGGCGCGAGGGCGCAGCGACGGCCGCGGCAACCGGCATCCTGGTGTCGTCCCTCCTCCCTCAGCAAGGACTCTCCGTGCCGCATCGCCCCGCATCCCTCGTCCTCGGCGCGACGGGCCTCGCGCTCGCGCTCGTTCTGACCGGATGTGCGAGCGCCGACTGGAATGTGCCGCGCGACGCGATCGGCGTCGTGGGATCGCCCGCCCCGGGTTTCGCTCCCGACGTCGAGCCGACGCCGGAGGCCACGGTCGATCCGCGTAGCGGGTCATGGGACGACGTGCATCCCGCACCGGGCTACCGCGTCGTGCTCCTCACCTCCGGCGATGACGCCACGACCCAGACGCTGCGCGACGCCGTGACGGCGTGGGCGGCCGACGAGGACGTCGACCTGCGAACCGTGGATGCGGGCGGCGACGCGATCACAGGCATCGTCCACGCGATGGATGTGAACCCCGAGCTCATCGTCGCGGCGGGCGAGGGCCTCATCGACGCGATGGCGATGGTGACCCCGAACCACCTCGACGTCCCCTTCCTCGTCCTCGGAGCGGAACTCGCCGAGCCCACCGAGAACGTCACCGCCGTCGACTGGACCGGTGCGGGATTCCGCGGCGAAGGCCTGGGATCGGCCACGCACTTCGACGAGGCGTCCTTCACCCCCGAGCGCTGCGACGACGCCATCCGCGCAGGGGTCGCCGCCGTGCTGACCGGGATGACCGGCGTCGTGCTCTGGATCTCCTGATCTCCGCGCGCGCTCAGCGCGACGCGGTGACCTCTGCGCCGGCGTGGGCGATCTCGGCCAGGGCCTTCTCGCTCGACTCGGCGTGCACGCCTGCGACGAGGTCGGTGAACACGCGCACATGCCGGCCCGCGGCGATGGCATCCAGAGCCGAGGCGCGCACGCAGTAGTCGGTCGCGAGACCGACCACGTCGATGTCGAGGATGCCGTGCTCCTCGAGCAGCTCGGTCGCCGTGCGGCCGTCGTCGGTGCGCCCCTCGAAGAGCGAGTAGGCGGGCTCTCCCTGTCCCTTCTTGAGGTGATGGGTCACTGCGGACGCGTCGAAGACCTCGTCGTATTCGGCACCGAAGGTGCCCGCTACACAGTGCGGCGGCCACGTGTCGATGAAGTCGGGTTCTGCGGCGAAGTGCCCGCCGTTGTCGCCCTCGGCATCGTGCCAGTCCCGAGACGCGACGATGAGGTCGTAGTCACCCGCGTGCTCCGCGAGGTAGGCGGAGATCCGCTCGGCGACCGCGTCGCCCCCCGCGACACCGAGCGCACCGCGCTCGGTGAAGTCGTTCTGGACGTCGACGATGAACAGCGCCTTGGTCATGATCCGAGCGTACGCCGGTACTCGGCACGCGTCATCGGTGCCGCATCCTGCGTTTCCGGTCCGGCGCGCCACAGCTTGGAGGGCCACCACACCGCGCGTCCGATGTCGGAGGCGAGCGCGGGCACCAGCAGCGAGCGGACGACGAAGGTGTCCAGCAGCACGCCGAACGCCACGATGAAGGCCAGCTGAGCGAGGAACAGGATCGGAATGACACCGAGGGCCGCGAAGGTCGCCGCGAGCACGAGGCCGGCCGAGGTGATCACCCCTCCGGTCGACACGAGGCCGCGCACGATTCCCGCGCGGGTGCCGTGGCGCAGCGACTCCTCGCGGACCCGCGACATGAGGAAGATGTTGTAGTCGATGCCGAGCGCGACGAGGAACACGAAGCCGTACAGCGGCACCGCGGGGTCCGCCCCGGGGAAGTCGAACACATGGTTGAACACGAGCGCGCTCACTCCCATCGCCGTCCCGAACGAGATCACCGTGCTGGCGATCAGCAGGACGGGCGCCAGCACGGACCGCAGCAGAAGCATGAGGATCACGAAGACGACGGCGAGGATCACGGGGATGATGACCGTGCGGTCACGGATCGAGGTGGCGTTCGTGTCGACGTCGATGGCGGTCTGCCCGCCGACGAGCGCCGCCCCCTCTCCGAGGTCGCGATCGAGGGCGTCGCGCAGCGCCACGACCGCGTCGTCGGCCGCGGCGGAGTCCGCCGCATCCGCGAGAGTCGCGATCAGTAGGACGTCCCCGCCGACGGTGGTGGCCGCGGGCGCGGGGGTTCCGGGGGGACCGACCGCCGTGAGCTCGAGCGCGCCGGCCGAGACGGCTACCGACGCCTGACCTGTCGGCGAGTCCGCGGCGGCGATCGCCACGCTGTCGATGCCCTGGGCATCCGACGTCGCGGTCACGGCGGCGGCCGCATCCGTTTCGGAGACCACGACGTAGACCGGACTGCCGGAGCCTGCCGGGAAGTGCTCCGCGAGCACATCCTGGCCGTCACGCGCCTGCGAGTACCCGAGCACGAGGTCGCTGGAGGGCACGCCGTCGGCCTTGAGCTGCGTGATGCCTGCGGCGCCCACGAGGAGCACGACGGTGCTGATGATCCACACCGGACGGGCGCGCCGCGTGACGAATCGCGCCACCCGCGGCCAGAGGCCCGACACGGGAGCGTTCGGGTCGTCCGACGGCACCGCGGCCGGACGCTTCGGAATGAAGGGCCAGAAGGCGGCGCGGCCCACGAGCGCGAGCAGCGCGGGCAGGAAGGTGAGCGCGGAGAGCATCGCGAAAGCGATGCCGATGGCCGCGATCGGGCCGAGAGCCCGGTTGCTGGCGAGGTCCGACAGCAGCAGGCAGAGGAGTCCCGCGATGACGGTTCCGCCGGAGGCGAGGATGGGCTCGAACGCGCCGCGCCAGGCCTGTACGGTCGCCGGCCATCTCTTCTGCCCCTCGGCCACCGCCTCGCGATATCTCGCGACGAAGAGGAGCGCGTAGTCGGTGGCGGCGCCGATGACGAGGATGAACAGGATCCCCTGCACCTGGCCGTTCAGCACGAAGATTCCGGCCTTGGCGAGCCACCACACGGTCAGCAGGGCGACGCACAACGCGAACACGCTCGTGAGCAGCACGAGCACCGGCAGCAGCGGCGAGCGGTAGACGATGACGAGGATCACGAACACGGCGATGAGGGCGACGCCCAGCAACAGCCCGTCGATGCCGAGGAAGCCCTCGACGAGGTCCGCGGTGAATCCTGCGGGGCCGGTCACCCATCCTTCGACGCCCGACGGTGCATCGGTGGCGACGACGTCGCGGATCGCTTCGACGGTCTCGGGCACCTCGCCCGACGCGTCGATCGGTACGAAGATCTGCGCGGCGAGGCCATCGTCGGACACGATCGGCGGCGAGATGCCGTCGAGAATCCCCGGCGTCTGCGCGATGTCGTCTGCGACCGTCTGCAGCTCGGCGAGCTGGGCATCGGTGAGCCTCTGGTCTGCAGAGAAGACCACGACGGCAGGGAGGCTGTCGCCGGCGAGGAAGTCGGGAAGCCGCTCGTTGACCTGCGTGGAGGCCGCGCTCTGCGGCAGGAACGTCGACTGATCGTTGGTGGATACCTCATCGACCTTGCCGAAGTACGGACCACCGATCGAACCCACGACGAGCCACACGAGCACGAGCAGTGAAGGGATACCCACCCGGAGCCAGCGCGAGGGTCGGATCGGAGTCGAGGATGCGGCCATGTCGCTAGCTTATCTAGCTATATGCCTTCGGCGCCAGTCCGTCTTCTCGCGCCGCAGCGGCTCACGCCAGGAACATGGTCACCAGCGACAGGGCGAGCGCGAGGGTGCCGACGGCGAGGAAACCCACGGTGAACCACCCGGTCAGCCGTACGAGCGGAGACCGCGCGACGAACCGCATCCGATCGTCCGAGCCGGGGCGGTAGTAGATGTCCGCTTCGTCTGCGCCGGCGAGGTGCGCTTCGTCGGCGTCGCTGAGAACCGCACGCCCAACCCCGCCCTCAGCCGTGAACCAGTGCGCGACACGTCCGCTCTCGCCCGGCTCGATGACGGCGTGCGCGGGCGTCCAGGTGCCGTCGACCAGCAGCAGGATCAGCCAGACGACTCCGACGGCCACCGCGCCGAGGAAGCCGACCCAGGTGAACGTCTCCAGCAGCACATCGACGGTGTGACCCACCATCCGATCATCCCATCCCCCTGCCCCTCGCCCGCGAGACTGCATCTCCCGCACGAGATCACTGTCTTTACCCGTGATCTCGTGCCAGGAATGCAGTCTCGCGGGCCGGAGGGGCCGGATGCCGGGGCGGGGACGGGGCGGGGGCGGATGCGGGGAGCCGGGGTAAACAGAAGAGGGGCCCCTTCCGGGACCCCTCTTCTCGTGCTGAGCCGCCTAAGGGAATCGAACCCTTGACCTATTCATTACGAGTGAATCGCTCTGCCGTCTGAGCTAAGGCGGCGCGCGTCGCTTCCGCGATGCACAAGCAACGATCTTACATGCTCGAACGGGCCGCCGCGAACGCTCGACAGGCGCTCACTCGCAGCGCAGGCCGTCCTGCGGCACCGCGCCGTCGACGAAGTACGCCTCGACCGCGTCGTCGACGCAGGTGTTGCCCTTGTTGTAGCCGGTGTGCCCCTCGCCGACCCGGGTGATCAGCACGCCGGAGGCGAGCTGATCGGCCAGCGCGACCGACCAGTCGTAGGGGGTCGCGGGGTCGTTCGTCGTGCCGATGACCACGATGGGCGCGGCCCCCTGTGCGGTCAGCGCCTTGCGCTCACCGCTCGGCGGGAACGGCCACGAGGCGCACGAGTCGACGTCGCTCGACCAGTACGGCGCCACGGTCGGCGCGCGCTCCGCGAGCAGGGCCTTCGACGCCGCCTCCTGCTCCGGTGTGGCATCGTCCGGGTAGTCCATGCAGTTGTAGGCGATGAACGCCTCGGTGGAGTTGTCGCTGTAGGCGCCACCGCTGCGGTTGTAGTAGAAGTCGGCGAGCTGGAACGCGACCGACGGGTCGCCCTGCAGCGCGTCGGAGAGCGCCGTGGTCAGGTACGACCAGCTGTCCTGAGAGTAGAGCGCAGCGATGATCGCGGTCATCATCGAGTCGGCGCCCATCCGGCGGCCGTCGGCGTTGGGGAGCGGATTGCGATCGGCGCTCGCGAGCAAGGTGCTCAGATCCGCCATGCCGTCGTCGACCGTCCCGGTGAAGGGGCAGTTCGAGCCCTGGAGGCATGAGGCCATGTACGCGCGCAGCGCCGACTCGAACCCGATGCCCTGCGTCGTCGACACATCCAGCTGAGACGTCTGGGGATCGATCGCTCCGTCGAGGACGAGGCGGCCCACACGCTCCGGGAACAGCTGCGCATACGTCGCTCCGAGGAAGGTGCCGTAGGAGTAGCCGAGGTAGTTGAGCTTCTCGTCGCCCAGCACGCCGCGCAGCAGATCCATGTCACGTGCGGACTGCTCCGTGGTGATGAACTGCAGGATGCCGTCGCTGTTCGCCTCGCAGGCCTGGGCGAAGGTTGCGTTACGTGCCTCGAGCTGGCTGTTCCACTCCGCGGACCCGCGGGTGCCCGTCGGGATGTCGAACAGGTACCGGTCCATGTCGGGGGCGTCGAAGCAGCGCACCGCACTCGACTCGCCGACACCGCGCGGGTCGAAGCCGATGACGTCGTAGGCGCTCTGGAGGGCGTCGCCCACGGCGAACGAGAGCGAGTCGCGGATGAGCGCGACACCGCTGGCGCCGGGGCCGCCGGGGTTGGTCAGCAGCGAGCCGAGGGGCTCTCCGTCGGTAGCGAGGTGACGCACGACAGCGAGGTCGATCTCGCCGGCCGACGGGTCGTTCCAGTCCAGCGGCGCCGTGACCGTGGTGCAGTCGAGTCCGGTGCCGCAGGAGTTCCACGAGAGTTCCTGCCCGTAGAACGGCAGCAGTTCCTCGGAGATACCGGTCGTGTCGGGCTCTGCGCTGCGGGTCGGCGAGGGAGCGACGTCGACCTTGAATGCGCAGCCGGCGAGGGCGGCGAGGGTGACGACGACACCTGTCACGGCGATCAGGCGACGGATGCGGGGGGCGGCGCTCACGATGAGCTCCTTCCGGTGGCGACGGCGACGAGCAGACTCTCGAGCGCCAGCGCGGGGGCCGCGTTGCGCTCGAGGTTCCGGCGGGTCAGGGCGATCTCGTCGAGGACGAGGAGAGTGCGGTCCGGCTCCCACGCCGCCGCGAGGGCGTGCAGGTCGTCGGACAGCTCGGTGTTGATGAGGCCGTCGGTGCGGCCGAACTGCACCATCACCACGTCGCGGAACAACGACTGCAGATCGGTGAGGACGCGGTCGATGCCGTCGCGGAGGCTGCGCGTCGCGCGCCGCTTCTGCTCGTCGGCCAGCGCGTTGAGCTGCGATCGGACGGCGGGCGGCACCGCGGCGCCCTCGGCGAGCCCGACGGTGCGCAGCAGCGATGCCCGTTCCGCCTCGTCGCGCTCGACCGTGAGGGCCTTCGCGTCGTCTGTGGCGACCTGCACGATGCGGGCGGCCGCATCCACCGCGTCGCCGACCCCGCGCACGGCCAGGGCGCTGCGCAGCGTCTCGTCACGTCGACGGCGCGCGTCGGCGTCCGTCGCCAGACGCTGCGCCATGCCGATGTGGCGCTGCGCGTGCCGGGCGGCCTGCTCAGCGACCGCCTCGTCGACCCCGGTGCGCTGGGCGATCAGACGGGCGACGTCGGACACGTCGGGTTCGCGCAACCGCACGGTGCGCACCCGCGAACGGATGGTGGGCAGCAGATCGGCGTCGCTCGGCGCGCACAGCACCCAGATCGTGCGCTCGGGCGGCTCTTCGAGCGCCTTGAGCAGCACGTTGGAGGTGCGCTCGGCCATGCGGTCGGCGTCTTCGACCACGATCACGCGATACCTGCCCAGCGAGGGCGAGTAGTACGCGCGCTCGACGAGCTGACGCGCCTCCTCGATGCGGATGACGACCTGCTCCGTGCGAAGCGCCGTGAGGTCGGGATGGCTGCGCGCGAGCACCTGGCGCACGGCCGCGTCGTCGCCGGGCTCGGCGATGAGCGCCGCCGCGAACCCGTACGCCAGCGTCGAACGGCCGGATCCGGGAGGGCCCGTGATCAACCACGCGTGCGTGAGCTGCGCGGGATCGGATGCGGCCGCCTGCAACAGTTGCACCGCGTCGTCCTGCCCCCACACGTCTTCCCAGGGCAGAGAGGACGCGGCGGTGTGCATGCGCCCAGCCTATCCGCGGCCGTCGACGCTCCCGTCAGCGTCCACAGGAGGCAGCAGGTTCACGACGCGCTCGCGGATGACGGCGGCGATCTCGTCGACGCCCGCGGCCGCATCGATCACGAGGAAACGCTGCGGCTCCCCCGCGGCCAGGTCGAGGAAGGCGGCGCGCACACGCGCGTGGAACTCGTCCTTCTCCGACTCCAGGCGATCGAAAGGCTTGTCGGCCGCATCGAGGCGGGAGCGTGCGGATGCGGGGTCGAGATCCAGCAGCACGGTCACATCCGGGAGAGCGCCTCCGGTGGCCCACAGCGAGAGCTGGCGGATCTCCCCCGCATCCAGCACGCGCCCGGCGCCCTGGTAGGCGACCGACGAGTCGAGGTAGCGGTCCTGCACGACGATCTCACCCCGGGCCAGTGCGGGCCGCACGAGCGTCTCGACGTGTTGCGCGCGATCCGCCGCGTAGAGCAGCGCCTCGGCCCGCGCCGCGACCTCGCCTCGGTGATGCAGCACGATGTCACGCACCAGGACACCGACCTCGGTGCCGCCGGGCTCGCGCGTGCGCACGACCGTGCGACCGGACTCACGCAGCCACTGCTCGAGCAGGCTCGCCTGCGTGGTCTTTCCCGAGCCGTCGCCACCCTCGAAGGTGATCCACAGACCCGACGGCGTCGTGGCGGTCACTTCTTCGCGGGCGTCTTGCGGGTGGTGGTCTTGCGCGCCGACGTGCGTTTGGGGGCGGGGCCCTTGGCGCGCTTGTCGGCGAGCAGCTGCTTGGCCCGCTCGAAGTCGACGTCGTCGACCGTCTCCCCGCGCGGAATGGTCGCGTTGGTCTCGCCGTCGGTGACGTACGCGCCGAAGCGACCGTCCTTGATCTTGATCGGCTTGCCGCTGACCGGGTCCGCGTCGAACTCCTTGAGAGCGCTGGATGCGCGACGGGCGCCGTACTTGGGCTGCGCGTATCGCTCCAGTGCCTCCTCGAGCGTGATGTCGAAGATCTGCTGCTCGGAGTCGAGCGAGCGGGAGTCGGTGCCCTTCTTCAGATACGGGCCGTAGCGGCCGTTCTGGGCGGTGATCTCCTCTTCGGTCGCCGGGTCGACACCCACGACACGGGGCAGCTCGAGAAGTTTGAGAGCCGTGTCGAGATCGACGGTGTCGACCGACATGCTCTTGAAGAGCGAGGCGGTGCGGGGCTTGGGCGCGGCTTCCTTCT
The DNA here is from genome assembly GCF_054782995.1 of Microbacterium neimengense. Classification (NCBI taxonomy): domain Bacteria; kingdom Bacillati; phylum Actinomycetota; class Actinomycetes; order Micrococcales; family Microbacteriaceae; genus Microbacterium; species Microbacterium neimengense. The sequence goes on from NZ_BAAGRK010000003.1 coordinate 127,483, forward strand.
TGGCGCCGCGCTTCTTGGGCGCTTCGGCGACCTCGCCCGTCGCCTCGTCCACCGCATCCGGGTCGACGGGGTCGACCTCCTGCACGTAGGGACCGAAGCGACCGTCCTTGACGACGATGAGCTTGCCGTTGTCGGGATTCTCGCCCAGCACACGGTCGCCGGCGATCGGGGCGTCGACGAGTTCCTGCGCCTTCTCGGCGGTCAGCTCGTCGGGCGCCAGATCCTCGGGGATGTTGATGATCCGGGGCTTGGCCTCGGGGTCTGCCGGGTCGACCACCTCGAGGTACGGACCGTACTTGCCGAAGCGGAGCGTCGCGGTGTCGGTGATCCTGGTCGCGTTGAGCTCACGTGCATCGATGTCGCCGAGGTTGTCGACGATGTGGCGGAGTCCGACGTGATTCTCGGAACCGAAGTAGAACTCCCGTAGCCACTGCTCGCGCCGCTGCTCTCCGCGGGCGATCGCGTCGAGGTCGTCCTCGAGCGCCGCCGTGAAGTCATAGTCGACGAGGTCGGAGAAGTGCTGTTCGAGCAGGCGTACGACGCTGAAGGCCAGCCAGCTCGGCACGAGCGCCTGACCGCGCTTGGAGACGTATCCGCGGTCGAGGATCACGTCGATGATGCTGGCGAAGGTGGAGGGACGGCCGATGCCCTTCTCCTCCAGCGCCTTCACGAGGCTCGCCTCGGTGTAGCGCGGCTTCGGCGAGGTCGCGTGACCCTTGGGCTCCACCTCGCGCGTGGCCAGTTCGTCGCCGACGCTCATCGCCGGCAGCGACTGGTCGTCGGCCTTGTCGGCGTCGGCGCGCTTCTCGTCGCGGCCCTCCTCGTAGGCCTCCAGGAAGCCCTTGAAGGTGTAGACGGTGCCGGATGCGGTGAACTCGAGCGCCTTCTGATCCGCCGTCAGCGACAGGGTCACCGTGGTGGTCTCGTACTTGGCATCGGCCATCTGGCTCGCGACGGTGCGCTTCCAGATCAGGTCGTACACGCGCTGCTCGTCGCGGTCGAGGTGGGAGGCGACGGATGCGGGCGTGCGGAAGTGCTCACCCGAGGGACGGATGGCCTCGTGCGCCTCCTGCGCGTTCTTGCTCTTGCTCGCGTAGACGCGCGGGTTGGCGGGCACGGCGCGGTCGCCGTAGAGGCTCACGGCCTGCTCGCGCGCCGCTTCGACCGCCTGCTTCGAGAGCGAGGTCGAGTCGGTGCGCATATAGGTGATGTACCCCTTCTCGTAGAGGCGCTGGGCGACACTCATCGTGTGCTTCGCGCTCATCGAGAGCTTGCGGCCGGCCTCCTGCTGCAGGGTCGAGGTCGTGAAGGGCGCGCGGGGGCTGCGGGTTCCCGGCTTCGACTCGAGCGCGGAGACGTGCGCCGTGCCGACGCTCTCGATGGCCGCGGCCAGTGCGCGCACGTCGTCCTCGGTGAGGACGACGACGGCCTTCTTCAGCTGGCCCTTGTCGTCGAAGTCGGTGCCGCGCGCCAGCGGTGCGCCGTCGATGCGGGCAAGGCGCGCGGTGAACGACTGGTCGCCCTTGACGGCGAGCGTCTCGATGTCCCAGTAGCTGGCAGAGACGAACGACATGCGCTCGCGCTCCCGGTCGACGACGAGACGAGTGGCCGCGGACTGCACGCGACCGGCGCTCAGGGCGGCGCCCTCGCGGCCGCTGCCGACCTTGCGCCAGAGTACGGGCGAGACGTCCCAACCGTAGAGGCGGTCGAGGACGCGGCGGGTCTCCTGCGCATCGACGAGCGCGAGGTCGAGCTCGCGCGTGTTCTCGGCGGCGGCGCGGATGGCGTCCTTGGTGATCTCGTGGAACACCATGCGCTTGACCGGGACCTTGGGCTTGAGCACCTCGAGCAGGTGCCACGCGATGGCCTCGCCTTCGCGGTCTTCGTCGGTGGCGAGCAGGACCTCGCTCGCATCCTTCACCGCCCGCTTGAGCTCGGCGACGGTCTTGGTCTTGCGGTCGTTGACCACATAGAAGGGGTCGAAGCCGTTGTCGACGTCGATCGAGTACTTGCCGTACGCGGCCTTCTTCTCGGCCGGGATGTCCTTCTTGCTCGCGAGGTCGCGGATGTGACCCACGGAGCTGAGCACCTCGTAGTCATCACCCAGGTAGCCCTGGATCGAGGTCATCTTGGTCGGCGACTCGACGATCACGAGCGTCTTCCCGCTCTTCGTCGTGGTCTGAGAACCCTTTGCCAACGGTGGTCCTTTCGTCGCTGTCACCATACACACCTCGGGACGGTGGTCGGCTGGAGGACCGGTTCACCCGTCGTCGCTCGCCTCGGGCGCGGGACCCGCGCGGGCTGCGGCGTGAGCGGGGAACGGACCGAAAGCGCTGCTGAGACGCACGGTCGCGATGAGACCCTCCACCTCGCAGGATACGACCTCCGCGGATGCGGTGGCTGCCAGCTGGGCGGCACGCTCGCACGGGACGCCCGTCACGGCGCCGGATGCGGCGTCCGCCGCGGCGAGCGCCGCCGCATCCGTGGCCGCCGACAGTCGCTGCGCATGCACGCTCGCCGCACCGACCACGCCGAGACCCGCGACGAGAGCTGCGAGCGCGCCGATCGTCCCCACCGTCGCCGCCGTGCCGGGCATCAGCGTCCACCCGACAGGGCGCACGAGCGGGCGCTGAGCGAGATGGCGGGCAGCAGTGCGGGAGCCGATGCGGTCACGCACACGAGGTCGCCTTCCTCGCCGATCGTGCCGCTCGCGCCCGGGGCGGCGTGGGAGAGGACGGCGAGCGCCCGCGCGGCGTCCTCTCCTCGCGCCGCGAGCCGCGCCGCATCCGCCGCAGCATCCTGCAGGCGCACCTGAGCGGATGCGGTGGCGAGCCCGCCGACGCCGAGGGCCAGCACGAGCAGCACCGCCGGCACGGCGACCGCGAACTCCGCCGCGGCCGAGCCGCGGTCGCCGAGCCGGGATCTCATTCGACCGTGAGAGCGCGGCGCACGAGATCCTCCAGGATCCCCCGCACCTCATCGGATCGCATGATGACGACGAGAAGTCCGGCGAAGGCGACGGCGGCCATCGTCGCGATCGCGTACTCGGCCGTCGCCGCTCCGGAATCGTCGCCGAACAGCTCAGCCGCACGGCGGCGGGTGAGCGTCGGGAGGCGCCGTCGGGCTCTGGTGGTGGCGGTCATGTGTTGCTCCTCTCTTATAGGCACCGGCGGGTGGGCACGCGGTCACAGCGGGAGTGCGGATGCGCCGAGGACGCTCATGAGCATCGGCGCGACCCCCAGCAACAGGAAGGCGGGGAGGATGCAGACCCCCAGCGGCAGCAGGAGGGCGGCGCCGAGTCCGGCCGCCCGCATCCGGCCGTCCGTGCGAGCGCGGTGTCGGGCGAGGGACGCTCCGGCGCGCAGGAGCTCGACGGCGGGCACCCCGGCGGAGCGCGAGAGCTGCAGCAGCGCGTCGAGCCCCTCATCCGGCGCGTCGACCTCCGGATCGGCCAGCGTCCGGGCGCGCTCGATCGACACGCCGCCGGAGAGCGCGATCGCGACGAGCTCCGCGTGCAACCCCGGCATCGCGGGAGGGGGTGTGGCCCGACGGGTGAGCGCCCCCGTCCACACGCGCGCCACGATCATCAGGGCGATGCCCGCGATGAGGCATCCGATGCCGATCGCGCTGCCCGTGAGGACGCCGATCGTGTCGAACCCGAGCGCGACCCCCAGGCCGATGGAGACGAGCGGCAACCAGGCCATCAGCCGCGCGGTGGCGGCGGGCTCCGCAAGGGCGACGCGCACCTCGTCGCGGCACTCCTGCGCGTCGTGGACGGCAGCGGCGACCGCCCGGAGGCTCTCCGCGAGCGGAGCGCCGACGGCGGTGGCCACCCGCCAGGTCGCGGCCAGTGGCCGCCACCGGTCACCGCGGGCGGCGATCGCACCCGGGAACGGCTGCCCCTGCGTGTGCGCCGCGTGGATGGCGACCGCATCCGTATCCCCCGTGGCAGCCAGAAACCCCCAGGCCGACGCCGGTGAGATGCCCGTGCGCAGCAGGACCGACAGTCGCTGGGCCGCATCCCCCACGCCGTCCGGAGCGGGTCGACGCCGTGCGATCAGGCCCATGGGATCGACTCCATCCCCAGCCGCCCGTCGACCAGGACCGGACGTGCCATGCCTGCGACGCGCCGGGCGCCGTCGCCGTCACGGGCGACGTGGATCACGACACCGATCGCGCTGACCACCTGGCGGGCGAGCGCGGCGTCGTCGAGGCTGGCGAGCGCGCCCAGCGCCTCCAGCCGTGCGGGCACGTCGTCGATGCCGTTGGCGTGCAGCGTGCCCGCTCCGCCGTCGTGTCCGGTGTTCAACGCCGTCAGCAACTCGCGCACCTCGGCGCCGCGGCACTCGCCGACCACGAGTCGGTCCGGCCGCATCCGTAGCGCCTCGCGCACCAGGCGGGCGAGATCGATGCCGCCCGCCCCTTCCAGATTCGCCTGGCGCGCCTCGAGACGGACGTGATGCGGGTGACGGATGCGGAGCTCCGCCACATCCTCGATCGTCACGATCCGCTCGCGCTCGGGTGCGGACGAGAGCAACGCCGCCAGGAGGGTGGTCTTGCCGCTGCCGGCCGCTCCCGTCACCAGCAAGTTCTCCCGGGCGATGACGAGCTGCTGCAGCGCGCGCTCGCTCCGGGCATCGAGCATGCCCGCCTCGCGCAGTGCCGCCAAGGATCCCAGATGACGCCGCGGGACACGGATCGAGATCGTCGTGCCGTCCACGCTGACGGGCGGGAGGACGGCGTGCACCCGGACGCCGCCGTCGAGGCGCACATCGACGCACGGCGTCGCGTCGTCGATGTGTCGACCGCCCTGCGCGATGAGGTCCGTCGCGATCTCGCGAACCTCGCTCTCGGTCGCGCGCCAGTGCGGCACCTGCTCGGCGCCGCGGCCGCGGTCCACGAAGAGGCCATGCTCGCCGTTGATGAAGATGTCGGTGACCTCCGGGTCGCCGAGATGCACCCGCACCGGATCCCACGCCGCGACCGACAGCCCGCCCAGCATGGGGCGCGACGCATCGAGCTCGCGGTCGACCGCCTGCGCCTCAGCCCCGCCGGATGCGGGCGCACCCCGTGGCGCGACGACGAAGGGCTGCGGCATGGAGACGACGCTAGGCGCGTGCCCGCCGCTGAACGGGCGTGCTGGAGCGCCCGGTTGAGGAACCGCGGCGGCGCGGCGGCTGGGGAGATCCGAGCGCATCGAGCACCCAGGAGAGGTGCCCACCGCGTCCGGGCAAAAGGAAAGGCGGCATCCCATTGGGGGGTTGGGATGCCGCCGAGCACAGCCCCGCAAATTGGGGGTGATGAGGGCCGTGCTCCCCGCCGCGAGGGGCGGGCGCACACGAGCATACGCAACCTCACACCGGCGGCCAAACGGCATGCCGGATCCACCGCATTGATATATCGGTGTCCGCCGCCCACCTTCTAATGGAGGTATCCACCTCCGACCGGAGCGGGTGATGATGTGCGAGACGTCCCGCACGTCATCCCGAACAGCGCGCAAAGGAGCGAGCCATGAGCAGCCAGATCGACCACCTGCTGAACGAGACCCGTCGTTTCGCCCCCAGCGCTGAGTTCGCAGCGAGTGCGGTCGCCACCGCCGAGCTCTACGAGCGGGCGGCCTCCGACCGAGAAGGCTTCTGGGCCGAGCAGGCACGCGAACTCCTCCACTGGCACACCCCCTTCTCCGAGGTGCTCGACTGGTCGAACCCTCCCTTCGCCCGGTGGTTCGGCGACGGTGAGCTCAATGTCGCCTACAACTGCCTCGACCGCCACGTGCTCGCCGGCAACGGCGACCGTGTCGCGCTGCTGTGGGAAGGCGAGCCCGGCGACGAGCGCCGCGTCACGTACGCGGAACTGACAGAGGAGGTCAAGCGCACGGCCAATGTGCTGACGGAGCTGGGAATCGGCGAGGGCGACCGCGTTGCGCTCTACCTGCCGATGATCCCGGAGGCGGTGGCGGCGATGCTCGCGGTGGCGCGGGTCGGTGCCATCCACTCCGTCGTCTTCGGCGGATTCTCCGCGGACAGCCTGCGCGCACGCATCGACGACGCCGGCGCGAAACTCGTGATCACGGCGGACGGCGGCTACCGCAAGGGAAAGGTCTCGCCCCTGAAGCCGGCCGTCGACCAGGCCCTCGCCGACCGGGGGTCGGGCGTGCAGGAGACGGTTGAGCACGTGCTGGTCGTGCGCCGCGGCGGCAACGACGTGGACTGGACGCCGGGCCGCGACATCTGGTGGCACGACGCGGTGGCGGCCGCATCCGCCGAGCACGAGGCGAAGCCGTTCGGCGCCGAGAATCCGCTGTTCATCCTGTACACCTCCGGCACGACCGGAAAGCCCAAGGGCATCCTGCACACCTCCGGCGGCTACCTCACGCAAGCCGCCTACACGCACCGCAACGTGTTCGATCTGCACCCCGAGCGCGACGTCTACTGGTGCACGGCCGACATCGGCTGGATCACCGGCCACAGCTACGTCACCTACGGCCCGCTCGCGAACGGCGCCACTCAGGTGATCTACGAAGGCACGCCGGATGCGCCGCATCCCGGCCGCTGGTGGGAGATCGTCGAGAAGTTCGGCGTCACGATCCTCTACACGGCTCCCACCGCGATCCGCTCGTTCATGAAGATCGGACGCCAGGTGCCGCAGGAGTTCGACCTCTCGTCGCTGAGGCTGCTCGGCTCCGTCGGCGAACCCATCAACCCCGAGGCGTGGATGTGGTACCGCACCGTGATCGGCGCCGAGCGCACGCCGATCGTGGACACCTGGTGGCAGACCGAAACGGGCGCCATCATGATCTCGGCCCTCCCCGGCGTCACCGAGACCAAGCCCGGGTCGGCGCAGGTGCCGCTCCCCGGCATCTCGGTGGATGTCGTGGACGAGTCGGGCGAGGAGGTCGGAAACGACGCGGGCGGACTGCTCGTGATCACCGAACCGTGGCCCAGCATGCTGCGCGGCATCTGGGGCGACCCGGACCGCTTCGTCGAGACGTACTGGGAGAAGTTCGCCGACCAGGGCTACTACTTCGCCGGCGACGGCGCCCGCCGCGATGAAGACGGCGACATCTGGCTGCTGGGCCGTGTGGACGACGTCATGAACGTCTCCGGGCATCGCCTGTCAACCGCGGAGATCGAATCGGCGCTCGTGGGCAACGAAGCGGTCGCCGAGGCGGCTGTCGTCGGCGCCAGCGACGAGACCACCGGCCAGGCCGTCGTGTCGTTCGTGATCATCAAGGAGAGCTACCTGCGCCAGCACTCCCCCGAGGGTCTCGCCCAGACCCTGCGCGCCTGGGTCGGTGAGCAGATCGGTCCGATCGCCCGCCCACGCGACGTCTACATCGTCACGGAGCTGCCCAAGACCCGCAGCGGCAAGATCATGCGTCGCCTGCTCCGCGACGTCGCAGAGGGACGCGAAGTCGGCGACACGACGACACTCGCCGACACGATGGTGATGTCCACCATCCAGGCCAAGCTCTCCACGAAGTAGCAGCGGACGACCGAGCCCCGCATCCTTCGAGGGTGCGGGGCTCGGTCGTTCGCGATGGAGTTCAGGGCACGTAGCCCGGCGGCGTGTAGATGAGTTCGCCGCCCGAGAGCACAAGCACGACGGCCAGGCCGATGAGGGATGCGCCGATCACAGCTCCACCTGCCCAGAGCACTCCCCTGGCTCGATCGAGCCGGCCCGTGGTCGCCACGAGGCACAGGAGCGCGGAGCCCGCGATGTGCGCGACGACCAGCGGCGCGACGCCCAGCAGAAGTGTCGTTCCCGCCATCGTCGTTCCCGCGGCGAGAGCTTTCGGCTGCTCCGTGCCTTCCTCGAGAGAGGCGAGCGCGAGCAGGAACCATGAGCCGGTCATCACGAGCACGCCCACGACGGTGAGGAGCCAGAAAAGCGCGGCGACGATATCGTTGCGCCAGCCGCGGTTCGGAGTCGGCGCCGGGTACGCCGTCGCGTGGCTCACAAGACGGATGCGCGCCGTGCGGTGACGGCGGCGTGCAGGGCCGACGAGGGGCGCACGGCGGCGGACAGAGCCATCGGAGGAAGATCCGGCGACGGCGTCCGATCCCGCGTGATCCAGTGCCGGATGCTGCCAGCCAGCGAGAGGGCCACGAAGCTCGCGATCAGCTTGTCCAGCAGCGACGTGATCAGATTGGCGGTCCCGATGGCGATCGGGAGCACCATGCCCGCATCGAGGAACCGCGCCGTCAACGAGTTTCCGGCGACATGAGCACTGAATCCCCCGTACACGAGATCCGTGATCGGGGCGGCCACGACCGTGCAGGCGACGGCGACGACCACGCTGAGCAGCAGGAATCGCGAGAGCGAGCGCCCCCATCCCCAGCGGTGCACGCCATAGCCCCACAGGAGGGCCCCCGCCACTGCGACGGGTGTGAACGGAAGACCCAGAGTGCTTTGGTTGACCAACGCGCCGCCCAGTTGGGTGACGATCGCCGTCGCGACCGCGTACCAGGGGCCGAGAGCGACGGCCACCACCGCTGTGCCGGCCATGTCCAGGTAGAGCGGCAGATCGAGCCAGAGCACGACGCGGCCGCCCGCCACGTTGAGGAGCACGGCTCCGAGCATGACGCCGATGACGAGGGCGACGCGACGCCCGCCGCGCCGAGGCGTGTCGATGCGGAGAACGGAGGCTGCGGTGACCGGCGGCGCCTCGAGCCCGGATGCTGCGGCGCCGCGCGGCGAGGGCCGCGGTGCGGCGGATTTGGCCGCGACGCACCGCGCGCGCCAGCTCTCCGCCTCCGCCTCGGTGATGCCGAGACTGCGCACGACGTCGACGACGAGGTCGGCGTCGAGTCGGGTGCGACCGGGGCGAAAGGCGTCGTACACCGTCGAGCGCGATACGGCGACCGACGAACGGCCGGAACGATCCGCCCGGAGACTCGTGACCCGCGCCGCGATCTCGGCGTAGCTCACACCACCTGCCTCATGGCGGAGCCGCTGGAGATCCTCCGCGACGGAGATCACGGATCCGCTCCCCTCGACACGACCGATGTCGTCGCCGTTCATCCTGCCCCCCGCTTTTCCCAGACGCTCATTCTGGCGCACCGGCTCACGACGCGACAACAGACGACCAGGACTGTCCGGGATCGTCCGGGATCGTCTGTCGGCCGCGGATGCGCGGCGCTGCCCCCATAGCGTCGTCGCGAAACCGTGGAACGCCGAACCGTGCTGTCGGAGTGCGAGCCACGGGTCGGGTACACGCAGGAGCCCCGCGACCTTGGGGGGCGCGGGGCTCCTGCGCGGGTGGCGCCTCAGGCGAGCGTGAAGACGACCTCGACCTCGACGGGGCTGTCGAGCGGGAGCACGGGCACGCCTACGGCGGAACGGGCATGACGGCCGGACTCACCGAAGATCTCGGCGAGCACGTTGCTGGCGCCGTTGATCACGCCGGGCTGTCCGGTGAACTCCGGCACCGACGACACGAAGCCGGTCACCTTCAGCACACCGGTCAGGCGGTCGACGCCTCCCACGGCGGCCGCTGCCGCTGCCACCGCGTTCAGCGCCGACTGGCGGGCGTAGGTCGCGGCATCCGCCGGCGCAACGAGGCCCTCGCCCTCGCCGACCTTGCCCGTCGCGGGGAGCTGACCCGCCACGAACGGCAGCTGGCCGGCCGTGTGCACGAGGTCGCCGAAGGCTTTGGCGGGGATGTAGGACGCGACGGGCGGCACGACCTCCGGCAGGTCGATCCCCAGCTCCGCGAGTCGTTCGGACACGGTGCTCATGCGTTCTCTCCTTCGAACTGGCGCGCGGCGACCTGCGCCGCACCGAGGCCGGTGTTGGCGGCCGCATCCGTGCCGACCGGGCGTTTGAAGTAGGCGACAAGACCGCCTTCGGGGCCCTGCACGACCTGAACGAGCTCCCAGCCCTGCTTGCCCCAGCTGTTCAAGATGGCGGCGGTGTTGTGGATCAACAGCGGAGTGGTGAGGTACTCCCAGGTGGTCACGGCGTCTCCCGTTCGTGGGTGAGGAGGGGGTCTGAGCCCCGGAAACAGCGGGAACCGGATGCGGCGCCTTCGAGTGTTCGCCCAGCATCCTGGCTTACGATCACCCTATGCCCGATAAGAAACGCACGGCCACCGGTGTGCTCTCTGGCCTCGCCGGACTCGTCGGCCTGAGCGTCGTCGCCGGTGTTCTCATCACCGCCACGGTCACGCCCGCCATCGCCGTCACCGGCGCCGCAACCTCGCAGGCGATCAAGCTGTTCGACAACATGCCGAACTACCTCGAGATCGACGACATCATGGAACCGTCGACGATCTACTGGAAGGACGGCTCGGGCAACTACGCGCCGCAGACCTCCTTCTACGACCAGAACCGCTCGCCGGTCACGTTCGACCAGATCGCAACCGTCATGTACGACGCGATCCTCTCGAGCGAAGACCCGCGCTACTACGACCACGGCGGCGTCGACCTGATCGGCACGACGCGCGCCGTGCTCTCCAACCTCGAGGGTGGCGGCAACACGCAGGGCGGATCGACGATCAGCCAGCAGTACGTCAAGAACATCCTCATCCAGCGCTGCGAGTGGAACGCGCAGAGCGAGGACGAGCGGCAGTCGTGCTTCCTGCAGGCGACCGACTCCTCGGGCTCGAGCGGCATCGAACGCAAGCTCCAGGAGATGCGCTACGCGATCGGACTCGAGCAGAAGTACTCGAAGAACGACATCCTGCTCGGGTATCTGAACATCGCCAACTTCGGCGGAATCACGTACGGCATCGACGCCGCCGCCCGCTACTACTTCGGTGTTCCCGCCGCCAACCTCAGCCTCAGCCAGGCGGCGACCCTCGCGGGCATCGTGCAGAACCCGAACACGTACCGCATCGATCAGCCCGATCGCGAGACGAACGGCGCGGCCGACGGCTACGCGCTGACCAAGAAGCGGCAGACGTACGTGCTCGACCGCATGCTCACCGACGGCAAGATCACGCAGGAGCAGCACGACGCCGCTGTGGCGGAGCCCATCACGCCGCAGATCACGCAACCCACCTCGGGCTGCGCGTCGACCGGCGCACCGTACTTCTGCCAGTACGTCGTCTCCGTCGTGAAGAACGACCCCGCCTTCGGCGCCACTGCCGAGGACCGCGCGATGGCGCTTCGCCGCGGCGGCCTGCAGATCTACACGACGCTCGACCCGTCGCTGCAGAACACCGCGAACGTCAGCATGCGCGACAACGCACCCGCATCGATCTCCGGCATCCAGTTCGCCGCATCCACGGTGAGCATCGAGGCGCAGACCGGCCGCGTGCTCGCGATCGGGCAGAACACGAACTTCTCCGAAGAGGCCAACGCCGGCGAGGGCTACAGCTCACTCGTGTACGCGGGAGACTCGATGTTCGGAAACTCCGAGGGCTTCGAAGCCGGATCGACGTTCAAGCTCTTCACCCTCGTCGACTGGCTCGAGCAGGGGCGGTCCGTGAACGAGGTGCTGGATGGCCGGATGCGGGTGTTCAAGAACTTCACGAACTCCTGCACGGGCAACATCGTCAACAACACGCCGATCAACAACTTCGGCAAGGTGGGCGGCAGCGTGAGCACGCCAATGGCCTTCACCGCGCAGTCGCTGAACACCGGTTACCTCGCGATGGCCGAGCAGCTAGACATGTGCGACATCGCGAAGACCGCCAAGAAGATGGGCGTGACCTTCGGCAACGGATCGGACATCACGATGCAGTACCCCGCCGAGGTCATCGGCGTCGACAAGGTGTCGCCCATGGCGATGGCAGGCGCCTACGCCACCATCTCGAACAACGGCGTCTACTGCCAGCCGCGCGTCATCGATCGCGTCACCGACACCTCGGGCAACGAGTTGAAGGCGCCCGAGCGCACCTGTGAGCAGGTGATCTCCCCCGAGGTCGCCGCGACGGCGGCCTACGCGCTCCGAGGCGTCATGAACGGCGGCACCGGCGGTGGAGCCAACCCGAACGACGGCACGCAGCTGATCGGCAAGACCGGTACGCACGAGGCGCTGCAGACCTGGATGATCGAGGGAAGCACCCGCGTCGTCAACGCCGCACTGGTCGGCACGGTGTCCGGCGAGAACGACATGTTCGGTCGCGGCCTGCAGAACATCCGCTACACGCTCGCCAAGAACCTGCAGCGCGCCGCGGACCAGCTCTACCCGGCCGACGGCTTCCCGGCGCCGGATCCCAACCTGACCAAGCGCGTGCTGAAGGATCTGCCCAACGTGGTGGGCCAGACCGTCGAACAGGCCCAGGCGACGCTGGAGGCGGCCGGCTTCCAGGTGACCGTGGGCGACCCGGTCGACTCCGACCAGCCGACGAACATCGTCGCTGCGCAGAGCCCGGGCGCCGGACAGGTCGCGGGTGGCACGACCGTCACGATCAACCCCAGCAACGGTCAGGGTGCCACCGTCCCCGCCGTCAGCGGCAAGGTGCAGGACGCGCAGAAGACGCTCCAAGATGCGGGATTCACCTCCATCGCGCTGGGAACCTGCACCCCGGACGACAGGTTGCCCGACAACGAGAGTCGCGCGACGGGCACCAATCCCGCCGCCGGCACCGCCGTCAACCGCGGCTCGCAGATTCTGATCAACTACGCCAAGAAGAGCTGTTGACCGGCAGTCCGAGCCGTACCGCCCTCACCGCTGTCACAGCGGTGGGGGCGGTCGGCGTGGGCGCTGCGGTGTGGGGCATTGGCGTCGAACGGTATCTGTTCGCGCTGCGCGAGCACACCCTGCCGATCCTGCCCGCGGGCGCACGAGAGCTGCGCGTGCTGCACCTGTCCGACGCCCACATGGCGCCGTGGCAGCAGCGCAAGCAGGAGTGGATCGCGCGTCTGGCGGAGCTCGCACCCGACCTCGTCGTGAACACGGGTGACAACCTCGGTCACGCGGAGGGTCTCGCCGGCATCCGCCACGCGTTCGCCGGCCTGCGGGGTGTGCCCGGCGTGTACGTGCATGGCTCCAACGATCTGTACGCGCCCTCTCCGCGCAACCCGCTGCGCTACTTCACGGGACCGTCGAAGGCGCATCGTTCGGCCGAGTCGCTCGACACTGGCGCCCTTGACCGCTTCCTCACCGACGAGCTCGGATGGCACGCGCTCGACAACACCGCGGCGACCCTCGAAGTCGCGGGTCTGCGCATCGATGCCTTCGGCGTGAACGACGCCCATCGGCACTGGGACGACACCGCCGCCCTCATCCCGAAGCGCGCCGAACAGCGCGCCGCGGGCGAGGCCGACCTCGTGCTGGGCGTGACACACGCGCCGTACCGGCGGGTGCTCGATTCCTTCGTCGAACTCGACGCCGATCTGCTGCTGGCCGGGCACACCCACGGCGGCCAGGTCCGCATCCCCTTCTCACCCACCGCCCTCGTCGCCAATTGCGACATCCCGCTCGATCAGGCACGAGGCCTGAGCACCTGGGCCCACGGCGGACGTCGCGTCCCCCTCAATGTGAGCGCCGGCATCGGCCACTCGATCTTCGCGCCGGTGCGCTTCGGCTGCCGCCCCGAGGCGTCGCTGCTGACGCTGGTTCCCGCGTCCTGACGGAGCGCATCCGGTTCTCCACATCCGGATGCGGCGGGCGCGCCGTCCCCGTTCGCCGCCTTCCGGCGGTGCCGCCAGCCGGCGCCGTCCGAGCATCGGGACATGAAACGCGTGCTCGCCGCCCTCCTCGTCCTCGCCGCCGCCGTCGTCGCCGCTGTCGTGTCGATCATGCCCGCGTCCGCCGCATCCCCCGGAACCGGGTTCGGAGAGTGGGCAAGTTCCACCCGCTACGGGTGGCACGGGTCGATGGCGATCAACGGCGTGCACACCTATTGCATCTTCCCGGGGCGTCCGCTGCCCACCGGCGACAGCGTCGACAACGGGCTGAGCCCGAATGCCGCGGGCCTCGATCCGCACCGGCTCACGGCCATCAACATGCTCGTCTCGACCTACGGGCAGACCGGCGACCCGGTGCAGGCCGCGGCGGTCGCCTGGGCGGTCAAGGCGATCGCCAACTGGAACGAATCGCTGCACCACTTCGGCTACCCCGGCGACACTCTGCAGGGCGCGATCGACTGGGTGTTCCGCCATGTCGCGCCCGAGCACAACGGCGCGGTGCAGAACCTCGCGGCGGCGTACTACGCCGAGGCGATGGCGCTGCCCGCCGGACAGATGACGGCCACGGGGTCGCTGCAGTTCGCGACGGATGCGGCCTCTCCCCTGCGCGGCACGGTGACCGCCGTCGCGGATGCGGCCGGCGCGCGGGGGCGGATCACGCTGCAGAACGCCGTGTTCGCCGACACCGGCGCGGCCACACGCGATGATGCCGCAATCGGTGTGGCGTACGACATCGTCGCGGCTGCTCCCGCCGGAGGAACCCGCTTCCGCGTTTCCGGCGAGGGACAGTTCGTCGGCGGGTTTCTGCCCGTCGTGCGACACTTCACCACGCCGGGCGGCCAGGACACGGCAGGACCGGGTGGCCGTCTCGAGTTCCCACTCGCAGGCGCCGACGAGCACGAGCGCGACACGACGTTCGACCCGGTCGTCACGACACAGGTGGTGTCGCGGTACGTCCCAGGCGGCTCCTACGTCGACGACGTGACGTTCGCCAGCGCCCGCGGAGCGTGGGGACGTACAGAGGACGGCGGCTACCTTCCGGTCACGGCGACCGCGACGCTGTACCGGACCGAGGCGGAGCCGCAGCTCACCGACACTCCCCCCACAGACGCGGAGGAGGTCGCCGCGCTCGAGGTGACGACCAACCCCGCCATCGGACCGACGGCCCCGTACCGGGTCGAGTCCGCCGAGCCGCTGCCCGGTCCCGGCTTCTACACCGCCGTCTGGCGCATCGAACGGTCCAGGCAGAGCGACGAGACCGCTGCGGCGCTCACCGCGGACTACGCCTGGCAGGAGCGGTTCGGGGTGCAGAGCCAGATCACGATGGTTCCGCAGGTGTCCTCCAAAGCCGACCCTGTTGTGGCCGTCGGCGAGCGGATGTCCGACGAGGTGATCGTCGCGGCGCCCCTGCCCTCGTCGGGAGTTCTCGTGACCGCATCCGTGTTCCGCGTTCCCGACGGCATTGCGGCGACGGACGCCTGCACGTCGGAGAATCTCATCTGGCAGGGACCGGAGGAGCCGGTGCGCGTGGCGGAGCCTGGGTCGGTGCGCGTCGCCGGGCCCGTCGCCCCCGACTTCGGCACTTATGTGTGGCGTGAACGCGCCACCGATATCGAGGGTCGCCTCATACATGAGGGCGCGTGCGGGGTCGAGAGCGAGACGACCCGTGCTCCCCTGCCGACGGTGTCGACGCGGGCGGTCAGCACCGTGGGACTCGGTGGCGCCGCGGTCGACACTGCGGTGGTCGAGGGCCTCGTGCCCACCGCGGGCACCACGTGGCTGAGCTTCGAGGTCTTCCAGGCTCCCGAGGGCGTCGATCCGGCGGATGCGTGCACGACCGAGACGCGTGTCGCGGACACCTCCGCTTCTCCCGTCGCCGTGACCGCCGCGGGCGAGCACGCTTCACCCGCGGTGCGCCTCCACGGCGCCGGCGTTCACTACTGGATCGAGTCACTTTGGCACACGCCCGAGGGCGGCGAGGCCCGCCTGCTCGCTCGCGGATCCTGCGGACTGGCCGAGGAGACCACGTTCGTCGAGCAGCCCGAGGTCACCACCCGCGCGGTCGAACACGTGGGCGTCGGCGATCCCTACGTCGACCGGGCCACCGTCACGGGGCTGGGCGAGGGCGTGGACGCGCAGCTGGTGTTCTCGGTGTTCCACAACGAGCCTGGCACCGAGCCGCGCTGCGACGCGGAGACGCTCGAGCATCGGACGGCTCCAGTGGCGGTCTCCGGATCCGGTGAGTACGTCTCTCCCGAAGTGGCCTCGGATGAGGCGGGGACGAAGCTCTGGCTCGCCGAGCTCGCCTACCGGCCCGCGCCGGGCGCGGAACTCGTCGTGCTGCACACAGGCACCTGCGGGGAGGACGGCGAGACGACCTTCGTCGACATGCTGGCGCTGAGCGGCGGACCCTCTGCACGCACGGTCGCGGGACTCGGCGTGGGCGCGCTCGCACTCGGGTGCGCGGCCGCATCCATCCTCGCGTGGCGACGCCACCGCGAGCAGCGTCTGTGACGGGCCTGCGATTCGGGGAATCGGTCGGGCTGGGGTAGACTCGAACGGTTGCCACGGGGTGTGGCGCAGCTTGGTAGCGCGCTTCGTTCGGGACGAAGAGGCCGCAGGTTCAAATCCTGTCACCCCGACCGCACAGCAGAAGAGGTCGACCTTCGGGTCGACCTCTTCTTGCTTTCCGGGCCTGCCGCATCCTCGCCGCGAGACTGCGTTTCCCGCACGAGATCACGGGTAACTACCGTGATCTCGTGCCCAAAATGCAGTCTCGCGGTGAGGGGTGAGGGGTGAGGGGTGAGGGGTGAGGGGATAAGGGCAGGCGGGCGCGGACGGCGGATGCGGCGCGCCCCGATAGGATGGAAGAAGCCGCGCCGCCGCGCTCAGATCCTTCCGCCGCGCCGCCGGCAGAACCCGACACCCGCTGGAGAGCCGTCATGACTCAGCCGCCGAAGCTCGTTGCGTTCGATCTGGACGACACGCTCGCCCCGTCCAAGAGCGCGGTCGATCCGCGGATCGCGGACCTGCTGCTCGCTCTCGCCTCCCGGGTGGAGGTCGCGATCATCTCCGGCGGCCAGCTCGCGCAGTTCCGCGCGCAGGTCGTCGAGCAGCTGCCCGACACCACCGACGACATCCTCGACCACATGCACCTGCTGCCCACCTGCGGCACCCAGTACTACCGCCTCACCCCCGCCGGCATCACCACCGTCTACGCCCACAGCCTCACCGACGACGAGAAGACCCGCGCCCTGACCGCCGTCGAAGAAGAAGCCAAACGCCTCGGGCTCTGGGCAGAGCAGACCTGGGGCCCCATCCTCGAAGACCGCGGCTCGCAGATCACCTTCTCCGCCCTCGGCCAATCCGCACCCCTCGACGCGAAGACCGCGTGGGACCCCACCGGTGAGAAGAAGAACACCCTCCGCGAAGCCGTCGCCGCCCGCATCCCCGACCTCGAAGTCCGCTCCGGCGGATCCACCAGCGTCGACATCACCCACCGCGGCATCGACAAGGCCTACGGCATGCAGCGCCTCGCCGAACACACCGGCATCAGCCTCGACGACATGCTCTTCATCGGCGACCGCCTCGACCCCGACGGCAACGACTACCCCGTCCTCGCCCTCGGCGTCACCTGCCACGCGGTCGACGGCTGGCAGGACACCGCCGACTACCTCGACACCCTCATCCCCACCCTCCCCACCCGCTGACCCTTCCCCGCGCCGACGTGCGAGCGCTACGGTGACGTCATGGGCGCTCTGGGGATGGTTGTTGTGCTCGCCGGCGCGGTGTGCGCACTGTGCTGGGTCCTTTCGCTGATCACGAAGGACACTTCGTGGGTCGATCGGATCTGGTCGATCGCGCCGGTCGCGTACGTCTGGATCTTCGCGGGCGTCGCCATCGCCGGCGGTCTCGACGCCGCACGGCTCGTCCTGATGGCCGTTCTCGTGACGCTCTGGGGAGCCCGACTCACCTTCAACTTCGCCCGCAAGGGCGGCTACAGCGGCATGGAGGACTACCGCTGGGCGATCCTGCGCGCCCGGATGCGGCCCTGGCAGTTCCAGGTCTTCAACCTCTTCTTCATCGTGCTGTACCAGAACGCGCTGCTCGTGCTGATCACCCTGCCCGCGGCAGCAGCGCTGCTGAATGCGACACCGCTGACCGGCTGGGATGCGGTGTGGGCGCTGCTGTTCCTCGCGTTCCTCGCCGGTGAGTGGCTCGCCGACCAGCAGCAGTGGAACTTCCATCGGGCGAAGGCCGCAGCCAGCGGCGAGCTCGCGCCCGGCTTCGTGACGACGGGACTCTTCCGCTACAGCCGCCACCCCAACTTCTTCTTCGAGCAGGCGCAGTGGTGGGTGCTGTATCTGATCGGCGCCAACGCGGCGCTGAGCGCCGGCGCCGGCATCCTGGGCGGAGCGATCAACGTCACGATCGCGGGACCGATCCTGTTGACGCTGCTGTTCATCGGCTCCACCGTGTTCACGGAATCGATCTCAGCGGGCAAGTACCCCGCCTACGCCGAGTACCGACGCACGACCTCGATGCTGGTTCCCTGGCCGCCGCGCAGCCGCCAGAGCGCCGAGGCCGTCAGCTGAGGCGCCCGCCGGATGCGGTCAGGTAGCACTGGGCGCACATCGACTCGTACGTCACCTTCTCGTGGCTGAGCTCATCGATCGCGACCTGGTCGCCCTCGAAGACGAAGCGGCCTCCGACCAGCCGCGCATTGAAAAGGGCCTTGCGGCCGCAGCGGCAGATCGTCTTGAGCTCCTCCAGGCTGTGAGCGAGCTCCATGAGTCGGCGCGAGCCGGGGAACGCCTGCGTCTGGAAGTCGGTGCGGATGCCGTAGGCGAGGATCGGCACTCCGTCCAGCACCACGATGCGTAGGAGATCGTCGACCTGGGCGGGCGTCAGGAATTGTGCCTCGTCGATCAGCAGACACGCCACATCCACGCCGTCCCGCTCACGTACCCGCGCGCGGTGCGTCGCGAACAGTTCACGCAGATCGTCATCGGGTCGGATGAGGAAGTCGACTCCGCGTGAGACGCCGAGCCGGCTCGAGATGCGGTCTGCGCCCTTCGTGTCGATCTCGGGCTTGGCCAGCAGGACGTGCTGTCCGCGTTCCTCGTAGTTGTACGCGGCCTGCAGCAGGGCGGTCGACTTGCCGGAGTTCATCGCCCCGTAGCGGAAGTAGAGCTTGGCCACCTAGAGAGTCTAGGCGCCCCACGTCATCCGCCTCGGGCCAGCGCGCAGCTCAGACCGTGAGGTGCAGCTCCTCAGCCGTCGCCGCGAGGGAGGCCTCGGCCGCGGCGGGATCGGGGTTCAGTGTCTTGCCGTAGCTGGGGATGAGCTCCCGCAGCTGCGGCTCCCACTCGTCGATGCGGTCCGCGAAGCAGGACTTCAGCAGGCCCAGCATGATCGACACGGCCGTGGACGCACCCGGGGAGGCCCCCAGCAGACCCGCGATCGAGCCGTCGGCCGAGGCGACGACCTCTGTGCCGAACTGCAGCTTGCCGCCCTTCATGACCTGAGCGCGCTGACCGGCGTTCAGCAGTTCCCAGTCCTCTCCGTCGGCTGACGGCATGAACTCGCGGAGACTGTCGACCTTCTTCTTGTGCGTCTTCAACAGCTCACTGACGAGGTACTTCACGAGGTTGAGGTTCGTGGCACCGGCCGTGAGCATGCTGCCGAGGTTCGAGGGGCGCACCTGCGTGACGATGTCCCAGGGCGAGCCGTTCTTCAGGAACTTCGGGCTGAAGGTCGCGAAAGGACCGAACAGCAGCGAGGTCTCGCCGTCGACGACGCGGGTGTCCAGGTGCGGCACCGACATGGGCGGCGCGCCGACGGACGCCTGCGAGTAGACCTTCGCCTTGTGCTGCGCCACGAGGGCGGGGTTGCTGGTCTTGAGCCACTGCCCGCCGATGGGAAAGACGCCGTACCCCTTCGCCTCGGGGATGCGCGAGCGCTGCAGCAGCTTGATCGCCCAACCGCCCGCACCGATGAACACGAAGCGCGCGTTGATGCGGCCCGGCGTCCGACCGACCGTGTGACGGTAGCCCACCTGCCACGAGCCGTCCTTCTGCCGCTTGAGCGAACGCACCTCTCGACCCGTAAGGACCTCTGCGCCGCCTCGCTGCATCGAATCCAGCAGCTGGCGCGTGAGCGACCCGAAGTCGACGTCGGTGCCGCTGGGCACCCGCGTCGCGGCGAACGGCTCGCCCTTGCGACGCTGCTGCATGAGCAGCGGCGCCCACTGGTTGATGACCCGGGAGTCCTCGCTGTACTCGATGCCCTCGAACAGCGGCTGCTGCTTCAGCGACTCGTAGCGGCGCTTGAGGTAGGCCACGTCCTTCTCGCCGCGCACGAACGTCATGTGAGGCGTGCGGTTGATGAAGGTCTCGGGGGCGGCGAGCACACCGCGCTCGACGAGCGTCGACCAGAACTGCCGGCTCTGCTGGAACTGCTCGTTGATCGCCACGGCCTTGGTGGGATCGACCGAGCCGTCGGGCGCCGCGGGCATGTAGTTCAGCTCGCACAGCGCGGCATGCCCCGTTCCGGCGTTGTTCCACGCGTTGGAGCTCTCCTGGGCGACCTCGCCCAGGCGCTCGAACACCGCGATCTTCCAGTCCGGTTGGAGCTGCTGCAAAAAGGTCCCGAGTGTGGCGCTCATGATGCCGCCACCGATCAGGAGGACGTCGACGTTTCCTGTCACCCGACAAGTCTAAAGCGGCGCGCGCGGCCCCTCCGCCAGTGGGAGGGGCCGCGCGCGGGAACTTTCGCGGTTCTTGCCGCAGGCGCGACTCAGGCGGAGACGCCCAGGCGGGCGGCGACGATCTCGGCGATCTGCACCGCGTTGAGAGCTGCGCCCTTGCGGAGGTTGTCGTTGCTGATGAACAGTACGAGGCCTTTACCCTCGGGGGCCGACTGGTCACGGCGGATGCGACCGACGTAGCTGGGGTCGCTGCCCGCAGCCTGCAGGGGCGTGGGGACCTCCTCGAGCGCGACGCCGGGCGCCGCCGCCAGCAGCTCGCGGGCGCGCTCGGGGGTGATGTCACGCGCGAACTCGACGTTGATCGACAGCGAGTGTCCCGTGAAGACGGGGACGCGCACGCAGGTGCCTGCCACACGCAGCTCCGGCAGTTCGAGGATCTTGCGGCTCTCGTTGCGGAGCTTCTTCTCCTCATCGGTCTCGTTGTCGCCGTCGTCGACGAGGTTGCCGGCGAAGGGGATCACATCGAACGCGATGGGAGCGATGTACTTCTCCGGCTGCGGGAAGTCGACGGCCGACCCGTCGTGCACGAGGCGCAGGGTGTCGCCCTGGGCGAGGACGCCCTCGACCTGCCCGAGAAGCTCCTGCGCACCGGCCAGGCCCGACCCGGACACGGCCTGGTAAGTGCTCACGATGAGCCGCTCGAGGCCCGCCTCGGCGTCGAGGACCTTCAGCACCGGCATGGCGGCCATCGTCGTGCAGTTGGGGTTGGCGATGATGCCCTTGGGGCGCTCATCGATGGCGTGCGGGTTGACCTCGCTGACGACCAGCGGGACCTCGGGGTCGTTGCGCCAGGCGCTCGAGTTGTCGATGACGACCGCGCCGGCCTCGGCGAAGCGGGGCGCGTGCGCGCGGCTGCCGGTCGCGCCGGCGGAGAAGAGGGCGATGTCGATGCCGGCGGGATCGGCCGTGGCGACGTCTTCGACGATGACCGTCTGGCCTCCGAATTCGACGGCGGTGCCGGCCGAGCGTGCCGTGGAGAACAGGCGCAGCTCGCCGATCGGGAAGGAGCGCTCCGCGAGAATCTCGCGCATGACGGTGCCGACCTGACCGGTGGCGCCGACGACGGCGACGGAGAGTCCGGATTCGGAGATGCGGGTCATGTCTGTTCCTCGGGATGTCGCAGGGCGCGCCGCATCCAGACCGGACGGGCGCGGGGTTGCCCGATTCTACCGTGCGGCGGCGGTGATGAATCCCTGGGGAAAGCGCTCTGTGACGCCGCGCCGTGGCGGACAATGGCGGGGACGGAAGGGGATGCCGTGGAGGATCCGGTCATCGACGCTCTCGCACGTGCGGTCGCGGCAGCGCCGGCCGATGCGGAACTGCGGCTGCACCTCGCGACCGTCCTGCTGGATCGGGGCCACACCCAGCGTGCGCTGGCGGAGGCCAGCACCGTTCTCGCCGCGGACCCCGGCAACTCCCGTGCACGCGAGATGCTCGCCCGCATCCTGCAAGCCCCCGCAGCTCCCGAGGCGCCGGCGCCCGTCTTTCCCGCATCCGACGCGCAGGCTCCGCGCGACACCGGGTTCGACTGGTCGGCGGCAGAGGCCGAGGTGGGCCACATCGCGCAGCCCGCGTTCATCGGCGACGACGCCCCCGCGTTCGACGAGCACGACATCCAGCGCTCGACCGTGACACTGGCCGATGTCGGCGGGATGCGGGAGGTCAAGGAGCGTCTCGAGTCCGCCTTCCTCGCACCGCTGCGCAACCCCCAACTGCGGGCGCTGTACGGCAAGAGCCTGCGTGGCGGTCTCCTGATGTACGGTCCACCGGGATGCGGCAAGACGTTCCTGGCCCGCGCCGTGGCGGGCGAGCTCGGCGCCTCGTTCGTGAGCGTCGGGCTCAGCGACATCCTCGGCCAGTTCATGGGCGACAGCGAGCGCAACGTGCGTGAGCTCTTCCAACTCGCCCGCAGGCAGGCCCCCACCGTCCTCTTCATCGACGAGATCGACGCGATCGGTCAGCGCCGATCTCTCGCCCGGCAGAACGGGATGCGCGGGGTCGTCGTCTCGCTCCTGGAGGAGCTCGACGGTCTGGGCAGCGACAACGAGGGTGTGTTCGTGCTCGCCGCGACCAACCAGCCCTGGGACGTGGATCCGGCGCTTCGCCGGCCGGGGCGCCTCGACCGCACGCTGCTCGTCCTGCCGCCGGACGCGGAGGCACGCCAGGCGATCCTGCGTCACCACCTCGCGGGGCGCCCCGTCGAAGGCGTCGACCTCGCCGCCCTCGCCGCCGCTACCGAGGGCTTCAGCGGCGCCGATCTGGCCTACGTCTGCGAGTTGGCGAGCGAGAACGCGCTGCTCGAAAGCAGTCGGAGCGGCGTTGCGCGCCTCATCGGGATGGCGGATCTCCGGCAGAGCGTCGCGCAGATCACGCCGTCCACGGCACCCTGGCTCGAGTCGGCACGCAACGTGGTCCGCTTCGGGGAGGACGACGGGACGTTCGCACAACTGCGCGAGTATCTGCGTCAGGGCGGGCGGCGATGAGGGAGGCGTCCGACGCGACTCTGAGGCACGCGCAGACGCTCCTCCAGCTCGGCCGCCATGAGGAGGCGCTCCGCGAGGCAGGCCGCCAACTCGCCCAGCATCCCGAGTCGGCGCCGGCGCTGCGGATCAGCGCGGAATGCCTGCGACTGCTCAAGAGGCCCGACGAAGCGGACGACCTTGCCCGTCGGGCAGTGGCGCTCTACCCGCACGACGCCTGGGCCTGGCGCCTCTCGGCGCTCACGGCGCTGGATCTGCACCGGTGGGATGAGGCCGCCGACGGTGCGAACGCCGTACGGCGCCTGGCGGGCGAAACCCCCTGGGCGCTCTCCGTGTACGCCGAAGTCATGCTCGGCTGCAGCCGGGTGGGCGATGCGATCGAAGCGCTCGACGAGGCACTGCGCCAGCAACCCGACGATCCCGACCTGCACGTGCAGCTGGCTGATGTGCTTGTACGCGCGGGTCGACGCAAGGAGGCCGAGCAGCACCTGAGCGCGGCGCTGGCGATCGACCCGACGCATCCGTGGGCCCGGCGCCTGTGGCCCGTCATCAGCAGCCGGGAGGACGACGCGGATGCGGCGATCCAGCTCGCCCGGATGCTGGGTGAGTCACCGCAGGACAGCGACACCGAGACGGCGTTCGAGATGGCGAGCACGCGCCTGCTGGTTCCGCCGCTGTTGATCGTCACCATCGCGAGCGCCGTGCTGCTCGTGCTCTGCGCATGTGGAGCCGGTCTGTTCGGCCGGCGTATCGCGACGGATGCCCCGGCCGTCGTCGGCGTCTTCGAGCAGGTCTGCGTGTGGGCGGCGTCACTGGGGCTCCTCGCACTGTGGGTGAGCCGTCTTCGACGACGGCTGGGCCCACTGTTCGAGCCGATCGTCCGCTCACGTCTGACGCAGGGACCGGTCGTCATCTTCTCCACGATCTACCTGGCGGGAGCACTCGTGCTGACCGGGATCGGCATCCTGACGAGCGCGCTCGCGGGCGACCCGATGGGCACGATCGTCATCCTGGGCGGCGTCGTGAGCGCGTACACCGCAGCTGTTCTCTTCGTCGCTCTCGCTCTGGTGGCGAGGTTGACCTACCGCCGCGGCCGTGCGCTCGCACCGCTCCTCTACGTCGCGCTGGCGCCCGGCGCCGTGGTCGGCGTCGTGCTGCTGGCGCTCTTCCTGGTCGGAGCGGTGCTCTACGTCATCGTCTGGGCACTGTCGGGCGAGCGACTGCCGGAGCCGTTCTGGAACCGGCTGCCGGACCGGCGCCGCTCGGCGCCCGCCTCTCCGCAGGCCTGAGCCCGGTCAGCGCCCGCTACCGGCGTAGACGATCGCGTCGCCCTCGCCGTCGAGGCCGTAGGCGGTGTGGACGACCCGCGCGGCTTCCGCGATGTCGTCGGCGCGCAACACGACCGAGATGCGGATCTCCGAGGTGGAGATCATCTCGATATTGATGCCCGCCGTGCTCAGCGCCTCGAACAGCGTCGCACTGACGCCCGAGTTCGTCCGCATCCCCGCGCCCACGACCGACAGCTTGCCGATCTGGTCGTCGTGCACGAGCGCCTCGAACCCGACATCCGACTGGTCGGCGGCCAGGGCCTTCAGCGCGGCCGTCGCGTCGGACTTCGGCAGAGTGAAGGAGATGTCGGTGCGCGCGGTCGCCGCGGCCGACACGTTCTGCACGATCATGTCGACGTTGGCGCCGGACTTGGCGACGATCTTGAAGATCTCTGCGGCCTTGCCCGGCACATCGGGAACACCGATGACGGTGATCTTGGCCTGGCTGAGGTCAGTGGCGACGCCGGCGACGATCGGCTCTTCCATGGCTTCTCCCTCGGGGATGTAGGCGGAACGCTGCTGCGCGTCGAGCACGTAGGTGCCCTCGCTCGAGCTGAAGGTGGACCGCGCGTGGATCACGACACCGTGACGGCGCGCGTACTCGACCGCGCGGATGTAGAGCACCTTCGCGCCGTTGGCGGCGAGCTCCAACATCTCCTCGGTCGAGACGACGGGGAGCTTCCTGGCACGCGGGACGACACGGGGGTCGGCGGTGAAGATGCCGTCGACGTCGCTGTAGATCTCGCACACGTCGGCGCCCAGGGCCGCCGCCAGAGCGACGGCGGTGGTGTCGGAGCCGCCGCGGCCGAGGGTCGTGATGTCGCGGGTGTCGCGGTTGAATCCCTGGAAACCGGCGACGATGACGATGGCACCCTCGTCCAGCGCCTCGCGCAGACGCACCGGGGTCACATCGACGATGCGGGCCGCGCCATGCTTCGCGTCGGTGATCATGCCGGCCTGGCTGCCGGTGAAGGAGCGCGCCTCGAACCCCATCGAATGGATCGCCATGGCCAACAGCGCCATCGAGATGCGCTCACCCGAGGACAGCAGCATGTCGAGCTCGCGGGGAGCGGGGATCGGCGCCACCTCGTTGGCGAGGTCGAGAAGCTCGTCGGTCGTGTCGCCCATCGCGCTGACCGCCACGACGACGTCGTGGCCGGCGCGACGGGTGTCGACGATACGCTTCGCGACCCGCTTGATGCTCTCGGCGTCGGCGACCGACGACCCGCCGTACTTCTGGACGATCAACGCCACTGTGCTGCTCCCGGGGATGCGCCGTGTCCGGCGCGACGACGATGGAACGCTCGGATGCGGCGTCCAACGCTCCATCTTAGGCAGCCCGACATTCCGTCCCCGCCATGTGACGGCGGGCTCGGACCGCGGCGGTTACGCTCGAGAGGACACCGCCGACACGGAGGCCGACGCGCTCGATGTCCCCCCGCCCCGCCCTGCCGAGGTTTCTCAGACCCGCGCGCCGACGCATGGAACCGCCCATGGACACGACGGACCTCATCCCCGTCGTCGACGACGCCCTCAGCGTCCGCATCCTGGATCTCGCGGTCCGGATGGGCGAGACGATGCTCGTCGCGGGCGCGCCGGCGAGCGAGGTCACCCTGACGATCGTGCGCGTGTGCGAGGTGTACGGCCTCACCCCGGTGCACGTGGACGTCACCTACAACTCGATCACGGCTGCCTACCACCGCTCGGGCGCCGCCCGCCCCGTCACGCTCCTTCGCGTCGTGCGCGGCAGCACTCCCGATCACGACCGTCTGACGCGGCTGCAGGCGCTCGTCGCGGACATCTCCGCCGGCATGGGGCTCGATGAGGCGCAGTCGGCGGCGCGGCGCATCCGTCGTGCTCCGTTCCGCTATCCGCCCGCCGCGGTCATCACCGCCCAGGGCGCGCTCGCCGTCGGCGTCGCGGTCATGTTCGGCGCCAACTGGCTGCTCATCGCTCTCGCATTCACGGGGGCGGCCTGCGCCGCCCTCACACAGTTCGCCCTCGCGAAGGCGCGCGTGCCGTACTTCTTCAGCCAGGTCGCCGGAGCCTTCGTGCTCACGGTGATCGCGGCCATGAGCCGCTTCCTCGCGGTCCTGGGGGTCCCCGGCGCCGAGGAGATCCGCCCTTCGGTCATCGTCGCCGCCGGCATCGTGCTCATGCTCGCAGGTCTCACCGTGGTCGGGGCCGCCCAGGACGCGATCGACGGCTTCGCCCTGACGGCCACCGGCCGCATCCTGGAGCTCGTCACGCAGACGATCGGCGTCGTGATCGGGATCCTCGCGGGACTCGAGACCGTGCGCGTGATCGGTCTCGCGATGGAGCCGCCCGACACGGCACTACCGCTCGGACCGCCGCTCATGCAGTTCGTCGGCGCGTCGATCATCGCGATCGCGGTCGCCGTCTTCAACGGCGCCGGCGCACGCGTGGTCGCCGTCAGTGCGCTGCTCAGCCTGGTCGCGTGGGGCGGCTACACGATCGCTGCGGCAGCGGGACTGGAGGTCGCCGCGGCGAGTGGGATCGGAGCCTTCGCGGCGAGCTTCGTCGGGATCGTGATCGCCTTCCGCCTCCACGTCCCATCGGTGGCGGTGACGACGGCGGCGATCCTGCCGATGGTGCCGGGCGCCGCCGTGTTCCGCGGGCTTCTCGGCGTCGTCGAGTCCGCGGGCGACACGTCCGTGATGATGACCGGGTTCGCGACGCTCGTGAGCGCGGCCGTCATCGGGATCAGCCTCGCCGTCGGCGCCTCGCTCGGCCTGTATCTCGGGCAGCCCGTACGGGCGTCGCTGTCGGGCGTGACACGCTCGCGTGCGAAGCTGCGGCGCTACGACGGGCCCGGACGCGGCCACTGACGCCGGTCGTTCAGACGGCGCGGCGGCCCTCGAAGGCCCGTCCGAGTGTCACCTCGTCGGCGTACTCCAGGTCGCCGCCGACCGGGAGACCGGAGGCCAGGCGGGTCACGCGGATCGACAGTGTCGTGAGCAGGCGACTCAGGTAGGTCGCCGTCGCCTCGCCCTCGAGGTTCGGGTTGGTGGCGAGGATCACCTCCTGAACCGTTCCGTCGGCGAGACGCTGCATGAGCTGCGTGATGCGCAGGTCGTCGGGACCGACGCCCGCGATCGGACTGATCGCGCCGCCGAGCACGTGGTAGAGACCGCGGAACTCGCGCGTGCGCTCGATCGCCGCCACGTCCTTCGCGTCTTCGACGACGCAGATGAGCGTTTCGTTGCGCCGCGGGTCGCGACAGATCGCGCAGCGATCCTGCTCCGACACGTTGCCGCAGATCTCGCAGAAGCGCACCTTCTCACGCACCTCGACGAGGAGCTTGGCGAGCTGGGACACGTCGAAGTTCGGCGTCTGCAGGATGTGGAACGTGATCCGCTGCGCGGACTTCGGGCCGATCCCCGGCAGGCGCCCGAACTCGTCGATCAGGTTCTGGACGATGCCGTCGTACATCAGGAGAACCTCGTCGGCTGCTGGTAGGGCTCTTCACGCACGAAGCGCGCGTCGAGGACCTGGCGCACCACCGCCTCGCCGTAGCGCTGGATGCCGTCGGCTGGTGCGGAGCGCACAGGCGCCGGCGGCGGGACGACGGGCGGGATGGCCGCCGCATCCGTCGGGTACATCTCTTCGTCGGCGGGATCGACCGGTTCTTCCGGATCGAACGGGGTCGCCACCTCGGCCGCGGGCAGCACGGCGCCGTCGGGGGGCGCGACAGTCAGCGTGCGCGTCGCAGATGCCTGGGCGTCTTCGGGCTCCTCGTCGACGGCCAGCTGGGCGACGGGCGCCGCGGGCGACTCCCCTGCATCCGAGGTCGGGATCGGCGCGACGGCCCACTCCGTGACCGGAGCCGCGGAGGATGCACGAGCAGGACCCGGGCGCTCGGCCGGCGGAGCGGGCGGTTCCGCGCGGGGCGGGGCGGGAGGTGCCGCGGGAGCCGCATCCGCGGGCGGGGCGGGGTCGGTGTCCTGGTCGTGGCGTGCGATGTACTTCACGCGGATACCGAGCACGCTCTGAATCGCCTGGCGCAGGTCTTCGCTGGGCCCGGCGCCCGCCGTGCGCTTCTTGAAGGCGGCGATGTCGCTCTGGCTGCGGAAGCTGAGGGTGAGGATGTCGCCCTCGAGCGCTGCGACGCGGGCCGCCGTCGCGATCAGCCACGAGCTGCGACTGATGCTCTCAAGGCGCCCGAGGACCTCGGGCCATGCGTCACGCAGCCGCTGCACCGTGACGGGGCCCGCCGGGACGTCGCGTGCGGGCGCGGACGGTGCCGCCGGCTCCGCGACGGGTGCGGACGGGGCCGAGGCCACGGGAGCGGATGCGGCGGGTGCGGGTTCTGTGAACGGCACCGGCGCCGGCGGAACCGGTACTGCCGCGGCCTCCGCCGCACGGGGAGCGGCGGTCGGCGCCGCTGAGGCGGGACGCGCCA
The DNA here is from genome assembly GCF_054782995.1 of Microbacterium neimengense. Lineage (NCBI taxonomy): Bacteria > Bacillati > Actinomycetota > Actinomycetes > Micrococcales > Microbacteriaceae > Microbacterium > Microbacterium neimengense. The sequence continues at coordinate 156,063 of NZ_BAAGRK010000003.1, forward strand.
CCGCAGGAGCCGCGGGGACATGGGGAGCCGAACCGACGATGGGAGCGTTCGCGAGCACCCGGGCGACCATGAGCTCGAGCTGGAGGCGGGGAGAGGTGGCCCCCGACATCTCGTCGAGGGCGGCCACGACGATGTCGGCGGTGCGCGAGAGACGCGCGGTGCCGATGATCTCGGCTTGACGCGACATGCGCTCGAGCTCATCGGACGGGATGCCGCGCAGCACTGCGGACGCGCCCGCACCGGTGGCCGCGATGACGATGAGATCGCGCAGGCGCTCGAGCAGGTCTTCGACGAAACGCCGCGGGTCCTGCCCCGTCTGGACCACCCGGTCGACCGCGGCGAACGCGGACGCCGCGTCGAGGTCGCCGAAGGCGGTGACGACCTCGTCGAGCAGTTCGGCGTGCGTGTAGCCCAGCAGGGCGACCGCACGCTCGTAGCCGATGGCCGCGTTCTCGGAGCCGGCGATGAGCTGGTCCAGCAGCGACAGCGTGTCTCGCGGCGACCCGCCGCCCGCCCGGACGACCAACGGCAGCACACCGGGCTCGACGGAAACACCTTCGGTCTCGCACATCTGCTGCACGTACTCGAGCATCGCCGCGGGCGGCACGAGACGGAACGGATAGTGGTGGGTGCGCGAGCGGATGGTGCCGATGACCTTCTCGGGCTCGGTCGTGGCGAAGATGAACTTGACGTGCGCGGGCGGCTCCTCGACGAGCTTGAGCAGCGCGTTGAACCCCTGCGGGGTGACCATGTGCGCCTCGTCGAGGATGAAGATCTTGAACCGGTCGCGGGCAGGGGCGAAGATCGCCCGCTCGCGGAGATCGCGCGCGTCGTCGACACCGTTGTGGCTGGCCGCGTCGATCTCGACGACATCGAGGGAACCGCCGCCGCCGCGGCCGAGCTCGACACAGCTGTCGCACGTGCCGCACGGGGTGTCGGTGGGCCCCTCGGCGCAGTTCAGACACCGCGCGAGGATGCGGGCGCTGGTGGTCTTGCCGCATCCGCGCGGACCGGAGAAGAGGTAGGCGTGGCCGATGCGGTCGCCGCGCAGGGCCGTCATGAGCGGATCGGTCACCTGGGACTGCCCGATCATCTCACCGAACGCCTCGGGACGGTAACGGCGGTAGAGGGCTGTGGTCACCCCAGTAGCCTACGGCGTGCCGCCGACGTCGCGGCGGGTGCGTTCGCCCGCCGCGACGTCGGATCAGGCATCGAAGTGCGGCTCGTTCTCGCCGATGAGCATCGGCCCGGTCACGACCGGCAGCGAAGCGGTGAGGGTGGGCACGGAGGCGGAGAGCAGCGTGCCGTCCTCGCGCCTGACGTCGGCGAACATCTGCAGCGTCGGCCGCCCCGTGCGCACGGGCCCCTGCGTGGCCAGGGGCACGACGAGCTCCTCATCGGGGGAGATCGTGTAGGCGGTGCCGCGCACGGAGAAGGAGACGTCCTCTCCCCCGGCGCGGTTGCGCACGATCATCTCGTCGCGACGCAGCGTGATGTCCAGGTGCGACGCGTGCCACGTGAGCGCGTAGGAGAGCTCGGGCCACGCGGCCGGCAGCCGCGGGTCGAAGGTGAGCTCGCCGTAGTGGTCGCGCATCCCGCCGAAGCCGGAGACCAGCGACGCCCAGACGCCGCCGGCGGAGGCGACGTGCACGCCGTCCGCCGCGTTGTTGTGGAGGTCGGCGAGGTCCACGAAGATCGAGTCCAGGAAGTACTCCAGCGCCAGGTCCTGGTAACCGACCTCTGCCGCCAGAATCGACTGCACGACACCCGACAGGGTCGAGTCGCCGGTGGTCAGCGGGTCGTAGTACTGGAAGTCGGCGAGCTTCTCCGCCTCGGTGAAGTGGTTGCCCTGCAGGAACAGCGCGAGCACCACATCCGCCTGCTTCAGGACCTGGTAGCGGTAGATCACGAGCGGGTGGAAGTGCAGCAGCAGTGGACGCTGCTCGTCCGGGGTGTTCTCCAGGTCCCACACCTCGCGCTCGAGGAACACGGCGTCCTGCGGGTGGATGCCGAGCGCCGGGCTGAAGGGGATGTGCATCGCATCCGCCGCCTTCTCCCAGATCTCCGGCTCCTCCGGATCCAGCCCCAACCGGTCGGCCATGAGACGGTACGCCTCGGGGGCGGCCAGCTCCATCTCCCGCACCGTGCGGGCGGCGAAGCGCAGGTTGAAGCGCGCCATGACGTTCGTGAAGAGGTTGTCGTTGACGACCGTCGTGTACTCGTCGGGACCGGTGACACCGTGGATGTGGAACGAGTCCGCCCCGTCGACCTCGTCGCGCCAGAAGCCGAGCGAGTTCCACAGCCGCGCGGTCTCCACCGCGATGTCGACCGCCTCGCGGTAGAGGAAGTCGACGTCGCCGGTGGCGCGCACGTACTTGGCGAGCGCAAAGCTCACGTCGGCGTTGATGTGGTACTGCGCAGTGCCAGCGGCATAGTAGGCCGAGGCCTCCTCGCCGTTGATCGTGCGCCACGGGAACAGCGCGCCCGCCTCGTTGAGCTGGAAGGCGCGGCGACGCGCGTCGGGGAGCATGTGCACCCGCATCCGCAGGGCGTTGCGCGCCCAGTGCGGGCTCGTGTACGTGAGGAAGGGGAGCACGTACACCTCGGTGTCCCAGAAGTAGTGCCCGCTGTATCCCGAACCCGACACGCCCTTGGCGGGCACGCCCAGCCCGTCGGCACGCGCCGCCGCCTGCGCGAGCTGGAACAGGCACCAGCGGGTGGCCTGCTGCAGGTCGTCGTGACCGGCGATGCGCACGTCCGAGCGGTCCCAGAAGGCGTCGAGCCAGGCGCGCTGCACGGCGTACTGCGTCGCCACGCCCTCCTGGCCGGCACGGTCGAGCGTGCGGCGACACCGGTCGACGAGCTCCGCCGCCGGCACCCCGCGCGACGTGTGGTAGCTCACGAGCTTCGTGACCTTGACGGGGACCCCGGCCTTCGCCTGCACGCGGAACACGTTCTTGGCGATGTCGGGTTGGATGAGGGTGCGCGCCGTGTACTCGTTCGCGGTCTCGACGATGTGGTCGGCGGCGACGGCGAGCGTCATCTCCGAGTGCGTCACCTGGTAGCTGAGCACCGAGCGCGCGCCGTCCTGCCAGAACTCCTGCGGCTGCAGAACCCGCTCCTCGATACGCTCGGCGCGGCGGGGGTCGAAACCGGCCTTGAGCTTGCTCGCCGGCCGACCGCCGTACACGTCCTCGCCGTCCTGGCGGTTCACGAGCTGGCAGCTGATGGTCACGGGGGCGTCGGCGTTGAGCACCGTCACCTCGATGCTCATCAGTGCGAGGTGCTTCTCCTCGAACGACACCATGCGCTCGAAGTCGATGCGCACCTCCTTGCCGGAGGGCGTGCGCCACAGCAGATGACGGCGCAGCACCCCGTCGCGCAGGTCGAGGCTGCGCTCGTACTCGAGGATCTCGGCGACGTCGAATGAGAGCGGCTCGTCGTCGACGTACACGCGCATGACCTTGGCATCGGGGGCGTTGATGATCGTCTGGCCGACCTCCGCGAAACCGTAGGCCTGCTCGGCATGACGGATCGGGAACACCTCGTGGAAGCCGTTGATGAAGGTGCCCTGCTCGTGGCCGAAGCGCCCTTCGGGCTGGTTCCCCCGCAGCCCCAGGTATCCGTTGCCCACGGTGAACAGCGTCTCGGTGACGCCCGCCTCGTCGATGTCGAACGAACGCTCGACGAGTCGCCACGGGTCGACCGGGAAACGGTCTCTATCGATCATGAACATGCCTTCCGCCGATGACACGGCCAGGGATTCGGATGAGGGAGATGCGATCGGGTATCGCGACAGAACCGGCTCAGTCTACGAAGGCGGCGAGGTCGTCGACGACCACATCAGCACCGGCGGCGCGCAGCGCCTCGGCGCCGACGCCGCGATCGACGCCCACCACCAGGGCGAAGCCCGCTGCCTGGGCGGACGCGGCACCGCTCAGCGCATCCTCGACGGCAGCGCTGCGGGCGGGGTCGACACCCAGCATCCGCGCCCCGCCGAGGAACACGTCGGGCGCGGGCTTGGACGCGAGGTTCTCGCGCTCGGCGACGACACCGTCCATCACCACGGCGAATCGATCACGGATGCCGGCGGCGGCGAGCACCTCTTCCGCGTTCTTCGAGCTGGACACCACGGCGACGGGCACGCCCCGCTCGCGGAGCTGATCGACCAAGCGCAGCGAGCCGGAGTACGGCGCGATCCCCTCGCTGCGGAGAACCCGCGCGAAGACCTCGTTCTTCCGGTTGCCGATGCCGCAGACGGTGTCCGCGGACGGATCGTCGTCCGGCTCACCCCAGGGCACCTCGACGTCGCGCGAGCGCAGCAGGCTGGCGACGCCGTCGTAGCGCTTCTTGCCGTCCAGGTGCAGGAAGTAGTCCTGCTCGGTGTAGGGCGGGGTGATGCCCCACGCGGCGAACAGCTCCTCGAACATCGTCTGCCAAGCGTGCATGTGCACCTCGGCGGTCGGGGTGAGCACCCCGTCGAGGTCGAAGAGCACGGCGTCGTAGGACGACAGATCGGGCAGGTCGGTCACGAAGCCTCCAAAGTTGCGCTCGACCGGGCGCACCCAGCGTAGTCGCGGCAGGTTACGCGTCGGTGTCGCGCACGCTCAGGCGACGCGGGCGACGGCCAGCGCCTGCCGTGCGATCTCCAACTCCTCGTTGGTGGGCACCACGAGCACGGCGACGGCGGAGTCGGGCGCGGAGATGAAGCGCGCACCCTTACGGCGAGTGCCGTTCTCCTCGGCGTCCAGGCGCACGCCGAGGAAGCCGAGGGCCTCGGCGACGGCCGCACGTACGAGCGGCGAGTTCTCGCCCACGCCGGCAGTGAAGGAGATCACGTCGACACCGCCCATCTGCACGATGTAGGCGCCCGCGTAGGCGCGAAGGCGATGCACATAGACCTCGAAGGCGAGCGTCGCTTCCGCATCGCCCGCCTCGTAGCGGTCCTCCACGTCGCGCATGTCGGAGAAACCGGTCAGGCCCAGCATCCCGCTCTGCTTGTTCAGCAGCGTGTCGAGCTCGTCGATGCCGAGGCCCGCGCGGCGTGCGAGGTGGAACAGCACGGCGGGATCGATGTCGCCAGAGCGCGAGCCCATCACAAGACCCTCGAGCGGCGTGAGCCCCATCGAGGTCTCGACCGAGCGCCCGCCGACCACTGCGGTGACGGACGCACCATTGCCGAGGTGGAAGACGAGCTGGCGCAGCTCCTCGTTCGGGCGGCCCAGGAACGCGGCAGCCGCTTCGCTCACGAACTTGTGCGACGTGCCGTGCGCGCCGTATCGACGAATGGCGTGCTCCCGCGCCAATTCGCGATCGATGGCGTAGGTGTACGCGGCAGGGGACAGCGTCTGGTGGAACGCCGTGTCGAAGACCGCGACGTGATCGAGGCCCGGGAAAGCCGCCTTGGCGGCCTTGATCCCCTGCACCGCACCGGGGTTGTGAAGGGGTGCGAGCACGGCCAGGTCGGCGATCTCCCGCTCCACCTCATCCGTGATGAGTGTGGGCTCGAAGAAGAGCGATCCTCCATGGACGACGCGGTGACCGACGGCGACCGGGGCGTTCTCGGTCAGCGACGGACCGTGCTCGGCGAAGGCGTCGAGCATCACCTGGAAACCGACGGCGTGGTCGGGAATCGGCAGCTCCTGCGTGTAGGTCGCATCGACCGCCGCCGCCCCCACGCCCGTGAAGAGCACCTTGTGGCTGGCCGCTCCCATGCCCTCGCCGATGCGCTCGACGAGCCCGGACGCCAGCGCCGTCTCGGTCTCGACGTCCAGCAGCTGGTATTTGAACGAGGACGAGCCACTATTGATGACGAGAACGACGCTCACGTTCATGCCTTCCCTTCGGATGCGGGCTCATCGCCCTGAGCCTGGATCGCGGTGATCGCGATGGTGTTGACGATGTCTTCGACCAGCGCGCCGCGCGACAGGTCGTTGATGGGCTTGTTCAGACCCTGCAGGACGGGGCCGATCGCGATCGCCCCGGCCGAGCGCTGCACGGCCTTGTAGGTGTTGTTGCCGGTGTTGAGGTCGGGAAAGACGAAGACAGTCGCGCGACCAGCGACGGGCGAGCCGGGCATCTTCTTCGATGCGACGGCGGCATCCGCGGCCGCGTCGTACTGGATGGGGCCTTCCACCGGCAGCTCCGGCGCCCGCTCGCGTACGATGACGGTCGCCTCGCGCACCTTCTCCACATCCGCTCCCGACCCGGACTCCCCGGTCGAGTAGGACAGCATCGCGACGCGTGGCTCGATGCCGAAGCGGTCGGCGGTCTCGGCGGAGGAGACGGCGATGTCGGCCAGCTGCGGCGCGGTGGGGTCGGGGATGACCGCGCAGTCGCCGTAGACCAGCACGCGGTCGGCGAGCGCCATGAGGAACACGCTGGAGACGACGCCGACGCCCGGTCGCGTCTTGATGATCTCGAAGGCAGGGCGGATCGTGTGGGCCGTCGTGTGCGCGGCACCCGAGACCATGCCGTCGGCGAGGCCGAGGTGCACCATGAGCGTGCCGAAGTAGGAGACGTCGGTGACGGTGTCGGCGGCGCGGGCCATGGTCATGCCCTTGTGCTCGCGAAGACGCGTGTACTCCTCGGCGAACTTCTGCACGAGCACCGGGTCGAAGGGGCTGATGACCTGCGCCGCGGCGATGTCGATGCCGAGTTCGAGCGCGCGTGAGCGGACCTCGACCTCCTCGCCCAGGATGATGAGGTCGGCGATGCCGCGGGCGAGGACGGTAGCGGCGGCGCGCAGCACGCGGTCGTCGTCGCCCTCCGGCAGCACGATGCGGCGGCGGTTCGAGCGCGCCCGCTCGACGAGCCCGTACTCGAACATGAGGGGCGTGACGACGGTGGGCTTGGCGAGTCCCAGCAAACGCGTCAGCTCGGCGCCGTCGACGTGCCGTTCGAACAGCGACAGCGCGGTGTCGTAGGAGCGCTGCGAGTCGGCGGCCAGCCGGCCGCGCGTGTTCATGATGCGCACCGAGGTGTCGTAGGTGTCGCGGTCGGTCGCGATGATCGGCAGCCGCGATCCCAGGCCGTCGATGAGGCGGTCGATGTCGGCCGGCAGCGGGAAGGGTCCGTTGAGCACGATGGCCGACAGCGACGGGAACGTGCCCGAGGCGTGCGCGAGCAGAGTCGCGAGCAGCACCTCGGTGCGGTCGGCCGGGATCACCACGACCGCGCCGTCGCTCAGCCGAGGGAGCACGTTGGCGGGACTCATGGCGGCGACGATCACGCCGAGCACCTCGCGCGTGAGCAGCTCCTCGTCGCCCTTGACGAGCGTTCCGTCAACGGAGCGCATGACGCCGCGCACCGTCGGGGCCACCAGGAAGCGGTCCTCGGGAAGCGCCCAGACCGGCACCTCGATGCCGGCGGGGACGATGTCGCGGATGGCTTCGATGGTCTCGTCCAGCATCGTGGGGTCGACGCGCGTGGCGACCACGGCGAAGAGCTCCGCGCGGGCCTGGCGCAGCTCGCCGACCGAGAGCTTCGCGATCTGGGCGATGTCGGCGGGCGTGCGCGGGTCGCTCGCACCGAGCTGCTCGGCCTGACCCTGCTGGGCGCGGCCTCCCACGACCAGCAGCACGGGGGCGCCGAGGTTCGCGGCGATGCGGGCGTTGTATCCGAGTTCGGCGGGGCTGCCCACATCCGTGTAGTCGCTGCCGAGGATGACGACCGCGTCACACTGCGCCTCGACCGTCTTGTACCGCTCCACGATGCGCGCGAGGGCCGCATCCGGGTCGGCGTGCATGTCGTCGTAGTCGACGCCGATGCAGTCGTCGTAGGCGAGGTCGACGCCGTCGTGGTCGAGCAGCATCTCGAGCACGTAGTCGCGCTCCGTCGTCGAACGGGCGATGGGGCGGAAGACGCCTACGCGCGCGGTCGCATGGCTGAGTGCTTCGAGCACTCCCAATGCGATCGTGGACTTTCCCGAATGACCTTCCGCGGACGTGATGAGGATGCTCTGAGCCACCCGATCAGCCTAGGCGCGCCTTATGTGAGGAGCCAGATGAGGCGTCCGTGAATAAAATCCGCTCCCCCGGCAGCCCCGCTCCCCTCCTGCATCCGCCTCCCTCATCCGTCTCCCTCATCCGCCCCGCTCGCCCGTCATGTCCCGCGGGGGAAGTGGGCGGAGGCAGCGGGTCGGGGCCGGCGGGCATGCGGCGCGAGTCAAAGCCAAGCGGGCGGGTCGCCGCCGAGCCGGGTGGTGACGCGGTCGAAGCGCAGGGTCGCCTCGCCCACCCGGAAAGGGGGCGGCGCGAGCAGGAGCGCACCCTCGGGCGTCTCGATCCGCTGTCCCGTACCGAACCCGGAATCGGCGCCGCCGCCGGATGCGGATGCCTCGGGCGCGAGGGAGGTGAGTGCGTGCGCGGTGCGGGCGAGCGACAGTCGCCACGTGCTGCCGCGGCCGGTGACGTGGCGCTGGGTGACACCGGCCACGGCTGCGGCCGCCGCGAGGTATCCCGTCGTCCAGTCGAGAGCCTGCACGGGCAGCGACACCGGCGCCGACACGTCCGCGTGCCGCATGCCGATATCGGCGATGCCGGTCGAGAACTGCACCAGCGAATCGAATCCCCGTCGGCCTGCCCAGGGTCCGCTCCAGCCGTACGCGCGGACGCCGACCTCCACGAGTCCGGGGCGCAGGCGCTGCCGTTCGCTCTCACCCAGCCCCAGTCGATCGACCGCGCCAGCGCGGTAGCCGTGCACAAGCACGTCGGCCGCAGCGAGCAGGTCGACGAGCATACGGCGCCCGGCGGGTGCGGTCGCATCCAGGCGGGCGGAGCGTTTGCCGGCCATCACATACGGGAGCACAGCGGGTTCGTCCCAGGTGTCGGGGTCGATGCGCAGAACGTCGGCACCGAGGCCTGCCAGCACCTGCGTGGCGGCAGGCCCCGCGATGACGCGCGTCAGATCGAGCACGCGAAGCCCCGCGAGGGGCCTCGCCGACTCCGGATGCCAGGTCGAGCCCGCGCGCGCCGATGCGGTCTCGGTGCGGGCGATGAGGGGTTCCGCGGCCACGGCGGAGCCGGGCGCGGACCGCATCCACTCGCCCCGGGTGCGCAGCGCCGCCGCCGCACCGCCCGCCGCGACGATGGCCGACTCGAGCTCGTGGGCGCCGCGGTCGAGGATCGCGGCGGACAGCTCCTCGACGGTCCGCGCGTCGGGCAGCGCCAGTGCGGCCAGCAGGGCCGCTCGATGGTGCGGCGCGTTGGCGTGCGTGCGGATCCACGCGCCGTCGGCCGTGGGGAAGGCGCCGGAGAAGGGATCCCACGGCGAGGGGAACGACCCCTGCGCGGGTCGGACGTGGCGGCCGAGCCACGTGTCGACGAGCGCGCGATCCACCCGCGCCTCGGCGCTGGACACCAGAGACGTGCTCTGCATCAGCGCGTCGACGGCCGAGGCCAGCGCACCCATCGCCACGGTGGCGAGTGTCGAGACGGGCAGGGCGTCGTCGAGACCCGGGGCCCCGCTCACCCGGACGTCGCCTCCGACGTCGAGGATGCGGCGGAGCTCGTCCCGCACGGTGTCCCGGTGCACGGCGCCACCCTACGCTCGTCGCACCGCCGGCGGGAAAAGAAAGACTCTCCGCGAACCCGGCAGAGCCTGGTTACCCTTGCTACGTTTCCGTCCTGGGGGAGTTGGCCTGGATGCCGCCTCGCGGAGAGCTGACACAAGTCTAACCCAGCCCGCGCAGCGCCGCTCACGGCGAATACCCCGCCCCCTGCTCCGCGGTGCAGGTTACGATCGGGAAACGATCGCGCCGACGGGAAGGCATCCGGCATGACCGATACCGCACGAGTCCTCACCGACGAGGTCGATTCCGCGATGGACGCCGAACGCTTCATGCGCCTGACGCGCGCCATCGGCAAGAGCGTCGCCACCGTCATCGACGGCAAGCCGGATGCGGTGCGCAGCGCCCTCGTGGCACTCCTCGCCGAGGGACACCTGCTCATCGAGGACGTTCCAGGCGTCGGCAAGACGATGCTCGCCCGCGCGCTGGCGGCATCCGTGGACGCCACCGTGCGCCGCATCCAGTTCACCCCGGATCTGCTTCCGGGCGATGTGACGGGCGTGTCGGTGTTCGATCCCGTGGCCCGCGAGTTCGAGTTCAAGCGCGGCGCCGTGTTCGCGCACATCGTCATCGCCGACGAGATCAACCGCTCCTCCCCCAAGACGCAGTCCGCACTGCTGGAGGCGATGGAGGAGCGTCAGGTGACCGTCGACGGCGAGGCGCATCACCTCCCCGATCCGTTCCTCGTGGTCGCGACCCAGAACCCTCTCGATATGGAGGGGACGTACGCACTGCCCGAGGCGCAGCGCGACCGCTTCATGATGCGCATCTCGATGGGGTATCCGGATGCGGCGGCCGAGGCCCTCATGCTCCGACAGCGGGAGACCGAGAACCCGCTGTCCCACATCCGACCCGTCGTGCACGCGAGCGAGGTGCTGGAGCTCATCGCCTGGGCCCGGCGCATCCACGTCGCGCCCGCCATCGAGGAGTACGCGGTGGCGCTGGCCCACGCGACGCGCACGCACCCGGAGGTGCGCCTGGGCGCGAGCCCCCGGGCCACCCTCCAACTGGTGCGAGCCGCGAAGGTGTGGGCGGCGCTCGACGGGCGGGCGTTCGTCATCCCCGACGACGTCGCGGCGCTCGTCGTGCCCGTTTTCGCGCACCGGCTGATCGCAACGCGCTCCTCCAGCACCCGGGGCTCGGATTCGCACTCGGTGCCCAAGATCCTGGAGCGCATCGTCGACAGCGTCCGCGTTCCCCTCGCCGCGCGCACCTGAGCGCATGAGACGCAGCTGGCCGCTCACGGCGCGGGGAACCGGTGCCGTCGTCCTCGCTGTCGCCTGCTTCGCCGCCGCGAACCAACTGGGGCTCGTCGAGCTGGTCTTCGTGGGGCTGCTCCTCCTCTCGCTGGTGGTCGCGGCTGTGGTCGCCGTCTTCGCCGTGCACGGTCGTGCCGACGTCACGCGCACCGTGGTTCCCGCCGTGCCGGATGCGGGCGACGAGGTCGAGGTGACCGTGCGAGTCCGGGCGCGTACGGCGCTTCCCACCTCCGGCGGACGCTGGCACGACTCGATGCCGGACGGCATCGAGGGCGGAGGCCCCGGCACCTTCCCCGCCGTCTCCTCCGGACTCCGTGGTGACGATCGCGAGGTCGTCGTGGGGTATCGAGCCCGAGTGCTGCGTCGCGGCATCCATTGGATCGGCCCTTTCGAGCTCAGTTCGCTCGACCCGTTCGGCATCGCCCGTCGCACGGTCGCGCAGGGCGAGCTGACGCGCCTGGTCGTGACACCCGCGGTCCAGGAACTGCTCTCGCTGGCGGGTGTGGCCGGCGCCTCCGGCGGCAGTCTGTCGCGCGCGACGAACCGTCTCGGGCAGGGCACCGACGATGTGATCGCCCGCCCGTGGGCGCCGGGGGATTCCATGCGGCGCATCCACTGGCGCGCGTCCGCCCACCGCGACGAGCTCATGGTGCGCCAGGAAGAGCAGGAGAGCTCGCCCGAGGCGACGATCGTCTTCGATCGCGCGCTGGGGCGGTTCTCCCCCGAAGCCACCGAGGCCGCCGGCTCCGATCCCGCCTTCGAGGCGGCCGTCGGTGCGGTCGCCTCCGCGCTGGCACGACTCGTCGCCGACGGCTACACCGTCGCGCTCGTCGAACCCGACGGCATCCCGCTGTGCGATCACGTGGAGCCGGCGGACGCGCCGGCGCTCGAGGCGGCGATGCTGATGCTGGCGACGGTGCAGGCGCGGCTGGACGACCGTCTCGGTGCGCTCGCGGGGCTGTTCGCGGGCGAGACGACGGGTCCGCTCGTGCTCGTCACCGGCGCGCTGTCGCAGACGGATGCGGCCATGCTCGCCGCCGTCGGCCACCACAGCGCGTTCCCCGTGCTGCTCAGCACCGCTCCCGCCACGGGGGCGTTCGACGCGGCGACCGGGTGGACGGCGGCCACGCTCGGCCGCGATGTCGCAGACGCGTGGCGCGACGCGATCTCGGAGAGGCTTCCGCATGCCGGCTGAGAAGAGCACCCGCGCGCAGGGGCAGACGGCACTCGCCGTCGGCGTGTTCGTCGCGCTCGTCGCCACGACGCTTCCGGTGATGCGCGTGATCGCCCCCGATGTCTGGGTCGCGGCGGGACTCGGGCTCGCGGCGGTCATCCTCGCCCTGGGCGCGGTGCTGCGCCGCGCCGGCGTGGCGGGGCTCGTGGTCACCGGCGTCGACGTCGTCGTGTGGGCGCTCGCCCTGACAGTCCTCTACTTGCGCGACAGCGCCTGGGGCGGACTCGTGCCCTCCCCCGCGTCGTTCGAGGCGGTCGGCGCGCTGGTCACCTCCGCGGTCCAGGAGATGGCGGTGGGTGCCGCTCCGCTGACAGCCACACCCGCGCTGTCGTTCTTCGTGGTCGCCGCGATCGGCGCGCTCGCCATCGTCCTGGACCATGTCGTCCTCACGACGCGGATGCCGTTGCTCGCCGCCATCGCCCTCGTGGCGGTCGCGGTGGTGCCCACGATCGCGGTGCCGGCTCCGATGGATGTGTTCGCCTTCGTGCTGCTGGCCGCCAGCATCCTGTTCCTGCTCGCGACCGATACGCGTACTCGCCGCGGCAAGACCGGTCCGCGCGGTGCACCCGCCGCCGCGTCCGCCGCAGTCATCGCGGTCGCATCCATCGCGGTGGCCGTGATCGTCACGCCGCTTCTGCCCGCCCCCGACGGCGACGCGGCAGTGAACGGTGCCGGAAGCAGCGGCATCAACCCCACGCTGCGCCTCGGCGACGACCTGCGCCGGCCGAACCCTGTGGAGGTGTTGCGGGTGCGTTCATCGGAGTCCCGAGCGCCGTACCTGCGGGCCGTGACGCTGTCGAGTTTCGCGGGCGAGGTCTGGCGGCCCGACGAACGTGACGCGACGCCGGTGGGCGCAGGACCCGGATTCGGCCCGGTGCGCACCGACCCCGACATCGCTCGCACCAGCGCCGACACGAAGATCGACATCGTGAAGCTGAACACCCCCTACCTGCCCATCCCCTTCCCCGCGACGGCGATCGGCGGGCTCACGGGCGACTGGGGCATCGTGGCCGACAACCGCACGGTCGTCAGTGAGGACGGCGACTCACGCGGTCAGAGCTATGAGGTCATCACCGAGACACCCGCTCCGACGCTGGAGCAGATCCGCGCCGCGACGTCGCGCGGAGCGGATGTCGATCCGGAACTGCGCGAGATCCCGGACGACACGCCTGCGAACGTCTCCGAGCTCGCACGGGCCGTCACCGCCGACACGAGCAATGACTACGACGCTGCTTTCGCCCTGCAGCGGTGGTTCCGCTCCAGCGAGTTCACCTACTCGCTCGACGCACCCGTCCAGGAGGGATTCGACGGGGCGGGCGTCGACGCGATCGGACAGTTCCTCGAGGTGCGCAGCGGATACTGCGTGCACTTCGCCTCCGCCTTCGCCGCCATGACGAGGTCGCTGGGGATGCCGACGCGCATCGTGATCGGCTACCTGCCCGGCACCGCCACGACAGATCGGATCGACGGCGACCTCGTCTACTCGGTCTCGAGCGATCTGCTGCACTCGTGGCCCGAGGTGTACTTCGAGGGCATCGGATGGGTGCCGTTCGAGCCGACCAACAGCCTGGGCGTGCCGACCGTGTTCTCCAGCGGCGTGGGTACATCGCCGGATCAGATCGACTCCGCATCCCCGGAGCCGACCGCCGCAGCGACGCCCACCGCAGCAGCGTCCGAGCGTCCGGACACCCCGGACAGCCCGCAGGCGGGCACCGTCGACGGCAGCGCTGGAACCGGCGCGATCGTTCCGGCCGTGTGGGTGACGGTGGCCGCCATCCTGTTGCTCGCCGCGCCCGCGCTCGCGCACGGGCTGCGAGGTCGTCGCCGCCTGGTCCTCGCCGGCCGGGGCGATGCGAGCGCAGCGTGGCTGTTCGTCGAAGAGGCCGCGATCGATCTCGGGCTGCCGGCCCCCGCGAGCGCGTCGCCGCGCGCTCTGGCCGAGCGTCTCATCGCGGCGGGAGCCCCGGGGGACGATCTGCGGCTGCTCGTGGCGGCCATCGAGCGCGCCAGCTACGCACCCGCATCCGCGTGGCCCAGCGATGACGGAGACGACCTCGCCACGGCGGCCTCGCGCGTGCGGCGAGGGCTGATGGATCAGGCCACGGCACCGCGCCGCATCCTCTCCATGGTCGCGCCGCGCTCTCTCGTCATCCGGCCCGGCACGACAGCGGCCGGGGCGGGCTGGCACGAGCGCGCCCGGACACCGTCGTAGACCGCGAGAACCTTCCTAACCCAGGCTGGCGATGAGTTTCTCGACGCGACCCTTGATGTCGTCGCGGACCTCACGCACGACGTGGACGGGCTGGCCGGCGGGGTCGGTGAGCTGCCAGTCTTCGTAGCGCTTGCCGGGGAAGATCGGGCAGGCGTCTCCGCATCCCATCGTGATGACGACGTCCGCCTGGCGGACCGCATCGGTCGTGAGGATCTGCGGAGTGGCCCCCGAGAGGTCGATGCCCTCTTCGGCCATGACGGCGACGGCGGCGGGATTGATCGCATTGCCGGGTTCGCTTCCGGCCGAGAAGACATCGATGCGGTCGCCGGCGAGGGCCCGGAGGTAGCCTGCGGCCATCTGCGAGCGGCCGGCGTTGTGCACACAGACGAAGAGGACAGCGGGCTTGGTGGAATCAGTCATGATGTTCCTCGGTTCGGGTCAGGAGCGGATGGACGCGGTCGGGATCAACGAGAAGAGCGTGCCAGATGGGGCGCAGCATGCGCCGTCGGCCGACGCGTCGGGCGCGTCGAACAGCCCGGCGCCTCCGCAGACTCCCGTATCGGGCAGAACGAGGTCGACCCGTCTCGCGGCTTCGTGGTCGCCGGCCAACTCCGCGACGACGCTGCGCACCTGCTCGTATCCGGTGAGCGCAAGGAACGTCGGAGCGCGACCGTAGGACTTCGCGCCGACGATGTAGAAGCCCGGCTCGGGGTGGGCGAGGTCGGCGGCGCCGGCGGCCGCCACGGACCCGCAGGAGTGGATGTTGGGGTCCACCTCGGCGGCGATACGAACGGGCGCTTGCAGTACCGGGTCCAACTGCAGGCGCAACTCCGAGAGAAACGACAGATCGGGTCGGAAGCCGGTGAGCACGACGGCCCGATCAGCGGCGAGACGACGACCGTCCTCGGACTCCAGCACGACGCCGTCATCGTCGGCCGCAAGACGTTCGATGCGGAATCCTGTCACGAGCGACACCAGACCGGCATCGACGAACTCCTTCGCGCGGATACCGAGGGCTCCGCGCGCGGGCAGTTCGTCGGCTTCGCCGCCTCCGAACGCGTTGCCGGTGCTGGCGCGGCGCAGCGCCCACGTCACCGTGGTGTCCGGGTCGCGACGAGCCATGCGAGCCAGCGCGAGGACCGCTGTGACCGCCGAGTGCCCGGAGCCGATCACGACCGTGTGTTTCCCCGCGAACTCCTTCCCGTCTCCGAAGTCGGGGATCCGATACGACAGCGAGCCTGCCGCGGCGCGCTCGCCGAGCGCAGGCAGACCGTCGGCGCCCGCGGGGTTGGGCGAGGACCAGGTGCCCGACGCATCGATGACGGCACGTACCTGCACCCGTTCCTCCTCCCCTTGCGCCGACTGGATGTGAATCGTGAACGGCTGGTCGGCACGCCCCGCATCGACGAGTCGATCGCGTCCCGAACGGGAGACTCCCACCACCCGTGCGCCGTAGCGGACCCGTTCCCCGAGTGCCGCCGCGAGCGGAGCGAGGTAGCCGCTGATCCACTGGGCTCCCGTCGGATGGCCTGTCGATGGCACCATCCATCCCGTCGCATCCAGCAGTCGCGCAGCAGCCGCATCGATGAGTTCGGGCCAATCCGAGAAGAGGCGCACGTGGCCCCACTCATGCACCGCCGTGGCGGCCGTGCTGCCCGCTTCCAGCACGACGACCGGCAGCCCGCGCTCAACGAGATGTGCGGCTGCCGCCAGCCCCTGCGGTCCCGCTCCGATGACCGCAACCGGCAGCGTCTCATCCATCCTCGACCCTTCTCACATCGAAACCTGTCGATAGGTAAGAGTCCGGCACAGATCGACAAATGTCAATACGAGGTGCACAATCGAGGGATGCCGAGCTTGTTGCCCCTGGTCACCACCGAAACCGGTGAGTGCTGTTCGCCGACGCCGGGGGATGCGTTGACCGCCGAGGAGGCAGATTCCATCGCCCGGACTTTCAAGGCCCTCGGCGACCCGACACGGGTACGCCTGCTGTCGCTGATCGCAGCATCGCGCGACGGTGAAGCGTGCATCTGCGACCTCACGGAGCCGGTGGGATTGTCCCAGCCGACCGTCTCCCACCACATGAAGCTGCTCGTGGATGCCGGGCTCGCGACACGCGAGCAGCGGGGGCGCTGGGCGTACTTCCGCGTGGTCACCGACGCGCTCGACCGCGCGGCGAGCGCACTACGCCCGTGAGCGGGATCGGCATCCGCGCGATGCAGCCCGCGGATTGGCCAGCCGTCGAAGCGATTTATCGTGAGGGGCTTGCGACGGGCAACGCGAGTTTCGACGCCGAACCACCGACGTGGGAGGCATTCGACGAGGGAAAGCTCGAGGCGGGCCGGCTCGTCGCTGTTAACGCTGGCGGCGGCATCAACGGGTGGGTCGCCGCGTCCGCCGTCTCCCACCGTGCGGTGTACCGCGGCGTCGTCGAGCACTCCGTCTATGTCGCGACGGACGTTCGCGGCGGCGGCGTCGGTCGCGCTCTCTTGAGTGCGCTCCTGGATGCGATGGACGACGCAGGCGTCTGGACGGTGCAGTCGAGCATCTTCCCGGAGAACAGCGCAAGCCTCGCGCTCCACGAGAGGGCCGGCTTCCGTCGCGTCGGATACAGGGAACGCATCGCGCTCATGACCTACGGGCCGCGGGCCGGGCAATGGCGTGACACCGTTCTCGTCGAGCGGCGCCGCGCGCGCTGATCTCAGCCTGTATGCGAGGCGGGTCACTCGATCCGCGTGAGCTACTCCACGAGCTGTCGTCAGCGACGGTCGCCTTGGAGCTGGAAAACCAGCTGGGTCTCGAAGCCGGGTTCTTCGGAGCGCGCGACAGCGAGAATGAAGTTGTCGCCACAAAAGACGGTGGCCTGGCAGTTCTGCCCGTGGGAGAGCCCGTCTCCGATCTTCCCATCCATGACGGCGACCGCGTCGGTGTAATAGATGATGCGTTCGGGGATCGCAACACCGTAGGCGAGGGTGTCGCCGCTCTTGTCGTCGGTATAGGCCACGACGCAGGCCTGGTCGTTGAAGATCGGGTCCGAGATGGGCAGATCTTTGTACGACATGGCCGTCACTGTGTTGTTGTACTGGGCTTGCACCTTCGCCGTCAGGTCGATGTGCGCCTGACACTCGGCGCTGACCATCGGCGGCGCACTGGGCGCTTTGCCCGCACAGCCGGTCAGCGCAGAGATCGCCAGGAGCGCGATGAGCGCAGCCGCAAGTCCGACCCGGCTTGACTGAATGGCCATCGCGCCTTCCACCCTCGGGCGAGAGCTAGCAGTGGCAGCCTGCGGCACAGCCAACACGCCGACATCCGCGAGCGGGGCGGCGGCAACAAAAGTAAGCGCGCGGCGAAGGCGGCGAGGTCGGGTCATGGTGCGGATTCCCCCCAGGAAGGTATGGCACGGGATGAGCTACAGAATTACCCGCCACGGTAACGACGGGTAGTAGCGATCGGCGATGGGGAGGATTCCCCAAACCGTCGCCGATGTACGCCTCGTGCCTGTCGAAGAGTGGGTAACCCGCGCTGAGCCGCGCGGAACCCTACGGCCACCCTGCCGAGCGCCCAGGCAGGTCGGCACCGCGCATATGCGAGAACCCCGCCCGAACTCTCGTTCGGACGGGGTTCTCCGTGGCGGAAGTCACGCAATGGCTTTCAAACCCCGTGTGGGAGACGAAGCGGCTGTTGGAGTGGATCTCGAAGTTTCGGACGCGCTCTTAGTCTGTTCGCGCCCCGAGTGATGAGCTCCTGCGTCTCGATGAGCGTCGTGTAGCGCACACGGGCGAGTCGCCGACGTGGCCCCCAAGCCAAACGCTCAGTCGCGGCACCGCCAGTCGCAAGCCGCGCACGTCCTGCTTTTGATGAAGGCGAAGTGGACGCGGGCTTCTCGTCGGCCTTCCGCAAAGTTGGCGGAGAAGCCAAAGCGTCGAGTTTCGGCGTGTCTCTTGCTGCACTGCGACAAATGCGCACCCAACGCAGGTCGGCCACATACCGCGGCGAAGCACACTACAGCCGGCCCGTGCGGCTAGTCTCATCGAAGTAGCGTTTGAGCGAAGATTCCCAGAGACGGATGAACTATCGCGTGGTCGCAGAGCTGAGGGTGTTGGGGAAGATCGGTGATGCAGTTGAGCTACGCAACGCCGCGGTTGCGGCAGCAGTTCCTCGACCCGCGCGACGGGGACTGGCCCTCACCCGAACACCTCCTCGACATGCGGCAACAGGTCGCTGACATGACAGCGGCAGACTCGCTCCTTGAGGTTCCGCTCGGCGTGCCCCCGCTGGCTAGCGTCAACGTAGCGGGATTTGAGATCGTTGCTGGTACTAATGTCGTTCTACGCTGCCGGGTTGATCATCACTCCTTTCGGGTCACCGCCGGGGGAAAACCCGCATGGTCACAGATCAATCGGCTCATGATCAACGGGTGGCAGGAGGCATGACTGTGACGCTTCAGGTTAGGGAAGACGCACCACGGTGGGCATCAGCCCCCGGCGACACGATTCGCCGCCTTCTTGAGACCAAGGGTCTCTCTACAGACGACCTCGCGGATGCGCTGGGCATCAGCGATCCCGAAGCACGCCGACTCATGCTTGGAGAGATGGTGCTGACGAGCGAACTGGCAGCAGGCCTCGCCCGCGTGCTCGGCTCAACACCAGAGTTCTGGTGCCGCAGAGACGCTCAGTATCGAGAGTCTCTGAACTGGCTGAGGGTCGATGACCTTGTCCGCCGGTCCCCAATTGCAGAGCTGAGACATCGCGGCTGGCTCGCAGACGACCGTGGCACCTGGCAGCACGAGGCGGCAACGCTGCTTGACTACTTTGGCGTCGAAGATGCGCAGCAATGGGCAGACGTCTGGACGTCGAGACTCGCCGATGCGCATTACAGGACCTCGGCCAGCTTTGAGTCGGACGAGCTAGCTGTCGCCGCCTGGTTGCGTCGCGCCGAGGTCGAAGCCGCGCTACGTGAAGTGGCGAACTGGTCGCCTGCGCAGCTACGCGCCAGCATTCCGCAACTTAGGTCGCTGAGCAAGATCGGGGATCCTCAGAAATTTCTGCCCCAGGTCAGCGATCTGCTAGCTCGCGTTGGTGTGGCGTTGGTAGTTGTCCAACCCACGAAAGAGTGTCGTGTCAGCGGCGCCGCCTTCCGTGTGAACGAGCACGCACGAGCGATCGCGCTCTCAGCCCGCTATCTGGCAGAGGACCACCTGTGGTTCACACTGTTTCATGAGATCGGGCATCTTCTGCTTCACGGTTCTGACGGCGAGTTTCTCGATGAGATCGACGTGACGGACGGTTCAGAGTCTGCGACAGAGGGGGAAGCAAATGAGTTTGCGCGTTCCGCGTTGCTTCCCGCTGGTGTCGACGAGCTTCGAAACCTACGCGCAAAGGGACCGACCGCCCGCGAAATCACCCGTTTCGCCGCAAGACATGGGGTTGCCCCCGGAGTAGTAGTCGGTCGTCTTCACTTCGATGGCGTACTCGATTTCAGCCAGCAGAACAAGCTGATCCGCCGTTACAGGTGGAGCGAACAGACTCTCACCCAGAAAACTTGACGTATTTGTCCGGCTGCTTTTGCCAGTTGCATATCGCGTCTTCCAGTACATCAGGGCGAATGCCAGTCAAATCGCCGAACTGAGCAAGCTCTGCTTGCAGTTCTCGACCCGTGCCCTCAGTAGGGTCTCCGCGCAGCAGAAGCGCTGCCCCCCGGCGCGGACCCGTTGCGTTCACAACATATGAGTGGGGCGGCCGCAGCTCGACAAGCCCGAGCTTGCCTAGCATCGTTAGGTAGTCGAACCGGGCCGTGCGTCCAAACCTGATCACAGCATCGAGAGAACGGTAAGCCGAGTCAAAGCTCTCCTCAGGCGTACCGCCGCTGAAGGATGCGAAACGTTCCGCATGATCCCCCCCGGCTGCCAAGACCCAAGTGACGTAACTTGCGATTGCGGCACCCGTCCCGGCATCCTTCCACGCATCTAGACTCTCGTACTTACGGTGGTTGCCGAATCCATGACGTCCTTCGTCACGATGGAAATCGTCCTGGTGCTCGGCAAGCCACAACCGAAAGGCGAATGGGTCAGCGGCAGTGCGCGCCCAAGTCCACCAGCCTGATGGCCCCTCGCCGAACGCGCCATACACGTACCGGATGTAGCGCCACCCCGCATGCCGATGCTTCCCAAAATGGACGAACAGGTAAACCAGCCAGATTGCTTCGTCAAGATCACCGGCCCGAGCGTTGAGGATTGCAGCGCGAATGGGATCAAATCCCGGATCGCGTGGATCGCCAGCCTTCGGATCCAGCGCCCTGCCGCGCAGACGGTCGGTGTACTGCACACGTTGTTCGCTGTCAATCAGCTGCTCAATGAGAGCTTCTCGATGACCCGGCTGCGCTAGTCCCGGAAGCGCTCCATGTCGTGACTCATAGTCAGCGAGGACCCTGTCTAGTCGCAGTGAGTCCTGCTCGTAGTTCCTACGCATCTGGTAACTCTCCTTCCAGGATGTGATCACGATCGCTCAAGTAGAGGTCGTACACCGTCCCCCGCAATTGATCGCGAGCCAGTGTGAGGGCCGCACTATCCTTCCGCCGGTACGCATGGTAGCCCGACAGCAACTGGCCGAGTTCCAGCCAATAGGGCGCCAGCGAATCAGGAGGTTCGAAACCCCGCTGCGCCCGCAACGCGGCCTCCCACTCAATGATGACCTCGACATTTGGCCACGGGTCACCAGGAGGCATCAGCGGCATCGGGTATGGCGTTTGCGCGCCTTCCCGCAGGAACGTCTCGCCCTTGTCTCGGTCTTCTTCATATATATGAAGACTGCCCACAAAGTGCGTGTACGTGCCGACATCTGCCCCAATCGCACGCGCAACCAGCTCCTGGATGAACGTGAAGGAGAAGAGGTCGTGCCTTAGGCCGGTAATGACGTCGTTGGACCTCATGAAGACAATCAAGTCAACACGGCCGCCACGCAGAAGAAACTGAAGAGTACAAGTGCAAGGAACATCTCGTGGATCCGCCTCGAGATCGCGGCGTTCGAAGAGTTCGACCACGGCTTGCCGCGTTGTGGAGCCAGCAGTGAGCTGCTGAACAACTCTTTGAATCTGTGCGTAGTCCCCCGTACCGAAGAGGCGCGGACCATAAACTCCGGTCCCTTCACCAATCAGACCTTTGTACCCCGAAACGTAGAACGAAATATGGTCAAGGCTGTCATCTCCCGTCAGGTACCAAATCGTCTCCGCAAGTGCGCTGAACATGTGAGGGAGGGCCGATGTACGACTTACTCTGGCTCGTGGATTAGAGAGCTGCAGCCGAGCGCCACGAGTCTCCAGCGTCTCGCCGCGTGATGTGGACACCGGCTCACCCGAACTGAGGAGATATTGAACCGATGCGAACAGTAGGTCATCGAGAGTGCTCTCTTCCACGACGAGCGACATCGATCCCCCCGGGTATTGCAGCGCCCCAACCTTCTCGCCAAGCTAGCCCCAGACGGCCTTGGGTGCGAGTCGGCGCGCGGGAATAGCCGTCGTCGGATGAGGAACCCCATGATCGTGGTACTTGAAGGGCCGGACTTCGCAGGGAAGTCCACAGTGGCCGAGGCGTTGGCTCGTCAGTTCGGTGGCAGCATCGTCGCCAACGGCCCCCCGCCGCCCGATGTGATCCTCCGGGATCACTATCTCGACCAGGTGTACGCGGCGGCCTTGGCCGACCATCTCATCATCTTTGATCGCCTGCACGTGGGAGAGCTAATCTATGGGCCGATCTATCGCGGGGCCTCACAGCTCTCAGAGGACGACGTGATGTCCATCGAACATGCGCTGAACGCAGTCGATGCCCTGAAGGTGCACGTCGATGCTTCTGATGACGTTCTACTGGAGCGACTTCACGGCCCAAGAGGCGACGACATGGTTCGTGATGACGACCAGCTTCTGAGCATCGCCCATCAGTACCGAGCGCTGCTCGCTACTGATGGGCTGTTGCCCGACTGGGAGTCCCTTTCGACCGGAGACAGCGCTTCAGTCATCGCTCGAGAAATACAACGGCGGAAGACGATTAGGGACAATCTCGATCGAGGATGATCCGTCCCGAGTCTGCAACTAGAACGCAGGGCTGAGGGACGTCGGAGGCCCGAGGCCACCCTGCTGGTCTTCCAGACCCGTCAGAGCGGTACACATAGTAGAACCCCGCCCAAACCTGCATTCGGGGCGGATCGGTGGCGCGACACGATTCTGGTCGAACGGCGCCGGCTCGACGGAGCGCCGTAACGCGAGAACCCCGCCCAGGCTTTCGCGTGGACGGGGTTCTCGGCTGAGCGGAAGTGACAGGATTTGAACCTGCGAGGCGAGTTACCCCGCCTACATGGATTCCAGCCATGCTCCTTAGGCCGCTCGGACACACTTCCAAGGAGCGATCCTAACACGGGCGGTCGGCGCCGCCTGTGCGCGGGTGTCCCTCACCGCGCGTCGTCAGCAGACTCAGCGCGCTCCGGAAGCAGCACGATCCCGCCCGAGGAGTGTGCCGAGCGGGCGAGCTCCTCGATCCAATCGCGGCTGATCTCGGCGGGCTCCGGGTCGTCGAACACGAAGCGCAACGGGATGGAGGGGGCGAACCACAGCGTGCTGCGCCCGCCCTCCTCGCTCTCCGGATGCGTGAGCGACACCGTGAAGCTCTCGCCGCGGCGGAGCTTGGTCGCGATCACGACTTTCAGGTGCGCGAGGGCGCGATCCTCGATCTCCACCGCCGTCTCATTCGCCCCGTAGAAGATCTGTCCCATGCCGATCACGGTATGCGAGCGCTCTCGCCGGCGCGAGGACTCCACTCCGAGCGCGCATGAAATGTCCCCGACGCGTGCTCAGCGCCGCAACGTGTGCGAGGGCGGCTCGCCGTAGGCCTCGGCGTACAGGTGCGCGAAGCGGCCCGTGTGGGCGAAGCCCCAGCGGGCCGCGATCTCGCGCACGGTACGAGCGCCCGCATCCGCCGCCATCAGATCGGCGTGCGCGCCCTCGAGCCGGATGCGGCGCAGGAAGGCCGATGGCGACATCTCGTACGAGCGCCGGAAGGCGAGTTGGAGACCCCGCACCGAGGTGCCCGCGGCGACGGCGACATCGCCGATCGTGATCGGGTCGGCCACGTGCTCCTCCATGAACGCGATCGCCCGCCGCACGGTGCGCGGCGACGTCTGCGCGCGCGTCCGCGAGTGCTCGCCCAGCAGCGGGAACGTGGTCGCAATGGCGGCGACAAGCTGGTGGGTGAACTGGGCGCGCAGAAGCGGCGAGGTGGCCACGGTCTCGTCGGCGAGCAGGGTCGCCTCGATGAAGCGCAGCGTCTCGGCCACGATCACGTGACGTTCCGCGGTGCCGTTGACCCGATCCGTTCGAAGCCGCGGCGGCTCCTCCCCCAGCATCCCGCGCAGCACCCGGTGGAACGTGTCGGCATCGAGGCTGACCGCCCGCAGCTGCAGCTGGGTGAAACGTGCCGAGAACGCGGTCGCCGGCGGTACGAGGAACGGGATGCGGCCGTCGCCGCTCTCCTGGCCGACCGACCACCGATGACGGCCCGCGACCGCGTGGGCGACGATGAACTGGGGGAACTCCTCCGCGTCCGTGCGGTTCGATCCGCCGAAGCGGAGCGCCGTGGCCATGAGGGTGCTGTCGCTCACGGCAGCCATCTGGTAGCGGAATCCGACCGGCGGGTCGGCCGTCAGAACCATCGAGGTGTTGAAGAGCTCGCTCACCGATTCCTGCGCGCGTTGCGGGTCATCCGTCTGCAGTCCACGGCGGGAGGGTGCTCCCTGGTTCACGCCCCGTCACCTGAAACGACGACCGTGGAATCCAACCTGCCCAACTGCCCTCCTCGCGCGCCGATCACGGCGCATCCCCACCCTGTGCGATCACCCGCCCGCGGGCTCGGTATCGATCCGATCCACGCGGGAAGTATCCGCCACACGCAGCCGCGTGACAGCAACGAGAATCGAGGTCGTTCGTGCACGAACAAAGAGGGTTGACACCGGATACGCGATCTGGCATACGCGCATCCGGTCGCCGGTGGCGAACCGGATCCGATCAGCGCGAGGGGCCCTCGAGAAGCTCCGTCACCCGGTCGAAGTCGAGCGTCTGGGCGATCTCCTCCGCACGGTCGTAGCGGGATCCGGCGAGTACGACGAACACCGCACCGACCACGTCGACGAATCCGACGCAGTCCTCGCCACGCAGGGCCCGATAGCGTTCGGGGGCGATGCGCTCCCACCGCAGCTCATACACATCCGGGGCGTCAGCGGTGACCTCGGCGGCGGTTCCGGCTGCGGGCGTGCGGTTCTCCGGCATCATCTGCAGCGTCATCGTCGCCTCCTGCTCCGTGGGGTTTCCCCTACTGTGCGCTCGGGCGGTGTCAATCGGCTGAGGCTTGACTTATCGTCTGCTGGTCGCCTACGCGTGCACGGGCGCCCGGGACGGGCGCCCGTGCAGCGCCTCAGCCGAGGAAGGGACGCAGGTCGGGATATCCGCTGGTCTGCCAGGCGCCGTCGACGACGACGTTCTCCCCGTTCACGTACGAGGCGTCATCCGACGCGAGAAACAGCGCCACACCGGCGATCTCCTCGGGCTCGGCCGGCCGACCGGCCGGGATGCGCGCCATGTACGCCTCGGGAACACCGGGCATGCTCATGAGGCCCCCGGTGAGCGGGGTCGCCACGAGACCCGGTGAGACCGCATTGACGCGGATGCCGTCGCCGGCGAGCTCGAGCGCCGCGTTCTTCGTGAGCATCACGACACCGGCCTTGGCGGCCGAATACCCCGCGCCGAAGTGCATCGGAACGAGCGAGTTCAAGGATGCGATGTTCACGATCGCGCCCGCCTGGCCCTCGGCGAGGAAGTGCTCGGCGCCGAGCTTCGTGCCGAGAAAAGCGCCGTAGAGGTTCAGTCGGATGTTGAAGTCCCACGTCGCGAGGTCCATGTCGACGATGCGGCCGGGCCGAGATCCCCCCGCGACGTTGTAGACCGCGTCGATGCGACCGAACCGCTCGCGCGCGCCGTCGAAGAGCGCCGTCATCCCACCCTCATCGGTGACATCGGTCGCCAGCCCCGCGACGCTCTCGCCGAAAGTGGCGCCGGCTGCGGCGACTGCTTCGGCGTTGATGTCCGCGACGAAGACCCGAGCGCCCTCATCCACGAGGCGGCGTGTGATCGCCGCCCCGATCCCGGAGACGCCTCCGGTGACGATCGCGACCTTCCCGTCGAAACGTGCCATGACTGCCTTCCCGCGACGACCGGGCGGCGTCGCTGCACGACAGCAGTCTACGCAGACTATCTGACATATGTCTTATAGATCTGCGCGATGATTCAGAGCTGCCACCACTGGGCGGATGCGGCGAGGATGACGGCGACCGCACGGTCGAGGTCCGCCATGTCGGTCCGCAGCCACTGCTCGATCGCCCCCACCGTGCCGGCCGCCGCATAGGCCACGGCGAGCGAGACGGCGGCGGCATCGCCGGCGATCGCCGCAGGCACGATGGCGGGGCGCCGCTGCACCCACTCCTCCAGCCCCTGGCGCAGACTCCGCTCGAGTCCTGCCCGAACCGGAGCGGCGAGCACCGGCTCCATCGCCGAGCGGTAGACCGCGGCCCGCGTGCGGACGTGCTCCAGCAGCATCCGCTCGCCGTCACCGATCGCCGCATCCGTACCCAGCGCAGCGGTCACCTCCTGCAGCTCCGCCTCGAGAGCGTCGGCCGCCAGTTCGGGCACTCCGGCGGCGTGCCGATAGAAGGTGTCGCGGGTGATTCCGGCGGCGCGGCAGAGATCGGTCACACTGATCTGCGACAACGGCATCGCGGACGCCAGCTCGAACACCGCTGCGCGCAGGCGCTCCTGCGTGCGACGCACCCGCGGATCCATCCGCCCATGCTAAGCGCACGCGCGGAAACGGCCGCCCGGCGTCCGGACGGCCGTCTCCCCCGCGAAGGTCAGTGCACCGGCATCCCGCCGGTGACGGCGATCGTCTCGCCGACCACGTAGCTGGACTCCTGGGAGGCGAGGAACACGAACGCCGGAGCGAGCTCGACGGGCTGGCCCGCCCGCCCGATCGGCGTCTGCGAGCCGAACTCCTCGATCTTCTCGTTCGGCACGTAAGCGGGCTGCAGGGGGGTCCAGATGGGGCCGGGAGCCACGCCGTTGACCCGAATCCCGCGCTCGATCAGCTGCTGGGACATCGCACGGGTCCAGTTGGCGATGCCCGCCTTCGAGACCGCGTACTCGGCCAGCGAGGGCGACGGCTGGAATCCCTGCACGCTCGAGGTCGTGATGATCGCCGCGCCGGGCTTCAGGTGAGCGGATGCCGCCTTGGTCAGCCAGAACAGCGGGTAGATGTTCGCTTTCACAACGTGATCGAGCGTGTGCGTCTCGAAGTCGTCGATGCTGTCGACCGTGGGCATCGTGCCGGCGTTGATCACCAGGATGTCGAGGCCCCCGAGCTCCCGGACGGCGCGCTCGACGACATCGACGTTGGTCTGCTCCTGCTGCAGGTCGCCGGGAAGCAGCACGGCCTTGCGGCCCTCCTTCTCGATGAGCGCCGCGACCTCTTCGGCCTGCGGCTGCTCCTCGGGCAGGTAGCTGAGCGCCACATCCGCGCCCTCACGGGCGTAGGCGATGGCGACCGCCCGACCGATGCCGGAGTCGGCGCCGGTCACGAGCGCCTTGCGCCCGGGCAGCCGCCCGAAGCCGATGTAACTGGTCTCGCCGTGATCGGGCGCGGGGTCCATCTCGTGGATGTCTCCCGGCGCGCTCTGCTGCTGGGGCGGGAAAGGCGGACGGGGGAACTGGGTGGTCGGATCCTGGGCGTCGTACATGCTCATCGTGCGAGCCCTCTCAGCGCGCCGCCGGCGCGCGGTTCTCGGCACTGACCATCCACGCGAGCTGCTCGAGGCGCTCGAGCACCGCGTGCAGGATGTCGGCGCTCGTCGGGTCCTCGTCGTCGACCTCGTCGTGCACGTCGCGGCAGGTGCCGATCGTCGCCTCCAGGCGCTCGGTGATGAGGTCGATGACCTCGCTCGTGTCGATCTCGCCCTGCGGGAACTCCGGCAGCGTGGTCGTCTCGGCGACCGTGTCGCTGCGGCCGTCGGGCAGCGCGTGCAGCGCCCGCATCCGCTCCGCGACGGTGTCGCTGAACTCGCGGGCAGCGTCGATCACCTCGTCCAGCTGCAGGTGGGTGTCACGGAAGTTGCGGCCGACGACGTTCCAGTGCGCCTGCTTGCCCTGCAGCGAGAGCTCGATCAGGTCGACGAGCACCTTCTGCAGGTTGTCGCTGAGCTCCTGGGATGCGGTGAACCCGCTCTCCGCGTTCTGCTCCTCGGTGAGCCCGGCTCCGGCTCCGCCCTTCGCGGGGCGGCGGCGGTTTCGCGTCGTGCTCGATGCGTTCGTGGCAGCCATGTCGTCCTCCTTCGTCGTCGAGGACGGGTCGTGCCCGTCGCTCGGTGTCTGACGGGTGCGACGCTAACCCCGGCTCGTGGCGCGCCGCCGGGGGTTGTCCGTCCCGCCACGGGTTGCTAGCACTCGTGCGCGGGACGGCTTTCTAACCCGACCGCGCGCGGCACGCAAGCCTGCCCCGGCCCGGGGGCGGGCCGCCTAACGTGACTGCGTGCCCCGCCCCTTCTCCGACCTTTCGTCCTACGCGGCGATCGGCGACGGTCGCACGGTCGCGCTCGTCGATCGGCGCGGCAGCATCGACTGGCTGCCGGTGCCCAACCTCGACTCCGTGCCGGTGTTCGCACGCATCCTCGATGCCGAGAACGGCGGATGTCTGGAGATCACGCCCGTGGGCGAGTTCGAGGTGCGTCGCCGATACGTCGCGCGCACGAACGTGCTGCAGACCACCTTCATCACTCCGACGGGCACCGCCCGCCTGACGGACGCGATGGTGACGGGTGTCGCCGGGCGACTCCCCTGGGCCGAGCTGGCCAGACGCGTGGAGGGCATCGACGGCGAGGTCTCCTTCACCTGGCGCGTGCAGCCGGGTACGCGCCTGAACACCGCGGCACCCTGGGCAGAGCAGCGTGACGGTGCGACGATCCTCCGCGTCGGCGAGACCTCGCTGGCGGTGGTGGGACAGGACCATGGCGCAGCGAAGACCGTCGACGACGGTGCCGGCCCGCGCGTCGAAGGGTCGTTCACGACCTCGAAGGACTCTCGCCACCTGCTCGTGGTCGTCGCGACCGACGGCGAGCCGCTGCACCTGCCGTTTCCGGAGAACGTCGACCGCAGCATCGACCGCACGATCGAGGGCTGGCGCGCCTGGTCGCGGGAGTTCGGCTACGAAGGTCCCTGGCAGGCGACCGTGCAGCGCAGCGCACTCGCGCTGAAGCTGTTGGTCTACTCCCCCACGGGGGCCATCGCCGCCGCCGCGACCACGTCGCTGCCGGAGAACCCCCGCGGTGGCAAGAACTGGGACTACCGGTTCGCGTGGGTGCGCGATCTCGCCTACACCGCGCACGCGCTCGTGCGCTTCGGCCTCCGCGAGGAGACGCACGCCGCGATCTCGTGGCTGCTGCGCACTATCCGCGACAACGGCCCCGACCTGCACGTGCTGTACACCCTTCGCGGCGCCCTCGCGCAGGACGTCACCGAGCGCGACGCACCGGGCTGGGGCGGGATCGGCCCGGTCGTGACCGGCAACCCGGCGCACGGACAGCTCCAGCTGGGCGTGTACGGCGACCTCTTCGCCATCTGCCGCACCTACGTGGATGCGGGCAACGTTCTGGATGTCGCCACCGGTCGCATGCTCGCCGCCATGGCCGACCGCGCCTGCGACGAATGGCGCAAGCCGGACTCCGGGATGTGGGAGCTTCCCGAGATCCGCCACTACACCTCC
This sequence comes from Microbacterium neimengense, assembly GCF_054782995.1. Classification (NCBI taxonomy): domain Bacteria; kingdom Bacillati; phylum Actinomycetota; class Actinomycetes; order Micrococcales; family Microbacteriaceae; genus Microbacterium; species Microbacterium neimengense. The sequence continues at coordinate 185,178 of NZ_BAAGRK010000003.1, forward strand.
TCGAAGATGGGCTGCTGGCAGGCGCTGCGCGATGCGGTGGTGCTCGCCGAGGCGGGCGCCATTCCGGGAAGCGCGCAGCGTTGGGCCTCCGAGCGCGACCGCATCGCGGCGTGGATCGCCGAGCACGGCTGGTCGGAGGAGGTCGGGGCGTACGTCATGCATCCGGGCGCCACGGACGTCGACACCTCGGTCCTCCTGCACGCCGAGAGCGGGTTCGACCGCGGCGAGCGGATGTCGCGGACGATCGACGTGCTCACCGAACGGCTCGGCGCCGGACACCTGCTCTACCGCTACACGGGGATGGATCAAGAGGAGCACACGTTCGTCGCCTCCGCGTTCTGGCGGGCCGGTGCGCTCGCGTGCGTGGGACGACACGAGGAGGCCGTCGCGGCCATGGACGACCTCGTCGCCCGCGCCAACGACGTCGGCGTCTACGCCGAGATGATCTCGGAGCACGACGGCGCATCGTGGGGCAACCTCCCCCAGGCGCTCAGCCACCTCGCCGTCATCGGCGCAGCACTGACGATCCGCGACCTCGTCCCCGCGGAGGAGCTCGATGGGCACTGAACCCCGCCTCTTCCGGCGCCTCGACGCGATCCTCGTCGAGAGTATCTTCTGGGACGACCGCACCGACGAACTCGTCTGGGTCGACATCACGCGCGGCACGGTGCACCGCGCCCGACTGCACGATCCCGAGGACGGCTCCCGCGATACGGTCGTGCAGCTGCCGGCACCGGTGAGCGCCGTGCAGCCCGCCGCATCCGGCGGGTTCATCGCGGCTTTGAAGGATCGCGTCGTCCTGCTGGATGCGGACGGCACGATCGTGCGGACGGTCGCCGTCCTGCCCCACGCGCACCCGGGCATCCGCAGCAACGAGGCCAAGGTCGACCCGTTCGGACGTTTCGTGGTCGGAGCGATGGACCTGACGACCGGCGCACCCGACGCGAGCCTGTACCTCGTCGAACGGACGGGCACCGTTCGGGCGCTCCGCGGCGGTTTCGGCGTCGCCAACGGCTTCGAGTGGTCCGACGATGCGCAGACGATGTACGTCACCGACACGGCCACCCGCACCGTCTACCGCGGCGCGTATTCGCCGGGGGCCGAGGCGCTCGGCGAGCTCGAGCCGTTCCTGGTCGGCGAAGACTCCGACGGCCTCGCGCTGGATACCGACGGGCGATTCTGGAACGGCGTTTACGGCGCCGGCCAGATCGTGCGGTGGACTCGGGAGGGGCGTGTGGAGGCCCGCATCCGAATCCCCGCGCCGCAGGTGACCTCCGTCGCCTTCGGCGGACCGGCACGGAATCTGCTGTTCGTCGGGACCGCTCGCGAGAACCTCACCGAGCAGCAGCTCGTTGCGGCTCCCCTCAGCGGATCGATCTTCGTGATCGACACGGACGCCCAGGGGCGCCCGGCACACACGTTCGGACCGATCCCGTCCGAAAGCGAATGAAAGGAAACCGACATGGATCTCGGCATCGCAGGCAAGAAGGCTCTCATCACCGGGGGCGACTCGGGCATCGGCTTCGAGACCGCCAAGCTCCTCCTCGCTGAGGGAGTGACGGTCGTGCTCACCGACCGCGATGCGGACAAGCTGGAGGAGTCCGCCGCCAAACTCGACGCACCCGAGGGCCGACTCCACGCGTTCGCCGCCGACATCACCGACGTCGCATCCGTGGCCGAGCTGCACCGCAAGACGACGGATGCGGTGGGCGCCATCGACATCCTGGTGCAGTCCGCGGGCATCACCGGCGCGCAGGGACTGTTCCACGAGATCGACGACGAGGGCTGGACGTCGACGATCGAGACCGATCTGCTCGGACCGGTGCGCGTGATCCGAGAGTTCCTGACGGATCTGCGCTCCGGCGGATGGGGGCGCCTCGTGCTCCTGGCCTCGGAGGATGCGGTGCAGCCCTACGACGACGAGCTGCCCTACTGCGCGGCGAAGGCCGGCATCCTGGCACTCGCGAAGGGACTCTCGCGCAGCTACGCCTCGGAGGGGCTGCTCGTCAACGCCGTCTCCCCCGCCTTCATCCACACGCCCATGACCGACGCGATGATGGAGAAGCGCTCGAAGGAACGGGGCGAGTCGTTCGACGAGGCGATCGCGTCGTTCCTCGACGAGGAACGACCGTACATGGAGCTCGGTCGCCGAGGCGAGCCCGAAGAAGTGGCTTCGGTGATCGCCTTCCTCTGCTCGGCGCGTGCGTCCTTCGTCAACGGGTCGAACTACCGCGTGGACTCGGGGTCGGTCGCCACCATCTGACGATCAGTCGTCGGCGGTGACGGGGCCGGCGAGGTCCTTGCGCAGGAAGACCTCATCTTCGCCCCCGGCACCGCCGGCGGCCTCGGAGATCGCGTAGCCCTGGCGTTCGTAGAGGCGGATGTTCGCTTCGCTCAACCTGCCGGTGAACAGCTCCGCCGTGCGGGCGCCCGCGCGTCGGCCGCGCTCCTCGACAGCGTCCAGCAGCGCCGAGCCGATTCCACCGCCCTGCTGATCGGGCGCGATGGCCAGCCGACCCACGAGCAGCACATCACCGTCGATGCGCGCGCGGATCGCGCCGATCATCCTCCCGTCGCGCCGCGCGACCTGGCCCAGGTTGTCCCGCAACTCGTAGGCGACCTCCTCGAGCGTCTGGGTGAACACCGGCATGTCGATGTCGCGGTAGATCAGCGCCTCCTGCACGAAGGCGGCGCGCTGCAGGGTCAGCACCTCTCCGGCGTCCTCGGGCGAGATCGGATGGATGTCGATGTCGTCGGCGCTCATGCGTGCTCCTGTCGGTCGAGGCTCCCCACCATCCTGCGCACATGCACCGGAGCCGGGCCAGCTGTGCGCTGACCCGGCCCCGGTGGTGTAGAACCGCCTCTAACCGCAGGTCATCGCAGGTACGACGGCGCTCTGCGTCGTCGCGCGCCCGTCGGCGGCTTTCGCCGTCACGGTCACCGCCTGCGCGGGCGTCGCCGTCAGTCGCGTCGTGAAGGCTGCCGATGCCGAGGCACCGGTGGCCAGCGTCAGCGCCTTGCTGCCGTAGGCGCCGACGATCGTCGCCGTCATCGTCGACGGATCGGTGTTGACGACCGCGACGGAGTGCACGACCTTCCCGGCCAGGCACTTCGCGGCGACGGTGATCGTGAACGCGACTCCGAGCGAGACCGTCGCGGAACTCGACACGCTCACGCGGCCATCGCGGTAGCCGTCATAGGTGGCGGTGACGGCACCGACCTGGGCAGGAACCTGGATCGAGGCGACCCCGTCGGCCAGCGTCACGCTCTGGCTCCAGCCGCCGCCGGCGAAGGTCACCGTGCCGGCGACCTGACCGGCATCCGCGGCGACGACGTGCGCGGTGGCGGTGCGGCCGGAGGCGGTGAGCGTCGTCGTCGAGGCGACGGCGGCCACATCCGTCCACCCGTGCAGGGCCGTCAGGACGGCCTGCGACACGTTGACGAAGGAGCCGTGACGCGGGCTTGCGGGCAGACCGCCCACCGGGCGCACGTTCCAGTCGGCCCGGCGCGAGAGGCGGTCGTCCCGGTTGCTGCTCGCGATCTCGTCGCCTGTCGTGACGAACGCGCGGTAGCCGCCGGAACCGTAGTTGTCGACGAGGAAGACGTACCCGTCCTCGTCCGCGGTGTTGTTCGGGTCGCCGTCGTTGAGCTTGACGATCTGGGGCCCCTCGCCCGCCTGACCGGTCTCGAGGCTGGTCATCGCGGTGTCGATCAGCTGCCAGCCCGTCTCGGGGTTCGCGTTCCAGTCCGAATGAGTCGTCTTCGCGGTGAGCACCTTCGAACGCTCCAGGAAGATGTCCTTTCCGCGCTCGAGGCCGTCGGCGGCGCCGCCGTCCTCGTTCTTGGTGAACCGGTAGTAGTAGTCCCCGATCTTCTGCACCGTCGAGTCGATCCGCGCGTAACCGGTGTTCTGCCACTCGGCGGGCGGGTACGTGAAGGTACGGAAATCGCGGGTCAGGACGGTGAAGACACGGGCGTGCAGGTTGTCGCTGTTCGTCTTCGACGCGTCCGAGTACAGCCGCGACGAGAAGTGCACGACGTAGGACTGCAGCGCGTCATCCCAGTACGCCTCAGGCGCCCACGTCATACCCGCGGCGGGCTGGTTCACCGTGATGCCGGTGTTCGCGTCGTTGGTGCGCTTCCAGTGCACCATGTCCGTCGACTCCCACACCTCGATCTTCAGACTGCCCTCGGATTGGGCGGGCCCCCAACCGGTGCCGCAGCTGATGCAGAGGTCGGTGGCGACCATGTAGTACTTGTCGCCGTCCTTGGAGCGCAGCACGTACGGGTCGCGCAGGCCCTTCGTGTCGGTCGTCGAGGTGATGACCGGGTTTCCGCCGTTCACCGCGGAGAAGGTGAAGAAGTCGTTCCCGCTCGTGGCCGCCTGATAGATCTTCTCGTCGCCATCGGACGTGAAGTATGCCGCCGCGTAGCCGGCGTCCGGTGCCCACCGGCCATGCTCGGCGACGGTCACCTCGAACGTGCGCTCGGCAGAACGTCCGTTCAGCGCGGCAGTCGCGGTGAGCGTCACACTGCGATCGCCCGCGCCGTATGCCGGCCGCGAGACGATGCCGCCGCCCGCGAACGGGTCCGCCGAGCCCGCGCCCGGCGCCGTGTAGGCCGGGTCGGTGCCGGTGACCAGGGTCGGGTCGGACGAGGTCCAGGTGATGGTGGCGCCGTTGACGGCGCCCTTCGTCGCCAGGGGCAGGTTCTCGGTGGTGCGCGTCGCCAGAACGATCGCGTCGAGATCGCTCGACACGGACGGAGCGACGACGGTCACATCGAAGCTCAGCGTTCCCAACGAGCTCGTTGCCGTCAGGGTGACAGGGGTGTCCTGGGCGATGGAGCGGGAGACGACGCCGGTCGTGGACACGGTCTGGGGCGAGGAGGAGGCCCACGTGAGCGCGACGCCGTTGACCGTGGCCGCGAGAGTCAGGTTCGTCGACACCCGGTCGAGCGAGGGGTTCGCCCCCAGCATCGTTGCGAGCACATCGCCGCGCAGCAGTGCGGCAGTGGCCGCGCTCTTCTCCTGAGCCGTCGGCATGCTGGCGCGCACGTCGTCCGCGGTGAGGGCTGCGTCCCAGAACTTCACGTCCGAGACGTCGGCGCGCAGCAGCGCGTCGCCCTGGTAGAGGGAGCGTCCGAGATACCCGAGGACGTTGCCGCTCGGGATGATCGAGCTGAGAGAGCGGGTGTGGGTGAGGGTCGAGATGACGACACCGTCGCGGTACAGGGTCAGCGTGTTTCCCTGGCCCACCATCGTGAGGGTCGTGAAGCCGGGGTTCAGGCCACCGCCGGCCGGCATCCGCGTCTCGCCGTTGTCACTCCCGGACTTCACCCGGATCGCGGCGAGCGCCTGGTTGACGTAGCCGCCCTGCGATGAACGCGGACTCAGGAAGATGTGGTTGCCGAGCTGGGTCGTGTTCCACGGCCCCACGCCGTCGCCGATGACCCAGCCGAAGTGGTTGGCTGCGGTCTGCGTGGCCACGGTGTACTCGACCGTGAAGTCGTTGTCGGTGCCGGTCACGAGCCCCTTGGGCAGGGATGCGTATCCGTCGGCTCGGAAGCGCAGCACGGCGTCGCCGGCCGCATCCGCGAACGAGGCGTCGGTGAAGCCGGTGAGCGTGGCGTTGCGGCCGTTGCCCGACACATCGATCAGGGACTGGCCCTGGTGGGACATGTCGTAGTGGGCCGTGGGGGCCGGGACGTCGGCGGCCTGTGCGGCGAGGGGGACGCCGAGACCGGTGACGGTGAGCGCTGCGCCGAGCACGGATGCGGCGAACGCGCGGGCGCGCCGGCGGTGCCGTGTCGGGGTGACGGATACGGGCGGGGAGTTTCTCGTCATCGAGAGTCCTGTTCGTCTCGAGCGACCGGACCGTGTAACAGTCGACGTCGCATCGGATGCGGTGTTCAGTTGTGGATCCGCCCGCGTGCGGGCATGGCACGGCGTCGGAACGGACAACACGTCCGTCCCGACGCCGTGCCGGGGTTCATCTCCGTCGTCTGGCCGTCAGCACACGCTGCAGGAGCACGAAGACGAGCAGGATGCCGCCGGTGATGATCGTGAGGTACTCGGGGCGGATGGAGCCGTCCTTCGTGATGATCATCCAGAGCGTCGCGAGCACCAGCGATCCGACAACCGAGCCGAGCACGTAGCCCGCGCCACCGGTCAGCAACGTGCCGCCGATGACGACGGCCGCGATCGCGTCGAGCTCCCAGCCGATGGCCGTGACGTTCTGCGCCTTGCCGCCCACCTCCGCCGTGTAGACGACGGCGGCGAGCCCCGCCAGGGCTCCGCTGATGATGTAGATCGACACCCGGGTGCGGGCGACCGGCAGGCCCATCAGCTGCGCCGATGATTCGGCACCACCGATGCCGTAGATGGTGCGTCCGGAGCGGGTGCGGTGCAGGAAGAAGAACGCACCGATCACGACGAGCACCGCGATGAAGAATCCGGGCGTCAGCACGAGGTCGTTGACCTTGGGGCCGTCGATGAGCTTGAAATCGGTGGCCAGCAAGAGGATCGGCGAGTCGTCGGGCGCCTGCACCGGCACCGTCGAGAGGATCGACGCGAGCCCGCGGGCCAGGAACATCATGGCCAGCGTGGCGATGAACGGCTGGACGTTGAAGTACTGGATGAGCACTCCGGAGACGAGGCCGAACAGCGCGCCGAAGACGATCATCAGCACGATCGCGAGCCACCCGTTCACGCCGATGTTCATCAGCATGACGCCGGCGACCGAGGTGAAGGCCACGACGGCGCCCACCGAGAGGTCGATCCCGCCGGAGAGGATGACGATCGTCATCCCCACGGCGAGGATGATCGTCGGCGCGAAGCTGACGAGCAGGCTGGACATCGTGCCCATGTGGAACACGCGACCGTAGGCGAGCTCCGCGTAGACGAGCATGGCGATCAGCAGGAGCACCGCCGCGAGCGATGGGATCACCGACTGGCTGCGCCCCCAGACGCGGGCGAACCCGCGGGAGGGTGCCTTGTCGAGGTCGATGGACGAGGTCGAGACGGACGCGCTCACGCGACGGCCTCCTTTCGGGAACGGGTGCGCCCGAGTCGGAGCACGTAGCCGCGCACCCGCTCGGACTGCAGGAGAACCAGCACCACGATGACGATCGCCTTGAAGGCGGGCGTCGCGGCGGCCGAGATCCCGAGGAAGAGGACGGTCTTGTTGAGCGTCGCGATCAGCAGGGCGCCGACGGTGGAGCCGAGGATCGAGAACTTGCCGCCCGCGAGGGACGTCCCCCCGATCACGACCGCGAGGATCGCGTCGAGCTCCATCTGGTAGCCGGTGCCCGAGACGTCGACGGTCATGACTTCCGAGACGGTGAACAGGCCGCCCGTGGCCGCGAGCACACCCGAGAGGATGTACACCGCGATGAGGATGGGCCGCGGCCGGATGCCGGCGAGGCGGCTGGCGGCCGGGTTCACACCGATCGACTCGATCATGAGCCCCAGCGCCGTGCGCCGCATGATCACCGAGACGAGGAGCACGATCACGATCGCCGCGACGAAGCTCATCGGCAGTCCGAGGATCTGTCCGTTCGCGATCTGTCGGAAGGGCTCGTTGGTGGCGTTGGTGTTCTGGCCGCCGGTGATGACGCGGGCGATACCGCGGCCGGCGAGCATCATCACGAGCGTGCTGATGAAGGGCTGCAGTCCGATGACGGACACGAGCACGCCGTTGACGAGACCGAGGACGGCGCCCAGCAGGAGCGCGATGCCGATCGCCGTCAGCATGGCGCCCACCGAGGTCGGCGCACCGGCTGCGGAGAGACTCTCCATGGCCGCGGCGCCGCCGACGGCCATGATCGACCCGACCGACAGATCGATGCCCTTGGTCGCGATGACGAAGGTCATGCCGAGGGCGATCATGATGATCGGCGCCGAGACCCGGAGGATGTCGAGGAGGTTTCCCGCCAGCATCCCGGTCGTCGGGTTGATTCCGACCGACAGGTAGGTCGGGTCTTTGATGACGTTGAGCGTCAGCAGCAGAACGATGCCGACGATGCCCCAGAACCAGGGCGTGCGCACGAGCGTCTTCAGGAAGGACGTCATGACAGCTCTCCTTCGGCGAGTGCCTCAGTCTGGGCCTCTGCCTTCTCTTCCGTTTCGGCGGCGATGATCGAGACGATGCGCTCGGCCGTCACATCGGGCCCGTTGACGACCTCGCCGATCTTGTCGTGGTCCTTCAGGATGACGATGCGCTCGGACAGTCGGACGACCTCCTCCAGCTCGGAGGAGATGAAGACGACGCCCATGCCGCCCTCAGCGAGCTCGGCGACCGTCTCCTGGATGTCGGCTTTCGCGCCGACATCGATACCGCGGGTCGGCTCGTCCAGCAGCAGCAGCTCGGGCTCCGTGGCCAGCCAGCGGCCGAGGAGGACCTTCTGCTGATTGCCACCCGAGAGCAGCCGGATCGGCCGGTCGGGGTCGTTCGGTCGGACGCTGAAGCGCTCCATGTAGGTCTTGACGAGCGCGTCGACCTCGCGAGCCGGGACGCGACGCAGCCAGCCCCGCTTCGCCTGCAGCGCGAGCATGATGTTCTCGCGGACGCTCAGGTCGCCGATGATGCCGTCGTCGCGGCGGTTCTCGGTGGAGTAGGCGATCCGGTTGGCCAGGCCCGCGACGGGCGAGGCGACGTTGGCCTTCTTGCCCCGGATGCGCACGGTGCCGGAATCGGCGCGGTCGGCGCCCATGATGAGTCGGGCCAGCTCCGTACGTCCGGCGCCGAGAAGTCCCGCGAAGCCGACGACCTCACCGCGGTGGATCTCGATGTCGGTCGGGTTCAGTGCACCCTTGCGGCCCAGACCCTCCGCGCTGTAGAGGGGGGTGTCGGTGCGGTCGCGCTCGTCGACCTGGCGGTTGGAGCCGAGGGCGCGCAGCGTGTCGAGGTCCTTGCCGATCATCTTCGAGATGAGCTGCGTGCGATCGAGCTCGTGGGTGAGGTACTCCCCCACGAACGCGCCGTTGCGCAGGACCGTGATGCGATCGCTGATCGCATACACCTGGTCGAGGAAGTGGGAGACGAAGAGGATGGCGACGCCCTGGTCGCGGAGGTTGCGGATGACACCGAACAGCACCTCGACCTCGGCGGAGTCCAGGCTGGAAGTCGGCTCGTCGAGGATGAGCACCTTGGATTCGGTGACCATGGCACGACTGATGGCGACGAGCTGCTGGAGGGCGATCGAGATGGAGGCCAGCGGGGCGCGCGTGTCGAGGTGACCGAGGCCCATGCGCGCGAGCGCCTCGGCGGCACGGGCGTGGGTCTTGCGCCAGTTGATGCCGAGCGGGCCGCGTACCTCGTGGCCCAGCATGACGTTCTCGCCGATGGTCAGGTTCGTGCAGAGGTTGACCTCTTGGTAGACCGTGGAGATCCCCGCATCCTGCGCGGACTTGGTGCCAGTCAGGCGCCGCTCGACGCCGCCCACGAGGATCGATCCGGAGTCGATCTGGTACACACCGGTCAGCGCCTTGATCAGCGTGGACTTTCCCGCGCCGTTCTCACCCATCAGGGTGTGGACCTCTCCGGGGAGGAGTCGGAAGTTCACGGCGTCGAGCGCTTTGACGCCGGGGAAGGTGATCGATGCGCCGCGGACTTCGACGATCGGGGGTGATTCGGTCATCACTGACGAGCTTCCTCGCTACGGGGCTGGTGCCCTTGGGGCCGGACAGAGAGCGGGGATCGCCCGGGGCGATCCCCGCTCTGCCTGCCGGCGCGGTTTAGTGCGGGTGTGCGGCGCTCAGAACGCGAGGCCGTCGGCCAGCGCCTTGTCGGCCGCCTCGGGCGAGTCGAACGTGGCGCTCTTGACGATGATGGTCGAGTCGACCTTGTCGCCCGCGAGGGCCTTCTTGACGGCGTCGACGGCGTCGGTGCCGAAGAAGGGGTTGTACTGAGCGACGAAGCTCAGGTCGCCCTTGGACAGCGCCTCGAGCGCCCCCTTGGTGCCGTCGATCGTGGCGATCTTCACGTCGGTGCCGGGCTTGAGGCCCGCCGCCGTCACCGCCTGCGCGGCGCCGATGCCCATCTCATCGTTCTGGGCAAAGATGAACTGGATGTCGTTGTTGTTGGCCTTCAGCACGGTCTCGATGACCGACTTGCCCTCGTCCGTCTTCCAGTTGGCGGTCTGCGCGCCGACCTTGTTCCAGCCGGACTTGCCGCCGAGCGCCTCATCGAAGCCCTCGTTGCGCTCGTTCACGACCGAGAGGCCCGGAACGCCCTCGAGCACGAAGTAGTTGGCGCCCTCGGGGAACGCGGTGGTCGCCCACTCGCCGACCGACTTCGCGACCTGCACGTTGTCGGGCGCGATGCGGGTGACATAGAGGTCGTCGGGAGCGTCGACGCCACGGTCGAGCAGGATGACCGGGATCTCGGCCTCCTTGGCGAGCTTGAGCGAGTCCTCCCAGCCCGACGCCTCGGTGGCGGTGAGCAGGATGACGTCGACCTCGTCGTTGACGAACGTCGAGAAGGCGTCCAGCTGCGACTTCTGGTCGCTCGGGCTGGCGGCCGGGGCGTACTTGAGGTCGAAGCCGGCGTCCTCGGTGAAGGCGTCCTTGATGGCCTGCTCGTTGGCGTTGCGCCAGCCGCCCTCAGGACCCACCGCGACGAAGCCGACCGTGGTGAGGTCGCCGCTGCCGCCGCTCGCCTCGCCGCCGGACTCTGCGTCCCCGCTCGAGCAGCCGGCCAGACCCAGCGCGAGAGCCCCCACGCCGATGAATCCCAGCATGCCCAGAGCGCGCTTGTTGTGTGCCATGTGATCTCCTCCTTGAGACTCCCCGACGCTCATCGTCGAAGAGGTGGTCCGTGTGCCCCCCAGTGGGAACGTCGGGTAGCCACATTGTGCGCGCTAACAAAGCGACTTCGCAACTGTTTCGGGGCGATTCGTTACTTTTCCGTTACCGCGAACATTTGTTGCGCACAACAACGCGTGGCAGCGATTCAGTCGCGCGGCGCAGGAGCCGTGGACGAACGCACGACCAGCAGCGGCGCGATGCGATCGTGCCGCGTGTGATCCTCGCCGTCGATGGCGGCGATCACGAGCTGCAGAGCGAGCTCCCCCAGTGCCGAGAAGTCCTGGCGGACGGTCGTCAGCGGAGGCAGGAAGTGCCGCGCATCAGGAACGTCGTCGAAGCCGATGACACTGATGTCCTCGGGCACGCGCACGCCCTGATCGACCAGTCCGTGCACGAGGCCGAGCGCCATCTGGTCGTTCGCGGCGAACACGGCCGTCGCACTGCCGGAATCAAACGCCTTGCCCACCTCGTAGCCGTAATCCGAGGTCCAGTCGCCGATGATCGCCTCACCCGCATCGAGTCCCGCGGCGGCCAGCGATTCGCGCCAGCCCTGCTCGCGCTCCCTCGCGTCGTACCAGTCCAGCGGTCCCGCGAGGTGCGCGATGCGGCGGTGGCCGAGCTCGATCAGATGGTCGACCGCGAGCCGTGCGCCGCTGCGCTGATCCACGGCCGCGGTATGCCACACATCGTCGGACTCCGCCTTGATGACGATCGTGGGAAGCCCCGTACTCTTCTGCCGCAGCAACTCGAGCGAGGATGCGCGGGGCGCGATGACGCAGAGAGCGTCCACGCCCTGAGTCACGAGCTCCACGACCCCCGCATCCAGCTGCGCGTCGTCGTCGTCGTCGATCGAGAACGCGCTGATCGCGTACCCGACGTCGCGCGCCGCTGCTTCCAGGGCGCGCAGCGTGCTGTTCGGACCGAACTGCACCGGACCGTCGACCAGCACACCGATCCGCATCGCCCGCCGCGTCGCCAGCGCCCGCGCGATCGAGCTGCGGGTGTAGTTCATCTCCTCGATCGCCTTCAGCACACGCTGACGCGTCGAGTCACGGATGTTGGGATGGTCGTTGAGGACCCGCGAGACGGTCATATGAGACACGCCCGCATGTTTGGCGACGTCGTAGATGCTGGGCCGCTGCCAGCCCCGCGTCAGCTCTGACACGCACCGTCTCCGGAATCGGATGCAGACGTCGTCACCGCGCGGCGGGAGACGGTGGCGCGCAGGACCAGGGCGGCGCCCAGGGCGAGCACCAGGGCTGCGGCCCACAGGACCGGCTCCACGGGCGCAAGGCCGCTGGCGGCCAGAGATCCGACCCCCTCGGCCCCGACGCCGCATCCGCTCGCGCACTCGATCGGCGTGATCTGGACGCTGACGCCGATGCTCCCCGGGTCGGGGTCGATGTCGGCCGCACGGGCGGGAATTGCCGCCGTGGCAGCCGCGAGCGCGCTCACGACCGTGGCCAGCACCGCGCCCCAGCGCTTCATGATGCCCCCACCTGGTCGGTCATCTCGTTTCGTCCCTCTTCGCGCCCTCGTTGAAGCGCATCGTCGATCATGGCGGAGATCCGCCTCTGGGAGCGTGATCGTCGCCACAGGATAGCCCAGACGACGAGCCCCGCCCCCAGCAAGATCGCCAACTGCGGCCACGGTACCGCCCAGATGGCCACGTCGGCGGAAATCGGTGCGATGGTCGCATCCGTGTCGGAGATCGCGAGAACCTCCGGGGTGAGGGTCACGGTCGTGGTCAGCAGCACCCAGGGCCACACCTCGTCGACCACGACCGTGATCTCGCGACGGTCACCGGGCAGCAGTTCCTGCGCCTGTTGACCCTCCGCGGGGAAGGAGACGGTGCGACCACCCACCGACACCGTGCCCGCCGCGGCCAGGCGCGTGTTGCCGTCGTTCACCACGTCGAACGAGACCTGCGCCCCACCCGGGCGCAACGGGTTCCACGACAGGCGGTAGTCGCCGACGAGCGCGTCGAGAGAGGCCGCCGGGGTGATCTCGCCCGTCACGCGCGTCAGCACACGGAAGCCGATCCTGCTCTCGACGCCGACACTCGCCCCTCCCTCGGCGCTGCCCGCCGAGAGGATGGACGCGGTCACGCCCGCCGCGTAGTCGCCGGGCTCCGCCCGCTCGGGCACTGCCAGTGAGAACGGGACGACGACGCTCTCGCCGGCGGGGACGGTGACCGCGGCGGGTGCCGTGATCCACGCGCCGGCCGCGGTCGACGCCGCCGCGTCTGCGAGGATGTCGAAGCGGCCGGTCTGCGTGAAGAAGCCGTCGGCGGCCGTGATCCGGAAGGTGATCTCCTGCTCGCCGAGATTGCGCACCGCGAAGTGCTCGTCCACCCGCTCCCCCGGCCCGAGCTCGTGTTCGACGGCCCGCCGCCCGTCTGCCCCGTCGGAATCGGCGGGCGCGATCGACCAGCGGACAGGATCGTCGTCGGCAGCGGCAGCGGCAGCCGCGACCGGGGCGAGAGGCGCGAGTATCGCCGCGAGCGCGGCGGCGGAGAGCACCGACGCCCGGATCGCGGACGGCAGAGCACGAAGGCGTGGGAACACAGCGGTCATCCTGGGGGAAGGGGCGGACGAGCCTTCACGGGCTCCTCCGCGTCGGGTGTGCGCGAGGCGGAGGCGCGACCTTAGGAGAGCTCCTCCCAGAGAGTGAGCGTGATCGTGCCGGAGTAGCTGCCCGGCGTGACATTCTTCGGGGTCTTCAGCAGCAGATCGGCGGTGGCCTGCCAGGTGCCGGCAGCGCTCTCGGCATCGAAGGCGATCGCGAGGAACTCGGCGTCCACGAGCCCGACGTTGTTCGGCCCGCCATCGAGCACGGTGTCGACGTCCGGGCCTTCCGCGACGTCGGCGCTCTGCGTCAGCAGCTTCGGCTTCCAGCCCAAATGACCGGGGTCGATCGAGGCGTTGCCGGACGTCAACGCGCTGGCCTGGCCCGTCACGTACCAGGCGGAGCCGGCCGGGATGGTGTCGCGGTCATCGGTGACGGTCACAGTGGGAAGCGTGCCTCCGAAGACGCGCTGGTCGGGGTCGGCGGATTCTCCCTCGCTCAGCACGGCGGAGCCGGGGGCGACGCTCAACGTCAGAGCACCGGTGTCGGGCAACGCCGCGATGTCGACGGTGACATCGACCTCGTCGTTGCCGATCTCGTCCGCGACGGCCGCCCCGGCGGCGCCGATGAGAAGTGCGCCGCCGACCAGGCCGACGGCGGTCCGGGCGAGAAGGCCCTTCTTCATGGTGTGTCTCCGATCTCCGGCGAAACGACAGAGCTGCGCCGAACTCCGCGACGGCCGGACTCTCCGGCCGCCGGATTGCCCGAGAGGGCGGCGGTCGCGGCCGCATCCCTCTCGGCGAAAGGGGTGCTCTCGCCGCGTGCGGTCGCGACGTCGGGCCGAGGGCCGGCGTGCGCAGCGAGCATCGTGCACCTTTGCTGTGACCCGACGATGGGTCACTCACTCGTTCTTCGACTTGATCAGGTCGTCATCGGCGCGCCGCAACGCGCGCAAAGGGATGCGGGAGCGTCGAGCGGGATGCGGATACGCGACATCGCGTGTTAGCGGTACCAATGACTTGTGCTCGATGTTAGCGCGAACGCATCGTCTGTCAAGCGCGACTGCGGCCCGCTCTCCCGGCGAACACCGAGCATCGCGGCTGCCCGCCCCTCTACTCTGGTGCGATGACGCACTCTGCCGATTCCTCCGACAGTCATAGTCCGCGCGCCCGGGTGACCCCGGGCGTCTGCCTGCACATCGAGGAGGTCGGCCGGTGAACGGCGACCTCCTTCTCAATATCGCCCTCGTCATCGTCTTCGTCCTCATCGGCGGCGTGTTCGCCGCCACGGAGATGGCCCTCGTCACCCTCCGCGAGAGCCAGGTCAACGCGCTCGCGGCGCGGGGCAAGCGCGGTCGCAAGGTCGCCGATCTCGCTCGGAACCCCAACACCTTCCTCTCCGCCGTCCAGATCGGCGTGACAGTGGCCGGTTTCGCCTCGGCCGCGTACGGCGCCTCGTCCATCGCACCGTCGGTGACGCCGCTGTTCGTGTCGCTCGGACTCGCCGATTCCGTCGCGGCGACCGTCGCGACGATCGTGCTGACCCTCGTGATCGCCTACCTCTCCCTGGTGCTCGGCGAGCTCGTCCCCAAGCGCCTCGCGATCCAGCGCAACGCGCAGTTCGCCTACGCCGTCGCCCCGGTGCTGGGCGGATTCGCGCGGTTCATGCGCCCTGTCATCTGGCTGCTGTCCGTGTCGACGAACGCCCTCGTGCGACTGCTCGGCGGCGATCCGAACAAGACGGCCGATGAGCTCACCGACGAGGAGCTGCGCGACATCGTCTCCAGCCACGAGGGCCTGCCAGAGGACGAGCGCCGCATCCTCGACGACGTGCTGTCATTGCGCGACCGCCAGATCAGCGAGGTCATGCGGCCTCGCCCCGAAGTGATCGCGCTCGACGCCCATGAACCGATCGACGAGGCCACCACGCGGGTCAAGGACCTGCCGCACTCGCGCTACCCGGTCATCGACACGTCGATCGACGACATCGTCGGGTTCGTGCACGTGCGCGACATCTTCGACGCCGCGTCCGCATCCGGCCGTGACGAGCTGGCCTCCATCGCCCGCGAGATCTCGTACCTCCCGTCCTCCGCACGCGTGCTGCCGACTCTCACAGGGATGCGGGCGCAGGGCCACCACATCGCGGTCGTCGTGGACGAGTACGGCGGGACGGACGGCATCGTCACGCTCGAGGATCTCGTCGAGGAGGTCGTCGGCGAGATCTTCGACGAGTACGACACGGATGCGGTCGCCGAAGCGCTGAGCGCGGAGGGCGGCACGGTCGACGGCCGGTTGAACCTGCAGGACTTCGAAGAGGCGACGGGCATCGCGATCCCTCGCGGCAGCGCCGACACGGTCGCCGGCTACGTGGTCGAGAGGCTCGGGCGCCTCGCCCGCGTGGGCGATGCTGTCGACGTCGACGGCGCGACGATCCGCGTGAGCGCGATCGATCGCCGCCGGATCAGTGAACTCCACGTGACCCGCGCACCGGCATCCGTCGAAGAGATCCCGAACTGATCGCCCCCCTGGCGGGGCGGGGCGGGGCGAGGGAGGGGCGCCCCGCCCCCGCCAGGTGATCTACCGTTGTAGAGGCAGGATCGGTGC
This sequence comes from Microbacterium neimengense, assembly GCF_054782995.1. NCBI lineage: Bacteria > Bacillati > Actinomycetota > Actinomycetes > Micrococcales > Microbacteriaceae > Microbacterium > Microbacterium neimengense. The sequence goes on from NZ_BAAGRK010000003.1 coordinate 201,156, forward strand.
ACCCGAAGCACCCCCGCCAGGAAGGAACCCGTGAGGATCGCATCGTCATCGGACTGGCGGCAGAACATCCCCTTCGAGACCCCGCTGCTGGTCGCCGACATCGCGCCCGGAGAACCGGGACGATGCGCATCCTGCCCCGCCGACGCGCCCGCGCGGGAGCGCACGGAACTGTGGGCCGTCAAGCATCGCCACCCCAACAACCACGACGGATTCGTGCGCTTCTACTGCGCCGAGCATCGCCCTGAGCCGCCTCGCGCTCCCGCGCCCGCGGCGGCTGCAGTGCGCGCGAAGCGCAGCACCGGCCGTCAGGCCGCTCCCGCCCGCACGAGCGCACCGAAGCCCGTGGTCCCCGAGCGCGCCCGCGCCGTGTGTCCCACGTGCTTCCTCGAGGCGAATGCCAACGGCGTATGCGGCATGTGCGGCGAGCAGATCGCCTGAGCCCGCTCAGCGAACGCGCAACGCTCCGGGCTCTACGCTGACCGCGAAGCCGGTGACCTCGCCGACCTCTTCGCCGTCGATCTCGAACGCGCACGGCTCGGACAACTCGACGCGCAGCCGCCGGGCCTGCGCGTGTCGCGCCGACTCCGTGCTCGTCGCCGAACGCTCGCGGTCGAACAAGCGGAGAATGCCGTTGTCCCACATCGCGGTGCGCAGCGTCTCGAGCCAGTCGCCGACACCGGCGGCGCTCATCACGAGCACATCGAGCAGTCCGTCGTCGAGCTGAGCGTCGGGGAAGAGGGTGACTCCGCCCTGGATGGCCCCGCAATTGCCCACGAGCAGTGTGTGCGCTTCGACGCTCTGCGCCGGCTCGTCGTCGAGCGAGAGCCGGACGTCGATCACACTCGATGACGACAGGGCTCGCCCCATCGCTGCCACGTAGGCGAGCCACCCCGCTTTCGACTTCAGATCGTCGTCGGTCTCGGCGAGCATCTGCGCGTCCAGGCCGAAGCCCACCATCACGACGAACGCGTGACGCTCGGTGCCGCGCTCGCGTGTGAGGTCGACCCAGCCGATGTCCATGGATCGCGGCTCCGACGTCAGGGCCCGTCGCATCGCGGCGGGCAAACTCAGCAGCGGCACGCCGAGATTGCGTGCCAGGAGATTGCCGGTGCCGCGCGGCACGATGCCGAGGGCGACATCCGTTCCGGCGAGCGCCTCCGCCACCGCGCGCACGGTGCCGTCGCCGCCCGCGGCGATGACCAGATCGCACCCGGCTTCGATGGCCGCGCGCGCCGGACCCTGTCCCGGGTCCTCGGGGGTCGTCTCGAACCACTCCGGCTCCGCCTCGGCGCTGACGCCGGTCCATGCGCGCGCGAGATCCTCGCGCTTCGTCTTGCTCGGGTTGTAGACGATGGCGGTGCGGGATGCGGGCATGCACACATGCTCTCACCCCCCACGGGACTCCCGGCTCGGCTTGCGGAGGGGGCGGGGTGAGGCGCTCTGTTCGACACGGGCCGTGGATAACCCACAAGGTTCCCCGCGCGAATACGGGACGGGAACTGTCGAACCTCGGAAATGTTGTGGTCTGACCTTTCAATTTCATCCGGAAACATGAACAATGAAGACATGACCCGCCCCGGCTATAGCGCGATCTCCAGCTACTCGCGCGTCCAGATCCTCCACGTTCTGCAGAAGCGCGGACAGCGCACGGTCGCCGAGTTGTGCGAGGCGACCGAGCTCCACCCGAACACGGTTCGCGAGCACCTGCAGCGTCTGCTCGACGGCGGTTACATCGTGGCCGAGACCGAACACCGGACCACCCGCGGCCGCCCGCGCGTGCTGTACAGCACCACCTCGGACCGTCAGGGCATCAGCGTCATCTCGCAGCGCAAGGTGCGCGAGGCGGCGCAGCGCGGCGACCTCATGCGCCGCATCATGCCGTGGACGAACGTGTCGGACACCGGGCTCACGCCGGATGCCGTGCACCAGATCGATGCCCTCGTCGAAGACCTCGGCGATGCCGGCTTCGAGCCGATCGTCGACGAAGCCGAGCTCACCGTCGACATCTCCCCCTGTCCCAACGCGGGCGCGGATCCCGACCACCGCGAGACCCTGTGCGACGTGCATCTGGGGCTCATGGACGGCGTTCTGGCCGAGGCCGGAGGACCGCTGCGAGTGGACAAGATGGCCGCCTCGTGCGACCCGCGCAACTGCGTCGTCAAGCTGATGCTCGCGCAGCGGGTGACGCTACCGGCATGAGCGAACGGCCCTCAGCCGCCGATCGCGTTCATTCCCCGCGACGGCTGCAGGAACGAGGGGTCATCGATGGCGTGTCCCGCGAGCTTGCCGGCGATGCACGAGCGCAGCATGGCGTCGACCTGGGCGTCGGACGCACCCCCGCGCAGCAGGGGAACGAGGTCGTACTCGGTCGTGGAGAACAGGCAGTTACGCAGCTGCCCGTCGGCGGTCAGCCGCATTCGGTCGCAGTCACCGCAGAACGGCGCCGTGACCGACGCGATGACACCCACCGTGTGAGGGCCTCCGTCGAGCGTCCAGCGTTCGGCGGGCGCGCCGCCGCGGCCGGGCACGGGGGTCAGCTCCCACTGGCGGCCGAGCGCCTCGAGGATCTCCTCGCGGGTGACCATCTGCGACCGGTCCCACGTGTGACCCGCATCCAACGGCATCTGCTCGATGAAGCGCATCTGCGCGTCGTGCGCGACCGCGAACTCGACCAGGTCGACCAGTTCGTCGTCGTTGACGCCGCGCATCGCGACGGCGTTGAGTTTGAGCGGGCGGAGCCCGGATGCGGCGGCCGCGGCGATCGCCTCGCGCACCTCCTCGAGGCGGTCGCGCCGCGTGAGCTCCGCGAAGCGGTCGCGCCGCAGCGTGTCGATGGAGATGTTCAACCGACTGAGTCCCGCCTCGACGAGGTCGGGCAGCAGCTCGGGCAGGCGGATCCCGTTGGTCGTCATCGCGATCGCAACCGGTCCCTCGGGGGATTCGATCCGCGACAGGCGCGCCACGACGTCCACGATGTCGCGGCGAAGCAGCGGCTCACCGCCGGTCAGGCGGAACGTGCTGATCCCGTCGGCGGCGGCGATGCGCGCAATGCGTTCGATCTCGTCGGTCGTCAGGATGCTGTTGCGCGCGAGCCACTCGTTTCCCTGCTCGGGCATGCAGTACGTGCAGCGCAACGAGCAGCGGTCGGTCAGCGAGATGCGAAGGTCCCGATGCACCCGGCCGAACGCGTCTACGAGCGGATCCCCCTGCCGCTGCTGCCCTGCATCCACCGGCGGCGTGCGGCGCAGCTGGAGCGGGATCGCCGTCATCCTCTGACCTCCGCCGCTCGATCGCCCATGACACGAGGGTACGTGCCGCGCTCGGACCCCCGGCGCGGATCGACGCGGAAATCCCTCGCCATTATTCACGGCCGCCCCCTGCGGCCATCTCATTTCGAACTGCGACACTGTGCCGCAACCTCTGATCCGGCCGGTCCCGCGGCTGGGAGTCGAGGCGAGGGCTCTGAAGGGGACGCTCATGGATTTTCTTGATCCGCTCGCGCTCGCGCGCTGGCAATTCGGCTTGACCACGCTGTACCACTACCTGTTCGTGCCGCTGACACTGGGCATGGGTCTGATCGTCGCGATCTTCCAGACCTGGTGGGTGCGCACCGGCGAGACCAAGTGGCTCCAGTTGACACGCCTGTTCGGCAAGATCTTCCTGATCAACTTCGCCATGGGCGTGGTGACCGGCATCGTGCAGGAGTTCCAGTTCGGCATGAACTGGTCGGCGTACTCGCGCTTCGTCGGCGACGTGTTCGGCGCTCCCCTCGCCTTCGAGGGTCTGCTCGCCTTCTTCTTCGAGGCGACCTTCATCGGGTTGTGGATCTTCGGCTGGGACCGCCTGTCGAAGCGCGTGCACCTCGCCACGATCTGGTGCGCCTGGATCGGCGCGACACTGTCCGCGTACTTCATCCTGGCCGCGAACTCCTTCATGCAGAACCCCGTCGGCTACACCATGTCGCCCGACGGCACCCGCGCGGAGATGACCGACTTCTTCGCGGTGCTCACCAACCGCGTCGTGCTCGCGACCTTCCCGCACACGATGTTCGCCGCGATCATGTTCGCCGCCGCCGTCGTGGTCGCCGTCGCCGCCTGGCATCTGGCCCGCGGCCAGCACTTCGAGGCGATGCGTCCCGCTCTGCGCTTCGGAATGTGGACGGTCATCATCTCCTTCGCCGGCACCGCCATCTCCGGCGACTTCCTGGGCCTTCAGATGGTCGCCACCCAGCCGATGAAGATGGCGGCCGCGGAGGCGCTGTACAACACGGCGTGCGGTGCGGACGCCTCGTTCTCGATCTTCTCGCTCGGCACCCCCGACGGGACGAGCGAGATCTGGTCGCTGCGCGTGCCGTACCTGTTGTCGTTCCTCTCGACGCACACACTCGACGGCTGCGTGGAGGGCATCAACAACCTGAACGCGGAGTACACGCAGAACTGGCCGGTGTTCGCCGACCAACTCGGCGGCGACCTGCCCTTCGCCCCCACGATCTGGATCACCTACTGGTCCTTCCGCTGGATGATCGGCTTCGGCGGCCTCGCCGCGGTGATCTCCGTCGTCGGTCTCTGGCTCACCCGCAAGAAGGCCAAGCGCGCCGTCCCGCAGTGGGCGTGGCGTGTGGCGATCTGGTCGGCACCGCTGCCCATGTTCGGCAGCCTCGTCGGGTGGCTCTTCACCGAGATGGGGCGTCAGCCCTGGATCGTGTTCGGTCTGATGCTGACCCAGGACGGCGTCTCGCCGAGCGTTCCGGGGTGGAACGTGCTGATCTCGCTGATCGCCTTCACCCTCACCTACGCGGCTCTGGCCGTCGTGGAGTTCGGCCTCATTCTGAAGGCCGCGAGAAAGGGCCCAGAGCCGATCCCCGAACCCGGGGACGGCGAGAGCGCCGACGACGATGCCCACCGCATGACCACGGTCTACTGAGGAGCTCGCCATGGATCTCGCATACATCTGGTTCTTCATCGTCGGCGTGCTGTTCGTCGGATACTTCGTGCTCGACGGCTTCGACTTCGGCGTCGGGATGTCGCTGCCGTTCCTCGGCAAGGACGACATCGGCCGCCGGCAGATCATCAACACGATCGGCCCCGTCTGGGACCTCAACGAGACGTGGGTCATCGTCGCCGGCGCCTGCCTGTTCGCGGCGTTCCCCGAGTGGTACGCCACGCTGTTCAGCGGGTTCTACCTGCCGCTGCTGCTCATCCTGCTCGCGCTGATCGCCCGCGGCGTCTCGTTCGAGTACCGCCACCAGCGTGACTCGCTGCGGTGGAAGAAGGGATTCGACACGATGATCGTCGTCGGCTCCGCCCTTCCGGCCTTGCTGTGGGGTGTGGCGGTCGCGAACATCGTGCAGGGCGTGCCGCTGGATGCTCACCACGAGTTCACCGGCTCGCTGCTGACGCTCCTGAATCCCTACGGCCTGCTCGGCGGCGTCACGACGCTGCTGCTGTTCTTCACCCACGGCGTGTACTTCGTCGCTTTGAAGACCGACGGCCAGGTGCGCACCGATGCCCGCAAGCTCGCGCGCACCTCGGGCCTGCTGACCATCGTGGTCGCCGCCGCGTTCCTCGGCTGGACGGTCGTGAACGCGATGGGCGCCCAGGCTCCCGCTCTGCCGCTCGTGATCGTCTGCGCCGTCCTCGCGGCCGTGCTGCTGATCGCGTCCGTGTTGGCCAACGCGACCGACCGCGAGGGATGGGCGTTCGCGTTCGGCGCGGGCACCGTGGCGTTCGCCGTACTGACGCTGTGGCTCGCGCTCTTCCCGAACGTCATGCCGTCCTCGACGGACCCCGCGGGCACCCTGACGATCGAGAACGCCTCGAGCACCGACTACACCCTCACGATCATGACCTGGGCCGCGGTGGTCTTCCTGCCGCTCGTGCTGCTCTACCAGGGCTGGACGTACTGGGTCTTCCGCAAGCGCGTGATGCGCTCGCGGATCGAGAAGGCCGCGGCGGTCGTCCACTGACTGCTCCCATCCGCTCCTCCCCTTCGGAGCGGATGAGGGCACACCCCGTCGGACCGGCGGATGCTCCCGGGCATCGGCCGGTCCGACGGCATATGAGGCAGGATCGAAGAGTGAGTACGGACGCCGCCACCCGCGCGTCGGGCAGCAATCGCCCGATCGATCCGCGGCTGCTGCGATACAGCTCCGCGTCGCGCCACTTCCTGTTGATCACCTCCGCGATCGTGCTCGCGCAGACCGGTGTGATCATCGGCTTCGCGTGGCTGTTGACGACGGCGCTGGTCGGCGCGATCGCCGGCGAGCCCGTCGAGACCCTCCTTCCGGCGCTCGGGGGTGCCGCGGCGCTCGCGCTCCTGCGCGGACTGCTGATCGCCGCATCCGAGCGCACCTCGGCAGTGGGCGCGGCGCGGGCGTCGCTCCAGCTGCGTGCAGCCCTGGTGAGCGCGGTCGACCGGCTGGGCCCCGCGTGGCTCTCCCGCCGCAACAGTGCGGCGCTCGCGGTCACGGCGGGCCACGGTCTGGAAGCGCTCGACGCCTACTTCGGCCGCTACCTGCCGCAGCTGGTCGCCACCGCGATCACCATGCCCGTCCTGATCGTGACGATCCTCGTCTCGGATCCGCTCTCGGGCCTCATCGTCGTGCTCACGATGCCGCTCATCCCGCTGTTCATGGTGTTGATCGGTCTCGCCACCCAGACCGTGCAGCGCCGACAGTACAGCACTCTGCAGCATCTGGCGTCCCGCTTCGCGGATACCGTCGCGGGCCTCGGAACGCTCAAGGTCTTCGGACGCCAGCACCGCGCCGCACGCAGCATCGAGACCGTCACCGGGGACTACAAGCGCGAGACGATGGCGGTGCTGCGCGTCTCGTTCCTGTCCGGTTTCGCGCTCGAGTTCCTCGCGTCCATCTCCGTCGCGATCATCGCCGTCGAGATCGGCTTCCGCCTGCTGGGCGGGCAGATGCCGCTGCTGGTGGGCCTGTTCGTGCTGCTTCTCGCGCCCGAGGCGTATCTGCCGTTGCGGCAGGTGGGCGTGCAGTTCCACGCCGCGGCCGAGGGCGTCGCCGCGACCGACGAGATCTTCCGAACTCTGGACGACGCCCGCGCCCTGACGCCGGTCTCGCCCGTTGACGATGGTGCGACACCGGTGCCGGCCGATGCGCCTCTGCTTCGCCTTGGCACGCTGCGCGTGCCACGCGGGGATCGCGAGATCGGCCCGATCGACCTGGAACTGTCGGCTGGAGAGATCGTGCTGCTCGAGGGCCCCAGCGGCGCGGGCAAGTCGAGCGTCCTCGCCGCCCTCCTCGGCTTCGCCGACTACACGGGTCGCCTCGAGGTGGCCGGGATGCCGGCGACGGATGCGGCCGCGCGCGACATCCTGGCGTGGGCAGGGCAGCGGCCGGGACTCGTGACCGGAACCGTCGCGGAGAACGTCGCCCTCGGCGACGACCGCCCCGATGAGGCTCTCGTGGCGCGGTGCCTGACGGACGCGGTGGCCGATGTCGACGGCGCCGTGGTGCTCGGCGTGTCCGGAGCGGGTCTGTCGGGCGGCCAGGCGCAGCGCGTCGCGGTGGCACGCGCCCTGTACCGGATGCGGCGCCGAGGGACGCCCGTGCTCGCACTGGACGAGCCGACGAGCGCCCTCGACGCGCACACCGAGGCGGAGCTCTGGCAGACGGTGCGCCGCGCGGCCGACACCGAAGGCGCCGCGGTGCTCCTGGTCTCGCACCGGCCGACGGCACGGACGATCGCCGACCGCGTGATCACCGTGTCGTCCGCCGCCGCTCTCGGTTCCGCGGAGCAAGGGGGCGCGGCGTGAGAACCTCCGACGTCCTCCGGTCGGCGCAGCCGCCGCTGCGCAGCTTCTGGTGGGCCCTCGCGGCCGGAACGGGAACCGCCGTCAGCGCGATCGCTCTGCTGGCGGCCAGCGCCTGGCTCATCACGCGCTCCGCCGAGCAGCCCGCCGTCATGTACATCACCGCGGTGGTGGTGGCTGTCCGCGCCTTCGCGCTCGGCCGCGGCGTCTTCCGCTACCTCGAGCGCCTCAGCGGCCACGATGCCGCGCTCGGACGCCTCGCGACCGTGCGCGCCGACCTCGTGCGCCGCATCGTGCCGCTGGCTCCCGACGGGCTGGGCACGACCCGCCGCGGGGCGTTGCTCTCCCGCCTCGTCGACGACGTCGACGAGCTGCAGAACCTGCCGCTGCGCGTCGTCATGCCACTCGCGACGGCGACCCTCGCCTCGGTCGCGAGCGTCGTGTTCACCGCCTTCCTGCAGCCGATCGCCGCCGCCGTGCTCGCGGTGTGCCTCGCCGCCGCGTTCGCCCTGGCCGCGTGGGTGGGCTGGCGGGTCGGTGCGCGGGCCGAGAACCGCATCGCACCGCTGCGCTCGAGCCTTTCCGACGCGCTCCTCGACCAGCTGACGACTCTCGACGTGCTCACCGCGTTCGATGCCACGGATGCGGCTCGCAGCCGCATCCGTCAGGCCGACGAGCGGCTGCGCCGGGCCACGGTGCGCCGTGCGGGCGCGCAGGGGCTCACCTCCGGCGCGGTGTCGCTCGTCGCCGGGATCGCCTCGCTGGCCACCCTCCTCGCGTGCGCGGCGCTGCTCGGACAGGGCGGCTTCGACGGGCCGGCTCTGGCCGTCGTCGTGCTCCTGCCGATGGCGGTGTTCGAGGTCTTCGGGACGGTTCCACTGGCCCTCGCCGCGTGGCGCCAGGTGCGCACAGCCGCCGAACGCGTGGCAGAGACCGTGCCCGACGAGGTGCCCGAAGGCCTCCCCCGTGACGAGCCGGCAGCGACAGGAGATGCCCCGCCCCTCGGCGACGGACTGCATCTGTCGGGCGTTTCGGCACGCTGGCCCGACCGCCTGGATGCGCGCACATTCCAGGACGACGCCGCGGCCGCATCCGTCGACGACGCCGGCCGGCTGGCGGACATCGATCTTCACGTGCGCCCCGGGGAACGTGTGCTCGTGACGGGCCCGAGCGGCGCGGGCAAGACGACTCTCGCGCACGTTCTCGTGCGCTTCCTCGACTACGAGGGCTCCTACCGCATCGGTGGCCTGGAGGTGCGCGAGATCTCCGGCGACGACCTGCGCCGGACGATCGGTCTCTGCGAGCAGTCGCCGTACCTCTTCGACGAGACGCTCCGCCAGAACCTGCTCTTCGCCCGCGACAGCGCGGACGATGCGGAGCTCTGGGATGTGCTGGGGCGTGTCGGGCTCGCCGAATGGGCGCGCGAGCGGGGCGGCCTCGACGCCGATCTGGGCGAGCGCGGCGCCCTCGTGTCCGGTGGGCAGGCGCAGCGGATCGCGCTCGCGCGGGCTCTGCTCGCCCGGTTCCCCGTGCTCGTGCTCGACGAGCCGACCGCAGGCGTGGATCCGGCCGCATCCGATCTGCTTCTGCGCGATCTGCTGAGCGCCGTCGATGAGGACCGCGTCGTCGTGCTCATCTCGCACGTCGCACCGCCGGAAGGGCTGGTGGACCGGGAAGTGCGTCTCGAGAACGGCCGAGTGGCGGCATCCGCCTGACTCAGAGATCGAGGGTGAACAGCTGGGCACCCTCGGGCGACGTGGCGCGCACGAACCCGAGACGGTCGTAGAACGCCAGCGCTCCGGCGTTGCGCGCGTCCGCGCCCAGGTGCAAGCCGCGCACGCCGCGCTCGCGCAGCGCCTGGACGAGCGCGGCGACCAGGCGCCTTCCGGTGCCCTGACCCTGCAGCACGGGCAGCAGGTCGACGTGCAGGTGCGCGGGGTGGGTGGTGCGCAGCGCACTGCGCTCCGTGCGCGCATCCGCTTCGGCGACGATCGCCCGCTGCCGGGGGTTCGCGTCGGGATTCGCGTAGCGCGCACGGTGGGCGGGCCACCAGTGCTCTGCGAACCAGGCGTCGAAGGCGATCGTGTCATCGGTGGCGACGATGTAGCCGGCCGGGCGGCCTTGCACGTCCTCCGCGACGAAGGCGAGATCGGGATGCCGCTCGAGGTACGGCGACAAGTACAGGTCGGCCCAGAGGCCGTCGTCGCTCAGGATCCCCGTGCCGTCGGAGCCCGCGACCGCCGTCGCGAGACAGACCGCCGCCAGAGCGGCTTCGTCACCCGGTCGGAACGGACGGATGACACCCATGCGCCGAGCGTACCTCCCGTCCCGCCGACGGCCGGAGACACCGGAGCCGGATCAGGCGGGCAGCAGCCGCACGCGCTCGGGGTCGACGGAGAGGGTGACCTCCGCCCCCGGACGCAGGCCGTGCGCTGCGAGCTCGTCGAGCGACACATCGACCGCGATCCCGCCCGTCGCGGTGTGCACGCGCGCGCCCGCGATCGTGGGTTCGACGCGTACGACGCGGGTCGACCACGATGCGGGCTCGCCGGCGGCGGCGATTCGCACGTCGGCGGGACGGAACACCGCGGCTCCGACCGGCGCCCCATGACGGACGCCGCGCCCCTCGATCAGCGCCCCGTCCACCAGGACTCCGCCGGATGCGGGGGTGCCGACCGCACGGTTGAGTCCGGCCAGCGAGGCGACGAACGCCGTCGCCGGCGCGCCGAGGACGTCGCGCACCGCGCCCTCCTGGGTGAGCCGGCCCGCCTCGACCACCGCGACGCGATCGGCGAAGGCCACCGCATCCACCGCGTCGTGCGTCACCAACACGCACGTCCGTCCCACGAGGTGCTCGGCCAGCAGCGCGCGGATGCCGTCCGCCGTCACCGGATCGAGCGAGGTCAGCGGCTCGTCGAGCAGCACGAGCCGAGGGGATGCGGCGAGCGCCCGCGCGATCGCGACGCGCTGCTGCTGTCCCCCGGACAGGTCCGCGGGTCGCCGGTCCCCCGCATCCGCCAGTCCCACCCGCGCCAGCCAGTCCGCCGCCAGCGACCGCGCGGCGCGAGCGGGTGTCCCGGCGGCGCGGGGTCCGAACGCCACGTTCTCGCGCGCGCTCAGGTGCGGGAACAGATGGGGGTCCTGCCCGAGCAGCACGGTTCCCCGCCGGGCGGGGGCGAGCTGGAACCGCGGCGTCGAGACCTCTTCCCCGTCGAGGAGGATCCGCCCGTCGCTCAGCGGCACGAGACCGGCGAGCGCGTCCAGGAGCGTGGACTTGCCGGCACCGCTCGGCCCCATGATCGCCATGGTCTCACCGGACGCCACCGAGAGGGGAACATCCAGGTCGAATCCCGCCCGCGAGACGTGGATGCGGGCGTGGACCGCGGTCATCGCACGGCCCCCGGGCGCCAGGCGCGCACGAGCAGCAGAACGAGCACCGCGGTCGCCAGCAGCAGCAGCGACAACGCGACGGCGGTGCCCTGCGACACACCGGCCCCGTTGAACGCCGTGTAGATCGCCAGCGGCATGGTCTGGGTCACGCCCGGCGCGTTGCCGGCGAACAGCGCCGTCGCCCCGAACTCGCCGATCGCCCGCGCGAAGCAGAGCACGACGCCGGCGACGAGCCCGGGAGCGGCGAGCGGAAGGGTGACGCGGCGCAGCACCGTCCACCGGCCGGCGCCGAGGGATGCGGCCGCTCGCTCGTAGCCCGTTCCGATGGCGCGCAGGGATCCTTCCACCGCCAGCACGAGGAACGGGAGCGCGACGAAGACCTGCGCCAGGACGACGGCCGTCGTCGTGAACGGAACGCGCACCCCGATCGCACCGAGGGCGTCGCCGAGCACCCCGTTGCGACCGAACAGGTACAGCAGGGCGACACCGCCGACCATCGGAGGGAGCACGAGAGGCACCGTCACGAGTGCGCGCAGCACGGCGGCGGTGCGGGGAGCCGCACGGGCGATGAGCAGCGCGAGCGGCACACCGACGACGACGCAGACGGCCGTGGCGGCGGCCCCCGTGCCCAGCGACAGCGTGAGCGCGCTCAGCGCAGCCGGCGAGGTGATGTCCGAGAGGAAGGTGGACCAGTCGACACGGGCGATCAGCGCGAGCAGAGGCAGCAGCAGGAATGCGAGCCCGACCGCAGCCGGGATGGCGAGCGAGCGAGGCAGGTGACCGCCGGGCGCTCCGCTCACGGCGCGCCGAAGCCGTGCGCGGCGAGGATCTCCTGGCCGCGCTCACCACGCACATAGGCCACGAAGGCGGCGGCGGCCGCCGCATCCGGAGCATCCGTCAGCGCGACGATCGGGTACCGGTTGACGACGGATCCCGCTCCCTCGGGCGTGAGCGAGTCCACGTCGTCGCGGCCCTTGACATCGGTCGCGTAGACCAGGCCCGCGTCGGCCTCGCCGGCGGCGACCTTCGTCAGCACCGCGGTCACGTTCTGCTCCTGGCTGACCGGGGTGACGCTGACACCCGCCGCGCTCAGCAGCTTCTGGGATGCGGCGCCGCACGGCACTTCCGGCGCGCACAGGACGACGGTGGCTCCGGGCTTCGCGAGGTCGGCGAGCGATTCGATGCCGGCCGGGTTTCCTTCGGGCACGGCGATGACGAGCGTGTTCGTGGCGAAGACCTGCGGGCCGTGAGCGAGTCCCGCATCGACCACCTTCTCCATGTTGTTCTCGTCCGCCGAGGCGAACACGTCGACGAGCGCGCCGCCGATGATCTGGGTCGCGAGGGTCGACGAGCCGTCGTACGAGATGGGCTGGATCTGCACGCCCGGGTACTCCGCCTCGAAGCTCTGGGCGATCTCGTCGAACGCGACGCTCAGAGACGCAGCGGCGGAAATTGTGAGCGTTCCGGTCAGCTCCGCCGTGGCGGACGCGCTGGGGTCGGCCGTCGGCGTTGCGGCTCCAGCGCAGCCGGCGAGCAGGAGGGCACCGGCGGCGACGACACCGATGAGCGAGAAGCGGCGAGCGGGCACGTCAGTCCTTCGGGGTCTCGACGATGACGGTGGTCGCCTTGACGACGGCGACGGCGAGAGACCCGGGCTCGAGCGCGAGGTCCCGGGCCGACTCGGCCGTCATGAGCGAGACGACGCGGTGAGGGCCGGCCTGGATGTCGACCTGGGCCATCACGCCGTCGATCTGCACCCGCGTGACGAGGCCCACGAAGCGGTTGCGGGCACTCGAGAGCAGATCGCTCGGATCGTCGGATGCGGCGGCAATCTCGCTCGCCCGCGCGGCGAGCGCGGCGCCGGGGATCTCGACCGGGCTCGTGTCGGTCGTCGGCAGGATGCCCTGGTCGATCCATCGCCGGACGGTGTCGTCGCTGACCCCGAGCAGCCGAGCGGCATGGGACACCTTGAAGGAGCGCATACACACGACAGTATCCGCATTCGCGGTCATTGGTATCGGAATATTCCTCATTCGCGACTGCACAACTCCCCGCCTCGCCGCTCGCATGATCGAGGCATGGCCGAGTCATCTGTCACACGCTCCATTGTGAGCTCGTTGACGATCGACGATCACGCGCTTCGATGCCACCGACGAGGGTGTCACGTTCCTCGCCTGGTTCCCCGTGCCCGCGGGGATCGAGCCGGAGCTCACCATCGGGACGAGGCCTGAGCGTATGTCCGACGACCTAGAGAGCCTGCCCTCCCCGTGGGGTGTCTTCACCCGCGATTCCGTGACGTCGATCGACGGCGAGGTCAGGCTCTTCGAACGGTTCTCGGTCGCCGGCGACCCTCACCTCACGCTCGAGACGGGCGACGCGACAATCGCCGCAACGCTTGTGAACCGCCTCGAGGACTTCCTGTCTCTTCGCGCGCGGTGGGACCGAGCGGCCACCGACGCGGTGGTCGTCGAGTTCCGCACGGAAGGCCCGACGCAGGACGAGCTCGACGAGGCCGCTGCCGACCTCAACGCCGAGCAGATCGTGATCTTCCCCGACGGCACCGTCACGGTTCACTTCAACGACACGTGCGGTCGACACTTCCTGGACGGATACTGGCCGGCCGTTCACTTCGGCGCCGACGACGCCGTCACGAGGGTGAGTGTCGAGTCCTGAGGATGCGGAGTCGCAGATGACCCCGCCCGATCCGATGCCCGCCGGCCGCGACTACCCTGGGGGCATGCCCCTGCCCGCGCTCGTCGAGCCGGTTGCCGCGCTGTCGGAGTCCGAGCGCGCGCGCACCGCACGCCATGCCGTCCTCGCTGGGTTCGGCGAACTCGGTCAACGTCGTCTCGCCGCCGGCCGCGTCGCCGTCATCGGAGTCGGGGGACTCGGCTCTCCGGTGGTGCTCGCGCTGGCCGCCGCCGGTGTGGGCGAGCTCATCGTCATCGACGACGACGAGGTGGAGCTCACCAACCTGCAGCGTCAGGTGCTCCACCGCGTCGAGGATGTGGGCGCCCCGAAGATCGACAGCGCCCGTCGCGCGGCGGCCGATCTCGGCTCGGCCACCGTGGTCACCGGAATCCGCGCGCGCATCGACGAGACCAACGCCGACGACCTGCTCGCCGATGCGCACCTGGTCATCGACGGCAGCGACACCTTCGCGACCCGTGCGGCCGTCGCCACCGCGTGCGAGCGGCGCGGCATCCCGCTCGTGTGGGGAACCGTGCAGGAGTTCGCGGGCCAGGTGACCGTGTTCTGGTCGGCGCCGCCGAACGGCGTCGCCCCGGTCGTGCTGGCAGACCTGTACCCGCCGGAGACGGTGGGCGAGGTGCCCTCCTGCTCTCAGGTCGGTGTCCTCGGGGCCCTGTGCGTACAGGTCGGCGGAATGCTCGCGATCGAAGCCGTCAAGCTCCTTACCGGCATCGGTGAGCCGTTGCTCGGCCGCATCCTGCTGGTCGACGCCCTCACCGCACGCGTCCGCGAAGTTCCGCTGCGCCCGAGCGGGCAGAGCCCGATACCTGCACCCGATCCGCTTCCCGAGATCGCCGAGATCGACACCGCGGAGTTCGATGCGCGCCGCGCCGCCGGTGTCACCGTGCTGGATGTGCGCGAGCCCGCAGAGACGGACCTGGGCACGGTTCCCGACGCCCGGCTCGTGCCGCTGGCGACGGTCCTCGAGGATCCCGCTGCGCTCGGTGCCGGCCCCTACGCGGTGGTCTGCAAGGCCGGGATGCGGGCACACCGCGCCGCCCGCGCCCTCGCCGCGGCGGGGGCCGACGTGGTGGTGCTCGCCGGCGGTATGGATGCGTGGAGCAGGGGCCGCGCGTGAGCATCCGCACCGTCGAGGAGCAGCTCGCCCTCGTGCTCGCCGAGGCGGTGGCCCTGCCCGCCGAGCGGATCGCTCTCACGTCCGCGGCCGGTCGCACGACCGCCGCGCCGGTGCGCGCCGGCGTCGACATCCCCGTCTTCGAGAACTCCGCGATGGACGGTTTCGCCGTGCGTTTCACCGACGTCAGAGCCGCAACGGAGGCCGAGCCGAGCAGGTTGCGCGTCGTCGCCGACCTTCCCGCCGGCACCGCCCTCGACCCCGACCTGCGGCCCGGTGAGGCCGCGCGCATCATGACGGGCTCCCCCGTGCCCGCCGCCGCCGACACCATCGTGCCGTTCGAGCACACCGCGGGTGGTCTCGACGATTCGCTGGGCGAGATCGCCGTACTCATCGCCCCGCCCGCATCCGGCGCACACGTGCGACGACGCGCCTCCGACCTCTCCGCCGGCGATGTGGTGATCGATGCCGGTGTCCTGCTCGGTCCGCTGCAGATCGCGGCCGCCGCGGCGGCGGGTGTCGGCGAGGTCGAGGTGACACGGGTCCCGCGCGTCGCGGTCGTGTCGACCGGCGACGAGCTCGTCGCTCCTGGTCTCCCCCTGAGACGCGGCCAGATCCCCGAGTCGAACAGCATCCTGCTGGCGAACCTCGCGGTGGCTGCGGGCACCGACATCGTCCTGCGCACGAGCGTCGACGACACGGACACGTCGCTGCTCGAGGTCCTTCGCGACGCGCAGGCAGCCGGCGCGGACGTCGTCATCACCTCCGGCGGCGTCAGTGCGGGGGCGTACGAGGTGGTCAAGAACGCGCTCAGCGGCGACATCGACTTCCCCAAGATCGCCATGCAGCCGGGCAAGCCGCAGGGTTTCGGACGCCTCGCCGCAGGACCCCTCCTGTTCGCGCTGCCGGGCAATCCCGTCTCGTCCGCGGTCTCGTTCGAGGTGTTCGTGCGACCGGCGCTACTGCAGATGCTCGGCCGCACCACGCTGCACCGCGACCTCATCCGCCTGCCCGCGTCCACCGGATGGCGCACGCCGCCCGGTCGGCGCCAGTACCTGCCCGCCGCGATCGACCGATCCGACCCCGCCGCCTGGCGCGTGGGCCCTGCCACCGCGGGCGGTTCCGGCTCGCACCTCGCCGGAGGCCTCGCGCGCGCCGAGGCCTACGCCGTCGTGCCCGCGGAGGTCGAGGAGGTCCGCGAGGGCGATCTCGTCGATGTCATGCTGATCTCATGAGCTTCACCCACCTGGATGCGGCCGGCCACGCCCGCATGGTCGACGTCACCGCCAAGCAGCCCACCGTCCGTTCGGCGACGGCCCGGGGTTTCGTGCGCACCTCCGCCGAGATCGTGGCGGCGTTGCGCGACGGCTCCGTCCCTAAGGGGGACGTGCTCGCCGTGGCCCGGATCGCCGGCATCCAGGCGGCCAAGCGCACCCCTGAGCTGCTCCCGCTCGCGCACGTGATCGGAGTGCACGGAGCAGTCGTCGACCTCGTGGTGGTGGCCGCCGGTGTCGAGATCGAGGCGACCGTGCGCACGGCCGATCGCACCGGCGTGGAGATGGAAGCACTCACGGCGGTGAGCGTGGCCGCGCTGACCGTCATCGACATGGTCAAGGCGATCGACAAATCCCCCTCGATCGAGAACGTGCGGATCGTCCGCAAGGAGGGCGGCAAGTCCGGCATCTGGGAGCGTCCGGGCGAGGCATGACCGACCTGCAGGCGATCATCCTGGCGGGCGGGCGAGCCGTGCGACTGGACGGCATCCCGAAACCGCTCGTGCGCCTGGAGGGCGCCACTCTGCTGGAGCGCGCGATCAACGCCGCACGCTCCGCAGGAGCTGCGCCCATCATCGTCGCCGGGCCCGAGGTGGCTCCTGCCCCCGCCGAGGTGCGATGGGTGCGGGAGGATCCGGCTTGCACCGGGCCGGCGGCGGCGCTCCACGCCGCCATGGCGGTCGCGGCCGATGCGCCCTGGACGCTCGTTCTGGCGGTGGATCTCGTCCGCCCCGCGGAGGCCGTCGCCCGTTTGATGGCGGACAGAGAGCTGCTACCGGCCGACACCGACGGCGTCTGCCTCGGCGACGCCTCCTCTCGTCCGCAGTGGCTGACGGGGCTCTACCGCACCGCGGCCCTGGCACGCGGAGCCGCATCCCTCGCCGACGAAGGCAGGGACCAACCGGTGCGTCAGATCATGGCCGAGCTCGCGATCGCTGTCGTGCGCGCGCCGGACGAGGTCGTGGCCGACATCGACACGTGGCAGGATCTGCAGGATGCGGGCGCCGTCGCGCCCGGCACCGCGAAGGAGGAGGACCGATGAGCGAGCACCTTCCACCGGAGGCTCTGGATGAGTGGGCGGCGCAGATCGCCGAACGTCTGGGACTCGCGCCCGAGGACCTGCCCATCTCGGCTGTGCTGGATCTCGCGGGCGTCGTCGCGCGCGGCGTGGCGCGCCCCGCAGCTCCGGTGAGCACTTTCGCGGCGGGGCTGGCGGCCGGACGGGCCGGCGGCTCGGCCGAAGACGTGCGGCGGGCCATCGCCGAGATCGCCGACCTCGTCGCCGAACGCGAGGCGTGATGGCACACGTCCGATACTTCGCCGCCGCCGAGGAGCTCGCCGGACGGGCCGAGGAGCACCGCGCAGAGTCGACGGTCGGAGAGCTCCGACGCGCCCTGGCCGAGGAGCGCCCGGGGCTCGGCGGCATCCTGCCGCGGTGCGCCGTGCTCGTCGCCGGAGCGCGGCGCGACGACGATGCGCCGCTGGACGCCGACACCCTGGTCGACGTGCTGCCGCCCTTCGCGGGCGGCTGATCTCAGCCGCCCAAGCCCTTCCACGCGGTCGTCCCGTCCGACTCGACCTGGCGCTTCCACACCGGCAGTTCTCTCTTGATCTGTTCGATCACCTCGCGGCACACGGTGAATGCCGCATCGCGGTGCCCGGATGCGACGGCGATGACGACCGCGGCATCGCCGACCTCCAGTCGGCCGATGCGATGACTGACGGCCACGAGCGCGCCGGTGTCGCCGATGGCCTGCTCGGCGATCCGGTGCAGAAACTGCTCCGCATCCGGGTGGGCCGAGTACTCGAGCGCCACGACCGCGGTGCGCGCGTCGGGATCGTTGTCGCGCACGCGACCCACGAACGTGGTGACCGCGCCGGATGCGGCGTCGTCCACGGCGACGAGGTGCGCGTCGAGAACGAGCGGCTCGGCGCTCACGCGGGCGATGACGACGGGCATCAGTGGTCTCCTCCGGCGAGCTGGTCGATGACGTGGTCGGCGACGGCGATGATGAGCGGCATCCCCTCCGCGACCGCTGCCGGCTTGCCCGGCAGGTTGACGATGAACGCGCCCTGCGCGGTTCCTGCCAGGCCACGGGTGAGCAGGGCCGCCGGCTTGCTCTCGCCGCCACGCCGACGCAGCTCCTCCGCGATGCCGGGCAGCTGCCGCTCGATGACGCGCGCGCTCGCTTCGGGCGTCTGATCCCGGGGTGAGACCCCCGTGCCACCCGAGGTGACGATCAGCCGTGCTCCCTCTGCGAGCGCACCGCGCAACGCGCTCTCGACACTGTCGACGCCGTCCGCGACGACACGAGCCGCCGGGCACTCCCACCCTGCGGCGCGCAGCTGTTCAACCGCGACGGGTCCGGATGCATCCTCGCGCACGCCCGCGGCGGACCGATCGGACACGGTGATGACAGCCGCCAGACGCATACCGGTCAGCCTACGACGCGTGTCAGAGCTCGGGCGCTTCGGCGGCCGCGATGATGTGCTCGGCCATGCCGCGGAAGACGAAGCCGTGGAACGGCAGCACCGCGAACCAGTACAGGCGGCCGCTGAGCCCGCGCGGGAAGAAGACCGCCCGCTGGTCGTAGCGCGATCCGCTCCCCTCGGGCGTCACGGACAACTCGAGCCAGGCGAGACCCGGCACCTTCATCTCGGCGCGCAGGCGCAGCATCCGCCCGGGCTCCACCGCCTCGACGCGCCAGAAGTCGATCGCGTCCCCCACGGCGACACGGGTGCGGCTGCGCCGGCCGCGGCGCAGGCCGACGCCGCCCACCGCGCGGTCCATCCACCCTCGCACGGCCCAGAGGATGGGCGTGGAGTACCACCCGTTCTCCCCGCCGATACCCGCCACGACGCTCCACAGGTCCTCCGGGGATGCCGTCGTCACGGCGCTGCGCGCATCGGTGTAGACCGTGCGCCCCGCCCACTCCGGGTCGCTCGGCAGCGGATCGCTGGGAACCCCGGAGACCTCGGCGTCCTGCCAACTGGTCTCGATGTCGTCGGCATCCACGCGCCCCAGCGCGAGCTGCACGGCCCGCCGGTAGGACGTGAGTCCGCCCTCGGGCGGCGGGATCACCTCGTCGATCGCGCGGTCCTTGATGACGCACTCGTTCTGCAGCGAGGCGATGAGCGGTCGCGCGATGGAGCGGGGCACCGGGGTGACGACGTTGACCCAGTGCGAGGCGAGTCCCGGCGTCAGCACGGGCAAGGGGGCGATGGGGCGCTGCGGGAGGCCCGCCTCCACGGCGTAGCCGTTCATCATCTGGCCGTAGCGGGGGGCATCCGGCCCGCCGATGTCGAACGCGCGGTCGACGTCGGGGGCGAGACGGGCCGCTCCCAGCAGGTAGTACAGGACATCTCGCACGGCGATCGGCTGGACGCGGTTGCGCACCCACTTCGGCGCCGGCATGTACGGCAGCACCTCGGTGAGGTGGCGGATCATCTCGAAGGATGCGGAACCCGAGCCGATGACGATCCCCGCCTGGAGCACTGCGGTGGGAACAGGGCTGTCGAGGAACACCTCGCCGACCTCGACCCGGCTCGCGAGGTGCGGCGACAGCGGCACTCCCTCGGGATGCAGCGCCCCCAAGTAGACGAGTCGTGAGACGGATGCGGCGGCCGCCGCATCCGCGACCGTCCGCGCGGCGGCGAGGTCGGTGTCTTCGAATCCCTTGCCCTGCCCCATCGAGTGCACGAGGTAGTACACGACATCGACCCCGTCGCAGGCCTCGGCCATGGCTTCGGGGTCGGTGACGGAGCCCTCGACGATCTCCACATCGCTCCCCCACGACAGGGCCCGCACGCGCCCGCCGTCACGGGAGAGCACGCGCACCCGATAGCCGGCGGCGAGGAGGCGCGGGGTGAGCCGCCCGCCGATGTACCCGGTCGCACCCAGCACCAAGACGAGCGGCGCCGAGCCGTCCTCGCGGTTCTGGGCGCGCAGGGCGGGCTCATGCCCGGTGGGCGAGGAGAGCGTGGTCATGCTGCGAGAGTAAGCCCGCCCACCGCGACCGAGACCGGCTCTTGACAGGCCCAGCGCGACAGCCGCCTCAACGGCGCTCGGGTTCGAGGCGGCGTCCGAGAAGCGCAGTGCACACCAGCGCGACACCCACGCCGACGGCGATGCCGCCGATCGCATCGGTGAGCCAGTGGGCGTGCAGGTAGGTCCGACTGAACGCCATGAGCAGCACCCAGGCCGCTGCGACGATGATCGTCCACACCCGCGGGAGCAGCACGACGAGCATCGTCGCCACTGTGGCGGCGTTCGCGACGTGGCCGGAGGGGTACGAGCCGAAGTCACTGAGCACGGTCATGTCCGCGGGGCGCCCGCGCGCGAACACGTTCTTCAGGATCTGCACGACGAGAGCGCTCACCGCGATCGCGATCACGAGCGTCGCGGCGGACCAGGGGCGTCGCGCCAGCATCAGGAGCGCCACGCCGACGACGGGCACGACGAGCGAGCCGACAAGCGTGCCCCCGGCGACGTTGAGGAACAACGAGAGCTGCGTGAGGAACGGCCACGTGGCCGCGGCGAGCAGATCGTTCCAGGCGGTGTCGATGGCGAACGGTGCGTCACCGCTGAGCGCGATCCACACCCCGATCGCCACCCCGATCGCGACGAGCCCTCCCCCGATCCACAGGATGCCTCGACCGGAGGGCGCACTGGGCTGGTTCATCGCCTCAGTCTGGCACCCGCGTCCGGTATCCGCCGGAGTGTGGGGCGATGGTGTATCAGGGAGCGAGTTGGGCGACGGTGCGCGGACGCACGATGAGCCAGAGCGACAGCGCCGCGATCACGCCGCAGCCGACCATGACCGACGCCATGGTCGTGGGCGAGATGGGCGCCCCGTGGGAGAGTCCGCCCACGAGAGGGGAGATGATGCCGGCGACACCGAAGTTCGTGGCCCCGATGATCGACTGCGCTGTTCCTGCAGCGTTGCCGTGCCGGTCGAGCGCGAGCACCTGCACGCACGGGAACGTGAATCCGCATGTGGTCATGAACAGGAACAGCGGCACGACGGTTCCCCACACGCCCAGGTGCAGCTGATCGCCGACGATGATGGCGGCGCTGGTCACCACGAGGGCCGCGGTCGAGAACGCCATCACCCACTGCGGGCCGAATCGGGCGGCGAGTCGGGATGCGGTCTGCACGCCGATCACGAGGCCCACCGAGTTCGCCGCGAACAGCAGACCGTACTGCTGCGCGTCGAAGCCGTAGCTCTGCTGGAAGAGGAACGAGGACGCCGACAGGTAGGAGAACAGACCGCTGAAGGTCATACCGCCGATGATGAGCACGCCCACGAAGACGCGGTCGCTGAAGACGCTGCGGTAGCGCTGCCAGATCGTCGTCGCGCCCCGCTCCTGCCGACGCGCGCGCGGCAGAGTCTCGGGGATGAACACAAGAGCCGACACCAGCATGACGACGCCGTAGATCGCGAGGACGACGAAGATCCCTCGCCACGGCATGACCTGCAGCAGCCAGGAGCCCACGAGCGGCGCCAGTACGGGTGCCACGCCGGAGACGAGTGCCAGGCGCGACAGCATGACCACGAGCCGGCGTCCGCCGAACAGGTCGCGCACGATCGCGGCCGCGACGACACCGCCGGCCGCGGCGCCCGCACCCATGAGCACGCGCGTGATGCCCAGGCTCACGAGGTCGGGGGCGAAGGCGGCGGCGGCGCTCGCCACGATGTGAAGACCCGTCACGACCAGCAGGGGGATGCGGCGCCCGAGCTTGTCGCTGAGGGGTCCGACCACCAGCTGGCCCAGCGCGAATCCGATGGTCGTCCCCGTCAGGGTCAACTGGATCATCGCCGCCGTCGTGTCGAAGTCCGCCTCCAGGATCGGGAACGCCGGCAGGTACAGATCGATCGTGAACGGGCCGAGCGCGGTGAGCGCTCCCAGCAGCACGATGTAGAGCACACGGCGCCAGGTCGGCATGGCATCGCCGGGGTGCAGCACGATGGGGGCGGTCGCCGGGTTCGAGCCGAGCGTGCGGATGGCGCCGGTCGCCGGGCGCGGCACGCGCACCGAACCGGTGGCGGTTGTCTCGTTGCGGTCGGGAGCGGGGACGTCAGACACAGGGGTACCAGTTCGCAAGAGAGGGTGGCGCCGAGAGGCGGGCCGAGCTCGAAACGATTCGAGCGGCAGGTCGATTCTATCCGAGCTCCTCCGACACCGGCCCGGAGGTCTTCCCAGCCCGCCTAAAATGCGTTCGCATACAATCCTTGCGGGCCGGCAGCATGGCCCGTGTTCCGCCCTTCCGTGCCCGCACCCACCCGAGGACGTACATCACATGACCCCGACGCCCGACAAGCGCCAGAGCGGCAATCCCGCGACGCAGGCGAAGATCGCGAGCTCCCAGAAGCAGGAGCGCGAGCAGCGCCGCCAGGAGAAGCTGGCCGAGTACCAGCGCCAGCTGGCCAAGCGTCGCCGCAGCAAGCTCGTCTGGTGGGTCGTCGGCTCCGGGGCGGCTTTCGTCGTCGTCGCCCTCGTGGTCGCCTCGATCGTCTTCACGCCGAAGCCGGTCACCTACCAGGCGCAGAACTCGACGGGTGCGGTCATCGAGGGCGTCGAGACGTTCTCGAACACCACGAACCACGTCGAGGGCCCGGTCGAGTACCCGCAGACCCCGCCGGCGGGCGGCGAGCACAACCCGTTCTGGCTCAACTGCGGCATCTACACCGAGCCCGTCCCGAACGAGAACGCGGTGCACTCGATGGAGCACGGCGCGATCTGGGTCACGTACGACCCGGCGCGGGTCGGCGACGAGGAACTCGCGACCCTCAAGAGCTTCTTCCCGCAGACGTACACGCTGCTCTCGCCGTACGAGGGCCTGGACTCCCCCATCGTGCTGAGCGCGTGGAACGCGCAGCTGAAGCTGGATGCGGCGGACGACCCCCGTATCCCCGAGTTCTTCACCGAGTACTGGCGCAGCCAGAACGCCCCCGAGCCTCTCGCCGCGTGCAGCGGCGGCGTCGACGCGCCCGGCCGTCAGTGATCCGATGACCGGATTCGCTGAGCGTCGGCCGGGCCGGTGGATCGCCGCCGGCCTGGTCGCACTGGCGGTGATCGCCGTCGGCTTCGCGATCGGGCGCTTCTCGCTCTTCGGCAACGGCCCGGCCGTGCCGAACGCGGCCGACATCGGGTTCGCGCGCGACATGCAGGTGCACCACGACCAGGCCGTCGAAATGGCGATGATCGCCTACGAGGGCAGTGGTGATGACACGGTCAAGGCGCTCTCCTACGACATCGCCACGGGCCAGGCCGCCCAGAACGGGATGATGTTCGAGTGGCTGATCGAGTGGGGCGTGCCGCAGCAGGGCACCCTGATGAGCTGGATGGGGGACACCGACGCCCACGGAGCGCACGGCGCCGGAGCCGACGCCGACCCGGCCGAGGTACGCGCCTCCATGGGGATGGCGACCGATGCCGAGCTGGCAGACCTCCGGAGCGCGACCGGCACTGCGCTGGACTGCCAGTTCCTGACGCTCATGATCCGTCACCACGAGGGCGCCATCCCCATGGCCGATGCCGTGCTCGAGCGCGGCAGCATCCCCCGGGTGCTTCAGGTTGCCGAGACGATGAAGGTCAACCAGACAGCGGAGATCGATGCGATGCGCGCCTCGCAGGCGCGGCTGGGCTGCTCGGCAGGCTGAGTCGGGCGGCCGCTATGGTGGTCGCGTGAACCAGCACCACGTCCACCGTCCCGTCGCGGTGACCCTCGCGGTCGTGCTGGTCTCCCTCACCGGGGCGTACAACGCGGTGCTCGGCATCCTCGTGCTGCTGAGCCGCTACGACGTCGCCGCCGAGGACGTGCTGGCCGTCTCGCTCATCGGCGCGGGCATCATCCTGTTCGGCCTCCTGACACTCGCGGTCGCCTCCGGAGTCGCGCGCGGGAGCCGGCTCTCCCGGCTGCTGGTGACGATCTACATCGCCATCCAGCTCACGCTGCACGTGATCACGATCGTCACGAGCGACGCCTGGGACGGGCTGCTGTTCGTGCAGATCGCCCTGCAGATCGCCCTTCTGGTCGTCCTCTGGACGCCGCTGGGTTCGCGCTACTTCCGCTCGCGGGATGCCGCGCCGGACCCCTTTGCCCCCTGAGAACGAGCGAGCGAGGCGCGCACGAACCGCACGTGGAACAGGCGCACGATCTCGATCGCGCCGATCGCGACGATCACGAACAGCGTCAGCGCGTACGCACCCTCGCGCCCGGGATCGACCAGTTGGAAGAACTCGATCGACAACGGCACCGTGAACAGCGTGATCAGCGCGAGGAACATGACCCCGATCACGATCACTTTGAAGCGGTTCAGCGGTCGCGACAGGATCGACAGGATCCAGATGCCGACGACCGCCAGGATGATGGTCGAGCCCGTGCGCAGCTGATCCTCCTCGACGCCGATCGAACGGGCGACCAGTGCGTATCCCGTGAGCGTGAGCGCGACGATGATCCCCGAGGGCAGCGCGAAGGCGAGCGAGCGCGGCAGGAACCCCGGGATGTAGCGCCGGGCGTTCGGCATGAGCGCGAGGAAGAACGCGGGGATGCCGATGGTCAGCCCGTCGGTGATGGACAGCTGACGCGGCAGGAACGGGAACGACAGGACGAGCGTGCCGAACAGCACGGCCAACGCCGTCGCATAGGCGGTCTTGGTGAGGAACAGCATCGAGACGCGCTCGATGTTCGCGATGACCTGGCGCCCCTCGGCGACGACGTCGGGCAGGTGCGAGAACCGGCCGTCCAGCAGCACGAGGCGCGCGACGGCCTTGGTCGCTGCGGCACCGGAGTTCATCGCGATCCCCATATCGGCGCTCTTGATGGCGAGCGCATCGTTGACGCCGTCCCCCGTCATCGCGACGGTGTGCCCTCGACTCTGCAGGGCCAGTACCATCGCCTTCTTCTGCTCTGGCGTGACGCGGCCGAACACCGTGTGCGTCTCGAGGACGTCGGCCAGCGCTTCTGGATCCTCCGGGAGCGTGCGCGCGTCGTATCCCTCCGCAACGTCGAGCCCCACGTCACGGGCGATGGCGGCGACCGTGCGCGGGTTGTCACCCGAGATGATGCGCACCCCGACACCCTGCGCGTGGAAGTAGGAGAGGGTCTGCGCCGCGTCCGCACGCACCCGCTCCCGGAACGTGACGACCGCGACGGGGCGGAGCGGTGCCGGAAGCCGCTCCTGGGCCACGTCGCTCTCGTCGAGTTCGACCGGCGCCTGCGCCAGCACGAGCGTGCGCAGCCCCTGCGAGGCGAGCGTGGTCACGAGTCCCCCGAGAACGGATGCGGCATCGGTCGCCTCTTCGGGGAACACCATCTCGGGAGCGCCGAGCACCCAGGTCGCCCCCGCCAGCGAGACCGCGCTCCACTTGCGGGCGGACGAGAACCCGATCCGCGCGGTGGGCGCAGTGTCGGGCGCGTTCGGGTACGGCTCCCGTAGACACCGCGCCGTCGCGTTGGCATCGGGGGCCGCGCCGTACCAGGCGAGCGCTTCCTCCCAGCCCCCCGCCGCATCCGGCAGCGGATGCGCGGCGTCGAAGGTGATCTCCCCCTCGGTGAGGGTGCCGGTCTTGTCGAGACAGATGACATCGACCCGGGCGAGTCCCTCGACCGCCGGCAGCTCGTTGACCAGCACCTGCTTGGCCGCGAGCTTCGCTGCCCCCACAGCGAACGCGATCGAGGTCATCAGGACAAGGCCCAACGGGATCATCGCCGTGAGCGACGCGATGGTGTTGACGACCGCCTGCTCCCAGCGCCCCTCTGAGAAGATCACCGTCCAGCCGCCCGCGACCATGACCTGCGCGTTGAGCACGAGCAGACCGATCGGGCCGATCCCCCAGCTCACCCACCTCAGCACGCGATCGATGCTGGTGCGAAGCTCACTGCGCACCATCGAGAAGCGCTTGGCTTCGGACTGGAAGCGATTCGCGTAGGAGTCGGCACCGACCTTGTCGACCCGCGCGTCACCCTCGCCGCCCACGACGACCGAACCCGAAAGCACCTCGTCACCGGGCCGCTTGTCGACCGCATCCGACTCACCGGTCAGCATCGACTCATCGACCTGCAGCGCGACAGAGCGCACCAGCACCGCGTCCGCCGCGATCTGATCGCCCGCGCGCAGCACGAGCACGTCGCCGAGCACGACCTCCGCCGGCGCGACCTCCGCCTCGCTGCTCTCGCGTCGCACGCGGGCGCGCGGCGCGTTCAGCAGCGCGAGACGATCGAGGGCGAGCTTGGCACGGAACTCCTGCACCGTGCCGATGATCGCGTTTGCGAAGGCGGCCAGGCCGAACAGGGCGTCCTGCCACCGGCCCACCAGCAGCAGCACCAGAAAGCACGCGCCGACGATGCCGTTGAAGAGAGTGAACACGTTGGCGCGCACGATGTTCCAGACGCTGCGCGATGTGTCGGCGTCGACCGAGTTTCCGAGGCCTGCGGCGAGACGTCTGGCCGCCTCCTCCGCGTCGAGCCCGGTGTCCGCATCGGCGATCGACAATGCCTGCTCGGATGAGCCCGCCCCCTGGTGCATGCGCTCACCCTATCCGTCCGCCGCGCGGACGCATCAGGGGCCCGCACCCACGCGGATGCGGCCCCCTGATGTGCGTCTCGGCCGGTGTCAGCCCTTCGTCGCGCCGGCCAGCAGACCGCGCACGAAGAACCGCTGCAGAGCGAAGAACACGATCAACGGAACGATGATCGAGATGAACGTTCCCGCCGACTGGAGATACCAGCGGTCGCCCCACGATCCCGACAGCGAGTTCAACGTCTGCGTCAACGGCAGGGATGAACTCGGCGCGAAGATCGTGGCGACCAGCAGGTCGTTCCATACCCACAGGAACTGGAAGATCGCGAACGAGGCGATCGCCGGCATCGCCAGGGGCAGGATCATCCGGAAGAAGATCTGCCCGTGACCGGCACCGTCGACGCGTGCCGCCTCGATGACCTCGCTCGGGATCTCCGAGATGAAGTTGTGCAGGAGGAAGATCGCCAGCGGCATGGCGAAGATCGCGTGCGCGATCCACACCGTCGCGAAGCTGTGCTCCACTCCGCGCAGCTCGAACCCGGGGAAGACCGCGACGCCGTTGATCTCGAGGCCGCGCGAGAACAGGCTGAGCAGCGGCACGAGGGCCATCTGGATCGGCACGATCTGCAGCGCGAACACGAAGATGAACAGGCCGTTCTTGCCCTTGAAGTCGATCCAGGCGAACGCGTACGCCGCGAGCGATGCCAACGCGATCGGGATGGCGGTGGCGGGGATGGCGATGGCGAGCGAGTTGAGGAACGACTCCCCCAGCGTCAACGCGGTCCCCCCGGAGGTGAGCGCGTCGAAGTAGTTGTCGAGCGTGAACGCGGGGTCGACGAAGACCGTCCACCATCCGCTCGTCTGGGAGTCGGCACCGGGACGGAACGAGGTGACGAAGAGGCTGAAGGTCGGGATGGTCCAGAAGATCGCGATGATGATCGCGATCAGCGTCGCCGTCTTCGACGTCATCCGCTTCTGCGC
Organism: Microbacterium neimengense; assembly: GCF_054782995.1. Lineage (NCBI taxonomy): Bacteria > Bacillati > Actinomycetota > Actinomycetes > Micrococcales > Microbacteriaceae > Microbacterium > Microbacterium neimengense. The sequence goes on from NZ_BAAGRK010000003.1 coordinate 228,929, forward strand.
CGTCTTCTCGTTGCGGCGCGTGTCACGCGCCACCTTGCGGGCAGTCTTGGCGTCGAACGCCGGCGTGGTCGGGGCGGCGGCGCTCATCGGATCTCCTTCTGCTTGCGCATCTGACGCGCGTTGTAGACGATCAGCGGCAGCACGAACAGGAAGAGCACGACGGCCAGTGCCGAGGAGTGCCCGTAGCTCTGGAACCGCTGCTGCTGGTTGACCATCTCGAAGCCCAGCACCGAGGTGTTCGAGCGACCGCCGGTCATGACGGCGACGATGTCGTAGACCTTCAGTGAGGCGATCGTGATGGTCGTGAGCACGACGATCAGCGAGGAGCGGATGCCGGGAACGGTGACGTTTCTGAACCGCTGCCAGGCCGACGCGCCGTCGAGCTGCGCGGCCTCCAGCTGTTCGGTCGGAATCGCCTTGATCGCCGCCGAGAGGATGACCATCGCGAAGCCGGTCTGCGTCCACACGAACACGGCCAGCAGGGCGAAGGTGTTGACGAGCGGCTGCGCGTCGAGCCAGCCCACCGGGTCGCCGCCGAACATCGTGACGATGGCATTGAGCAGACCGATCTGCTCGCCCTGGCGGTAGTCGTACACGAACTTCCAGATGATGCCGGCGCCGACGAACGAGATCGCGACCGGCATGAAGACGAGCACCTTCAGGATCTTCTCGCCGCGCGCTCGGTCGATGAACGCGGCGTACGCGAGACCGATGATGGTCGACAGCGTCGGGGCGAACAGCGCCCAGATGACCGTGTTGATGACCGACCAGAAGCCCTCGGGGTTGGTGAAGGTCCAGATGTAGTTCTCGAGGCCGACGAAGTTGTCACCCGTCTTGTCGAAGAACGACTGGAAGAAGGTCGAGATCGCCGGGTAGATGAGCCCCAGCAGGAGCAGCAGCATCGCCGGGGCCAGGAACACGACGAGCTGGAACACGTACCCCGCGCCTTCGCGGGATCGATAGTCGGCGAAGAAGAGCAGAGCGCCCACGCCCAGGGCGATCGCGAGGACGTAGACGAGCGCGTTCTGGTACGGGCGGAGCAGCATGAAGGCGAGCAGCGGAATCGCGAAGCACGCGACGACACGCAGCCACATGTAGCCGCGCCCACGCCGGGGCGCGAACTCGATGAGCAGCAGGACGAGTCCGACCACGGCTCCGAACACGATCAGCACGATCGGGATCTGCACGATGGGGTTCAGCCCGCCGAGCCAGATGAAGAAGCTGTTGAGTGAGAAGCCGAGCGAAGTCGGCGGCGCGTCGTCGATCTTCGGGCTCAGCCACAGAAGAAGGGCCGCCACGACGGCAACGGCTGCGGCAGCAACGGCGATGATCGTGGCGATCTTGCGCGCGCGGGGCGATTTCGGAGGCTGGAGCTCGTCATGGAAGACGAGCGGCTCCGTCGTTTTCGTCTGGGACATCTGGGTCCTTGTCCTCCGGGCGGCCGCCCGCGGGCGGGGCCGCGGGGCCGCCCGGCACAAGAGCCGGACGACCCCGCGGTCGCGAGCGAGCCGACGGGATTAGTTGTCGTATCCCGCCTGGATGTCGCTGAGAACCTGGTCGAGCGGACGGCCGTCGATCCAGTTGACCATGCCCTTCCAGAACGAGCCCTGACCCACCGTGGCCGGCATCAGGTCGGAGGCGTCGAAGCGGACGACCGTGGAGGGGTCCTGCAGCGTCTTCATGGCGTCCGTCAGGAACTCGCTGGAGGCGAGCGACGGGTCGGCGCCCTTGTTGGCGGAGATGACGCCGCCGAGCTTGACGCGTGCGTCGGCGAACTCGGGAGTCGACATGTACTCCACGACCTTCTGGACGGCCTCGTCATCGCTGAACGCGGTCACGAACTCGCCACCGGCCTCGACGTACTGCTCACCGTCTGCGGTGATGCCGGGCAGCAGGAACGCGTAGACGTCACCGTCGGGGGCGACGGTCGGCGTTGCACCGGAGGCGGTCTTGGCCTCGAGGAAGTTCGCCGACAGGAACGACGCCTGGTGCGTCAGTGCGCAACGACCGTCGGCGACCGCGGCCGCGACGTCACCGAAAGCGGTGGAGTTGATGCTCTTGACGTCGCCGTAGCCCGCGTTCACGTAGTCCGGGTTCAGCAGGATCTTGCCGACGGCGTCGAAGGCGTCCTTGATCTGCGGGTCGGTGAATTTGACCTCGTTGTCGACCCACTGGTCGTACACGTCGGCACCGGACTGGCGCAGCACGAGGTCTTCGATCCAGTCCGTACCCGGCCAACCGGATGCGGCGTCGGATGCGAAGCCCGCGCACCACGGGGCGGCGCCGGTCTTGTCGCGGATCGTCTGGGTGAGCGTCAGCAGGTCGTCCCACGTCTTGGGAGCCTCGACACCCCACTCCTTGAAGCTGGCGGGCGAGTACCAGACGTAGCCCTTGACGTTGCCGAGCATCGGCGCCGCGTAGAACGTGCCATCGAGGCTGCCGTAGTTCTTCCAGTCGGCGGACCAGTACTCGTCGACGTTCTTGGAGACGGCGTCGGAGCCCTCCTTGACTTCACCGGTCTCGATGAGGGACTTGAGCAGACCCGGCTGCGGCACGATGGCGATGTCTGGGGCCGAGCCACCCGTCACCTTCGTGACGATGTTGCCCTCGAAGCTCTTGTCGCCCGTGTAGACGACCTTGATGCCGGTGTCGGCGGTGAACTGCTCGAAGGACTTGTTGAGCGCATCCGCCTCCCCACCGGTGATACCGCCGGCGATCTGGACCGTCGCGCCCTCGGCCGAGCCGCCCCCCTGGGACGAACTGGTCTCGGCACAGCCTGCGAGTGCAAGGCCGGCGACTCCCAACAGAGCCATCGGGACGAGCACCCGACGTCGCTGTGACCTGGTCATGTGATTCCTCCTCTTTGAGCACGCAGGAGCATCTTGCCCCACGTATCGGCTTCACTCAGGAACCGATTCCACGCCACCGTAATCCAATCGCGCATCCGACACAACAGCGAACGATCACAACTCGATAACCTGCTATGGGAGCGCTCCCGAAAGCTCTCAATCGTCGATGGGAGCGCTCCCGCGAATACTGCACAATGTGGAACCGGTTCCCTATCGACGGGGATTTCGCTTAGCATGTGGAGCGTCCCCACATCACCCGTCGAGGAAGAGGGTGGCTCTCATGAGCGGAATTGCCGATGTCGCGCGTCAGGCCGGTGTCTCCAAGTCCACGGCGTCACGCGCGCTCAGTGGTTCCGGCTACGTCTCCGACGAGACGAGAGACCGCGTCACTCGTGCGGCAGAGATGCTGGGCTACGTGCCGTCGACGAACGCGCAGAGCCTGTCGACGGGGCGCACTCAGAACATCGGCGTGGTCATGCCGTACGTCAACCGATGGTTCTTCGCCGAGGTGCTGGAGGGCATCCAGGCTGCGCTCCTGGAACGGGGCCTGGATCTGACGCTCTACGACGCCAAACCGGGCAGCGACACGCGCGAGCGCATCTTCGAGAGCTTCCTGACGCGCAAGCGGTTCGACGGCCTGATCGCTGTCGGGCTCGAGCCCGAGGAGAACGAGCTGGACAGCATGCTCGCGCTCGGCAAGCCCGTCGTGAGCGTCGTCGGCAACCACGAACGCACCAGCGTCGTCACCCTCGACGATGCACTGACCGCCCGGCGTGCCACCGAGCACCTCATCGAGCTCGGGCACCGCCGCATCGCCTTCCTGGGCGCGGGCTCGCGCACCCGCTGGCCGCACGTGGAGTCGTCGCGACTCGACGGCTATATGCAGTCGATGGCGGATGCGGGGTTGACTGACGAGGCGACCCACACCGAATCGGAGCTGACGCTGCCAGCGGGCTACGATGCCGCGGTCGAACTGCTCAGTGACGCGCGCACGCGTCCGACTGCGATCGTCGCCGCGTGCGACGAGGTCGCCATCGGCGCCATCATCGCGGCCAGGCGCCTCGGCCTGCACGTTCCGGCCGCGCTGAGCGTCATCGGCATCGACGACCACGAGTTCGCCGAGATGTTCGCGCTGACCACCTTCCGCCAGGTTCCGCGCGAACAGGGCGCCGCGGCCGTCGAACTGCTCATGCGCCAGATCCAGGACCCCACGCTCGCGCCCGTCATCCAGCGCCTCAAGCCGCGGCTGGTCGTGCGCAGCTCTACCGGTCCGCTGCGTTCGGATCGCGCCGCGGCCGACGCCACGGTGTGAACGAGGGCGCCGGCGCCGAAGCGCCGACGCCCTCGCGTCATCCGTTGTCGATCAGTTGCGTCGCCGCACCGGCACGGCGCGTCCGACGATGCCCAGTGCGAGCAGCAACGATGCGGCGAGCAGCGCACCCGCGATCCACTGCGTCTGGGCACCGGTGGCGGCCAGCGATCCCGGCCTGGGAGCGATGGAGACCGCCTGCCAGCCGATGACCTGACCGTTCTCGTCGAGCACGACGAGCCGGTGATCGCCGGTGAGATCGGCCGGCAGGGTGACAGTGACGTTGCCCGCCGCATCCACCTGGTGCCATCCGCCGAGCTGACGCGGGGTCGAGTACAGCCAGACCGTCACCCAGTCGCCCGCGTACTGCGTGCCGACGTGGATCGTGATCGTGGCTCCCGCGCGCAGCTCGCCCGTAATGACCTTGATGAGGTCCTGCAGGGCGGGCACGAGCTGGCTCGGGTCCGCGGGCTGCGGCGTCGTGGTCGGCGGGGTGTCGGACGTCACCTTCACCGGCAGTCGCAACTCCGTGCCCGTCTGCGGCGCCTGGACGACGATCGTGCTGTCGGCCGGAGCGTCGGCGGGCATCGTGAAGGCGACCGTTGCCGCTCCGCCCGTGACGGTGACCGGATCGATGACCGCCGTGCTGCCCTCGACGCTCACCAGCAGAGAGGTCGTCTCCGGGCTGCCGAGCGAGGTGAGGTTCAGCCCGCCCACCTGGAACGAGACCTGCGCCCCCGGGGCGACGGATGCGGGAAGCCCCGTCACCTCGGCGCTACGGCTGGCGAAGCTCGGCGAGACCGGGCTGTTCGCCGTCAGGTACGAGATCCACGCATCCCGGTCGATGAGACCCGAGTCGCGCGTGTCGGTGCCCTCCTTGAAGGTGCGGAAGTTGTCGCCGCCGGTCAGCAGGAAGTTGAACGAGCCGATCCGGTACGAGCCCTTCGGATCGATCGGCTTGCCGTCGATCCAGACGCCCGTGATGTGGGATCCCTGCGGCGCATCCGCGTCGTAGGTATAGGTCACGTTCTTCGACAGCCCGAGAGCGAGGTAGGGCCGCGACGGAATGGTGCCGTCGGGGTTGGTCTGCCACTGCTCCTCGAGCACCTGCGTGAACTGCTCCCCCGTGAGGGTCGTCGTCCAGAGGTTGTTCACGAACGGCAGGACCGCGTTGGCCTCGGCGAACGTGATCACCCCGTCGTCGCCGCGCAGCAGCTCGGCACGAAGGCCGCCGGGGTTCACCACGCCGATCTCTGCGCCGCCGCGAAGCGGGTCGGAGAGCGTCGCGACGAGCGAGTCGGCGACGAGGTTGCCGAGCGTCGACTGCGCGGCGCGGTTGTCACGCGTGCCGCCGGCGTAGACGCCGCCCGTGTAGGCACCGCCCGTGAAGGCCGTGGTGATGTCAGCGGTCACCGAACCGATCGGCTCGTCACCGACGACCTTCGCGCGGGCGAGGGCTCCGTCGACGATCTCCTTGACCTCCGCCACCCGCGGGTATGCGGCAACCAGTTGAGCGTCATCGGTCTTCGTCCGCTCGACGTTCGCGGCCTCGTAGGAGACGACCTCGCCGCTCTCCGCGTCGACGTTCAGCACGACATGACCGATGTTCTCGCCGTAGCTTCCGGTCTGGACGACGGGACGGGTCTTTCCGGGCTCACCGGGAATCGGCGCGTTCCACGCGTACTTCATGTGCGTGTGCCCCGTGAAGATCGCGTCGACGGATGCCGACGTCTTCTGCACGATGTCCGTGAACGCCTTCCCCTCTTCGAGATTCTTCGGCAGAGTCGCGACATCGGCCTGACTGAAGGCCGCGCCCTCGTGGTACTCGGCCACGATCACATCGACGTCGCCTCCGGCCTCGAGCTTGGCAGCGACGCGGTTGACCGCATCCACCGGGTCTCCGAACTCGATGTCAGCGATACCGGCCGGGGTCACCAGCGTCGGCGTCTCCTCGGTCACCGCTCCGATGACCGCGACGGTGAGTCCGTCGACCTCGAAGGTGGCGTACTCCGGCAGAGCAGGAGTGGTCGTGCCCTTCTTGTAGACGTTCGCGCCCAGGTAGGTGAAGTCGGCCGCGGGCTGCACGCGATTCTTCAGGTCGGCGAAGCCCTTGTCGAACTCGTGGTTGCCGACGGTCGACGCCTTCAGCTCGAGAGCGTTGAGCACGTCGATCGTGGGCTGGTCGTCCTCGAACGAGGAGGCGAACAGCGAGGCGCCGATGTTGTCGCCGCTCGAGAGGAACAGGGTGTTGGCGTCTCCGTGCTCAGCGCGCAACTGCTCGACGGTCCCGGCGAACTTCACCGTGTTGGCATCGATACGACCGTGGAAGTCGTTGATGTTCAGCAGGTTGATCGGCACCGTCGGGTTCCACGCGACGCCCACCACGACGGGGTCGTGGTCGCTGGAGCGATAGGGCGACACCTCGTAGAAGTTCGTCGCGTTGTAGTTGTACCGGCTGTACTCGAGCGCGATTGACTCCCCCGCGTTGATGTTCCACACATCGACGCCGGTGACCATCTTGGCCGCGGCGGGCGAGGCCAGCACGTGGTCGAGCGAACCGCTGGCACCCTCGAAGGAGTACGTGTGCTTGCCTGTACGCGAACCGAGGTCGGTGTACCCAGCCTCGTAGAGGACCTGCATCGGGTCTTCCTGCGTGTACGAGTTGAAGTCACCGAGCAGGAACACCCGGTCGGTTCCCGCGGCGGTCTTCTGCTCGGCGGCGAAGTCCACGAGTGCCTTGGCCTGGCGGACGCGGTCGCCGTTGAAGGCGCCCTGCTCGCCGTCGGCGTTGTCGCCCGTCTGCTTCGGGTCGCTGTCACCCTTCGACTTGAAGTGGTTCACGATCGCCAGGAACGCCGCATCCGTCTCGCCCTTCGGCGCGAAGGCCTGCGCAAGCGGTCGCCGCGCGTTGACGAAGGCGTCATCCAGGTCGATGACCGAATCCCCCACCGGAGAGACGACATCAGCCTTGTAGATGAACGCGGTGCGGATGACGTCCTCACCCGAAGGCACCTGGGTGGGCGAGGGGACGAAGGCCCACTCGTCCTTGCCGAGATCGGCGTTCAGCGCGTCGACGAGAGTGGAGAGGGCCGCGTCGCGGTTCTCTCCGAAAGCCGCCGAGTTCTCGATCTCCTCGAGCGAGACGACCTCGGTGCCGAGCGCGTTGATCGCATCGACGATCTTGTCCTGCTGGCGCTTCAGGCTGACCTCGGTCGCCGCGCCGCGTGGACCGTTGTTCGGGCAGCGGTTGGCCGTGATCGGGTTGCCGTCGCGGTCGGTGTAGACCGAGGTGCAGCCCACGTCCGCGGCCGTCGTCGTGAAGTAGTTCAGCACGTTGAAGCTGGCGATCGAGATGTCGCCGTCGACCGCGTTGGGGGCGGATGCGGCGCGCGCCGAGCCGATCGTGACGGGCAACGGGTCGCCCGCCTTGACCTGCGTGGTCGGCTGCACCTTCCAGGCGCCGTTGCGGTAGTCCAGGATCATCGGCTGCGTGAACGACACTTCGCCACCCACCGTGACATGGACGTCGGTGAGGTACGGCAGCGGGATGGCCTTGTTGGTGGTTCCACCCAGGAAGTTGATCGACGCGCCGTCATCGAGCACGACACCACGCGCGGCGTTGTCGGCTTCGACGGCCGCGGCCTCCGGGGTGCCCGGGCGCGCGACGTCTGTCGGCGTGATGAGGGGTTTTTCGCCCGAGGCGAGTCCGATCTCCGCATACTGGTTCGTCGCGTACGTGTTCGTGACCGTGAAACGGCCCTCGGGAGCTACGAGCATGCTCTCGAACTTCTCGCGGTCCGCAGGGGCGATGGGCCAGGCCAGCGGCACCGGGGTCACGGGCGCGACCTGCTCGTCGATCGTCGTGACGGATCCCGCCGAGACGTTGATCTGCGTGAGGTCATTGAACTCGCCGGCGACACCGGTCACCTCGACGTAGGAGCCCATGGAGGCCTTCGCGGCGATGGCCGCTCCGGCGTCTCCGCTTCCGCCGTAGACGAAGACGGCGTCGGATGCGGTGTGCGAGGCATCGACCGCGCCGCCCGTACCGGGCGTCTGGATCGTGAAGCCGTTGAAGCCGCCGGTCGCGTATGTGCCCGTGACGATGCCGCGGGTGATGACAGTCTGGCCCGACAGCGGCGTCGCGTCACCCGTGCCCTGGATGTCGGCGATCGCCGAGAGCGCGGGAGTGCCGGGGTCGGTACCGGGATCTGGGTCGGTACCGGGATCGGGATCCGTGCCCGGGTCGGGATCGGAGCCGGAGGTCGCGGATGCCTGCGGCGTGATCTGCGCCGGGTGGCTGAAGTCGGCCGCGTTGTTGTCCGTGTCGACGAAGTTCGTGCGGGCGAGCGAGTTGGGGACGCCGTTCGCGCCGGTGACCGGGGCCACGCCCGCCTCGAACGTCTTCGATGCGCCGTAGCCGAGGAGATCCACGACGTGCTCCTGGCCGACGACGGATCCGGTGGGAAGCGTCAGCGCCTGGGTCGTGTCCGCGAGGTAGATCGTGCCCGTCGTTCCGGAGGCGTTGAACCCCTTGTCGAACGACAGGTCCGGGGTGACAGGGAGCGCGGCACCCGCGGCGCCGTTGCCGTTCCACGCGATCAGGTAGTAGTCGTCGGGCTCGATGACGCCGCTCAGCGGCTCGGTGACCGACGGGCCGCCGGTTCCCTCTGCCGAGCGGTACTGGAGGGACCAGCCGTCCAAGCTCTGCGCGGTCTCGCCGGCGTTGTACAGCTCGACGAACTTCTTGTTGAACGGAGCGTTGGCGCTTCCGCCCTTGAGGTAGACCTCGTTGATGACGACATCGGCGGGCTCGGCGGCGACGGCGACGGCGGGCACGAACATGCCGGCGACGACCGCGGTTCCGACCCCGAAGGCGAGCGCCGCGAAAGGACGCCTCGGCTGGGAGGGGGACATGGATCTCCTGAGGTTCTGCTGGGGGACATTCAGGAGACTACGAAGAGAGGACCCCTCCGCGGCTTACGAGAAGATGACGGTTCGATGAGATTGCTCTCATCCGCGGGTGCGACGCGCCAAGACGCACGAAGGCCCCGGATGCGGCGAACGCATCCGGGGCCTTCGTGAAGAAGGTGCGGAACCTTACTTGAGGGTGACCGTCGCGCCGGCCTCTTCGAGAGCGGCCTTCGCCTTCTCGGCGGTCTCCTTGTTCGCGCCTTCGAGCACGGCCTTGGGGGCACCGTCGACGACGGCCTTGGCCTCGCCGAGGCCGAGCGAGGTGAGCTCGCGGACCGTCTTGATGACCTGGATCTTCTTGTCGCCAGCGGCCTCGAGGATGACGTCGAAGGAGTCCTTCTCCTCGACCTCTTCCGCGCCACCAGCAGCACCCGCAGCGCCGGCAACGGCGACGGGGGCGGCAGCGGTGACGTCGAACTTCTCCTCGAACGCCTTCACGAACTCGCTGAGCTCGACGAGGGTCAGGCCGGCAAACTGCTCGAGCAGCTCCTCAGTGGTGAGCTTCGCCATGATGTATCTCCTAGATAGGTGGGGGTGTGTGGGAAAGAGCTCGCCGGACGCTTACGCGGCCTCGGCGGTCTCCAGCTTTTCGCGAAGCGCGTCGATGGTGGCCGCAGCCTTGCCCATCGTCGCCTTCATCATGCCCGCGGCCTTCGCCAGCAGAACCTCACGGCTCTCCAGGGAGGCGTACTTGTTGACCTCGTCGGCACTCAGGGCGTTGCCCTCGAAGATGCCGCCCTTGATCACGAGAAGCGGGTTGGCCTTGGCGAAGTCACGCAGAGCCTTGGCGGTGGCGACGAAGTCACCGTGCACGAACGCCACAGCCGAGGGACCCTTGAGGTCCTCGTCCAGCGCCGTGATCCCCGCGTTGTTCGCGGCGATCTTGGTCAGCGTGTTCTTCACCACGGCGTAGCTCGCGTCCTGACGGATGCTGTTGCGCAGCTGCTTGAGCTGGGCGACCGTCAGACCGCGGTACTCGGTCAGCAGAACGGCAGTCGAGTCCTCGAAGTTCTTCGTGAGCTCGGCGACCGATGCATCCTTCTGCGCCATGGTCACTCCTTGATGTGAACGTGACACCCCGCGGTGGCGGAGCGTCGGCCTTGACCCGCCCGCACATGACAAAAGCTCCGGCGCAAGCGCACGGAGCTCGATTCCCGAAGGAGGAAGTTCAGTGTCACCTGCGCGGGCCCCTGCAGTGCAGAGCTTCGATCGTTTCGCGTTTACACGCGCAGCGATGACCAGCGGTCTTTGGCTTAGGAACCAGACTACGCCACGTTGGCCGTTGCCCCAAATCCGCGCGGAGAGTACACGACCCCCACCCGGATCACTCGGGCGGGGGTCGTGTCTCAGTGCGGACGTGCGATCAGGCTCGCCTGCGGCGGATGGTGCGCGCCGAGACGCCGACGCCGACGAGGAGCAGCGCCATCAGCGACAGCCCCAGAATCGATCCGCCGTCCTGGCCGGTGCTGGGCAGCGCACCGATCTGCACCGGCTGCCAACCGATCACGTTGCCCTCCGCATCCTGCACGATGAGTCGGTGCGCCCCGGAGACGCCCGCCGGCAGGGTCACCGTGATGTTGCCGAGCTCGTCTACGCGGTACCAGCCCAGCAGCAGCGGGTCGGAGCGCAGCCAGACGCTCACCCAGTCGCCCGCGTACTCCTCGCCGACGTGGATCGTGATCGTCTGTCCGGGCTGGAGCGTCGTCCCACCCTGGATCTGAACCGCGTTCTGCGTGGCGGGCGTGAGCGCCGACTCGGGCGCGGGCGTCTCGACCCCGCCTCCCGTTCCCGGCACGGCCGGACGCACGTTGATCGGTACGCGGATGACGGTTCCCGAGTCCGGTGCCGTGAGGGTCAGCACCGCTGGTCCCACGACGTCGTTCGGCGTCGCCACAGAGATGCGCGCGACACCGTCGATGACGGCTACGGGGGCGTACACGGTGTCGCCGATCGCGGGCTCGAGCGTCGTGTTCACCGGACTTCCCAGGGAGGTGAGGTCGAGTCCCGACACCTCGAGCGTGACGGTCTGACCGACCTCCACGGACCCTGCCAACCCGCGGACCTGCGCGCTCCGCGATGCGAAGTCGGGCTCGATGTCGGGGTGCGCCGCCAGGTAGTCGATCCAGGCGTCGCGGTCGACAAGACCCGAGTCGCGGGTCTGAGCCCCCTCCTTGAAGGTGCGGAAGTTGTCACCGCCGGTCAAGAGGAAGTTGAACGAGCCCACGCGGTACTCGCGGTTCGGGTCGATCGGCTGCCCGTCGATCCACACGCCCGTGATGTGCGAGCCCTGCGCCGCCGCGGCGTCGTAGGTGTAGAACACGTTCTCGGACAGTCCGAGCTGCAGGTAGGGCCGTGACGGGACCTGACCCTTGTCGTCGAGCTGCCACTGCTCCTCGAGCACCTCCGTGAACTGGGCTCCCGTGAGAGTCGTCGTCCAGAGGTTGTTGACGAAGGGCAGGACGGCGTTCGCCTCGGCATACGTGACGATTCCGTCGGGCGCGTACCTCAGGTCGGCCCGCAACCCGCCCGGGTTGACCACGCCGATCTCGGCGCCGCCGCGCGCCGGGTCGGCCAGCGCGTCGCGAATGGAGTCCGCGACGAGGTTGCCCAGCGTCGATTGCGCGGCGCGGTTGTCGCGCTCCCCGCCCGTGTAGACGCCGTCGACGTAGGAGCCGCCGCTGAACGCGGTCGTGATGTCGGCGGCGACCGACCCCACGGGCTTGTTCCCGACGATGGCGGCCTCTGCCAGCGTCGCGTCGACGATCTGCTTGACCTCTGCCACGCGGGGATAGGCAGCGACCAGATCCGCGTCAGCCGTCTTGGCTCGGGCGGCGAGATTCGTCGTGTACGACGCCACGGCTCCCTTCACAGGGTCGACCTGCAGAACGACCTGTCCGATGTTCTCACCATAGTTTCCGGTCTGAACGATCGGGCGCGTGCGATCCGTGCCCGGAATCTTCGCGTTCCATGGGTAGGCCATGTGGGTGTGGCCCGTGAAGATCGCGTCAACCGCAGCGGATGTGTCGTTGACGATGGAGGCGAACGCTCCGCCGTGCTCGAGCTGGTTCTCCAGAGTCGACTTGGAGGCACCCTCCGACGCGCCCTCGTGGTACTCGGCGATGATGACGTCGGCTTCCCCGTTGGCCGGGTCGCCGTCGGTCAGCTGAGCCGCTACGCGGTTCACGGCCTCAACCGGGTCGCCGAAGGAGACCCCCTTGATGCCGTCGGGCGAGACCAGGGTCGGCGTCTCCTCGGTGATCGCACCGATCACGGCGACGGTCAGTCCGCTGACGGTGAAGGTGGCGTACTCGGGGAGAAGGACGTCTCCGGATGCGGCGTCGTAGACGTTCGCGCCCAGGTATGTGAAGTCTGCGCTTCCGGCGACGCGGCCTGTGAGATCCTCGATGCCCTGGTCGAACTCGTGATTGCCCACAGCCGAGGCGCGCAGCCCGAGGGCATTGAGAACCTCGAGAGTCGGCTCGTCCTGGAAGTAGGAGGAAGCGAAGAGCGAGGCGCCGATGTTGTCGCCCGCGGAGAGGAAGAGCGTGTTCGCGTCGCCGTACTCCGCACGCAGCTGCTCGACCGTCCCGGCGAACTTCACCGTGTTCGCGTCGATCCGGCCGTGGAAGTCGTTGATGTTGAGCAGGTTCACCGGAACCATGATCGGGACGACCACCTCCGCCGCGGCGAGAGTCGAGCCGAGCTGCGGCGCGGTGATCGGCACGGAGATCGCACCACCGGCAGCGCTTGCCGCCACCTTCACCGCGATCTCCACGGATGCGGTCGCGCCGGGCGCGGTCGTGGGGATCGACCACGTGAACGTCCCACCGTCTCGTGCGACGCCCACCGGGAGGGTCGAGACCGACGCCTGAGCGAGCAGCTGGGTCGCATCCGCCACGACGGTCGCACCGACGAGATCCACCCGTCCGGTGTTCTCGACCTTCAGCGTCAGCGTCGCGGTGTCACCAGGGAGGAGGGTCTTGCCCGCAGGCACATCGCTCGTGATGGCGGCGGTCCACATCGAGGGCCACGCGGGCTTGTCCGCATCGAACAGCCAGTCCTGGAAGAACGCACCGAGGTCACGGCCGGACACCTGCTCTGCGAGGGCGATGAAGTCATCGGTGTCCGCGGCGACGCCGGCGTGCGCCTTCGTCCAGGCCGCGTAGGTGGCGTCGAAAGCGTCACGGCCGATGGCGGTCATGAGCGCGCCGAGCGTGTACTTGCCGCGGTTGTACACCTGCCAGTCGTACAGTTCCGCCGGGTCCGTGAAGCCGACGGTCGGCGTTTCCCAGCTGCCGTCGTTACGCGGGTCGCTCCAGTTGCCGAAGGAATCGTTCTCCGGGGTCGTCTGGCTGAGTCCGACGCCGTAGCGGTAGTAGGTGGTGAAGAACTCCGCCGCGCCCTCGTTGAGCCAGATGTGCGACCAGTCGGCTGGCGCGACCTCGTTGCCGAGCCACTGGTGGACGAGCTCATGGATGAGCGTGCTGGCAGGGACGCTGCCGTCGAAGAACGGGCGGTCCTGCGTCTCCAGCGCGTACCCCACGCCCACACGGTCGACGATGAGACCGATGCTGTTGCCCGGATAGGGGCCGAGCTTCGTCTCGAGCCAATCGATGATCTGCTTGACCTCACCGCGACGCGTGTTGATCGCGTTCTGAACGTTCACGCTGATCGTCGGGTCGACGAAGCTCCACTCGTGCAACGTGCGGCCGCTCGCGAGGGTGATGTCGCTCTCGAGAACGTTGAACCGGCCGACCGAGAGCACCGAGAGCTCGGTCGCCATGGGATTGCGCTGCTGCCAGTCCCACGTGGTGGTCCCCGCCTGCGCGTCGACGGTCTTGCCGATCAGCTCGCCGTTGCTCGCCACGCTCAGCGGGTTGCCGCCGGCCGTGGTGGGCGCGGTCACGCTGATGTCGTAGGTGGCCTTGTCGGCCGGCGCGTTGTTCTGCGGGAACCATGTCATGGCTCCGATCGGCTGGCCCAGGGCCGTCGCGCCATCCGATGTCGTCACCCACCCCTCCGAGGAACCATCAGCGTCGATGTGCTCGACGGGGGCACCCGAGTACGCCACCGCAACCGTGAACGGTCCGGTGACCGCTGTCGCGGGGGTGACGTCGAGCTTGAAGAGCGTGGCGTCCGCATCCTGCTCGCGGGAGAACTGAGCCGGTACACCGTTCACCGTCACGCTGTCGACCGTCATGCCCTCGAAGTCGAGCGAGAACGCCGAAAGCGGTGCCGGCGCGATGGCCTCGATCGTGGCGACCGCACTGACGTCGTCGTTCGCGCGGTACGTGAGGTCCAGGTCATAGTGGGTGACGTCGTAGCCACCGTTGCCGACGTTCGGGAAGAGCGGGTCGCCCGCCGTGCGAGCGCCGACCGTCGGCTCCGCGGCGCCGGCGGGGACGGTCGCCACCGCCGACGCCGCGACAACGGCTCCGACGATGAGGGCTGCGGTGAGGATCCGGCCACGGCGGTGCGGTCGGAGATCGGAGTCGAACATGGTCCCCCTGGGTCGACGCGGGCGCGAGAGCGCGAGGAAGGTGCAACGGCCCGACCCTAGGGTTCAGAGATTTCTTACCGGTTTCCCAGCCGTTCCAAATGTCGGCCGCGGCACGCCGATGGACGCATGTCGCTCTCGAGGGGGTCGGCGCCCGGGCGTACCCTCGAGTGGTGACCCCCGAACTCGCCGCTCGCATCGTCGCGGACTCCCGCGATCGGGTGGCCTGGATCCGGGCGCGCTCACGCGGTATCACGGCGACGGATGTGGCCTCGCTCACGAGCGAGCGCGCGATCGCGAAGGCCGCCGACCAGAAGCTGGGCGGGTCGAGGTTCTCCGGCAACGCCTACACCGATCACGGCCGGCGACGCGAGCCCGAGATCGCCGCCTGGGTCGCGGCGACCCATGGCATCCAGCCCTCATCGGCGCTGTTCCATGCGGTCGTGGAGAAGCGGCACCTCGCGACCCCCGACGGCATCGCCGTCGACGCCGAGGGCCGGGTGACGCTGGCGGAGATCAAGACGACCAACAAGTCGTGGCGGTCGATCCCTCGGGGTTACCTCCGCCAGGTGTGGTGGCAGCAGCACGTGCTCGGAGCCGAACGCACCCTCGTCGCCTGGGAGCAGCACGACGGCTTCGTTCCGGTCGATGATGAGCCGCGGTGCGCATGGGTAGAGCGCGACGAGGTCGAGATCGGCAAGCTCGTGCGCCTTGCGACCGCCCTGATCGACGAGCTGCACCTGCGCACCACACGCGGCCGAACTCCCGCGCCGGCTCCCGAGGCCCCGTCGCGCCGCGAGTACCGCGCGCTCGTCTTCAGCGACTGACACGCGGCGTCGAACCCTCCTCGCCTCCCTCGCCCCCTCGCCCGCTGCACCCACGTTCGAGGGACGCGAAACGTCGCCACGATCGCCGATTCGACGCAGGTCGGGTCCCTCGAACACGTGAGGAACCCGTTGGGACGGACGGGAATAGTTGACGCGTCTCAACGATTGACCATATAGTTGACCCAACTCAATCGTTGACATACATCAACTTACTGCGCCGATGACGCCGCACCCCACCGAAGGATGCCGCTGTGACCACCACCATCTCCCGACCGACGGACACGTCGAGCAAGAGCTCGCGCCGTCACGTCCTCGAAGCCCTGTCCGGCCTGCTGCTGGGCATGTTCGTGTCGATGCTCGCCTCGACCGTCGTCTCGACCTCGCTCCCCGTGATCATCCACGACCTCTCCGGGGACCAGAGTTCGTTCACGTGGGTCGTCACCGCGACCCTCCTGACCACCGCGATCACGACCCCCATCTGGGGCAAGCTCGCGGACCTCACGAACCGGAAGGTGCTCTACCAGCTGGCCATCGCGATCTTCGTCCTCGCCACGGCGGCCGCCGGGTTCTCGCAGAGCCCCGAGATGCTCATCGCTTTCCGCGCGGTCCAGGGCATCGGCGCCGGCGGCCTGGCCGCGCTCAGCCAGGTCATCATGTCGGACATCATCAGCCCGCGTGAGCGCGGGCGCTACATGGGCCTGTTCGGCGCCGTGATGGCGGTCGCGACCGTCGGCGGCCCGCTGCTCGGCGGCGTCATCACGGACGCCTGGGGCTGGCGCTGGAACTTCTTCGTCGCGCTGCCCTTCGCTGTCGCCGCCCTGCTCATCGTCCAGCGCACCCTCCACCTGCCCCAGCGCACGCCGCGCAAGGTGTCGATCGACTACACGGGCATCGTTCTGCTGGCCGCCGCCGTCTCTCTTCTGCTCATCTGGGTCACTCTGGCCGGCAAGTCGTTCGACTGGTGGAGCCTGAACACGCTGTTCATGGTCGGCGGCGCGGTCCTCGCGACGATCCTGTTCATCGTCGTCGAACTGCGGGTACGGGAGCCCCTCATCCCTCTGACGCTTTTCCGCAACCGCACCTTCACACTGGCCGTGATCGCCTCGATCGCCACCGGCATCGCGATGTTCGGTGCCTCCGTGTACCTGAGCCAGTACATGCAGTCGGCACGCGGGGCGACCCCGACCGAGGCCGGTGTCATGACGATCCCGATGATCGCGGGACTGCTCGTCGCATCCATGGGCGTGGGAGCCCTCATCACCCGGTTCGGTCACTGGAAGCCCTACCTCATCGCGGGCGGCGTGCTGCTGACGGCGGGTTCCGCACTGCTGTCGACGATCCACTACGACACCCCCTTCGCCCTCGTGTCGGTGTACATGTTCCTGTTGGGCGCGGGTGTCGGCATGACGATGCAGAACCTCGTGCTCGTCGTGCAGAACACCTCCCACCCGAGCGAGATCGGCGCCGCGAGTTCGGGCGTCACGTTCTTCCGCAGCCTCGGCGGCACGATCGGCGTCTCGGTGATGGGCGCGGCCCTCGCAACGCGCGTGACCGATCTGCTCGCCGATCGCGCGGACGAAGTCCGTACTGCGCTGGCCGGCCTCGGCAAGGCCGGCGCCGAGTGGGCCACGCAGCTGAGTTCGGGCACTCTGCCGCAGGTCGCGGCCATGCCCGAGCCACTGCGAGTCATCTTCGAGGATGTGTACGCGAACGGCATCTCGCACGCGTTCCTCATCGCGGTGCCCGTCGCCGTGCTGAGCGTGTTGGCGATCGTGTTCCTCCCGAACACACCGCTGACGCGGATGACCACGACCGAGCGGGCACACGCATCCGAGGCGGATCTGGCGACGGTGTCCGTGCCCGAGGCGATGGCGACGCTCACCGCGACCGGCGCCATCACGACGCAGTCGGGAACACCGGATGCGGGCGACGAGCGCAAGTAGAGTGATCACGATGTCCGAGAAGTCGAGCGACGAGGAGCGCACCGAGGCGGTGCGTGCACTCGAGGCACAGTTCAGCGACCTCATCGGACAGTTCCGACGCGTCATCAGCGAGAACGCCCATCGCGTGAGCCCTGGACTTCTCCCCGGGGCGTACAAGGTGTTCACGACCATCGCGCGCCACGAGACCGTGACGCAGGCGACGCTGGCGGACCATCTGCTGCTGGACAAGGGTCAGCTCAGCCGGACGGTACGCGAGCTCGAAGCCCTCGGTCTCATCACCCGCTCCCCCGACCCGGCCGACGGCCGCTCCAGCCTGCTCTCACCCACCGAGTACGGGATGGAGCGACTCGCCGCCGCGCGCGCTCCGCAGGAGGGCGTGCTGGTGCGCGCTCTCGAGAGCTGGGATGTTTCGGACATCGACAATCTGCGCCGCCTGCTCCAAGCGCTCATGGCCGGCATCAACCCCGACACGGTCTCCTGACCGCCAGCAAGAGCCCCCGCACCGACAACCGGTGCGGGGGCCCTCGCTTTTGCGGGTCGAGAGGTTCTCCGCACGGTGACACCGGGGTAACGCCCGCGAGACATAGCCGCGATTGACTGAGGGCAGACACCGCATCGCATGGTCGATGCCTTCCGCAGCGAAAGGAGCGGCCGATGATCCCCCGACCGCTGAGAAAAGACGCTTCCTCCCCCACACCGATGCGGGCCGAGGACGTCCCGACGCAGATGCGCGCCGCCGTCATCGAGTCCACCGGAGCACCGGAGCTCCTGCACGAGACCCGATTGCCGGTCCCCCAGCCTGTGCTCGGCGAGCTCCTCGTGCGCGTGGTCGCCGCCGGAGTGAACCCCATCGACGCGAAGACGCGGGCGGGCCAGGGAGTGAGCGGCGCTGTCGCGGGCTACCCCACCACGCTGGGTTTCGATTTCAGCGGCGTCGTCGTCACCTCCCCGTTCGAGGCGCACCCCTTCCCCGCCGGCACCGAGGTCTTCGGAATGGTGCCCTTCCCGCGCACCGGCGGAACCTACGCCGAGTACGTCGTTGTGCCGTCCCAGTCCCTCGCCCGAAAGCCCGCGTCGCTCTCGCACGTGGAGGCGGCCGGGATCCCGCTCGCCGCCCTCACCGCCTGGGGCGTGGTCGTAGAGACCGCGCACGCCCACGAGGGTCAGCGCGTGCTGATCCACGCCGGGAGCGGCGGAGTGGGACACTTCGCGGTACAGCTCGCCGCGTACTTCGGCGCGCACGTGACAGTCACCTCCTCCGCCCGCAACGCCGCGTGGCTCCGCGAGCTCGGCGCATCCGTGGTCATCGACTACGCCACGACGCGTTTCGAGGACCTCGTGGCAGACATGGACGTCGTGATCGACCTGGTGGCCAACACCGAGGACGAGACCGGAACACGCTCGCTCGGCGTGATCCGCCCCGGCGGCCTGTACGTCATGGTCCCGAGCGGCGGCTGGCCCGGCTTCGCCGAGGCGGCGGCGGAGGCGGGAGTGCGCGCTACCGGCTACAAGGTCATCCCCGACGGCGACGTTCTCGCCACCCTCGGCCGACTGCTCGACACCGGATCGATCCAGGTCTACATCGACACCGTGTACGACCTCGCGGATGCGGCCGAGGCGCACCGCGCGCTGGAGCGGGGTCGCACGCGCGGCAAGTCGGTCCTGCGTATCAGCGAGGCGTGATCCGCAGCGCCGTGCGCGCCGTCCGCGTCACCGCATCCGCGACCGCATCCAGTAGCCCGGAGGCGAGGTTCCACTGCTGCCAGTACAGGGGAACGTCGACGGGCGACCCGGATAGCAGCACGAGGGAGCCGTCGGCGAGGTCCGACTCCGTCTGAAGATCGGGCAGCATCCCCCATCCGAGACCACCACGCACCGCATCGGCGAAGGCGTGCGACCCGGGAACGAAGCTGCGCGGCGGCGACGCGGGGTCGACGCCCCGCTCTCGTAGCCACCTGGACTGCAGTTCGTCGCGGCGGTCGTAGTCGACGACCCGCACGCGCTCCGCGCCCCGACGTTCGAGCTCACGCGCGAGTCTCGGCGTCGCCACGGCGCGGTATCGCATCGCACCCAGCGGAGTCACTCGGCACCCGGCCACCGGGGCGGCCCGGGAGGTGACCGCAGCGACCACACGCCCCGATGCGAGCAGTTCGGCGGTGAAGTCCTGGTCGTCCCGGTGGAGATCGAACACCGCATCGTGCACCGCGACGACGTGCGACAACGCGGCGACGAACCAGGTCGACAACGAGTCCGCATTCACGGCGAGCGACAGACTGACCGGTGTCGTGCTCTCTCCCTCGACGGGCTCACCCAACTCCCGCAGCACGTCGTGCGAGAGCAGCGCGTACTGCCGGGCGAGACGCACGACGCGCTCGCCGTCCGCGGTCGCCCGCGCGGGTTTGGACCGCACGAGCAGCACGCGGCCCAGCCGCTCTTCGAGCGCACGGATGCGTTGGCTGACCGCCGAGGGCGTGATGTGCAGGCGGCGAGCCGCCGCATCCATCGTGCCTGTATCGACGACGGCCGCGAGGGTCGCCGCGAGTTCCGCCGGAAGGTCGATCATGAGCACAGCTTATGTGGATGAAGGAATCAGAACTGGTGCTCATGTCGCACTCGCTCTAGCGTCGGAGCGTGTTCCCCTCACTCGCCGCGGGCCTCGGGCTCGGCCTCTCGCTCATCGTCGCCATCGGCGCGCAGAACCTCTTCGTGCTGAGCCAAGGCATCCGGCGGGAGCACGTGCTCACGGTCGCGCTCGTCTGCGCCGCCTCGGATGCGGTACTCATCGCGGTCGGGGTGTCGGGGCTGGGGCTCGTCCTGGAGACCGCTCCGTGGACGGTGCAGGTGGCGCGATGGGCGGGCGCCGCATTCCTCCTCGCGTACGCCCTGCTCGCGGCGCGACGCGTCTGGCGCCCGACGGATCCGCCCGCCGTCGATGCGACATCCGCACGAGACGCGGTTCCGGTGTCGCCCACTGCGGCGGATGCGGGCAGTAACGACAGCACGGCCGTGCAGACGTCGCAGGCCGTCCGTCCCGTTCCAGTGCGAACCTCTCGCACCGCGGCTCTGGTGACCTGCCTCGCCCTCACTTGGCTCAATCCGCACGTGTACCTCGACACGGTCTTCCTGCTCGGGTCCGTGGCGAACACGCATGGCGACAACCGGTGGTGGTTCGCGTCCGGCGCGATGCTCGCGAGCCTGGCATGGTTCCTCTCGCTCGCCTACGGCGCCCGGCTGCTCGGCCGGATGTTCACGTCGCCGATCACGTGGCGCGTTCTCGACGGCATCATCGCCGTCGTCATGGCGCTGATCGCGCTCAGCCTCGTCCTCGGGGGCTGACGCGGGCGCACGCGCAGGGCATCCTGCCACCGGCTCGTCATTCGCGACAGCCCGCAGCGTCGCCGGCGCATCCGCGGCACAATGTGCGCATGCGTCATGTCCGAGTGATCGTCAGCGGCGCCGTGCAGGGCGTCGGCTTCCGCTATTCCGCCCACGATGCGGCCGCCCGCCTCGGCGTCGCCGGATGGGTGAGAAACCGCCGTGACGGCACCGTCGAAGCCGAGCTCCACGGCGAAGAAGGACGCGTGGATCGGATGATCGATTGGCTTCGCAAGGGGCCGCCCGCAGCGCACGTCGAGCGCGTGGAGGTCTCGGAGGCCACTCCTACAGGGCCGCTGAGCTTCGACATCCGCGACGACGGCTGAGCATGCAGGAAGGGCCCCGTCCGAAGACGGGGCCCTTCCTGTGAGACGTGTCTCAGACCAGTGCGTTGACGTCCAGCGGGATGCCGGGGCCGAACGTCGTCGACACCGCGCCCTTCTGGATGTAACGACCCTTGGAGCTGGACGGCTTCAGACGGACGATCTCCTCGAGAGCGGCCTTCAGGTTCTCGTCGAGCTGGTCGGCCGAGAACGAGGCCTTGCCCACGACGAAGTGCACGTTGGCGTGCTTGTCGACGCGGAACTCGATCTTGCCGCCCTTGATCTCCTCGACGGCCTTGGCCGGGTTCGGGGTGACCGTACCGGTCTTCGGGTTCGGCATGAGGCCACGGGGACCCAGGACCTTACCCAGTCGACCGACCTGACCCATGAGCTCGGGGGTCGAGACGGCGGCGTCGAACGACGTGTAGCCGCCCGCGACCTTCTCGATCAGCTCTGCGCCGCCGACCTCGTCCGCGCCCGCAGCGAGAGCGGCCTCGGCGGCCGGGCCCGTCGCGAACACGATGACGCGGGCAGTCTTGCCCGTGCCGTGCGGCAGGATGACGGTGCCGCGCACCATCTGGTCCGCCTTGCGGGGGTCAACCGACAGCTTGAGGGCGACCTCAACGGTGGAGTCGAACTTCTTCGACCCGGTCTCCTTCGCGAGGGTCACAGCCTCGGTCGGGGTGTAGAACTTGTCGGCCTCGATCTTCTCGGCGGCCGCGCGGAATGCCTTGGACTTGGTAGCCATGTTCGTTATCTCCCTCAGTCCTCGACCGTGATGCCCATGGAGCGGGCGGTGCCGGCGATGATCAGCGAGGCAGCCTCGATGTCGTTCGCGTTCAGGTCGGGCATCTTCGTCTCGGCGATCTGGCGCACCTGGTCCTTGGTGAGCTTCGCGACCTTGACGGTGTGGGGGGTCTTCGAACCCTTGGCGACGCCGGCGGCCTTCTTGATGAGCTCCGCGGCGGGCGGGGTCTTCAGGATGAACGTGAAGCTGCGGTCCTCGTAGACGGTGATCTCCACGGGGATGACGTTGCCGCGCTGCGACTCCGTCGCGGCGTTGTACGCCTTGCAGAACTCCATGATGTTGACGCCATGCTGACCGAGCGCGGGGCCGATCGGCGGCGCCGGGTTGGCTGCACCGGCGTTGATCTGAAGCTTGATCAGGCCGGTCACCTTCTTCTTCGGTGCCATTCTTCTTTCCTTTCATCGAGCGGATGCCGGATGCATCGGCTCTCCCGCATCCCGTCGAGGGAAGCGGTTGTCGCCGCGCGCCGCAGCGGCACGCAAACCACAACACTCTACCGCATCACCGGGCGTGTCGGACAACGGACGGGCGCGGAAGGACGACCGCCCCGCCGGAGGGTCCGGCGGGGCGGTCGCGGGGTCCTGCCTACTGCAGCGCGCCGAAGATGCGCGGCGTCGTACGGGCGTGGGTGACCTGCTCGTAGCTGTATGCCAGGCCGATCAGCGTGCCCTCGGAGAAGTCCCGACCGAGGAACTCGATGTTCGTCCCGACCGTCTGCCCGCCTTCACCCACGCCGGCGGCGCTCATCGGCACGGTCACCGCGGGAAGCCCGGTGTTGGGACTCAGACGCATGTAGCTGGTGGCGATCGTGCCGTAGGCGTGCGTGCTCGGGTAGACGATCGCGTCGAGATCGGCGTCGTCCATCATCTGCGTGACGAGCGCTTTGCCCGCGGCGATCTGACGCGTGTGCGATCCTTCGGCGCCGGCCCATGCCTCGTAGGTCTCGGCGGTGACGGCGTTGCGGGACACGTAGGTGCTGCGGTAGCCGGGCACGAAGTTCCCACTGTCGATGATGGCCTGCAGGCTGCGAGCGGTGACGTTCGGGTTCAGGTACGACGCGATGTACTCGTTGAGATCGTGCTTGAACTCGTTCGTGGAACCCGAGCCCTCGCTAGTGACCGCAGTGAACTCGGCGGGCGGGGTGATCGTGACGACGGTCGCCCCTTGCGCGGTCAGCAGGTCGCGAGCCGCCGCGAACCGCGTCGCGGTCTCACCCGTGCCGCTCAGCGTCCCGATCACACCGATCCGCGCACCCTTGAGAGCATCCGAGTCGAGGAAGGATGCGTACGATTCCGGCACCTTGCCGACCTGACGCTGGGTGACGGCGTCGTTCTCGTCCACGCCGACGACCGCATCGAGCGCGAGTGCCGCATCCGTCACGCTGCGCGCGATCGGGCCGCCGGTGTCCTGCGAGAGGGCGAGAGGGATGATGCCGTCGCGGCTGGCGAGCCCCACCGTGGGCCGGATGCCGACGAGCTGGTTGTACGAGGAAGGCACGCGGATGGAGCCGCCCGTGTCGGTGCCGAAGCCGATGCCGGCGAGGTTGGCAGCGATGGCCGCTCCCGTCCCGCCCGATGATCCTCCCGCCGTCTTGGTCGTGTCGTACGGGCTCGCGACGTACGACGAGGAGCCCGCCGGCTGGAATGCCGAGAACTGGGAGCTGAAGCCGTAGGCGAACTCGTCGAGGCTCGCCTTGGCGATGATGATCGCCCCGTCCGCGCGCAGCCCCTCGATCATGTGGGCGTCGTCCGTGGTCTGGTTGTCGTTCCAGCAGCCGCAACCGCCGGTGGTGACCATGTCCTTCGTGTTGTAGTTGTCCTTCACCGCGACCGGCACGCCGAGCAGCATGCTGGTCATCCCGTGCGCCGCGCGCTCGGCATCGGCGGCGGCCGCCGCGGCAAGCGCGGTGCTGCTCGTGGTGATGATCGAGTTCAGCGGGCGGGCGGTCGTCGTGGTGCCGGCCGGAGCGGCAGGATCGACGGGGTAGGTGATCACCTTGTCGTCGTACTTCTCGATGCGCTTCAGGTAGGCCTGGGTGAGTTCCACCGAGGTGATCACGCCGGCATTCATCGCCGCCTGCATGTCGACGGTAGAGGCCTCGATCAGCTCGAACGGGCCGTCGTCGTAGATCATGCGCTGCGACAGGGCGGCGAGGTCCGCGATCGTGATCTTCTCGTCGGCATCGGTGTCGATCACGGCGATCTCCGACCAGGCGGCGTCGGACTTCGTCACGCCGAGGTATCCCGCAGCGACAGCGAGGTCGTCGGCATCGACCTGACGGTCACCGGTGAGATCGAGTTCGGTGTAGTACGGCGCGAGCATCGCGGCGGATGCGGCGGCCTCCGGCTCGGCGAAGGCGGGCACCACGGCCATGACGGCGGTGACGGTGCCCAGTGCCGCAGCGGCGGCGATGGTGCGAGTGGTACGGGTGGACATGGACGCTCTCCTGGAGGACGCGAAGGTTGCGGGAACGACAGCGCGGCGACGGCTCATCGGGTGACCGCCCTGCGGCGGATGAGCAGCACGACGCCGAGCGCGACGACGGCGAGTGCGACCGCACCGACGAAGAGCCACGGCGTGGCGTCCACACCGGTGGTGGGCAGCGATTCGCTCGTGCCTGCGGCGGGCGCAGCGGCGGGCGTCGACGTGCTCGGTGACGGTGTCGTCGACGGCGGAGCCACGACGGCGGAGATGGCCGTGGTGACGGGATCGATCGCTGTCACATCGAGCGAGGCGGTGTCGCGTGCCGCGCCGACGAGGTCGGCCGATACCAGTTCGATCACCGCGTCCCCTGCCGCGAGCGCAGTGAACGTGAAGGAGACCAGCGTCTGCGCTCCGACGAGTCCGGGCGAGGTGCCCAGGCGGGTGTGTGCGAGGTAGGCGATGCCGCCGTCGGCATCCGCTGTCGCGTCACCGAACCCGCCGTCCGGGAAGGTGACGCTGCCCTCGTCGAACGAGAGCAGGTCGGGGTCGTAGCCGAGCGCAAGGTCATAGGCGTAGAGGTCGTCCACACTCGCTGCGGCGAGCGTCACGGTCACCGTGTCGCCGATCTTGGCGGCACTGGTGGCGGTGATGGCGACGTCGGTCGCGGCGGGAGCAGCATGGGCGGCGGGTGCGACGAGGAGCGTCGCACCGAGCAGCGCCGCTGCGGCGGCGGTGGCCGCCGCAAGGCGGCGCGGGATGAATCTGGGCATGCGGGAGCGGATCCTTCCTGAGAGCCCGCGACGCGCTCGGGTGCGCTGACGCGGAGGATGTCTGGTGCTCCTGCAGCGTCACAGGTCCCGATTTCCCGCTCGGGCACTGGTGTGTTTCCACCAGGTAAAAATGTACCGATCGGTTCAAACCGAAGCCGCCACGCGCGCCTGGGCCACGGCGAAACGACGAACGCCCCGCCGGCAGAGCCGGACGGGGCGTTCGAGGAGACCTGTGGGTCAGACCATCTTGGAGACCTGGTCGAACGACAGCTCGACCGGGGTCTCGCGCTCGAAGAGCGAGACGAGGACCGTGAGCTTGCCGCTCTCGGGCTTGATCTCGCTGATCGAACCGGGAAGACCCGCGAACGAGCCCTCCTTGATGGTGATCGTCTCGCCGATCTCGTAGTCGACCTCTGCCGCGATGACGCGGGCGGCCGCCGGGGCCGAGCTGCCGCCGCCGGACTTTGCCGGAGCGACATCCTTGATCTCGACGAGGCTCTTGAGCATGTTGAACGCCTCTTCGAAGCGCAACGGTGTCGGGTTGTGGGCGTTGCCGACGAAGCCGGTGACACCGGGCGTGTGGCGAACGACCGACCAGGTGTCCTCGTTGAGCTCCATGCGCACGAGCACGTAGCCCGGGATGCGCACGCGGGTGACCATCTTGCGCTGGCCGTTCTTGATCTCGACGACGTCCTCCATCGGGACCTCGACCTGATAGATGTCGTCCTCGACCTCGAGCGTCGACTTGCGCTGCTCGATGTTGGCCTTCACCTTGCGCTCGAAGCCGGCGTAGGAGTGGATGACGTACCACTTGCCCTCGAGCGAGCGCAGCTCCTGGCGGAACGCCTCGTAAGGATCGGCGTCCGCGTCGACCTCTTCCTCGACCTCGTCGACGGCGGCGGCCGCGTCATCGATCTCGGCCACGAACTCGGGGTCGAGCACGGGAGCGTCGGGCTCACCGTTGATGTCGGGTCCGTCGTAGGGCGTCACTTCGTCGGCCTCCTCGGCTGCGCGCTCTGCTTCTTCTTCGGCGAGCGATTCGGTCAGCACCTCGGCTGCCGCTTCGGCTTCGGCCGCTTCGTCGATCTCCAGAGCGTCGTTCACGATCGCGTCCGCCTCGGGGTCTTCGACGTCGGCATCCGCGTCGTAGCCGGTGTCGGAGTCCTCGTCGTCACCCTCGATGTGCAGCGCGACGTGCTCGGCGGCCTCGACGGAGCGCTCCTCTGCGGCGAGGGTGTTGCCCTCCTGCGCCTCGTCGTCCTCGCTGGACTGCTCGGCGGCGGTCGCCCAATCGGCGTCGTCGGTGTATTTCTCAGACACTTACGTACTCTCTCGTTCTGGTCTGCGGGTGGCGACACCCGCGCCTCGCGATGTCAGGCTCCGGGAACTCCGAAGACGACTGTCGTCAGCCAGACGAACACGACATCGAGTCCGTAGACGACCGCCATCATCACGATGACGAAGCCCAGGACGACGCCGGTGAATTTCACCAGCTCCTTGCGCGTCGGGGTGACGACCTTGCGAAGCTCGGCGAAGACCTGGCGGATGAAGATGACGATGCGCAGGAAGAAGTTGGGCTTCTTCTCGCGCACGGCACCGCCAGCGGCGACGACCTCGCCCTTCGGCTCGTCCTGGACCATGCACCCACCTGAATCGCTTACGTCGTGCCAGCATGCGCTGGCGCGCAGGGCGGACAGGAATCGAACCTGCAACCTGCGGTTTTGGAGACCGCTGCTCTGCCAATTGAGCTACCGCCCTAGAGACCCGGAGGTCTCGCGCCCGCACTCCTGCCGTGACCTGATCCAAAGGGATGTGTCGCCCCGATGACGGGCACGGCGAAAGAATGCAGACTTCAACTGCACGCTCAAGTGTACGGCATGGCACACGAGGGCGCGAACGCGCTCACGCGGGAAGGCACGGCGAGAAGACCGCGATCACCACCGCGGGGCCGTCCGTCGCCAGGGTCACAGTGACGCCGTCCTCCGAGATCCAGCCCTGTCTTTCGGCGCCCGGATCGGCGTCGGCGAGCGCTCGCCACACGTCGGGATCCAGGCTCTCGCCGAGGCCGTCGCGCACACCTTCCGCCTCGGAGACGTCGGCCGCGACCGCAAGCACCCCGGTGGCCGTCAGCACGACCTGCTCGGTGTCGGCGGGACGCGAACACGCCTGCGTGCGCGGCTCGGCGGTCTCGAGAGTGCGCAGCACCTGGGGATCCACCGCCGATGCCTGAGCGACGAGATCGTCGAACACCTCGTTCATCCGGCGATCCGCCCCATCCGCATCCACCGACGAGCACGCCGTCAGCGCCAGCACAGCCACCAACGACGCGACAGCCAGGCCCGAACGCGCCCTCACGGTCGCACCACCTCGAGCACCTCGTAGTCTGTCGCCACGGGTTCCGTGACCTGAACGCCGAGCGACGCGAGGTGATCCAGCAGCCAGCCGTCGTACCAGCCGTCGACGTCGCACGGTGAGGACGTGTCGACGTAGTCGGATGCCGGGATGCCGTAGACGTACACGGCACGACAGCTCGCGTCGGCCTCCAGCTCTGGGCCGTACTGGTCGTCGGTGACACCTGCCCGATCGGCTGCGAGGAAGGCCGGGTAGTAGTTCTGGTACTGGTACCAGTGCATGGCCTCGTGCACGAACACGGCCCACACGGACGATTCCATGCCCGGATCCCACGCGAGGAACAGCCAGCTCGGATATCGGGTGGAGTAGCAGCCGCCGACGACGATCTCGTACCCGGTGCGCTCGGAGAGGTGGTAGCCGCAGTTCTCGTCCCCGGCATCGAACGCGACCTGAACACGGTCCGCACCGATCGACGAGAGGAACGCGCGCCCGTCCGGATCCGGACCGGGAATCGCTCTCCCGCCGGGGTTCGGCACGGCCAGCAGCGGCGACTCGGTCCCGGTCTTCCACTCCTCGACCTGCGCGTGCTCATCGTCCCAGGCGCGATGATCGCTCTCGTAGTCGGCCGTCGCCTGCTGGGTGGCGGTCACCTTCTCCGACGCGGCGGCGAACGCGTCGGCGACCGCCGACTCCTGCTCGGGGCTCATCACCCGCGAAGCGAGCAGTCGCTCCCGCTGCTGCCAGATGAGCCACGCGCCGCCCGTGCCGGCGGCGAGCAGAAGAATGAGGACGAGGCCCAGTGAGAGGCCGATGATCCAGCCCGCGCCGCGATTGCGGCGTCGCGGCGCGGCGGGTGGCGGCCCGGCAGCCGGCAGCGCCGGATCGAGCGTCACGCCATCGCCCCTTCGGCGGGATCGGCGCTCCGCCGCTCGAAGGCGCGTCCGGTGGTGACCGAAGGCGTGATGCGCACGAGGACGTCCTTCACGGTGGGCGCCCAGGGCGCCGAGGCGAGCGACTCGAGGGCCGCGATCTCGTCGGAATGGTCGACGGCCGCCGCCGTCCCGCGCACGACGACGCTCCATGCATCGCGCTCGCTGTGGTCGTCGACCTCGAACAGCACCTCGTCGCGAGCGGTGAGCTCGAGCAGCTTCGTGCCGGGGGCGGTGCGGAACAGGATGCTGCGCCCGTCGAGCGCGTAGCCGACCGGGAACACGTCGATGCGCTCACCGATGCTGGTCACCAGGCGACCGACCTCCTGCGTAGCGAGCAGGCGCCACATCGCGTCCTCGTCCAGCACCCGTACCCCGTCCGTCTGCGTCGTGTCGCTCATGACCCCATCCTGGCCCAACCGGGCCAGGGGCGCACGGGATCGTTCTCTCCCCAGGCACTCAGGTCCGCTCCCGCTCCCGGAGTACGCTGAATCGGTCGCCGCCCACCACCCGATGGGCGGCGCTGCGACGAGGTTCGAGGAGCGACGGTGAACGAGGTGCCGGCCCCCCAGCAGTTCCAGGTCGACCTACGCGGGGTGATCGATCTTCTCAGCCGGCACATCTATTCGAGCCCGCGTGTCTTCCTCCGCGAGCTCCTACAGAACGCGGTGGACGCGATCGCCGCACGTCGCGCGCTGGACGGCGGCGGCGGCCGCATCCGCATCACCCCGGCCGGCATCGAAGCCCCCGAGTTCATCATCCGCGACGACGGCATCGGCCTCACCGAGAGCGAGGTCGCCGATCTGCTGGCCACCGTGGGACGCAGCTCCAAGCGCGACATCTTCGACCTTCCGCGCAGCGACTTCCTCGGCCAGTTCGGCATCGGGATGCTGTCGTGCTTCATGGTGTGCGACACCATCGTGATCCGCTCGCGCAGCGCCGCCGGAGGTCCTGCCGTCGAGTGGGTCGGACGCTCGGACGGGACCTTCGCCGTGCAGCCGTGCGACGACGACATCCCGGTAGGAACCAGCGTGCACCTCACCCCGCGCAGCGACAGTGCGTCGCTGCTCACGGGCGCGACGGTGCTGGAGCTCGCCGAGACGTTCGGCCGCTACCTCCCGGTGTCGGTCGTGGTGGATCTGCCCGGCGGCGGCGAGACCACCGTGACCGAGCCCGCTCCCTTCCTCGACGGCGATCTCGAGACCCGGCTCGCGTACGGGCGCGAACTCATCGGCGTCGAGCCGCTGGACGCGATCGAGCTGACGGTCGCCGCCACGCAGACCCGCGGCGTCGCCTACGTGCTGCCCTTCGCGCCGCCGCCCTCGGCGCGCCAGAGCACACGCGTATACCTGCGCCGGATGCTGTTGGCCGAGCGCGCCGACGATCTGCTCCCCGACTGGGCGTTCTTCGCGCGCGCGGTCATCGACTCGGGCGGGCTGCATCCGACTGCCAGCCGGGAGGCGCTCGTCGACGACGACGCGCTCGAGCAGACCCGTAGCGAGATCGGCGATGCGATCCGGCGCTGGATCCTCGAGCTGGCGTTGCGCGAGCCCGCGCGGCTCGCGCAGTTCGTCGCCGTCCACGAGGTCGCCCTGAAGTCCCTCGTGCGCCATGACGACGAGCTGGCGCGCTTCATCGTGCGCTGGCTCTCTGTGGAGACGACCGCGGGGCGCGTGCGGATCGAGGAGCTCGTGCGCCGCTCGCCCGAGGTGCGCTACGCCGAGACCGTCGACGAGTTCCGCCAGCTCGCGAGCATCGTGCCGCCGGGCACGCTGCTGGTCGACGGCGGTTACCTCTACGACGCCGAGCTCATCCGCCTTCTGCCCGAGATCTTCCCCGACGTCGCCGTGGAGCGCGTCGAGGTCGGCGCCGAGATGGACCGGCTCGATCTTCCTCCCCTCGACGACCGCAATGCCGCCCTCGACCTCGAGCGTCGCGCCCGCACGGTCCTCGGCGACATCGACGTCTCGGTGCGTTCGTTCGAACGCCGTGAGCTGCCCGGCCTGTTCGTCGCGGATCCGCAGGCCCTCCGGGCGCTCGACCGGGGACGCGCTCGCGGCGCCGCCGGCGCGTTGTGGTCGGGCGTGCTCGACCGCGCGGAGAAGGCCGTCACCGGCGCCGACGCGGATGCGGCACCGCCCGCCGCGAGGCTGTGCCTGAACTGGGGCAACCCGACCGTCCGCGCCCTCGCGGCGGCCGGCGACACCGCGGTCTTCGACAGCGGCATCCGACTGCTGCACGTGCAGTCGCTGCTCGCCGGCCATCACCCGCTCAGCCCGCGCGATCGTGCCGTGATGAGCACCTCGCTCGCGGAACTGCTCGAGAGAGCACTCGCCGCGACCCCCGACCCGGAAGGAGCATCATGACCGGTTACGCGACCCGCATCCGATCGCTGTTCGACGAGATCGACCGCACACCCTGGGGGCCTGCCGAGAGGGCGTTGGTCGCCGACGCGGTGGCACTGGCGCAGGAGAGCGGTGACGAGCGCCTCGAGTACGAGGCGCGGATGCGGCAGACCGCCAGCGCCAACATGGGCGGCGACACGGATCTGATGCTCACCTCGTTCGCCTGGTGCCTGGGTCATCACGACGCAGACCCCGAGCGCTTCCCCGCCGAGTTGGAGCCCGCGGGCGATCTCATGTGGCACTACAAGTGGATGGCGGGTGCTCTGCGGGGCTCGCCCGAGTTCTCGTCAGAGCAGATCACCGCCGTGCTCGATGACATGCAGACCCATTACGAGCGGGCCGGTCACGGAATGAGCGGCGTGCTGATGGCGCGCTTCGAGGACGCGTGGTCGGCGGGACGCATCGACGAGGCGGCCGAGCTGCGGCGTCGACTGGAGGCCACACCCCGCGACGAGTACAGCCACTGCGACGCCTGCACGCGCAGTCAGTTCGCCGGGTTCTTCGCGGAGATCGGTGATGAGGCGGAGGCGATCCGTCTGGTCGAGGAGCTCGTGGAGGGCGGCTACACGTGCGGCGAGGAGCCCGAGCACGCCCTCGCACGCTCGCTTCTGCCCTACCTGCACGCCGGCCGGCCGGATGAGGCGCGGGCCGCGCATCTGCGCAGCTATCGCCTCGCGAAGGACAATGCCGACAACCTCTCGATCGTCGCGAAGAACATCGTCTTCTGCGCCGTGACCGGCAACGAGGCGCGTGCGCTCGCGCTCGTCGAGCGCCACCTGCCCTGGCTCACCCACGACGGGCTGAACGCCAGCGCGCACCTGGAGGCCCTCGCGGCCTTCGCCGTCGCGCTGGATGCGGTCGCCGCCGCCGGTCACCCCGACGCCGCCGTGCGCGGCTCCGACGCCGAGGCGCTCGTCCCCCTGCTCGGCGCACACGACGGCGCCTGGCCGACCGCCGAGCTCGCCACGCGGATGTGGGCGGCCGCCGAGAGCATCGCCCAGTCCTTCGATGCTCGCAACGGCACCGACGCCCAGACCGTCTGGCTCGCCGGCCAGCGCGCCGCCGGCGCCGAGCGCTACGAGGTGCCGATCAGCTCCCACGACTTCGCGTCCCGGTCCTCCGCCCCCGCCCCCCGCAGCCCCGCGGAGCGCGTCGAGCGCGCGCTCGCCCTGGACCAGCTCGGCTCGATCGCCGCACTCGAAGCGATCATCGAGGCCCTGGACCATGCCGATACCGAGCAGCGCGTGGCGCTCACGCACGGCCAGCTCGGGATCCTCGTGGCCCTCGACCGTCTCGACGAGGCGGAAGCCGCGCTCCCTGCACGCCTGGACGCGCTGCGCCAGGCCGGACGCAGCGCACAGGCCCAGCTGGAGGAGCGACTCGGGCTGCTCCTGTTCGGCGCCGAGACCGAGGGAGCGGTCGAGACGCTGCAACGCACGCTCGACGAACTCGAGGACGCTCCCGCGGCGCTGCGCGCCGATGTCATCGCGACCCTCGCCTTCCTCCGGCTGAAGGACCAGACGGCGACCGAGCCGGATGCGCGGCGTCGGACCGCCGAGATGTTCGGCCGGGCCGCGGCCCTGTTCGCAGAGGCCGGCGAGCCCGGGCCCGCCTACTCGCAGCGCTGGCTGCAGGCCGACATGTTGGCGGGAGCGGGGGATCTCGACGCGGCGGCGCAGCTTCTGGACCAGCTCGTCGCCCAGGACGGCGTCACCGACGCACGCCGCGCACGCGCGCTGCTGCTGCGTGCCCGCACGCGCGGCGGGCGAGGCGAGTATGCGGACGGCGCCGCCGACGCCGACGAGGCGACCCGCATCCACCTTCAGCTCGGCGCGGACGACGCTCTGGTCAGCAATGTGTTCTTCCTCGCGGGTGCGCTGCACGAGGATGCGGGCGCCATGGGCGAGGCGGTGTCGCGCTACCGTGTCGCCACCGAACGCCGTGAGGCCACGGGCGCTCCGGCGACGGACCTGCGCTTCCGTCTCGGCCGCGCCCTGTTGGGCGCCGGACTCGGCGAGGAGGCCATCGAGGTGCTCGACCAGGTTCTCCAGGAGGAGACGGCGGCGGAGGAGCCGGCCGGCTCCCGCGCGATCACCGTGGGGCTGCTCACTCGCGCCTTCGAGCAGGCCGGGCAGTTCGGCAACGCTCTCGGCGGCTGGGAGTTCGCCGCCCAGCTGCACGAGGAGGCGGAAGAGCCCGCGGCGCGCGCCTACGCCCTCAAGGAGCACGGACGGCTGCTTGGCCGGTTCGGCGAGATCGACGACGCGATCGATTCGTTGACGCAGGCCGTGGAGCTCGTTCGGGGCGACGAAGAACAGGTGGGGCTGCTGGCCGACGGGCTCCACACGCTCGCGCAGGCGCACCAGCAGCGCGGCGACCTCGACCAGGTCTTCGCCCTGCTGGACGAAGCGGTCGAGCTCGGCCGCGCGAACGATGCGGCGTGGTTCGTCGCCGACGTGCTCGACACGCGTGCACGGGCTCTCGCCGCCGCTGAGCGCACGGACGAAGCCGTCGCTACCGCCCTGCAGGCGGCCGACGGCTTCGTGCAGGCGGGGGACACGACCTCCGCCGGCCGCTCCGAGTTCGTCGCCGCGCGCATCCTGATGGGCGCGGAGCGCCCCGCGGATGCGATGCCCCTCTACCGCGCGGCACTCGAGCACGCCGGCGACGACGAGGCGCTGCGCCAGACCGCCGCCCTCGAGCTCGGTGACGTGCTGGAGAGCCTCGGCCGCCCAGCCGAGGCGGCCGAGGTCCGCGCGACGCTTCCGGCGTGACGATGGCGGGGGCGAGATCCTCGCCCCCGCCATCGTCACGGTTCAGTCGGCGATGCGGATGAGCTTCTTGTTGACGAACTCGTCCGCCGCCAGCAGGCCCATCTCGCGGCCCGTGCCGGAGCGCTTGACGCCGCCGAACGGCAACTCGGGAGAATCGGCCAGCACGCAGTTGACGTAGACCATGCCGGCCTCGATCCGATCCGCCACGCGCTCGGCCTGGGCGGGATCGGTCGTGTACACGTAGGAACCGAGCCCGAAGCTCGTGTCGTTCGCCACGCGCACCGCGTCCTCCTCGCCCGAGACGCGGTAGACGACACCGGCGGGCCCGAAGAGCTCCTCGCGATACACGTCCATCTCGGGCGTGACGTCCGTCAGCACCGTGGGCGCGTAGAACGCGCCGTCACGGGTGCCGCCGGTCACCA
The DNA here is from genome assembly GCF_054782995.1 of Microbacterium neimengense. Lineage (NCBI taxonomy): Bacteria > Bacillati > Actinomycetota > Actinomycetes > Micrococcales > Microbacteriaceae > Microbacterium > Microbacterium neimengense. Next base: position 262,907 of record NZ_BAAGRK010000003.1, read on the forward strand.
GCCGAGCACCCTGCGCGACGGCCGTGTCGACCTGCGCCTCCAGCCGCTCGGCGGCCGCGAGAGACGAGAGGGGGCCGAGCAGGGTCTCCTCGGCGAAGGGATCGCCCACCGGAGTCTCGGCCATCGCCGCGGTGAACTTCTCGAGGAAGGCGTCGTACAGCTCGTCGACCACGATGAAGCGCTTGGGCGCATTGCAGGACTGCCCGTTGTTGTCCATACGCGCCTCGACGGCGGCGGCGACCGTGGCATCCAGGTCGGGCGTGGAGAGCACGATGAACGGATCCGATCCGCCGAGCTCCAGCGCGACCTTCTTGAGGTTGCGACCGGCGATCTCCGCGACGGCGGCACCGGCGCGCTCCGACCCGGTGACCGACACTCCCTGCACCCGCGGATCGGCGATGATCGTTGCTGCCTGCGCGTTGCTCGCGTAGAGGTTCAGGTATGCGCCCTCCGGCAGACCCGCATCCCGGTAGATCGCCTCGATCGCTGCGGACGACTCCGGACACTGCGGCGCATGCTTGAGCAGGATGGTGTTGCCCAGCACCAGGTTCGGGGCGGCGAAGCGGGCGACCTGGTAGTACGGGAAGTTCCACGGCATGATGCCCAAGAGCACCCCGAGCGACGTCGGGCGAATGACGGCGGACCCCTCGCCGAGGATGTCGATCGGGCGGTCCGAGGTGATCTGCTCGGCGTGGTCGGCGTAGAACTCCGTGATGTCTGCGGCGAAGTCGACCTCGCCCAGGGCCGCGGCCAGGGGCTTGCCCATCTCGCGCACGGCGATCGCCGCCAGCTCGTCACGGCGCTCCCGGTGCAGCTCGGCGGCGCGCCGCACGAGCGCGGCGCGTTGGGCGACCGGGATCTCGCGCCACCGTCGGTAGGCGCTCTCGGATGCGGTGATCTTCTGCTCGACGTCGGTGTCGCTGAGGGCGGGGTAGGTGGCCAGCTGCTCACCGGTGGCCGGGTTCACGACCGCGTATTCGCTGCTCATTCGTCCTCCTTGGTTGTGGTCTCAGTCTGCCGTCACCGCCGACGGCGGCGCAGGCTCTCGGGCGCGTCCAGGCTCAGCGTGCGCCCACGGAAGAAGTCGGGGCGCTTGACCGCCTGCCAGATCATGATCACGACGCCCAGCAGGATGACGGTCACACCCAGCACGAACACGAGTCCCAGTCCGAAGATCTGCGAACCGGAGCCGTAGTCGGGGTCCATGGAATCGACCAGTGTCGTCACGAACAGCACCGCGAGGATGACCCCGCCCACGAGCGGGAAGAGGAACGTGAACACGAAGGCGCGCACCGAGTCGAACCACTGCTTGCGGAAGTACCAGACGCACGCGAAGGCCGTCAGACCGTAGTAGAAGCAGATCATCATTCCGAGCGCGGTGATGGTGTCCCACAGGACGTTCTCACTGACGAAGCGCATGACGGCGTAGAACACCGACGCCACGACGGAGGCGACGATCGTCGCGAACCCGGGGGTGAAGAAGCGGGGGCTCACCTTGGCGAAGCGCTCCGGCAGCGCGCCGTAGTGCCCCATGGCCAGCAGCGTGCGCGCCGGCGACACGAAGGTCGACTGCAGCGACGATGCGGAGCTGGTGAGCACCGCGAGCGACACGAGGGCCGCGAGCGGGCCCAGTACGGGCCCTGACAGGTGGAAGAACACATTGTCCTGGATGTCGGGGTTGCCGAGCCCGAACTCTCCCGTGCCGACGCCGGCGAACATGATGAGCGAGACCGCGAGCAGCAGGTACAGCGCGACGATCACGAGCACCGTGATGGTCGCTGCGCGACCCGGCGTCTTGTCGGGGTCCTTGGTCTCCTCGTTCATGGTGAGGGTGACGTCCCAGCCCCAGAAGATGAAGATCGACAGGGAGAGGCCCGCGGCGAAGGAGCTGAACGACGAGACGGCGAACGGGTCGAACCACGACCAGTCGAATGGTGTCGCATCGAAGCCGTTGCCGTTGATCGTCTCGATGATCGCCGCGACCGCGAACACGACCAAGACGACGACCTGGAACCCGACCAGCACGTACTGCAGCTTCTGGGTCGTCTGCATATCGCGGTACGAGACGAAGGTGGCCGCCGCCATGAACGCGAGGCACACCAGGACGTTCACCCCCGGTTGCGCCGCGATGTCGGCGATCGAGGGGTTCTGGGTGATCTGAGCGATCAGCAGGAACAGGAAGTCGACGGCGATTCCGGCAAGATTCGAGAGCACGAGGATGGTGGCGGCCACCAGGCCCCACCCCGCCATCCATCCGATCCATGGACCGAAGGCGCGCGTGGCCCAGGTGAACGACGTGCCGGAGTCGGGCATGCTCCGGTTCAGCTCGCGGTAGCCGAACGCCACCAGCAGCATCGGGATGAAGCCGACCAGGATGATCGCCGGCACCTGCACACCGACCGCGGAGACGGTGGGTCCCAGCGCCGCGGTCAGCGTGTAGGCGGGCGCGATGCAGGAGATGCCGATGACGACGGCGCCGATCAGGCCCACCGTTCCCGCAGAGAGCCCCTTCTTGGAGAGTCCGCCGGTCTCGGCCGCGACGGCCTGCGATTCGGGTGCGCTCATCATCGAGCCCCTTCTGTGTTGCGGGTGCGTGGCACCACGATCATGGGAACGGGCAGCACGTGCAGCATCTTCGCCGCCGTCGAGCCCAGGAAGAGCCGCCGCGGCTGCGCGAGTCGGCTCGAGCCGACCATGGCGATCTCGCCGGGGAGCCATTCGATCTGCGAGACCGCCTCCTCGATGTCGGCGCCCTGCGCGCTGACGACTTCGGCCACGGAGCCTTCGCCCAGCGACGCACGCGCCTGGGCGAGCACCGTGTCGGCGTGCGTCGCCTCGGTGAGCCGGATGACGCCGGTGTCGACGCCGGCGGGCAGGTCCACCGTCGCGAGCGACAGCAGCCGCAGCGGCGCGCCCGATGCGGTGGCAAGGCCCGCCGCCTCGGCCAGGAGCACGTCGCCTCCCGGCCTGGTGCCGATCGCGGCGGTGACCCTCTCGACGCCGACGGATGCGGGGACCTTGCGCGCCCCCTCGGGCGCGAGCACGACCGGGACGTCGGAGGAGTGCATGAGCTCGTTGGCGACGGTACCCAGGCGGTGGCGTCCGCGGAGCCCGCCGTTCGCCGCGCCCACCACGATCATGCCGGCTCCGAACTCGGCCGCGGCGGCGATGAGCCCCTCGGCGAACGACTCGCCGTAGCGCACGTGACGGCCGTGCGCGACGGTGTCCTTGAGGGACTCGGAAGCGCGGGCCAGCCACTCCCGCGCCCGCTCACGCACGAGCCGGTCATACCCCGCGTCGGGCGGGGTGATGACCGAGCGTTCGCCCGGCAGGACCATCACGATCTCCAGCACGGACCCGGTCGCGACCGCGAGCCGTGCGCCCAGGGCGAGCGCGTCGGCGCCCGCATCCGTCGCGGTGTAGCCGACGACCACCGGCGCGGCCATCAGCGCAGCTCCTCGAGGATCTCGGATGCGGCACGGTGCCCCATCCGGATCGCTCCGTCGACGTGCTGGTAACCGGCGCCCGCCATGTCGCTGCAGGCGAGGTGGATGGGCCCGACCGCCGTGCGCAGATCGGCGCCGTAGCGGTGGAGGCCCCCCAGATCGAAGCTCGCCGCGTAGGCGCCCCGGGTCCATTCCTCGCTGCCCCAGTCGCTCTCGTAGTACACGATCGGGTTCTTGGCCTCGGGGCCGTAGTAGTGCGAGAGCGACTCGAGGATGCGTTCCTTGCGCTCGGTGGCGTCCAGGCGGAACAGATCGTCGGCGTTGCGGTCGGAGACGAATCCGACCAGCGTGCCGCGCTCGTCGCCGTGGTTCGTGTTGTCATACGCCTCGTGCGAGAGCTCGTAGGGACTGAACGCCGTACCGGACAGCCCCTGCTCCCGCCAGAACGGGCGGTCGTAGACGGCGTGCACCTTGATGACGAAGCCCATTGAGATGTGCTGGTGCATCTGCTGCTGCAGGCGCGGCAGCGGCGGCACGAACGAGATGCGGGGGTAGAGCACGGGCGCGAGGGCGAGGATGGCGCGTCGCGCGCGGACCGTGACGGATGCGGCCTCTGCCACGACGCCGTCCTGGTCCCAGGTGAGCGAGCGCACCGGCTGGTCCAGCAGGACGTCCTCCCCCAGGCGCTCCGCGAGCAGCAGGGGCACCTGCTGGAGACCGCCCACGACGCGCTTGTCGAGGATGAAGTCCGCGTCGACGAGGTGCGAGTAGCTGCCGGCGCTCGCGGCCATCAGCAGCGACTGCAGGAGGGAGAAGGCGTGGGTCGGCTTGGTGAGCATCGCCGAGCCGGTGGCGAACGCGAGGTTGCGCACCGCCTCGTCGTCGTCGGTCTGCGAACGCAGCCAGCCGTCCCACGAGATCGTGTCCCACTCGGCGGCCTTCGGGTGCGCCCACGGCCGGTCGGGGTCGATCTCGGCGACCATCGCGTCGAGATCGGCGGTGATGCGTTCGATCACCGCAGCCGTCTCCGGCGCAACCGGGAAGACGTCTCCCGTGAACCGCGTCACCGCGCCGTCGGGGCCGACGTAGACGCTGTCGCCCTCGCGGTAGCGCGAGAAGGTGGAGAGCCCGAGCTCCGCGACCGTGTCGATGAGTGCGTGCTGATCGGGCGACACCCACTGACCGCCGATCTCGAGCATCGCGCCCTCGATCGTGTCGGTCCACAGGCGGCCGCCGACGCGATCGCGCGCCTCGAGCACGGCGACCGACAGACCGGCCTTGCGGAGGTCGTTCGCGGCGGTCAGCCCGGCTGCTCCCGCGCCGATGACGACGACGTCTCTGATGATCTCGGTGGTGCTCATCTCACTCCTTCGTGGTGCTCGGGTGTTGCGTCTCAGACGGCGGCGAGGGATGCGGCGAGGACGTCGAGTCCCTCGCCGAGGAGGTCGTCGTCGATCGAGAGGGGCGGCAGGAATCGGATCACGTTGCCGTAGGTGCCGCAGGTCAGCAGGATCACGCCCTCGGCGATGGCGGCCTTCGCCACGGCGGCGGCGAGCGCCGCATCCGGAGCACCCGTCGCCGGGTCGACGAACTCGGCCGCGACCATCGCGCCCCGGCCGCGGACGTCGCCGACGCGCGGGTCCGCCTGCTGCAGCGCCTCGAGGCGGGCGGTGAGGATCGCACCGATCTCGCGGGCTCGTTCGACAAGCCCTTCGTGCTCGTACGCGTCGATCGCCGCGAGCGCCGCGGCGCAGGCGATCGGGTTGCCGCCGTAGGTGCCGCCGAGTCCCCCGGCGTGCGAGGCGTCCATGATCTCCGCGCGCCCGGTGACGGCGGCGAGCGGCAGTCCACCCGCGAGGCCCTTGGCGGTCGTGACGAGGTCGGGCACGATGCCGAACCCGTCGCTCGCGAACATCTCGCCCGTGCGGGCGAAGCCCGTCTGCACCTCGTCCGCGATGAAGACCACGTTGTTCGCGCGGCACCAGTGCACGAGAGCGGCGAGGAATCCGTCGGCCGGAACGATGAAGCCGCCCTCACCCTGGATGGGCTCGATGACGAGCGCCGCGAGATTGTCGGCGCCGATCTGCTTCTCGATCATCGAGATGGCGCGCGCGGCCGCATCCGCTCCGCTCAGGCCGTCTCGGAAGGGGTAGGACAGCGGGGCGCGGTAGATCTCGCCGGCGAAGGGTCCGAAGCCGCTCTTGTACGGCATCGCCTTCGCGGTGAGGGCCATCGTGAGGTTCGTGCGGCCGTGGTAGCCGTGGTCGAACGCGACGACCGCTGGCTTACCGGTGTACTTGCGGGCGATCTTGACGGCGTTCTCCACGGCCTCGGCGCCGGAGTTGAACAGCGCGGTGCGCTTCTCGTGATCGCCGGGGGTGAGCCGGTTCAGTGCCTCGGCGACGGCGACGTACGAGTCGTACGGCGAGATCATGAAGCAGGTGTGCGTGAACTGCGCCGCCTGCGCCTGAACGGCCGCCACGACGCCGGGATGAGCGTTTCCGACCGAGGTGACGGCGATGCCGGAGCCCAGGTCGATGAGCGAGTTGCCGTCGGCGTCCACGACCACGCCGCCGCCCGCGGCCACCGCCTGGATGGGCACGGTGTGACCGACCCCTGCCGGAACCGCCGCGGCCTTGCGTGCGAGGAGCTCCTGCGAGCGCGGTCCGGGGATGGCCGTGACGAGGCGCCGCTCCTGCGGCAGCGAGGGTCCGCCCAGGGGCGCGGTGATGACGTCGGCGATGCTCATGGCCGCGAGCGTAGGGCGAATGCGGAGCGCGCTGCACTCGCCTGCCCGTACACGTGCGCGCCCGAGATGCGCCACGATGTACAACATGAGTACGCCGCCGTCCGACAGCCCCACCCTCGGCTCCCTTCTCGCCCGCCGGGATCTGGATCTGCGTGCGGCGGGAGAGCTGGATGCCGCGACGTTGGCGACGCGGGTGCACGGCGTGCACAGCTCCGACCTCGCCGATCCGACCCCCTTCCTGGCGGAGGGGCTCGTGCTGCTCACGACCGGCACGCAGTTCCTCGGCGCCGACGACGATTCGCCCGACTTCGACGCCTACGTCGCGAGGCTCCGCGGGCGCGGTATCACCGCGCTCGGATTCGGCACCGAGGTGGTGCGCGAGGGCATCCCCCGCGGACTGGATGCGGCCTGCCGCGCCCAGGGGCTGCCGCTGTTCGAGGTGCCCTATCGCACCCCGTTCATCGCCGTCGCCCGCGCCAACGCGCAGGCCATCGCCGCCGAGGAGTACGCGCGGCGCAGTTGGGCGCTCGCCGCGGGGCGGGCTCTCTCGCTGGCGGCGCTGCGCGCGGACGGGCTCGCCGCGACCCTGGACGAACTCGCGCGGCAGCTGGGCGGCTGGGTCGGCATGTTCGACGCCGCCGGGGCGTTGACGCACCAGCATCCGGCCGCATCCCTGGACGCGGCCACGCGCGACGGCCTGAGCGACGAGGTGTCGGCGCTCCTTCGCCGCGGCGCGCGGGCGGGATCCTCGTTGCACATCGGTTCGTCGCCGTTCCACGTTCAGACCCTCGGCCGCGGCGGGCGTCTGCGCGGCGCGATCGCCGTATCGGCCGAGGTGTTCGATCGCGAGGCGCGCGGCGTCGTGACGACGGCCGTCGCGATGGCGGGGCTGGCGCTCGAGCAGCGTCAGACCCTCGCGCAGGCCACGACCGCGCTCCGGGCCGGCCTGGCGGAGGCGTTGCTCGCCGGCGACAGCGCGCTCGTGCGGCGCGTATCGAAGCCCCTGTGGGGGACGCTCGGCACGGGGCCGATCGCGATCGCGCTGACGGATGCCGAGGCCGCCCGTCGCGAGGACGTCCTCCAGTGGCTGGAGAGTGCCGTCGCCGCCCGTGGCGGTTCCCTGTTCTTCGGACGGATCGACGACGGACTCCTGCTGGCGGCGCCCGTGGGAGAGGCGGTGTTCGCCGAGCTCGCCGCGAAGCTCGGCGTGCGGGTGGGCGTCTCGGCCCCCGCGGCGCTGGACACGGCCCCCGCCGCCCTCTCGCAGGCGCGCGTGGCCAGGGAGCGGGCTTCGGCGGGATCGGTCGCGGCCTTCGCCGAGGTGCGCGGAGGCCTGCTCTCCGCCCTCGACGACGAGCGCATCGGCGCGATCGCCCGCGCGGAGCTGGACCCGCTGCTGCGCCACGACGCCCAGCACGCGACGGCGCTTGTCGCCACCCTCGACGCCTGGCTCGCCGCGGACACCGCTCACGAGGCCGCCGCTCGGGCGCTCGGGGTGCATCGGCACACAGTGCGGGCTCGCCTGGCCCTCACCGAGCGCGTGCTCGGCGTGGATCTGTCCTCCTTCGCGGTGCGCGCCCAGCTCTGGCTCGCCCTCCGCGCCCTCGACTGACCCGCCGCATCCCTGCGCGAACGAGCATCCGTTCGGCGTTGGGCCGGGCGGCCCGCTCAGCCGCAGCCGCAGCTGGCGCGCACGACGAGCGCCGGGGCGAAGACGGCATCGAAGGGAGAACCGTCCTCGGGGAGCGGACCTGCGGTGCCCGCGAGGATGCGGGCGGCCGCCCGCCCCATCGCCTCCATCGGCTGACGCACGGTGGTCAGCGCCGGCGCGCTCAGTCGCCCGGCGAGGATGCCGTCGAACCCGGTGACGATGACGTCGTCCGGAACGCGGAAGCCGAGCTCGCCCACGACGTCCATGGCCGCCAGCGCGTTCTGGTCCGTAGAGCACACGAGCGCCCGCGGCATCCGTCCCGCCGCGGCGAGCGCGTGCAGGTGCTCGGCCATCCGGTCGGGCCCGCGCACGGTGGCATCCACCGGCTCGCCCTCCGGCGCGATCCCCGCCTGAACGAGACTCTCCCGGTACTGGGCGAAGCGCTCCTCGCCGTCCGAGGAGTCCAATCGTCCGACGAACGCGAACGAGCGCACACCGTGCGTCACGAGCAGATGCGTCATCATCTCGCGCATCCCCTGCGTGTTGTCGACGCGCACGCGATGATGCCCGTCGGCGGCGGGCGCCGCGGAGAAGAGCACGATCGGTATCGACGAGGAGAACCTCGACAGCACCGCCGCCGATCCCTCCGACGGGAAGATCGCGAGCCCGTCCACGCGCCCCGCCGTGTCCGCCACCGACACATCGCTGTCGGAGCCACTGCTGAGCATCACGGGCCTGCCCATCACCCAGCACTCCAGGGCGAACCCGCGCTGGACCTCGTCGACGTACAGCGGGAACGCGCGCGGATCGGCCAGCAGCTCGTCGTCGGTCTCGGCCCACGGAATGATGCGCGGCCCCTCGAGATCGGGGCTGTGCAGATCGCGCAGCGCCCGCACCCGCGCCTCCGGCTCATGTGCCCGCTCGAGCATCAGGTCGAACGCATGCAGACCCAGGATGCCGGTGCGCCCACGCGCGAGCCCCCGCGCCGACGCGCTCGGGGCGTAGCCGAGACGCCTCGCGGCCTCCAGCACGCGCTCGCGCGTCGCTTCGCTGAGCTGCTCGGGGCGGCGGAACGCGAACGAGACGGAGGCGATGGACACACCCGCCTCCTGGGCGACGTCGTAGACGGTCGTGCGGCGCGTCCGCGGGCGTTCACTCACGCGTGCGACATCCTTCCCTCCGACGGGCCGTGGGCGCCCTAGGCGAGTCGCAGCCCGTGACGCACCGGGAACAGCGGATCCCCGGTATCCGACGGTACATCCTCCCTCGACGCGCGGACGGCGGCCATCGAGCGCGGCAGCTCCACGGGCAGCCGCCCCTCGGGCCGCACGCGACCGGTCAGGGCATCGATCACCGCGCGGGGAGAGCTGCCGTAGTCGACGACGATGGCCGCCGCATCCGCCACGAACGGGGTGAGGATCGCCGGGCGGTCGATCGTGACCACGAGCACGAGCGGGCATTGCCGCGCGATCTGCTGGAGGCGGTAGACGAGTCCCGGCGGGAAGTCCAGCGAGCCCTGGTGGAACCATGCCTCGAGGAACAGGTCGTCGCGCGCATCGAACGGCGCCTTGACCCGCACGATCGCAAGATCCGCGGATGCCGGATCGGCGACCGTCGGCCCGAGCTCGGCGACGTCCGCGTCGGCGAACCCCTCCACGTACAGCGCTCCCGCCGGCGTCAACGGAAGGGCCCCGTCGCGGTTGAGCAGGACGGTCAGCGAGCGCGCCTGCGCCCGCTCCCCGGCGGCACGGAAGTCCGCGTTGCCCACGATCCGCTCGGCCGCATCCACGTCGACGTAGGGATCGTCGAACAGGCCGAGGGCGAACTTGACCCGCAGCAGGCGCCGCGCCGATTCGTCGATGCGCTGTTCACTGACCAGGCCCGAGCGCACGAGCTCCAGCAGCAGCTCGACGCACTCCTCGCCGCCGAACTGGTCGGCGCCCGCATCCAGGATCTTCGCCATGCGCTCGACCGGGGTGAGTGTCTCGACGCCCCACGCCCGCGCGGGCAGCACCTGGTCGCCGACGTGGTTGTCGTTCACGAGCTCCCAGTCGGTTACAACCACCCCGTCGTAGCCCAGTTCGTCGCGCAGCAGGTCGGTCACGATCTGCCGGTTGTAGCCGAACCCGACCTCCTCGATCGGCTCGCCGCCGCGCTCGAGACCCACCGGCATCCCGTAGTACGGCATCATCCCCGCCGTTCCGCGGCGGATCGCCTCACGGAAGGGCTCGAGGTGGTACTCGAACATGCCGCCCGGGTAGACCTGCTCGCGGCCGTACGGGAAGTGGGCGTCCTCGCCGTCCTTCTGCGGGCCGCCGCCCGGAAAGTGCTTCGTCGTGCATGCCACACTGTCCGGACCCAGCCGGTCGCCCTGGAATCCCTGCAGGTAGGCGGCGGTGAACTCGGCGACGCGCTGCGCATCCTGGCCCAGCGTCTGCGCCTGACGCCCCCAACGCGGCTCGGTCGCGAGATCGATCTGCGGATGCAGGGCGGCGCGGATGCCGACGGCCACGTACTCCTGTCGTGCGATGTCGGCGAAGGCGCGCACCGTCTCGACATCGTCGATGGCGGCGAGGCCCAGACCCTCCGGCCATTGCGAGAAGGGACCGGCGGAGAAGGCCACCCCGGTGTTCTCCACGAACGCGTGGCGAGGGTCGGTGCTGATCGTCACGGGGATGCCGTGCGGCGTCTTCTCCGCGAGCGCCTGGAGGGCGTTGTTCCACGTGGCCGCCTGCCGCGCGGTGCGGATGGCGTGCACGTTGAAGTGGTTCATGTGCTTGTCGCGCACGACGGTCGTGGTGGGCGATTTCGAGATGCGCCCCGGGTGCTCGAGGAGCTCACCGTCCTCGCCGACCTCGATGACCGTCTGGAACATCAGTCCGCACTTCTCCTCGAGGCTCAGCCGCCCGAGCAGGTCCTCGGTGCGCTCCGCGGGCGACAGACGCGGATCCTCGTACGGGTCCATCACGCCGTTGCCGTTCAGGTCGCGATAGCGGGTGCCGTCGGGGGCGGTCGAGAAGGTCGCGGACATAGGGGCCTTTCTGGGGTGCGTGTCGACGGTGCTCACTTGAGTCCCGTCGTCGCGACGCCCTGGATGAAGTAACGCTGCAGGAACACGAACAGGAGGATGATCGGGGCGATCACCAGCACGGAGCCCGCGAGCAGGAGTCCGTAGTCGGTCGCGTTCTGCCCCGTCGCATAGAGCGAGATGGCGACGGGAAGGGTGTACATGTCCTCGCTCTGGGCGGCCACGAGCGGCCACAGGAAGTTGTTCCAGGATGCGAGGAAGGTGAGGATGCCGAGCGTCGCGAGCGGCGGCCCGCACAGCGGCATCACGACGCGGGCGAAGATACGCAGCTCTCCCGCACCGTCGATGCGCGCCGCTTCGAGCAGCTCGTCGGGGATGCCGAGCATGAACTGCCGCATGAGGAACACGCCCAAGGGTGTCGTGACGAACGGCAGGATCAGCGCGGCGTAACTGCTGGTGAGCCCGAAAGAGGACACCATCACGAACAGCGGCACGAAGGTCACGATGCCCGGCACCATGAGGGTGATGAGCACGACGGCGAACAGCACCTTCTTGCCGGGGAAGTCCATCTTCGCCAGCGCGTAGCCGACCATCGAGCAGAACACCAGGTTGCCGAGCACCGTCAGCAGCGCCACGACGACGCTGTTCGTGAAGAACCGGCCGATGTCGAGGGGCCCGAACCACTGGGCGAAGTTCTCCCACGTGATCTGCTGCGGCAGCCAGGTCGGCGGGCGCTGCAGGATCTCGCTCTGCGTCTTGACGGAGCCCAGCAGCATCCACACGAACGGGAGGACCCAGACGATCAGGCCCGCGACCAGCACGGTGTAGGTGAGGGCACGCCCGGTGAGCGCGCGGCGGGCGCGGCGGGAGGTCATCGTCGTCGAAGTCATGATCTCCTCCTTCAGTCCTTCGAGCGCAGCAGTCGGAACTGCACCAGGCTCACGAGCGCGATCGCGAGGAACAGGATGTAGCTCGCAGCGGATGCGGTGCCGTACTCGCCGAAGCCGAACTGCTTGAACGTGTAGTAGGCGACGGACAGCGTCGAGTCGAGCGGCCCGCCCTGCGTCATCACGAAGGCCTCCTCGAAGAACTGCAGGAAGCCGACCGAGATGAGAACGGCGCCCAGCAGCAGCGTCGGACGCAGCAGCGGGAGGGTGATCGCGGTGAGCCGGCGCCACGCGGAAGCCCCGTCCATGACGGCCGCCTCCTTGACGTCGGTCGGGATGGCCTGGAGCCCCGCGAGGAAGATCACCATGAGCGTTCCGACGTTGCGCCAGACCGCCATCGCGATGAGCGAGGGGAGGGCCCACGTGGTGTCGTTGAGCCAGTCGGGACCCTGGATCCCCACCACCGCGAGTGCGGCGTTGAGCAACCCCTCCGGCTGCAGGATGTAGCGCCACACGACCGAGACGGCGACGATGCTCGTGACCACCGGCGCGTAGAAACCGACCCGGAGGAAGGAGACGATCCGCCCGCCGCCGGAGTTCAGCGCCAACGCCAGCGCGAGCGCCACCGCCATCGTGACCGGGATGCCGATCACGACGAAGGTCGCCGTGACGCCCGCCGACTTGAGGAAGGTGGGGTCTCCCAGCACCGCGAGGTACTGGTCGAGACCGACGAAGTTCACCGCGAAGGGCGAGCGGATGTCCTGCGCGCGGAAGTCGGTGAACGACATCGCGAACGAGCCGACGATCGGCACCACCATGAAGGCGGCGAAGACGAGGACGAACGGGAGCGCGAAGCCCCACGCGATCAGGCCCTGGCGCCGGCGGCGGCTCGAGCGGCGGCCACCGCCGGCGCGACCGGAGCCGGCCAGCGCCGCTCCGGTCGCGGCCAGTGATGTCTGCGTCATCGGGTCAGCCCAGCCCCACGGCGTCGGCCTTGCTCTGAAGCTCCTTCATCGCGTCGGCCGGGCTCATGGTGCCCAGACGCACCTTCTCGAGCACGGCGTCTCCGGCCGCGGCCACCTTCACCCAGGTCGTCGTCGCCGGGACGGACTTCGCGGTCTCGAGCTGTGTGCCGAAGGCGGCGAGCGTGGGCTGCGAGGCGAGCGCGTCGTCCTGCCATGCCGCCTGGACAGCGGGAAGGTCACCGGTCTGGTCGTACCAGCGTGCCTGCGTCTCGGGCTCGCTCAGCCACTGGGCGAGCTTCCATGCGGAGTGCGCGTTGTCGGAGCCGTCGAACACGACGAGGTTCGAGCCGCCGCTGAACGAGGTGGAGGATTCCTTCGTCGGAAGCACCGCCGTCGTGAACTTCGAGGAGAAGTCCGCGCCGCCGAGCTTCTCGAGCGAGCCGATCATGAACGGGCCGTCGATGAGCATCGGCGTGCGGCCTGCGACGAAGTCCGCCTCCTGTGCGCCGGAGGAGCGATCCGCGGACGGGTTGGCGAGTGCGTCCGTGAAGAAGCTCTGGTAGTACTCGTACGCCTCGACCATCTCGGGGGTGTCGAGCGTCCATGCCGAGCCGTCCTCGAGGGATGCGCCGTTGGACCAGGGCATCCAGAGCGTGCCCTGGAAGGAGTCGTTGCCGGCGGGCAGGCGGATGCCGTACTCCGCTCCCGCCTTGGACTTCATGTCGGCGGCCATCTGGCTGAGCTCGTCCCAGGTGGTGGGCGCGCTCGTCCAGCCGGCCTCCTCGGCCATGTCCGTGCGGTAGTACAGCACACGCGTGTCGACGTACCACGGCACGCCCGCCGCGCGATCGCCCACCTTGGTGGAGTCGACGGCACCACCGAAGGCGCCCGACGTGTCGAGATCAGTGGGCACCGTCTGGAAGGCGTCGGCGAAGTCGGCCATCCAGGTCGAGCCCATCATCGCGATGTCGGGGGTGTTGCCGCTCGCGATCGCGGTCTGGAACTTGCTGTACGCGGAGTCCCATGGGATCGCCGTGACGTCGACCTCGACGCCGGGGTTGGCCTCTTCGAACGTCTTGACGAAGTCGGGGAGGGCCTCACCCTCGGTCCCCATCGCCCACATCGTGATCTTGCCCGTCGCGGGCTCGCTCCCGATGGTCGTCGCTTCCTGGGCCGCCGTTCCTGCGTCATCCGCTCGTCCGCATCCCGCCAGGCTGAGGGCGGCGACGGCGAGCAGCGCGACGGCGCCGAGCCGAACATGTTTCATGGTTCCTCCTTGAACGAGACACACCTGTTGGCGTCGTGACTACGGTACTTAAGCGCTTAAGAGAGCGCAACCCCATCGACGGGATGGGTGGACGGCGAGCTCAGAGCGGGCGGAGATAGCCGCGGACGAACTCGTGGAAGAGGGCGACCATGTCGACCTCCTCATCCAGCAGGAATTGCTGCTGCAGCCCGTCCATCACGGCGCTGATGAGCCTGCCGGCGCGGGCGGGGTCGACATCGGCGCGGATCTCGCCCGCGGCCTGCCCCGCGGCGATGATGCGCTCGGCGGATGCGGCCGAGTCGCGATAGCGGTCGACGAACTCCTCATGCGCGGGATGGGCGGGATCGATCGCATCCGCGGCTACCGTCGTGTAGAGCGCGGAGAGGCCGCGCGGCGCGCCCTGGTTGTAGGCGACCACATCCGCGCTCTGCTCGATGAGCCGGTGCTCGGCGGGGTCCCCGACCGCCGCCCGGATGCGCTCGTCGCGCTGGCGGAGGACCTCGACGAACAGCTCCTCCTTGCTCGAGAAATGGTGGAGCACGCCTGCGGGGGTCATCCCCACGCCGCGGGCTATAGCCCGCAGCGAACCCGCATCGAAGCCGCTGCGGGCGAACACGACGAGGGCCTCCTCGACGATCTGCTGGCGACGGGCCTGCCCCTTCGCATAGCTGCCGCGCTTGCCGCGGATCGGGGAGGCGACGGAATCCGCCGCCTCCCCGATCGCCTCATCGGGTGCGCTCACCGCATCCCTCTCGTCATCGGCCGCTCGACTCGCCCCAGCTGGAGCTGAACACCTGCGCCTGCATCGCGGGTCGGAGCGTGCGCTCCATGTCGCGATCCACGACGTAGCCCTTGAGCCTGTCACCGGTCAGCTCGTTGCCGATGGCAGCCATGATCATCGACTGGTCCAGCGAGAGGTAGCGCTCGGCGATCGTGCCGCTGTGCACCGCGACCGCGTCGTAGAAGCCGCCGGGACCGTACGCGCCGAGGTCGTTCTCGATGCGCGAGAGGTTCTCGAGGACCCCATCGCGGTCGTAGGGCAGGGCGAGGAAGCTCGCGTGCGGGGTCACGACTCCGTCTCCGAACTGCGGGTCGGGGTTGGTGCCCATCGAGCAGCCGGGCCGGTCGATGTCGACGTCCGTCTTCTCGCGGTCCGAGGTGTAGCCATCGGAGCGCATCCCCGCGAGGTCGACGCCGTACTCGGCATAGCCGCCGAATGGATCGCTGGCGGGCGAGAAGCCCCAGTAGCCGTAGCCCGCATCCTCTCCGTGCCGTTCCTGCACCGCGACGGTGATCGGATGGTTCAGCGCCCAGGAGCTCTCCCCCCACTCGGTCTCGGGGATCAGGAGATCGGGCATCAGCGCCTCGAACATGCTGCCGCCCCAGCTGGGGACGAAGCGCATGCCGTCGTAGGCGTAGACCCCCTCCCAGACGTCGACGCCGGAGTAGGTGCGCGTGGTGCCGGTGGGCAGCTGCTCCTGCCAAGCCCAGTCGCAGCCCGGCGGCATCGTGCGGTGCGTGCCGTACAGCGCGGTCGGCGGGATCTGCCCGTTCGCGATGCCCAGGTAGGTCGCGATGCGGCTCTCGCTCACGGTCGTGTCGTAGTGGTGGCACGTGTAGTACGCGGTCTCACCCGAGCCGTTGTACATGGGCGCTTCGACGCTGCAGCCCGTGGGCGGGGAGTCCCAGAATCCGCCGCGGTTCGTGCCGGCCGGCAGCCCGGCCGCACCCGCCGGATCGAAGAAGGCGCCGAAATCCATCGACCGGTACAGGGCATCCGCCTGGCGGGCCAGACTCGGCTCCGCCTCGCGCACGATGCGCAGGGATGCGGCGAGCCAGCCGTTGTCGACCGTGGACAGGAACGGCTCGACCGGGTCGCCGGAGTCGGGCCAGGTGGTGAGCTTGGCGCCGGTCGCCGGGTCGTACCAGTTGTAGAACATGCCGCTGGCGTCGTTGCGCTCCAGGCGGTCGAGCGTGTCGAGGGTCGTCCGCATCCGGTCGCGGGCCTCCCGCCGGTCGATCAGCCCGATGTCCCGGGCGGTCACCGTCGACCACAGGTAGCCGCCGATGTTCGTCGGCGAGGTGTAGGCGCCGACCGTCTGCAGCGCGCCGTCGATGTTGTCCGACGGCAGGCCCGTGTCCGGATCGGTCATCGCCACCAGCGATGCCCAGGTGTCGGCGGCGTAGCGCTCCAACGTGCGGGTCTCGCCGCGATCGGGGTGGTGTCCGTGGCCTGCGGGCGCCGCATCCGCCAGCGCGGGCGTGGCGGTCGTCACCGCCAGCACCGCAGCGGATGCGGCGGCCAGCATGAAACGGGTCGTCTTTCTCATCGTCGCTCTCCTCGTCGAAAGCGGCTCCGGGGGGAACCGTGTCCCCAAACCCTTACACGTGATCGGTTTTCATTCAAGACGCCAGGGGCACACGGGCGGCGCGGATCCGCCGAGTGAGCACCCGTGCTCACTCGGCGGGGTCGGCCAGGTTCTCGGAGAGGATCTCGAGCACCTGGGCCCGGATGCGGGGCGACCGCTCCCCCAGCTCGGCGGCGACCGCATCCACGAGCACCTCTCCGAAGACGGCGTGCACCGCGCGAGAGGTGTGCTCGAGCTCATCGCGAAACGTCGCACCCGCCGGCGCCAGGACGAGCGAGAGGTCGGCGATCTCGGTCAGTGTCGAGGCGACGAACGAGGTGATGAGGAGCACGCTCGCGCCGGCCGCGTCGGCCGCACGCGCGGCCCGCACACTCGCCTCGTTCGCCCCCGAGCCACTGATCACGAGGCAGACGTCGTCGCTCGTGAGCTGGCGTGCGGAGATCTGCTGCGCGATCGGGTCCGCGACGATCTCCGCGGGACGCCCGACCGCGGTCAGCCGCATCGCGAGGTCGCTCGCGAGCGGTGACGACAGACCGTTGGCGACGACCAGCACCCGCCGGGCGCGGGCGACGCGGGACACCGCAGCGGCGACCGCATCCTCGGTCAGAAGCCCCGCCGAACCGGCGAGTGCCTGCGCCGCACGGTCCATCGCGGTGCGCATGCGTCCGAGAACACCCACGCCGTGATCGGTCACCGCATCGGGCTGCGCGCCGAGCTCCGCGGCGAGCGCGACCCGCAGCTGGGGATACCCGCGGTATCCGAGGCGTTGACACGCCCGCACGACCGAAGACCGTGCGACACCTGCCCGATCGGCGAGCTGCTGCGCCGTGAGCTCCACGACGACCTCGGGCTCCGACACGATCAGGTCGGCGATGCGCCGTTCGGTGGGCTGCAGGACGTTGCGCAGCGCCGCGATCCGCGCGGTCGTGGGAGCGTCAGCGGACACGCGCACCCTCCATGATCCTGCGGCGGACCGCGCCGCTGATCGCATCGATGGTCATCGTCACCGCGATGACCACGATCAGCAGCATCCCCACCGTCGACCACTCACGGTACTGGGTGTAGGTGGTCAGCATGTCGCCGATTCCGCCCACACCGATGAGGCCCAGCACGGCGGAGGATCGCACGTTGATCTCGAACCGGTAGAGCCAGAACGACAGGAACGCCGGGGTCGCCTGCGGCCACACACCCCACCGCAGCACCTGCAGGGTGTTCCCGCCGGCAGCGCGCGCCGCCTCGATCGGCCCCTGCGGTACCGCCTCGATCGCCTCGTATCCCCACTTGCCGAGCGTGCCGACGCCGTTGACGGCGAGAGCGAGGGCACCCGTCAGCGGGGTGAGTCCCGTCATCGACAGAATGATGATGGCGAAGATGATCTCCGGAACCGCACGGATGACGGAGAAGACCAGGCGAAGCGCGGAGCGCAGCCACGCCGGCCCGAAACCGCGGGAAGCCATGAGGCTCAGCGGCGTCGCGACGATCACGCCGAGCACGGTGCCGACCCAGGCCATCTCGACGCTGCGCCAGGTCTGCCAGAGCGCCTCGGGCAGCTTCGACCAGTCCGGGGCCGAGAACATGAGCCAGATGTAGCGCACGATCGCCGCGGGAAGCTCCCCCAGCCGCGACCAGGTGATGTCGACCGACCAGAAGGCGGCGATGACGATCACCGTCACGCCGACGCCGACGACGAGCCCGAGGGATCGACGCGGGCGCTCGGGAAGCGCGAACGCGGGCGCGGTGCGCGCCGGTTCGGTGTCGATCGCACTCATACGAGCCTCCGTCGAACGGCGGCGCTCAGGGCGTCGAGAAGGACGACGAGCACGAGGATCTCCAGGATGATGAGCGAGAGCTGGTCGTAGCGGTAGTACGTGCGCACCGCGTCGATGAGCAGGCCCAGCCCGCCGGCGCCCACCAGTCCCAGCACCGACGAGGCGCGAACGTTGAGCTCGAACACGTAGAGCGTCTGAGCGACGAAGGCCGGCCAGGTGTCGGGCAGGGCGAGTGTGCGGTTGATCTGCAGCTGGGTTCCTCCGGCCGCACGGCCCGCCTCGATCGGGCCCGCATCCATCGCGTCGATCGACTCGGAGACGAGTTTGACGATGATGCCGACGTTGAAGAGCACGAGCGCGAGGATGCCGGGAAGCGCGCCGACGCCGACCATCGCGACCAGGACCGCGGCCGACAGCAGGTCGGGGACGGCCCGCACGACGTTCAGCACGGTACGAACAGCGCCGCGCAGCCACGGATGCGGGTTGGTCGGGCGTGCGGCGAGGAAGCTGAGAGGAAGAGAGATGAGCGCGCCGACGGCGGTGCCGATCACGGCCATCTGCAGTGTCTCGAGCAACGGCGCGACCGTGCGCGGGAAGAACGACCAGTCGGGCTGGAGCAGCCCCAGGACCTTGCTCGCGCCGTGCTGCCAGTTGCGTGCGATGCCGCTGAGGTCGAAGTCGATCCCGACGACGGGCAGGCACATGAACACCGTGGCCGCGGCGATGGCGGCGGCGATCACCCAGCCGCGCCACCGGCCGCCGGGTCTGGGCGGCAGCTCGAGCGACGACGCGCTCACGAGTCCAGCCGATCCTCGGCCGTGACCGAGCGACCGTAGATCTGGGCGAAGTCGGCATCCGTGGCATCCGCGGCCGACCCGTCGTAGACGAGCTCGCCTGCCCGCATCCCGATCAGGCGCGTGCCGTACTGACGAGCGAGATCGAGCAGGTGGAGGTTCACGAGCACGGTGATGCCGAGCTCACGGTTGATGCGGCGGAGGTCTCCCATCACCCCGTGCGCCGTGGGCGGGTCGAGGCTCGCGACGGGCTCGTCGGCGAGCACGATCCGCGGCTGCTGCGCGAGGGCCCGAGCGATCGCGACGCGCTGCTGCTGACCGCCCGAGAGCGCCGACGCGCGGTCGTAGACCTTCGCGAGGATGCCGACCCGGTCCAGTGCCTCGTAGGCGAGCTGCTTGTCGCCCGCCGTGTAGGCGCCGAGCAGTGTGCGCCAGGTGGGGGTGTGCGTCAGACGCCCGACGAGCACGTTGTTCAGAACGCTCGTGCGGCCAGCCAGATTGAAGCCCTGGAAGACCATGCCGATGCCGCCGCGCAGGCGCCGGAGCGTACGCGGGCGCGCGCCCGCGAGCTCGATGTCGCCGACCGTCAGCGAGCCGGCGGAGATCGGCACGAGCCCGTTGATCGTGCGGATGAGGGTGGACTTGCCGGATCCGGAGAGTCCCACGACCGCGACCATCTCGCCGGCGGCGATGTCCAGGCTCACACCCCGCAAGCCCATCGTGCCGTTCGGATAGCGCACCTGGACGTCGCGGAGGCGGATGGGCCAGGAGGCCGGGGCCGCAGCCCCGACCTCCTGGCGGAGAGGCGTCGTCACTGCAGCCCCAGCTTCTGCGCCGCACGGGCGACCACGTCGAGCGACGAGGGGTCGGCGGGAGCGAGCTTGGTGATGGAGTAGATGCTCTGCAGCACCTTCGAGCCCTCGTCGGAGCTCGAGTACTCCTCGAGGGCGTCGGTGATCTTCTGCTGCAGCTCGGGCGAAAGGTCGGAGGTGAGGGCGACGCCGTCGTTGGGGATCTCGTCCGTCATCGCGAAGACGACGACCTTCTGGCCCACGTCCGGCACGTCCTTCTTCACGATCGTGCGCGCGTCCCAGAAGCTGAAGCCGACCTCGGCGTCGCCGTTGTAGACCGCGAGCACCGACGCGTCGTTCGCGGTGACCGGCAGCTTCTCGATGTCGGTGTCGGTGTTGATGCCGGCCTCCTGCAGCGCCAGCACGGGGTAGATGTAGCCGGCGGGAGACCCGGGTCCGAGCATCGCGACTTTCGCGCCCTTGACCTTGGTGATCGAGTCCAGTCCCGCCGGGCCCTTCATCGCGTCGGCGCCGTTGCAGAAGAGCATCCCGTCGCGCTCGACGGGAGTGTCCTCGCAGTACTTGTCGGGGTTGTTGGTCATGAACTGCGCAGGGTAGGTGATGTTGCCGTTGCGCTCGGTCTGGAGCACGACCTTGGCGCCGTACTTGTCGCTGGCCTGCCAGAGCTGCAGCGAGGGCAGGAAGCCGATCTGCGCCTGGCCCGCGCCCATCGCCTCGACGGCGGCCTGGTAGTCCTTCGCGACGACGCCCGTGACGGGGATGCCGAGCTTCTCGGTGAGCATGTCGGTCAGGGGCTTCGCGGTGTCGACGAGGCCGTTCTGGTCCTGAGAGGGAACGAGAGCCAGCACGAGGGAGTCGGGGTCCGCCGCGGCACCGCTGGTACCGGGATCGGCCGAGCCGGCACAACCGGCGAGCAGCAGGGATGCGGCCGCAACGACGGCGGCTGCGGCGCCGAGGCGCAGACGGGTGATGTTCATGTGGTGTCCTTCGGATCGGGGTGGGGTGCGGGTCGGTGAGGTCAGGAGACGCGGGCGGCGAGGGCCCAGCGCGCGATGTCGTCGAGGAGGTCGTCCAGTCGCGCGGCGCGGTAGGTGGGCCGCGCGTCGGGAGCTGAGGATGCGCCGACGAGCGCCGTCGCGTGGCCGCGGGCGTGGGCGGGGGCGAGGTCGTTGCGCCAGATGTCGCCGATGCTCAACACGGGGCGGGCGGGATCGAGCTCGTCGAGGAGCGCCTCCAGTCCCGCGGGCTTCGCCGCATCCGTCACGATCCGGTCGAACCGCCCGGCGAGCCCCAGCGCGTCGAGCGCTTCGGGGAGCCGCACATCGGGCGCGTTCGTGAGGAGGATCCGCTCCGCGTCGACCTCGTCGAGCAGTCGCGCGAGGCCCGCGGGTGTGCCGATCGGGGCTGCGGATGTCGCCAGCATCCCGCGACTCGCCCGGTAGCCGAATGCGAGGTGCGCCTCGTCGGCGCCGGCGCGCTGGGCGAGGATGCGGACGAGGTCGTAGCCGTCGACGGCGTCCTCCGCGGTCGGGTCGTCGAGCCCCCGCCGCACCTCGGTGACGAAACTCTCCGGCAGGCGGCCGGCGGCGGCCACGGATGCGGCGTAGGCCAGCACCGGCCCGTCGCCGAGGGCGACGGTACCGTCGAAGTCGAAGATGAGAACAGGACGTGGCACGGGGCTCCTTCAGGTGGACGCTTCGTCCATGGTGAAGGAGGATTGTGGACGCAATGACCACGCCCGATGAACAGCCGGTTAAATCATCGACCGCCCGCGTGGATGCGGCGGCCCGCCGCGCGATGGACGACCCCGCCGCAGCACTCGCGCTCCTGCCCGGCATCGCCGCATCCGTTCGCCAGGACGCCGCGAACGGCCTGTTCGACGCGTGGGATCTCTCCACGGCCATCGACGAGAACACCGGAGAGCCGGTCGTCCCCGAGGCCTTCTTCGCGCATCTGCATGCGGTGGCGGGGCTGGATGCGAGCTGGCCCGTCGGCAACGCGGGGCTCGTGCACGTCTACGGCTATCTCTTCTCCCTCGCCGAGACACCGTACGGACTCAAGCGCGAACGGTGGCTGGATGCGGAACTGGCCGCCGCCTACGGCGAGCGCTCGCTCTTCCACGCCGAGGCGCTGAGTGGCGTTGCGCTCTCCGTCACGCCGCTGGCGCGCATCACGGCCGCCGCCCGCGGCCTGCTGGCCGAGCACACGGTGCGCGAGGAGCGCATCGGCCCGGTACGCGCGCGGATCGCGATCGGGCGGCACACCACATCCGGCCCCTTCGCCCTCGCCTACGCGATCGATCGCGGATCCGGCGAGCGCCTCGTGACGACGTTCCCGGTCTCCTCCCCCGCCGACACGCTCGCCGCGATCGACTCAGCGCCGCCCCGGCTGCGCTGGAACGCCGTCGAGTGAGCCCCCCGCGCACTCAGCTGGGCGCGTGCGCCTCGAGGAACTCGTAGACCTCGGTCGTATCGACGCCGGGGAAAGCCCCGGTGGGCAGGGTCGCGAGCAGGGTACGGGGCGTACGGACGTTCGGCCAGGAGTTCTCCCGCCAGGCGCTCTCGAGCTCGGCCGGTGCGCGTCGGCAGCACACCTCGACCGAGTGTCGTGAGACTCCGCGGTTGGCGGTGTCGCGTCCTAGGAACCACTTCGTGTCCTCGAAGCGCACGCCGACGCTGATCGAGTGCGCCCCTTCGCTCGAGTACTCGACTCGGGCGGTACACCAGTACGTTCCGTTACCCGTGTCGGTGTACTGGTAGTAGGGGTTGAAGCGGTCGTCGACGTCGAAGACCACGCGGCTCGTCCACCGCCGGCAGCACATCTGCCCCTCGATCGCGCCCAGCCGATCGGCCGGGAAGTTCACGTCGTCGTTCTCGTACGCCTTCGTGATGGTGCCCGACTCGTGCACCTTGAGGAAGTGCACCGGGATGCCGAGGTGCACCGTGGCGAGGTTCGTGAAGCGGTGGGCGGCCGTCTCATAGGAGACGGAGTAGAGGTCGCGCAGGTCCTCGATCGAGATCGCCCGGTCGGCCTTGGCGTCGGTGAGCACCGGCACGACGTGGGACTCGGGGACGAGCAGGGCGCCGGTGAGGTAGTTGGTCTCGACCCGCTGGCGCAGGAACTCGGCGTAGCTCGTGGGTTCGCGATGCCCGAGGATGCGGCTCGACAGCGCCTGCAGCACCGCCGTGCGTGCGTCGCCCTTCGCGGCGACCCGGCTCGAGAGGTACAGGCGACCGTGCTTGAGGTCGGCGACGCTCCGCGTCGTCTGCGGCAGGTCCGGAACGTAGTGCAGGGTGAAGCCCAGGTGCGCGGCGATGTCGCTGGCGGATCGCTGCGTGAGCGGGCCGCCGGGGTGGGCCACCGCATCCAGGATCGCCCTGGCCTCGGTCTCGAGCTCGGCGAAGTAGTTGTTCTGCTCCCGCATGAGATCGCGCAGCTCGACGTTCGCCCGCCGCGCTTCCTCGGGCGTGGCGGAGCGCTCGTCGCGGAGCCGGTCGATCTCGCCGTGCAGGGCGAGCATCGCCCGCAGCGCCTCATCGGGCACGGTCTTGCCGATGCGGAACGCGTCGATGCCGAGCGCCTGAAAGGTCTGCCCCTTCATCGCCCGCTGCAGCGCGATCTCCATGGCGGCGCGTTCGTCGAGCGGCTCGGCCTCCAGTAGCGCGTCGACGGTCGTACCGAGCGCCTTGGCGATGGCGCGCAGCAGCGTGAGACGGGGCTCGCGCTTGCCGTTTTCGATCATCGAGAGCTGGCTCGGCGCGCGGTCCACGGCGGCGGCGAGCGCGTCGAGCGTCATGCCCTGCGCCGTGCGCAACTGGCGGATGCGGCGCCCGATCGTCAGGGCGTCGGCGTCGTCGGTCATCGGATCTTCTTCGATCGTCATGGATCGGGATTGTGTCACAAGAACAGAAGAACGAGCAATCTTCTCCTCAGAAATCTCCTTTCGAGGCCGTGATCTTCACCCACAGTGGTCACACGCCTCGGGACGACGACCGTCCCTCAGATCACAGGAGACCGACATGACCAGCACCGCCCCCTTCGCCCAGGGCCCGCTGCGCGCGGGTGACATGACGCAGACCGCCGAAGAGCTGCAGGAGATCTGGAACACGGATCCCCGCTGGGACGGCGTCGAGCGCACCTACTCGGCCGAGGACGTCATCCGCTTGCGCGGCTCGGTGCGCGAGGAGAACACGCTCGCCCGTCGCGGCGCGGAGAACCTCTGGAACCTGCTGCACACGGAGGACTACATCCGCGCGCTCGGCGCCTACACCGGCGGACAGGCCGTGCAGCAGGTGCGCGCGGGCCTGAAGGCGATCTACCTGTCGGGTTGGCAGGTCGCGGCCGACGGCAACCTCGCCGGCCAGACGTACCCCGACCAGAGCCTCTACCCGGCGAACTCCGTCCCCGCTGTCGTGCGCCGCATCAACAACGCGCTCATCCGCCAGGACCAGATCGAGCACGCCGAGGGCGAGATCACGCAGGACTGGCTCGCCCCCATCGTCGCCGACGCCGAAGCCGGCTTCGGCGGCCCGCTCAACGCCTACGAGCTCGCTCAGTCACTCATCTCGGCCGGTGCCGCCGGCATCCACTGGGAAGACCAGCTCGCCAGCGAGAAGAAGTGCGGTCACCTCGGCGGCAAGGTGCTCGTTCCCACGCAGCAGCACATCCGCACCCTCAACGCCGCGCGCCTGGCGGCGGATGTGGCGGGCGTGCCGACGGTCATCATCGCCCGCACCGATGCTCTCGCCGCAGACCTCCTCACGAGCGACGTCGACCCGCGCGACCAGGAGTTCACCACCGGTGAGCGCACCTCCGAGGGCTTCTACCGGGTGCGTCCCGGCATCGACGCGGTCATCAGCCGAGGGCTCGCCTTCGCGCCGTACGCCGACCTCATCTGGGTCGAGACGGGTGAGCCCGACATCGAGCTCGCCCGCGCGTTCGCCGCCGCCGTCCACGAGCGCTACCCCGGCAAGCTCCTGGCCTACAACTGCTCGCCCAGCTTCAACTGGAAGCGACACCTGAGCGACGAGCAGATCGCGACGTTCCAGCAGGACCTCGCGGACCTCGGCTACAAGTTCCAGTTCATCACCCTGGCCGGATTCCACGCCGTCAACTACGCCATGTTCGACCTCGCCGCCGGCTACGCCGAGCGCGCCATGAGCGCGTACGTCGAGCTGCAGGAGGCCGAGTTCGCCGCCGAGGCGCGCGGCTACACCGCCACCCGCCACCAGCGCGAGGCGGGCACCGGCTACTTCGACCACGTCTCGACCGCGCTCAACCCCGACAGCGCGACCCTGGCACTGGCCGGCTCCACCGAGACCGCCCAGTTCCACTGACCCTTCTTCCGTTTCCTCCCCGCCTTCGAAAGGCAGAACCATGACTCCCACCGCTACGGGCCTCGCGCCCGAGAGCACCCGCATCCGCGGCGACGAACGCCACCCCGGCACAGGCCCCATCGCCACCGGGCCCCACACCCCCGCCATCGAGGTCCGCGGCCCGCTCCGTGAGCGCTACGACGAGATCCTCACCCACGAAGCCCTCGGCTTCCTCGCCGAACTGCACGACCGCTTCGCCGGACGCCGGCACGACCGGCTCGCGGACCGGATGCGGCGCCGCTACGAGATCGGAAACGGGCACGACCCCCGTTTCCGCGACGACACGGCCCGCATCCGCCACGACGCCTCCTGGCGCGTCGCCGGCGCCGGTCCCGGCCTCGAGGACCGCCGGGTCGAGATCACCGGTCCGACCGACCCGAAGATGACGATCAACGCGCTCAACTCCGGCGCGAAGGTGTGGCTCGCCGACCAGGAGGATGCCACGAGCCCCACCTGGCGCAACGTGATCGAGGGGCAGCTGTCACTGTTCGATGCGATCCGCGGGCAGCTGTCATTCACGAGCGCCGAAGGCAAGCGCTACGAGGTCACGGCCACCGAGACTCCCACGATCGTCATGCGCCCGCGCGGCTGGCACCTCGTCGAGGAGCACCTCGGGTTCACTGATCGCTCGGGGCGCACGCTCGCCGCATCCGGTTCGCTCGTGGACTTCGGCCTCTACGCGTTCCACAACGCGCACCGGCTGATCGAGAACGGCGCCGGACCCTACTTCTACATCGCGAAGCTCGAGTCGAGCGAGGAAGCGAAGCTGTGGGACGACGTCTTCAGCTTCACCGAGCGACGGTTGGGGCTGGCGCACGGCACGATCCGCGCGACGGTGCTGATCGAGACGCTGCCCGCGGCGTTCGAGATGGAGGAGATCCTCTACGAGCTGCGCGACCACTGCGCGGGGCTCAACGCCGGACGCTGGGACTACATCTTCTCGATCATCAAGAACTACCGCGGCCGCGGGGCGCGCTTCGTGCTCCCCGATCGCAGTGAGGTCACGATGACGGTGCCGTTCATGCGGGCGTACACCGAGCTGCTGGTGAAGACGTGCCACAAGCGCGGCGCCTTCGCGATCGGCGGCATGAGCGCCTTCATCCCGAACCGCCGAGACCCGGAGGTGACCGAGCGCGCGTTCGAGAAGGTCGCCGCCGACAAGAAGCGCGAGGCCGGTGACGGCTTCGACGGCACGTGGGTGGCGCATCCGGATCTGATCCCCGTGGCCCGCGCGGAGTTCGACGCCGTGCTCGGCGACCGGCCGAACCAGCTCGACCGGCAGCGGGACGACGTCGAGGTGACGGCCGCGCAGCTCATCGACGTGCACATCGGCCGCCCCATCACGGCGGCCGGGGTGCACGGCAACGTCTCGGTCGCCATCCGTTACATGGAGGCGTGGCTGCGGGGTCTCGGCGCCGTCGCGATCGACAACCTGATGGAGGATGCGGCCACCGCCGAGATCAGCCGCTCGCAGGTGTGGCAATGGATCCACCAGGACCGCTCGACCGAGGACGGCACCCGCATCACCCGCGAGTACATCGAGGAGCTGATCACGCAGGTGCTCGGCGAAGTGGAGCGGCGCGACGGCGACCGGTTCGACGACGCGGCCGACGTGTTCCGCGACGTCGCCCTGGGCGCGGAGTTCCCCTCGTTCCTGACCCTCGGGGCCTACTCCCGGTTCCTCGTCGAACGCTGATCACGCCGGAATCCCCGGTCGCCCCCGTCGCGGGGCGGTCGGGGATTCCCGCGTGCCCAACCGTCAGGGCGCGAGGAGGTCGAGCAGCTCCGCCGGCGCGGCGGCAGCCAGCAGATCCGGACCCACGACACGCCGGCATCCGTCGAGTTCCACGGTCACCGTCGCACCGGTCTGCGTCTCCGGCAGCGGATGCAGAACCACCGTGGATGCGGCCTCCGCCTCGCACGTCCCCGCGGGCACCGCCTCGTCGATGAGGGCGAGCACTCGCGCGGCCCCCTCCCGGTCGAGGTCGTCGATACCCGCGAACGGCAGCACTCCCTGGATGCTCAGCACCGTCCCCTCGGCGGGAAGAGGCGCCGGCGCGTATCGACAGACCCGCATCCCCATCACCTCGTCGGCGGAGGGTAGCGGGGGCAGCGGCACGGGGACGGCCGTCGCGCCGACCTCCGGGAGGACCCGATCGTGGTCGATGTCCACGCCCGGAAGCGTCTGGGCCAGCACCAGGATCCCGGCGGTCGTGGCGCACCCCGCCGCCGTCGCCTCGGCGGACTCGATGAGGCTGCCGCGCTGGAAACGCGACTCGACCCGGGCGAGCGCGGCGATCGCCGCCTCGATGCGCTCGAGGACATCGGGACGCGGCTTGGCGCATCCGGTACTCGGGTAGAGCGCGCGCACGTAGCGGCCCTCGGCGTCGGCGAGCCACAGTTCCGGCCCGATCCACATGTCCGCGGTACACGCGCCGAGACTCGGCGGGTCGTCCGGCTCGGCGAGGGCCGCGAGCAGCGCACTCAGATCGCCCTCGAACCGCTCGATCCGCGACCCCGCCCAGGTTCCCTCCGCATCCGTCTCGGTGGCGAACGCTTCGCACCGGTAGAACGCTACCGGCACGAAGTCGTCGGGCACGGAGCCTGCGACCACGTCCGGATCCGAGGTACCGAACTCGTCAGCGCAGCGCAGCTCGTCGACGGGTACCGCGTCGCCGCGCGGCTCGCCCGACACGAACGGCAGCGCCCCCGCGCACCCGGTCAGCGTCGCCGCCAGCAGCAGAGCGATGAAGGCCCCCGTCTTCCGCATCCCTCCACGCTACGGATGCGGCACGCAGCCTCGCACAACGAAGCGCTAACGATCAGCGCCCGAAGTCCTGCGTTTCGTCTCGTCGCTGCGCTCCTCGCTCAACGAACACGGCTCAGTCGCGCGACGCCCGTCCCGCGGCGAACCCGTCGGCATAGCCGACCTGACGCCCCATCGCGAGCGCCTCGTCCGTGCCGAGGCGGAACATGTCGTGCTCGCCCGTGCGGGGCAGGGTGCGTGCGCCGGGGGTGTCGACCTCGTCGGTGACATAGCGTGCCAACCCGCGGACCACCGCCACGGGACGCCCCGTCGCCTTGCCCTTGACGAGGTCGCCCGCCGACGCGATCTCGTCGGCGACGACGGGCACCGTCACCACGAGGGGCCTGCCCTGCGCGTCGGTCCCGCCGCGCAGATCGTCGACGACCCGCATCCCCGCCGCGCCTATCGCGATGTCGGTCTGCCCGATGCGCCATGCGCGTCCGAGGGTGTCGCTCACGACGATGCCCAGCCGCACCCCGAAGCGCTCCCGTAGCGCGGTGCACAGCGCGCGAGCCGACGCATCCGGGTCGACCGGCAGCAGCAGGATCGTCCCCTCGGGGGTGTTCGAGGCGTCGACGCCGGCCGCAGCTCCCACGACGCCGAGCCGGTTCTCCACGATCCGGGTCGTGCCGCGCACCCCGACGACCCGCACGGTCTCCGCCGTGATCGCGTCCTCACGATCGGATGCGGCCAGCTGCCGCCCCTCCGCCTTCGAGACGATCTTGGAGGTCACGACGAGGATGTCACCGTCGACGACGCCGTCCGCATCCTCCGCCAGTGCGTCACCGATGATCGCGGCGAGGTCGTCGCCGTCGGCGACCTCGGCGATGCCGTCGAGGGCCCAGATCTGCATGCGGGGTGCGCTCACCCGATCATGTTTCCACACCGCACGGGGGCCTTCGGCCCTGCTGCCGCACACGCTCCCCCGCTAGGCTCGGAGAGTGACCGAACGCGCCCCCGTCTCCCGCAAACTCTCCGCCATCGCCGAATCCGCGACCCTCAAGGTCGATGCGAAGGCGAAGTCACTGCAGGCCGCCGGGCGCCCCGTCATCTCCTACGCCGCCGGCGAGCCCGACTTCCCGACGCCGCAGTTCATCGTGGATGCGGCCGCGGAGGCGTTGAAGGACCCGGCGAACTTCCGCTACACGCCCGCCGTCGGCCTGCCGGTGCTGCGCGAGGCGATCGCCGCCAAGACGCTGCGCGACTCGGGACTCGAGGTCTCACCGTCGCAGATCATCGTCACCAACGGCGGCAAGCAGTCGGTCTATCAGGCGTTCCAGGCCGTGGTGAACCCGGGCGACGAGGTCCTGCTTCCCGCGCCGTACTGGACCACCTACCCGGAGACCATCCGCCTCGCCGACGGCGTGCCGGTCGAAGTCTTCGCCGGCGCGGACCAGGACTACAAGGTCACGGTCGACCAGCTCGAGGCGGCGCGCACCGAGCGCACGACCGTGCTCGTGTTCGTCTCGCCCTCCAATCCGACCGGCAGCGTCTACACGCCGGAGGAGACCCGCGCGATCGGCGAGTGGGCCCTCGCGCACGGCATCTGGGTCATCACCGACGAGATCTACCAGAACCTCGTCTATGAAGGCGCCCGCGCGGTGTCCATCGTCGAGGCCGTGCCGGAGCTGGCCGGCCAGACCATCCTCGTCAACGGCGTCGCGAAGACCTACGCGATGACCGGTTGGCGCGTGGGCTGGATGGTGGGCCCCGCCGACGCGATCAAGGTCGCCGCAAACCTCCAGTCGCACCTGACGAGCAACGTGAACAACATCGCCCAGCGGGCGGCCCTCGCCGCCCTCACCGGTCCGCAGAACGAGGCGGAGACGATGCGCGTCGCGTTCGATCGTCGCCGCCGGCTCATCGTCGACGAGCTCGCGAAGATCGAGGGCGTCACGGTCCCGAATCCGCTCGGCGCCTTCTACGTCTACCCCGACGTCCGGGGTCTGCTGGGCCGCGAGTGGGAGGGCGTCACCCCGACCACGACCCTGGAGCTCGCCGATCTCATCCTCGAGAAGGCCGAGGTCGCGGTGGTTCCCGGCGAGGCGTTCGGCCCGTCCGGCTACCTGCGCCTCTCGTACGCGCTGGGGGACGACGCGCTGCTCGAGGGCGTACAGCGTCTGCAGCGCCTGTTCGCCTGACGCGGGTCACCTGCTCGACGAGGAATCCGCAGGGACCTCGATCGTGATCCGGGAGCCGTCCTCGATGACGCCGTGGCCCTTGTCGGGCGTGGGAGCGAGGATCGGGATCTCCTGCTCGGCCTCCCACACGAGGCGCGCCTCGTGCGCGGACGGGTGGAAGAGTTCGTCGAATCCGAGCAGCCCGCCCGACGAGCCCGCATCCGCGCCGTCCGATCGCTGGCGGCGATGGGTGGAGATGCTCACGAGCACGAAGAGCAGGGGGATGCTCAGCACGAGGACGATGGTCCCCCACCCCAGCACGTCGCTCATCTCGGTCGTCAGTGCTGGTAGGCGCCGTGGATGATGGCTCTGCCGAGCGTCTTGAACGCCAGGTTGAACGAGACCACGGCGGGTGAGGCGTCCGCATCCACTCCGAGCGTCGGCTCGGAGACCGCGTGCACCACGAAGTAGTACCGATGCACCTGGTCACCCTCGGGCGGCGCTGCGCCCATGAAGCCCGCCTGTCCGCCGTCGTTGCGGACGTGGAACGCGCCTGCGGGCAGATCGGCCGAGGCGGCTCCGGCATCGAGGGACGTGACGGATGCGGGCACGTCGACGAGCACCCAGTGCCAGAAGCCGCTGGGCGTCGGGGCATCCGGGTCGAAGCACGTGATGACGTAGGACAGGGTCCCCTCCGGAGCACCCGACCAGGACAGCTGCGGCGAGGTGTTGCCGAGGGCGGCGACCTGGTCGTCCTTCAGCGGCGCACCGTCGGTGACGTCGTCGCTCGTGACGGTGAACGAGGCCACCGCGGGAAGGAGCGGGTACGGGTCCGGCGTCTGGGGGCGAGTGAGATCGGTCATGGCATCGAGCCTACGCAGGGGCCGTGCGAGTGGACAGGGCTTGCGGGCTACCCGCCGGACTCGGCCGCGCAGAGGGCGTCGCCGGCAGCGCTGCGGTAGTAGAGCACGGCGCGGCCGTAGCGGGCTCGGTTGAGCAGGCCCGCCCTCGCCATCACGCGCAGGTGCTGGTTGACCGCGGAGGTCGACACTCCGAGGCGCAGCGCCAGATCGGTCGAGGACGCGGGTTCGCCGAGCTCCGTCAGCAGCACGGCGCGGGTGCGGCCGAGCAGGTCGCTCACCGCCTCGGCGTCCGGGCCGACGGACGCGGACCACATCGCACCCTGGCCGCGCGCGGGGTACATGACGGTCGGCGGCAGGTGGTCATCGATCGGGGTGGACACGCGTGCCGTGAAGATCGACGGCACGAGCGTCAGACCGTCGCCGAGAACGGGCCGGTGGCGCACCTGCGGGTTCCACAGGCGCACGTCCAGGTGCCGACCGTCGTAGCGCACCGCATCCGAGAGCCCGTTGAGCACGGTCCCGATGCCCGCCTGGGCGGCGATGCGCCCCCGGTAGGCGATGTCGGCCTGCATGACGGCGTGCATGCGCGCCCAGTGCGGTGCGAAGCAGAGATCCCACGCGGTCGCGAGGGCGCGCTGCAGGCGCCCGACGACGGCGTCGTGTCGCCCCTGGAACACGCGGGGCACGCTGCCGTGCACCTTCTCGAGATCGGCATACAGGTGCGATCGACTGATCCGGCCGAGATCGGCGAGCTCGTCCTCCAGGGACGTCAACGGCGACGAGGGACGGGGGTTGACGAAGTCCGCGACCCACCGCCGGTCGTTGACGAGCGCCAGCAGCATGTCCTCGTCGAGCAGCGATCTCACGCCCGCGATGCGCTGCACCCACGGGCGCTGCAGGGGAAACCACTCCGGCTCGTAGAGCGCGCGCAGGGCGAGGCCGAGCTCGGACAGCGGCGAGACGCCGAAGCGGATGGCGGACACATCCGCCGCTTCCATCTCGTACCGAATCATGAAGCCATAATCTACATCGATTGCATGGCCGAGTCCCCGCTGCGGGAATGGAACGGTGACGAGCACCATCCCCACCGTTCCTCTGCGCACCCTCATCGCCGGCGATCAGACCCTGCGACGCCTGCTGACGATCACGCTCGTCGACACCCTGGGTCGCGGCGCGTTCTTCACGCTCACGACGCTGTATCTGACGATCATCGTCGGAGTGCCGGTTCTCTCCGTCGGCATCGGCCTGACGATCGCCGGCGCCGTCGGCGTCGTGAGCTCGCTCGTCTTCGGACACCTGGCCGACCGGTTCAGCGCCCGCCGGATGCTGCTCTGGCTGCACGTGCTGCAGGGTGCAGCCCTCATGGGCTACGTCGTGGTGCACGATCTGGCGACCCTCGTGATCGCC
This sequence comes from Microbacterium neimengense, assembly GCF_054782995.1. Taxonomy (NCBI): domain Bacteria; kingdom Bacillati; phylum Actinomycetota; class Actinomycetes; order Micrococcales; family Microbacteriaceae; genus Microbacterium; species Microbacterium neimengense. The sequence continues at coordinate 295,215 of NZ_BAAGRK010000003.1, forward strand.
GCGTCTCTGGTCACCCTCGCGCAGCAGGGCAACGGAAGCGTGCGCTCCGCCGTCGTGGGCCGGGCGTTCCTCGGCGAGGACCGCGTCCGCATCCGCGCGATGATGCGCACCGTCACCAACGTCGGCATCGGCGTCGGCACGGCCGTCGCCGCGATCCCCCTCGCGCTCGGGACGGCGTTCGCCTTCCAGCTGACGATGGCGATCGCGGGCGCCCTCTTCCTCGTCTCCGCGGTTCTGGTGACGGGCCTGTCGGCCGAACGCGTCGACGCGCAGCGCACGTCACCGGGCGAGACGGATGCAGGCGCGGCGGCGCCCAAGGGTCCGAGCCCGTACCGGGACGCGCGCTTCCTGTGGTTGACGGGACTCATGGGTGTCTTCGGCATCCAGTTCGGGCTGTTCGAAGTCGGCGTGCCGCTGTGGGTCGTCGCGCACACGATCGCCCCCGACGTGCTCGTGAGCCCGCTCCTGCTCGTGAACACGATCGTCGTCGTACTGCTGCAGGTGCGCATGAGCCGGGGGACGGGCACCTTCGCGGGAGCCGGGCGCACCATGCGCACCGCGGGCGTGCTCATGGTGCTCGCCTGCGCGCTCTGGGCGGGAGCGGGGTGGGTCGGCGGCGAGGGATGGCTGCCCGTCGCGATCGCCGCGGTGATCCTCCTCGCGGCGGCGCTCGTGCACTCGCTCGCCGAGATCACCTCGAGCGCCGCCGGCTGGAGCCTGAGCTTCGACCTGGCGTCGCAGGATCGGATGGGCAGCTACCAGGGGGTGTACGGCACCGGCTACGCGCTCGGTGCGATGATCGCCCCCGCCGTGGTCACGATGACGGCGATCAACCTGGGTACGGCCGGGTGGGCGATCCTCGCCGCCATGTTCGCTGCCGCCGCGGCGGGCGTCGTGGTCATCGCCCGCCGCGCCGCGCGCGATGCGGCCTCGATCGACTAGAGCTCGACGCCGACGAGCACGGGTTCGGGCTGGAGGATGAGCCCGAACTCCTGCTGCACCCGCTGCTGGATGAACCGGGCGAGCTCCGCGATTTCGCCCGCCGTGGCTCCGCCGCGGTTCGTGAGTGCGAGGGCGTGCTTGCTCGACACGGCGGCGCGCGAGCGACCGATGCGGAACCCCTTGCCGATCCCCGCGTGCTCGATGAGCCACGCGGCGCTGACCTTCACATCGATCGAGCGCACCGGAGCCGGGGGGACGTACCCGTCGAACTGGTCGAGCGGGATGACGCGCACGGGCTCGATCTCGGGTTCGAGCGGCCACCTCGGGCACTCCGCCGGGAGGGTGCGCGCGAACTCCTGCGACACCACCGCGTTCTGGAAGAACGAGCCCGCGGAGCGCGTGTCGGCGTCGTCCGCATCGAGGACCATGCCCTTGCTGCGGCGGGTGGCGAGCACGGTGTTTCGCACCTCGGCGAGCGAGACGACCGCATCCGGTGCGAGTCCGAGAGCCCGGCGCAACTGCTCGCCGCGCACGGGCGCCGCGCCGTGGCCGACCTGCTGCAGTTCGAGGGTGACCGAGAGGATCACGGCACGACGGGTGGCCACCGATCCGTAGTGGTGCTTGAGCACCGAGGTGCGGAAGCCGAGGTTCAGCTCGGCGGCGGGGACCGTCGACACATCGCCGGTGGACTCGTCGATGAGCTCGACCTCGACGAGGGTCTGCGAGATGTCCTGACCGTACGCCCCGACGTTCTGCACGGGAGCCGCGCCCACGGTGCCGGGGATGCCGCTCATCGCCTCGATGCCGGCGAGCCCCGCGGTCACGGTGTCGGCGACCAGGGCGTCCCAATCGTGCCCGGCCTGCACGCGCAGACGCACGAAACCCTCGCGGGGTGAGGGCAGCCGTTCGATGCCCCGGGTCAGCACGCGCACCACGGTGCCGTCGAAGGGGTCGTCGCCGACCAGGAGGTTCGACCCGCCACCGAGCACGAACCAGTCGTCGCCGTCTGCCCAGACCTCGCGGAGCGCGGAGATCAGCTCATTGCGCGACCGGGCCTCGCGCATCCGCGCGGGGGCGGCGCCCGTGGCCAGTGTGGTCAGCTGCGCGAGCGGCAGCGGCTCTACGGCGGTCATGCCTCGCGGGTCACCCGCACCTGCGCCTTGCCCAGCACGGTCGTGTCGGCGTGGGTCACCGTCAGGTCGATGCGCAGCGTCTCGCCGTCGATCTGGCCCACGGTGGCGACGACGCGCACGTCTGCTCCGGTCTCGGCATCGACGACGACGGGCCGCGTGAAGCGCACGCCGTACTCGCGGATGCGGCCCGCATCCCCGAGCCAGGGCACGATCGTCTCGACCGACAGGCCCATGGTGAGCATGCCATGGGCGAGGACGCCGGGCAGGCCGACGCGGGCGGCGACGTCATCCCGGAAGTGGATGGGGTTGAAGTCACCCGACGCGCCCGCGTACCGCACGAGCGACTCGCGGGTCAGGTGCACGTCGCGCTCGGCGACGACCTGGCCGATCTCGTACGCGGTCATTCCTCGCCTCCGATCAGCAGGATGGATGTGGCGGTCACGACGTGCGCGCCGGCCGCATCCGTCACCTCGGCCTCGCTCGTGACCATGGCGCCCTTGCCCACGGCGCGCACGCCCGTCACGCGCAGCTGCGCGGTGAGCTCGTCGCCGGCGACGATCGGCCGCGAGTAGCGGAAGCGCTGCTCGGCGTGGATCGTGCGCTCGAGGGCGATCCCCGAGTCGGGCTCAGCCAACAGCTGCTGCAAGGTGAGGTCCTGGATCACCATCGCGAACGTCGGCGGCGCGACGACGTCGGCGTAGCCGAGCGCACGGGCTGCGGCCGGGTCGGTGTGCTGGGGGTCGGTGGCGAAGACGGCGCGGGCGAACTCGCGCACCTTCTCACGACCGACGAGGTACGGCGGTGTCGGCTCGAAGGCGCGCTCGACGAGGGTGGGATTCACGGGCACAGCCCCATCCTACCGAGGGGCCCCTGTCGAGCCGCCGTCAGAAATCGCTCAGCGCTTGCGCCCGCGCACGGCCTTGATGGCCATCTGGGTGCCGATGAAGACGAGGAAGGCCGCGAACAAGATGTTGGCGACGAAGGGATCGAGCAGCGTCGCGATCCACGCACCGAGCGCCGTGGTCGTGCAGGCGGCGACGCCGACGAGCGCGGCCGCGAGGAGGTCGACGTTCTTGCGACGCAGGTTCCCGATCGTTCCCGACAGGGCGGTGGGGATCATGAACAGCAGCGACGTACCCTTCGCCTCCAAGTCACTCGCGCCGAAGATGAGCACGAGGATCGGGACGACGATCACGCCGCCGCCGACACCGATCAGGCCCGCCATGATGCCCGTGAACACGCCCACCACGACGAGGGCGATGCCCGAGACCACCGTCACCTCGATGTGTGCGTCGCGAGAGGGGATGACGAAGAACAGGCTCGCGATCACCACGACGATGAAGGCGACGAAGCCCCAGCGCAACGCGGTCTGCGAGATCCGCGGGAGCAGCCACGTGCCGATCTGAGCGCCCACGACGGCGCCGACGGCGAGCAGGATCGCCGGTACCCAGGCGACCGACCCGTGCACGGCGTAGGAGATCACGCCGACGGCGGCGGTCGGCACGATGGCCGCGAGCGACGTTCCTGCGGCGAGACGCTGGTCGAACTTCAGGAACAGGACTAGCAGCGGCACGATCACGGTGCCGCCGCCCACGCCGAACAGTCCCGACAGCAGGCCGGCCAGCAGCCCCGTCGCGATGCAGGTGAGGATGAAGGCGGGAGTGCGTGGCGCAAGCACACGTGCGGGGGCGTCGGTCACCGGGAGAGCCTACCGCCGCCCCCGAGACGTCACTGCACCGACCATCCTCCGTCGGACGCGAGGATCACGCCGTTGATGTTGGCCGCGTCGTCCGAGAGCAGGAAGGTGATGGATGCGGCGAGCTGCTCCGCCGTGGCCACTGTCGGGATGAGCTGCTCGAAGGGCGATACCCGGGCGCGCCCGCTCTCGGAGAGGTGGGGCGGAAGAGCGATGCCCGTGGCGACGGCGCCTGGCGCTACGGCGTTGACCCGGATCCCGGCGGGGCCGTACATGAATGCGGCGGACTTGGTGAGTCCGACCACGGCGTGCTTCGAGACCGTGTACGCGTTCCCTGCGGCGTTGCCGCGCAGCCCCGCTTCCGAGGACACGTTGACGATCGCCCCGGCCCCAGCGGCGGTCATCGCGGGGATCACCGCGCGCGACAGTTTGAACGTGCCGGTGACGTTCACCGACATGACGCGCTCCCACACCGCATCCGTCGTCTCCCCCAGCGGCGAGAAGTCGTCCATGATCCCGGCGACGTTCGCGAGCGCATCGATCCGTTCTCCGGCGGCAGCGACGATCCGGTCGACGGCGCTCTGGTCGGTGATGTCGCCGGCGACCGCCACGAGCTTCTCCCCGTCATGCGCTGCGACCAGCTCGTCCAGGCGATCAGCGGAGATGTCGACGGCGACGACGCGGCCGTCCTCTCGGAGCACGCGCGACGCCACAGCGCGGCCGATCCCGGATGCGGCTCCCGTGACGATCACGGTGCGACCGGCGAAGCGGCCCGCGACCACACGCTCGACCCACGGTGCAGGGCCGGTCTCCTCGGGCATCGTGCCGCCGTTCGCCTGACGGACGAGATCGTCGACGACCGACTGGGGCAGCTGCCCCTGACTCAACGCGACGAGCTGTTGGAGCGGCTGCGACCGGACGGGACCCAGGGCGTCCTCCGTCGTCCCCGAGGACGCGAGCAGGCCGCGGATGAGATCGCCCCCGACGGGGTGATCCAACCATTGCGCGATCGTGCTGTTCGCGGTCAACACCACACTCTCCGACATTGCAGAGCCCTTCTCTCGAGCGGACCGTCGCCGTTCGACGGATAATCCCGCACGGGAAATACTACGCTCATGAGGACCGATGCGCCCGGGAAGATGGAGGAGACGGAGCCGACGTGACGCCAGGATCGCCCTCCCGTCGAGGACGCGGTGAACGCGCGGGGCTGGACCGCGGCGCCATCCTCGACGCTGCGCGGCGCCTGCCCGCGGAGGAGCTCACGATGCAGGGCGTCGCCGACGCCCTCGGGGTCGATCGCAAGGCACTCCACCATTACGTGCACGGGCGAGAGGGCCTGCTGGAGCTGCTCGCCGAGGACGTGTTCCTGACCCGCATCGCGGCACTCGAGATCCCGTCGGATGCTCCCTGGCCGGACGCCTGTCGTCGCTTCGCCGAGGGGATGCGCCAGTCACTGGTGGCCTCGGGCGCCCTCGTCGAGCACTTCCGCACCCTGTCGCGAGCCACCCTCGCCGCGGTCCGGCCCGCCGAGGTGGTGCTGGAGCGTCTGCTCGCCGGCGGCGTCGACGAGGTCACCGCCGGGCGCGCCCTGCTGCTGCTGACCACGGTCGCCACGGGCTTCGCTCGAGAGGAGGTGGCGGCCGCGGGCGCGGGCGGACATCCGCAGGTCGCGCAGTTCCGCGGGATGCTTCGCGAAACGGGCGCCACGGAGCTGAGCGTGCTGCGCCGGCTCGACGGGAGCGGCTTCGACGCCTACGGCGACGCGCAGTTCGCCTTCGACGTCGATGCCGTCATCGCCGCCGTCGACGCCCGCCTGGGCGGGTGAACGGATGCGCGCTCGCGCGTTGTGGGGCGCCCGCTCGCTCTACTCGCGACCGGGATCGATGGGCGTGAAGCCGGCGAGACCGCCGCGCTTGAGAAGCCCCGCGACCGCGAGAGAACCGGCGACAGCGAGGAAGATCGGCAGCAGCAGCGAGAAGCCGGTGTTGGTGAACTCGATGATGAGGGCGATCGCCGTGAACGGTGCGCGCATGTTCGCGGCGAGGAAGGCGGCCGCTGCGACGACCGCGAGGCCCGTGCCGCTCGCTCCCGGCCAGAGCAGCGCCCATCCCGCCGCCGCAGCCGCTCCCAGTGCGGCGCCGATCGCAACGGAGGGCTGCAGCGTGCCGCCGATGGCGCCCGCCCCGAGGGAGAGCGTGGTCGCGACGTACTTGAGCACCGCGAGGATGAGCAAGAACACGACCGGCTCGCTGAGCTCGAAGCCGGCGGTCGCCAGCGCCCGGCCGTTGCCGAGGATGAGCGGGAAGAACATCCCGACGGCGCCGACCGCGGCGAACACGAGCGGGAGCACGACGAGCAGCTTCCAGCCGGTGGGCCGGAAGGCGCTCAATCGTTTGGTCGCCGCCACGAAACTGGTCGCGACGACGCCCATCAGCGGTCCGATGACGAGAGCCGCGACGAGCAGGGACGCATTGACCTCGATCGATCCCAGGTCGTAGAGCGATTGGTCGCCCACGAGCGGCCGCGCGACCAGCGTGGCGATGGCGCTGACCGCGAGCGCGGTCACGGCGGCGGCGATCGAGAACTCGCCGAGGAGGATCTCCACCGCGAACACCGCGCCGCCCAACGGCACGTTGTAGACGGCCGCGAGACCCGCGCCCGCGGCCGAGGCGATGAGGATGCGGCGCCAGCGCGGTGTCAGGCGGAACCAGCCGACGACCTTCGACGACGCCATCGCGGCGAGCTCGCGCGGGGCGACCTCTTTGCCGATCGAGGCGCCCAGCGCGACCGAGACGACCTGCAGCACGGTGTCGACGAGGGTCTCCAGCACCGGCATCCGTCGCCCGTCGACACCCTGCTCGACGCTCGCGACGGGCCTGCCGAAGCGGCGGATGAGATACCAGCCGACGGCCGCGATGACACCGGCGGCGCTGACCGTGACCAGCGGCAGCCAGAACTCGGATGGTGCAGCGAGACCATCGAGGAAGGGACCCCGACCCTCACCCCAGACGAGGTGCTCGATCGAGTGGACGATCCCCACGAGCAGCAGCACGGCGAGCCCTGTGCCGGCCCCGGCGAGGACGGTCGCCGCACCGATGCGAGTGAGGTGACCGACGGCCGGGCGGAGCCGGGTCGCGCTCACCGCAGCGTACGCCGGGAGCTGATCTGGCCGGTGTCGAACCCCATGAGGTGCAGGCCGCCGTGGAAGCGCGCGTGCTCGATCTTGATGCAGCGGTCCATGACGACGGTCAGGCCCTTGCTCTCGCCGTAGCGCGCCGCATCCTCGTTCCAGATCCCGAGCTGCACCCAGACGGCGGGCGCGCCGACCGCGATCGCGTCGTCGATGACCGAGGGGATGTCGTCGGCGCGGCGGAACACATCGACGATGTCGGGCACTTCCGGGAGCGAGGCGAGGTCGGGATAGGCCGGCTGACCGAGGATCTCGGTGGCGTTCGGGTTCACGAAGTACACGCGGTAGGCGCCGGACTGCAGGAGGTACGTGCCGACGAAGTAGCTCGATCGGGCCGGATTCGCCGAGGCCCCGACGATCGCGATGCTCTTCGCGGCGCGGAGGATCGCGAGGCGATCCTTCGCCCCCGGCCCCTCCCACGTGCGCTGCGAGCGCAGCAGCTTGGCGAGGGGCGAGCCGGCGGGCAGGGCGCACGTCAGCCCGTTCGGCAGACGGGTCTCGACGGTCTCCTCGGCGGCGGTCACGTCGTTCATCATGCCTCCTGTGCGGCGGCGAGAGCCTGGTCGAGGTCGTAGATGATGTCGTCGACGTCCTCGATGCCGACGCTGATGCGCACGAGCCCCGGCAGCACGCCGCCGTCGACGAGCTGCTGCTCGGTCAGCTGCGCGTGGGTCGTGGATGCGGGGTGGATGACGAGCGTCTTCGCGTCGCCGATGTTGGCGAGGTGGCTGGCGAGATCGACCGACTCGATGAAGGTGCGACCGGCCGCGCGGCCCCCCTTGACCCCGAAGCTGAAGACGGCGCCGGGGCCCTCCGGCAGGTACTTCTTGGCGCGGTCGTGGTGGATGTGGCCGGGAAGCCCCGCCCAGGTGACGTACTCCACGCGCGGGTCGGCCTCGAGCCATTCGGCCACGGCGCGCGCGTTCTCGACGTGCGCCTTCATGCGGTACGGCAGCGTCTCGACGCCCTGGGCGAGCAGGAAGGCCGAGTGCGGCGCGAGTGCCGGGCCGATGTCGCGCAGCTGTTCGGCGCGGAGGCGCGTGAGGAAGGCGTACTCGCCGAAGTTGCCCGACCACTCGAGCCCGCCGTAGCTCGGCACCGGCTCTGTGAACAGCGGGAAGCGGTCGCTCGACCAGTCGAAGCGGCCCGACTCGACGACGACGCCGCCGAGGGAAGTGCCGTGGCCGCCGAGGAACTTGGTGGCCGAGTGCACGACGATGTCGGCGCCCCACTCGATCGGACGGCAGAGGTAGGGCGTGGCGACCGTCGAGTCGATCACGAGCGGAACACCGGCCGCGTGAGCGACCGCCGCGAGGCCCTCGATATCGGCGACCTCGCCCGAGGGGTTGGCGACGGTCTCCGCGAACACCGCTTTGGTGCGGTCGGTGATGGCGGCCGCGTAGTCTTCGGGGTCCGCAGAGGCGACGAACGTCGTCTCCACGCCGAAGCGGCGCAGCGTCACGTCGAGCTGGGTGATGGAGCCGCCGTAGAGGTTCGCGCTGGCCACGATGTGGTCGCCCGCCCCCGCGAGCGAGGCGAACGTGATGAACTGCGCCGAGAGTCCGCTCGAGGTGGCGACGGCGCCGAGGCCCTGCTCGAGCGACGCGATGCGCTCCTCGAAGGACGCCGTCGTCGGGTTCGCCAGGCGGCTGTAGATGTTGCCGTACTTCTGCAGCGCGAAGCGCGCGGCCGCATCCTCCGTGTCGTCGAAGACGAATGCGGTGGACTGGTAGATCGGCAGCGCGCGTGCGCCGGTGACGGCGTCGGGGATGTTGCCGGCGTGGATGGCGCGCGTGCGGAAGCCGTATTCGCGGTCGGCCATGAAGGGCCCTTTCGAAGGGGGATGCGGGTTTCCCGCAGCCTACCGGCCGCTCGGCGCCGCCCCGATTCGTGTGTCGGCGTGCGTCGACGCACCCGCGCCGGTCGCTATCGTCGGTGGCATGGAGGACTGGACCGAGCAGGCAGCCGAGGCGCTGGACCGGCTGACCGAGTCGGGGCTCGGCGCACCGTGGACCGGGACCGCCCGCATCCTGTCGGCGAGTGCACCGTCCGGTCGACGGCGCTACCAGACCTGCACCGTGGAGCTGGCCCTGGCCGCGGAGGGCTTCGAGGGCGCCACGGCATCCGCCGAGGTCGTGATCGACACCCGGTACTGGCCGGAGCCGGGCACGCTGCTGCCCGCGCGATTCTCGCGCGCGCTCCCTCGCACGCTCGACGTGGACTGGGAACGACTGCGCTCAGCGCGGTGAGAGTGACGGCACGTCGGTGGCGCCGAAGACGTGCTTCAGGGCGCTCCGCGCCGCCCACCACCCGGCCAGGCCGTGCACGCCGGGACCGGGCGAGGTCGACGCCGAACACAGGTAGACCCCCGGAAGAGGCGTGCGCCAGGGGTCTCTGCGCAGCACCGGGCGCTTGAGCAGCTGCGCGACGCTCGGGCTCCCCGCGGCGATGTCGCCGCCGGGATAGTTCGGGTTGTGGCGCGCGAGGTCGACCGCGGTGCGCGAGCGCGCCGCGAGGATCGTGTCGCGAAAGCCGGGGGCGAACCGTTCGATCTGCGCCACGACGGCCTCTTCTCGGTCGAGGTCACTGCCGGCGGGCACATGGGTGTACGCCCACAGGGTGTGGGCGCCGTCCGGGGCGCGCGTGCCGTCGAAGAGCGAGGGCTGCGAGATGAGCACGTAGGGTCGCTCGGGCATCCGCCCGTGCACGACGTCGTTCTCGGCGGCGGCGATCTCGGCGCGCGTGCCGCCCAGGTGCACGGTGCCGGCCTGCGCCACCGCGGGATCCGCCCACGGAACGGGCGCGGACAGCGCGAAGTCGACTTTCGCGACGGCGGCGCCGTAGCGGAACCGGCCGAGCGCCGCGCGGTACGACGGCGGCAGATCGTCGCCGGCGATGCGCAGGAACGCCGCGGGCGTGACATCCAGCAGCACGGCGCGCGCCGGCGGCAGCTCCGCGAGCGAGCGCACCTCGTGGTCGCGCACGACCTCGACCCCGTGATCGCGCAGATCCGCCACCATCGCATCGATGATCGCCTGGCTGCCGCCCACCGGGATCGGCCAGCCGCGCGCGTGAGCGTAGGCGCCGAGGGCGAGTCCGGCACCGGATGCGGCCAGGCTCGGCTGCGGAAGGATCGAGTGCGAAGCCACTCCGGTGATCAGCGCGGGCGCCGCCTCCTCTCGGAATCTCCATCCCCACATCCCGGAGCCCTGATCGAGCACGCGAAGGGCGAACCGCGCGGCGAAGACGGGGTCGGAGGGGATGCGCAGCAGCGATCCGCCGGTGAGCTCGGCCAACTGCGGCGTGTGCTCGGCGAGCGGGCGCATGAGACGCGCGTAGGCGGCTCCGTCGCGCCCGAGCGCGTCGCTCGTGCGCTCGAGATCCCGGTACGCGAGTGCGGCGCGCCCGCCGTCCAGCGGATGCGCGAACGAGACGTCGGGGACCACGAAGTCCACGCGGTCCGGGAGGGCGAAGGCCTGGAAGAACGCGGACTCGAAGGCGAGCGGATGCACCGCCGAGCACACGTCGTGGAGGAATCCCGGCAGGGTCAGCCCCGCCGAGGACGCGCCCCCGCCGAGGGTCGCGGCGCGCTCGTACACGCGGACGGAGAGTCCGGCCCTGGCGAGGGTCACAGCGGCGGCGAGTCCGTTCGGACCCGACCCGACCACGATGACATCGAGATCGCTCACCTTTAGATCATCCCCTCTTCGCGGCGCGACCCTCCGCCAGGAACGCCAGCCGCTGCAGCGTCTCGGCGTTGCGCAGGTGCAACGGGACGTTCAAGATCCATCGGGGGATCCACGATCCGGGGCCGGCGACGGCATCCTCCGTGATGCGCACCACGCATCCGTCGTCGCTCGGACGCACCTCCATGAGCACGCGGGCCTCCCCCACGGGCCAGCCGCGCGCCCGGAGGACGACGCGCCGGGGCGCGTCGTACTCGCGCACCTCCGTGGTGTCGTCGATCAGCAGCGGCCACACGCCGAAAGAATGGTGCAACTGCGCTCCCTCGGCCGGCCACGCCTCATCGACCGACCGCATCCGCGAGGCGCCTACGACCCACGAGGGGTACAACCAGCCGTCCGCCATCACGGCGAAGACGTCCTCCGGCGTACAGGACATGCGACGGACATTGCGTGACATGGTGCCTCCGATCGTCGTGGCGCCACGCTAAGCGCCACAGGCGCGGGGTCCGACGGGGTTGCCCTCCGCCGGCCGCCCCGCTATCCCGCGCCTGTGGCACCCTGGAGACATGCGGATCGCAGTGACGGGATCATCGGGAAAGCTCGGACGCGTGGTCGTTCGCGAATTGGCCGCGGCCGGTCACGAGGTCATCGGTCTCGATGTCGTCGGCGAGCGCGGACCAGGCTTCGTGCAGGTGGATCTGACCGATTACGGCCAGGTCGTCGACGCGCTCGGATCGGTCAACGACCAGCACGACGGCGTCGACGCGCTCGTGCACCTGGCTGCGATTCCCGCACCGGGTCTGCGCGCGGACGTCGCCGTCTTCCACAACAACATGACGGTGTCCTTCAATGTGCTGCACGCCGCGACCCGGCTCGGCATCCACCGGATCGTCACCGCGTCGAGCGAGACCGTTCAGGGGCTCCCCTTCGACGTTCCCCCGCCCTACATCCCCGTCGACGAGGACTACCCCGCGCGTCCGGAGTCGGTGTACTCGCTCGTCAAGCACCTCGAGGAACGGATGGCGATCGAGCTGGTGCGATGGCATCCGGAGCTGTCGATCACGGCGCTGCGCTTCTCGAACGTCATGGTTCCCGAGGACTACGCCGAGTTCCCTTCCTTCGACGGTGACGCTCGGCTGCGCAAGTGGAACCTGTGGAGCTACATCGACGCCCGCGACGGCGCGCAGGCCGTGCTCCGAGCGCTCGAGACGGCTCCGACAGGTTTCGACCACTTCCTCATCGCCGCGGCCGACACGGTCATGTCGCGCCCCAACGCCGAGCTCGTCGCCGAGGTGTTCCCCGACGTCGAGGTGCGAGGCGAGCTCGGCATGAACGAGAGCCTGTTCTCCACGGCGAAGGCGCAGCGCCTGCTCGGCTACGCGCCGCAGCATTCCTGGCGCGATCACGCCTGAGGTTCAGGACTCCGGCTGCACCGGCTTGCTCATCTGCACCGCCGTCACGCCGAAGCCGAGCGACTCGTACAGCCGGCGGGCGCGCTCGTTAAAGCCGAAGACGTTGAGCGCGAGCTCTCGCGCGCCCCGCTCGGCGACGTACCGCTCGGCCAGGAGCATCGCCGCACGTCCGTAGCCGCGTCCGCGATACGGCTCGTCGATCTCGACGTCCCATACCCACCACACGCCCTCGTTGCCGCGCGGATGCGGCCCCAGCCACATCACCCCGACGGTACGGTCGGCCGCCTCGACGTGGAGCACGTCGTGTCCCGCCGCGGGGAGCCCACCCGGGAAGAGCTCGGTATACGACTCGGATGCGAGGCGTTCCGCGGTGACGCGATCGTCGCCCGCGCGCATCCTGTCCTCGGTGTACGCCCGCCGCTGAACAGCGATCCACTCGGGAAACTCTTCGTCTGAGAAGCGGCGGAAGGTGACGTCGACCATGCCTCCATCATCGCGGCCATGCCGACCCGCATCCGCCGCAAGCAGGTCGCGATGTCAGAGGCCCTGCCTACTGTGAAGGTATGTCCGACGATGCACCCCTCTTCGAAGAGGACCCCGACGCGGCGTTCGCGCGCGCTGTCGAGAGGGCGCCGGTGGAGCCCGAGGACGCTGTCGATCGCGTCGTCGAGGTCTCCGCGATGCTGTCCGCCTTCGCCGCCGAGCAGGTGTGGGCGATCGCGGAGATGCGCGCCGATGCGCACGCGGACGCGAAGCGCGCGGGCCGTCACGATCGCGGCATCGTCGAGCGGTCGCTGCGCCTCGAGCTGGCGCAGGCGATCGGGGCCACCGAAGCAGCCGCCGACCGTCTGATCGCCCACGCCGTGGCGCTCGTCGAGCGATACCCCGAGACCCTCACCGCGCTGAGCCGCGCGCGGATCACCCAGCGGCACGCCGAGGCACTGGTCGACGCCGTCGATCGCGCCGAGCCATGGCTGCGCGAAGAGCTGGCCCCGCTCGCGCTGGAGCTCGCGGTGCGCCTGCCCATCGGTGTCTTCCGGCACGCCGTGCGCCGCCTCGTCGACGATGCCCGTACCGCCACGCTGGCCGAGCGGCAGCGCGAGGCTCTCGACACGCGCCGCGTCGCTGTCGACGACGACCGCGACGGAATGGCGTGGCTCAGCGTGTATCTGCCTGCCGTTGAGGCGAGGGCGATCTTCGACCGCCTCACACGCACCGCCGCAGCCCTCATCGCCGCGGAGCCGGCCGCATCCGAAAGCCCGGAAAGCTCCGTGGGCGACGAGGCCAACCGGCAGCGCACGCTCGATCAGGCACGCGCCGACGTCGCGGCCGACCTCTTGATCGACGGCGAGGTGCCGCAGCACGGCGCGCAGGCGCGCGGCATCCGCGCGACGGTCGCGGTCACCGTGCCCGCGCTCACCCTCCTCGGCAAGAGCGAGGCCCCGGCCGTCGTCGACGGCGTGGGCCCCATCCCCCTCGCGAAGGCTCGCGAGCTGTGCGGCGGGGCCGATGGATGGATGCGCGTGCTCACCCACCCCGAGACCGGGCTCGTCCTGTCGGTCGGGCGTACACAGTACCGACCGCCCGCGAGCCTGCGACGGCTCGCACGGTGGCGCAGCGCCAGGTGCAGTGCTCCCGGCTGCATGGTTCCGGCGAATCGGTGCGAGATCGACCACACGATCGCCTGGGAGCACGGCGGTTCGACCGCCGCCGACAACCTCACCCCGTTGTGCAAGGGGCATCACACCGTCAAGCACCACGGCGGATGGAAGGTGCGGCAGTTCGCGGATGCGTCCACCGAGTGGACGAGCCCGACGGGGCGCATCTACACCGTCGTACCCGAGCGACGCACGCCCACGTTCATCACGGACGCCTCACCTCCCGGCGACCCGCCGTTCTGACCACCGCGCCCGAACGTGCCGTCTCGCTCACAACGGCAGGCCGGCCGCCAGTCTGCGCCCGTAGTCGGCGATCCACCGCCCCACCGGGAGCCGTGCCGCGTCGTAGGCACGCAGCGCCTCAGCGGGCGCCCGGTCGGCGAGCAGACCCGCCAAAGCCAGCGCATCGGCGGCCGCCTTCGCCGCACCCATCGCGGTGTGAGGTCGCACGACGACGGCTGCGTCGCCGAGCAGGGCAACACGGCCCGCGGTCATCCGCGGCGGAACGTAGTCGTAGATGGCCTGCAGGAAGGGATGCGGCTCAGCAGCCACCGCGTCGGCGAACGGTGGCGGGAGCAGCCGTGCCGCGTCATCCACCAGTCCCTCGCGCAGGTCGACGGGGAGTTCGCCCGGAGCCAGTGAGCCCGCATCCCGGCGCCTGCCCGATGCGTCCAGGATGTCGCTCAACGCGCCGGCAGTCAGCGTGCGGTACCAGACCCAGTTGTAACGCCGCAGACCCGGCTCGGTCTCGCCGCGCGGCCCGGGCACGAGGTAGCCGAGCGCGTGTCCTCCGCGCCCCGTGAAGAACGCGAACCGTCCGATCAACACCTCGGCGGCCGCGGACGGCAGCGCCGCCTCGGGAAGAAGTCCGCGCCAGGTGACGTAGCCGCTGTACGCGTTCGTGTTCTGCTCAGGCGCCACGAATCCCCGAACCGCCGAGTGCAGGCCGTCCGCTCCGACCACGACGTCGAACTCGCGTCGGCCTCTCGAGCCCAGATCGAGGTATGCACCGCCGGGCGAACCCCCCGCGCCCGCGACGCGCGTCCCCGTGATGTACGCCGCGTCCGCAAGTGTGGAGCGCAGGGCGTCGTAGAGCACGTCCCACGAGAGCTGCGTCTGCGGCGTGGGATCGCGGGAGACGATGCGTCCCGCGGGATCGAGAACGATGCGTTCGGATGTCACGGTGCCACGCGCCGCATCAGGGCGGCCTGCCGCTCGCAGGAGCGCGAGGAGTTCGTCCTGCGCGACGAGTCCCGCGCCCCGGCCCGAGAGCCCGCTCGCCGAACGCTCGAAGACGGTGACGTCGTGGCCGGCCCGGGTGAGCAGTGCCGCGGCGCCGAGTCCGCCGAGCGATCCGCCCGCGATGCCGATCCGCAGTCGCTCTTCCATCTCCGCTTCCTTCCCGCGATCCGTGGACGAGGTCTTGTGCGACGACGATAGAAATGGATCGCGCCGTACGGCTGCGACAGGTGTCGAGGCCTCCTTCACGCGCGTTGTGCGCCACGGCTGGCATGCTCGAATCACAAGACGCGGCCACGGCGGCCGCATCCGCGCCGAGAAGAGGTCCGCATGCTCGAGACGCGTCTGCCCTACGACGACTGGCAGCCGACGAAGGAGACCCTGCACCGGTTCGTGCAGGTGGTCGGCAAGCTGCGGCTCGCGCGCAGCGTGCGGCGCAATCACTGGTGGAACGTGCCGTTCCACCTCACCGGCACCGGGATCACGACGCGTCCGATGGGATCCGACCCGACCTTCGCCGTGGACTTCGACTTCATCGATCACCGCCTGGGCGTGCTCACGAGCGACGGCGTGCGCACCTCGTTCTCGCTGCCGGGGCTGTCCGTCGCGGAGTTCCACGCGCGCCTCGTCCGCGCCCTCGAGAGCGCGGGCGTCGACGCCGCTCCGATCCTCGAGGCGACGCCGTTCGACCTGCCCGACGCAGCCCGCCCGTTCCGCGACGACACCGAACACGACGCCTACGACCCCGCATCCGTCACGGCGTCCTGGCGGCTGCTCTCGGATGCGGGTCTCGTTCTCGAGGAGTTCTGCGGTCGCTTCAGCGGCAAGACGAGTCCCGTGCATCACTTCTGGCACACGTTCGACATCGCCGCGACGCGCTTCTCCGACACCGTCGTGCCGCACACCGGCCAGGCCGACAGCGTCACCCGCGAGGCCTACTCCCGGGAGGTCGTCTCGTCAGGGTTCTGGTTCGGCGACGCCAGCGTGCCCGAGCCCGCGTTCTACTCCTACACGTCACCGGAGCCGCCCGGCATCGCACAGCGCCCGCTCCCCGAGGGAGCGCAGTGGCTGGATCGCGGCACCTCCCATCTCGCCGTGTATCCGCTCGCGCGCGCCCAGGCGACGGGTGACCCGCGAAAGGCCGCGCTCGAGTTCTTCGAGGCCGCGTATCGCGCCGGAGCGGAGCTGGCCGGATGGGACATCGCGCGCTACGCCTGTGTCGACGGCGTGACCGACCCCTTGCGCGCCGCCGTCCGCAGCTGAGTGCGCGCCACCGCTTCCGCGCGGATGCGGCAGGATGGTGCTGCGCGCGAGGGATGGGGGCCCGAGATGACGACGCACGACGACCCGACCGATCAACTGGTCCCGTTCGCCGACCTGCTCCACGACGGTGAGAACGACCCGCCGCCCGTCGATCGACGCGTGCGCCGCCGGCGCCGCTGGATCGTGACGATCGTGCTGTTGGTTCTCGTCGCGCTCCCGCTCGCGGCGGTCGGCGGCTATACGGTCTGGGCGCTGAATGCTCCGTTGCCGGAGCCGGTCATGACCGCGGAGAAGCCCTCGGTGTCGACACCTGGCGCCGCCGGCATCGCGATGCCGACGGAGGGCGCGGCGGCTCTGAGCGTGTCAGGAGGCGACGCCTATCTCGGCGCGGGCGCCAGTGGCATCTGGACCGCCAGCGGGGGTGATGAGGCTCGCCCGCTGGCCAGCATCAGCAAGCTCATCACGGCGCTCGTGGTGCTCGATGCGTCACCGCTCAGTGGGCCGGATGACCCCGGACCGACCCTCACGTTCTCGAAGGCCGACCACGACCTGTACGACGAGTACTACGTGCAGGGTGCGACGATCCTCGCCATGCCGACCGGCAGTTCGATGTCGCTGCGCGATGCGCTCACGGCAATGCTCCTTCCCTCCGCGAGCAACTACGCCGACGCCGTCTCCACCTGGGCGTTCGGCTCGCGCAGCGGATTCCTCGACGCAGCCCGCGCCTGGCTCGACGCGCACGGGATGACCGGCACCACGATCGTGGAGCCCACGGGCATCAGTGCACGCAACACCGGCACTCCCGCCGACCTGATCACCCTCGGCAAGCTCGCTGCGTCCGAGCCGACCATCGCCGCGATCACCGCGATGCCGTCCGCGTCGCTGGGAGAGCTCGGCACCGTGAGCAACACGAACAACCTCTTGGGCATCGACGGGATCACCGGTCTCAAGACGGGGAACCTGGGGCCCGACAACTACAACCTGCTGTACACCTCGACGCTGGATGTGGGAATCGGCGAGCCGCTGCACATCACCGGTGTCGTGCTCGGGGTGTACTCGCGCGACACCGTGGACAGCGTCGTGCGCGCGCAGCTGCAGAGCATCCGCGACGGATTCCACACGGTGCAGCTCGCCGCGGAGGGTCAGCAGATAGGCTCCCTCTCGACCCGCTGGGGTTCTCGTGCGACCCTCGTCGTCGCCTCGGCACCCGGCATTTTGACGTGGTCGGACACCGCGATCACGATCGCAATGGACGTCTCGGCGCCCACGACGTACACCGACGGCGAGGTCGTGGGCAGGATCACCTGGACGGCCGGGCCGAACACGACGACGGCGGACGTCGTCGTCTCGGGCGACATCGAGCCGCCGACCGAATGGTGGCGTCTCACCCATCCGGGACAGCTCGGCGGCGACTAGGCCACGATCTCGCGGAGCGCGTCCACGATACGGGTCGCCCGGTGATCGTCGACGGCCTCCATCCAGTTCGTGACGAACGAGAAGCCGACCCTGCTGTCGAGATCGGCGAACGCGACCTGCCCGCCCGCGCCGTCGTGGCCGAAGCTCGACGGTCCGAGATACCGCCGCGCCTCGGAATCGAGCTGGAACCCGGCGCCCCAGCGCGGCCACGGCGCCGGCGCGTCGAAGAACGGCGCTCCGGCCGTGCGCTCGCGGGTGGCTGCGACGACCGTCTCGTCGTCGAGCAGCCGCACCCCGTCGGTCTCGGACACGGTCGCCGACCACATCGCTGCGACGGCGCGCGCCGTCGCGACGACCCCGGCCCCGGGGATGACGGCGGCCTGCACCGCCGGCATGTTGAAGCCCGCCGCCTCGCCCACGAGAGTCGGCGGCAGAGCGCCGCCGAGGGTCATGGCACGGTCGCCCCAGTCGACGGCTCCGGGTGCGCGCTGAGCAGCCTGCTGTGCCACGAGGCCTTGGAGGGAGGCACCGACGAACAGGTGCGCGGCCGAGCCGGCGCGCTCGGGCGGCAACCCGAGCCACGCGTCCGCACCGAGCAGATCGGCCATCTCGCGGAACGCGGCGGCGGGGGCGAGCCCGCTCGCCCGACGCACGATCTCGCCCGAGATCCAGCCGTGCGTGAGGGCGTGGTACGCCCACGCCTCCCCCGGCTTCCACAGGGGTTCCTGCGCCGCGAGCAGCGCGGCGACGCGGTCGAAGTCGAGCACGTCCGCGGGCGTGAGATCGACGCTCAGCGCCGGCACCCCCGCGCGGTGCGCCAGCGCGTCGCCGACCGTCACCGCATCCTTGCCGTGCTGGCCGAACTCCGGCCACAGTTCGGCCAGGGGGCTGTCCAGATCGACCCGCCCGGATGCGGCGAGCCGCGCGACGAGGATCGACATCAGCCCCTTGGAACAGGAGAAGACCACCGACGGGGTCTCGCGTTCCCATCGACGGTCGACGCGCGCGTCCGCGGAACCGGCCCAGAGATCGATGACGCTTCGACCATCGACGCGGATCGCCAGAGCTCCCCCCATCCCCGGAAGCCCGTCGAACGCCGCCCCGAAGGCGTCGCCGACCGCCTCGAAGCCGCGGGCGATGTGGCCGTTGATCTCGATCATGCTGCGCTCTCCTCGACGATGAGACGGTCGTTCTCCCAGCGCACCGGAAGCGGATCCGACAGCGCGCCCACGAAGACGCCGTCCGTGCCGACGTTCTCGAACGCGAGCATCACGTCGCGCCCGGCCGCATCCTGCGTGATGCGACCGCTGTAGAGCTTCTCGCTCGCGACGAGCACGGCCCGGTCCACGGGGTAGGGCCCGAGCGGATCGTCGAGGGCCACCGCCCAGATCCCGCCCCGCGCACCGGTCCGTGCGCCGGCGAGGTGCGCGGAATCGCACGAGAAAATGAGCGCCCATCGACCGTCGATCAGCACGAGCTGCGGGACTTCGAGGTGCGCGAAACCCGCACCGGGGATGCTGAGCGGCGGACCCACCTCCCAGCGCAACAGGTCGTCCGAGCGGGCGTGGCCGATCACCCCGGCGTCGCGATCGCCATCACCCAGGGCGCGCGCGGTGACGAGCATGTGCCACCCGTCTCCGGCGGGATCGGCGAAGACCCACGGGTCGCGCCACGCCTGTTCATGCCAGGTGCCGTCGCCGAGTGTCTCGTACCACCGCGGGTCCGCGGCGACGACGACCGAGGCATCCTTCGTCCAGGTGCCCGGCTCCGATGCGGATGCGGCCAGCACCGTCTCCACGTTCGTGTGCGCCGCGGGGTCGAGGAACCGCGAGCCCGTGTAGAACATCCGCCAGATCTCCGCGTCGCGGACGACGCTGCCCGTCCACGTGGCCGTCGCATCCGACGCTGCCCCGCCCGACGGCTTCAGCACCGTGCCGTGCACGGTCCACGTGCGCAGGTCGGCCGAGGTGGCGTGACCGATCGTCGCATTGCGGTGGCGCAGATCGGGGTCTCCGAGCGAGGTCGGCGCCTGCAGGTAGTACATGTGGTGGGTGTCGCCGTCGCGGGCGAACCAGAAGTCCCAGACCCAGTGGTCGGGCAGCATGAACGTCACAGAGTTCTCCTCGTGAAGGGGGAAGGGGAAGGGTCTCTCAGCCCTTGACGGCGCCTTGCACCAGCGCGCGGATGAACTGCCGCTGGAAGACGAGGAAGAGCACGACCGCGGGCGTGATGATGATCAACGCCCCCGCATTCAGCAGCGGGATGCTGAGCGAGTACTGCCCCTGGAAGAAGGTCAGCGCACCCGCGACCGTCCGCTGCAGCGGGTCTGCGATGAGCACGACCGGCAGCAGGAACTGGTTCCACGTCCAGATGAACAGCAGGATCGCGAGAGCAGAGAGCGCGGGCATCGCGAGCGGGAGCTGGATGCTGCGGAACTCGCGCCAGAGCGACGCCCCGTCCACGCGGGCCGCCTCGGAGAGCTCCCTGGGCACGTTGATGAAGTGGGCCCGCATCCAGAACACGCCGAACGGCATGTACAGGCCGATGAGCGGGAAGATCACCGCCCACGGGGTGTTCACGGTGCCGAGCGACTGCGCCTGGTAGTAGAGCGGGATGATGAGGGCCTCGAACGGGATCGTCAGGCCCAGGATGAAGAAAACCAGCACCCCCCGACCGAAACGCACCTGGAGCGATCCGAGCGCGAACCCGGCGAGGGTGGCCGCGATGAGACTCGCCGGCACGACGCCGAGAACGATGAGCATGCTGGAGCCCATCAGCTGCCAGACGTGGCCCGTCTCGAACGCGGTGGCGAAGTTGCCCCACTGCGGATCGGTCGGCCAGGTGAGGCCGGTCGGGTTGCGGTCGGCGGGCTGCAGGGCGGCGGAGAACATGCTGACCAGCGGCAGCACGGTGACGATCACCGCCACGCTGAGTAGGAGGTAGCCGAGCACACGCTCGGTGCGGCTGGCGATCACGAGTCGCTCGCTCTCGAGAGTCGTTGGATGGGCAGGACGACGACGAGCACCAGCACCATCAGCACGATGCCGAAGGCGGATGCGAGGCCGACGTCGCTCTGGGTGAACCCGATGCGGAAGATGGACAGGCCCGGCACGAGGGTGGCCCGGCCCGGCCCTCCCTGCGTCGAGGTGTAGATGATGTCGAAGCTGGACAGCGCAGCGATGACGGTGACGGTCACGAGCACGGCGATCTCCTGGCGCAGCCCGGGGAGTGTGATGGTGAAGAACTCGCGCCACCACCCGGCCCCGTCGAGCCGAACCGCCTCGTACAGCGAGACGTCGATCTTGCCGAGACCTGTGAGCAGCAGCACGGTGCACAGCCCGGTCAGCACCCACGATCCGATCAGACCGACAGCGGGAAGCGCCGTGCCGTAGTCAGCGAGCCAGGGTCGGGTGATCCAACCGAGTCCCAGCCATCCCAGGATCTGGTTGACCGCGCCGGTCTGCGCGTACATCCACGACCAGGCGATACCTGCGGCGGCCAGCGGGATGATCTGCGGGAGGAAGAGCACCGTCTGCGCCGAGGCGGCGAAGGCCTTCGACCGGAGCCCCCGGATGAGGGTGGCCAGCACGAGGCCCGCGCCCACCGGGATGATCGTGAAGAACGCGATCAGCACGAAGGCATTGCGGATGGCGCCGAGCAGATCGGGGTCGGTGAAGACGGTGAAGTAGTTGTCGACTCCCACCCACCGGGCGACGCCGATGCCGTTCCAGTCGTAGAACGAGTACTGCACGCCCTGGATGAGAGGCCAGACCACGAACGAGACGTACGCCGCCAGAGCGGGTACCAGCAGGAGCCAGCCGGCGAGCGTCCCGCGCCGGGCGGCGGCTTTCGCAGCTGCCCGGCGCGGGAGTGCGGTCGTCGCCGCGGCGGTGCCGTCGGGTCGGGGTGCCGCCACAGCGGCGACCGCACGGTCGGTCATTTGCCGCCGACCTCCTTCTCGTAGAACGCCTGCACGCGGTCCACGAACTCCTTGCCCGTGATCTGGCTCGTCACCAGCAGCTGGGACTCGGGGATGATCGATCCGGCGTAGATGCCGGCGGTCGTGTTCGCCATGAAGTCGACCTGGCCGTTCTCGGCGCCGATCTGCGCGGACATCGCGAGCGCATCCTCGATGAGAGAACCGGACTCGACCTTCGGCTGCTCGAGCGACGGGTCGCCGCCGGGCGAGGCGCCGGTGACGTCGACGATGATCTGGCGGGCGGTCGGGTCGGTGTGCACCCAGTTGAGGAAGTAGACGATCTCGTTCAGGTGCGCCGACCCTGCCGCCACGGAGAAGGAGTTCGCCGCGCCCATGGCGACGTGGTCGCCTCCGGCCTCCGCCGGCGGGACGAGGAAGAACGACACGTCGGAGCCGAGGGCCTTCTGGTAGTTCGCCGCCTCCCAGTTGCCGTTGAAGGTGAACAGCCCCTCGCCCTCACCGAACCGACTCGTGAAGGTGAAGTAGTCGATCGCGTTGATGTCGGACGGGAAATAGCCCGCATCCGCCCACTTGCGCACGAGCTCGGCACCCTTCACGTTGCCCTCTTCGTCGTAGCGGGCGCCCGGCTCGTTGAACATCCACGACAGGAACTGGTCCTTGTCCACGTACTGGTTCATCGCGGCCTGCACGACGAAGTTGACGACGCCGTCCTTGTCACCGGCCATGATCGGCAGGATGCCGGCGGCCTTGGCCTTGGCCATGTCGTCCTCGAGCTCGGCGAGCGTCTGCGGCGGTGCGTCGATCCCGAGCTGGGCAGCGAGCTTGTCGTTCATATAGATGCCGGTGATGCTGTAGCCGAGCCCGAGCTGGTACAGCGAACCCGAGCCGCGGATGCCGTCCTCGCTCATCCGCAGTGGTGCGAGCTGCGAGGCGGGCCACGCATCCCAGCCGTAGGCGTCGAAGTACGGGTCGAGATTGGCCACGAGACCGTCGCGCACCGTGTCGCCCAGGGTGGGGAGGCGGATGAGGTCGGGCGGTGTCGCGCTCGCCAGCAGCTTGGGTGCGTTGGCCGTCAGGTTCTGGAACGTGTCACGGGTGATGGTGAAGGTCACGTTCGGGTGCTGCTTGGTGAACTCCTCGGTCAGCTTGTCGGTGACCGGGAAGCCCGTCTCGTCGGCGATCGTCAGCTCGACCGGGTCGGAGGTGAGCTCGGTCGAGACGGTGACGTCGCTCTGGGCGGCCGGTGCCGCGGCTCCCGGCGCGCAGGCGGTCAGTGCCGCTACGGCGAGCCCGGTGATCGCCAGCAGGGCGAACGGCCCTGAGCGACGCAGGCGGCGGTGCGGTGTCGTGGTCATGGGGCGACTCCTTTGTCTGTGGTGCAAAACACGGCTCCGGATGACGGGAAGATCGGGTCGTCTTCTCGCCGATCCGGCTGCTGAATGGATTTAGCACGCACATTGTGCGCATACTGGGTCCCCAGTGTCAATGTCCGCTCCGCGTACGCTGGGGGAGCATTCAAGGAGGTGTGCGTGGGCAAGCGAGTCACCCTTGCGGATGTCGCTCGCAGGGCCGGGCTGTCGCCGTCCGCGGCGTCGATGATCCTCAACGGCCGCCCCGACACCCGTTTGTCGGCCGATGCCCATGAGCGCGTGCACGCTGCCGCCTCCGAGCTCGGATACCGGCCGAACGTCGCGGCCAGGGCGCTGCGCACCGACACGACCCACACGATCGGCTTCATCTCCGATCACGTCGCGACGACCCGCTTCGCGAGCGGACTCATCAAGGGGTCCCTCGAGGCGGCGGAGGCGGCGGGGCACGTCGTGCTCGTCGCCGAGACCGGCGGTGAGCCGGAGCGCGAGGTCGAAGCGGTCTCGGCGCTGCTGGATCGCCAGGTCGACGGCATCATCTTCGCCTCCATGCGGGCGCGGGAGACCTTCGTGCCGCCCTTGCCCTCCCGCACGCGCATCGTGATGCTCAACGCGACGAACGACGTGCACACCTGCAGCGTGCTCCCCGACGAGGAGACCGGCGGGCGGCGGGCGGTCGAGCTGCTCGCCGACGCCGGTATCACCGACGGGATCGTGCTGCTCGGCTACGACGCCGAAGCGGAACGCGACGTGTTCCGCTCCGAGACGGTCGCGTCCCGCATCCGCGGCATGTCCGATGCCCTGCGCGAGCGAGGGATGACCCTGGCGCGTTCGGAGTCCATCTGGCTGTGGGAGCCCGCGAGCGGCCACGAGGTGATCGCACGGCTTCTGGCCGAGGGCGAGCGGCCGAAGGCGATCATCTGCCTCAACGACCGGCTGGCCTTCGGCGCGTCGCAGGCGCTGGCCGAGGCGGGCCTCGGCATCCCGGACGACGTGTCGCTCGTCTCCTTCGACAACGACGAGCTCGCGGCCTACCTGCGGCCGGGCCTCACCACCATCGGGTTGCCGCACGAGGAGATGGGCCGACGCGCCGTCGAGCTCCTGCTCGAGCCGGACGGCCCGCCGCCCGGCATCCACCTCGTGGAGATGCCGGTCGTCGTGCGCGCCTCCATCCGACCCGCGCCCCTGGGCTAACCGCCGGCGGGCGAGTAGCCGATCAGCCAGGTCACCCCGAAGGCGTCGCGCACCTGCCCGTCGACGTCGCCCCACGGCCGCTCCCCCATCGCCTCGACGACGGTTCCCGTCGCGGCGAGCGCGTCGAACCATCGCCGGGACGTCGCCGCGTCGCCGGCACCGAGCAGCGCGAAGAGCACGCCGTGCACCTGGACGGATGCGGCACCGTCGGCCGCATCCGAACCGAACAGGTCGACGGGGCCGCGCAGCTCGCCGTGCGCGATCCACGACGGGGCGCCGTCCTGGCGACCGAACTCGGCGAAGGTGTGGAGTTCCAGCTCACCGCCGAACACGTCGCGGTAGGTCTTCAGCGCGTCCGCGGCGATGCCGGCGAACTGCAGGTACGGGACGGGGGCGGCCATTCCCGCAGGCTACCGCCCGCCCCCGACCTGCGTCGCGATCAGACGAGCCAGGCGCGCTCGTCGCCGCTGAAGCGGTTGACGGCGCCCGGCGTGGACGTGGCGCGCTCGTACATGCGCGCGAGCCCGGGCATCACCGCCTGGTTGCGTTCGTCGAGGCTGTCCTGGCGTTCGATGATCTCGTCGAGGCGCTCGGCGAGCTCGGCCCGGGCGGCGCGCTCGTCCACCGTGATCACCTCGCCGCCGGCGACGACCACGCGCCCCTGCACCATGACGATGTCGATCGACGACCCGTTCTCGGAGTACACGAGCTGCAGGTCGAGCCTCTGCCGAGGCGTGAAGGCCATGGTCTCGAGGTCGTAGATCACGAGGTCCGCTTGCTTTCCGACTTCGAGCGAGCCCACGACGTGGTCGAGCACGGCGCTGCGCGCTCCCCCGATCGTTGCCGCGGCCAGCACCTCGGCGACAGTGGGCCACTGATCGATGTCCGGCTCGGTCACCTTGTGCAGCAGGGCCGCGGTCTTTACGACATCGAGCATCCGCGGCGAATCGCTGCTCGAGCAGCCGTCCGTGCCCAGCCCGAGGTTGACGCCCGCGATCTGGAGCTTCCGCCACGCAGCGATCCCCGAACCGAGTTTGAGGTTGGAGATGGGGTTGTGGGAGATCGAGGTGCCGGCCGCGGCGACCGTCTGCATGTCGGCATCCGTGAGCCAGATCCCGTGCGCGAGCGTCGTGTTGGGCGAGAGCGCACCGATCGACGCCATGTAGGAGACGAGGCTGCCACCGTACGACTCGTCTCCGGTGACCAGTTGCGTCTTGGTCTCGAGCACGTGGATGTGGCACTCCGCCGCGAACTCGAGCGCCATCTCGGTCGCCCCGGTCAGCAGTGCGGGCTCGCACCGCTGCGGCGCGGAGGGCGCCACCATGAACCGCAGCCGGCCGTTCGCACGGCCGTGGTGCGCGGCGAAGGCCTCGCGGGCAAAGGTCAGATACTCCTCGGTGGACGGCACGTGCGCGGAGCGGATCTCGCGCACCACGTCGGAAGGCAGGTACTCCTCGGCGAAGGGCACCGTGTCGAGGAACGGGCGGTTGATGACGTGTCCCGAGACGTTAGCCCGCACACCCAGCTGCTCGTAGGCGTCGAAGACCGCGGCGAGCTGCTCGTGGTCCTGCCCCGGCGTCTCGAGCACGTCGTCTACGAGCGTCGTGACCCCCGCCTTGAGCGACTCGATGCCGAAGAGGGTCGTGCGAAGACGCACGAGGTCCGGCGTGACCCGGCTGTCGCCGAGGATCGGATACGACATCGCCATCCACATCTCCAGCGGCAGATTGTCGTAGCGACCCTTGGAGAACATCTCCCACGAGTGGGTGTGCGCGTTCACGAAACCGGGCGCGACCAGGCGATCACGGCCCTCGATGATCTCGTCCCCCGGCTCGGGCTCGAGGTGCTCGCCGATCGCCACGATGACGCCGTCGGCGATGCGGATGCTGCGCACCAGCGGGGTGCTGCCCGAGATCGGGTCCATGGTGATGACGTGGGCGTCGCGGATGAAGGTGCTCATGGTGGTTCTCCGTCGAGGGGTGGGGCGAGGCGGGGCGGGGTCCTCAGCGGGCGGGCACGGTCTCGCGGGGCTCCGGCGTCGCCGTGAACTGCTGCACCTCGACCCATCGCTTGTGGCTGTTGCGGGCCAGCAGCCAGTAGGTGAGGCCGGCGGCGACACCGCCCGTGAGCCAGGAGATGTCGAGGCCGCCGAGCGCCTGCGAGCCGAGCCCCTGCAGCGCCGGCACCATGCCGTTCAGGAACAGCCAGGTGAAGACGATCCCGACGAAGAAGGCGATGATCGCGCGGGGGTTGACGTCGGGCAGACGCTTCGAGCCGACGGCGTCGAACAGGTGGTCGAACCGGCGCGAGCGGCGCTCGAAGATGCCGTAGTGCACGAGCATGATCGCGCCCCACGTGGCGACCCAGCCGACGACCCCGACCAGCCACGCGTCGAGGGTCTGGGCCGCATCCTCCTGGAAGATGAAGAAGACGGCGGCGGCGAGCGAGAGCACGCCGACGAGGATGTTGAGAGCCTTGCGGCCGACCTTGAGGTCGAGAGCCTGCGCGGCGACGCTGAAGCTGTAGATGTTGAGCACGTTCGTCGCGATGGGCCCGTGCAGCACCAGCAGCAGAACCGGAATGGCGAGGGCACCGAAGTTCTCGACGATGAGCTGGCCGGGATCGACCGTGCCGTTCTTCGTGGCGAGGGAGGCTCCGAGCAGGCCGAGCCAGATGACGGGGATGAACTGCCCCAGGGCGCTTGCGAGATACAGCTTGCGGCGCGGGACGCTCGTGCTGATAAAGCGCGAGTAATCCGCCGCATAGGTCAGCCAGGTGATGCCCCAGCCGATGCCGATGGCGGTCATCACTGCCGACATCGCGACGATGCGGTCGCCGCCGGAGAGCTCCGCCCCGGCGGGGCCGGAGTAGCCCCAGTCGATGTCGAGGAAGAACCACGCGACGATCGACATGATCACGAGAACGAGCACGGTCGGGGGCACCGTCCACCGCTCGAACGCCGCGATCGCCTTGTACCCGGCGAGCGCCACGCCCACTTGAATCGCCATGATGAGGGCGGCGATACCGATCTTCCAGCCGATGTTCGCCTGTGTCGGATCCAACCAGCCGAGCTGGCCGAGCAGAGCCGTCACGAGGTCGAGGACGATCCACGTGTTGACGGCGCACCATCCGATGACCACGACGGCCTGGATCACCGAGGGCAGGTAGTTGCCGCGGCGACCGAACACGGCGCGGCCGAGGAGCATGCCGGTGACGCCGGTCTTCTGTCCGAACAGCACGAAGATGCCGAACAGTCCCATGCCGATCAGGTTGCCGATCACGAGCACGAGCATCGTGTCGAGGAGGCTGAGGCCCATGCTGATGCCGAGCGCTCCCAGCACCCAGTTGATGGGCGCGATGTTGGCCCCCATCCAGATCCAGAACTGGCCGGATACGCGGGTGGTGCGGGCGGATTCCGGGATCGGCTGGAGCGTCTCTTCGATGTCGTGCGCACTGGCAGAAGACATGGGCGGTGTCCTTCTCGCGAGGTGGAGCGATCAGTGGAGCGGGTCGCCACCCAGCATGCGGCGACGGTGTTTCCGCGCCCGCGGCGCTCTGTAAACTCGCGGTCACGGCGAATGGACAGAATGTATGCCCCTCCTGCTCGATCAGATCCTCACGGACGCCGTCGTCCAGAAGACCGAACCCGAACTCGTCTGCGGCACCGCATCCGACGTGGATGTGCGCTGGGTGCACGCGAGCGAACAGCTCGACATCGCGCCGCTCCTGCGCGGCGGGGAGCTCATCCTCATGGAGGGGGTCAACCTCGTCACGGCGGATGCGGCCCAGCTGCGCACCTATGTCGACACCCTCGTCGCGCGGGAGATCGCCGCTCTCGCCGTCGAGACGACACCCCGACTCCCTCGCATCCCCGCAGAACTCCTGGAACACGCTCAGGCGAGCGGTCTGCCCGTCATCCACCTGCAGCGCCGGGTGCCGTTCGTGCAGATCTGCGAGAGCATCAACAGCCAGCTCGCCGATGTGAGCCTGCGGCGTCTGCGCATCGCCGATCGGATCTCCCTCGCCCTCTCCGAGGCGATCGAGAACCTGGCGAGCATCGACCAGCTCCTCTCCCTCATCCGCGACCGGGCGAACTCCTCGGCGCAGCTCACGTCGCTGTCGGGTCAGACTCTGGGCGCCGCGCTCGTGGACGCCGAGACAGCGTCGCTGGGCATCGAGTACACCGCACCGGTCTCGTTCGGCGGTACGGTCGTCGCAACGCTGACGCTGCGCCCGGCGGCAGACGCCGACATCCACCTCATCTCGGGTGCGCTGTCACGGGCACCGGAGATCCTCGCCATCGCGCTGCTGCGCACGCATCCGCTCTCCCCGCACGACCGACGCCGCAGCCGTTTCATCTCGCTGCTCGCCTCGACCGGTTCGCGCACCTCCGCCGCCGAGCACGCGCGTGAGCTCGCGGCGCTGGCCGTGCGGCTGGGATTCGAACCCGACGACCGGTTCATCCCGTTCGTCGTCGAACTCGACGACGCCTCGACTGTCGCGGCGGTGCAGGACGCGATCGCCGGGATCTCGCCGCGGTCGACCGGGCAGTTCGCCGACGGACAGTACGTCGGAATCGTGGGGTTCGCCCCGTCATGGGACGCACAGAACGTGCGCGACGCGGTGACGGACGCCCTGCGACGCCTCGCCTCCCGCGGCGGCGTGCGCGCCGCAGTCGGACCCACCAGCGCGAGCGTGGATCGCGCGGTGCGAGCAGTGCGATCCGCGAGGGAGAGCGTGCCGTACGCCTCCGATGCGGAGCCGGTCGTGGATGCGGCGAACATCGCCGTGACACGGCTCTGGCCGCTGCTGTCGCAGATCGAGCCGGTCGCGGAGTTCATCGACGAGCAGATCGGCGCGCTCCTCGATCGGGACGCGGTCTCGCACGGCGAGCTGTTCGACACGCTGCGCGCACTGGCCGAGAATCTCGGCAGCAAGACGGATGCGGCCGCATCCCTCGGCATCCATCGACAGACCTTCTACCAGCGCTTCGAGCGCATCACGGCTCTCCTCGGGCCGCTCGAGCCGGGGTCGGCCCGGATCGGGGCGGTGCTCACCGCCGTGTTCCTCGAGCGGGCACGGCGACAGGCCGCGGCTGCGGCCGGCGCGAAGCAGGATGCTGCGAACGCGTGACGGCGGGGGTCAGTCCTGCTCCGCTCGCACGACGGCGGCGCCGGCGCTCAGCGCGCTGAGCTTCGCGAGCGCCACCTTCCGCGGCAGCGGGGCCATACCGCAGTTGGTGCTGGGGATCAGCTTGTCGGCATCGACGTAGCGGAGCGCGTCACGGAGGGTGTCGGCGACCTCCTCGGGCGTCTCGACCTCATCGGTGGCGACATCGATGGCACCGAGCATGACCTTCTTGCCGCGCAGCAGTTCGATGAGCTCCATCGGCACGCGGGAGCCGTGGCTCTCGAGCGACACGATGTCGATCGCCGAGCGCTGCAGGAGCGGGAAGGACTCCTCGTACTGGCGCCACTCGGAGCCGAGCGTCTGCTTCCATCGGGTGTTCGCCTCGATGCCGTAGCCGTAGCAGATGTGCACGACGGTCTCGGCCCGTAGCCCCTCGGCCGCGCGCTCCAGCGTCGCCACTCCCCAGTCGCGCATCTCGTCGAAGAAGACGTTGAAGGCCGGCTCGTCGAACTGGATGACGTCGACGCCCGCCGCCTCGAGTTCTCTGGCCTCCTCGTTGAGGATGACCGCGAACTCCCACGCCAGCCTCTCTCGGCTTCTGTAGTGGCGGTCGGCGAGCGTGTCGATCATCGTCATGGGGCCGGGAAGCGCCCACTTCAGCGGGCGATCCGTCTGCTGACGCAGGAAGCGCGCATCCTCGACGAACACCGGTTCCGTGCGGCCGACGGCACCGACGACGGTCGGCACACTGGCGTCGTAACGGTCGCGGATGCGCACCGTCTCGCGGCGCTCGAAGTCGACCCCGGCGAGGTGCTCGATGAACGTCGTCACGAAGTGCTGCCGGGTCTGCTCGCCGTCGCTGATGATGTCGATTCCGCGACGCTGCTGCTCCTGCACGGCGATGCGCAACGCATCCTGCTTGCCCTCGACGAGGGCGTCCCTCGCCAGCTCCCACGGCGACCAGAGCACCTCGGGCTTTGCGAGCCACGAGGGCTTCGGCAGGCTCCCGACGATCGCGGTCGGCAGGAGCGCCGGGGTCTCCCCGCGGGTCATCGCGCGAGCGCCGGCTCGAGACCTGCCCAGCGTGCGAGCACATCGCCGTAGGGCGTCAGGAAGTGCTCGGCCGCGTACGTGCCCTGGGTGATCGCCAGCTGCGCGCGCTCGACGCGGTCGTAGTCCACCTGGGTGCGTGAGAAGTCGCCGTGCTCCAGGCTCGGGCGGTAGACGCTGCCCGCCGCCGCGTTCGCGTTGTAGATCTCCGGGCGGTAGATCTTCTGGAAGCTCTCCATCGCGCTGATCGTGCCGACCAACTGCAGATTCGTGTAGTCGTTGGCCAGATCGCCGCGGAAGTAGAACGCCAGCGGCGCCGTGGCACCTGCGGGCATGAAGTACCGCACGCGCAGCCCCATCCGCGCGAAGTACTCGTCGGTCAGCGAGTACTCGCTCTGGAGGTACTCGACACCGAGCACCGGGTGCGTGTTGTCGGTCCGGCGATACGTCTTGCTCGTCGAGACGCTGATGCAGATCACCGGCGGCGCCTCGAAGCGCTCACGGTAGGCGTCCGAGTCCAGGAACGCCTGGAACAGCGCACCGTGCAGGGCGCCGAAATCGTCGGGCACCGTGAAGGCGCCCGCATCCGCGGTGACGGCGGGAAGACGCACGCTGAAGTCGAAGTCGCGGACGTAGGACGAGAAGTTGTTGCCGACGATCCCGTGATGGCGGATGCCGGTGTGCGAGTCGCGGATGTGGACGTCGAGCACCTCGAGCAGCGGGAAGCGGCGCTCCTCCCCGCCGACAGCCAACGCCGCATCCACCGACACGATCTCGAGCTCGACGGCGTAGCGATCGCCGTTCGGGTTGTCCCATCGCGCGAGGTCGTTGCACCGGCGATCGATCATCGTCAGGACATTGCGGAGGTTCTGCTGCCGGCTCTCTCCGCGGGCGAGGTTGGCGAAGTTGGTCGTCGCACGGGACTCGACGGAGGGCGAGTAGTCCTCGTCGAACGGTGTCGTGGAGATGCGGAACGTGAGCTCGTTCGTCATGCGCAGCCAATCGGGTTCTCGCGCGCGCCGGTGGGTCGCGCGGGGATGTCGTGCCATCGTGCCGGTGTTCAGAGCCCATCAGGTAATTCAGGCTGACTATGCGCTCCTATAGGCTTCGGCTATGGCTAAGACCACCGCGGGCATCTCCCTGCAGCAGCTCCACTACTTCGTGGAGGTGGCGGCGGAGGGATCGATCTCCGCCGCGGCCGATCTGCTCTATGTGTCCCAGCCCACGATGTCGGCGGCGATGAAAGACCTCGAGACCCGGGTGGGGCGGGCCCTGCTCATCCGGTCGGCGCGGGGCGTGACGCTCACCGCCGACGGCACCGAGTTCCTCGGCTACGCCCGGCAGGTCGTCGAGCAGGTCGCGCTCCTCGAGCAGCGTTATCTCGGACGTCCGCCGGCCCGGCGCCTGCTCGGCGTCTCCACACAGCACTACTCGTTCGCCGTGGACGCGTTCGTGCGGATGGTGAGGAGTTTCGGTAGGGCGGAGTACGAGTTCTCGCTGCGAGAAACACGCACGTGGGACATCATCGAGGACGTCCGTACCCTGCGCAGCGAGATCGGCATCCTGTACCGCGACGACGTCAACCGGAACGTGATCGACAAGCTGCTCCGCGATGCGGGGCTCGCCTTCCACCCGCTGTTCTTCGCCGAGCCGCACATCTTCATCTCGCGCAAGAACCCGCTCGCCGCACGGGGTCGTGCAACGCTCGACGACCTCGCCGACCTGCCGCGGCTCACGTTCGATCAGGGGGCGAACAACTCGTTCTATCTCGCCGAGGAGATCCTCTCGACCCTCTCCGCGAAGCAGGAGATCCGAGTGTCCGACCGCGCGACCATCTTCAACCTCATGATCGGTCTCGGCGGCTACACGATCTCCACCGGCATCATCAGCGACGACCTCGACCCGGAGATCGTCGCCGTGCCTCTGGACGTCGACGAGAGGATCGAGATCGGCTGGATCGGCCAGGCCGCCCTCGGGCTCACCGAGCAGGCGCAGCGCTACCTCGACGAGGTGCGCGCGGTGGTGTCGGGCTTCGGTGTAGCAGTGTTGGGGTAGAGGGCTCGGACGGAACGGGGGATGTGGTGGGGCAACTCGTCGAGGTCGAGGATGCGTCGTACTCCCATGCCCCCATACGGCTCCGGGGTCAGGATCTCGTCGCGACCGCGGTCGCCTTCTTCGCGGCTCTCGTCTGCGCTGCGCTCGGAACACGCAGCTGGCCAGCGGGAACAGAGTCACGCACCGGAGAGCGGATCCGTCGAGGCTTCGTGCGCCTGGGTGCCGGATCGTTCGAGCTCCGCACGGGAAGCCGTGCGCACCTCGCCGCGTCTACGACGCAGGTGACCTCGAACGTGTGACGGTTCTGCGCATAGTGCAGGGGTCATGAACCCCCTTGCGCGGCTGACCTTCACAGATGGCACGATCTACGACATCGCTTTCTCACACGCGGGTCCGAAAGGCCTTCTGCCCGTGGAGCAGCGCTACGTCGAGGCGTTCGCCATGGCCGCCCGCTCGGCGCTCCGCCCGGCGGGCGCACCTCGCGTCGGATGAACACAATGCTCGGCAACACCAGTTCCGTCGGAGCGGTCGTGCGACAGTGGTCGGATCCGACGCGAGCGGCCTGGAACGGTGTTCCCGCCCGTCCCCTGCAGACGATGATCTGGTATCCGACCCACACCCAGGCGCGCGTCACCGAGCAGCGCATCGCAATCTTCCGGACCGGTCGGTACGCCGTGGATCGCGATGCTCCACGGGTGGCGGACGGGCGGCATCCGCTCGTCGTGGTCTCGCACGGCACCGGGGGCTCCGCCGCCAGCATCGCTTGGCTCTGTCGGCGGCTTGCCGAAGCCGGGTTCGTCGTCGCCGCCGTCAATCACCACGGCGGTACGGCCGCCGAGCGCGGGGGC
Organism: Microbacterium neimengense; assembly: GCF_054782995.1. NCBI lineage: Bacteria > Bacillati > Actinomycetota > Actinomycetes > Micrococcales > Microbacteriaceae > Microbacterium > Microbacterium neimengense. The sequence continues at coordinate 328,434 of NZ_BAAGRK010000003.1, forward strand.
TTGACGCTCCCGGGTGCCGTCCTGTGGTGGGAGCGCGCCACGGACCTCTCACGCGTGCTCGACAGGGTGCTCGCCGACCCCGCGTTCGGCGTCCGCATAGACCCGACATCGATCTCCGTGGCGGGATTCTCGATCGGTGCCTACACCGCGCTCGCTCTCGCGGGCGCGCGCCTGCAGATCGATCGGTGGCGGCCGTATTGCGACGCTCACGGCGCAGACTCCTCGTTGTGCCGTGTCCCGCCGGAGGCTGGGTTCGGAATCGACGAGGTGTGGGACTTCCTCGACAACGACACGCTCGCGATCGATTCCTTCGCCCGAGCCGACCTCGACTACCGGGACGCTCGTGTGAGAGCGGTCGCGGCGATCGCGCCCGTCACCGTTCCCCTGCTCGACGAGACGTCGCTGGCGGCGGTCACGGCCCCGGTGCACGTGTTCGCCGCATCAGACGACGACCAGAGCACCCTCGACGCAGACGTACGACCGCTCGTCCGCTCGTTGCCGAGCAGTGAACTCACCATCATCGACGGCGCCGGGCACTACACCTTTCTCAGCGAAGGCACCCTCGCCGGGCAGCTGATCGCCCGACGCTTCGTGACGGACAGACCGGGCGTCTCACGGCGGCGCATCCACGATCGCGTCGCTGCCGAGGCGGCTGCGCTCTTCGAGCGGCAGCGCGGTTGACACGTGGCCAGGGTCGGGACTGCAGGAAACCCGACCATGTCAGTGCCAACTCGCGCAAAACCGGCGCTCAATCACATTCAGGATGTCCGTCGGCATCGGTCTGGGTGAGGCCGATGAGTTGCGCGCGGGCGATGATGTGGGGTCGCAGACGGAGGCCGATTATGGCAGGCGTCGCGTCAGCCGCCACCGCCAGACGGGGCACGTCAAGCGCGCTGAGCGTGTAGGTGTATCGGTGGGGTCCGGTGCCGGCCGGCGGGGCGGCGCCGATGAAGACATCGGTGCCGTACTCGTTGCGGCCACGGACTGCGCCGGCAGGGAGGAGGAGGTCGTCCGTTCCCGCACCGGCGGCCAGCGATGTGACGCCGGCAGGGATGTCGATCAGTGTCCAGTGCCAGAACCCGGAGCCGCTCGGCGCATCCGGATCGAACACCGTCAGCACGTAACTCCCGGTCCGAGGTGGTGCGCCCTCCCAGTGCAACTCTGGGGAGCGGTCCTGGCCCCCGGCGGCGGCGCCTCGGGCCCACAGAGGGAGTTCCCCGCCGTTGGTGAAGTCCGGGCTGGTGAGGCTGAACGCCGGAACCCGGGGCAGCTTCCAGTTGGGGTCATTTGTCATGCTCGGTGCCTTTCGGTGCAGGGATGGCGGAGGTGGGCACTCGGCGCCGCGGCATGCGGCTGAAGTGGGCATTCTGGACGATGAGACCGGTCGCGGCCACGACCGCGATGGCAGCGGCATAGAGCAGCACGGCGGTCGTCAGACCTAGCGGTGCGATCAGCAGGCCCGCCGCGATCGCCGGCACCCCGAACGCCACATAGTTGACGACATAGATCGCCGAGAAGACCTCTCCGCGCTCGTGGGCTCGGGCGTGCGGAATGACCAGGCCGACCGCGCCGGCAAAAGCCATCCCGAAACCGGCGCCACTGACGACCGTCCCGACGACGAGGACGACGATGGCGTGGCCACAGATTGCAACGATTCCGAGCAGCATGCCGAGCGCAATCAGGAGGGACCCAAGCTTCGCTCCCGTCCGTGAGCCGAGAGGTTGGCTGAGTACGACGGTGACCGCCCCGATCGCCGAAAGACCAGCGATCAGCGCGCTGGTAGCGAACTCGTCGTCGATATCCAAGAGATCGCGAGCCGTCTCCCCGACGACGGAGAGGTAGAACCCTCCAGCCATCCACACCGCGACAGCGATCGGCACCGCTTTCCAGAACGGTCGCATCGCCGCCTGAGGGACCGCGATTCTGGGGATCAGACTTCGGGCTGCGCCCGGCCGTCGTGATGAAGACTCGCGGACGGTCGCAACGGCAGCCATTCCCATAGCGAAGAGAGCGGCGAGCACCGCGAAGATGGTCGGTTTGGGGTCGAAACGAACCTCCGCGACGGCGCCCGCGAACACCGCACCGAAAGCAAGACCGGCCAGAGGGCCAGCGCTGCCCAAAGTGGCTGTCAGTCTTGCTCGTCGTGCGCCGGCATAGTCGGCGATGGCTGCGGAGATCGCCCCCGTTGCGGCGCCTGTAGCCAAGCCCTGCAGCACACGCGCGAGCACGAAGACACCGATGTCCGCTGAGACGAGGAAGAGGACCAACGACACAAGTTCGAGGGCGGTGGCAGCGAGGACGACGGGCCGACGACCGACGTGATCGGAGAGCCGACCGATCACCAGAAGCGCTAGGAGGATCGCGAGTGCGTAGACGGCGAAGGCGAAGGTCAGAAGCCACGGCTCGAACCCCCACTCTCGGAGAAGGAGTGGCAGGAGCGGAGAGGGGGCCGCGGCCGCGGCGAAGAACAGAAAGAGCAGGGCGGTCATCGTCACCATGCCCCGGATGCCCCCACGGTTTCCCGGCGGCTGAGAAGCTCTCGGAGCAGCTCGTTCAGCGTGCGCCGACCCGTCAACGGCTTTTGGAGCGAGGGGATCGTGGTCGTGCATGCAGCGATGTCCTTCGGTCAGGCAGATACCTCGCGGCTCGGCAGGAGAACTGACTACTGCGACGGTAGAGCCGCACTGCTCACCCGCACATCACCCGGATCAGCCGCCGACATCACCCGGCCCCGCGAGTTATCAGAAGTCAGCTGACCGCGAGCGCTCGGCGAGGCGGGCCACGGCGATGCGAGAGCTGGGGTCGTCCGCCCGCAGAACCGCGAGCGAGAGATCTGACCGACCGGGAACCGTCAACCACTCGTAGGTAAAACACATCGGTCCGACGTGCGCATTCTCCACTCGAATCGGCTGCGGCTCGACGGCCGTCTCCGCGGCCCTCGTCCAGGCGTCAGCGAACCGCGAACTCGTCACCGTCAGCTGATTCACGAGCTCCTCGAACTCCGCGTCCCACTCGAAACGTGCCACCGACTCCTTCAGCGTGTCGGCGATGTACTGACGTGAGGCGGCCAAACCGGCGGGAACGCCGCTGGCGGCGAAAGCGGCTCGAGGGAGGTTTACCCCCTCTCGAAAGAACGGCGAAACGGCTTCCGCGAGACGGTTGGACGCCACGACGGTGAGGTAGCGATCTCGGATGAACGCAGGTGCCGCCGCCCATCCGTCGATCATCCGGCGCGCTTCGTCCGGAACGACCCCCGACGGATCGGCATCGATCATGGCGCAACGCTAACGGTTCGCGAGAGCGCAAGGTGGTAGCAAGAGGGCTACTCATGCGCCAAGCGACACCCTCTCTGCAGCGCTGGTCCACCGCAACCGAGGCGTGGGCGGGAGACAATATGGTCGGCAAGCCGGGTGAGAGGAAGATCAGATGGGGCCAACGCGGCCAGAGAACACTCTCGGCGACTTCCTGCGCACACGGCGTGAGCAGGTGCAGCCGGAGCAGGTAGGGCTCATGCGCTCCAGCGGACGGCGGGTTCCCGGTCTGCGTCGTGAGGAAGTAGCCGATCTCGCCGGTGTCAGCCTCGATTACTATCACCGGCTCGAACAGGGCAAGGACACGCGACCCTCAGACCAGGTCGTCGCGGGGCTCTCTCGCGCACTCCTGCTGGACCATGACGGCCGCCGGTACCTCACCAAGCTTGCTCAGCCCCAGCCGTTCGTGCGGGCACTCCCCGAGGCTCACGTGAGCGAAGCGGTAGCAGAGCTGCTCGCCCAGTGGTCTCACATGCCCGCCCACGTCTATGACGCCAATCTCAACGTCGTCGCGGCGAACCCTCTCGCTCGCGCCCTCGCGCCGAAGCATCTGAAACCCGGAATCAATCAACTCATCGAGGCCTACGGCGACCACGCCGAGTTTTTGGCAGATCCTGCGCCCACCCCGGAACGCGCAACCCAGGAAGATGCATGGGAGCATGCGCTCCGAAAACTGACTGCTGCGTTCCGGTTCAATGCAGACCCCGTCGATCCCGGTTTCAGGGATGTCGTCGGCCACTTGAGCGCCCGATACAGCGCCTTCCGACGTATCTGGGCCCTGCATGAAGCCAAGCCCCTGCTCAGCGGAAAAAGCACGTTCGAGATCGAGCGTCACGGATGGTGTGAGCTCAACTGGCAGACGCTCGATGTCCCCGGCCCTGTCAGCCTCTTCGTCACCGTGCACTTCGCTGCCGCCGGGTCACGCGCGGCCCATGCCCTTGAGAGCCTGGCCACAGGCCGCCACAACGCTCCGGCATCCTCGCCGCCGGGCGACGACGCAGCTCAACGCGGTGCGGACGAGCTTTCCGCTCGACGCTCCACGGCGGCCTCAGAGTCAGCATCCGATGGGGTGAAGACCAGAACGGCCAGGTCATCGTGATTCTTCAGCCCGAGAATGCTGTACGCGAAATGCAGCTCTCCGGCGTCGGCCATCTCGAAGACGATGCGACCCGTCATGCGGGTCGGCGTCCTCGAGTCGGCCCACAGTTCTGAGAATTCTCGAGATCCGATCGAGAGTTCACCGAGGAACCGCTGCGAGGCTCGATCTGCGTCGTGCTCATCGACGAACGCGCGAAGAAGACCCGCAGTCGCGGCCGCCGCTTCTCGCCATCTCGGGTGCGAGGTCTGGCGTTGCGGTGAGAGGAAGGCGAACCGAGCAAGGTTCTGTCCCACGCGGAATGCCCCCGAGAGATCTGCCGCGGTGTCCGTGGCGGCCACCACGTCCAAGTAGCGATCGATAAGGAGCGCAGGGTATGGGCGCCACGAATCCAGGAGCTGCCCCCACTTCCCCGCGTCATTGCGAGCGAGGCTGCGATCGGTCATCGTCCCAAGCTACGGCGGGAGCGAGACCCGCAGCTAGCCCTCGCACCCCCCCTTCGGATGACCGGGAGACCCGCCCGGGTGGACCCTGTCGGGATGAGCCGCCGCAACGATACCGGTCGCGGCTTCCCGCTTACTGCCCGCGGTGGCGGCTGGTCTCGAGGACGACCTTGCCGACCGTGCGTCCAGACTCCAGAAGCTCATGAGCGAGCGAGGCTTCGGCGAGCGGGAAGACCGTGTCGACGACCGCTCGGATCTCGCCCGATTCGATCAGGGGGAAGACATCGCGGACGACACCCGCAACGATGGCTGCCTTCTGATCGGCGGGTCGTCCGCGCAACAACGTCGCGGAGATGCTTGCGCGACGGGAGAGGAGTTCCCAGAGATCGAAGGTGACCGGACCGACAGCTCCTCCGATGATCACGAGGTGGCCGTCGTCGGCGAGGCACTCCATATTGCGGCGAAGGTAGGTCGTACCGATGATGTCGAGGATCGCGTCGACTCCCCGCCCGCCCGTCACGTCGAGGGCCGCCGTGACGAAGTCCTCGCTCCGGTAGTTCACTGCCCTCACCGCCCCGAGATCCAGCGCCGCTCGGGTCTTCGCCTCGCTACCGGCCGTGGTGACCACTCGTGCTCCGATCGCGGTGGCCCACTGGATTGCGAACGATCCGATCCCACCTCCAGCGCCGTGGATGAGCGCAGTCTGGCCGGCCCGAAGGCCAGCGATCATGGCGAGGTTCGAGTACACGGTGCACGCGACCTCGGGCAGCGACGCCGCTTCGATCATGCTGAGCCGAGTCGGGACAGGCATCACCTGAGCAGCGGGTGCGGTCACCTCCTCCGCGTAGCCGCCCCCGGCCACCAGGGCGCACACCCGGTCGCCGAGCCTCCACTCCGTCACCTCGCTTCCGAGCGCCGTCACGATGCCGGCAACTTCGAGCCCGAGACCCGGCGGGGAGTCCGGTGGTACCGGATAGTGCCCGCGTCGTTCGAGGAGATCGGCGTTGTTCACCCCGGCCGCGGAGACCTCGATGCGTACCTCGCGCGGCCCCGGCTCCGGGCGATCGACGCGCACCAGATGCAGGACATCGGGCGGTCCGTGGTGAGTGAAGCGGATGGCGGAGGACATTGCGCGCCAGGTTCCTTTCTCGGTGCGGCCGTGATCGAAGGGGGCTTGTGGCCCCCTTCGATCAGCTAGCTACTCAGTGCTCGTCATAGTGGTCGCCGTGAAGGGCATGACGGTGAGAGTCGTGGATGTAGTCGACATGGTCGCCGTGCACGACCGCCTCGTGTCCGCATCCTTCGCCGTGTTCGTGCGCCTCGGCGGTGTGATGCTCGTCGTGGGCTTGCGTAGCCATTCTTGATCCCCGGCGCAGCTCAGGCCTTGGTGGCGGCGGCTTCGGCCGCGCGGGCCTTCGCGAACGCCGCGATGCTCTGGGCATAGTGCGGGGTCTCGACCTCGCAGTGGGCGCCGGAGGCGTGCTGACGGGCGGCAGCAGCATCCTCGAAGGTCTGGCCGCTGGCGACGATGAACTTCAGGAAGTCCTCGGTGGGATGCGAGGTGACCGTGTTGACGTAGCGCAGCTGGTCGCCCTCGAGCTGCTCGATGCCGAGCTCCCAGATCACCTGAGTGGTGGTCCAGCCTGCCGCCGAATACACGTCGGAGATCGACACCATCTTGCAGTAGGTGGGGCTGGCAACCTCATAGCGGTACTGCTGGATGACGAGACCGGAGCCGATCATCTCGACGTTGATCGACATGGGGGTTCCGTCGTCATCCACCGTGTAACCGGCGGCCTTGTGGTCGCCGGGCGCACAGCGCTGGTACTCGTGCGTCGGCAGGGTCTTGAGCCACTGCTCGATGTCGATGTACTCGAACGGTGCGGTCACATCAGCGGTGACGACGGCGTGCGAGAGCACGAGGTCGTCGCGAACCATAACGCTCATGGATTTTCCTTCCGGTTGTGCCGGGTTCCCGGCGCGGATGCGTGACCAGGGCGGTCACCTCTTCGGGTCTGAAACCCGCATTCGGAACGGTAGATTCGCGCACGACGTCCGCACATCCCCTCGGCTCGAGCGCCACATCGCATGGGGCCGAAGGGGGGAGCGAGGGGGCTAGGGCCACCCTCCCGAGATCGATAACCTCTGAAGGTGCTTGCTGATGGCCGACACGCGCGCCGACTCGGTCTCGACGCGCTCTCTGGGACGGGTGCCGGTCGCTATCACACGCCGATCCGCGGCCGTGGAGCCGAAACGACGCAGATCGGCAACGGATTTGCGAGCGCGGCTGCGGGCGATCAGGCTGTCACGCTCCTCTCCGGCGATCCGGGAATCGGCAAAACGCGCTTGCTGCAGTATGCCCTCGACGTCGCAACCGATCACGGCTGGGGGACGATGGTCGTCGCTCCGGATGTCGACTCCCCGCTGTCCCCACTCGGGGCGATGATCAGCGCCGCGACACGGACCAGCCCTCCCCTCGTGGCGAACGACGACATCGGACCGCTGATGCAGTCACCGGCTCCGAAGTACTGGCTGACGCGAATGATCGCTGATGGCTTGGAGAGCATGGCCGGCAGATCCGGCGCGCTCGTCATCGTCGACGACCTGCAATGGTTGGATGCCGGGTCGCTCGGCGCCCTGGCCGCGCTCATGCACGATCTGCAAGGCGTCCCGATCTATTGGCTCCTCGCCACCCGCACCGGCGTGTACAGTGCGGCGCACCAGCGGTTCCTCGCGGACGTCGGGGAGCTGACGTCCACCATGGCTCTTGCGCCGCTGAACGAGTCCGCTGCCGACGAGATGGTGCGCGACGCGCTCGGCAGCAAGCCAGGCCCGAGCGTCGAGCGGGCCATCACGCGCGCAGCCGGGTATCCCCTCCTCATCCTCGAGCTGATCCGCGGCTTGCAAGAAGAGGGACTGCTTCAGGCGGCCGGGGGTGTCGTGGATCTCAGCGAAGACACCCTCCCGGCTCGGTTCGGAACCTCGACCCGCGATCGACTGCGCCATCTGAGCCGCAATGCCCTCAGGATCGCGCAGATCGGAAGCCTCTACGGCAGAACATTCCCGCTCGGCGGAGTCCTCGACATCCTCGGACAATCCGCCGCGGCTGCCGCGCCAGCAGTTCAGGAACTCCTGGATCTGGGCTTCATCGTCGATACAAGCACCTCGTTCGCGTTTCGCCACGACACCGTACAGGCCGCCGCGAGCGAGAGCCTCTCGCCGTCTCTGCGCCGTGCCATGACACGCGAGGTGATCCACAGCCGCCTCCGCGCGGGAGAGGGGGTCGCCACCCTGGCATCGTCGATCGTCTCCGTCGCCGAAACCGGCGACGACGAGTCGATCGAACTGCTCTTCCTCGCCGCCCACCAGCTCTCGTCCATCGATGTGCACGGAGCCGCCGGTCTGATCATCAGCGGGGCGCGATTGATCTCGACAAACGTAGACCATGCCCACCGCGCTGCCACGATGCTCCCCATCGTGGTCGCAGGGGGACGAGTCGAGGAGGCGATGGAGATCAGCCGAACCCTCAGGCCTCTCCTTCCGCCCGACGCACGCGCTCAGGTGAGCCTCGCGCTGGCTCGTCAGCTCACTGAGTCTGACTTCGACGGCGCAATCCGCGAAACAGACGCCGGCCTCGCCATTCCTGGGGCTTCTGATGCGTCACGGGTGGCGTTGCTCTCCGTTCGCGCGCTCAACTTCGCCAACAAAGCAGACGAAGTCAGACTCCGAACCACCCTGGCGCAGGCCCGTGACATTGCGGACGAGACTCGTGATGGGCTCGCCCTCGCCACTCTCGATGCCACCGAATCAGTGCTGGTCTTCTATCAGCACGACTTCGACGAGGCAGAGCGGCTTCAACGGAAGGCGCTCGAGCGTGTGTCCCATCTGGGCGTTGCCCCCGGGCTCTGGCTGCCGGAGGGTCTCTGGCTCGCATTCATGCGGAACAGCACCGGCCACTGCGAGGAAGCCCTCCGTCTGACCGATGACGGCCTTGCGGAGGCGGTCGGGGCGAAGAACGTCATCGCCGAGGCCTACTGGATGATGGTCCGCTCGCGGGTTCTCTACAGCCTCGGCCGGCTGGAGGATGCCCGGGCGCAGGCCGAGACCGTCCTCGAGCTCGGGGAACAGCTGGGACTCGGCGACTTCATGAACGCTACAGCGGGGGTCGTTCTGCACCGGGTCTCGCTCCGCACGGGGGACCTCTCACTCCGTGACCGAGCCCGTCCACTCGTCCAGAGTCTTGCTGACGGTGTGGGGCTGACCCGAACGGGCAGATGGAGTCTGGCGATGGAGGCACAGGAGCGGATGCGTCCGGCTGAAGCCTACGAATACTCCCGACTCGCGGTGGAGACTCTGCGGGATGCGACGCCATCGATGACGACGCCCGCCGATTTCGCTGATGACTTCGTTCTCGCCTACATCTGTCAGGTCGCCGGCGACTTCGAGGCAGTCGAACTTGTGGCCAGGGTCGCTCAGGAACGCGCAGACCGGAATCCCGAGAACGCCTTGGTCGCTGCAGTCGCTCGAGCCGCGCGGGGAATCCGAGACAGGTCAGCCGACGATCTCCTCGCCGCCGCTGAACAACTGCGCCCAGGCTGCCGCCCCCTGGTCACGGCGACCCTGTTCGAGGCCGTCGGGATCTATGCGACGGACACGACGCAGGCGACGAGCGCGATGACCGAAGCCGTTGCGCTCTATTCGCGATGTGGCGCCACTCGCGACGTCACTCGCGTTCTCCAGCAGCTGAGAAGCAACGGTGTCCGTCAAAGACCCGCCGCGCAACCGGCCGAGCGCGACTACGGGGGGCTGTCTCTCCGCGAACGTCAGGTCGCTTCGTTCATCAGTTCGGGCCTCACCACCCAACAGATCGCGGACGAGCTGCTGGTCTCTCCGCATACCGTCGTCACCTACATCCGACACATCTATGCGAAGTGGGGGCTCAACTCCCGCCGGGAAGTAGCGGCGCGCTACGCCGAATTCGCATCGGGGAGATAGAGGATTCCGAGCCGCTCCTGCACAGACGCGGGCACCGCGTCGGGATCGCTGGCAGTGGCGTTGTACGCGGCGATCCGGCAATGGCCCGCACGCCACCCGCGCGATCGCGTGACCCAGAACGCAGAAAACCCCCGGCGAGAACCGGGGGCCTTGTCTGTAGAGCCAGTACACAGCTACTCGAATACGTCGGCCCTGCTGCCGCCACCGCTGGTGGATCTGCAGAATTGGCTGGTCTGATACCGGATTCGGTCGCCTTCGCTACCCCGGTAGAGCAGGTTGGTCGATCGCTTCGACGGCGTCTTGAACCAGCTCTAGTCAAGCAAATCGCCTCCGAGTACGAGTCGGACGCGACGACCCCAAGTCTCTGCGAGACTTACGGCCTCTCGAAAACCAGTGTCCTACGCCTGCTTCGAGACGAGGGGCAACGTTGCGACGTCGGCCGCTGACCAACGGTCAGGTCGAGGTGGCAAGGACGCTGTACCAGGACGGCCACCCAATCATGGCCATCGCAAGCCGCCTTAACACCAGCTACAACAACCTGCGACAGCGACAGGTCTCATCCAGAGCTCTGACTGTACCGGAGTTGGCAGCCGCGACGAGCGGCGCCCCGCCTCATGGCACCCGGCGCCACCAGATAGGAGTTCCGATGGGAATGTACGTCGCTCTGCATCCACCGATCGTTTCGTCAGCAAGGCCACAGCCAACCGCTGGCCCGAAAGACCATCACCGAACGTGTCGGCTCCGGCACGGGCAACTCGACGACGGTGCACCGCTCCGCGTCGACGGGCCGGTTCGTCACCGAGTCCACTGCCAACCGCAACCTCGGCGGCACGATCAGCCAGCGCGTCTGATCTAACCCGAGAGGGCCTGCACGTCTACCGTGCGGGCCCTCTTTGCGTCGATGGGCTCTCTCAAGAATCAGACGCAGCAGCAACGGAGCGAGCCTCCCGCTCCCACGCTTGGGTGGCTACCTGCACCGCGTCCCATGGGGAGCCGAGTGGAGGCGTGTACGAGAGGTCGAGGTCGCTCATGGCGGCAACAGTCATGCCGTGGTGCAGGGCGGTTGCGTAGGTGTCGACGCGCTTGGAGATTTCGGCGCCGCGGGCGCCGACGAGCTGGGCGCCGAGGAGACGTCCGTCGCGGGTGTCGCCGGTGATGCGGATGCTGATGGGGGTGGCTCCGGGGTAGTAGCGCTTGTGGTCGTCGGCGATCGCGGTGTGACTGTGCGGGGCGTACGCGGCCGCGGCGGCTTCGTGGTCACGAAGGCCTGTGCGCGCGGCCACGAGATCAAAGACCTTGACGACCTGAGTGCCGAGGCTGCCTGCGAAGCGGGCGTTGCCGCCGATGGCGTTTTCTCCGGCGACACGGCCCTGCTTGTGCGAGGTGGTGCCGAGGGGCAGGTAGGTGACGCCGAGGAGGCGGTGGTGGGTGACCACGCCGTCTCCGGCTGCCCATACGTTCGGCAGGCCGGTGCGCATGTGCTCGTCAACGACGACCGCACCACCCGCTCCCGTGCTTGCGCCGGCTGCGGTGAGCAGGCTGGTGTTGGGGCGCACGCCCACGACCACGAGCACGAGGTCGGCGCTGCGGAAGAAAGCGTCACCGTCGCGGGTGCCGCTCACGGTGAGCCGGCCAGCGTCGCGGGTGACAGCTTCGATGCGGGTTCCGGTGAGGACGTCGACGCCGTGGCGGGTGAGTTCGTTGCGGACAAGGGAGCCGAGCTCGGGATCGAGGGTCGAGAGCACCTCGGGGCCTCGTTGGAGCTGGGTGACGTGCAGGCCGCGGACGGTGAGGGCCTCGGCCATTTCGAGGCCGACGTAGCCGGCGCCGACGATGATCGCGGTTTCGGGCTGGTGCTCGTCGAGGTAGCGCTCCAGGGTGAAGGTGTCGCCCATCGAGTGCAGCAGGTGCACGCCGTCGTCGGGGCCGAGGTGGTCGAGGCCGGAGATGCTGGCGGTGGACGGGGATGCTCCGGTGCCGACCATGAGCTCGTCGTAGGCGATCGTCGATTCGGTGCCGGCGGCGTCGCGGACGGTGAGCGTGCGGCCGTCGACGTCGATGCTGGTGGCCAGGGTGTTCAGGCGCAGGTTCATGCCGGTGGCTTCGAGGTCGGCGTGGGTGCGATGCGCGAGAGACTGCCAGGGCTGCACTTCGCGGGAGAAGTAGTAGGGGATGCCGCAGATGGAGAAGTTCGGGTAGGCGTCGGCCACGATGACGGTGACGTCGACGGAGGGGTCGAGTTCGCGGGCGCGCAGGGCGGTGGAGATGCCGGCGTCACTTCCGCCGATGGCTACGAGGTGCATGGGGTGCCTTTCAGGACGTGGTTTCGGGTTGCGTGGGCACCACGACGTCGACTGCGGTGCGCGCGGCGGTCGGGTAGAAGGCGAGCAGCAGCGCGACCCCGAGGGCGGCGCCGACGAGCTGGGCGAGGATGAACGGCGCCACAGAGGCGGGCGCGATGCCGGCGAACGTGTCGGTGAACATGCGGGCGATGGTCACGGCAGGGTTGGCGAATGATGTGGAGCTGGTGAACCAGTACGCCGCGCCGATGTAGGCACCGACCGCGGCCGCGGTCACTGAGCCTTTCCCGGTGCGGGCGAGCGCGAAGATCAGCAGCACGAGCCCGGCGGTGGCGACTACTTCTCCGACCAGGTGCCCGCCGGTCGCGCGGTTGTTTCCGGACAGCGCGGGCGCGGCGTCAAACATCACCCCGGCGAGGAGGGTGCCGGCGATGCCGCCGAGAACCTGCGCGGCCAGGTACGGGGTGAGTTCGCGCAGCGGTAGGCCCGTTGTCTCGCGGCGCCCGAGCAACCAGTCCGCGAGCGACACCACGGGGTTGAAATGCGCTCCCGACACCGGGCCGAGCATGAGGATCAGCACCGTCAGGCCGAGCGCCGTGGTCAGACTGTTCTCGAGAAGCTGCAACCCCACATCATTCGGGGAGAGACGTTGCGCAGCGATACCCGACCCGACCACGACCGTGACGAGCAGGCCCGTTCCGACGAACTCGGCAGCTGCACGGCGCAGAACGTGTGGTCGCCTCACGACGGGGTGTGGGTGGGGGGTGAGTTCCATGTCAGCCTCATCTTGACCCGAATGGGTTAGATCAGTCAAGATTGAATCAATGAACACTGAACGGATTGACTCGGTGGAGGCGCGCGCTGCCCGGCACGCAGCATTGAGCGATCCTTCGCGCCTGCGGATCGTCGACCTCCTCACGCTCGGTGATCTGTCACCATCGGAAATCCGGACGGTCCTGGGTATGTCCGGGAATCTGGTGGCTCATCATCTGAACGTGCTGGAAACTGCGGGCATGGTGGCGCGGTCCCGTTCGGAAGCCGACAAGCGACGCAGCTACGTCCACCTGACCAGCACGGCACTGCAGGGCCTCACTCCCGGTCGAGAGGAGAGGGCAAGCCGGGTGGTGTTCGTGTGCACGGCGAACTCGGCCAGATCTCAGTTGGCCGTGGCGCTGTGGTCGACCCGCAGCAGCATCCCTGCCGCATCCGGCGGCACCCATCCCGCAGACCGGATAGACCCCGGCGCGGTCGCGACGGCGGATCGTCACGCGCTCGACCTTCCCAACGAGTCGCCACGGGCCCTGGAGACGGTGCTGACCGGCTCGGATTTCGTGGTCACCGTGTGCGATAACGCGCACGAAGAACTCGGCGTGAATGCGCATCTGCACTGGTCGATTCCCGACCCGGTGCGCGTCGGCACCGACGACGCGTTCGATACCGCCTACGACGAGCTGGAGCGCCGGATCATCGAACTCGCTCCCCGGCTCGCCGCCACCTGACCCTCCGAGAAAGAGAACCCGTGACTGACACCACCCCGACCGTCCTGTTCATCTGCCAGCACAACGCCGGCCGCTCGCAGCTCGGCGCCGCGCTCCTGGAGCACCTGGCCGGCGGCCGGTTCACCGCGACGTCGGCGGGACTGGCGCCCGCAGACGAAGTGAACCCCGCCGTGGCCGCCACGGTCGCTGAGCTGGGCATGGACATCACCAACCGGGTGCCCCGTGCCGTCACCACGGACGACCTCGATCAAGCGGACGTCGTGGTGCTCATGAAGCCCGGCCTCGCCCTGCCGTCCACGCCCCGCGGCGAAGTCTTGGAATGGTCGTTCCCCAACCCGGAGGCCTGGGATGCCGAAGCCGTGCGGCCGCTGCGCGAAGCGGTCTCCGACATGATCCAGACCACGCTCATCGCACGCTGAGCAACCAGAAGGGGGGCGCGGTCGCTGATGCGATCCCGCCCCTCTCGTGTGTCCGGCTAGACAGCGGCCGGGGCGCCGCCGATTTGGAGCACCTGAGGCGGCGGGGCACAACAGGCGCCGCCCAGGGATGCCCCGGAAGCGTCGAACAGGCCGGCACCGCCGCAGACGCCCGTGTCGGGGAGCCCCAACTCGACCCGTCGAGCGGCCTCGTGGTCGCCCGCGAGCTCGGCGACGACGCTGCGCACCTGCTCGTACCCGGTGAGGGCGAGGAAGGTCGGTGCCCGCCCGTAGGACTTCGCTCCCACGAGGTAGAAGTCAGGCTCCGGCTGGGCGAGGTCGGCCGCGCCGGTCGCCGCAACCGACCCGCAGGAATGCACGTTCGGATCGACCTCCGCAGCGATACGCACGGGGGCCTGCAACGTGGGATCGAGCTCCAACCGCAGCTCCGACAAGAACGACAGATCGGGGCGGAACCCTGTGAGCACCACGACGCGATCAGCGCTGAGCGTGCGGCCGTCCTCTGCCACCAGGACCGGCTGGCCCTTGTCCGTCGTCACGCGCTCGACGCGGAAACCGGTCACGAGCGACACCAGCCCGGCGTCGACGAACTCCTTCGCCTTGATCCCCAGCGCCCCGCGTGCCGGTAGCTCGTCGGCCTCACCACCCCCGAAGGCGTTCCCGGCGGTGGCGCGGCGGAGCGCCCACGTCACTGTGGTGTTCGGGTCGCGGCGCGCCATGCGCGCCAGTGCGAGGACCGCGGTCACCGCCGAGTGCCCGGAACCGATGACGACCGTGTGCTTCCCCTCGAAACCCTCGCGGTCCCGGAAGTCGGGGATGCGATAGGACAGCAACCCGGCCGCGGCCCGCTCTCCCAGCGCGGGCAGACCGTCCGCACCCGCGGGGTTGGGCGAGGACCACGTGCCGGAGGCGTCGATGACCGCGCGCGCCTGCAACCGGTACTCCTCGCCCTCGCTCGGCTGCACGTGCACGGTGAACGGCTGATCGCTGCGGCCCGCGTCAACGAGACGGTCACGACCCAGACGGGACACCCCGACAACCCGAGCGCCGTACCGAACGCGGTCGCCCAGCTCGGCAGCAAGCGGCGCGAGATAGCCGCTGATCCACTGCGCGCCGGTCGGATACCCCGTCGTGGGCGCTGCCCATCCGGTGGGCTCGAGAATCCGCGTCCCGGCCGTGTCGACCAGCTCCGGCCACTCCGAGAACAGGCGCACATGCCCCCATTCGGCAACCGCCGATGCCGGTCCGGCCCCTGCCTCCAGTACAACGACCGGCAGGTCTCGCTCGATCAGGTGGGCGGCGGCCGCGAGCCCCTGTGGGCCGGCGCCGATCACCACGACAGGCAACGCGCTCTCCATCACACACTCCTCAACGCATCGACAGCATTCGATGGATCGAGAATCCTCGATGTATCGACGAATGTCAATGTGACGTGCCAGAATCGGTGCATGCCCGCGACGCTTCCCCTTCTCACAGCCGACGTGGCGGTGTGCTGCTCGCCGATCACCGCCGGGGCGCTGTCGCCGGAAGAGGCCGAGCGGACAGCGCGCACGTTCAAGGCGCTGGGCGACCCCACGCGCGTGAGACTTCTCTCCCTGATCGCCGCATCCGACGACGGCGAGGCATGCATCTGCGACCTCACCGAGCCGGTCGGATTGTCTCAGCCCACCGTCTCCCACCACATGAAACTGCTCGTAGACGCTGGCCTCGCCACGCGTGAGCAGCGCGGCCGTTGGGCATACTTCCGCGTCGTCACTGAGACGCTCGACCAGGCCGCGAGCTCGCTCCACCCATGAGCACCATCGACATCCGTACGATGCGGCCCGGAGACTGGCCCGCCATCGAAGCCATCTACCGCGAGGGTCTCGCAACGGGCAACGCGAGTTTCGAAGCGGATCCACCCACGTGGGACGCTTTCGACGGCGGGAAGCTGACGGCGGGCCGGCTCGTCGCCGTCGACACCGATGACGATGTGATCGGCTGGATCGCCGCGTCGGCCGTTTCCACCCGTGAGGTCTACCGCGGGGTTGTTGAGCATTCGGTGTACGTCGCCGCGCGCGTTCGCGGTGGTGGCGTCGGCCGAGCGCTCCTGAGTTCATTTCTCGAAGCCATGGACAACGCAGGAGTGTGGACGGTGCAGTCGAGCATCTTCCCGGAGAACCACGCGAGCCTCGCGCTTCACGAGCAGACGGGCTTCCGTCGCGTCGGACACAGGGAACGCATCGCGCTCATGACCTACGGTCCGTGGGCTGGCGAATGGCGCGACACCATTTTGATTGAGCGACGCCGCGCAGACGGGTGAAACCATCGTCGAACTGCTCGAGTAAGACCAGAGTCCTATCCCTGAAGTAGAGCCGGTACACCGCTACTCGGATAAATCCGCGCTGCTGCCGCCACCTGTAGTGGAGTTGCAGAAACTGGCTGGTCTCGCGCCCAATCCGCCCCTCTCAACTACCCCCGGAGAGCAGGTGAGTCGATCGCTTCGCCGACGCCTCGAACCTGCGCTGATCGAGCAAATCGTCGCTGAGTACGAGTCGGGCTCGACGACGCCGAGTCTGTGTGCGACCTACGGCCTGTCGAAGACCGGCATCCTTCGCGTGCTTCGAGACGGGGGAGCAACACTGCGACGTCAACCGCTCACAAGCGAACAGGTTGAGACCGCACGAGCAATGTACGAGCGTGGCCATTCAATCGCCACCATCGCGTCTCGCCTCGACACCAGCTACAACAATGTCCGGCAACGCCTCATCAAGGAGGGGGTTCAGCTGCGCCCGCGCGGTGGTAACTACAAGTGAGGTATCTCGTCCCTGGCATTACGCGCGTCAACCTTGGACCAAACAATGACGGTAAGGCAACCGTCAACGTCGAGGGGATTTGGCCGGTGACACCGCGCCACCGCCCCAATCCAACCTCTTTGGCGGCTTGATCGCTCTACGTCGCCTGCATCGAAGACATTCCATCTGGTCGGATTACGCGTCCGCCACGGGTGATCTTCGGGGCGTCGAGGTCCACGGTTGCACCGTCGCTGATTACCGCACCCGCGAGGTCTACACGGCCGGTGGCACCGATTGCCGTGCGCGCGAAATCAATGCGCCCACGGTCGCTGACTACCGCTCGCGACAGATCGATGATCCCGCCCCCGCCGATCGCTGCGTCGGCGAGGTCTACGTTTCCGTCGTTGCTGATCGCCAGCTTGTGCAGGAGCACTTGTCCGTCTTTGTCGATCGACGCGCTCGTGAGGTCTACGTTTCCCCCGTCGCCGATCGACAAGCCCTTAAGGTTTGCGATCCCTCTCTCTCGGATCTGTATTCCCCGAAGGACCACACTTCCAAGATCGGTGACTTTTGCATTCATGAGGTCCACCCGCCCGCGTCTGATTGACACGTCCCGGAGGTCGACGCTCCCGCGTTCGCTGACGACAGCAGCTCGGAGGTCGATACCCCCGTTCCCAACAATCACCGCCTCGGTGAGCTGCAGGCGTCCGGCCCCGCTGATCTGCGCGGCCGCGAGGTCCACACTTCCGTCGTGCCCGATCCAGATGCCGCGCAGGTCGAGCGCCCCGTCTGCTGTGATGAGTGGTCGCGGTAGTTCGACAGGGAAGTCGATGTGGGCGCGGGACAGGTTGAGTTGATGGTTCTGCCAGCTTGGCGACGCCCCTTGCTGCAGGTGGTTCCGGATGACGGCGTATCCGGCTTGCTTGACGGAAACCTCAACTGGGGTGGTGCGTTGGGTGAAGTAATAGTCTTCCGGGTCCGTGTAGTGAGCCTCCTCGGGGTCGAGGGGCGACAACATTTCTTTCGTGCGGGGGGCGCGAAGGTAGCCGGTGAGGACTTCAATGCACACCTGCACTTCATCGCGCTTGTCGAGTGCGTCCCAGTCGTCGGCCAGGGCTCCAAGGGCATAAAGCGCTGCCTGTCGGTTGACGGGGGCGGTGTCGCTGAGAAGCTGCACCGTCGTCACGAAGCGTTCCCGTAGAGATCTTTCGGTTTCGATGCGCCGCTGATCGACAACCTCTGAGAGCCGCGCCGCTTCACGTTTCTGGTCGTCGAACAATCGTTGACGGTCGCGCTCTGCTGCATCTAGTTCCTGTCGATGTCTAGAAAGGCTGAGCCCAACCGTGACAACAGCAATGACGCCGCCAAGCGCGAGAAGCACTAGGTTTCCCGCGGCGCCCAGAAGCTTTCCCTGTTCCTCCGGGCTGAGTCCTGGTACCCAATTGTTCAATAGCCCGGCGGGTACGTACAGGACGATGGGGATTGCCACGGCGACGTAGGCCGTGACACCAGCTGCGATGCGTCGCCCGTAGCTGACACGCTTTAACCAGGCCAGAAATCGCGCCACGGGTCCCGTCTTCGCGGGCTGCTCGTCGCCTGAGGGCTGCTTTGGTGTCACAGCTCGATTATGCGGGTTCGAGTTTGCCGGGTGAGAGCGTGGCCCTCGTCACTTATCGAACCAAACCCACGTGAGCCGCCCCACAGGACATGACCCGTCGACGACGTCTCTGGCACGCGCCCGATCCTGACCCGCGGCACTGACAGAACGAAGACGCACCGTCCTACAGCAGCTGGCCCAAGAGATTACGACTCATGTATTGCGAAACCGATCGGTTTCGCACCATCCCCGAGTCGACTTGGAGGCAGAACGGGGCTCGCCACCTTCGTTTTCGCATTTGGTCTCTCAGTGGTCCGCTTCGCACGCTCGCCTTGCGGTAGGAATGAGTGTGCCGAGGATCAACTGGGATGACGTACCTCTACCCAATGAGGTCACGTACGCCGAGGGAAGACTTACGACTCGCACGTACGTCTCGCGAAGTTTCATCACCCAGTTTGGGCGTGACGCGGGTTACCCGTCGCGCTATGTACACCGGGTCATCGACGAGGTGCAGTCAGACGACGGCGCCGGTTGGGATTGGACCATGCAGGTCATCAGCACCACGCCTGGGGGACGCAAGCAGATACAGCTCCACGTCGCCAGAGAATCCGGCGCCGTCCGAAAAATTAGGATCCAACGCGTGCCCACGTCCGGCGATCTGACTCGATTGGAAAATGTCCTCGAGCTTGACCGCGACCAATCGATGGCGCTGCTGGAAGCGCTTCGCGCCATCGACGCGATACCAATCGAAGGCGATCAGTCCGTGTACGTGGACGACCAATTGCTTCGTGACGTGTTCTCCGACCCCGGAGCAATCGCGCGCGTCTACGCTGACAATCCAGATCGGTTTCGATCTCTCATCGAATCTGACGCGACCGCGGAGGATGTCGTAGCGCTGCAACGTCGCCGAACCGTCGTCACGCAGATGCGCATGTGGATTGACTCTCCGGAACAGTTCGACGCGGCAACGGAAGACGCTGGCGGCCCTGAGCGAGCCTGGCAACGGCTCCTGGAAGAGAATCCCTGGGTCCTCGGGATAGGTCTCGGCGGTCAACTCCTCACGTCGTGGGACGAGGGAAAGCTGGAACAGACGGTTGTCGGCAGAAGCATCAAGGGCGTGGGGAAGCGCGTTGATGCGCTGCTGGCTTCCGCGGGGATCGTACGCAGCCTGGTCTTCGCGGAGATCAAGCATCACCGCACAGCGCTTCTCGCAGAGGAGTACCGCTCCGGCTGCTTCGCACCTTCCAAAGAGTTGGCGGGAGCAGTCGTACAAGTGCAGCAGACGACTCACCTCGCTGCCCGAGATCTTGGTGACTTTCTGCAAGATACGTCGGCTGAAGGAGAACTGCTCAGTTCTGGTGCATTCATACTTCGACCTCGATCGTTCGTCATCGTCGGCTCTCAGTCCGAGTTGACCGGAGCGACAGGAGGGCCGCTCCCGGACCGAGTGAGAAGCTTCGAACTGTTCCGACGCAACCTCCTCGAGCCCGAGGTGATTACCTTCGACGAACTCGTCGCTCGCGCCGAGTGGCATCTGGCGGAGGCAGAGGACACCATTGATCACACGGACGCAAGCATGGGATGAGCCACCCACCTGACCGTGGCACGGTCTCGCTGCTTGGGGTGCTCTGCCGTGAAGAGCGGCATGTACTGGGGGACGGAGAGAGAATGGTGCGGGCGTCTGGCTGGTGAGAACCTGAGCGGATGGAGCTAGACGAGCTGGCGCAACTCGACGTTGACGATCAATGGCTGATCCTTCTCGGTCGAATCGCGAAAGAGACGGTCTGGATGGAGACTCAACTACGGGGCCTCCACGCCCAGCTCAGACACGGCGATGCGACGCGCGAACATCTCTTCGCGACGCCCGACCGGTGGGGCGACCTTCATCGCGAGGCGAAGCAAATGGTCGAAAAGCTGAAGGTCGAGAAGGACGTCCGCGTCGCGATCCTCGATGCCGTGGCAGCCGCCCACGCCGCTAACAAGGGTCGCAACGAATACATGCACCGTGAGCTACTACGCCACGAACAGTGGGACACCGAAGAGCCCCCCGCGGAGAGGCAGGCCTCTGTCGCTCCCGGTGACCGACTTCGAATCAAGATCAGCAACCCCAACGGAATCCCGGCTCCCGAACCGGTCACCCTCGACGGAGCACACCAGCTCGTCAGCGACCTCATCGGCGCCGGTTGGCGTCTACGTTTCGCGCGCCTGCACCTCGCAGCTCGCGGCCACTGGAAAAGCGAACTGACCGCCCACGTGGTCGGCACCTGGGATGGAAACGCCGACCTCATCGGCGGCGATGACGATCCCAACGACTGACCACCGAGTCCACGCATTCTGCGTGACTCCACAAGTAGCCGTTCGAAGATCGATCTAGTGTGACCGCATGACGAGTTCTACGGCTGGGAGTCCTCAGGGTGCTCGACCATCGCGCGGCAAGCCCTCCGCTTCCGGAACGAGACGGGGCCACATGGTGACCGGCAGTTACATTCGCGCCTGGGCCGACGAAAAGAACGTCCTAGACGTCGCAGACGTCCAAAACGGGCGGGGGTACAAGTCTTCGTACAAGAACGCCTCGATCGTCAGCTACGTTTACGACCCCGCTGTCATGGCGGTGGACTTAGAGAACCGGTACGCAGAGATCGAAGACCGGGGCATGTCGGCGATCGCCAAGCTCCGCGCGGAACAGGGGCTCGACCAGAAAGAAGCAGAGGCGGCAATCGCCTTCCTCGACATGCACCTGCATCGCGGCCGATACGCCGACCGCGCCGGCGTTCGAGTACCCGCAGTGATGCTGATGAAGGACGGCACCACCCAAGAGAAGGACCTCCTGCTAGGAGACATGCTGGTCCTTACCCACGAGCACTCAGACACGCTCCGACTGACGTCTCGCGGGCTAGAGAGATGGACGTGGCAGATTTACACAACCGACGTCCTTTTCACGGGCGATGGGGCGGTCCTACTGTGGCGACCGGACGCCCAGCATGATTTCTCCACGGTCACTTTTCCCATCTCGCCCACGCAACTGCTAGTGATCGGCGACGACATCCCGAGTGACCTCAACGTCAACCGCTTCATAGTGAGCAACTGTCGCCGCTGGGTAGTTGGGCAGCGTAGCACCCTCCCACTCGAACGGATAAATCAGATCAAGGCGCAGCAGGAGTCACCGAGCGCGTAAGCCTCGGCCCGGGGCCTATCAATTGGGCAGCTCGTTCCCGCCCAAGCCGCGTCCGACCCCACCGCGCCCCCACGCCTCGTATCGGCCCTGCGCGCAGCCTCCACTCCGGACCCCACTCCCTCCCAGTGACCACATGGTGCGAAACCGGTCGGTTTCGCACCACTGAAACGATGTAAGCGTGGACTCTGACGTCAGCGCGCAGGACCTTCTAACCTCCGGCCGCGCTTATACGACCCGGTCTAGCCAAGCGGCCGCCGACGCCTGATGTCAGGCAACTCGCCGCATCGCGCGCGGCATGGGGCGCCCCTACCGGACGTGGGGTACTCCATCGGGCCGGTTTGGTACGTCAACGCCGTCATCGAGGACTGGCCCGCGACCGGCGCGGAGCGACGCGCACTCCGCGAGTGGGAGATGCGGAACAGCAAACAAGACGACGCAGGCGACGGCGCACCCCAAGTGACAGGGGGGCGCACCCCAAGTGACAGGGGATGGGAGGACATGAAACATGGCGAGGGATGACGCGCGCTCCTTCTTGCTCGACATGCTCGATCGGCGGCCCTGGAAGACGGGCGGAAGGTTGGACTGGCGTTGGAGCACCGTGTGAATGCGGATACCTTCGCGAGAATCGAGGACTGGTACCTGTCCTTCGACTCGGCGAGGGCAGCAGGCGGGTCGACCGAATTTTTCGAGTAAGGCGGTTAGCCCCTCCGAGAAGTAGAACTTATCGACCTCTATTCAAAAAACTCGGACGGTACGACCCTCACGCCGGACCAACAGAGGACTTGGGTAAATACGGCCAGGTCCGAGGCGCCTTCCACTTCCCCAGCGTCGCGTCGACCTCACCCACTCCAGCGACGCATCGGCGCAGACGCTCGCGCGGCGATGATCCGCAGGTACGGCGATGGGGAGACTGCGAAGACCCTCGCCGAGGAGTTTGGTATCGCGCGGAACTCGGTCCTGAACATCCTTCGTGAGCACAATGTCGTCGTGAGGAACCAGTCGCCCAGCGTGGAACAGCGTGATCGGTTGATCAAGGAGTATGAAGCTGGGGCCAGCATCGCAGCGCTGGTCGCGACGCATGGACACTCATACGGTGCAATCCGCCAGGCTCTCAAAGACGCGGGTGTGACGATGCGAGCGAGAGGCGGCAGCTACCGCGAGGTCGGTCGTTGAGTGTCACCCTCAGACATGCACGATCACTCAGCGTCCCGCCCCCCTCGCCTCGCGGCAGGGCCCGAGGGCCCCGGAGGTCCTGACGCTCCACTCCACCAAAGGGCTGGCTTGCGCTCGCCGAAGACCGGACTCGCGGGTGTGGCGATGGGCAGGGCTGTCGAAATGCCTTGCACGGAGAGACCTACGGTACTGTCCGCGTCTCGTCCGACCTGCGCTCGTCATCCCTCGGCTCGACTGACCGCGGTTCCGTCGATCCATCAAACAAGGCCGGCGGTATGACCGCCACATCCCCACCGATGACGGCAACCCAGTCATGTAGCTTTAGGTTCATCTCCCAGCCGCTGCCGTAGAACCGTAGGGTTCTCAAGGCCGCCGAGTGCTCGGAGATGGCTCGAGGTCGATACTTCCTTACGAGGTCGGCGACTGCGGGAACACTGTCATCTCCCGTGTACTGTGCCGACTCAGAAGGCCGCTCTGCGAAGTACGGGCGCACACAACTCCTCACTGCAAGGTGGACTCGGAAACTGGTTGTTAGTGCCGGATCATCATCCTCGCTCGACGCTCACTCACCCCTCCGCCGAGTGATTCAAAGCCGATGCGCTCGGAGTACCGGTGCCGGTGCCCGTGACACGGGACATCGTGCACCGGAGCCCGATTACGCGCGGGACGGGACGCGATAGTGACAGACGTGGTGCTCTCACCGGGCTCGTGGCAGTCCGCGGCGGCGATTAATCTCCTTGGCCGTTGCGATCAGCTCGGCTTCACTAGTGTCATAGAGACGCCGCAATGCTAGTTCGAGGAACTTCGCTCCCGCAATAACATCCATGAAGGCGAGACCACTCTCGTGGGTACCAGCGTTGCCAATCCACTTCACGGCCTCGAGCGTGTGGACAACGTCGGGCTGCGAACCGGCGAAGAGGTCCAAGCGCTCCTGCGTTGAAAGCCTCCTGCGTTTCCTCCTGTTCGTCAGTACTGTGCGCTTCACGCCACGCGCGGTCAGAAGTTCCTCCACGGCCAGCCTGAGTTGGGTGGCGGCAAGATCCGGACTCGTCCAAAGCACTGATGACGAGATCGCAATCGCTGAGGCGACCTTCGACGGCGTGCGCGCGGGGGTGAGCAGTAGCTGAGGCGCGGGGCTGATGTGCCGAAGAATGAAGAAATCGACGAGGCGCTCGCGCTCCTCCTCTTCATCGAACCCCCAACTGAGAACCCAGTCGCCCGCAATCGCCACGTCTCTCGCGCAACCACGGTTGTCGCAGCGGAGCAGGCCTGTGAATGTGCCAGCGAGTTCGTCAGGCCCGTCGAGTTGCCGCCTCACGAGTTCGATGTGAGCACGGGACTTGACGTCCGGGTACTTTACGGTCGATACGAGAGCAAGCGTGCCCTCCAAGCACTCCGGGCAAAGCACCCTTGGCCACGTTTCCGCATCTAGCCATCCGTTCAGTGATTCAAGGGGCTTTGCCATGCGTTGACGCTACTGCGTGCGGGTCCGTGTCACCATCCTTGAGGTGGGAGCCTGCACGGCTGCGTTAACTCTCGGAGCGGATGCCGAGTGACGGCTGCATGCGTTGACGCGCGTGCGGACACAACCGAGCAACAGCTCGGCGACCCTCTTGCGCCGCGAGGCTGATACAGACCAGCTGACGGCCGTCGCGGGCCGAACGCACTGATATGAATGGTCGTGGCGAAGTTCGTGCCGTGGATGAGAGCCGACTATCGCTTCCAGCAGCATCCGAAACGCTGAACGGACTCTGCCGAACAAGGCCCAGTCTGAGATCAGACGTATTCTGAGCTCGAACCCGCACGAGACTACGGAAGCACAGAATGGCAAGCCACACAGTACTGGACGAGCTCGTCGACGAACTTGGGTATCGAGACGGGCGTGGGTACGTCTCCGGCCCAGTTGGTGGCGGGCCGCGGGAGCCCATCTGGACGGACCTCAGCGGCAAGTGCGGGGTCACAGCGGCATATTTCCGGGGCGCGGTTCCCGTAGTTGCCTTCGTGGCCACGGACACGCGCGATCAAGCTCATGAAGTGCAGGGCCGACTCTGGAACTATGGGCGAGTTCCTATCCTCATCGCAGCCACCCCTGACGAGGTCCTCGCCTTCACGTGCAACGTTGCGCAGACAGCCACGAACCCTGACGCAGCCCTCCTGGCCAGGGCAGGCGTGGGAACCACGGCCCAAGTGCTGGAGGACTTCACGAGGTTCAGCGTCGAGTCTGGGAGGCTGACCGCGAACCGACGTCTGGGCAATGACCGGGTGGACCAGTCGCTTCTACGCAACCTTAGGTTCCTGCGGAAGAGTCTCCTCTCCGCCGGCGTGCGACCGAACGAGATCGAGCCGCTTCTCGGACGGTCGATCTTTGTCCGATACCTGGAGGACCGGCAGATTCTCGGGCCGCGAGAGCTTCGCGAATTAGGTCAGCCCGACTCGTTCGCGCGCGCTCTGGCGGGCGGTTGGGACAAGGTCTCCTCCTTCTTCGCGGCCATGTCCGACCACTTCAGCGGTGACGTCTTCCGTACTGATGCGCTAAGCCGCCCGCTACCGGCGGCGGCGTTAAACGTTCTAGCCCAGTTCTTCCAGGGGAGCAGCCTCGATACGGGGCAGACGTCGCTCTGGGGTTACGACTTTTCGATTATCCCGGCTGAGTTTCTCAGCTCGATCTATGAACAGCTCCTCGTGGACCAGCAGAAACATGACGCGGCCTACTACACACCCCGGAAGGTGGTCGATCTGGTTCTCGACGAGCTGCTCCCGGCCCGGCTAGGACACGAGACGCCCCCAACCATCCTCGACCCAGCCTGCGGATCAGGGATCTTCCTCACCGAAGCGTTCCGCCGGCTTGTGCGTCAGCGCACAGACCATACCCACGTGCCGCCCAGCTACGAGGAACTCAGCGAACTCCTCAAGAGTTCGATCTTCGGAATCGACCGGAACGCGGACGCCATCGGAGTCACCGCGTTCGGGCTCTACCTGGCCCTGCTCGAGCATGTCGACCCTCGAACAATCTGGCGCACTGTACGTCTTCCACAGCTAGTCGACCGTAACCTAATCGTTTCGGACTTCTTCGAGAAGAATCCGTTGTCCACCCGGCGATTCGATGTCATCGCAGGCAACCCTCCGTGGCAGAGCGCACTCACGCCGGCTGCAGATCGCTACCTCCTCGATCAGACATATGAGGTCCCCGATAAGCAGATCGCAGCCGCATTCATCTGGAAAACCGCCGAGATGCTTGCGCCTGGCGGGTTGGCGGGACTTGTGCTGCCCTCGAAGACGCTTCTACACAACCAAAGCGCCACCGCAAATCGCTTTAGGTTGGAGTTTTTTACCAGCCTCGATGTGCACACGGTCATCGACCTCTCGCCTTTAAGGCGAACACTATTCGGCGCCTCCAGCCCCGCAGTGGTCACCATCTACGGGCCCCAAACGGCGGAGCCGCGGCCCCAGTTGCTTCATGTCTCACCTCGCCGCACACCGATCTCTGAGATTGTCGACGGCATCGTTATCCCGCAGCAGAACATCCAGCGGGTCTCGCGGGCGAAGGCGTGTTCGGACTCTTCGATTTGGAAGACGTTGCTGTGGGGGGGAGCGCAGGACGTTGCGCTTGTTTCCTATCTTCGCGAGGGTTTTCATACGCTCTGGGACCTTGTGAAGCAGCGTAAGTGGGCGAACGGTGCCGGGTATCAGATCCGTGGAGGTAGGGAGGTTTCTGCGGAACACCTGCACGATCTGCCAGTGTTGAGGACGGGCGATCTTCGCGCGATGCGACGTCCAACCACGTTCCAACCTCCGGTCACTAACACCGTCATGCATAGTCCGCGCAGCAGGCAGATCTATCTCGCGCCGCACGTGCTCATGCGCAAGGGCTTCGCCAAGACTCCCGTCTCCTCCTTTGTCCCCGATGACGTGAGCTTCGCCGACGGCCTCGCTGCCATAGCAGGCCCAAGCGAGGACACCAGCCTCCTTGCGGCGGTCGCGGCCATTCTGGACTCGTCCGTGGCGAAGTACTGGTACTTCATGACGTCCAGCTCATGGGGCGTCGAACGCGAACAGCTCCACCTAAAGGAGTGGCTCGGTCTTCCTTTGCCTGAGTTGGATCACAGCACGGTGTCCAGGCTGGCCGAGATCACGCGAAGGGCTTCAGAAGGCGCGGCGGAAGAAGAATGGAGAGCGGAGCGGGACCGCACAGTTGAGGAAGCGTACGGACTCAACGCAGAGGAGCGACAACTTCTCTCCGATGCGCTTCATGTTCGATTGTTGGAGCTTCAAGGCGGGCCGACCTCGACTGCTTACCAGCCGCCCAACCACAGGGAGTTTGCTGAGTACGCATCAGCTCTCAAGATGCACATGGACCGGTTCGCCATGGGCAATTGGTGCGTCCAGCTCGCCGAGCGTCGCCAAGACTTCGCTCGGGTAACGTGCACCCACGAGCAAGGACAACCAGGGTCTGCTTCCTACACGGTCGAGCGCCTTGTTCAAGATGACAGCGCAGTACTCAACGAGGCGTTGTCCTCTGCCACGATCGTCGAGCCGCATGCGGTGATCCTCGACGACGAGGTGGTTCATCTGGTGAAGCCGAACCGACGTACGGTCTGGACTGCTAGTACCGCAGCACTCGATGCGGCGGACATCTTCAGCGCCCTCCTCACCCCCCACGAAGATGCTTGAGCAGGCGTTTGACCGGGTCGTCGGTCATATTTCCGTTGGCATCTCTGCGCTGGCGGCACGAAGACTGCCCACGCTGGTGAACGACATGTTCGCTGAGGCTTTGTCGAGGTGGGCGTTTAACAATTGGGCGACATTCGATCACCTGGAGGCGAATTGCACTGGACAGTTGTACCGGTGGCTCCATGAAGCACGGCGCTCGGACGCGCGCTTTCGCGTCCTCGAGGTGGGGATCGAGAATGTCACGCTGACGCCGGCGATGTGGGATGGCACAGAGTCGGTGACCACCGCGGTTCGCCCAGACCTACGTATCCGTGTAGGTGACCGAGAGCTCATAATCGAAGCCAAGCGGCTGTCTTGCTCCGGCAATCTCGCTAGGGAATACGTTTACAACGGCATGTCTCGCTTCGTCAGTGCTCGGTACGCTGCCAGGGAGGGGCAAGGGATGATGGTCGGTTACATCCAAGAGCGACTGGACGTCAGCACGCTGCGAGATCGGGTTAACGGATACGTGCACTCACACCCGGACATGGGTGCAGAGCACAAGCTGCTCGATGAGGCCGCCACTCCGACTGGGACGTGGCTCAACTCTTCGCATCAACGCGCTGTCGCCAGCCCCATCGATCTTCGGCACGTCTGGGTCAACCTCGTAGCCAGCACGAGCTAACTCGAATGTCTCCGCCCGGGCGAGCGGAGCGCGACTTCAGGACCAACGAGCGCCTCACGGCCCCCACCATAGCTCGCACCTAACTTCGCGGCGATGGTGTCGATGGTCTCACCGTCCTCATACAGCCTCACCGCGTTCTTCCGTTGGCTAGGCATTCGGTGTGTGGAGAACGAAGTGCCCCCCGGATGCGCCGCGCACCCCGCGTTGGAGGTCAGGACTGGGAGGCCACATCAATGGTCGTCGCACCCGGCGCCCACCGCTTCACGGAGGTAATACCCTCAAGGGCCTTCTGTTTTGTGGTGTACCGCTCCGACGTGGCGATCACTTCATCGTTCGGAGCCTCGAGGTTGAAGTAAAACTGGCCGTCACTTGATTTCATGACGATGAACCATCCGTGGTTTGCCATTCGATCCCCCTTGATCCGTGTGAGATCACTATCGATGCTACGTGGCGCTGGCGTCAATGATCTGCTGCAGCCCCCAGCATGGTCGGAGGCACACGAAATCCTAGGATGTGACGCTGTCGGATAGATATCCGCACACGACTGTTACGGGGGCGGACGATGGGAGCGAAGCCATGCGTCGATCTCATCGAGTTCAGTCTGCGTGGTCGCGAATCCAAGGGCGTGAACCGGAACCTTCACCTTCGCGCCGGCGCGAAGATCTGTACGCTCATCCGGGTCGAGTACGACGCCGTAGATCCGCGTGCGGGTCACCTTCTCGACCGAGATCTTGAACCACTGTTGAGTCCCGTACTGGTACTTTATGAACGCGATCTGCCCCGCGCTCACGTGGTTCCACGGATCGTCTTCGCCGCCGGCTCCTCTTAGTTCCCACCGTTGCGTCTCCAGCCTTTGGTCAGGCAACCTGCGAACGAAGCGAAAGCGAAGAGACATGCGAGCGGGCACGGCCTCGATGAAGATTCGCCCCACCTGTTCACCAACCCATACCGGGCGCTCCCACCGCGGCACGCTGTACACCTCTGCGGCCATCTCGGGCCTGCGAGGGTCGTCCTTCGGGAAGGCTAGCGACATCAACTTTGCGGCCAGGACCGGCATCACGCCGAAGACCACCAGGCCGATGATCACACCAACGAGCAAGGCCCCCGGAGCTGTCAAGTAGTCCTTCATGCGAAGCCCAGTCGTCGAGACGGGGCGCTCACAGGAGGCGACGGTTCAGTTGCAGCGATGGCACCCAGCTCAATCGCTCCGAGCTCGGTCAATCGGTAGTATCGGCGCGCGGGGCGCTTGGCAATGCGAGGGTCGATATGTTCCCATCCATCGGTCAGCCACCCTTCGTTGAGTAGCCGCTGCAGCAGCGGATACAAGACCCCTGAACGAAGGCCAGCGTCACGGCTCAGTTGGAACCCGTAGTGCTCAGACGAGGGAGACCTCATGAGCGCGACCGCCAGCGCTACGAGTGAGTCAGTACGCCGCATGCGCCAACTCTACATAGGGGTGGTGCTTCGAGACAACGGATCGCGTTGCACTTACTAACGCAAGCAACCTCAGCTCCATTGTTAAGTGGCCCGTTCTACATGCCGAGGTGCCGAGAGAACTCTGACGGATCGAGATGGAGGCGCCTCTCCGCATCCATGGGCTCATCCCGGTCGCCTTGACTCGACCGATCACCACCCTCAGCGGCTAGCTTCGTATGCCTCGACAACCTGCTGGGCGATCGCTGGCGGGAAGCATCTCATCGCCTGCTGCCCGCCAGGGATCCTGAGACTTGACCGGCCGGGTCGCTGATGAAGCAGTAGGCTCGGTGATTCGCGTCCTGCGATGCCCCACCGCTCGGTGCTTCGTAGGAGTACGCAAGTGTTGAGCTCGAGTGCGAGATCCCGACGAAGGTTTCGAAGGACGTACGACAAGTGTCGTCGACGACGGGTGTTACGGCCTCGTCGCCGGGGTAGTCCTCCGCGGGAAAGTCCCAGACCTTGTAGATCTCGTAGTCGTGAGGCTGGGAGCAGTCGACCCGCGGCGCCCTGCTAAGGGGTATAGATCCGGACGGGGAGTTCAGGCAGGCCCCCACCACGTTCGAGGTCGCGTTCCCCGCGCCGCCACCCATAATGAGCCCGGCGGCGACGATCGAGATCACTACAACGATCAGGCTGATCCCTGTGAGTATGGCACCGACAATGATGCCCGCGGTCGCGGGCCCATTCTTGTAGCCCGCGCGTTTGGACTGATTGCGGGCATCATCTGGGCCTTCCACGAGTACGCGACCGGCGAGTACTCCGTCGCACAGCTGGCTGCTGCGCTAGAGGAGCAGGGCCTGGTCACCCGACCGTCGCGCACCTACCGTTCACGACCGCTCTCTACGAGCGCGCTCGGAGTCATCCTCGGCGATCCTTACTACACCGGCGTCATCCGCTACAAGGGCAAGCTCTACCCGGGGCGGCACCAGCCCCTCATCTCGAAAGAGCTGTATCTCGAGGTCAAAGCGATCCTCGCCAGCCGCAACCGCACCGGCGACCGGGACCGTGTGCATTTCCACTACCTCAAGGGAATGATCTACTGCACCCGCTGTCATGCGCAAGGCCGAGAGAGCCGTCTGGTCTACAGCCAGAGCACCGGCAACGGCGGCACCTACGAGTACTTCACTTGCTCCGCCAAGCTCAAAGGCCAATGCGACATGCAAGGTATCCGTGCTGAAGAACTCGAAGACGCCGTCGCCACGCAGGTCGCCCTCGAAGGAGTTCCTCCCACGACGCTCGACTGGATCAACGCGGGCATCAGCGCCGCGATGGACGACCTCCAAACGATCGACCGGCAAGCGAAAGAAGCGCTTACCCGACAACTGACCAAGCTCACTCAACAAGAAGCACGCCTCGTCGACGCCCTCGCGGACGGCGACCTCCCCGTCCCCCGGCTCCGCGAAAAGCTGCAACAACTCATGCTTCAAAAGGGAGTCGTCGAAGAACGGCTGATCCGGAGCGACCAGAGCCTCCGCGTCGGCGCAGAACGCGTGCGCGCTGCGATCGACCTGCTCCGTGATCCCGGAGCGATCTACAGGGGACTGCCCGACCCCGCCCGCCGAGAACTGCTACACGCCCTCTTCAGCCGGATGTACGCCGAGATCACCGAGACCGACGTGTCGCTGCAAGGCGAGCGCACGGCCGGCAACGAGGCCATCCAACGCCTCGCGCGCCACGCCAGCGAGCCTGGGGCGCTCAGTGAGCCGTCAATCAAAAAGATCCCCGGCGTATCCGCCGAGGATTTCGATAAGGGAGACCATGGCCGTTATTTTCAGGTCAATGGTTCTAATAAGACCAACTTGGTAGCAGGAGCGGGGCTTGAACCCGCGACCTCACGATTATGAGTCGTGCGCTCTCACCAACTGAGCTACCCTGCCGCGACGTTCCGGCGGCGGACCACCGGATGCTGCGAGCCCCGAGTCAGGATTGAACTGACGACCCCTTCCTTACCATGGAAGTGCTCTGCCACTGAGCTATCGGGGCGCTGCCCGGAGCAATCCGGGCAACCAGAAAAGAATATCAGAGCCGAGGGCCCCGACGAAACACGGCCGGTCAGCCGCCGGCGTGCTGCCGCAGCCACGGCAGCGGGTCGATCGCCGTCGTGCCATTGTCGAGCACCTCGAAGTGCAGGTGGGCGCCGAACGAGTGCCCGGTGTCGCCCACACGACCGATGAACTGGCCGACCTTCACGGTGTCGCCGGTCTTCACCTGCAACGAGCCGTACTGCATGTGGCCGTAGCGGGTGGAGACGAGCTTGCCGTCGATGACGTGATCGATGATGATCATCACGCCGTAGCCGCCGCCGCTCTCCGTCGCGGTGCGCACGACGCCGTCGGCCACAGCCTGGATCTCGGCGCCCTCGCCCGGTGTGAAGTCCAGGCCCTCGTGCATCGTGCCGTCGCGCATCCCGAAGCCGTAGCTGATGGAGACGCCCACCTTGAACGGCCACTGGATCGGGCTGTTCGCGTTATTTGTGAAGAAGTTCGAGTAGTGCGTGATGCCCGACTCAGCGGCGAGCTCCGCGGTCGATGCCGTGGAGTAGTCGCTGCGATCCAGGGCGCTGACCTGCGCGTCCGCCGGAGCGACGTAGGCCTGAATCTCGTCGCTCGACAGCGCGCTGGAGGTGCCGGCTTTCGCACCGGTCGCGATCGACACGGATGCGGCG
This sequence comes from Microbacterium neimengense, assembly GCF_054782995.1. Classification (NCBI taxonomy): domain Bacteria; kingdom Bacillati; phylum Actinomycetota; class Actinomycetes; order Micrococcales; family Microbacteriaceae; genus Microbacterium; species Microbacterium neimengense. The sequence goes on from NZ_BAAGRK010000003.1 coordinate 360,710, forward strand.
GCGGAGTTGCCCGCACCCGAGACCGCCTCTGCGGGCGTCGTCATGCCGATCGCCAGGAGTCCGACGATTCCCATCGCACCGACCGTGGCGGATGCGGCGGTCGCACGCTTGAACGCCGCGCCGCTGAACCGGCGACGCTTTACGGGAGCCGGCTCGGCGAGGTCCTGCGCCGCCACGGGCTCCTCGTCGATCGCGGCCGCGGCGACCTGGATCGGCGTCTCACCCGTGAAGGAGAACAACCGCGCAGCGGCCTCGAACTCGTCGGCGATCGCGTGCGCTTCGGCCTCGTCGGCGAGAACCGCGTCGGCGAACACACGCGCCTCGTCGTCGAGATCTACCGCGACATCCCCGACGGGGAGCTCGGCAGGACTGGCCTCGATCTCCGAAACGACCGACACGGTGTCCACGACGGGCAGAGCGACCGGCTCGTCGTCGATGGCGTCCAGGGCGACGTCGATCGGCGTCGCTGCGGCGGCGGAGGTCTGGGCGAGCGAACGCGCGCGGCGACGGGTCAGCGGCGCCTCGGCGACGGACGCCTCAGGCTCCGATACCGACAGCGTCACCTCGGCGGCAGCGACCGGTGCCGCGGGCACGGACAGCGTGACATCGGCGGCCGCGACGGGCTCCGGCACCACCTCGAGCACAAGTTCGGGCTCGGCGGCGGGTGCCGAACTGGCGACGTCGGTCTCGACGCGCTGCGCCGACCAGACCGGCGCGGGGCGCACCGCCGCCTGGCGCGCGCGAAGCTGTGCGCGAGTGCGCGGAGCGACCGCATCCGAGGTCCCCGAAGAAGCCGCCTCAGCAGTGCGGTTCCGGCCGGAGCGTCGCGTGGGAGCGGTCTCCGCCTGGGGATCTAGGGGGGTCAAAACGTAGTCAGCCTCGGTCTCGGTCGCACGGGCAGCGACAGGGAAAACGGAAGGAGGTGCTCATCCTCGTTCGGGCGACGAAGATAACGAATAGGTAAACACTACAACCCGGAGCCTGAGAATGCCATGCGCACGCATCAGTCTTCGAGGCGGGCGAGCAGCGCAGCGAAGAGTCCCGGTGCTGCCGCGACCGTCATCTCTCGATCGGCGCGCTTGCCACCGAGTCCCGCCACGACGCCGCCGGCCTCGGCGACGATGAGGGCACCGGCCGCGTGGTCCCACGGCCATAGGCCCTTCTCGTAGTAACCGTCGATGCGGCCGGCCGCGACGCCGGTCAGATCCAGCGAGGCCGCGCCGATGCGGCGCAGGTCACGCGCGAGCGGCATGACGCGGCCAAGCCGCTCGAGCGCGGGCGCGTGCGTCGCCGGGTCGTACCCGAATCCCGTGGCCAGCAGCGCACCCGCATCCGACGGCTCGGCGACGCGCAGCGTCCGCTCCCCCTCGATCGAAGAGACGAGACGCGCACCTTCGCCCCGCGCCGCGGTGAAGAGTTCGTCGACGGCGGGATTGTAGACGGCCCCCGCCAGCGCCTCCCACTCCTGCGGGTCGGGCTCCCCCGACACCGCGGCGATGCTCACGGCGTATGCCGGAATGCCGTAGGCGTAGTTGACGGTGCCGTCGATCGGATCCACGACCCAGCTGATCCCCGAGGCGGATGTGGCCACGCCGCCCTCTTCGCCGAGGAAGCCGTCGTCGGGGCGCGCCGCTGCGAGACGCTCGCGCACCAGCTGCTCGACCTCGCGGTCGGCGTCGGTCACGATGTCCGCCAGCGCGGACTTCGTCGCGGCGATCTGCACGCCCTCGCGGCGCCGCCGGGCGGCGAGCGCTCCCGCCTCCTTCGCGACCTCGATGGCGAGCGATTGCAGATCCAGAGCGGAAGGCATGCTCCCACGCTACCCTCGCGTCGGGCGACGAATGGCCGTTAGCGTGGCGGCATGACCGTCATCGCACCGACCCATGACGTCGTGATCGTCGGTGGGGGCCACAACGCCCTCGTCGCCGCCGCCTACCTCGCCCGTGCCGGCCGTTCGGTCGTGGTGCTGGAGCGACTCGATCACACCGGCGGCGCGGCCGTCTCCGAGTCCCCGTGGGCCGGCGTCTCGGCACGACTGTCGCGATACTCCTACCTCGTGAGCCTGCTGCCCGCCCGCATCGTCGACGACCTCGGGCTGCGGCTCACCCTGCGGCGCCGACGCTACTCCTCGTACACGCCCGATCCCGCCGACCCGGCGCGCGGCGTGCTGGTCGACACCCGCGACGCCCAGGCGACGGACGCGAGCTTCCGCCGCGCGACGGGCAGCACCGCCGAGTCGGATCGCTACCGGAGCCTCGACGCGCGGGTCGCGCCGCTCGCGCGCACGGTCTTCCCTTCCATGACCGAACCGCTGCCCACCGCATCCGCTCTGCGCAGGGCGCTCGGCGACGACGCGCTGTGGGACGCGATCACGGCCCGGCCGCTGGGCACACTGCTGCGCGACAGCCTGGAGAGCGACCTCGTCCGCGGCATCGCGCTCACCGACGGGCTCATCGGCACGTTCTCGCACGCCGACGATCCGTCGCTGGGGCAGAACCGCTGCTTCCTGTACCACGTGATCGGCGGCGGCACGGGCGACTGGGACGTCCCGGTCGGCGGGATGGGACAGGTCAGCGCGGAGCTCGACCGTGCCGCGCGGAACGCCGGCGCCGAGATCCGCACCCGCGCCCCGGTCACGAGTGTGAGTCCCGACGGCGAGGTTCGCTACGGCGGGAAGGATGCGGGCGTCGTCACCGGTCGACTCATACTCTCCGCCGTCGGACCGGCCGTGCTCGATCACCTGCTCGCAGCGGCGGGGGCCGACGTCCCGCAACGGCCGGAACCGGAGGGCGCGCAGGTCAAGGTCAACATGCTCCTGCGCCGGCTCCCCCGACTGCACGATCGCCACGTCGCACCGGCGGCGGCGTTCGCCGGCACGTTCCACGTGAACGAGACGATGACGCAGCTCAACACCGCGTACACGGAGGCGGTCGCCGGCCGCATCCCCGACCCGCTCCCGGCAGAGATCTACTGCCACTCGCTCACCGATCCCTCGATCCTGGGACCGGAGCTGCAGGAGGCGGGCGCGCAGACGCTCACTCTCTTCGGCCTTCAGGTACCGCACCGGCTCCTGAACGGCGCGGACCCCGAAGCGATGCGCGCCACGCTGCTGGCGGCAGCAGAACGCTCACTCGAGTCCGTGCTCGCCGAGCCTCTCGCCGATTGCATCTGGGGGACCCCGACCGGGGCGCCCTGCATCGAAGCGCGCACCACCGCGGACCTCGAGGAGTCGCTCGGCATGACCGGCGGCGACATCTTCCACGGTCCGCTGTCGTGGCCGTGGCGCGAGGACGAGACGGATGCGACCTCCCCCGCCGAGGCGTGGGGCGTCGACACGGCACATTCCCGCATCCTCCGCTGCGGATCCAGCGCCGCGCGGGGCGGCGCCGTCAGCGGTCTGGGCGGTCACAACGCGGCGATGGCCGCGCTCGCGCTGCTGCCGGGCTGACACGGGAGCGTCACCTGAGCGAGCGCTCGGGCCGGAACGCAGCACTGGGCGGCGAGGTATGACTGCTCAGCGCGGGGGCAGCGGCGGCGGGGGAGGGAAGCCCTCGTAGCCCGGGGCCGCGGGCGGCTCCGACGGCGTGACGGGCGATGCGGATGCGGGCGGCTGGGCGCCATACGCCGCCTCCGCCGTGGGCGAAACGGCCGGCGGCGCCTGGTGCCAACCCGTGGGGTATCCCGTGTAGTACGCCTGCCAGTCGGGCGAGCCGTCGGGAAGGACGGGCAACGGCGTGACGCGGTCGGCGTACGTGGGCCAGGCCTGAGGGGCGGCGACCGGCCAGGTCGGAGGCACCGCCTGGGGCCGGGGCGTCTTGGGGCCGAACAGCAGGTTGACCAGCGGGACCAGTGCGGTGCCGACGGCGGCCAGGATGGTCACGGCGACGACGATGCGCCAGTAGACGTCGTAGAAGTCGACCCATTCCTGGATCGTCAGCGGCAGCACGAGCAGCACAACGAGGGCTGCCACGAGCCCGACGGTCACGTATCCGACGATGCGGTTGAACAGAGTGGGCACGCGCACGATCGCCTTGGTGTACAGCCGCACGTGCAGCACCGCGAGCTGGACGATCAGCACGATCATCAGGAACGAGAAGAACCGGGTGAAGCTGGTGAGCCCGTCGCCGTAGCGGTACGCGTCGAGCGAGGGCCGCTCCGGCATCCAGATGAGGAAGGCACCGACGATGAGGATCAGCACCCACGCGATCATGCTCGTCAGGACGAACCATCCGGGGCGCCGCGGGGCGAGGTGAGCGTCGAGGATCGCGACGCCGGCGAAGGCGGCGAGCAGGAAGATCGTGAGGAAGGCGCGCCCGACGATCCCGTTCTGTGAGCCGATGAGCACCCAGACCACGCTCACGAGCGCCGCGGCGATCAGAGCGCCGATGGCGACCCAGATGCCCGCCCGCACGAGGCGGTTCGGGCTCGACGACTCGGCGGTCGGTGCAGCGGACGGTGCGACGGGCGGTTGCGGCGCGGACATCACGGCTCCCTTCGCGGGCGCCCCTCGCCCGCACCCTCATCCTGGCACGCCGCGCCGATCCGCCGAGGAGGGTTGTGGGCAGCGTGGAGAACCGGCCGTCGCCGCACGGAGAGGCTGTGCTCCCCTGTCACAGATCTCGCTCAACGCGTCGATCTGTGACAGGCGAGCAGGCCGCGCACACGGGTACAACATGGAAAAGCCGAAAGCCCCCAGGCGGGGGCTTTCGGCTTTGGTGGTGGCGAGTGAGGGATTCGAACCCCCGAAGGCTACGCCGGCTGATTTACAGTCAGATCCCTTTGGCCGCTTGGGTAACTCGCCAAGTGCGCACCTGCCCAGCTTGTACAGTCGAGCAGAGGCGCGATCTCCGATACTACCCCCTCGCCGACGTACTCAGAAATCCGCGGCGGGCCCGCGCGCGGCGGCTCAGGAGCCCTGATCGAGCCCCGACAGCGCGGAGGGCAGCCGCAGCAGCGCACCCTCGAAACGACAGGTGGCGGCGGCGACCTCCATCGCCGTGTCAACCAGCGTCACCCAGGCGGCCTCGTCGCTCGGATGCTCGGACAACAACGACGCGACGGCGGAAGAGAGCACCGCGTCGCCCGCTCCCATCGTGTCGATGATGACGCCGGGGACGGAGGCGATCGGACGTTCGATCGCGACCGCATCCGTGACGACGCCCGCACCCTGCGCGCCGCGCGTGGTCAGGACGGCCACGGCACCGAGCTCCCGCATCCGGTCGCGCACCGTGTCCAGCGGTGCCGCGTACAGCAGCTCCGCATCATCGTCGCCGACCTTCACGAGGTCGGCGAGCGCGGCGAGCACTTCGAAGCCCGCGACGAATGAGGCGCGGTCGTGCATCATCCCCTCGCGCGGATTCGGGTCGACCGCGAGCAGCCCGTCGGCGTCGCGCACCGCATCCGCGAGCTCGGCCGCCTGCGCCGCGTCGTCGAACGGGAAGCAGCTGACGACCGTGATCGCCGCATCCGCGATCACGCGACGCTCGTCGTCGCCGAAGTGGATGCGGCGGTTCCAGGCCGCCTCGTTGAACACGTAGACCGGTTCCCCGCCGGCGTTGCGGGTGCTCACCGCGCGCGACGAGCCGTGCGGCGACGGCGTCGCCACGAGCTCGACGCCGAAGTCGTCGAGGTAGGCGCGGATACGGGCGCCGGGCTCGTCCTCACCGACCATCGCGATGAGCGTGGTGGGCAGGCCCAGCCGAGCCAACCCGACGGCCACGTTGAGCGCCGCTCCCCCGACGAACTCGCGCACTCCGGTGTCGTCGCGCAACTCATCGATCAGCGCGTCTCCGATCACTGCGACCCGTCCCGCTGCGGTCATACCCGTTCCCCCTTCACGCGCCCGACGAACGCTTCAGCCCGTGCGCGTGTGCCGTCGATACGGCGATCGACGCTCGCCCGGATCTCGCTCGGCGCGAGGGGGGCCGCCAACCGCACGGTCTCGTGGCACGACAGATCAGCGCACATGTACGTTCCCACACTGTCACCGGTCTCCCCCGCCTCGCCCGCCCGGCGCGCGGTGAACAGCGCGACCTGATCGCCGGGCTGCATCGTGTGGCACAGGTTGCACATCGCCGACCGCGCGCGGCCGTTGCCTTCCGCCGCGCGGAGCACCACGCCCGCCGGACGACCCTCGGACTCGGTCACCAGGTAACCCCGGCCGCGCGACCGCGGGTCGCGCCACGCCAGGAAGTCGAGGTGGTCCCAATCGGTGAGCAGGAAATCGTGCGGCATGGCGGCCACCCGCACCTCCTCCGGCGCGGCGTTCACGAACGACTCGCGCACCTGTTCCTCCGTCAGAGCCCGCATGACATAAGTCTACGAATCGGCGCGAGCGCCCGGATGCGGGCCGCATCCGCCCGTGGAAGAATCGCGGCATGGCAGATTCCTCGTTCGACATCGTTTCCAAGATCGATCGGCAGGAGGCCGACAACGCTCTGAACCAGGCCCGTAAGGAAGTGGAACAGCGCTACGACTTCAAGGGCACGGACGCCTCCATCGAATGGAGCGGCGAGTCGATCCTCATCAAGGCCAACAGCGAAGACCGGGCGAACGCGGTGCTGGACGTCTTCCAGACCAAGCTCATCAAGCGCGGCATCTCGCTGAAGAGCCTGGAGTCGGGCGAGCCCACCGCCAGCGGCAAGGAGTATCGGATCGTCTCGACGCTGAAGGAAGGCATCTCGCAGGAGATCGCGAAGAAGATCGGGAAGATCATCCGCGACGAGGGCCCGAAGAGTGTCAAGTCGCAGATCCAGGGCGACGAGCTGCGCGTGCAGTCGAAGTCCCGTGACGACCTGCAGGAAGTCCAGCGTCTTCTCAAGGCCGCCGACCTCGACGTCGATCTGCAGTTCACCAACTACCGGTAAGCAAGTGCCGACGAGCTTTCTCGTCACAGCTCGCCGGCTGCGGCGTCTTCCTCTGCGACACGCGATCGACAACCCGTTCGGCACCGTCTGACTGCGAGCGGGCGGGGTCGGCGATGCGCACCGCCCCCGCCCGCCAACGACCTCGGTAGGATTCTGCGGCACCCTCTCGATCGAATGAACACCGCTATGTCGCCAGCGCCACCCGTCTCGTCCGGCTCTCATGCCGCCCTCGAGGCGATGATCCGCTCCGACCCGCAGCGACTGCGCGGGCGCTCGATCTCGCTGGGCATCGATCCGTCCGATGCAGACGATGTCGCGCAGGATGCGGTCATGCGCGCGTGGCGAGCCGTGGAGCGCATCCACTCGCCCGAGCCCGGCCAGATGTGCTCTTGGCTCGACGCAATAGCCCGGAACGCGGCCTACGACCTCGCCCGACAACGACGCCGGCATCCTCTCGTTCCCCTCGCCGACGACCGCAGCGATGACGCCGACACCGCCCTCGATGTCGAGATGCGGCTCTTGCTGGCCGGCGCACTGGCAGCCATCAACGACCTCCCGGACGAGCTTCGCCGGCCGCTTCTGTTGAGCGTCGTCGACGGCCTGTCCAGCACGGAGATCGCCGAGCGGCTGGGACTGAGCGCGGCCGCTGCACGTCAGCGCGTGGCCCGCGCCCGCAAGGCACTCGGCGCCTGCCGCAAGGCGGGCATGGAGGAAGCAGGCTGAGCAGGCGCCGCTGATAACCGGAGGGGAGACCGCACGTCACGCGTGAGAACGTCATGAGAGTCGTTTCACATTCCGCCGAGGAACGTCATGGGGTGAAAGCCTGGTCACAAGCAACACCGCGCGCCGGGGATGTTCGGGTCATCGTCGTCGTGTGAAGCGCGATGTCGTGTCGTGTAGCCCCTCCCCTTCGCGGGAGGGGCTTTCTTCTTGGTGCGCTCAGGCCTGCAGTTTCAGGTCGGTGAGACAGGTCGGGTCCTCGGGTCCGGTCGCGATGGACGAGACGGCGACCTCATCTCCGGTGCGTACGGTCAGCGTTGCCTCGATGCCGCGAGGCAGCCAGAAGCCGAAGAATCCGTTGTCCGCCGCCACGAGAGTTTCATCGAGGATCGTGGCGCCGGCGTCGTCGACCACGGTCACCTCGAACGTGCGTCCCGCGAGCTCGCCACGGCAGCTCGTCAGGTTGTGGAAGAAGCACTCGTGCGTCGAGACCTCGTACGGGGCCACCGATAGGTGGAACGAATCCTCGGGCAACGGCTTATCGACCTCGCGGCCGTCCCCCGCGGTGAGCAGCAGCGCGTCTGGGCGCACCGATGCGGAGTAATCGGTCGCCCGATCGGCGACAGGGATCGCCTCCAACGCGTCGATCGCCTCGGTGGCACTCATCGCCTCGACCTCGGCGAAGGAGACGGCCGCGGAAGGGGCGGCGGGCGCCACGGGGGCACTACATGCACTGAGCACCGCCCCGGCGGAGAGGAGGACGGCGGCAAGCCCGAGGGAGAGGGAGGTTCGACGCTGCATGTTCTCCAGCCAAGCGCCCACGATGAACGCGCGCCCCGTGTCGCCCCGTTTCTATGACGGGACGTGTGCGAATCCGTCAGGCGGTGAGGTGCGAGATCAGGATCTGCGTGCCGATGCCGATGAGCACCAGGCCGCCCACGATCTCCGCCGGGCGACGGAAGCGGGTACCGATGCGGTGCCCGATGAGCACCGCGGCGAACGACAGCACGAACGTCACGACGCCGATCGCGATGACCGCGATCCACACCGGGAAGTTGAGGAACGCGAAGCTCAGCCCCACCGCGAGAGCGTCGATGGACGTGGCCACGGCGAGCAGGATCGTCTCGCGCGTCGAGAGGCGGGAGCTTCCGGCTTCGGCGCCCTCCTTGTCGGGCGTCAACGCTTCCCAGAGCATCTTGACGCCGACCGCGGCGAGCAGCGCGAAAGCGACCCAGTGATCGAACGGCTCGATGAACGCGGCGAAGGCGCTTCCGAGGAGGTATCCGAGCAGCGGCATGAGCGCCTGCGCGAGCCCGAAGGCGAGCGCCAGCACGAGGGCGTTTCGAACGATCTGCGAGCGCAGCTGCAGGCCCTTGCCGAGGGCGACCGCGAAGGCATCGGCGGAGACGCCGACGGCGAGCAGAGGCAATGCCCAGAACGACATGACGCTCCTGGTGTGATGGCGGGAGGATGCGGGGCGATCGCCCGCGTCATCCAGCCTGCCGATTTCGGAAAACCGAACTCAACTCCACGACACGATTGTCAGCTTTTCGGCTTCCCAAACATCAGTGGAAGCGTGCGCGCGCCCACTGTTCGAGCGCCGCATACGCCCGGCGGCGAGGCTCGGGCGCGGACAGGAAGACGTCGTGCACGGCCCCCTGGATGCGCGCGATCGTCACGAGCGGGCCGAGCTTCAGCGCGGCGCGCGCGATGTCGTCGACCACCAGCACGGAGTCGGTCGAGGTCATCTGTTCGCTCCAGCGGATCGGCGACGACGACCGCGCCGAAAGCAGGACGAAAGCGGGCGCTCCCACATCCACGCCCGCGGCAATGCGCGCGTGCCCCTCCAGGACGGCGTGCAACCATCCGGGGTGGGTCGCGAACCCCTGTGCGGGGCGCCACTGCTCGCGGTAGCCCGGGGTCGGCAGCACGCCGAGCTCGGTCTGCGCGCGCGTGTAGAACCCGAGGTCCACGACCGGCTGCGCACCGCGGGGCTGCACGCGGGCTCGAGCCTGGATGAGGGGCGCGATCGCCTGGCGCCCGAACGAGCCGATCTGGAACTCCAGCCAGGGACTGTTGAGCACGAGCGCGGATGCGGTCCCCGGATGGCGCGCGGACCACAGCGACAGCGTCAGCCCGCCCGTGGAATGTCCGAGCAGCACGAGACGCCTGTTGCCGCGCGGCCCCATCGCGGCGAGCGCCGCGGCGATGTCGGCGTCGTACTCGTCGAGGCTGTCGGCGTAGCCGGGCACCTGCCCCTCGCGCAGGCTCCGGCCGTACCGGTGCAGGTCGAGGGCATAGAAGTGCGCCCCGAGCCGAGTCCAGAACTGGGCCAGCTCGGTCTGGAAGAAGTAGTCCGACCAGCCGTGGACGTACAGCACGTCCACATCGCGCAGCGGTGCGACCAGCCGTCCGAGCGGATGCGGCAGGTGCCGCACGAGCGTCGCCACCAGCGGTCCGTCGTCCGCGGGAAGATCCAGCGGCAGGGTCTGCTGCACGAACCCTGGCCCGAGGATGTCGGGGACCCAGGCGCTCATGCCGTCAGCCTAGCGACGCACCTCCGGGAAGCGACCGATCGGTCGCGAGCTCACTCGCCGCGCGAGATCGCCACCATCTCGTCGCGCGGCACGACCTTGACGCGGGCCCGCTCGGCGGGAGCACCGAGGGCGATCTCGTGCTCATCGAGCCGGTGCCAGCCCTCGAGGTCGGTCCAGCGCACACCGCGCTCGGCGAGCAGAGCGGGGATAGCCTCCGCAGTGGCGTCCTCGGGCTGCCACCACGAGGCCTGACCGTTGATGAGGTGGCGCACCGTCTCCATCGCGTCGGACTTGGTGTGTCCGATCAGGCCGACCGGTCCGCGCTTGATCCAGCCCGTCGCATAGACGCCGGGGACGACCTCGTTCGAGTCGGGGTGCAGCACCTGGCCCTCGTGGTTCGGGATGACACCGTGGCGCTCGTCGAACGGGACGCCGGGAAGCGGTGAGCCGAAGTAACCGACGGCGCGGTACAGCTGCTGGATCGGGACCTCGCGCAGCTCCCCCGTGCCTGCGACGCCGCCTTCGCCGTCGGGACGCGTGCGCTCGTAGACCAGCGCCGCGACGCGGCCCGCCGCATCCTTCTTGACCTCGACGGGCTTGGCCCAGAAGTGCAGGTGAAGGCGGCGGGACGCCTCGCCGCCGGCACCGTTCGCGCCCGGGCGGGTGCGCCATTCCTGCAGAACGCGGTCGATGACCTTGACCTGCTTGTTGCTCGCGATCGCGGCGAGCGACGCCTCGTCGTAGTCGAAGTCCTCGTCGTAGACGACCATGTCGACGTCGCGCAGCTCGCCGAGCTCGCGCAGTTCGAGCGGCGTGAACTTCACCTGGGCGGGACCGCGGCGCCCGAACACGTGGACATCGGTGATCGTGGAGGCCTCGAGCCCGGCGTGCACGTTCTCCGGGATCTCGGTCGGCAGCAGATCGACGGCGTGCTTGGCGAGCATGCGCGTGATGTCGAGGGCGACGTTGCCGTTGCCGATGACGGCGACCGAGCTGGCATCCAGCGGCCAGGTGCGCGGCACGTCGGGGTGTCCGTCGAACCAGCTCACGAAGTCCGCGGCGCCGTAGGAGCCCTCCGCGTCGATGCCGGGGATGTCGAGGTCCGCATCGCGGATCGCGCCGGTCGCGAAGATCACCGCGTTGTAGTGCTTCTTCAGGTCGTCGAGGGTGATGTCCTCACCGAAGCGCACGTTGCCGAACAGACGGATGTCGCCGCGGTCGAGCACGTCGCGCAGGGCGGTGATCACGCCCTTGATGCGGGGGTGGTCGGGGGCGACGCCGTAGCGCACGAGTCCGTAGGGAGCGGGCAGGTGCTCGAACAGGTCGATCGACACATCGAACGCCCGCTCGGCCTTCAGCAGGATGTCGGCCGCGTAGATGCCCGCGGGCCCTGCGCCGACGATGGCCAGCCGGAGCTTGGTCATGGGAGTCCTTTCGAGGGGTACGGCGGCGTCGGTGGCGACGCCTCGAGCGCTCTGGTTCGCAGGCGCGGAGATCAGCTGCTGCGATCGGCGACGGCGTCGGCGAAACGCGTCAGCGCCTCACGCACCGCACCGCGCGGGAGCGGCTCCAAAGCAGCGACCGCCGCGTCCGACCATTCGTGCGCGAGCGCCAGGGTCTGCTCGGTGGCGGTATGCTCGCGCAGTTCGGCCAGCGGGTCGTCCAGCAGCGCCGGGTCGGCACCGTCGGCGATCTGGGCCACGCCGGCGTCGATGCGCGAGAGCAGGTCGACGGATGCCGCATCGTCGAGGCGTCCGAGCAACAGATACGGCATGGTGGGCACGCCCGCGCGCAGGTCCGTGCCGGGGACCTTGCCGGTCTCTGCCGCATCCGCGGAGAGGTCGATGACGTCGTCGAGCAGCTGGAAGGCGACGCCGACCTTCTCGCCGAAGGTCAGCAGCGGCAGTTCGTAGGCGAGCGGTGCGTGCGAGAAGAGGACGCCGGCCTGCGCCGAGGCCGCGATCAGCGAGCCCGTCTTGTCGCTCAGCACCTGCAGGTAGAAGTCGACGGGGTCGTCGCCCGCCTGCAGCCCGACCGTCTCGTGCATCTGCCCGAGAACGAGCCGCTCGAAGGTATCGGCCTGCAGCTTCATGGCCTTGTCGCCCAGGCGCGACATGATCTGGCTCGCGCGGGAGAAGAGCAGGTCTCCGGTCAGGATGGCGACGCTGTTGCCCCAGACGGAGTGCGCGGCCGGCACGCCCCGGCGCACGTCCGCACCGTCCATGACGTCGTCGTGATAGAGCGAACCGAGATGGGTCAGCTCGAGAGCGGATGCGGCGTCGATGACCTGCTCGTTGACGCCGTCGCCCAACTGCGCGGTGAGCACCGTCAGCATCGGACGCACACGCTTGCCGCCGGCCTCGTAGAGGTAACGACTGGTGGCGTCGGCGAGCGCGTCGGCCACGTGCAGCTCGTCGGCGAGGTGGGCCTCGACCTTGGCCAGACCGTCTTCGACGGTCTTCTGCAGTCGGCGGGAGACGGGACCGGCGAAGACACGATCGGCGAGGCCGAGTCTGTTCGCGAGGTGCGCGCCAGGCGCAGAGGGGCTCCGTGTCACTCCTCTAGCCTACCCGCGGGCCGGAGACGCTCGACCCGCTGTGAGCCGTCAGTTCGCTGCGGGATCGGGGAACGGCGCACGCGCGCGATGCAGCGCCACGATGCCGAACGTGAGGTCGCGGTGCGCGACGTCGACCCAGCCGGCATCCCGGATCCAGCCGCTGAGCGTGCGCTGGTCGGGCCAGTCTTTGATCGACTCGTTGAGGTAGTCGTAGGCGTCCGCGTTCGAGCTGAGGCGGCGGGCGACGATCGGCAGGACGCGGTCGTTGTAGAAGCGATAGAGGCCGGCGAACAGCGGGTGCGGCGGGTGCGAGAACTCGCAGACGACGAGCCGACCACCGGGCTTGGTCACGCGGCGCATCTCGGCGAGCGCCGCGTGCGGGTCGTTCACATTGCGCAGTCCGAAGGAGATCGTGACGGTATCGAACGAGGCGTCCTCGAACGGGAGCGCGGTGGCGTCCGCCTCCTGGAAGGTGAGGTTCATGATGTGCCCGTGGCGCCTGACGCCCTGGGCGATCATGCCCGGTGAGAAGTCGGCGGCGACGACCTCGGCGCCGCTGCGGGCCAGGGCCACCGCGCTCGCGCCAGTGCCGGCGGCGAGGTCGAGGATGCGCTGCCCGGCGCGCGGTGCGATCGCGCGGGTGGCCGCGACGCGCCAGAGTCGGTCGTTGCCGAGGCTGAGCACCGTGTTGGTGCGGTCGTAGCCGGCGGCGACCTCGTCGAACATGCCGCTGACACGGCCCGGATCCTTGCCGAGGTCGGCGCGGTGCTGGTCGGGGCTCTCACTCACGCCCCCAGCCTAAGCCGTGAGTTCGCACCCCTCTCGCTGGGCCTTCCTCGAGCGCGGCGAGTCTAGGCTGGCAGGGTGATTCGTGCCTCGCGTCCTCGGCTGCTCGTCGAGACCCGCGAGATCGACCCGATCGACGATCTGCTGGCCTTCACAGACCCCGCGCGCCCTCTCGTGTGGCAGCGCCGGGGCGAGGGCATGGTGGGTCTCGGCGAGCCGCTCGCGCTCCCCTTCGCCTCCGACGCCGACGCGCGCGCCGACCGCTGGCGAGAGCTGGCCTCCGCCGCGGTCGTGGACGACCCGCTCGAGATCCCCGGCACGGGTCTCGTCGCCTTCGGCGCCCTGCCCTTCGATCGCCGCTCCGACAGGCCGGGCGCCCTGCTCGTTCCTCCCGTCGTGATCGGACGCCGCGACGGACGTTCCTGGCTCACCCGCATCCGCTGGAGCGACGAGGCGGCCATGGCCCCCGTGGCGACGCCCTACGGCGCTCACTGGTCCGCCACCCTGGGACCTGGCCGGCAGCATCCCGCCGGCTACATCGCCTCGGTGCGCGAGGCCGTCGAGGCAATCGCAGCGGGCGAGGTCAGCAAGGTCGTCCTCGCGCGAGACCTCGCGGGCACCGTGCCCGCCGGCTCCGACCTGCGCCGCCTCGTGCGCGCCCTCGCATCCGGCTACCCCGACACGTGGGCCTTCGCCGTCGACGGGCTGATCGGCGCCAGCCCCGAGACCCTCGTGACCGTCGAGCAGGGCACCGTCACCGCCCGCGTGCTCGCGGGTACGACGGCACGCGGCGCGGATCCGGATGCGGATGCGGCGGCCGCCCTCGCCCTCGCCACGAGCACCAAGGATCAGGACGAGCATCAGTTCGCGGTGCGCAGCGTTCTGGCCGCGCTCGATCCGCACACCCGTGCCCTGCGCTCGAGCGAGCAGCCGTTCACTCTCAAGCTGCCGAACGTCTGGCACCTGGCGACCGACGTCGAGGGCGCCCTCTCCGACAGGGCATCCGCCTTGGATCTGGTCGCGGCGCTGCATCCGACGGCCGCCGTCGCCGGCACCCCGACGCAGGCGGCGCTCGATGTGATCCGCCGCTTGGAGCCCTTCGACCGAGGCCGCTACGCGGGCCCCGTGGGATGGATCGACCAGGCAGGCGACGGCGAGTGGGCCATCGCTCTGCGGTGCGCACAGTTCGACGCCCCGGACTCGGGCGGCGACGTCTCCCTCACCGCCTATGCCGGTGCGGGCATCGTGGCGGCCAGCGATCCCGAGTCCGAACTGCTCGAGACGCGCGTGAAGTTCCGCCCGATCGTCGAAGCTCTGGCCTGAGCGCTCAGCGCTCCAGCGGCACCTCGATGAGCTGTCGGCCGCCTGCGGGCGAGGTGAGCGCCTGGTCGAGCGCGGCCCGCGTCGTGATCCGGCGGTACTCCCAGCCGTAGGCGAGAGCGAGATGCTCCAGTCGCACCGACTGCGGCGTGTACTGCACCCGGTCGATCGCGGCCGCATCCGCGACGCTCGCGACTTCGAGTCCGTCGAAGATCGTGCCGCCGCCGTCGTTGCCCACGATCACCTGGATACGCGGCTCCGCCTCGGCCGCCGGCAGCAGCAGCGCGCCGACGTCGTGCAGGAGGGCGAGATCCCCCAGCAGCACGCGGGTCACGCCCGGGCGCCCTTCGTCCTGGCTCGCGATCGCCACGCCCGTCGCGGTCGCGACCGTGCCGTCGATGCCGGCGAGCCCGCGGTTCGCGTGCACCGGAACCTTCTTGCCGCCCAGCACCTGATCGGCGACGCGGACAAGTCGGGAGGACCCGAAGAACAGCCGGTCGTGGGGCCAACTCGCGCGCCACACGGCATCGACGAGCGCCGCTCGATCGAGCGGGGCGCGCAGCACGTCGAGTTCGGCCGAGACCGCCGAGAGCCGCTCGCGCGGGACGGCGGAGGCGAGTCCGTCCGCATCGGGCGCGGGCGGCGAGAGATCGACCGATGCGGCGCGGGAGGCGCGCATCCACTCCCCCAGCCACGCGCGGTCGGCGTCGCCGGGCGCCACGGCGACCGCGTCGACGGCGGTGGTGCGACCGTTGAGGTTCAACGGCTCGCCAGGGCCGCGGATCGCGATGACCTCGACGTCGTCGCGACGCAGTAGAGCGGCGACCTCACGGCTCAGCGTCGGATGCCCCCACACGACGGCACGCTCGACGCGTCCCCCGAGCTCGGGGTCGGACAGCGCCTGCCGGTAGCCGTGCACGAGCAGGCGACCGAACCTGGCCCCGCTGACGATCTCCGCGATGAGCGGCCAGCCGCCCTCGTGCGAGACGCGTTCGGCATCGGCTCCCGCATCCGCCCCCGCGATCACGACCGTGCGCGGCCCCTGCGTCAGCAGCAGCGGAGCGGCTCCGGGCTCCTCGGGAATGTCAGACTCGCCGATCCCCCCGCCGCCCTGATAGAGCGCTCCGGATGCGCGCTCCTCCTCCTGCGCGGCGGAGAGTTCATCGGCGCCGGAGACGGCGAACCACGCGGGAAGAGCACCCGCCAGCGGCTCACGGAAGGGCAGATTGACGTGCACGGGCCCCGCGGGGCGGGTGCCGGCGCCGAGAGCGGCGTCGAAGGCATCATCGGCGAGCCGGCGGAACATCCGACTCTGCTCGGAGGAACCGTCGGCGTCGATCGCGTCGGGCACCGGGGCGTCGATATCGAGACGCGTCGCCGGTTGAAAAAGCCCCGGTTGCCGCGTGGTCTGGTTCGCGCCGACGCCGCGCAGCTCCGGCGGGCGGTCCGCGGTGAGCAGCAGGAGCGGAACGCCGGCGTGATGCGCCTCGAGGGCTGCCGGCATGAGGTTCGCGACGGCGGTCCCCGACGTGCACACCACGGCGGCCGGGACACCGGATTCCCGCCCGATCCCGAGGGCGGTGAACCCCGCGACCCGTTCGTCGATGCGGACGTGCACGCGCACGCGCCCCGACGTCTCGGCGGCGGCGGCGACCAGCGCGAGCGCCTGCGACCTGGAGCCGGGGCTCACCACGATGTGCGCGACACCACGCTCCATCAGCCGCGCGAGCAGCGCCGCAGCCGCATCCGTCGCCGGCGCGCGGCCGGCGTCTTCGGGCGTCGTCATCTCAGCGCGGCTCGTCCTCGTCGGGCCGACGCGGCGCGGGATGCCCCGGCGCCTCCGGCGAGCGGGGCGTGTCGTCGTCGGAGTCGAGCTGTGCGAGCTCCGCTTCCAGACGGCGGATGCGCTCGTCCTGGTCGCTGATGGAGCCGATCGTGCGGAGGAAGTCCGGATCGTCGTCCGGCGCCCGCCGCACCGGTGCCGCGTTCTTGCGCGCGCGCCCGGTCACGAACCACAGGATGCCGCCGACGACCGGCAGCAGGATGACGATGACGATCCACGTGCCCTTGCTCACGCCGCGGTGGCGCGAGGCCGGTTGCACCGCGCAGTCCACGACTGTGTAAACCCAGAAGACGACGGCAACCAGCGCCAGAATGAGCAGGAGCCGGACCATTCCCCCATCCTAGGCCGCGTGGCCTGCACGGGCCCCGAGAGCGCAGGCGCTCGACGCGTAGGATGAGGGGGTGAAGGCCCGTCCCGCGATCGTCTATTCGGTACTGCGCGTTCTCGCGTTCCTCGTGCCGTTCGCGATCCTCATGCTCTTGCCCGTGTTTCAGGAGCTGTACTGGCTCGCGGCCATCTTCGCCGCGCTGATCGGGCTGAGCCTGTCCATCCTCTTCCTGCGCCGACCCCTTGCGGAGGCGACGGCCGATCTCGGCAAGCCCCGTCAGCCGCGCCGCCCGCTCGGTGCCGACGACGCCGAGGCCGAAGACGCCGCATCCGGCGACTGAGTCCTCAGCTCTCGCACCTGACGCGAGCCGGGACGGATGATCGCCGTCCGCCGCTCAGCCGTGGAGCGCCCAGAACACGAGCGCCGCGTAGGCCAGCGAGCCGAGCGAGGTGAGACTCAGCGCCACCACCAGTTCCTTCGGCTCGCGGTACGTCCACACGATCAGCACCGCGGGAAGCACCAGCAGGAGCACGAGCAGCGTGAGCCACGCGGGCGGGTAGAACAACGCCAGGAAGATCGAGATCGCGAACGGCACGAGCACGATCACGGTGAACAGCACCTGCGTCGCCCGCTTGCCGATCCGCACGCTCAGCGTCTTCTTGCCGGCCTTCTTGTCGGGCTCGATGTCGCGCAGGTTGTTGGCCAACAGCACGGCGCAGGCAAACAGACCCGCGGCGACCGCGCCGAACCAGGCCTCCTGCGGCAGCACCTGCACCTGGACCCACGTCGTGCCCAGGGTCGCGACGAGCCCGAAGAACACGAAGACGACGACCTCGCCGAGGCCGGCGTAGCCGTAGGGGCGCTTGCCGCCGGTGTAGAACCACGCCCCGATGATGCAGACGGCGCCCACCGCCAGGAACCACCACTGCTGCGTGCGGATGGTGAGGGCGAGTCCCGCGAGCGCGGCCAACGCGAAGAAGGTGAGGGCGACGATCAGCACGGTGCGCGGCTTCGCTTTGCCTGCGCCCGTCAGGCGGGCGGGTCCGACGCGGAAATCGTCGGTGCCGCGGACCCCGTCGCTGTAGTCGTTGGCGAAGTTGACACCGATCTGCAGGAGCACGGCGACGGCCAGGCAGCCGAGCGCGAGCAGCCAGTGCAGAGCGTTGTCGATCACGAGCGCCGCACCCGTGCCCAGCAGCACCGGCGAGACGGCCAGCGGGAGGGTGCGGAGCCTCGCGCCTTCGATCCAATCCCCCACGCCTGCGCGCCGAACAGGACGCGGACCGACCTGCGCGCGCGCCTTCTGAGGGTTGCCCGAGACGCCGGGTCGCTTCTTCTTGGTCTTACTGGCCACGAGCAGTCATCCTATTGCGACGACGTCAGCGTTCGACGAGCGCACGGAGCGCTCGACGATCCGGCTTGCCGCTGGAGAGCGCGGGGATGCTCGCGACGACCTCGATGCGATCGGGTCGCGCCGGTGCTCCGACGTCGGCACCGACCGCAGCCCGCACCTCGTCCAGGCGAGCGGATGCGGCCGCGTCCGCTCCCGGCACGACGACGACGGGCGTCTCGCCCCACCGCTCGTGCGCCGCGCCCACCACGACCGCGTCCGCGAACCCGGGCAGTCCGCGCACGACGCGCTCGACGCGGTCGAGCGATACGTTGACCCCGCCGGAGACGATCACGTTGTCGAGACGGCCCGTGACCCGCAGGCGACCGGCGTCGAACGAGCCGGCGTCGCCCGTGCGATACCAGCGCACCCCCGCGTCGTCGCGCACGAAGGCGGCGGCCGTGCGCTCGGGATCGTCGCGGTACCCCTCGGCGAGCATCGGCCCCGACAGCTGCACCTCGCCGTCCGCGATCCGCACACGCGCACCGTCCAGCGAAACGCCGTCATACACGCATCCGCCGCTCGTCTCACTCGCGCCATAGGTGCGCACGATGCGCGCTCCGAGAGATGCGGCCCGCTCGCGAACGGCATCCGGAAGCGCCTGCCCGCCGACGAGGATCGCGTCGAACGAGGCGAGGGCCGCACGCACCTCAGACGCGCCGGCCGCGGCGATCAGCTGGTTCACCTGCGCCGGGACGAGCGAGGTGTAGGTTGGCGTGCGCGCGCCGTGCGCGGCGGAGGCCATGCCCCGCGCGGCGGCGACGAAGCCCTCCACCGAGAAGTGCCCCTCGAGGATGGCCGGTTCGTGGCCGGCCAGCAGCGAGCGCACGAGCACCTGCAGCCCCGCCACGTAGGTCGCGGGCAGCGCCAGCAGCCACGCGCCCTCGCCGATCCGCGCGGCGGTGGAGCTCGCGCTCGCGATGAGGGCGCTGCGGCTGAGCAGCACGTCCTTGGGGTAGCCGGTCGACCCCGAGGTCGTGACGACCGCGGCGACCCCCGCCGGCACCGGCACCGGCGCTGCGCCGCCGAGATGCACGGCGGGGCCCGCACCGTCGAGCGCCGCGCGCACAGCCCCCAGCACCCCGCGGGCGCCAGGCGCCGAGGGGGGTCGGGCGGTCAGTAGTGCCACGGGTAGGGCGACCAGTCCGGTTCGCGTTTCTCGAGGAACGCGTCCCGTCCCTCGACCGCCTCGTCGGTGCCGTACGCCAGACGGGTCGCCTCGCCGGCGAAGACCTGCTGCCCCACGAGCCCGTCGTCGACGGCGTTGAAGGCGAACTTCAGCATCCGGATCGCCGTCGGCGACTTGGTGAGGATCGTGCGCGCCATCGCGATGGCCTCGCGCTCGAGGTCGGCGTGCGGGACGACACGGTTGACCGCGCCCATCTCGTACGCGCGCTGAGCCGAGTACTCCTCCGCCAGGAAGAACACTTCGCGCGCGATCTTCTGCCCGACCTGACGGGCCATGTACGCCGAGCCGTAGCCCGCGTCGAAGGAGCCCACATCCGCGTCCGTCTGCTTGAACCGGCCGTGCTCGGCCGAGGCGATCGACAGGTCGGCGACGATGTGCAGCGAGTGCCCGCCGCCGGCCGCCCAGCCGGGGATCACGGCGATGACGACCTTCGGCATGAACCGGATCAGGCGCTGGACCTCGAGGATGTGCAGGCGCCCCGCCCGTGCCGGGTCGGCCACGGTCGTCTCGTCATCGGAGTACTTGTAGCCGTCGCGGCCGCGGATGCGCTGGTCGCCGCCGGAACAGAAGGCCCACCCGCCGTCCTTCGGGCTCGGGCCGTTTCCCGTGAGCAGGACGACGCCGATGCGCGGATTCTGACGAGCCGCATCCAGGGCGCGGTAGAGCTCGTCCACCGTGTGGGGGCGGAAGGCGTTTCGCACCTCGGGGCGATCGAACGCGATGCGCGCGATGCGGCCGTCGCGCGAGACGTGCGCCGTGATGTCGGTGTAGGAATCGGCCCCGGGGGCGAGTTCCCACTCCGCAGGATCGAAGAGTTCGGAGACGCTCACGCTCGCAATCCTAGTTGTCTCGCCAGTGCAAATCCCGTCGGTGAGAGTTGCAAATAATCTGCCGGATAGAACATCGTGCATGCCTGAAATGGCGCGAAAATTGCTAGATCCGGCAATTAATCGACCCAGGCGGCGCAATAATCGAGAGCATGGACGACAAGTACGAAATCCCGCGCCTCGACTTCGGAACGGAACTCGTTGCCACACTCTTCGAGATTGAACGCCTCCGCGCCGACATCGGCACGGGCACCACGCCGTCCGATACCTTCGTCGAGCTGCATCGCCTCTTCGACGTCGTGATGAGCGTGGTGTCGGCGAGGATCGAGGGCAACCACACGACCGTGTACGACGCCATCGAACAGGTCGGATCCGGCGTTGCCGCACAAGAGGACCACTTCCGAGAGATCTCCAACATCGCGGAGACCGCGAGATTCATCGACCGGATCGATCCGGCGGAGCCGCTGTCACACTCCTTCGTGCGCGAACTGCATCGTCGTACCGTCGAGGACCTCCTGCGCGAAGGGGATCCCCATCCAGGCGCCTATCGCGAGGTGGACGTCGCCATCACCGGCTCGGCCCACGTTCCCCCCAGTTGGGTGACGGTACACGCGGAGATGACGTCGCTGCTCGACTTCGCCAACACTCCGCGCCCCTTGCATGAGCAGATGCTGCAGATCGCCATTGCGCACCATCGCTTCGTTTGGATCCACCCCTTCCAGAATGGCAACGGCCGCGTCTCCCGCCTCTTCACGTATGCCATGTTGCGCAAGACGATCTTCGCCACGCGCGGCTACAGCGCGCTCAACCCCACCGCTGTCTTCGGCAACCAGCGTGAGGCCTACATCGCCGCGCTGGAACGCGCTGATGATCTGAGCGATAGCGGCACCATCGCGTGGGCGGAGTTCTTCGTCCGAGGCATCCGCAACGACGTCGCACGTCTCGTTGAGCTGCAGCAACACGACTTCGTGGTCGCTGAACTGGTTGGACCCGCTCTCGAATCCCTCCTTCGAGACGGTCTGATCTCACCACAGGAACGAGACGCGCTTCGCCTCACCCTCGAACGCGGAGTCGTCAAAGCGGGCGATCTCGAACCGACCCTGCCCGGCACCGCGTCAGCGCGCTCGCGCGCCATACGCAGCCTGCTCGATCGACGCCTGCTGCAGCAGGCAGAAGAAGGTCCTCGCTTCTACCGGCTCTCACTCTCACGTGGGCCGCTCGCGCCGCGACTGATCCGCCGGTTGGATTCGCTCGGCTACCTGCCGTCCCTGCTGGCGGATGACTGAGAGCGCTCAACCGTTCTTCGCGTCGCGCCAGCGCAGCCAGCGGCGAGCGATCTCCGGGTCGTAGTCGGGGCCGTTGAGTCCGAGCGTGAAGGTGCGCACGCCCGCGGCGAACAGCGCGTCGGCGTACTCCTCATCGCGATCCTTGAGCTCGTTCGAGATCACGAGGTTCGACACGTCGCGACCCTCGGTCTCCGCCCACTTCTCGATCACGCCGAGCTTGTGCGCGATGTCCTCGGGCGCGACGAAGCTGTGCCAGATGTCGGCGTGACGCGCGACCAGACGCAGCGTCTTCTGCTCACCCGCGCCGCCGATGAGGATCGGGATGCGGCGGGTCGGAGCCGGGTTCAGCTTGCCCCACCGCGTCGTCACGCGCGCGAGGCCGTCGGCGAGCTCGTTCAGCCGCGAGCCGGCGGTGCCGAACTCATAGCCGTACTCGTCGTAGTCGCGCTGGAACCAGCCCGAACCCGTGCCGAAGATGAATCGTCCCTCGCCGCCCTTGGCGCTGATGTGGTCGATCGTGCGGGCCATATCGGCCTGCAGGTCGGGGTTGCGGTAGCTGTTGCAGTTCACCAGGGCGCCGAACTCGACCCGCTCGGTCTGCTCGGCCCACGCGGCGAGCATCGTCCAGGACTCGAAGTGCGCGCCGTCCGGGTCGCCGAACAGCGGGTAGAAGTGGTCCCAGTTGAAGAGGATGTCCACGCCCATGTCCTCGAACCGCACGACGGCGTCGCGGATGTCGGAGTAGGCGGCGTGCTGCGGCTGGAGCTGGAGCCCGAGACGGACCGGAGTATCGAGAAGAGGCATGCCGTCAGCCTACGACCGCCAGCACAATGGAGAAGTGACTCCCGCGCTCGCCGACATCCGCTCGAACCTCCACGTGGTCGCGCTTCCGCTGCGCACCCGCTTCCGGGGCATCGACGTGCGCGAGGCGCTCCTGTTCGAGGGTCCCGCCGGGTGGGCGGAGTTCTCGCCCTTCGTCGAGTACGCCGACGATGAGGCGGCGACCTGGCTGGCCGCGGCGATCGACTTCGCCTGGAACCCGCAGCCGGATGCGGTGCGCACCCGAATCCCGGTCAACGCCACTGTTCCGGCCGTCCCCGCATCCGACGTGGCGGAGGTGCTCAGCCACTTCGACGGCTGCCGCACCGCGAAGGTGAAGGTCGCAGAGGCCGGGCAGACTCTGGCCGACGACATCGCGCGGGTCGCCGCGGTGCGCGAGGCGATGGGGCCGGCCGGCCGCATCCGTATCGATGCGAACGGCGGGTGGAACGTCGACGAGGCGGAGCACGCGCTGCGCGCGCTCGCCGAATACGACCTGGAGTACGCGGAGCAGCCCTGCGCGAGCGTGGCGGAGCTCACGGAGCTCCGCTGGCGCGTGCATCGTTCCGGCATCGACATCGCGGCGGACGAGAGCGTGCGCAAGGCCGCGGATCCGCTGCTCGTCGCCCGCGAGCAGGCGGCCGATCTGCTGGTCGTGAAGGCGGCGCCGCTCGGAGGTGTGCGCCGGGCGTTGCGGATCGTCGCGGATGCGGGGCTTCCCGCCGTCGTCTCCAGCGCCCTGGACACGTCGGTGGGACTCGGCATGGGGCTCGCGCTCGCGGCGGCGCTCCCCGAGCTGGACTACGACTGCGGGTTGGGGACCGCATCGCTGCTGGCGGCCGACGTGACCGCCGCGCCGCTGCGTGCGGTCGGCGGCGCGATCGAGGTGCGACGTGCGGTGCCGGACGCCGACCTGTTGCGCAGGCATACCGCTGACCCCGCCCGCCGCAGCTGGTGGGAGGATCGGCTCGAGCGGTGCTACGGGCTGGTGAGCGAGTCCGGACTCACTCCGCGTCGGTGACCGCCGCCGCCAGCGCCGCCGTGCGCTGGGTCAGCAGGTCCTTGGCGGCGAGGGGCGCGAGGCCCGAGATCACCGCGAAGGCACAGGTAGCGTCCCACACGTCGAGGATCAGCCGCGCGAACTCGATCGCGGGGATGCGCAGCCGCAGTCGGTACGTACCCGCAATATCGCCGATGATCTCCGCGACCCGCTCCGCCATTGCGGCCTCCCAGCCGAGGTAGGCCTCGGCGAGCCGCTCGTCGCGCATCGCGTTCGTGCGGATCTCGCTCATCAGCACAACACCCGATGGCACGTCGGTTCCGACGTCGAGGACGCTGGTGACGAGTTCGGCGACATTGCGGTCGACCGAGGTGTCCTCGCCGAGTTCGCGCACCCGCTCGGTCACCTGCTCCAGCTTCTGGTCGGCGACCTGCTGCATCAGTCCGAGCAGCAGCTGCTCCTTGGAGGCGAAGTTGGAGTAGAAGGCACCGCGCGTGAAGCCGGCGCGCTCGCAGATCGCCTCGACGGATGCGCCTTCCAGGCCCAGCTCGGCGAACACCTCGGATGCGGCGGCGAGAAGGCGCGCACGGGTGTTCTCCCGACTTCGAGGCACGGCAGATTGCGTCACGATCTCTCCTTCCACCACGTCCATGTGGCTTTCATCGATCGCCCAGGTTCACCACGGAGGTGACTCTAGGATACACAGTTGTATCGGATACACTCCCGTATCGAACCCGCCCGATCACCTCGACCCACGGAGGCGCCGGTGTCCACGCTCCTGTACTCGCTCGGCCGCTGGTCGTACCGCCGACCGTGGCGCGTACTGATCGCCTGGCTGCTGCTGCTCGCGCTCGCCGGCGCCGGCGCCGCACTGTTCTCGCAGGGCACCGACAACAAGTTCTCCATCCCCGGCACCGAGTCGCAGGCGGGCCTGGAACAGCTCTCGCGCACATTCCCCCAGGTCAGCGGCACGAACGCGCAGTTCGTCGTGGTCGCCGCCGACGGCACGAAGATCACGGACGACGACTACCGCACGCGCATCGAGGACACGATCTCGACGATCGAGAAGCTCGACGGCGTGCTCGCGGTCACCGACCCCTACGACGCGTCGATCACCGGCAGCATCTCCGACGACGACACCGCGGCGATCGTGCGGATGCAGTTCGACGGTCAGGTGACCGACGTGCCGGAGTCCACGCGCACCGATCTGCAGTCCACGGTCGACGCGCTGGAGCCCGAGCTCCCCGCGGGATCGCAGGTCGCGCTCGGCGGCGATCTGTTCGCCGTCTCGCTGCCCGGGGTCACCGTGACCGAACTCGTCGGTCTGCTGATCGCGCTCGTCGTGCTGATCGTGACGTTCCGGTCGTTCGTCGTCGCGGGGCTCCCGCTCATGACGGCGATCCTCGGGGTCGGTCTATCGATGGCGCTCATCTTCGTGGCCACCGCTTTCGCCTCGGTGTCCTCGACGACGCCGCTGCTCGCACTCATGCTCGGCCTCGCGGTGGGCATCGACTACGCGCTGTTCATCATCTCCCGGCATCAGGACCAGGTGCGAGGCGGCGCGGACCCCGAGGAGTCCGCGGCCCGCGCGACCGGCACTGCCGGCTCCGCCGTGCTCTTCGCCGGGATGACCGTGCTCATCGCGCTCATCGGCCTCGGCTTCGCCGGCATCCCGTTCCTGACGACGATGGGAGTCGCGGCGGCCGTCGCCGTCGCGATCGCCGTGCTCGTCGCGGTCACTCTGACCCCCGCGATGCTCGGCTTCGTGAAGGGGCGCGTGCGCGGCTGGAGCAGGCGCGACCGGCGCCCGGCTGCGGATGCGGCCGCTCCCGCTCGGCGGGGCTTCGCGACGCGATGGGTGGCCATGGTGACGCGCCACCCCGTCGTGACGAGCGTCGCGGTCGTGGCAGTGCTCGGCGTGGCGGCGATCCCGGCGACGAGCCTCGCGCTCGCCCTGCCCAACGCCGGCCAGCTGCCGAAGGGCGACCCGGCCCGCGTCGCCTACGACCTGACGAGCGAGCACTTCGGTCCCGGCGCCAACGGCCCGCTCATCATGACCGGGACGATCGTCACCTCCACCGACCCGCTCACCCTCATGAAGGACCTCGGCGACGAGATCTCCCGCATCCCGGGCGTGAAGGAGGTCGCCCTCGCGACCCCGAACCAGGCGGCCGACACCGGCATCGTACAGATCGTGCCGGAGACCGCCCCCGACGACCCGGCCACGGCCGAGCTCGTGCGGGAGCTCCGCGCCCAGCACGACCGCCTCCGCGACGAGTACGGCGTCGATCTCCAGGTCACCGGCTTCACGGCCGTGGCCATCGACATCTCCGACCGCCTGTCGGCGGCACTGCTGCCCTTCGGCATCTTCGTCGTCGGGCTCTCCCTCATTCTGCTGATGATCGTCTTCCGCTCCATCTGGGTGCCGGTCAAGGCGGCGCTCGGCTATCTGCTCTCGGTCGCCGCCTCGTTCGGCGTCGTCGCGGCCGTGTTCGAGTGGGGCTGGTTCGCCGACCTGTTGCACGTGGCACGCGTCGGCCCGGTCATCAGCTTCATGCCGATCGTGCTGATGGGCGTGCTGTTCGGCCTCGCCATGGACTACGAGGTGTTCCTCGTCTCCCGGATGCGGGAGGACTTCGTGCACGCCCGCCGCGACAACCCCCACCGCCCGGCGAGAGAGATCGCACTGGAGGCCGTGCGCAGCGGGTACACCGCATCCGCCCGCGTGGTGACCGCCGCGGCCATCATCATGTTCGCCGTCTTCGCGGCCTTCGTTCCCGAAGGGGATTCGAATCTCAAGCCGATCGCCCTCGGACTCGCGACAGGAATCGCCATCGATGCGTTCCTCGTGCGTATGACGCTGGTCCCCGCGGTCATGGCACTGCTCGGAGACAAGGCCTGGTGGATGCCGAAGTGGCTGGAGCGCGTCCTGCCGCACTTCGACATCGAGGGTGAGGCCGTCGAACGCGAGCTGTCGCTGCGCGAGTGGGCGAACGATGATTCCGCCGTCGTCGTCGCCGAGCAGCTCGCGCTGCGCACCGAGGCGAGGCCCGTGTTCGGCCCGGTGGATGCGACCGTCGCACCGGGCGAGGCGCTGGTGGTGGCCGCAGAGGATCCCGCCGCGACGCACGCGCTGACGCTCGTCCTGGCGGGCCGACTGAGCCCGAGCGACGGACGCCTGCGCGTCGCGGGCCACCTGCTTCCCGAACGCGGCGCCTGGGTACGGGCGCGCGCCGGGATGGCGCTGCTGGCCACCGCATCCGACCCCGTCGATGACCTCCGACACGCGCTGTCGGGCTCTCCCGCGGTCGTCGTGATCGACGGCGTCGACCGCCTCGAGCGACTGCCCCACACCGAACGCGACACGGCTCTGGCGCTGCTGCGCGACGCCGCGACGCGCCAGCTCACGCTCGTCACTACCGCCGTCGGGTCCGCATCCGACATCGCCGCCGCACGCACACTGCTCACCGACGCCGGCTATCGCACCGGCGAACCCGTCACCCTTCCCACGGCTCCCGCGGAGGTGCTCGCATGACCGTCCCCATCGAACGCTCCCAGACCCGGCGTCCCGTCACCTGGGCGACCGTGCTCGGCATCGTGCTCCTTCCCGTCATCATCGGCGGGCTTCTCGTGGCGGCCCTCTACAACCCCGTGGAACGACTCGAGAACATGTCGGCCGCGATCGTGAACGACGACAAGCCGGTCGAGATCAACGGGCAGCTCGCCCCGCTCGGACGCCAGCTCACCGCGGGACTCGTCGAGGGTTCGTCGGATGTTCCCAGCAACATCGACTGGACGATCTCCAACGACGAGGATGCGGCCGCGGGCCTGGCCGACGGCACCTACAGCGCCGTCATCACGATCCCCGAGAACTTCTCCGCCGCCGCCACCTCCACCGCTCCCGGCTCGACCCCGGAGCAGGCGACGATCTCGGTCGAGAGCGCGCCGGACGCACGCGTGGTCGACCAGGCCATCACCGCGCAGATCACGCAGACGGCCGCATCCGTGTTCGGCAGTGCCGTCTCGAAGCAGTACTTGACGAACGTGCTGCTCGGCTTCACGACGCTGCACGACCAGCTGGGTGAGGCCGCGGATGGCGCGAAGCAGCTCGCCGACGGCTCCGCGAGCGCCGCCCAGGGCGCGACCGAGTTGTCCAGCGGCGTCGGCCAGCTCGCCACGGGCGCCGACCAGCTCGCCTCCGGCGCCGCGCAGGCCGCGTCCGGCGCAGCGGCCCTGCCCGGCGGCGCACAGCAGCTCGCATCCGGTGCGCGCCAGCTGTCCGACGGCGCCGGCAAGCTCGCGGCCGGTCTCGACAGTGGCGCGAACGATCCCCAGATTCCTGACCTGAGGACGGCAGCAAGCGCGGCGACGACGGCCGCGAACAGCGCACTCACCCAAACGCAGACCCTGGGCGCGAAGCTGGGCGAACTCGTGCAGGAGTGCTACAAGACCTACGGCCCCACGGCACCGCTCTGCGCGGAACTGCTCACCACGATCGGCGACAAGGCGAACCCCACACCGAATACGATCGCCGCGATCGGCACGGCTGCCGGAACCGCCGCGGGCTACGGCGCCGGCGTCGTCGCGGGAATCTCGGACGCCGCCGGCGGCGCGCGCGACCTGCAGTCCGGCGCGGGCGGTCTCGCCACCGGTGCCGACCAGCTCGCCGCGGGCGCGGCCCAGCTCTCGGGCGGCGTCACACAGCTCGCCGGAGGCGCGAGCGCCCTCGCGAGCGGAGCGAACCAGGCATCCACCGGGGCCACGTCGCTCGCCGACGGCGTCGGACAGCTCTCGACGGGCGCGGGTTCGCTCGCGACCGGGCTGGACACGGCCGTCGATCAGGTCCCGACCTACACCGACGAACAGGCGCAGCAGACCGCATCCGTCGTCGCCGAGCCGGTCTCGGCGCAGGGCATCGGCTCGAACCTGTTCGGCGCGGCCGCCATTCCGCTGCTCACCGCCCTCGTGCTGTGGTTCGGCGGTCTCGGCTCGTACGTCGCGTTCCAGGCGGTGTCCGCCCGGGCCCTCACGAGCCGCCGATCCTCGGTGACGCTGGCGCTGCGTGCCTTCGCCCCCGGCGCCGTCCTCGGCGCCGTGCAGGGGCTGCTCGTGGCCGGCGTCGTGCAGCTCGCAGCCAGCTACGACTGGGCGGACTGGTCGATCTTCGCGGCGATCTGCGTACTCGCCGGCGTCGCCTTCGCGGCGGTGAATCAGGCTCTCGTGGCCGTCTTCGGCGGAGCGGGCAGGTGGATCGGAGCCATCATCGGCGCATTCATCGTGGCCACGGGAGTCGTCTCCACGGTCCCGGGCGTGCTGACCTCGATCGCCTCCGTCCTGCCGGTGCAGCCCGCTTACACCGCGATGCTCGGCGCTCTGACGAGCGCCGGCGGAGTGACGGCCGGCGTCGGGACCCTGGTCGTGTGGCTGCTGCTGTCGCTCGTGGCGACGACCATCGTCGTCTCTCGACGCCGCACCGTCTCGGCCCGCGCTGCCCTGGCCTGACGCGCGGGGCCGGGGCGGCGGGCCGACCGGGGCCCGGCCTCACCCCCGGTCGGAGAAACGCACTCCCGTCGGAGGATCGACGCCGCATCCTCCGACATTCGACCGACTCTCCGACGCGCGGATGCGGGATGCGGGGACGCCGGATGCGGCCGCCCGGCCGCGCCCACACAGCAGCGTGCCCCGGCAGCCCGAAGGCGCCGAGGCACGAGGTGCGGGGATGCGGGTCAGCTGAGGCCGCTGTAGACGTGCAGTCCCTTGAAGAACAGGTTCACGATCGTGAAGTTGAACATGACGGCGCTGAAGCCGATGATCGACAGCCACGCCGACCGCGTGCCGCGCCATCCGCGCGTGGCGCGGGCGTGAATGTAGCCGGCGTAGAGCACCCAGATCACGAAGGTCCACACCTCTTTGGTGTCGAAGCCCCAGTAGCGACCCCACGCGTCGTTGGCCCAGATGGAACCGGCGATCAGGGTGAAGGTCCAGAAGATGAACCCGACGATCGCGAAACGGTAGGCGAGCGACTCGAGTGCGTCGGCTCCGGGGAGGATGCGCAGGAACCGTGGCCCCGTCTTCGCGTCGGCGGCAGCCGCCTTGCGCTCGCGGCGCGCCTGCAACAGCTGGGTAACCGAGAGCGCGAAGGCGAGCGCGAAGAACGCTGTCGCCAGGGAGGCGACGAACACGTGCACCACAAGCCAAACGCTCTTGAGCGGGTCGGCCAGCGGCACGACGTCGACGTGGAGGAGCGTCGCCCAGCCCATCAGCACCGCGACGAGTCCCGTGATGAACGCACCCAGGAAGCGCAGGTCGTAGCGGAACAGCACGGCCAGGTACACGGCGACGATCAGCACGGTGCCCGTCAAGGCGAACTCGTACATGTTCGACCACGGCACCCGCTCGGCGGCGATGCCGCGCAGCACCGCGCCGGTGAGGTGGAAGAGGAACGCGAGCCAGGTCAGCGATGTGCCGATGCGCGCCCACACCGGACGCGAGCGTTCGCGTCCGCGCGCCGAGAGGGATGCGGCGGCGCGCTCTTCACTCGCCCGCACCTGCGAGATCGTCTCGCCGCCGGCGCCGACGAGCTCACGCTCGCGCACGCGGGCGTCCTGCCGGTCGACGGCGTCGGCGGAGCGGCGGGCGAGGTCGATCGTGTAGGCGATGAACGCGAGGGCGTAGATCGCGACCGCCGTCCAGACGGTGAGCAGCGAGACCGCGTCGAGCGAGAGCTGTTCGGGCATGGGGTCAGTCTACTTTCGGGTCTGCGTCGGTGGTCGGCCGATTCGCGTCGATGATCTCGCCCTCCGCCGCGTCGGCGAAGGCACGTCCGTGCCGATCGGCGAGCTGGTCGACCGCAACGGCGATCTGCGGGTCCTCCCCGCGCGCGAGGCCCGCGTACTCGATCAGCAGCGCTCCCTCGCGCGGCGTGACCTTCACCCACATCCGGCGGCGGGGCACGAACAGAGCGAGTAGGAGCGCGGCGAGCGCGATCACCGCGAACAGCAGCACCCAGGGCGCGCCGACGTCGTGGTGGATGGAGAGCGAGACGAACCGCGGCACGGCCTGTGAGTAGTCGGCGCCCGGCGAACCCGAGTCCAGAGTTCCGTCGGTGATCTCGTTTTGGCTCGGGTCGGCCGCGTTCTCGAACGTGATCGTGCCGAGGCCGTTCGGCAGGTCGGTCGTCTGGCCGGGAAGCAGCTGGATGGAGGACTTGTCGGTGTCGATGCCGGTGAGCTTGGTCATCCCGGTGGGATCCAGGGTGTAGACCGAGCGGGGCGTGCCGTCGTCGATGCCGAGGTCACCCTCGTACACGTCGAGGCTCAGCACGGGATAGATCAGGTCGGGGTAGACCGAGGTGTACGCACCGGTGTCCAGCGGCTGCGCGGTCGGGTAGAAGAACCCCACGAGACCGAGCTGCTGCGGCATGCCGTCGGCGATCTTGACGACGCCGAGCGAGGTCATGTTGTTGTTCTGCGGCAGGAACGGCACGGCGTCGCGGAAGACGACGTCGCCGTCGGCGTCGCGCACGGTGACGATGGGCGCGTAGCCGTTGCCCATGAGGTACACGCGGTCGCCAGCGATATCGAGCGGATGGTTGACGCGCACCTCGCCGTCCTGCGGATCCTGGCCCGGCAGCTGCGTGGTCACGTGTGCGACGAAGTCCCCGGCCTGCCCCGCTGCTGCGGTTCCGGAGGGCTGATACGTCACGTCGAACTTGTTGAGGGTGATCGAGTACGGCGAGAGCTGGTCGGCGTCGACGAAGCGTCCGGGGTTGAAGGACGAGTAATCGGTCAGGGCGTTCACGAAGCTCGTCCCCTGCACCATGGCGCGCTGGCCGGTGTACGTCAGCGCGCCGCCGACACCCACCGCGATGAGCACACCCACGAGGGCGATGTGGAAGAGCAGGTTGCCCGTCTCGCGGAGGTATCCGCGCTCGGCCGACACCGACAGGGCGCCGCGGCCGTCGTAGCGCTCGAGGCGGTAACGGGCGGTTCGCAGGTGCGCTGCGGCCGAGGCGATCGCATCCTCCGCGGCGGCGGCGACATCCGTGCCCTCGGGCAGGCGCACCACGATCTCGCGGTGGTCGTCGAGGCGCGACAGGCGCGCGGGCGTGCGGGGCGGGCGCGCGCGCAGCGCCTTCCAGTGGTGTCGCGTGCGCGGGATGACGCAGCCGATGAGCGAAATGAACAGCAGGATGTAGATCGCCGAGAACCACGGCGAGCTGTAGACGTCGAACAGCTTGAACCAGTCGAGCACCGGGAAGAGGTCTGGGTTGTCGGACCGGAACTGCGTCACACCGTTCGGGTCGGCCGAGCGCTGCGGGAAGATCGAGCCCGGAACCGCGGCGATCGCCAGCAAGAGCAGCAGCACGAGGGCCGTGCGCATGCTCGTCAGCTGCCGCCATCCCCACCGGAGCCACTCGATCGGTCCGAGACGCGGCGACGTCACATCGTCGTCGCGTGCCGGAGCGGGGCGGCCGTCGATGTGGTCCGACGGCCGCAACGGCTCCGAGACGTCGGCTCGATCAGATGGGGAGCGGGACATTGACCAGCACCCCCTGCAACTGCGACATGAGTGAGCTCCAGACGCCGGTGACCATCAGCACACCGAGAACGATGAGCAGGACGCCGCCGAAGATGTTGATGGCACGGATGTGGCGGCGCAGGAACGACACCGACTTGCTGGCCCAGCCGAAGCCGGCAGCCAGCAGGAGGAAGGGGATGCCGAGGCCGAGCGAGTACGCGAGTCCGAGGACTGCCGCGCGGCCGGGGTCGCCCATGTTCCACGACAGCGCGAGGATCGTCGCGAGCGTCGGGCCGATGCACGGCGCCCAGCCGATGCCGAGCGCGAGGCCGAGCAGAGGCGCACCCACCAGTCCGAGGTTCCCCCGGACGTTGGGCTTGAACGTGCGCTGCGCGAAGCCGAGCAGACCGATGAAGATGAGCCCCATGACGATCACGACCGCACCGAGCACGCGCGTGATGATGTCGGAGTACTCCAGGAAGAACCGACCGAGCGAGCCGCCCAGCACGGTCATCGCCATGAAGACCACCGTGAACCCGGCGATGAACAGGAGCACGCTCAGCAGCAGGCGCCCGCGGCCCTTGCGACCGGATGCGGTCCCCGCCGCTCCTCCGAGGAAGCCGAGGTAACCGGGCACGAGCGGGAGCACGCAGGGTGAGAGGAACGAGACGAGCCCCGCGGCGAGCGCCAGCGGGATCGCGACCCAGAGCGCTCCTTCGGCGACGATGCCCGTCACGAACCCTCCTTGAGGGCGTCGCGCACGAGCGTCGTGAGGATCGAGGCGTCGCCGAGCTCACCGACGATGCGCGCGGCGACGCGGCCCTGCTTGTCGAGCACGAGGGTCGTCGGGGTGGCCGTGAGCGGGGTGGCGTCGGCGAACGACAGCTTCAGCTTGCTGTCGTTGACCGCGAGCAGGCTGGGATAGCTGATGCCGTTGTCCTTCGCGAAGGATGCGGCCGTGGGCGCTTGGTCGTAGGTGTTGATACCGAGGAACGACACGTTCTCGCCCTTCAGGTCCTCGTACGACTTCTCGAGGCGCGGCGCCTCGACGATACAAGGGCCGCACGCGGCGTACCAGAAGTTCACGACGAGCACCTGGCCGGCGTAGTCCTCGTTCGTCACCGTCTTGCCGCTGTCGCTCACACCCGTGAACACGATGGGATCGGAACGCTCCGCCGGCGGGGTCTCGACGATCGGCACGCCGTCGGCACCGATGTAGCCCTTGTTCGAGCCCTCCCGGTACTGGTCGGCCAGGGAATCGTTCGCCGAACAGGCCGCGAGGGTGACGGCCAGCGCGCCGGCGACCAGAGCTGCGGCGAGGCGGCGGGGACGGAATCTCATACTGCTCCTACATCGACGGCGCCTTCGACGGATGCGGGCTCCGCGTAGGCGATCTCGCGCCACGCTCCCGGGCCGCCCTCGAAGCTCGTCACGCTGGACAGGGCGCAGCGGCGGGCGCGCGGGTCGTGCCGCAGGGGCAGGCCCGCGATCGCCAGGTGGGTCACCCAGATGGGCAGCTGGTGGCTGACGATGACGACGTCGCCCGCGGGAACCGCATTCCACGCCTTCGCCATCGCCCGCTGCATCCGCGCGACGACCTCGGCATACGGCTCCCCCCAGCTCGGGACGGAGGGGCGCGTCACATGACGCCAGTTCAGGGGGTTGGCCAGGGCCCGCCGCATCCTCTTGCCCTCGAACACGTTCCAGGGCTCGATCACGTCGGGCTCGACGACGGGCTCGAAACCGAAGAGCTCGGTGAACGGCTCGGCCGACTCGCGCGTGCGCTGCAACGGCGAGCAGACCAACGCGGTGACGGGTCGTCCCTCGGCCTGCACGTGCTCCGCGGCCTGGCGCGCCATCCGACGGCCCGCCGCACTCAGCCGGAACTCAGGCAGTCGACCGTAGAGGACACGGTCAGGATTGTGGACCTCGCCATGGCGCACGAGGTGGAGGCGTTCGGCGGGCACCCCCCGATTTTACGTGGATGGCGGATATGAAGAGACTGAGCGTCAGCTGGTAGCGGTCAGTCGCGGGCGCCCACGCGGCGTCGATGGGCGAGCAGGGAGCGCACGCGCGCGTAGACGAACCAGGCGATGCCGACGGCGACGCCCACGATCACGATGACCTGGAACACCTCGGCATACTGCTCGACGATGTGCCACGACTCGCCGAGGAAGTAGCCGGCCAGCACGAAGATCGCGTTCCACAGCATGCTGCCGGCAGCCGTCAGCAGCACGAAGCGCCACAGCGGCATGCGGGTGACACCCGCGGGGATCGAGATGAAACTGCGGAACAGCGGCACCATCCGCCCGAAGAACACGGCCTTGTCGCCGTGCTTGTGGAACCAGGCGACCGTGCGGTCGATGTCTTCCGGATGCAGCAGCGGGACCTTCGCCGCGACCCGGCGCAACCGGTCGATGCCGAGCCACGCGCCGATGCCGTAAAGGGCGAGCGCACCGACCACGGATCCCGCCGTCGTCCACAGGAGCGCCTCGACGAGGGTGAAGCCGCCGCGGCTGGCCGTGACGCCGGCCATCGGAAGGATCGCCTCGCTCGGCAGCGGCGGGAAGACGCTCTCCAGGGCGATCGCGATTCCGGCGCCGATGGGGCCGATCCACTCCATCAGTCCGACCAGCGCGTCCATCAGCTGACTCAGCCAGGATTCGCTCGACGAGGCGCGGACGGGCAGAGCGACCTGGGTCATCGGGGTCCTCGAGACTCTCGGTGATCGGGCGAAGATGTCGTGCGTCGCGTACACGGTATCCATCCGCGGTGAACCGCGGCTGGGAAAGGACCCGGAGGTCTGTCCCCCGCAGAACTAGACGGCGGCCCAGAGCAGGACGGCGCCTACGAGCCAGCTCAGTGCGGCGATGACGCTTCCCACCAGCGGCACCCAGAACGCCCGGCGGCGCACGACGAGCAGCAGCACCGCGAAGAACGCGGTCAGCACGAAGACGATCCACGGCACGGTCAGCATGGTCCACACACCGCCCTGGAGCAGCTCCGTGCGGCACACGCGGCCATCGGCGCCGCATCCGGTGGAGGAGGAGGCAAGCAGGAGCGCCAACGTCGATGCGACGGCCGAGACCGCGGCGGTGGAGACCAGCAGCACGATCGTCAAGACGACATCCCATGCCTTGCGCCGCCGACGCGGAACGGTCCGCTCAGCGTGGCGCTGCGGCATCGACTCGGCGGATTCGCCACGCGGAGCAGGCTCCGGACGAACGGCCCGGGCCTCGTCGGAGCCGATGCGGAACGACTCGGGCGGCAACCGGAAGATCGCGGGTTCCTCGCCGGGGCGCTCACTGCTCACGCCGCCATCGTACGGGCGCCGGGCACGGCCCGTAGACTGCTCTCTCGTGAGTGAACGCGTTCTGGTCAAGCAGCTGAAGTCCCTCCCCGCGGGAGGTGTCTCGGTGTCCGGATGGGTCGAGACCGTCCGCGACCAGAAGAAGGTGCAGTTCGTCATCCTGCGCGATGAGACCGGCGCGGTTCAGCTGGTGAACCCCGCCACCCGCGAGCTCGGCGAGGACGCGACGGCCGAGCAGGCGGCAGCGCTCGCGCTGACCGAGACGATATCGAACCTCGCGACCGGCACGTTCCTGACGGTGACAGGTGAGCTGAAGCACGACGAGCGCGTCAAGCTCGGCGGCGTCGAGATCAAGATCGCGTCGCTGGAGATCGCGGCTGCTGCGCTGCCGGAGACGCCCATCGCCGCCGACAGCGGTCTGGACAAGCGCATGGACTGGCGTTTCATCGACCTGCGTCAGCGCCGCAACAACCTGATCTTCCGTATCCAGACGACGCTCGAGCACGCCATGCGCACCTATTGGGTCGAGCGTGACTACGTCGAGATCCACTCCCCCAAGCTCATGTCCACGCCCGCCGAGGGCAACGCCGAGCTGTTCGCGCTGGAGTACTTCGGCGACCAGACGGCTTACCTGGCGCAGAGCCCGCAGCACTTCAAGCAGATGGCGCAGGCCGCCGGCTTCGGCAAGGTGTTCGAGATCGGCGACGTGTTCCGCGCCGACCCCAGCTTCACCAGCCGCCACGCGACGGAGTTCACCTCGGTCGACGCCGAGCTGTCCTGGATCGACTCCTACGAGGATGTCGCCGCGATGCAGGAGGAACTGCTCGCGGCCGCCTTCACCGCGGTCAAGGAGAAGCACGGCGACGAGATCAAGGAGCTGTTCGACATCGACGTCGTCGTGCCGACGCTCCCGTTCCCCCGCATCCCGCTCGCCGAGGCGCGCGAGATCGTGAAGGCGCGCGGCTATGACATCCCGCGCACCGACGGCGACCTCGACCCCGAGGGCGAGCGTCAGATCTCCGCCCACGTGCGCGAGACCTACGACCACCAGTTCGTCTTCATCACGGACTACCACCCCGAGATCCGGCCGTTCTACCACATGCGCAACGCCGAGACCGGGCTCACGAACAGCTACGACCTGCTGTTCAACGGCACCGAGATCACGACGGGCGCGCAGCGCGAACACCGCATCGAGGTGCTCGAGGCGCAGGCGCTGGAGAAGGGCCTGTCGCTCGAGGGCCTCGAGCACTACCTCGACTTCTTCCGTTACGGCATCCCACCCCACGGCGGGTTCGGCATGGGCCTTGCGCGCGTGCTGATGCTCATGCTCGGCCAGGACTCGATCCGCGAGGTGACCTTCCTCTTCCGCGGGCCCACACGCCTCGCCCCCTGACCCGCCGCCGCTCTCGGCCCCCTCTCCCGGGTGCCCGAGTTGCGACGCAGGTGAGCAGGTGCGCCACTTCTGCGCAGCCGCGACAGGTTGATCCTGTGGCGGGTGCGCGGAAGTGGCGCTCTTGCGTTGCGGCGCAGCCAGCGGATGCGGCAGGCCAACGCCCGAGCCGACCGCACTGGCCACGCTGCGTACACGGCCCGTTCACCGCCACTGTCGGCACCCGTCACCGCCTCCTCATAGCTTCCTCTCGTCCCGATCTGTCGCGCCCCTCGCGCGCGGCCGCATCGAACTACCCGAGAGGAATCCGCATGACCATCCGCTCCACCCGCCGCGGCCGCGCCGTCGCCGGGATCGCTCTGACGGCGATCGCCGCCGTCGCCCTGGCCGGCTGCGCAGGCACGGCCGAGGCGTCCTCCGAGGACTCCTCGAAGGCGCAGGCCGCCACGAGCGTCGCCGACTTCGGCACCTTCGCCGACCTCGAGGCCGCGGCGAAGGCCGAGGGCAAGCTCAACGTGATCGCCCTGCCGCGCGACTGGGCCAACTACGGCGAGATCATCGACTTGTTCACCCAGCGCTACCCGGAGATCTCCGTCGAGGAGCAGTCGCCGGACATCTCGAGCGCCGAGGAGATCCAGGCAGCGAAGACCAACGAGGGCTTGGACACCGCCCCGGACGTGTTCGATCTGGGACTCACCGTCGCCCTGCAGAACACGGCGTCGTTCGCGCCCTACAAGGTGCAGACCTGGGACGACATCCCCGATGCGCTCAAGGAGCCGACGGGCCTGTTCGTCGGTGACTACGGCGGGTACATGTCGGTCGGCTACGACTCGTCGCGCTTCCCCGCCCCGAAGAGCCTCGACGATCTGCTCGGCGACGAGTACCGCGGCGCGGTCGCCATCAACGGCGACCCGACGCAGGCGGGCGCGGCGTTCGCCGCGGTGGGAATGGCTACGGTGCAGTCCGGTGGCACGCTCGACGACTACCAGCCGGGCATCGATTTCTTCAGCAAGCTGAACGCCGCCGGCAACATGCTGAAGCTCGACGTGACCAGCGCGACCGTGGCCAGCGGCGAGACGCCCGTTGTCTTCGACTGGGACTACCTCAACGCGGCCCACACCCAGAGCAACCCCAACTGGAAGGTCGTCGTCTTCGACGGCACCGGCTACGCCGGGTACTACAACCAGGCGATCAACAAGAGCGCGCCGCACCCGGCCGCGGCACGCCTGTGGCAGGAGTTCCTCTACAGCGACGAGGTGCAGAACCTGTGGCTCGCCGGCGGTGCCCGCCCGGCGCGCATGGACGCCATGCAGACCGCGGGAACGCTCGACGAGAAGCTGTCCGCCGCCCTGCCCGCGACGCCGGACAAGACGGTCGTGCCGACGGAGCAGCAGAGCACCGACGCCGGCACCCTGCTCGGCGAGAAGTGGGCCGCGGCCGTCTCGTGACCGCATCCGTCGTGGCCGACCGCGACACGCACGACGCGCGCCCCGCCGCCGGGGAGCCTCAGGCTCCCCGGCGGCGGGGCGCCGGGCGTGACCTGTCCTGGATCGGACTTGCTCCGTTCGCGGCGTACATCGCCCTCTTCCTCGCCCTGCCGACCCTCCTCGCCGTCGGTTCGGGTCTCTTCGACGCCCACGGCGCCTTCACGCTCGACAACCTCGCGGCGCTGGGCGACCCCGTCATC
Source organism: Microbacterium neimengense (assembly GCF_054782995.1). Taxonomy (NCBI): domain Bacteria; kingdom Bacillati; phylum Actinomycetota; class Actinomycetes; order Micrococcales; family Microbacteriaceae; genus Microbacterium; species Microbacterium neimengense. Next base: position 399,085 of record NZ_BAAGRK010000003.1, read on the forward strand.
CTCATGACGTTCTGGAACTCGACCTGGGTATCGCTGCTCACCGCGGTGCTGGGCGCGGTCGTGGGCGCGGTCGTCTGCTACGCGATGCTGGGGCTCCCCGAGACCGGCTTCGTGCGCAGCACGGTGGATGCGGCATCCGGCGTCCTGGCGCAGTTCGGCGGCGTGATGCTCGCCTTCGTCATGGTCGCCGCCATCGGAACCCAGGGCATCGTCACCTTGTTCCTCAAGAACGTGCTCGGCATCGACCCCTACGCCGACGGTGCGTGGATCTACTCCGTTCCCGGCCTCATCCCCGCGTACATCGTGTTCCAGGTGCCGCTCATGATCATCACCTTCATGCCGGCGCTCGCGGCTCTGAAGCCCCAGTGGGCCGAGGCCCACCAGACCCTCGGCGGCACGCCGCGCAGCTTCTGGCTCCACATCGGTTTCCCGGTGCTCGCGCCGTCCTTCCTCGCGAGCCTCTTGCTCCTGTTCGCGAACGCGTTCTCCTCGTACGCGACGGCGGCGGCGCTGGCGAGCCAGGGCTCGCAGATCGTCCCGCTGCAGATCCGCACGGCGCTCACGAGCGAAACGCTGCTCGGACGCGAGAACCTCGCCGGCGCCCTTGCGTTCGGCATGATCGTCGTCGTCGCCGTCGTGATGGGTGTCTACGCCCTCATCCAGCGTCGGGCAGCGAGGTGGCAGGCGTGAAGACCTTCGCCCCCTCCCCCCTCATCCGCTGGATCATCGGCATCGTCGTCGGCGTCGTCTTCGCCGTACCGTTCGCCGCAACGGTCCTGTTCACGCTCGCGCCGCTACCCGGCTCCGACGCTCTCACGCCGACGCGGTGGCTCGCCGTCTTCGATGCCGCGAACGCCGCGAAATACGCGCCGATCTGGACGGGCCTCGGCAACTCGCTCTCGCTCGCGGCCGTGACGGTCGCCCTCGTGCTGTTCCTGTTCACCCCCACGATGGTGCTCGTCGCACTGAAGTTCCCGCAGCTGCGTCGCGGCTTCGAGTTCCTGGCCCTGCTGCCGATCTCGATCCCCGCGATCGTGCTCGTCGTCGGCCTCGCCCCGATCTACCTGCAGATCGGGCGGACCCTCGGCACCGGCGCATGGACGCTCGCCTTCGCATACGGCGTGCTGGTGCTGCCGTTCACGTACCGCTCGATCCAGGCCTCGATCGACGCGATCGACATCAAGACCCTGTCGGAGGCCGCACGCACCCTCGGTGCGGGATGGTTCGGCGTGCTCGTGCGGGTCATCGTCCCCAACCTCCGACCGGGGCTGCTCGCCGCATCCCTCATCTCGGTCGCCGTCGTGCTCGGCGAGTTCACGATCGCGTCCCTCCTGAACCGCCAGGTGCTGCAGACGGCGCTCGTCCTCATCAACCGACAGGATGCGTGGGCCGCCGCCATCTTCACCCTGCTGGCACTCGCCTTCGCGTTCGTGCTGCTGCTCATCATCGGCCGGGCCGGACGCCTGGGCGCCGGAAGGAAGAACTCATGACCACGGCAGACACCCCGCTGCGGGGCCTCCCCTCCACCTCCGACAACATGCTGCTGGCGGAGGCCGGCTCCGGCACCCGCGTGCAGTTCCGCGGCGTCGTCAAGGACTACGGCGCGACGCGCGTGCTGCACGGCGTCGACCTCGACATTGCCCCGGGCGAGTTCGTATCGCTGCTGGGTCCGTCGGGATGCGGCAAGACCACCGCGTTGCGTGTGCTCGCCGGCCTCGAGCGCGCCACCGACGGCGCCGTGCTTCTCGCTGGCCGCGACGTGTCGGGTGTTCCCACGAACAAGCGCGACATCGGCATGGTGTTCCAGTCGTACTCGCTCTTCCCGCATCTGCGGGTGCTCGAGAACACCGCGTTCGGCCTGCGTCGTCGCGGCGTCGGCAAGGCCGAGGCCGCTCGGCGCGCAACAGACGCGCTCGACCTCGTCGGCCTCGGCCACCTCGCCGACCGGTTTCCGCACCAGCTGTCGGGCGGCCAGCAGCAGCGTGTGGCGCTCGCGCGCGCGCTCGTGACCGAGCCGCGGGTGCTGCTGCTCGACGAGCCGCTGTCGGCACTCGACGCGAAGGTGCGCGTGCAGCTGCGTGACGAGATCCGCCGCATCCAGCTGCGCCTCGGGATCACCACGGTGTTCGTGACGCACGACCAGGAGGAGGCGCTCGCGGTATCCGACCGCATCGCCGTGATGAACGCGGGCCGCATCGATCAGATCGGTACGCCCGAGGAGCTGTATCTGCGGCCCGCCACGGCGCAGGTGGCGGCCTTCGTCGGCGTCTCGAGCCTGGTTCCGGGCACCGTCGTCGGCGAGTTCGTCGACGTCTGGGGTCAACGCCTGCCGCTGCAGTCGCCGACGGATGCGGGGTCGGTCGACGTTTTCGTACGCCCCGAGAACGTGCGCTTCACGGCATCCGATGCCCCGGGCGTCGAGGCGACCGTGCAGGAGAGCACGTTCCTGGGCAGCTTCCGACGCTCGGTCGTGCGCACGCCGGACGGCACGATGCTGAACGTGCAGCACGACGCGAGTGAGCGCGTGCAGTACGGCGACACCGTGCGGATCGCCCTCGATCCCGTCCCGGTCGCCACGCGCCCGCGCGGCTGACCCCGCCGTCCGCCCCTGGCGCCGGCACGGAGTATCACCCGGGGCGGTACCGCCTGTCGAGTCGAGCTCCGGGTTCCGGCGCACCCCGTAGCGTGGGGGGACCCGAAGGAGGCCCATGCTCGACAACCCTTGGGCGCAGTTCGCCCTGACCCTGGCCATCGCCCTCGTCGCCGCCGCACTGCTCACGCTCGCGGCCACCGTCATGACCCGACTCGCCGCGCGGCGGAGGTCCTGGCCGGCGGGCCTGGTGCGTCGTGCCCGCGCGCCCTTCCGCGCTCTCACGTTCCTCATCGCGACCTGGATCTCCGTCACGGTGACATTTCCGCTCAGCGAGTGGCGTCCGCTGCTCGACCAGGCGTTCACGATCCTCGTCATCGGTGCGACCGCGTGGCTGCTGGGCGCCCTCGTCGCCTTCACCACCGACCTCACCCTGGGCCGCTACCGCATCGACGTCCCCGACAACCGGCTCGCTCGCCGCATCCGCACCCAGACGCTCATCGTCAAGCGTCTCGCGATCGTGCTGATCGTCGTGCTCGCCATCGGCGCGGCGCTGCTCACGTTTCCGGCCGTCCGGGCGGTGGGCGCGAGCGTGCTGGCATCTGCCGGAATCGCCTCGATCGTCGCCGGACTCGCGGCGCAGTCCGTGCTCGCGAACATCTTCGCGGGCCTGCAGATCGTCTTCAGCGACGCCCTGCGCGTCGATGACGTCGTCGTGGTCGAGGGCGAGTGGGGCCGGGTGGGCGAGATCACGCTCAGCTACGTCGTGCTGGATCTGTGGGACGAGCGCAGGCTGGTGCTGCCCTGCACGTACTTCACGACCACGCCGTTCCAGAACTGGACCCGTCGCGGCTCCGAGCTGCTGGGCGCCGTCGAACTCGACCTGGATTGGCGCGTCTCCCCCGCGCGGATGCGGGAACACCTCGACGAGGTGCTCGCACACACCGACCTCTGGGACGGTCGCGCCAGTGTTCTCCAAGTGACCGAGGCCACCGGCGGCTACGTGCGCGTGCGCATCCTCGTCACCGCACGGGACGCTCCGACGCTGTTCGACCTGCGCTGCCTCGTACGGGAGGCGATGGTCACCTGGACCCAGGCCGCCATGCCGGCGGCTCTGCCGGTCCAGCGCGTGCTCATGACCGAGCACGACGGTGCGGCTGCGCAGACGCACGAGCCGACGCCCCAGGATGCGGGACTGTTCACCGGCAGCGCCGAAGCCGAGGCCCGCGCCGACACCTTCACGCAGGCGATCCCCGTCGTCTCAGGCGGGGAGGAGCAGGCTCAGAGCTCGAAGTCCACCGCGACGCGCGACGAGACCACCGAGCGCACGTAGGCGACGACCTCCTGGTGGGCGGGGTGCTCGATGTACTCGTGCAGGCCGTCGACGTCGTCGAAGTCGGCGACGATCGCCACGTCCCAGTTCTCGCCGCCGAGCACGTCGGCCCCCGAGGAGATGGTGCGGATGCTGGGGACGACGCCGTCGAGAGCGAGGAGGCGCGTGGTGATGCCGGTGGCATGCTCGATGCGCTGATCGGCATCGGTGGCGGCAAGCTTCCAGGCGACGATGTGGCGGATGGTCACAGTGATGCTCCTTCGGGGCGGGTGGCCTCCTCGACGGCGGCGCGCAGCCGCTCGGGGTTCACCCGCCAGTACGCGTGCAGGTCGTCATCGATCATGACGACGGGGATCTTCTCGGCCCACTGCTGGTGCAGCGCCGCGTCGTCGAAGATGGACTTCTCCTCGAGCTGGATGCGGTCGGCCGCGTCGTCGGGGAGTTCGGCGAGGACATGCTCGATCACCCCGCGCGCGACGTCGCAGAGGTGGCAGCCTTCTTTGCCGATGAGCGTGATGGTTCTCACGCTCACATCCTAGATCGGGTATACGACCTCAGGACTCGACCGGGTAACCCGCGGCGATCCACTCGCCCGTGCCGCCGTCGACGTTCGTGACCTCGTACCCGCGGGCTTCGAGCGCCTGCACGACGCGCGCCGAGCGGCCGCCCATCTGGCAGATGACGTCGAAGGGCCCCTCGGGCAGGCGGTCGAGGTTGTCGCCGATGGTCGACAGGGGAACGTTGACCGCGCCGGGGACGTGGCCGGAGGCGAACTCCTCCACCTCTCGCACATCGATGAGAGGAACGCCCTCGCGCTCGCGCAGCTGCTGCACCGTGATCGAATTCATGTCACCAGGCTAGACCGCAGACACGAAGCGCCCGTCCAGGGGACAGGCGCTTGTGTCGATGCCGCTTACTTCTTGTTGCGGCGCTGGTGGCGAGTCTTGCGAAGCAGCTTGCGGTGCTTCTTCTTCGCCATGCGCTTGCGGCGCTTCTTGATGACAGAACCCACGGAAAACCTCACTGGTTGGCGGTCTGGGCGCAGGATGACCTGCTCCCGGGAACGAGGCACCGAAAAAATGCCTCGGATAAGTCTAGCCGACGTCGGCGATCGGCCGCTGCACGGCCTCTGTGACGGCGGATTCGGGCACCCGATAACTGCGCCCGAAACGCACGGCGGGCAATTCGCCCGCGTGCACGAGACGGTACACCGTCATCTTCGACACGCGCATGATCTGCGCGACTTCGGCGACGGTGAGAAAGCGCACGTCGGGCAACTCGGCCATGTCCCATCCTCCCCGGGTTCAGCACACTCTAGGGCGACGCATACACGCGTGTAAACCGGAGTGACCCGTGTGACGGGTGTGGTGGTCGTCAGCGACCGCGCTTGCCGAACGCCGCCACGACCGCACGGTTGACGGATGCGGCCGCGCGTCCCACGGCTGCAGCCGCATTCGCTGCCGGTTCCGGCAGCGTCGAGACGAACGCGGCCGTCGCATCCTCGTCCTCGGTGAGGAACGGCATGAGCCACGCATCGATCTCGTCGAGCGGCTCGCGGGAGAGGCTGTAATACCGGTGCTGACCCTCTTCGCGCACCGAGACGAGGTCGCTCTCGCGGAGCACCTTGAGGTGCTTCGAGACCGTCGGCTGGCTCACGCCCAGCTCGCTCACGATGTGCGAGACGCTCGTGCCGTCTTCTCCGGATGCCGAACGATCCAGCAGAAGACGCAGGATGTCGCGCCGGGTCGCGTCCGCGATCACGCCGAAGATGTCCGCCATGCGCCTTAGGTTAGTCGGGCTCCGAGCGGAGTACCATGACACGCGTTCCGGTCGCTGACCGCTCCGCATCTTCGAAGGGTCCCACGGATGACGTCCGACTCCGCGAGTTCGGCGACGCGGCGTCGGCTCAGCGCCGCGTGGGAGCGCATCAGCGATGCGGCCAAGACCTTCACGACCTCGTCGCCGGCGCGCTTCGCGGTCCTGATCTTCTCAGGCCTGATCCTGCTGTTCACGGCGCTCCTGTCGCTGCCCGCGATGGCGGCGGACGGCCGGGTCACCCCGCTCGCGGACGCCCTGTTCACCGCCGTGTCCACCATCTGTGTCACCGGTCTGTCGACGGTCAACATGGGCTCGCACTGGTCGCCGCTCGGGCAGGTCGTGATCTACATCGGCGTCAACGTCGGCGCCCTCGGCGTCCTGACCCTCGCCTCGATCCTCGGGCTCATCATCTCCCGCAGGCTGGGACTGCGGGCGAAGCTCATCGCCGCCGGCGACAGCAATCCCATGCGCGTGCACGGGGGGCCCGTGAACGAGGGTCAGACCGTACGCCTCGGCGAGGTCGGTGCTCTGCTTCGCACCGTCGCCCTCTCCACGCTCGTCATCGAGGCGGGCCTCGCCATCCTGCTCTACCCGTCGCTGCTCGCCGGCGGAGTGGATCCGGTCACGGCGCTCTGGGAGGCGCCCTACTTCGCCGCGATGTCGTTCACGAACACCGGCTTCACCCCCAACGCCGACGGTCTCGCGCCGTTCTCGCACGACTACCTGTTCATGACGGTGCTGATGATCGGCGTGTTCCTGGGGTCCATCGGCTTCCCGGTGATCTTCACCCTGTGGCGGCATCAGTGGCACGTGCGCCACTGGTCGCTGCACACCAAGCTCACCCTCATCACGACCGTCATCCTGTTCTTCGCCGGCGCCGTCGTCTTCGTGAGCCTGGAGTACGACAACCCGCTGACCTTCGGCGGGATGGATGCGTGGGATACGACCTTCCAGTCGTTCTTCCTGTCCGCGATGACACGCTCGGGCGGCTTCTCCGTGGTGGAGATCGGCGATCTGCACGGTTCCTCGCTGCTGGTCGGCTCCATGCTCATGTTCGTGGGCGGCGGATCGGCGTCGACGGCGGGCGGCATCAAGGTCACGACGCTCGCGGTGCTCGCGCTCAGCGTCTGGTCGGAGGCCAAGGGACGCCCGTCGGTGCAGGCGTTCGGCCGCCGCATCCCGAGCGACGTGCAGCGCGTCGCTCTCTCGGTCGTGGCGTGGGGCGCGACGATCGTCGCGATCTCCACGATCACCATCGCCCAGATCACGAAGGCGGATGTGGACAAGGTGCTGTTCGATGTCGTGTCGGGCTTCGCCACGGTCGGGCTGTCGACGGGACTCACCAGCGAGCTGCCGGACCCGGCGGTGTATGTGCTGGCCGCCACGATGTTCATGGGTCGCGTCGGCACCGTGACCCTGGCGGCGGCGGTGGCCGCATCCTCCCGCTCCCAGCTCTATTCGCTGCCGGTCGAGCGCCCGATCGTCGGCTGAACGGCGCTGCTCATCCCTTCGGATGACGCGCTCCGACGAAGGGTCGAAACCGCTTTGGACGCCTTCTTCTCGCGCTTGCCGGTCGCCTAGCGTGAGGGCATGTCGAAGCTGCTTCCGCACCTGCTCCTGCCGATCGTCGCCGCCGTGGCGTTCGGCGTGTGGCTCGCCAGGGAGAGCCCCCGGCTCCTCACCTACTCCGTACCGATGCGGGACGAGACGTTCACGACGAGCCCCTTTGCGCTGGCGTGCGCCGTCGGCCTCGCGCTCGCACTCGCGCTGACGCGGTGGCGCCCGTCATGGAGCCTGACGCTGATCGGCCTGATCCTCGCCGCACAGCTCTTCTTCTGGCCGGCGCGCTTCAGCCAGACGGCATGGACGGCCTACCTGATGCTGCTGCCCGTCGCCTCCGCGGTGGCGTCACGCGCCGTCGAACGACGCCGCCTCCTGTTGGGCGCCCTGCTCACCGAGGCTCTCATCGTCGTCGCGCTCCTGACCGTGCCCGCTCTGTCATTCTCCGGTGTGGAAGGGACGGTCCACGGCACGTCATGGCCGTCGGTCGAGGCGGCGCAGAGCACGGGCTGGTGGTGCGCGCTGACGCTCGCGGCGACCGCCGCGCTCTGGCGTGCGGGAAGCCACCGCCGGCGGCACGTGTGGGTGCCGCAGCCCGCGTCGGCTCCTGACATTCACGACGAGGGGCTCGAATCCCTCTCGGCGCGCGAACGCGAGGTGTTCCGGCTCGTCGCGCGCGGACTCACCAACAGCGCCGTCGCCGCCGAGCTCGTGGTCTCCGAAGCCACGGTCAAGTCACACCTCAGCGCCGCGCTCGCAAAGCTCGGGCTGAGCTCGCGCAGCGAGCTGATCGTCTACGCGTACGAACGAGGAGTCATCCGCCCCGGCGCGAGCTGAATCGGGATCACGGTCGATGCGGGCTGAGCGATCGCCGTAATCTGTTGCCCATGGTTGAGAAGCTCCGCAACGACGCCCCCGTGCTCGTGATCGGCCTCGGTCGCTTCGGCGCCGCCTGTGCGGGCGAGCTCGACCGGCTGGATCGCGAGGTGCTGGCGATCGACGACAACCTCGATCTGGTGCAGAAGTGGTCGGAGCGGGTCACCCACACGGTGCAGGCGGATGCACGCAACATCGAGGCGCTCACGCAGGTGGGCGCCGCCGACTTCCAGGTGGCCGTCGTCGCCGTCGGCTCGTCCATCGAGGCGTCCGTGCTGATCACCGCGAACCTCGTCGACCTGAAGGTCCCGCAGATCTGGGCGAAGGCCGTCTCGCAGTCGCACGGCAAGATCCTCGCCCGCGTCGGCGCGAACCACGTCATCTACCCCGAGCGCGAGGCCGGCGAGCGCGTCGCGCACCTCGTGAGCGGTCGGATGCTGGACTTCATCCGCTTCGACGACGACTTCGTGCTCGCGAAGATGTACCCGCCGCGCTTCATCCGCGGCGTCGGCCTCAACGAGTCCGGTGTGCGCACCAAGTACAAGGTGACGGTCGTCGGCGTGAAGAGCCCCGGCAAGCCGTTCCGCTACGCCGAGGCCAACACGGTCGTCACCAACCACGACCTCATCATCGTCTCGGGAACGAACAGCGACATCGAGCGCTTCGCCTCCCTCGACCGCTGAGTCTCAGCCGCCGGCAGCGACCTCGATGATGTCGGCGAGCGCGTCGGGCTGTGAGAGGAACGGCGAGTGACTCGTGTCGAGCCGCGGCGCGGCGGAGCCTGACCGCGCGGCCAGTGCTTCCTGGGCTGGCAGCGGGAAGATCCCGTCCTGCTCGGTGATGACGTAGGTCGTCGGCGTGTTCCGCCAGGCGACCGAGGTGACTGTGTCACGGAACGAACGCACGGCCTGCGGCAGCAGCCGGGCGCTGGCGGCGGCTGCGACGTCGGGCGCGACATCGGCGAAGAAGAGTTCACGGGGCGGGCGGAGCTCGTCACCGGCGGTCGCGAGCAGCCCGTCGACGTGCCACCAGTCGGGCTCGACCCCGCCGACCGCCGCGAGCAACGACTCTCCTTCGTCGAGCGCGAACGCCGCGACATAGACGATGTGCTGCACGTTCGGCGCGTGGGCCCCCTGCGTCACCGGGACGCCGCCGTAGGAGTGGGCGACGACCACGACAGGACCGGCAACGGCGTCGATCGCCGCACGAACCGCATCCGCGTCGTCCTGCATCCCGAGTGTCTCCTTGTGCGGCGCGTGCCCGGTGGGGAGATCGATCGCCCGCGCCTCCCACCCCCGCTCGGTCAACACGCGGATGAGCTCGTCCCAGCACCAGGCGCCGTGCCAGGCGCCGTGAACCAGGAGCAGGGTCGGTCGTACGGACATCGTCGTCTCGCTCTCTTTCGGGTCGGCGCATCACTTGACCGCGCCATGGGCGAGGCTCACGATAGGAACACCCGCGGGGACCGAGCAGTGGCGCTCGGCGAAAAGAGGTGTCGATGGGCGAAACCACCTCCGGCGTGCGCGTGCGCGGGACGACCCGGGACCTTCCGATCGGGGCGGACTACGACCACTTCTGCGACAGCATCGCCGACGTCTACGTCGGCGTGAGGCCGCGGCGCCCGCACACGGGAAGGTTCGACGCGGACTTCGCCCTGTACCGCGCAGGTCCCACCGATCTCGGCATCATCTCCACTCCGGGCGTGGACGCCCGGCGCGACCGGATGTCGATTGCGAGAGTTCCCGACGACGCCATCTTCATCAACCACAGCCTCAAGCCGTGGGGCTCGGTGCAACGCGGCCGGACCTGGGACGTCGCCGCGCGCTCCGCCACCGTGCTCGAGAACGCGTTGCCTTTCGATGTCCTGGCCGACAAGCGGCAGCGCCTCGATCTGGTGACCGTCCGCATCCCGCGAGAGGAGCTGTCGCCGCGCACGACCCGCGCGCTGGCCTCGTTGGGCGATCGGCTCGCGCGCACGCCGCTCGGGGCGCAGCTGGGTGCGCAGGTGGGCTTGTTGGCGCAGTCGGCGCGCTCAGACCTGACGCGGGTCGCCGCGACCATGAGTCGCACCGTCATCGAGATGCTCGATGCGTTCGCTGCGGCGGATCCCGCCCGCGCGGGCCGATGCGTGCCGACGCGCTGCGAGCGTACGGGCGCAGCCGACTGGGAGACCCGCGCTTGGACCTCGCCGCTGTGGCGCGCGCCTTCGGCTGCACTCCCCGCACCGTCCAGAACGTGTTCGCAAAGGACGGCGACACTTTCTCGGGGTGGCTCCGGGCGGAGCGGCTCGACCGCGCCCGCGAAGAGCTGCGCGGCGACGGCGTGCGGTCCATCGCCGCGATCGCCCGCGCCCACGGATTCGCGGATGCGGGAACGTTCCACCGCGCCTACCGCGCACGGTTCGGCACCTCTCCCGGTGCCGACCGCTGAGGATCAGCCGCCGGCGGCGAGCTCCTTCGCGCGGGCGAGGGCCGCATCCGTCGCTTCCGCGAACACGCGCTCGAGGTGCGCATCCTGCAGCACGGCGACAGCACGCTCGGTCGTCCCCTTCGGGCTCGTGACACGCCGGCGCAGCTCGGCGGGGTCCTCGCCCGTGGCATCGAGCAGCGCCGCGGCGCCGATGAAGGTCTGCTCCGCCATCAACCGCGCGGTGGCGGAGTCGAATCCCTTTCCGACCGCAGCCTCGGTGAGCTTCTCGATGAGCAGGAACACGTAAGCCGGGCCCGATCCCGAGATGGTGGACAGGGCGTCGATCTGCTCCTCCGCCACCTCGACGACGGCGCCCACAGTCTCGAACACCGCCCGCACGACGCCCATGGCGCTCTCGTCGGCGAGCGAGCCTGCAGAGACGCCCGTGACGGCCTTGCCGACCACGGCCGGCGTGTTCGGCATGGAGCGGACGACGACCGCATCCGGACCGAGGATCTGCTCGAACGTGGCGATCGTCACGCCCGCGGCGAGACTCACCACGATCGTGCCCGGACGCAGGTGCGGGCTGATCTCGGCGAGCAGATCGGGGACCATGGCGGGCTTGACGCCGATCAGCACGACGTCGGCGGATGCGGCCGCGTCGACGTTGGCCGCGGCATCGTCCTCGAGTGCGAGCGAGCGGATGCCGGGGTCGGACAGCAGCTCGGCCTTGGCGCGGCTGCGGTTGGTGACGACGACGTCACCGGCGTGCCCGGAGGCCGCGACTCCCTGGGCGATGGCGCCGCCCATGGAGCCGGCGCCGAGGATCGCGAGAGGGGGAAGCTGGCTCATTTTTCCACCCTACGACCCGGGGCGGCTTCAGGTGCCCCGGCTATCATCGAAACGGCCGGGGCCGTGATGTGCCCCCTCCTGGAGGCGTCCATGATCGAACCCACCAGCCCACTGTTCGACGGCATCACCGCCCGACAGGTGGACACCGCACGTATCTCCGCGCGCGTTCTGCTGCGCGACGGCGATCGCAGCGACACCCCCGCCGAGCGCACCGTGGTGCTCCTGCACGGCCTGTTGTCGTCGTCGCTGATCTGGCAGGAGTTCATGGAGGACCTCCCAAGCGACCTGCGCGTCGTCGCGGTCGACCTGCGCGGGTTCGGCGGCACGGAGTCGCTGCCGGTCGACGCCACCCGCGGAGTCGGCGACTTCGCGGATGACCTGCACGCCGTGCTCGACGCCCTCGAGATCCGCGCGGCGCACCTCGTCGGCACCGATCTCGGCGCATCGGTCGCGGCGCAGTACGCGCTCGACGGCCACGGCGCACTGTCGCTGACGCTGCAGGCGCCCATCTCCCCCTATGGCCTGGGCGGCACCCGCCTCGACGGCAGCCCTCTCACCGACGACGGCGCAGGAACCGGCGCCGCGACCGCGAACGCGGAGTTCGTGCGCCGGCTGACCGCGCGCGACAAGAGCGACGAGTCGCCCGCATCGCCCCGGAACGTCTTCCGCGCCGAGTTCGTCTCGGAGTCGTATCGGACGGCTCGCGAGGACGTCTGGGTCGACGCGATGCTCTCCACCTCCACCGCCGGCGGCAACTACCCGGGCGACACCGTGTCGAGCCCGAACTGGCCGGGCGCGGCATCCGGCGACCTCGGCGTGCTCAACGCCCTCGCTCCCGCCCACTTCGACCAGTCCGCGCTCGCGCACCTCGGTGCACGCACCCCGGTGCTGTGGATCCACGGCGAGCTCGATGCGATCGTGTCGGACGCCTCGTTCCTGGATCCGGCCCACCTCGGCTCGCTCGGCATCCTGCCGGACTGGCCGGGTGCGGACGAGGCGCCGAGCCAGCCCATGGTGTCGCAGACGCGTGCCGTGCTGGATGCGGATGCCGCGACCGGTGCGGACGTGCGCGAGCTCATCGTCGAAGGGGCCGGCCACCTCGTTCATCTCGAGCGTCCCGCCGCCGTGCGGCAGGCGCTGCTGGAGGTCATCGGATACATCGGGCACGCCCCGAACCCGGCACCTCCCACCGAGACGATCGTGCTCAAGTCCTCGGACTGAGCGCCGCGAGAGGGCAGACTGACCCCATGGAGTACTGCGTCTTCACGGAACCGCAAGAGGGGTTCGGCTACCGCGACCAGCTGGCCTTCGCGCAGCGCGCGGAGGAGCTCGGTTTCGATGGGTTCTTCCGCTCCGACCACTACATGCGGATGGCCCCCGGCGATCCGCTGCCCGGGCCGACGGACGCCTGGACGACCCTCGCGGGCCTCGCTCGGGAGACCTCCCGCATCCGCCTCGGCACGCTCGTCTCCTCCGTCACCTACCGCGTCCCGGGAGTGCTCGCCGTCCAGGTCGCTCAGGTCGACGACATGAGCGACGGCCGGGTGGAGCTGGGACTCGGCACCGGCTGGTTCGCCGAGGAGCATGCCGCGTACGGCATTCCGTTCCCCGAGAAGCGGTTCGGGCTGCTGGAGGAGCAGCTCGGGATCCTCACCGGGATGTGGCAGACCCCTGTGGGCGAGACATTCTCCTTCCGCGGTGAGCACTACCGGCTCGATGAGAGCCCCGCGCTCCCGAAGCCGGTGCAGGAGCGCGTGCCGGTCATCGTGGGCGGCGGCGGACCGCGGCGCACGCCGGCCATCGCGGCGCGGTACGCGAGCGAGTTCAACATCGGGTTCGCGACCGACGAGGTGATCGCGGAGAAATTCGGCACCGTGCGCGCCGCCTGCGCGAGCATCGGACGCGACCCGGGGAGCCTCAAGCTCTCGGTCGCGCTGCCGACCATCGTCGGGCGCACCGCCGCCGAACGCGAGGGGCGCGCGGCCGCGATCGGGACGGATGCGGCGGGCTTCGACAACGGAGCCAACATCATCGGCGATCCGGCCGCTGTGCTTGAGCGGGTCGAGCGGCTGCGGGCGCTGGGCGCGGATCGCGTCTACTTCCAACTCATGGACATGCGCGACCTCGAGCACCTCGACCTTCTGGGTTCCGAGGCGCTGCCGCTGCTGCCGCGGTGAGGGTGGCGACCGCGCGGGTCGCCACCCTCACCGGCTCAGCTCAACTCAGCTGCGAGAAGAAGTCCCACATGACCGCGTTCGCGTCGACGAGGTCGGTGGTGGCGCCGAGCACCGACGCGTAACCGGCCTGCGTCTCGAGCGCGCGCCCGGGCCAGGTGTGCCCCATGCCGTCGACGACGTACGAGACCACGGGCCCGCCCGCGCAGTCGGTGTACGCCGTGACGCTCACGCCCGCGGTCGGTGCCTCGACGCTCGGCTCGCCGCATCCATCGATCGCAGCCCACCGTTCGACAGCCGACTGGACGCCGTACTGCCAATAGCCCGCACCTCCGCCGTCGTAGGGGTTGATGGGGTCGGCGGTACCGGCGAAGCTCAGCACCGGAGTACCCGCGGCGGGATCGCACGTCGCGGGATCCGGCGCCCACCTGCCATCGCTCTGCTGCTGCGGCACTCCTGCGCGCAGCCCATCGACGGGTGCGATGGCGTCGAACAGGCCCGGCCGTTCGCACGCGGTCGTCGAGATCATGCGACCACCGCCTGAGTATCCCGTCGCGAACACGGTCTCCACGCAGCCCGCCGTCTTCACCCGGTCGACCAGATCGGCGAGGAAGCTCACGTCGTCGGCGCTCTCGGTCGGCGCACCGACCTCGGCGGTCGTCACGACGCCCGGCACGTTCCACGCCCAGAGGCCGTCGGCGTTGCCGGGCACCGACCCCTGCGGCACGACCAGGACGAAGCCCTCCTCGGCGGCGGTCTGTTCCAGCTCGCTGACACCCAGGATCAGATCGACGTTGTTGTTGGACCCGTGCAGCGCGAACACGGCCGCGGTCGGGTCCGCCCCGTCCGGCATGAACACGGAGACGTGGCGCTCGGCGCCCTCGAACGTGTAGTCCACGTCGGTGCGGCCGTGCTCCCACACCGGCGCACAGGACGCGGACGGCGTCGGCGCGGCTTGCGGTTCGGCATCGGCGGCGCATCCGGCGGCGGCGAGCGCGGCCACCGCCACGGCCGCCAGTGCAGCACCGCGGCGCAGTGTCGTGCGGAACTCGGACATGGAGTCTCCCTCTCCTCAGTGATGACGGAGGCCGGGGCGACAACAAAAAAGACCCGGAGCACGACGATGCATATCGTCGGTCTCCAGGTCTTGCCCGTGCGGTAACAACCCCGTACCCGTGCCTCTGCGACGAGGCCACTCGAGCGTAGCGCGCTGCGAGATCACGTCAGCGACGGGCTGTGAAGAACTCCTGGAGCTGCGAGGATGCGGCCTGCTCCGCCACGCCGCCGATGACCTCGACGCGATAGGGCAGACGGCGATCGCGCAGCAGGTCGTACATGGATCCCGCGGCTCCCGCCTTGTCGTCCCACGCGCCGAAGACGACGCGGTCGATGCGCGCCTGCAGGATCGCGCCCGCGCACATGACGCAGGGCTCGAGCGTGACCACGAGGGTGCAGCCGCTGAGGTTCCAGGACCCGGTGGCTGCGGCCGCCCGCCGCAGCGCCACGACTTCGGCGTGGGCGGTGGGGTCCCCGGTGAGTTCGCGCTCGTTGCGCCCCTCGGCGATCGTTCGCCCCTCGACGTCGAGCACGACCGCGCCGACGGGCACGTCGCCGTCGGCCGAGGCGTGCTGCGCCAGCTCCAGCGCACGCGCCATGGCAGCGTCGTCCGCGGGTCGGGTGGGCAGATTCACCCGGCCAGACTAGCTCCGCGGCCCGCATCCGCGTGACGTAATCTGGACCCATGCGCCTGCACGTCGCCGACCACCCGCTCATCACGCACAAGCTCACGGTGCTGCGCGACAAGAACACCCCCTCCCCGGTGTTCCGTCAGCTCACGGAAGAGCTGCTGACCCTCCTCGCCTACGAGGCGACGCGCAACGTGCGGGTCGAAGAGCTCGAGATCGAGACGCCGGTCACCTCGACGACGGGTGTGCGCATCTCCGAACCGCGCCCCCTGGTCGTGCCGATCCTGCGCGCCGGTCTCGGCATGCTCGACGGCATGGTGAAGCTTCTGCCCACGGCCGAGATCGGCTTCCTCGGTATGGCGCGCAACGAGGAGACCCTGCAGCCGTACACATACGCGGAGCGTCTGCCCGACGACCTCAGCGACCGCCAGTGCTTCGTGCTCGACCCGATGCTCGCCACCGGCGGGTCGCTGGGCGCGGCGATCGACTTCCTCTTCGCCCGCGGTGCGCAGGACGTCACCGCGATCTGCATCCTCGGCGCGCCGGAGGGCGTCGCGAAGATCGAGGAGCTCGTCGGCGACCGCGATGTGACCCTCGTGCTCGGCGCCCTCGACGAACGCCTGAACGAGAAGGGCTACATCGTGCCCGGTCTCGGCGACGCCGGCGACCGCCTGTACGGCACGGTCTGAGCTCGGCTCAGAGCCACTTCTTCTTCCGGAAGATCACCCACAGGGCGACCGCGAACACCCCCATGCCGCCAACGGCGAGCGGGTAGCCGTACTCCCAGTGCAGCTCGGGCATGTTCTCGAAGTTCATGCCGTAGATGCCCGCAATGAGTCCGGGCGCGAAGATGATCGCCGCCCACGACGAGATCTTCTTGATCTCGTCGTTCTGCGCGAGGTTGGCCTCGGTCTGACGGCGGGCGACGAGGGCGGAGTGCACCGTCAGCGCCTTATCGAGCAGCGCACGGAACCCATCGATGCGGTCCGCGATGCGGATGACGTGGTCGAGCACGTCACGGAGGTTGCGCTGCACCTCGAGATCGACGTCGTACTTCTCGTAGCCGCGACGCAGCCATTCCAACATCCCGGCCATCGGCTGCACGGCACGCCCGAAGCTGATGACCTCGCCGAAGAGCTCGTAGATGCGACGTGAGAGCGCGTCGTCGTCGCTGTCGCCGAAGAGCTGATCCTCGATCTCGTCGATGTCGTTCTCGATACCGGCGACGACGGGTTCGTATTCGTCGACCACACGATCGAGGATCGCGTAGAGCACGGCCTCCGGCCCCAACTCCAGCAGCTCCGGCTGGTGCTCGAGCCGCTGCCGGACGGCTGCGAGGTTCGGCGACTCGGCGTGACGGATGGTCACCACGAAGCGGGGGCCCACGAACAGGTGCAGCTCGCCGAAGTCGACGTGCTCGAGCTCGTCGTCGTAGTGGGCCGGCCGCAGCACCACGAACAGGGTGTCGCCGTAGCGTTCCACCTTGGAGCGCTGGTGTCCCTGGAGGGCGTCCTCGACCGCCAGAGGGTGCAGGCCGAATTCGCCGGCGACGCTCGCGAGTTCTGCCGGCGCGGGCCGATACATCCCGATCCAGGCGAAGCCGTCGTGGGCGTCGAGGAGTTCGTAGGTCTCGTCGAGGCTGCGCGGGGTCTCCACGCGGTGCCCCTGGACGTAGATGGCGTTGTCGATCAGGGTCATGAGGTTCTCCGGTGTTGCGGGCGCGACACGGCGCCAGAGGATGTGGTTGCGCTCTCCGCCAGGGCGCGGCCACCGGATCCCGTCTCTACCGGAGGGATGCGGCGGTGTGCGCCGTGGCGCACGAACTATCGCCGGCCATGGCCATCACCGCCTCTCGGTCTTCTCGGGTGAGCTCTCTCTCGCGCGGGACGTGCCCGCGCTCCGCCCGCTCAGCGGGCCCGGGCGATCATACCTCTCTCGGATGATCGATTCGCATCCCTCTCGCCGGGACCGGTGACAGCTCGTCCTCGCCGACCAGACGGGCGAACGCGCTCAGCCGCGCCACGCCCTCGGGGGTGCGCGGCAGGTCGTCGAGCAGATCGGGTGAGAAGACGACGTATGCGGCGAACTGCGCCCGGGAAACGGCGACATTCAGCCGGTTCTGCAGCAGCAGGAACTCCAGCCCGCGCGGGGCCTCCCGACCCGAGGACGCGGCGAGCGACACGATCGCGACGACCGCCTCCTGCCCCTGGAACTTGTCCACGGTCCCCACCCTGATGCCCGTGAGGCCCGCCGCCTCCAGCGCGCCCTCCACCTCGACCTGCTGGCCGTTGTAGGGCGTCACGACGATGATGTCTGCGGCGGTGAGCGGCCGAGCGGCGGCCCCGCCGTCGTCATGGCACGTCCAGCTGCGGCCGATCGTGTCACGGACGATGCGCACGACCTCCGCAGCCTCCTCGGGCGAGGCGACCGCGTTGCCCGCGTGCACCACCGGCATCGGGTGCACACCCGGTTCGACGCCGTCGAGCGTGCGAGTGGCCGTCACCGGGGCGGAGGCCAGCTCGCCGTCGTAGGAGAGCTCCGACACGGCACTCGCGAGCGCCGGGTGCATCCGCCACGTGTGGGAGAGGAAGTAGCCGTGGGATGCGGGCAGGACCGCCTGCCCGTCCATGACCCACCCCAGCGCGGACTCGTCGACGGGCTCGGGATGCGTGCCCTGGCTGACCTGCGGCAGCTGCTGCGGGTCACCGAGCATCAGCAGGCGGCGCGCTGCCCGGGACACGGCGATCGTGGAGGCGAGGGAGAACTGGCCGGCCTCGTCGATGACGAGCAGATCGAGACTGCGGCGGGGAACGCGGCCGGCGTGGCTGAAGTCCCACGCGGTTCCACCGACGACGAAGCCGCCCGGCCGGTCCTCGGTGAATGCCGCGAGTGCATTCTTCTCGAACACCGTGAACGACACAGCATCGGCCTGACTCGGGTCTTTGAGCGCTTTGCCGACGAGGTTCGAAGAGAGCCCCGCAGCCACGATTCGATCCAGCATGTGCTCCACGACGGCGTGGGACTGCGCGACGACGCCCACGCGGAAGCCGCGCTCGGCCACGAGGCGTGCGACGACGTGTGAGCCCACGTAGGTCTTGCCTGTGCCGGGAGGACCCTGCACGGCCAGGTAGCTGTCATCGAGGTCGACGACACTGCGCACGATGGCCGCGATGTCGTCGCCGCCCGAGGGTGTCAGTGCGTCCGCCGTGGTGCGCGGAGCGACGCGACGCAGGATGTCGGTGGCCGCGTCGAGCGGGAAGTGCGGATCAGCGTCGATCAACGCGTCCGCCCAGGCGTCGATCGCCGCCTGCTGATTGCCTGCTGCAGGGGGAGCCGCGGGCGCGAGGGCGATCGGCAGCTCCGACCAGGTCTCGCCGTCGGCGGCGAGCTCCTCTACGACGGCACCGTCATCGAGCGCCTCGACGATGCGCACCGCACGCGCCGCATGGATCCACCGCGGGGAGGCCTCGCCGAAGGGCGCCGGGGTCGCGTACACGAGGAAGGGCTGGGTGCCGACGCTCAGCCGAGTGCCCGGCGCGGGATCCCCCCGGAGCTCGAGGCGGCGACGCAGGGCACGCTGACGCCCCTGACCCGGCTGCCAGTCGTCTACGACACGCGTGCGCGTACCGTCGAGCACGACGACGTCGCGGGTGTCCTCCCACAGCGACACCGGCTCGCGGAGGCGGAGGAAGTGCGAGGCCCAGAAGGTCTTCGCCTCGCGCGGGTAGTAGTCGATCGCCGCGGCTCCGAGGCGGAGGGCCGCCGCATCCGCCTCGTCGTCGGTGACGGCCGCACGGCGCTGGAGAGCGACCGAGCGGAACGATGGCTCGTAGACGGCCTCTCCGACGACGGGATCGGCTGACGGGAAGAGCTGGGCCTCGCGTGCGCGGTCGACGAGCCAGTCGCGCAGGCGCAGCGTCGAGACGCAGTCGTCCCGGTTGTATTCGGCCAGATCATCGAGCACGCGCCGAGCCTGGTCGTCCTGCTCCGCCTCGAGCAGCGCCCGCGCCTCGACGTATCGCACGATCGAATCGTCGCCGCGCTGCACGTCGCTCGTACGGCGCTGGGCGCCCATGTACAGCGGCTCGAGCTTCTTGATGGAGTACGACCGGGACCCGACCCGCAGCGCCCTGCGGACGATCGGATACAGGTCGACAAAGACGCCGTCACGCAGCAGACGGTCGACCTCGGCCTCGCGGGTGCCGTGGCGCGCGGCCATCGCCAGCAGATGCGTCGGCTCGTACGGCGCGTAGTGGTAGATGTGCATGCCCGGATGCGCGCGCCGACGCAGATCGACGAAGTCGATGAACGTTTCGAGCGCCGCCTTCTCGTCGGCGAACGAATGCGCCCACAGCGCCGAGTACTGCTGCTCGGGATCGATCCATCCGAAGAGGTAGTCGATCCCCCAGTCGCCGGCACCCTCGGTGTACAGCGGGTCGCCCTCGAAATCGAAGAAGAGGTCGCCCGCGTCGCGTCGTGGCAGGGCGGCGAGCGCCTGCGGCAGCACGACCTCGTAGCGGGGCACGGCATCGACCGGCACCGTGCCGTCGGGTCCGGGAACGCCGGCCGGACTCTCCAATTGGAGACGGGCCTGCGTCCGCAGCGACGTGAAGACCTCGTCGCTCATGCGCTCCGGCGCCCCCGAGGCTGCCGCCAGCTCGTCGATCGTCGTGATGCCGGCGGCACGCAGACGCTCACGCTGCACGGGACGCATCCCTGCGACGAGCAGCAGGTCGCGGTGCGCGGCGACCTCCGTCTCGCACGTCGCGCAGCGCCCGCACGCCACGACACGCAGTGCCCCGCGGCTGTCCGCCCACGCCAGCGGCGCGCCGGCGGTACCCGCGGCGAGGTCGCGGTCGGCGATGAGCGCGCGCAGGCGCGCACGACGCTGCCGGTACACCGGCATGAGGTCGCGCACCCGGTGGGTGCTGACCGAGCCGTCGCCCAGCAGCAGCTCCACACGATCGGCACGAGGGACGCCCGCCGCATCCAGCTGGTCGACGTATGCCGCCAGCTGCATCAAGGCGGTGACGCGGGCGTGGCGGGCGAGTTTGGTGTCCTGCACGATCCACGCACCGTCGGCCGCACGCACCAGGAAGTCGGCGAAGCCCACGAACTCGTCGGTGCGGAAGGCCCCCTGGTAGACGACGTGAGCGCCCGGATCGGCGAGGGCGGCGGCGGTCGCGGCGACCGCATCCGTCATCGCCGCCTCATCGCCCGAGCGGGTCTCGGGGATCTCGACGACTGCGTCGCCGAACTCGTCGCGATAGCGCTGCAGCACGGCCAGTTCGTGTCGCGTGCCGAGTCTGGCCGCCCGCTCGAGCATGACGTCTTCGGGTTCGATGACCGCGGGGATGCGGCCCAGTCGCGCATCGAGCTGGCGCAACCATGCGAACTCGCACTCCGCGGCGGCCTTGAGGTCGCTCGCGCTCCACACCACGCGCCCGCTGTCGGAACCCGCAGGCTCGATGTATCGCATTCGCTCCCTTTCCTTCATCGACACTAGTTGCGGCCGCCGACAGCGCCCCGGCGACGCAACCCCGTTCAGCGCGCCCGTACGGGTGCCAGACTGGACCCGTGAGCACGCACCTGCCCTTCACGAACCCCTACCGGCACGGCTTCGCCCGCGTCGCCGCCGTCACGATCCCGGTCAGCGTGGCCGATCCTGCGACGAACGCGGAGGCCGTGCTCGCCGAGGCGCGCGCCTGCCACGACGACGGCGTCGCGGTCGCACTCTTTCCCGAACTGAGCCTCAGCGGCTACGCGATCGAGGATCTCGTGCTGCAGGACCCGCTGCTGGATGCCGTGGTGGTGGCCATCGAGCAGATCGTCGCCGCATCCGTGGATCTCCGCCCCGTGCTGGCCGTCGGCGCGCCGCTGCGCCACGGCAACCGCCTCTACAACTGCGCGGTCGTCATCCACCGCGGCGAGATCCTCGGCGTCGCCCCGAAGTCGATGCTTCCCACCTACCGCGAGTTCTACGAGCGCCGCTGGTACGCCCCGGGCGACGACCAGCGCGGCGGCGACATCCGCATCGGCGACCTCTACGCGCCGTTCGGACCCGATCTGCTGTTCGAGGCGTTGGATGTGGACGGGCTCGTCGTGCACACCGAGGTCTGTGAGGACATGTGGGTTCCCGTGCCGCCCTCGTCCGAGGCCGCCCTCGCCGGGGCCACGGTGCTGCTCAACCTCAGCGGCAGCCCGGTCACGATCGCCCGCGCCGACGACCGCAAGCTACTCTCGCAGTCCCAGTCGCTGCGCTGCCTGGCCGCCTACGCCTACGCCGCGGCGGGCCAAGGCGAGTCGACGAACGACGTGTCCTGGGACGGCCAGACCATGATCTACGAGGGCGGCCAGCTGCTCGTCGAAACGGATCGGTTCCCGGACGCGACGCGCCGCAGCGTCGCCGACGTCGATCTGGACCGGCTCCGCCAGGATCGCCTGCGCCAGGGCACCTTCGACGACAACCGGCGCTCGCTCGCCGATCGCGTGGGCGCGTTCCGCACGATCCACTTCCGGCTGGACCCGCCCGTCGATCTCACGGGGCTGCGCCGGCCCGTCGCACGGTTCCCGTTCGTCCCGGCCGACCCCGCGCGCCTCGCACAGGACTGCTATGAGGCATTCAGCATCCAGGTCTCCGGACTCGAGCAGCGGATGCGGGCGATCGGGTCCCCGCGCCCGGTCATCGGGGTCTCGGGCGGCCTCGACTCTACCCACGCGCTCCTGGTCGTCGCCCGCGCGATGGATCGGATGGGACGTCCGCGCAGCGAGATCCTCGCGTACACGATGCCGGGCTTCGCGACCGGCGACGACACCAAGTCCAATGCGATCGAGCTCGCCGAGGCGATCGGTGCGACGATCGAGACGATCGACATCCGTCCTGCCGCCACCGAGATCCTGCGCGGGATCGGCCACCCGGCCGCGGACGGCGAACCTCTCTACGACGTCACCTACGAGAACGTGCAGGCGGGGGTCCGTACCGATCTGCTGTTCCGCCTCGCGAACCGGCACGGCGGCATCGTCATCGGAACCTCGGACCTGTCCGAGCTGGCGCTCGGTTGGGCCACCTACGGCGTCGGCGACCAGATGAGTCACTATGCCGTCAACGCCGGTGTCCCCAAGACGCTCATTCAGCACCTCATCCGCTGGGTGATCGCCGACGGCGTCGGCATCGACGAGCGCACGGCCGCCGTGCTGCAGGCGGTCCTCGACACCGAGATCAGCCCCGAGCTCGTCCCCGCCGGAGAGGACGGCAAGGTGCAGTCGACCGAGGACGCCATCGGCCCGTACGCCCTCCACGACTTCACGCTCTTCCACATCCTGCGCTTCGGGATGCGGCCGTCCAAGATCGCGTATCTGGCCGAAGTCGCCTTCGCCGATGCAGAGGCGGGACTCTGGCCGGCCGGCTTCCCCGATGACGAGCGGTACGGCTACCACCGCGAGACGATCGTGCAGTGGTTGCGGGTGTTCCTGAGGCGCTACTTCGGGTTCGCGCAGTTCAAGCGGACCGCGATCCCGAACGGGCCGAAGGTCTCCCCCGCGGGATCGTTGTCGCCGCGTGGGGACTGGCGAGCGCCGAGCGACGGGAACGCCGCCGCGTGGCTCCGCGAGCTGGACGCCGCCCTCGAGGCCTGAGTGCGCCGAAGACCGATCAGTCCTCTTCGGGAGCCCAGGCGAGCGTGATCACGAACGCGTTCCGGGACAGGTCCTGGATCGTGTAGCTCGTCGGTCGATCCCGCACCCACCCGCGGTGGCCGCCCTGATCGAGCTTCACGGCAGTGGCCGACAGTCGCGGCCCGCGCCCGTCCGCGGCGAGCACCGCCTGTGCGCGGCTCCAGTGGGCGAGCAGGTCCAGATCCGTCGCACCCTCCCACATCTGGCTCTGCGCCCGCATCACAGCGCGGGTGTGCGTATCGGGATGCAGGTCGCGCAGGTCGATGCCCACGCGCACGCCGGGTTCGCTGACCGCGACGACATTGGCCGCGCGGTACTCCGCGACCGTCACGATGAGATCGAGCTCCTCGCCGTCGAGCGAGGCGATGAGTCGCGTGTGGTGGCCGAACGTCGTGGGCGCTTCGCGTTCGATGCGCACGGAGGCCGGGTCGACGCCGAGTCGCGCACCGATGATCGCCCGAGCCAGCAGACGCTTGCGGTCGTGCGCGGTGACCGAGGGGTCCCACCCGAGTCGAGCATCGATTCCCGCCGGGGTGTCGAGAACGACCGATTCCATCGCTGCCTCCCGAGATCGCGGGCACAGCCGTCTGCGCCCTGTCTTCGACACTAGCCCGGGCCCGCCACGCGGCGATCGGCCGATCCCGGAAGTAATGGGAATGGGCGGCGGCATCCCCGTCTTGTTCATAGGGAGTGCGCGCACACTGACCGTGCGCAGCAGCGACGAAAGGACATCATGACCCGCATCGGACGCAGCGACCTCGACGTCTTCGGTCTCTCCCTCGGCGGCAACGTGTTCGGCTGGACGGCCGACCGTGACGCCTCGTTCGAGATCCTCGACACGTTCCACGACGGCGGCGGCAACTTCATCGACACCGCAGACGCCTACAGCGCGTGGGTGCCGGGCAACAGGGGAGGCGAGAGTGAGACGCTCATCGGCGAGTGGTTGGCCGCACGCAAGCCCCGCGGCATCGTCATCGCCACGAAGGTGAGCCAGCACCCGGACTTCCGCGGTCTGTCCGCGAAGAACATCCGTGCGGCCGCGGAGGCGTCGTTGAAGCGACTGGGCGTCGACACGATCGACCTCTACTACGCCCACTTCGACGACCCCGAGACGCCGCTCGAGGAGACCGTCGCCGCGTTCACCGACCTCGTGAACGACGGCCTCATCCGTTACACGGCCGTCTCCAACTACTCGGGTGACCGCATCCGCGAGTGGATCGAGCTCGCCCAGGCCGCCGGCGGGCCGCTGCCGATCGCCGTGCAGCCGCACTACAACCTCGTCCACCGCAACGACGTGGAGGAGCACATCATCCCCGTCGCGGAGGAGTTCGACCTCGCGCTCGTGCCCTACTACGGACTGGCGTCGGGGTTCCTCACGGGCAAGTACCGTTCGGCGGATGCGGCGGGTGCCGGTTCGCCCCGCGCCGAGGGCGCCGCCAAGTACGCGACACCGCAGGGCCTCGCCATCATCGACGCCCTCGAGCGCATCGGCGCCGAGCACGGCGCGTCGATCGCGGCGACGGCACTGGCATGGCTCCGCCAGCGGCCCACTGTCGTGGCCCCCATCGCGAGCGCCTCCCGCGCGTCGCAGGTCCCCGATCTGCTCACGAGCGTCGGCGTGACGCTGACCAGCGAGCAGATCGCCGAGCTGGACCGCCTCTCCGCCTGGCAGCCCACCTCCTGAGCACTCCCAGTCGAGCCCGCGACGACCATGATCGTCGCGGGCTCGTCTACGCTCACAGGGTGAGTCTTTTCGGTTCCGGTCCCAGCGACGACCAGGGCAAGCCCTCCGCCACCCGCATCGGCATCTGGATCGCCGTCGCCGGCGTCGGTCTCTTCTTCCTCATCTCGGGGATCATCGGCATCGTCAGCGGGGGCGGCAACTGATGCGCCTGCTCGTCGCAGCGCTCGAGAGCGAGGTGGTCGCCTTCCCGGCAGAGCTCGAGGGATTCGACCGGCTGATCACCGGCCCCGGCAAGCTCCCGGCCGCCGTGAACCTCACGCGCGCGCTCAGCGCCGCCGACTACGAGGAGATCGTGGTGGTCGGCACCGCGGGCTGCCTCGACCCCCTGTTGCAGGGCGATCTGCATGAGATCGCCGGCGCCATCCAGCACGATGTGACCGACCCCGACGGCGTCGTCGGCCAGCACCTGTCGCTGCCCGCGCGGGTCGGCCATGATCGCGAGGGCGTCATCATCGCGACGGGCGACTCCTTCGTCGACGATGCCGAGGCCGTGAAGCTCATTCGCTCGCTCGGCGCCGGCCTCGTCGACATGGAGACGTACGCGTACTTCTGGGTCGCCGCTGAGTTCGGGGTGCCCATCCGCGTTCTCAAGGCGGTCTCCGACAACGCTCAGGACGACGCGATGACCGACTGGGATGCGGCCGTCACCGCCTGCAGCCACATACTGCGCGAGCGCATCCGCGCCGACTACGGGGTCTGATCGCCGATCAGGATGCCGCGTCGGCGACCTTCTGGGAACGACGCCTCGCGCCGAGGTCGGCCACGGCGATGACGAAGGCCACCGCGACGAACAGCGCGACGGTCACCATCCCGAAGCCGTACGCGTCGTGGAACACCACCGCGTCCTCCGCGGTGGTGCCGTCCTCGCGATAGACCGTGGCGTAGAAGAGGGCAAGAGCCACCGCGGTGCCCACAGCGGTGCCGATGCGCTGCCCGAGCTGCCCGACCGATCCGGCGAGGCCCCCATCGCGGACCGGGATGTCGGCGAGGGTGAGGGTCTGGTTGGGCGAGATGACCAGTCCGCCGCCGATACCGCCGACGACCATGACACCGGCCATCACGAACGGCGTGATGGCGTC
The DNA here is from genome assembly GCF_054782995.1 of Microbacterium neimengense. Taxonomy (NCBI): domain Bacteria; kingdom Bacillati; phylum Actinomycetota; class Actinomycetes; order Micrococcales; family Microbacteriaceae; genus Microbacterium; species Microbacterium neimengense. The sequence continues at coordinate 424,879 of NZ_BAAGRK010000003.1, forward strand.
GGGGACGTACAGCGCCGTGGCGACCAGACCCGCGACGCACGCCAGCACGAGCCCGAGCCCGACGACGACCACGGGTCGCCCGTATCGCACGACGAGCGTGCCGCCGACGAACGAGGAGACCGCGCTGGCGAGGGCGAATCCGATCGTGACCATTCCGGCGAAGACCGGCTCGATGTGCAGGCCGCTCTGCAGGTACAGCGTGGTCAGGAGGAACATCGACGGCGCCGCAGCGAAGTAGGTCGCCTGCAGCAGAGTGCCGTTGCGGTACGAGCCGATCCGGAAGAGCTTCAGCGGGATGAGCGGCTGCTTGCCGATACGGGCATAGCGCTGCTCCCACGCGACGAACCCGGCCGCGAAGAGCACGAACAGCACGAGCAGCCACCACCGTCGCGGATCGTCCCCGGGAGCCCCCGTGGTGAACAGGAACGGCCACATGAGCGAGAGCACCGTGAGCGCGAAGAGGATGACGCCGATGGGGTCGAGGGCGAGCTTGCGGTGCGAGCGAGTGCGTGTGGCGGGCAGGAGGAGGGCTGCCAGCAGGATGGCGATCAGTCCGAGCGGAAGGTTCATCCAGAAGATCCACCGCCACCCGTCCTGAGAACCACCCACGGCGATGAGCAGACCACCGAGCGTCGGCCCGAACGCCGTCGCCACACCGATCGTGGCGCCGAACAGGCCGAACGCACGGCCGCGTTCCTTGCCCTGGAACAGCTGCTGGATCAGCCCGATCACCTGCGGCATCTGGATGCCCGCCGCTGCACCCTGCAGCAGCCGTGCGATCAGCAGCACGGAGGTGTTGGGCGCGAGTGCGCAGACCACACTCATGGCGGTGAACAGCGTGAGTCCGATCAGGAACAGAGCACGGCGGGATCGCTGATCGCCGATGCGTCCCATCGGCACGAGGAACAGGCCGAAGGTGAGCACGTAGCCGGACACGATGAGCTGCAGCTCGGTCGCACCGGCGGAGAAGGCCGTCTCGATCGACGGCAGCGCCACATTGACCTTGGACAGATCGAGGATCGTGAGGCCGGCGACGGCGACGCATACCCAGAACGCTCGCCAGCGCGCGGCGGAACTCAGCGGGATGTCGGTCGTGACCGGGTGAGCCCCAGACGCGCCGGCGGTCGCCACTCTCAGTCCCCGCTGCGACTGAGGGCCGAGCGCAGCACCAGGAAGACGACGAGCGCGACAGCGGCGACGATCACGAGCTTGAAGACGAAGGCGATCACCGAGAACAGCAGGTTGACGAGGAACCAGCCGATCACGATCGATGCGATGACGGCCAGCACCGTCCACAGGGTGTTCTTGCTCACCCTTCCACCTTAGGCGCGCATGCCTGGCCGCGGTCCCGGCTTGCGTCGCACGACGATTCGTCGATCGTCGTCAACGCTGGCGGATGACGCTCGGCCCCTGCGGCGTCGCCTCGATCGTCAGCTGGGCGGGCAGCTGGTCCTTCATCGCCTCGACGTGGCTGATCACACCCACCGTCCGCCCTCCCGCGCGGAGCTCGTCGAGCACGCTCATCGCGAGCTCGAGCGTCTCCGCATCGAGCGAGCCGAACCCCTCGTCGATGAACAGGGTGTCGAGCCGCATCCCGCCGGCGCGCGCGGTGACCACTTCGGCAAGGCCCAGCGCGAGCGACAGCGAGGCGAGGAACGTCTCGCCGCCCGACAGCGACTGAGGCGGGCGCAGCTGGCCGGTGAACGCATCCATGACCTCGATCCCCAGTCCGGATGCGGCGCCGCGGGCGGCCAGCGCGTCGGAGTGGTGGAGGCTGTACCGCCCCGCCGACATCTCGGCGAGGCGTACGTTGGCCGCGGTGACGATCTCCTCCAGCTCGGCCGCCAGCACGAACGTCTCGAGGGTCATCCGCCGGGTGTTCGGTGCGCGCCCCAGCAGGGTGTCGGCGAGACGGGCGATGACCGCCGCATCCTCAGCGAGTTCGGCCACGGATGCGTACGCCGCATCGATGCGGACGACGAGATCGGCGAGCCGGTCGGCCGTCGCCTGGGCACGGCTGAGCTGAGCGATCGCGCTCCCGCGGGCCTCGTCCGCCTCCGCCGCCGCCCGTCGCACCTCGCCGAGCTCGACCTGTTCGTCCGGCACACCGGCGAGTTCGAGCTGCAGCTCGAGCAGCCGCGCCCGCACCAGGGCGAGGTCGCGCTCGTGCGCGTCGACCCGCTCGCTGAGCACCGTCGTCTGCGCCCGCGGTCGCAGGGCGTCGGCGGCCTCCAGAGGATCGGCGAATCCCGCCCGCTCGGCGCCCTCGATGATCTCGGCGAGCGCCGCATCCGCCGCCTCCTGCGCGACGACCAGCGCCGATTGCGCGCTGCGCCGTCGACGCGCGCGATCCCGGCGGGCCACGAGAGCGGCGCGACGGGAGGCCACGTCCTCGAACTCCTCACGCGCCCGCTCGACGGTCTGCGCGATCTCCGCCCGGCGCGCCGACAGCGCGGCGGCCCGCGTGGTCGCCTCCCGCTCGTCGTGGGCTGCGCGGTCGATCGCCGCGGCCAGTTCGCTCTGCTGCGCGTCGAACAGAGCCAGCTCGCGGTCGATGCCGTCGAGGCGGGACTGCGCGTCGCGGGCTCGGCGCAGCGCGTCGTTCGCGTCGGAGAGCAGGCGGTCGAGCTCATCCGGACCGACTGCCCCCGCCACCGCGCGGGCTCCGGTCAGCTCGTCCCTCAGTCCCCGCGCCTCATCGGCTGCTCGGGTCTCGTCCTCGCGTGCCTGCACGACGGCGGCTTCGGCAACGGCGATCGTCTCGTCCGTCACGGCGTCGTCTGCGCGCGGCGCGGGATGCGGGTGCTCGACGGACCCGCAGACGGCACAGGGCTCACCCGGCACCAGGTCGGCGGCGAGCTCGCCGGCGCGCTCCGCGACGCGTCGGCGCATCAGCCGCGCCAGGGCGGCGGATGCTGCGGCGGAGGCGTCGAGCGCGGCCGTGTACGCGGCCTCGGCCGTGGTCAGTCGTGCGTCGAGGTCGGCAGCGCGCCGGCCCGCCTCCTGCCGGTTCCGCGCCGTCTCGACTCCGGTCTCCGCATCAGCGATCCGACTCGCCTCGACGGCGGCTTCGCCACGGGCGGCCTGCAGAGCGTCACGACGCGCGGGCGATTCCGCCCTCTCCGCTGCCAGCCGCGCCAGCGTCTCGCCGGCATCGACGACCGCGCGGCGAGCGGTCTCGAGGTCCGCCTCGAGCGCCTCCAGCTGGCGCTCGCTCTCGGCCGCGGCATCGACACGGGCGAGTTCGCCCGTCAGGGTCTCCTCGGTGGCGTCGAGATCCGCTGCGGGGTCTTCTCCGGCCGAGAGCCACTCCTGCTCGGCCACGGCGGCCTCCGCGGCGGCGGCTTGCGCGGTGACAGCCGTCCGGGCAGCACGCTCGATCGCGCCGCGCAACGCTTCCGCGGCGACCGCTCGATCACGCTCGACGCGGATCTGCGCGACGGCCTCGGCCTCGGCCTCGAGAGCCGCCAGTCGGGCATCCGCCTCAGCGCGGGCGCGCTCCGACTGGAGCTGGTTCTCGCGCAGCGCGAGCTCGGATGATGCCTTCGTCCACAGGTCGTCGGCGTTCGTCCGCGCGATCTCGGCCGTCTCGACGCGGTAGCGCGCCCGTTCGCTCGCGGTGCGCACCGCGTCGCGCCGTGCGGCGAGGTCGTCGGATGCGGGCTGCTCGGCATTCTCGTCGACGAGCAGTTCGGCTTCGGTCAGCAGCGCCTCGGCGTGCACGCCTCGCTCCCGCAGCTGCTGCTGCGTCTCGCGACGCCGGTCGTCGAGCTCACGGGCGTAGTCCTCGTAGCGTCGGGTGCCGAACAGGGTGCGCAGCAGCGCCTGACGTTCATCGTTTCGGGCCAGCAGGAACCGCGAGAACTTGTTCTGCGCGAGCAGGATGACCTGCTGGAACTGCTGCAGATTCAGTCCCAGCACCCGATCGAGGATCTCGGCGACGTCGCGCGGACGCGAAGCGCGGCCGATCCAGGTGCCTTCGACGAGTTCGAACAGTTCGGCGCGCGCCGCCTCCGTCGTCATCCCGCCGCCGCGGAGCTTGGGCCGCGCGTACTCGGGCGAGCGGACGACGCGCCAGCGCACATCACCCACCGTGAACTCGAGGCTGACCTCGGTGGGGTCCTCGGGTGAACAGTGGTCGCTGCGCAGACGTTTGTCGGGACCGTCGTAGCGCGGCACGTTGCCGTACAGGGCGAACGCGACGCCGTCGAGGACGCTCGACTTTCCCGCGCCGGTGCGTCCGGCGATGAGGAAGATGCCGTCGTCGGCGAATGCGTCGAAGTCGACGATCTGCCGGTCGCGGAACGGACCGAAACCCGCCAGTTCGAGCCGGTGGAGCCTCACGCCCCGGCCTCGACGAGAGCGTCCTGCTTCTCGGCGAGCGCGGCGCGCAGCAGCTCCGCCTCGGCGGGCGACGCGGCTTCGCCCTCGCGCACGTGACCGAGGAAGGCGTCGATGAGCTCGCGATCGCTGCGAGCCTGGCGGACGCGCTGCACGTAGCTGGCAACCTCTCCGGCATCCGCGCGGTCGGGGGCATGCGCCACGCTCGCGCAGAACGGGAACCGCTGCTGCAGCCGGCGCATGACATCGCGCTGCGGCAGCGCATCGGTGTACTCGGCGCTCACCCATGACGACTCGGCGTCGGCGAAGCGCGGATCGGTCAGCAGGTCGTCGAGAGGTGCGCGCAGCACCTCGAGACGGCGCGGGATGCTCACATCGCGCCAGGCGACCGACGCGAGCCCGACCTCGTCGAGATCGACGATCCAGACGCCTCGACGACGCCCCTTCTCGCCGAAGCCGTAGTGCAGCGGTGCGCCAGCGTAACGCACCCGGTCACTCAGCTGCTGACGCCCGTGGATATGGCCGAGCGCGACGTAGTCGAGCCCCTCGAACACCGACAGCGGCACGACGTCGAGCGAACCCTGCCGGATCTCGCGCTCCAGCCCCGGCGTCGCCTCGATCCCCGCCGCGAAGCAGTGCGAGACGACCACCGAGCGACCGCCGCGCTCACCGCGGTCGGCGCGCACGAGGTCCATCGCGTGCTGAAGGGTCTGCGCCTGGGTGCGCAGCTCGGCCTCCGGCCACAGATGACGTACCTGTGCCGGAGCGAGGTAGGGGATGCCGTAGACGTGCACCGGGCCGTGCGCGTCGTGCACCGTAATGGGCACGGCGAGGCGGGTGGGATCGGTGAGAACGTGGATGCCGTCGCGCAGCAGCCGGGCCTGGAACCCGAGGCGTGCGGCCGAGTCGTGGTTGCCGCTGGTGACGATCACCTGCGCCCCGGCGTCGCGCAGCCCGACGAGGGCGTCTGTCAGCACGGTGTAGCACTCGGGGGCGGGGGCGGCCGAGTCGAACACGTCGCCGGCCACGACGACGAGGTCGACGGCCTCCTCGCGCACGATCGAGACCATCTCGCTGAGCACACCGCGCAGGGCATCGATCGTGGTGTAGCCGTGGAAGGTACGCCCGATGTGCCAGTCCGAGGTGTGCAGGATCCGCATGTGTTCACGGTACGGGCGGCCCCGGACACGGCGGCGCACCCTCGCCACAGTTCCGAAACATTGCCGCCGTAAGGTGGCGGGCATGGCCATCCGCGACGTCTGCGTCGTCTACATCCTGCGCGGTCATGCGCAGGATGCGCAGGTGCTGCTCGGCTACAAGCGCACGGGCATGGGCCTGGGCCGTGTCGTGGGCATCGGCGGCAACACCGAACCAGGCGAGAGCATCGTCGACGCGGCCGTTCGTGAGGTGCGGGAGGAGACGGGGCTCGAGATCGACCCCGCGCTCCTGGAGCCGGTGGGCCGACTCGTCTACCGCTTCCCCTCCCGCGACAGCTGGTCGCAGCGTTCACACGTCTTCGTCTACCGGGCGCCGGTGGCGGAGCCCGTCGAGACGGACGAGATCGTGCCGGCCTGGTTCGGGCTCGACGCGGTGCCGTACGACCGGATGTGGGACGACGCGCGCCGGTGGCTGCCCGCGGTGCTTCGCGGCGGCACCGCGTACGGGGGCTACACGTTCGGGGACGACCTCGCGACCGTGGTGGCGGAGATGCCGGGCACGCCCGCCGCGTGAGGCTCGGGTGTCCTCGCCCTATGCCGTCAGCCCGTTGAGCTTGCGGATCTGCGCGTCGAACACGGATGCGGGCGCCAGGCGTCGCAGGAGGCTGCCTGCCTTCGCGGCACGGCCGGCGGTGTAGCGCACCTTCGGGTTGGCGACCGTTGCCGCTGTCAGGACGACGTCGGCGACCACCTTCGGCGCGTCAGCGGTGCGCATCGCCTCGGCGAGAACCTTGCGCACGGATGCTCGCTGCTGTTCGTAGGCGGGAAGCGGCGTGTCGCCCCAGCGGGTGTTCGCTTCGAACCCGGTCTTGGTGTAGCCGGGCTCGACAAGGCAGACCCGGATGCCGTTCGTGCGCACCTCGTGGTCGAGAGACTCCGAGTATCCCTCGACGGCGAACTTCGTCGCCGCGTACAGCGACATGAACGGCGCCGGGATGACGCCGAGCACAGAGGAGATGTTGACGATGCGGCCACGACCCGCGTCACGCATGTGGGGCAGGACGGCGTTGGTCATCCGGATCACCCCTGTCAGGTTGATGTCGATCGTCTGCTGAACCTGCGCGATCGACGCCTCCTCCGCAGCGCCCGCCAGTCCCGCGCCGGCGTTGTTCACCAGCACGTCGATGCGACCGAACTTCGCGATGACGTCGGCGACGAGAGCCTCGACCGACCGATCGTCGGCGACATCCAGGCGGGCAAGCCCCCTGTCGTCGGCCGCCGCGTCCGAGTCGCCATTGCGACTGGTCCCCACGACGATGAAGCCGGCCTGGCGGAGAGCGTGTGCGCTCGCCTGCCCGATGCCTCCGCTCGCGCCGGTGACCACTGCCACACGCCGCGCCATCTCGACTCGTTCGCTCATTCGCTTCCACCTTCGGTTCGTTGTCGATCAATTAGAGTATGATCGTAATCCAATCACATCGGCACCGCGTCCTCACGATGCGAATCTCGCCCGGAAGGTTCGATCCTGGAGATCTGATGGCCCGGTACAACAGCGCCCACAAGGAAGCCACGCGACAGCGCATCATCGATCGCGCCGGCCGCCGCTTCAAACGCGAGGGCGTCGACGGAGCGGGGATATCCGCGCTCATGTCCGACGCGTCACTGACCAATGGCGCGTTCTACGCCCACTTCGAGTCGAAGGAGGATCTCGTCTGCGCGGTGGTCAGCGATCAGCTGCAGCGACAGCGAGAGGCCTACGGCGGGGAGCCCTTCACCCGGGAGCGTTTCGAGCAGTTCGCCCGTCTCTACCTGTCGCCGGAACACCGTGCAGATCACGAGGGCGGCTGCCCCTCGGCAGCGCTGCTCGAGGATGTCGTCCACAGCAGCGCACGGACGCGGCACCACTACACCTCGGGCATGCTCGCGATGATCGACGATGTCGCCGCATTCCTGCCCACAGAGGACGCACGCGTGCGTGCCGCAGGGCTCTTCGCATCCATGATCGGCACGCTGCAACTCTCGCGAGCCATCGACGACCCGGAGTTGTCGAGTGCACTGCTGCAGCAGGGACTCGAGGGGATCCTCGATCTCATCGAGCTCTCCTGCGCCGACTCCCTCATCGCGCAGCCCGTGGCGGAGACGCCGGGAACGCCCGCCGCGTAGGGCCTACGCGTTGACCTGCTCGGCGAGGCTCGCCAGCTCCGCGTCATCCGTCTCGATGCCGGCGTCGGAGAACCGCTGACGCAGCACGTCGATGACGCGTTCGATGGGCAGGCCCCTCACGTCGACGCGCGTCTGGTCGATGATGCCGCTCACCTTGTCCTCGCGGGTGGCGATGTGCTGGTCCATGACGGGCTCGTCCTGCGTGCCCTCGGGGAAGGACTCCGTGCTCATTCGTCGTCTCCGGTCGTCAGGTCGGCATCGACGCCCCGGGACGCCTCGTCGGACTCCACGAGTTCCGGCGAAGCCTCGGCGCGCTCGTTCTGCTCGGCTGCCTCCTCGTCGGAGGTGCTCTCCCAGCCCCCGGGCGGGTCGGCGTTGATCACACCCTCTGGCAGATCGCGATCGTCCATGGCGCACTCCCTTTGCTCAGGTTCAGCATCCCGGAACGTGTGCGGGTGGGCTCAGGGGATTGACGCCCGTCGACGGCGACGGTAGAGCGCTCAGACCCGCTGCTGGAGGATGCCCGCGCGCTCGGGGTGAGCGGCGAACCAGTCGGCGACGTACCAGCACATCGGGACGATCTGACGATCGCCCGCCTGCTCGAGCAGGCTCACGGCGCGCTCGACGATCTCGCCCGCGTAGCCGTGGCCGCGGAAGCTGGGCACGGTGAAGGCCCGCGTCATCGAGACGCTGCTCCCGTCGTCGCGGTAGTCGAGGACGCTCACGAGGTCGTCGCCGAGGTACAACGCGTAGCGGGATGCATCCGTCTGGTCTTCGAAGCGGAACTCGGTCACCCCGCCAGGCTACGCCGTCGCGGGGTGACCGAGGGCGTCTCAACCGAGCTCGTCGGACGCCGGAATCGCGCGGGTGCGCGCGAGACGCCGGTACCAGAGGCCCGAGTCCTTGACGGTGCGCTCGAGGGTGTCGAAGTCGACCCGCACGACGCCGAACCGCTTGGCGTAGCCGTAGCCCCACTCGAAGTTGTCCAGCAGCGACCACACGAAGTATCCGCGGAGGTCCACGTCCTGCTCGAGCGCCCGGTGCGCGGCGGTGAGGTGGCGCTGCAGGTAGTCGACGCGTTCGGCGTCGTGCACGGCGCCGTCCGGTGCGACGTCGTCGGCGAAGGCGGCGCCGTTCTCCGTGATCATGAGCGGGTGCGCGGGGAACTCGTCGCGCAGCGCGAGGAGCAGCTCCTCGAGGCCTTCCGGTGCGATATTCCAGCCCATCTCCGTGTACGGCCCCGGCTGCTCGACGAACTCGACGAGCTGATCGCTGCCGGGCCAGGCGGTGCCGCCCGCGCTCGCCTTGTGCCCGTCGTTCTGCTGGCGCGGCGAGGAGCCGTCCCACAGGCGAACGGTCGCCGTGGAGTAGTAGTTGACGCCGAGCACGTCGATCGGCTGGTTGATCTGCTCCAGGTCGCCGTCGTGCACGAACGACCAGTCCGTGACGGATGCGGTGTCCTCCAGCAGATCGGCGGGATACTCGCCCTTCAGCATCGGATGCGTGAACGCACGGTTCGCGAGCGCGTCGATCCGACGCATCGCCTCATCCGCGTTCTCCCCCACGCCACGCAGGACGTGGAAGTTGAGGGTCACGGAGTACTGCGGATCGCCCGTCGACGTCGCCCGCAGCGCCCGGACGGCACGCCCGTGCGCCAGGTTCAGATGGTGCACCGCCGCGAGGGCCGCCGCGGGCTCGTGGCGCCCCGGGGCATGACCGCCCTGGCCGTAGCCCAGGTAGGCCGAGCACCACGGCTCGTTCAGTGTCGTCCAGGTGTGCACCCGGTCCCCGAGCGCTGCACCCATGACCTCGGCGTAGCGCTCGAAGGCATCCGCGGTGGCCCGCACGGGCCACCCGCCCGCGTCCTCCAACGGCTGCGGAAGATCCCAGTGGTAGAGAGTCGCCACGGGACGGATGCCGCGCTCGAGGAGCCCGTCGACCAGACGCGAGTAGAAGTCGATGCCGGCGCGGTTGACCTCACCCGTTCCGGTGGGCATGATCCGCGGCCACGCGATCGAGAACCGGTAGGCGTCCAGTCCCAGCTCCGCCATCAGGTCGAGATCGCTCTCCCAACGGTGGTAGTGGTCGCACGCCACATCGCCCGTGTCGCCGTTCCAGACCCGTCCGGGCGTGTGGCTGAAGGTGTCCCAGATCGACGGCCCGCGACCGTCTTCTGCGGCCGCCCCCTCCACCTGATACGACGCCGTCGCCGACCCGAACGTGAATCCGGGAGGGAACACCAGCCCGCTGTCTCGGAAATCCGCGTTGCCCGTGCTCATCGGGTCACCTCCGCAAGGTCTGCGCGCAGCGTCTCGCTGCGTCCGTCGGGCGTGGTCACGATCACCTCGGCGGTGCCTTCTCCGCCGGGGAACACCCGCAGCGTCAGCCCCTCCAGGTAATCGTAGTCAGGCCGGTCGTCGCGGGCGCCCCATGGCAGGACGGCGCCGGGGCGCACGTACAGCGGCAGCGAGTCGACACCGTGACGCTCCCGGTGCCACCCGCCTGCGGCGCGCTCGCCGGTCAGCAGGTGGGTCCACTCGCCGTCGGGCAGATAGAACTCCACCTCGCCGTCCGCCGAGAACACCGGCGCGACGAGCAGGTCGCCGCCGAGCATGTACTGCCGGTCGAGGTGGGCGCAGGTCGGGTCGTCGGGGAACTCCATCGCCATCGGGCGAAGCAGCGGCACACCGTCGGATGCGGCCTCGACACCGCGCTGGAACAGATACGGCATGAGTCGCATCTTCAGCTGCGTGAAGATGCGAGTGACCTCGACAGCCTCCTCGTCGAAGTTCCATGGCACGCGGTACGACTCCGAACCGTGGAAACGGCTGTGGGAGCTCAGCAGCCCGAAGGCCGTCCAACGCTTGAACACCTCGGGATCGGGGGTGCCCTCGAACCCGCCGATGTCGTGGCTCCAGTGGGCGAATCCGCTCCACGCGAGCGAGAGGCCGCCGCGGAGCGTCTCGGCCATCGACACGAAGGTCGACGTGCTGTCTCCGCCCCAATGCACCGGCATGCTCTGCCCGCCGACCGTCGCCGAACGTGCGAACAGCACCGCGTCGTCCGCTCCGCGCGCCTCGACGAGCACCTCGTGCACCGCCTTGTTGTACAGGTGCGTGTAGAGGTTGTGCATCCGGTCGGGAGCGCTGCCGTCGGCGTAGACGACCTCGAGCGGGATGCGCTCGCCGAAGTCGGTCTTGAAGCAGTCCACGCCCTGCGCGACGAGAGCGCGGAGCTTGTCCTGATACCAGCGGGTCGCGTCGGCGTTCGTGAAGTCCACGAGCCCCATGCCCGCCTGCCACAGATCCCACTGCCACACCGAACCGTCCGCGCGCCGCACGAGGAAGCCCTGAGCCGCCGCTTCGGCGAACAGCGGCGAGCGCTGGGCGATGTAGGGGTTGATCCAGACGCACACGCGGAGGTCGCGCTCGTGCAGTCGCCGCAGCATCCCGTCGGGATCGGGGAACACCCGCGGGTCCCACTCGAAGTCGGACCAGTTGAACTCGCGCATCCAGAAGCAGTCGAAGTGGAAGACCGACACCGGCAGCTGGCGCGCGGCCATCTCGTCGATGAACGAGGTGACGGTCGCCTCGTCGTAGTCCGTCGTAAAGCTCGTCGACAGCCACAGACCGTACGACCAAGCGGGGACGATCGGCGGACGGCCGGTGAGCGCGGTGTAGCGGGTCAGCACGTCCTTGGGGGTCGGGCCGTCGATCACGAAGTACTCGAGCACTTCGCCGGGCACGGAGAACTGCACCCGTTCGACCGTCTCGGAGCCGATCTCGTAGGAGACGTGTCCGGGATCGTTCACCAGCACGCCGTAGCCGCGGCTGGACACGTAGAACGGGACGTTCTTGTAGGCCTGCTCACTGGAGGTGCCGCCGTCGGCGTTCCAGATCTCCACGCTCTGCCCGTTCTTGATGACGGGGCCGAAGCGCTCGCCGAGCCCGTAGATCAGCTCGCCGACGCCGAGGTCGAGCTGCTCGTGGACGAACGTGTGGGCGCGGGCGCTGCTGCCGCCCGCGCGAGCGTTGTCGACGATGCCGGGGTCGACCTGCGCGTCATGGGCGAGGGTGATGTAGCCCTGCGCCTTGTGTCCGCTGCCGGTCAGCCGCCTCTCGCCGGAGAAGAACTCCAGCGACCAGGGCGCCCCCGCGGCGATGCGCGCGGTGAGCGATCCGGTGCGCAGGCGTGCGCCCGCCGCATCCGCCTCGACCTCGGTGGCATGGGGTGCGGGCGCGACACCGAACGAGAGCGGCGGGGTGCCGCCGTCGTGGTGGACGATGCGCACGCGCACCACGCCCTCGGCGGGCGAGGAGAGCGTCACCGTCAGCGTCGCACGGTTCAGGGTGTCTCCACGGCGCTCGATGACCTTGGTCGGGGCGGTGATAACCAGGCCGGGGCCGTCGAGCGTCTCGGTTTCCCAGATGTCGTACGCCTCCTGCGCGTACAACGCCGTGACCCCGGGACGCAGCTGCCAGAAACCATCGGTGAACTTCATTACTTGACTGCTCCTGCGGTGATGCCGCGCGTGAGGGTGCGCTGGAAGATGAGGAAGAAGAGAAGGGTGGGGATCAGACCCAGGAGGGCCGAGGCGCTGGTCGTGGTGACGTCCATGAGTCGGTCGCCCTGCAGGACGCTGATCGCGACTGGCACGGTCTGGTTGGCGTTCGACACCAGGAACGTCAGCGGGATGAGGAACTCGTTCCACGTCCAGATGAAGAAGAAGATGACGAGCACCGAGAGCGTCGGGCGGCTGATCGGGAAGACGACGCGCCACAGGATCTGCCAGCGGCTGGCTCCGTCCATCGCCGCTGCCTCCAGGACCTCCTTGGGGAACGTGCCGTAGACCGAGGCGAGCAGGTATGTACCGAAGGCGGCCTGGATCACCGTGAAGATGATGATCACCGACCACACGTTGTTGTAGAGCCCGACCGCCTTGGAGAGGTAGTAGAGCGGGTACAGCAGCGCCTCCTGCGGCAGGAGGTTCGCCAGCAGGAACAGCAGCACGATCCAGCTGCGCCCCCGCACCCGTCCGATGCCGATCGCGAACGCGTTCAGCACCGAGATGAGCACGGCCAGCAGCGCGACCATCCCGGAGATGAAGAACGAGTTCCACACCTTCTCGGGGAAGTTGACACGCTCCCAGAACGCGGCGAGACCCGTGAAGTCGATCTGGCTGGGCAGGGCGAGGGGTCCCCCGTTCGAGTAGTCGGCGGGCGACTTGAACGAGTTGACGAGGATCAGATAGAACGGCGCGATCACGACGATCGCCCCGACGATGACGAAGGCGAGCATCAGCCAGTCGATGCCGCGCGGGCGGGTCATCCCCCCGCGACCGCGCCGCGGCACGCGCGGCGAAGGGCGCCGCCCGTCCTTCGTGGTGGTCACAGCCATGGTGGCGGACATCAGCGGCCCTCCCTTTCCTTGCGCTCCGCCGCGTTCTGCGCGCGGATGAAGAGCACGGCGACGATCGCGATGACGATGGTGAGTGCGGTGGCGATGGTGGCGCCGTACCCGACCTGCTGCGCCTGGAAGAACTCGCTGTAGGCGTAGTAGGCGGGCACGATCGTCGAGGTACCGGGACCGCCGCGGGTCAGCACGTACACGGGGCCGAAGACCTTGAGGGCCGCGATCGTGCAGGTCAGGGTGACGACGAAGATCTCCGGGCGGATGATGCTCATCGTGATCGAGCGGAAGCGCTGGAACCAGTTCGCGCCGTCCAGTTCGGCGGCTTCGTAGAGCTCGGGGTCGACGCGCTGCAACGCCGCCATGAAGACGACGATCGGATACCCGAGCTGCACCCAGACGAGCACGACCATGATCGCGCCGAGGGCGGTGTCGGGACTGCCGAGCCAGTTGTGCGCGAGGGATCCGAGACCGATGCTCTCGAGGATCGTGTTGAGGGCGCCGTCGTCGGGGCGCAGTACCCAGCCGATGACGATGCCGGCGATGGCCGCGGGAAGGATCTGCGGAAGGTAGTACGTCGCGCGCAGGAAGCTCGCGAGGCGCCCGCCGTACTTGCGGCCGACGACGTCGAACAGGAGGGCGGCGATGATGAGGCCCAGCACCGTGGGCAGGATCACCATGGCGACGATCATCCAGATGCTGTTGCCGAACGACGTCCAGAACTTCGTGTCGCCGAACAGGCGCACCCAGTTCTCGACGCCGATCCACTCCGGCGGCTTGATGCCGCGCCAGCTCGTGAAGGAGAGGTAGATGTTCCACACGAGGGGGATCAGGATCACGACGCTCAGCAGGATCAGCCCGGGGATGAGGTAGAGCCAGTAGCCGACGGATCCGCGCCCGCGCTGCGGGATCAGCGGCTCCTCGGGAAGGGGCTTGGCGCGCCGCGCTCTGGGCGGCCGCACGAACGGGACGGCGGACATGACCGTCTCCTCACTTGGTCGAAGGAATGGGGATGGCGGAGGGGCGGGCGCCCCTCCGCCACCGGGGATCAGCCGCGCAGGCTCGAGACGTACGACTCGTACTCGTCACCGAGTCCGGTCTGCACCTGCTCCGGCGTGGAGCTGCCGTTGGCGAGGTTCTGCAGCTGGGCGACGAGGGTGTCGTAGAACGTCGGCGTGGGCCAGTCCGGGTAGAACGAGAGGCCGTCGGAGTCGAGGATCGAGTTGAACGCGGTGATGAGCTCCTTGCTCTTCTCATCCGTGATGTCGGACTCGTTCGCCGCCACCGGCACTCCGCCGTTGTTGCCGATGATCGCCTGGATCTCGGGGCGCAGCGTGATGTCGATGAACTTGTAGGCCAGATCCTTGTTCTTCGCGTTCTCCGGAACGACCCACAGGTTGCCCGAGGAGCCGAGGCTCAGCTTGCTGCCGGGGAAGTTGAAGATGCCCCAGTCGTACCCGCTGATCTCCTCGGTGAAGCGGCCGTACCACCAGCTGCCCGACACGAAGATCGGGTAGTTGCCGGCGATGAACGCGGTGCCCGCATCCTCCGCCTTCATGCCCGCCACGTCCGGGGAGATGTAGCCGGCGTCGACGTACTCCTTGAGGGTGTCGGTCGCGTAGGTGATGGGCTCGTCGTTCCAGTCCACCGGGTTCTTGTAGAGCTGGTAGTCGTCGACCCACGAGCGGTCGGCCTTGCTCAGCGCCAGCTGGTACCAGAGCTGCCCGAGCGGGTACTCCGCACCCGCCTCGGCGAGCGGTGTGACGCCCTTGGCGACGAACGCGTCGAGCACCTTCACGAACTCGTCGTAGGTCGTCGGCACTTCGAGGCCCGCATCCGCGAAGGCCTGCTTGTTGTAGTAGACCGTGACGAACTCGCCGTAGTTCGGGATGCCGTACCAGGCGTCTCCGCCCATGACGCCGTCCTCGCTGTATCGGGCCGTGGTCTGCAGCGACGGGGCGAGCTTGTCGGCCCAGCCGTTCTCCTCGACCGCCGAGGTGATGTCGGTGAGCAGACCCTGGCTGGCCAGAAGGCCCGCGGTCGCGTTGCCCTTGTTGTACTCCATGATGTCCGGCGCCTCGTCGGAGTTCAGAACCTGGCTGGCGGTGGAGCGGATCTGCTCGAAGCCCTTGGCCTCGAAGTCCACCTTGGCGCCGGTCTCGTCCTCGAAGACCTTGATCGCCTCGTCCCACGCCTTGCCCATGGCGCTGTCTTCGCCCTCGTAGTGCCAGAGCGTCAGGGTGTTGGAGTCCTCCGGGCTGCCGCCGCCGCCCGAGCATGCGCTGAGGGCGAGGGCTGCCACGGCGACGCCGCCGAGCAGGATGAGGGAGCGGTGTGTGGTGCGTGATGTGATGCGTGCCATCTTCGGCACTCCTTTCATGGTGACCGTCGGTGGTCGGGTGTTGCGGGACGGGCGAAGCGGCTTATCGAAGCGCTTCGATAACGCGCAGGAGAAGGGACGGGGACGGGAGGGTCATCTCGACCGGGCGGCGACGGAGCCGACGTCGAGGTAGTGGGGGGCGATGAGGTGCACGCCCGGTTCCGGAGCGGATCCGGACAGGGCGGCGACGGCGAGCTCGACGGCGAGCTCGCAGCTTTCGGCGGGAACGAGAGGGATCGAGTCGAGCGGCGTGCTAAGGGCGGCGGTGTCGAAGGAGGAGCCTACGGAGACGATCGAGATGTCGCCCGGAACGCTGAGCCCCGCATCCGCGAGCGCGTCGAGCACGCCCTGGTGCACGTCCTCCGCGCAGTGCAGCACGATCGCGCTCACGCCCTCGGCCAGCAGCCCCCGGACCCCGTCGCGGATCGTCGCGGTCGTGGGACGCGATTGCCCGGCGTAGCGGAACGCGGTGGGCACACCGCGGCGTTCGGCCGCGCGCTCGAAGCCGGCACGCACGCGCGGCGGGAAGTTCGAGCGCTCGTAGGAGATCTCCGGATGGCCCAGCATGCCGATCGAGCGATGGCCCAGATCGATGAGCCGGTCGGCCGCGAGGGCGGCGGCGCGCTCGAAGTCGAGGTCGACGCACACGAGACCGTCCCGATCGTTCGGAACGCCGATGAAGATGCTGGGAAGGGCGATCTCGCGGGACAGCGCCACTCGGGCATCGTCGGGGGCGACGTCGAGCACCAGGATCGCGTCGACCAGGCCGCTGGCGGCGACCCGACGCATCCCCGCCTGGGCATCCTCGTCGGTCAGCAGGAGGATGTCGTAGTCGTTGCGCCTGGCCGCGACCGCCGTGGCCAGCACGAACGCCATGTGCGTCGGGGCGTGGGTGTCGATGCGCAGCGGTTCTGTGAGCGCGAAGATCTGCGTTCGCCGCCCGGCGAGCATGCGCGCGCCGGCGTTCGGGCTGTAGCCGAGTTCCGCGACGGCCTTCTCGATACGACGACGGGTGTCCACGGCGACGGGCCGCTTGCCGCTGAGCGCGTAGGAGACGGTCGAGATCGACACGCCGGCGGCCTGTGCCACCTCGTTGATCGTGACCATCTCATCCTCTTCGCCGGGTTGGTCGAAGCGCTTCGACGCTGCTTCGTCCAGGACTGTAGAACACGATCGGATGCCAGCGCAACATGTTTCGCGGAGAAAACAACAAATCGATGGCCCGCGGCGCGTTTGACGCAGACACGCCCGGCACGTCATAATCGGCCACATGACTGACGATGCACGTTCTCTGTCCGCCTGGGAGGCGAACGGGACTGCCGGCTCCATGATGGCCGGCCGCATTGTCATGTGTTGTCGAATGTGCCGCTGACTCGGTCACCCCGTCCGACGCCGCCGCGCATCTGAAGCGCCGCGCGTCCTCTGCATCCGCTCTGTGATGCTGCGCACCCGGCCCTGACCCTGGGCCGCGACTGACAACACGCGAATCGGGCACGAGTCCCGGTTCCTCTTCCGGCAAGGAATCCGCACATGTCCTCTCCCGTTGCTCTCGACGACCGCCCCACCGCCCGCCCCGCCCTGCGTCTGGTCACCGACGCTCCCGCAGCGCCCGCTCCGGCCCCCGCCGCCGAGCGCAGTCTTCCCGCCGGCACAGCGCCGCGCGGCTTCGCGCTCTACGTCGGCTTCGACGAGGCGAAGGCCGCCGCCTCCGGCGTATCCCTCGGCACGATCGTCGAGGCGCTTCGACGCACGCTGCACGATCTGGCCCCCGCCGCCGAGACCTACGCGACCGTGGCTCTCGCCCCCGTGGGCGCCGGCGGCCGCGACGTCGACGTCGTGCGCCTCGCGCTGCACGAGCCCTCCGCGGTGGCCCGTACGAAGCCCGAGATCGAGGTCGAGGAGCGCGCCGAGGCCGGCGTCGTCGTCGACATCTCCCGCAAGCGCGTCCTGATCGACGGCGAGTCCGCTGCCTTCACGTTCAAGGAGTTCGAGCTGCTGCAGTATCTCGTGCTGCGCGAGGGACGTACGATCGAGCGCGCCGAGCTGGTCGGCTCCCTCTGGCAGCAGGGCGACGCAGACGCTCCCGGCGAGCGCACGATCGACGTGCACGTGCGGCGCTTGCGCGCCAAGCTCGGGCGCTTCGAGGACATCGTGCGCACGGTGCGCGGAGTCGGCTACCGCTTCGACCGGCACGCCGACGTCGCCATCCGATACGGCCACGGAACGCCCTCCCCCGACCGGTTCTGAGTCGGTCGGCTCGCTGTCGGCGGGCCGACGTAAGGTGTGCACATGGATGCGGGCGCCTCGACGATCGGGCGACGCCTGCCTCGGTCCGCAGCGCCGACGCATTCGCGACCTCGCGAAAGCGTCTACCGCCCTCACGGCGAGGTGGATCTCCATCGAACCGTCGTCTTCCAGCGGCGCGGCGCCCACGACCCCACCCTCGTCGTGGACGGCCACGTCATCTGGCGCGCGAGCAGAACCCCCGAAGGCATCGCCACCCTCGCCCTCCGCGCGAGCGGCGTCGGGATCCGCCTGGCGGCTTGGGGCCCCGGAGCCGACTGGGTGCTCGACCAGGCTCCTGCCCTGTGCGGCGCGCATGACGACCAGGGCGACTTCGACGCCTCCCGGCATCCGCTCATCGCGTCGTCCCACCATCGCCACCCGGGCCTGCGCCTGGGCCGCACCGACCTCGTCTTCGACGCCCTCGCGAGCGCGATCTTCGAGCAGAAGGTCACGGGCCTGCAGGCATTCGGCGCATGGCGTCGAATCGTCACCTGGTTCGGCGAGCGCGCCCCCGGTCCCACCCCGCGACCGATGTTCGCGCCACCCTCCGTCGACGAGTGGCGACGCATCCCTTCCTGGGCCTGGCACCGCGCAGGACTCGAGCCGCCGCAGTCGCGCGCGGTGGTCAAGGCGGCGGCCCACGGCGACAGCATCGTGCGCGCACTGGCGGAGGCATCGGACAACACCCGGCGCGACCGCATCCTCACGAGCCTTCCCGGCATCGGCCCGTGGACCTCGGCAGAGACGCGCATCCGCGCCTGGGGCGACGCGGACGCGGTGAGCGTCGGCGACTACCACCTCGCCCACGAGGTCGGGCATGCACTCACCGGCCGCCGGGTCGACGACGACGCCATGCTCGAGTTACTCGCCCCGTGGGCGGGGCAGCGGCAGCGGGTGATCCGGCTGCTGGCAGCCAGCGGCGTCCACGAGCAGCGCCGCGGTGCGCGCCTGGCGCCCGAGGATCACCGCTCGCACTGAGTCGTCCACCCCCCTACGCTGGGCCCATGACGAACTCGCGCACGGGCTGGCCCCGCGGTCGCACCATGTGGATCCTCGGCACGCTCGCCCTGTTCGCCGTGGGCATCATTGTCGGCATCGCCCTGGGATCGGTGTGGATCGGCCTGCTGCTCGCTCTGATCGTGTCGATCGGATGGCTCATCGCCTACGAGTCGTGGCGAGGTCGCAATGTCGGCATCTACGACCGGGACGACGACGGCGCCCAGCTCTGAGCTTCACGTCCACTGCGTGAGCTTGGCCGGGCTGCGCACGAGCCAGACGTCCACGATCCGCCCGGCGGTGTCGACTCCGAATGCGGCGAGCCCGACCGTTTTGCCGCCCTGGCGCAGCAGGTATCCGAGGCCGTCCGCCGTGTCGACGGGCTCGAGGCTCGCATCCGGCTGCTTGGCGAGGATCCCGAGCACGAACCTCGCGACGTTGTCCGCGCCGACGACGGGACGACGGGCAGCGGACACCAGACCGCCGCCATCGGAGGTCAACACGACCGCCGGATCCAGCGCGACCACCAGCTCCTCGAGCCGTCCGCTCGCGCACGCCGCGGCGAAGGCCGCGACCACTCGGTCGTGAATCGCACGCGATGCGCGTCGACCGCGTTCCTCGGCGACCTTGCGCCGAGCGGATGCGGCGAGCTGCCGCACAGCTGCGGGCGAGCGTCCGACCGTCTCGGCGATCTCTGCGAAGGGAACGCCGAACACGTCGTGCATCACGAAAGCCACCCGCTCTGCGGGCGTCATCGCATCGAGGACGATCTGCAGCGCGAGGCTCACGGAGTCATCCAGCGTGACCGCATCGAGCGGATCCGCCGCCGACCGGACCGCACCGATGGAACCGGCCGCCGGCACGGGCTCGGGAAGCCAGGGACCGACGTAGTGCTCCCGACGAGACCTCGCGGAGCCGAGCATGTCCAGGCAGATGCGCGAGGTGACGCGATTGAGCCACGCTCCCGGCCTGTCGATCGCGGTGCGCTCCTGCTCCCCCAGCGACACCCAGCGCAGGTAGGCCTCCTGCACCGCGTCCTCTGCCTCACCCACGTCACCCAGCATCCGGTAGGCGAGCGCCACCAGCGACACCCGCTCATCCTCGACATCGCGCACGGCTGCACCCCTCTCATCCGTTCGACGACATAGCCTCTCCGATTGTGACCTCACGTTCTGGGGTGCTGTGTCGTCGATGACACAGAAGCACCGATGGACGGGGCGGAGAGGACGGACATGCGAATCGCGATCGCAGGAGGAACGGGGCTGCTGGGCGGCAAACTGGCGCACGAGGCCGAGGGACGCGGACATGAGGTGCGGCTGCTCTCGCGCGCGACCGGCATCGACCTCACGGCACCCGACGGCATCGCCTCCGCCGCAGCGCGGATCGAGGGGTGTGACGCCGTCCTCGACGTCCTCAGCATCGGCACTCAGAACGACGCGGTCTCGATCGCCTTCTTTGAATCCACGACGCGCGCATTGCTTTCCGCAGAGGAGCGAGCGGAGGTGCCTCACCACATCGCCCTTTCGATCGTGGGCGTCGACCGGGCGCCGTCCGCCTACTACGCGGGGAAGGTTGCCCAGGAACGCGCGGTGCAGGAGGGCCCGATTCCGTGGACGGTTCTCCGCGCGACCCAGTTCCACGAGTTCGCGGCGCAGATGTTCACCGTCGCTTCCCGCGGTCCGATCCACCTCGCCCCGCGGATGCGTACGCAGCCCGTCGCCGCTGACGAGGTCGCCGCTCGCCTGGTCGATCTCGCCGAGATGCCGGCGCGCGGACGCGTTCCGGATCTGGCGGGCCCGCACGAGGAGAGTCTCGTCGAGATGATCCGGCGCTACGCCCGCGCCACGGGTCATCGCGGGTGGATCCCGGCGGTGTCACTGCCCGGATCGTTCGGACGAGCGATGCGCGACGGCCGACTGCTGCCCGACGCCGGCGCCACGATCGGACGACAGAGCTTCACCGAATGGATCGCGTCTCTGGGGTGAGTACCACGGGCTGAATCGCGCGCCACCCCTGGAGGGCGCGCACAGCCCGCTCCTAGGATGGGGCGCGTGACCACCACAGATCCTGCCCTGCCACCGATCGATCCTCCCGCCGCATCCGGACCTGCTCTGCAGCTGCGCGGCCTGACCAAGCGCTTCGGTGACAAGGTGGCCGTTGCCGGCATCGACCTCGACGTGCCGACCGGCTCCTTCTACGGGCTCGTCGGCCCCAACGGGGCGGGCAAGACGACGACGCTGTCGATGGCCACGGGGCTGTTGCGCCCGGATGCGGGAACCGCCGTCCTGCACGGAGTCGACGTGTGGCGTGACCCTGTCGCCGCGAAGGCGATGATCGGCAACCTCGCCGACGGCGTGCGCCTGTTCGACCGGCTCACCGGCGAGCAGCTCATCACGTACACCGGCATGATGTTCGGTCTGGCGCGCGATGAGGTGGCCGCTCGCACCGCCGATCTGCTGACCCTCATGGACCTGACGGAAGCCGCCGGCACCGCCGTCGTCGACTACTCCGCGGGCATGACGAAGAAGGTCGCGCTCGCCTGCGCCCTCGTGCACGCGCCCCGCATCCTGGTGCTCGACGAACCGTTCGAGTCGGTGGACCCCGTCTCCGCGGCGAACATCGAAGACGTGCTGCGCAGTTATGCCGGCAGCGGCGGCACCGTGATCGTCTCGAGCCACTCGATGGACCTTGTGCAGCGCATGTGCGACCACGTCGCGGTCATCGCGAGCGGACGCGTCCTGGCGGCGGGCACGATCGACGAGGTGCGGGCCGGCCAGAGCCTGCAGGACCGCTTCGTCGACCTCGTCGGCGGCCGCCACCACTCGGAGGGACCGCAGTGGTTGCGACTCTCCTGAAGCTGCGCTTCCGCGTCCTCGGCAACACCCTCGCCGCGAACCCCTGGCAGCTGGTGGGGTTCATCCTCGGCGGCCTCTGGGCCGTGGGGCTCCTGATCGGCGTGTGGATCGGGCTGTTCGCGGCGGGTTTCGCCGGCCTTGATGTGGTGACGATGGTGGTGACCGCGGGCGGCGGCATCCTCGTGATCGGCTGGGCGCTCGGGCCGCTGTTCGTCGCGGGTGTCGACACGACGCTCGATCCCGTCAAGCTCGCTCCGTTCCCCCTGACGACCAACAAGATGATGGTCGCCCTCACGGCCGCCGGCCTCACCGGCATCCCCGGCATCGCCTCGATCGCGGGCGCACTGGGTCTCTTCCTCGCGCTGTGGCGGTGGCCGATCGCTCTCGTCGCCGCCCTCGTGTGCATTCCGCTCGGCATCCTCACGTGCGTCGTCGTGTCGCGGCTCATCGCCGCGCTCAGCAGCAGCGCCGGCGGGAACCGCCGCACGCGGGAGCTCCTCGGTGGTCTCGCGTTCCTCGTGATCATGCTCGCCGGCCCCATCACGATCGGCATCATGAACCTGCTCGATGCGGGAGTGAGCGCCGCAGGCAATCCCAGCGACCGTATCGGCGGCATCATCTCCGCGGCCTCGTGGACCCCGATCGCCGCCGCGTGGGCGGTGCCGGCGACGCTGGCGTCGGGCGACATCCTCGGAGGCATCCTGAAGCTGCTGATCGGGGCTGCGACTCTGGTGCTCCTCTGGTGGCTGTGGCGACGATCGCTGGCAGCCGCGCTGGTCTCGCCGCCGCGTGCGCGCACCGCCACAGTCAAGGCGGGCAAGATCGGCTGGTTCGGACGCATGCCCACCGGCGGTACGGGTGCGACGTGGGCGCGCGCGCTGACGTACTGGCTGCACGACCCGCGGTATCTCCGTCAGCTCCTCGTTGTGCCCATCTTCCCGGTGCTCATGCTGTTCTACTCGGGCGGCGACGTGCGCAGCCCGCTGTTCGCATACTCCGCCGTGCTCGTCGCTTTCGTGCTCAGCGTCGTCTCCTATGCGGATGTGTCCTACGACGGGACGGCCTTCGCGACGGTGCTCGCCACCGGTGTGCGCGGGCGCCAGGACCGCGCCGGCCGTCTCCTCGCCGCGGCGGGGCTCGGGGTGCCGTTGACCGTCGCGATCGCGATCATCACGGTCGGCCTGTCCACGCAATGGTCGCTGCTGATCCCGGTGCTCGGCGCGAGTCTCGGTCTGCTCCTGACCGGATACGGCGTGTGCGCGATCAGCTCGGCGTCGATCGTGCAGCCCGTGCCGGCCCCGGGCGACAGCCCGTTCAAACGGGTTCCCGGGGCGAGCGTGGTGACGGCGCTGCTCATGTTCGTGATCTGGATCGGCATCGCGGTGCTCTCGTTGCCCTCGCTCATCCCCGCCATCCTCGCCGGCGTGACAGGCGACGCGATGTGGGGATTCGTGGCGCTGGCAGCGGGACTCGTTCTCGGCGTCGTCTTCGCGATCGTCGGAGTGCTGGTGGGCGGACGTGTCTTCGACCGCAACGCGCCCGCCCTCCTTGCGCAGTTGCAGAGCTTCAAGGGCGCCTGACCGCACCGCCACGACGAGGGCCCCGGAGCGTGTGCTCCGGGGCCCTCGTCGTGTGCGCGGGTCAGGCGGGGAAGAGCTCCTCCAGGACGCGGATGACACCGTGCTCCAGGTGCGAGGGCGCACGCAGGCGCGCGCGGGCGGCCACATCCGGGTGCGCGTTGGCCATCGCGTACGAGTGGTAGGCCGCATCCATCATCTCGAGGTCGTTCAGGTAGTCGCCGAAGACGGCGGTCTGCTCCGCCGAGACACCCACCACCTCCTGGAGCCGCCGGAGCGCCACGCCCTTGTTGATGCCGCGATTCATGACATCCACCCAGTGCGCCCCGGAGACGACGACCTGGTGGGTGCGGGCGATGTCCGCCAGCGCGGGAGCTGCGCCCGTCTCGGCGTCGCCGAAGTCGTAGACGGCGATCTTCAGGATGTCGTCCTCGACCTGCTCGAGGTCGGGCACGTGCTCGAGGAGTGCGTAGTATTTCGCCGCCTCCGTGCGGAACGCGCGGTCGTCGCGTTCGATGTACGCGGAGCGCTTGCCGCACAGCACAACGCCGACATCCTGGCTCATCCCCCGCGCACGTCGGAGGACGTCGGCCACGAGATCGCGGTCGAGGGTATCGGAGGCCAGCTCCTCGCCGTCGCGCACGACGTACGTGCCGTTCTCGGCGATGAAGACCATGCCGTCGGCGTGGTCGTCGAACTCGCGGCGCAGGGTCGCGTACTGGCGGCCACTGGCCGGCGCGAAGAGGGCGCCCGCGCGCCGCATCCGCTCCAGGATGGGCCACAGACCCTCGGGGACGCGGCCGTCGCCGTCGAGGAGCGTGCCGTCCATGTCGACGGCGACCAGGCGGATGTCGGACGCGGGCTCGCTCATCCCTCCATCCTCCCCGATCCCTCGGGACGTCCGCGCTCAGGCGGTCGCCGCGGTCTGCTCGGCGAGCGGGGCCGGCGTCTCGGCGTAGCTGCGAGAGAGGCGCCGGTACTGCGGCGACAGGAACGCGACGACGACGATCAGCAGCATCACCAGGCTCGCCGCGACGAACACGAGCGCGATCCCCCGCGCCTCGCCGTCGCCCAGCAGCCAGCGCCACCCCTCGCGACCCGCGTCGGTGCGCATGTAGGGGATGAGCCAGAACTCGGCGAGCGGGCCGATGAGGAAGGCGGAGATGGGCGCCGCTGCGGACTCGATGCTCGCCGCGAAACCGAACACGCGCCCCTGCGTCTCGTAGGGCACCACCCGCTGAATGATCGTCTGCTCGGCGGCCTCTGCCACCGGCATGAGCGCCATGAACACCAGCATCCCCACCGCGTACAACCACCACCATTCGCGCAGGGCAAAGGTGAGCCCCAGCACTGAGACGCCGACGTTGACCCACAGGAGCGTCCGCACGGGGTTCTTGCCGAGACCGAATCTGGCGACCAGGCCGCCGCCGATGATGAAGCCGATGCTCGTGACGCCGAGCACGATGCCCCAGATCTCCACGCTGAACAGCGTCAGGCCGTACGGGTCCATCAACGCCATGAAGACCCCGCCGACGAGGTTGTTGAACGTCGTGAACAGCAGGAGCGGCATGAGTCCGGGCACCGAGCGGATGGCGGGAAGCACCCCGCGGAACGTGAACCGCCGCGGCGGGGCGTCGGGATCGTGCGCCACGCCCCTTTCGGGGATCGGCACGAACAGCAGATGGGCGAAGGCGACGGCCGTCGCGACGATGGCGATGAAGACAGTCGGACCCATGCCGAGCAGGCCCACCGACAGTCCCGAGAACACGCTCGTGACCATGAACGCGACGCCCTGGACGGTGCCCACCAGTCCGTTCGCACGGTCGCGGCGCTCGGCGGGCACCAGCAGGGTGACCGTCGTCGACAGCGCGATGTTGCGGAGGTTCTCGACGACTCCGCCGATCAGGATCACGCCCGCGAACAGCCAGAACCACGGGCCGCCCCAATCGATGAGCGCGGATGCGGGGATCGCGAGAAAGAGGGCACCCGCCAGCAGATACGTCGCCAGGGTGATGAGGCTGGAGAGCACCATCACGGCCTTCTTCTTCATATGGTCGACGATCGCGCCGAAGACGACGCCGAAGATCGCCACCAGCAGCATGTAGCTGCCGCCGATGATGGAGGTGGCGAGCACGTTGCGCGTCTCCAGGTACGCCCAGAACGTGAGCGCGAACCAGAGGTAACTGGTGGTCACGTTGGCGACGAGTGTATTGGCGAGCACCTGATAGAAGCTGCGCATGCGCGACGCCTGGGTGGGCTCGGCCGTGGCGGGACGTTCGAGCATGGCGGGCTCCGCTTCGCTGGATGGTGGGTCCATCATGACGCCGGGCGCCGACATCCGCGAGGGTTCGGGTTTTCCCGAACCCGGTCGTCGGGATTGCTCCGATGTGGACCGCGCGGCACGCCCCTACTTTGGAGACATGACTTCCGCAGCTCCCACCGTGCGACGCGCGAGGCGCTTCGCCCCGGCACAGACCGCCGGGGCGATCGCCCAGCTCGCCGCGCTCGGCCTCATCGGCCCCTTCATCCTGAGCGCCCTGTTCGGCCTGCTCGGCACCGGACTCGGGCTCGTGCCGGCCCTCGGCGTGGGCCTCGTCGTCCTCGTCGGACTCGTCTACGTCATGTACGCGGTCGGATGGCTGGAGATCGCACGGGTCGAAGGGCTCTACGGACTCGGCCTGCCTGCACCGCGCTTCAGCCCCCGCCCGAGGCCGGGCTTCGGCGGCTACCTGCTCTCGCTCTGGCACCAGTTCATCGATCCCTCGATGTGGCGCGCGCTGGCCAACACGGCGATCGCCACCGTCATGGGCGTCACGGTCATCAGCCTCGTCTCGGTCGTCACCGGTGCGATCGGCGTCGCCTTCGCGCCCCTCTCGGGAGTCGACGAGGTGTGGGTCGGCGTGGGCATGATCCCCGCCGGCTGGGCACCGGTCGTCGGCATCGCGACCGCGCTGGCTACGCTCGCGGCGACGATCGGCCTCGGACTGCTGCACGGCGTGATCAGCCGCGCCATCCTCGGTCGCTCCCGGGCTGCCATGCTGGCGCAGGCCGCACGTACCTCGGACGCGCAGCGGGCCGGCGCCATCCGCGCCGCCGACGTCGAACGCACCCGCATCGAACGGGACCTGCACGACGGCGTCCAGCCGCGCCTCGTCTCGGTGGGTATGACCCTGGGACTCGCGCAGCAGAAGATCGACGACGACCCGGCCGCCGCCAAGGCGCTGCTCGAGGAGGCGCACACCTCCACGAAGGCGGCGATCACCGAGCTGCGTCAGCTGGCCCGCGGCATCCACGCCTCCGTCCTCGACGACCGCGGGCTGGATGCGGCCCTGTCCGCCCTCGCGGCCCGCTCCCACGTGCCCGTGGCACTGGACGTGCGCCTGGACGGCCGCTGCTCCCGCGAGGCCGAGACCGCGGTCTACTTCGCGATCGCCGAGTCCCTCACCAACGCGGCGAAGCACTCACGTGCCGCCGAATGCCGCGTGGTCGTGCGGGTCCGCGACGGCGGCACGCTCTGGGCCCGTATCGAGGACAACGGCATCGGCGGTGCACGGGTACTGCCCGGCGGCGGCCTCGACGGCATCTCGAACCGCATCCTCGCCGCCGGCGGCAACGTCCGCCTCGACAGCCCGCAAGGCGGACCGACCGCTCTGGAGGTGAGTGTGCCGTGCGCATCCTGATCTGTGAGGACTCCGTCCTCCTGCGCGAAGGACTCGTCCGACTCCTGGCGGACGCCGGTCACGACGTGGTCGCAGCACTCCCTGACGCGAGCGAGCTCGATGAGAGCGTGGTCACCACCGACCCGGAGCTCTGCATCCTCGACGTGCGCCTGCCCCCGACCTACACCGACGAGGGCATCCGTGCAGCGCTGCGCCTGCGCGCGACGCACCCGCAGCTGCCGGTTCTCGTGCTCTCGCAGTATGTCGAGGAGCGGTACGCGAGCGAGCTGATCGCTGCGAACGGCGGAGCGCTCGGCTATCTACTGAAGGACCGCGTCGCGGATGTGGCGGACTTCCTCGACACGGTGCGCCGCATCGGCGGCGGAGCGACCGTGCTCGATCCCGAAGTCATCGCACAGCTGCTGAACCGTCGCACCCGCGACGAGCGGATGCGACGGCTGACCGAGCGCGAGTCGACGGTGCTGGCGCTCATCGCCGAGGGGCGGTCGAACCAGTCGATCGCCGCGACCCTCTTCCT
Source organism: Microbacterium neimengense (assembly GCF_054782995.1). Taxonomy (NCBI): domain Bacteria; kingdom Bacillati; phylum Actinomycetota; class Actinomycetes; order Micrococcales; family Microbacteriaceae; genus Microbacterium; species Microbacterium neimengense. The sequence continues at coordinate 452,240 of NZ_BAAGRK010000003.1, forward strand.
CTCGGAGGCCTCGGTCGAGAAGCACATCACCGCCATCTTCCAGAAGCTCGAACTCGAGCCCGGCGAGTCGGGCAACCGCCGCGTCCTCGCCGCCCTCGCTCACGTCGAGCACGGCGCCGGCGATACCGGCCCTCAGACACCTCAGACAGGAGCAACACGATGAGCACGCTCACCCCTCCCCCCGCGACCCCCGACGAGGCTGTGCCCTCGAGCCCGGCGACGCCGCCCCGGCATCCGGCCGGCAAGGCCGTCGCGATCACCGCGATCGTCATCGGCGCCGTCATCCTGGGCGGAACCGTGGTCTCCGGCGCCGCCAACGCGGTCACCTCCTCGCTGCCGACCTCCTCCCAGACCCTCACCGCATCGACCGCCGGCGTCACTGAGGTCGACGTGGATGCGAGCGCGGCGCTGTTCGAGCTGCGATTCGACGACGTCGACGAGGCCACGCTCCAGGTCACCTCCGGCCGGTCCGCCTGGCGGATGGACCGTGACGGCGACGAGCTGAAGATCAGCGCTCCCGACGGATTCTTCGGCATCGGCTGGATCGGCCAGCAGCCGCGCGTCCTGCTGACGCTTCCGCGGACGCTCGAGGGCGTCGATGCATCGCTCACTCTCTCGGCGGGAGAGCTTCGCGCCACGGGTACGTTCGGCGATCTCGACACGCACCTCTCCGCCGGCAGCCTCATCGTCTCCGGCGAGGCCCGCACGATCGACACCTCCATGAGCGCCGGAAGCTCCGACATCCGACTGTCGGGTGTCACCGAGGCCGAGTTCGAGCTCTCGGCGGGCGACCTGACGGCCGAGTTGACCGGCAGCGCTCCCCGCAGCATCGACATCGGCGTCAGCGCCGGCTCCGCGGATGTGACGGTGCCGCGCGGCAACTACGACGTCCGCTCCAACGTGGAGGCCGGCGGCGTCGACAACCGGCTCTCGGCCGGCAGCGGCCCCCGCATCCCCGTCGGGGTCCGCGTCTCCGCCGGCGACGTCACCCTCCGCGACAACGGCTAACCGCGAACGAGCATCCATTGTGCGAGCGAGCATCCGATCGGGTGCTCGCTCGCACAATGGATGCTCACTCGCCGAGCGCAGGAGGAGGATGAGAGGGTGACGTCCTCCTCCTTCGCCCCGTGGCTGCGGGCGCAGCCGTCGCTCGCCGGATCGGCACCGGCTCTCGACACGGCGAACCTGCCCGATGAGCCCCACGTACTGTTCGAGCGGTGGCTGCGCGGCGCGGCGGCCGCAGGTGTCGCCGAGCCGCATGTGGCGAGGCTCTCGACCGTCGACGCGGACGGGCTGCCGGACGCCCGCGCGCTGATCCTCAAGGACGTCGGCCCCCGCGGATGGGCGGTCGCCGGTCCCAGGTCTTCCTCGAAGGCCGAGCATCTCGCCGCGCGCCCGGTGGCGGCGCTCAGCTTCTGGTGGCAGCCGATCGTCCGGGCGGTGCGGCTGCGCGGCGGGATGCAGCTCGCCACTGCCGCCGAGGTCGCGGCCGACTTCGAGGCACGACCGGAATCCGCTCGCGTCGGACTGACGTCCGCAGACTGGATGCTCTGGCGGCTCGCGCCTACGCACGTCGAGTTCTGGCAGGGCTCCCCCGACCGACGCCACACACGCATCATGTACGAGCGGCAGGGCGAGAGCTGGCACCACGAGGTGCGCGGCGGCGAGTCCGGCACCGCTCCGGTGGGAGCCGCATCTCGCCGATAGCCTCGAAGGATGCAGCAGGAGCAGGGTCTTTCGGGAGGCAACTCGGCGGGTCCCGTCTTCCGCGCGGGGAACACCGTCCGCAAGGCTTGGACGCCGGCATCTCCGCACGTGCACGCGTATGTCAGTTCCCTGCGCGAGGCCGGCGTCGACGCACCCGCTCCCCTCGGCCGTGACGAGCAGGGTCGCCAGGTGTGGGAGTTCGTTCCCGGCGCGCTGGCGGAGACGGGCCTGACGCGGCCGGAGCTTCATCGCGTGGGCGCGATGGTGCGCGCCATCCACGATGCGAGCGCGGGATTCGAGGTCCCACCGGGCGCCACCTGGGATTCCGCGATCCCGGCGCCCGGGGATGAGCTGGTCTGCCACAACGACCTCGCTCCGTGGAACCTCGTGACCGGCGAGAGATGGGTCTTCATCGATTGGGATGCGGCGGCTCCCAGCACCCGACTCTGGGATCTCGCGTACGCTGCGCAGGCGTTCACGCTCAACGATCCGTCGCGCTCCCCCGCCGACGCCGCAGCGGATCTGGCCGCCTTCGTCGACGGATACGCGGATGCCGAGCTACGTGCGGCGCTGCCCGCGGCAATGGCCGCCCGCGCGGAGGCGATGCACGAGCTTCTGCGCTCTTCCCACGCGGCGGGCCGTGAGCCCTGGGGCTCCATGTACGCATCCGGCCACGGCGATCACTGGCTCGCCGCATCCCGCTACGTACGCGAGCACGAGACGACATGGGCGCGGGCACTGGGCGCGCGCTCGACTCGGCTATGACGCGCCGAGGATGCTGCGCAGGGTCTCGGTGTAGTCCTCGAACGCGCGGCGTCCGGTCTTTGTCAGCGACAGATAGGTGACCGGCGTCCGACCGCGATGCGTCTTCTCGACAGAGACGTAGGACGCCTCCTCGAGCTTGCGCACATGAGTGGAGAGGTTGCCGGCCGTCATGTCGAGCAGTTCCTGCAGTCGCGGGAACGACACGCTGGTGCCGGGGTCGAGAGCCGCCAGAGCGGCGGTGATGCGCAATCGAGCTGCTGCGTGAATGACGGGGTCGAGCTCGGTCACGGTGCCACCCCAGCGACCGGTCGACGGCCGATCCACAGCGCGACGTAGGCGGCGGCCAGGAGAAAGACCCCGCCGCCGGCGACAGCGAGTACGAGCAGAGACGAGCCGGTGAACGGTGCGACGACGGCGACGAGCACAAGCCACGCTCCCATCGCGATCGTCGGCCAGTTGGGCCAGATACCGCCCGCGATCACGTACATGACGCCGACGAAGAGAACTCCGACCACCGGCAGGAAGACCCACAACAGGTCGGGGTCCATGCCGTTGTTCACGAGGCCGAGTCCGACGACGAACAGGCCGAGGAGCCCGACCGGCCACGCCAGGCCGAAGACCGGCCCCGCCCACTCGATCGGTCCGGTGTGACGCAGACCGCGCCCCATTCGCGCCCCGAAGATCGAGCTGACGACCAGCGCCCCCACCATCATCACGCCGCAGACCGTGAGCGCGACCGTGGCCGCCACCACGTCATGCTCCACCAGCCAGAGCGCCCCGAAGCCGATCAGGAAGGCCAGGCCCCAAGCGAGCAGGATCCACGGCACACCCCGCGCCTGCTGTCGTGCCAGCGCGCGCTTCTCGTGCTCGATCACGTGAAGCATCGCGGCGGGGGAGTCAGAAGAGGCAGCGTCGGCGGAAGTCATACTCACTTTGTACCGCAAAGTAGTCTGCAATGGCAAGAGGCGAGTGTGCCGCCTCAGAGCCCGAGCATGCGCCCACTGCGCTCGAAGAGATCGCGGGCCAGAGCGGCATCGTCCGCCTGGGCGTGAGTGCGCGCGGGCTTGCGCTTCACGTAGTACTCCCCCGTCGCGTAGTCGCGGCCCGGCTCGCCGTCCGCGAGGTACACGAGGGTATCGGCACCCTTGGGGATGCTGGTCAAGAAGAGCTTCTTGAGGGGCGTCTGGTAGATCAGGCGCATGGGCGAGCTGGGCGCGTTCGAGAAGCTCGTGGCGATGTTGCCCGGATGGAAGGCGACGGCGCCGATGCCCTGCTCCCGATAGCGACGATCGAGCTCCTTGACGTGGAGGATCTGTTCGAGCTTCGCGGTGCCGTAGGCGCGCGTCGCGCTGAAGGAGCGTTCGTTGTCGAGGTCGTCGATGTCGACCTGGCCGAACAGGCGCGCGCCCACGCTGGAGGTGTTGATGATCGTCGCCGTCGAGGCGATGAGGCGGTCCATGAGCAGCTGAGTGAGCAGGAATGGCGCGAGATAGTTCACCTGGAACGTGAGCTCGTGTCCGTCGATCGTGCTCTCGCGTACCTTCCCGAAGATGCCGCCGGCGTTGTTGGCGAGCACGTCGATGCGCTCGTACTGCGTAAGCAGGTCGTCGGCGAGCGCACGGACATCGGCGAGGTCGGCGAAGTCCGCGACGTGCACGCGCGATCCCACATCCCGGGCGATCTGCGCCGTGCGCTCGCGATTGCGCCCGACGGGGATGACAGTGTGCCCCTGTGCGTGCAGCACCCGCGCCGCCTCCCGCCCGATGCCGTCGCTCGCACCGGTGATCACGATCGTCTTGCCCGCCATGGGACCTCCTTCGCCGCGGCTCGCGAAATCCTAGTCCTCCTCCCTAGCGAGGCAGCATGAAGAAGAGCCCGAGGACGGCGAGCAGGAGCGCCGCGATCGAGACCACGAGCGCATGCGCGTTGCCCCCGTATCGCGCGGAGCGCGCAAGAGCGATGATCGCCAGCAGCACCCAGAGCCATGAGGTGAACAGGAACGCCGCCATCGGCATGAGGGCCGCCATGCTGCTCGCGCCGCTCGTGGTCAGCATGATCGTCGAGAAGGACGCCCAGATGATGGCCAAGGGCACGAAGGCGACGTACGCGAGAACGAGATTCAACGCCTGCGGAGGACGCGGGCGGCCACGCTGGTCAGAGCTCATGTCGTCCTCCGGCGTCGATGGGTCGGAAGTGCCACCGTACCCGGTCGGATCCCGTCAGGACACGCGACAGATGATCTCCCCGTGCAGCACCGAGAACCAGCCGTCGTCGGACGCGGCCCACTCGCGCCACCCAGCGGCGATCCGGTCGAGCTCTTCGGCGTCGGTGTCCGGCCCGGCCTCCAGCTGGCGTGCGAGAGCGGACTGACGGATGCGGTCGGCCCAGAGATCACCCCACCACATCCGCTCGTCGGCGCTCGCGTAGCACCAGGTGCTCGATGACGCGCTGATGTCGGTGAGCCCTGCCTCCCGCGCCCAGGAGAGGAGGCGTCGGCCGGCATCCGGTTCGCCGCCGTTGGCGCGTGCCGCCGCCTGATACAGCTCCAGCCAGCGGTCCATCTCGGGCAGCTGCGGCCACCACGCGAACCCGGCGAAGTCGGCGTCGCGCACCGCGACGATCCCGCCGGGCCGGGTCACTCGCGCGAGTTCCCGCAGCGCCTGCACCGGATCGGCGATGTGCTGCAACACCTGATGGGCGTGCGCCACGTCGAACGAGTCGTCGTCGAACGGCAGAGCGTGCACGTCGGCGATCCGCACGTCGATGTTCGACGCTCCGCGCTCGTCCACCGTCGCACGGGTCAATGCCGCCTCGTCCTTCCCGATCTCGGTCGCGGTGACGTGGGCCACGCGCTCCGCGAGGTCGACCGTGATCGTGCCGGGCCCGGCCCCCACATCCAGCAGCCGGTCGTCGGACCCGAGAAACGGCAGGAGGTACGCGGCGGAGTTCTCGGCGGTGCGCCAGCGGTGCGATCGCAGGACGGATTCATGGTGACCGTGCGTGTAGGTGGACATGCCTCCACATTCCGTCTTCGAGGCGCCGCCATGGAAGACCGTACTGTTCATAGGAGCGATCCACCCACCCAGCCGAGAGGAGCCGGTCATCTCGAACGAACTCGGCGATTTCCTCCGCGCTCGCCGTCAAGACAGGGCGCTCGCGCCCGACCACGACACCCCCGGCGCCCGGCGGACTCCGGGCCTACGCCGGGAAGAGGTCGCGACCCGCGCCGGGATCAGCGTCGACTACTACATCCGTCTGGAGCAAGGACGCGAGTCCCACCCGAGCGACGCGGTGATCTCCGCCCTCGCCGACGCCCTCGCGCTGTCGCCGGATGCGGCCCGACACCTCGTGCGGCTTCGCGACGCCAACGCCGCACCTGCCGAACCGACGGCGGACACCGACCTCGTCCCGCGGATGTCCGCTCTCGTCGCAGCGGTCCGCCCGCAACCCGCGTACGTGCTCGACAGGTTCAGCACGATCGTCGCAGCGAACGAGGAGGGGATGTCGCTGTACGCCGGACTCGCCGAGCTTCCACCGGAGCAGCGCAACACCTGCCGTTACCTGCTCACAGATCCGCGCGCCCGTGAGACGTTCCTCGACTGGGAGGATCTCGCTCGCGGCGCCGTCGCCCACCTCCGCGCGGCGAACGTCGACCGCCTCGACGACCCGCGCCTGGGTGAGCTTGTGCGCGAACTCGGGGCGCGCAGCGAGCAGTTCGCGGCGTGGTGGGGCGGGCACATCGTCGAGCGGCGCCGGGGCGCGACCACCCGCATCCGCGGACTCGACGGCGTCGTCGTCGAGCGGAGCTACGAGATCCTCCATCTGCCGGACGACGCCGTGCGCCTGACGATCTGGCTCCCGCCGGCGGCGTGAGCGCCCGACCTACACTCGTGCCATGAGTGCGTTCCTCCCCGGTTCCCGCGGCACACAACCCTGCCCTCATTGCGGCGCCCAGGTCGCGCAGTCGGACCGGTACCCGGAGTACCTCTGCGGCGAGTGCGAGGCCCGCGCCGTGGATGCGGACGGCGCCCGCGTCACCGGGTCGAACGCATCGTTCGGCGGCGGGTTCGTCCTGCATTGGCCGAACGGGGAGCATGAGTCGCTCCCCTGCGCCTCGGCACGGGTGTGGGTCGATGGCCGCGAGTGGGAGTACTCCGAGGCGCGCTTCGGCGGGGTGCTGATCACGCCGGTACGGGAACGCTAACCCGGCAGTCGGCTATGCGTCAGCAAAGAATCACGAAAAGGTAACGGAAACCTCTTCCCCTCCGTTATCTCACCGTTATAGAGTGCTCGCACGGTAGTTGTTTTGCTGTGGCAGCTACCGACATGTGATTGCAGGACACTCTTGGTGCAAAGGGACAAGGGCCGGTCGGAAGCCTCTCCGACCGGCCCTTACTGCTGTCCGCGATACGTCAGCTCTGCGACTCCGAGACCTGCAGCGCCGGAGCATCGTCACCCGTGGCGATCTCGACCTTGCGCGGCTTGGCCTTCTCGCTGACGGGGATCGTGACGCTCAGCACACCGTTGCGGTAGCTCGCCGAGATCTTCTCGGTGTCGAGCCCCTGACCGAGGCTCAGCTGACGCAGGAAGGTACCCGACGTCCGCTCGCGCGTGATCCAGGTCACGCCATCACCCGCCGACAGCGTGCGCTCGGCGCGGATGGTGAGCAGCTGACCGTCGATGTCGACGTCGACCGACCCGGGGTCGATGCCCGGCAGGTCGGCGGTGAGGACGTAGTGGTCGCCGTCACGGTAGAGGTCCATCGGCATCTGCCGAGGGCCGCGCCGTGCGGTGTCGAAGAACGTGTTCGCCATGCGCTCCAGGTCACGGAGCGAGTCGTATGCAGCCATAGTCGTCTCCTCTCGAGCGGGATCGGATGTGGGATCCGACCCGTAGTCCATAAGTTGAGCCCCCTTGACTCAACAATCACAGATTAGCACTCTCACATGGAGAGTGCCAGTTCCCGCAGGCAGCTCTGGAGCACCGTCGGCGCCCTCATAGAATCGCCCCGTGACCCCCTCCACAGAGGCGGCGACCCGGCCGCCTCTGCTGCGGAGGATCGCCCTGAACCCGCTGATCTGGGCGGCCGCCTGCGGCGTGGCCGCCCTACCCGGATACCTCACCGACGGTGGGTTGTTCTCGTACCTGATGACGATCATCGCGGGCGCGCTGTGCGGAATGTGGTTCGTGAACCTGACGGGGCGATTGCCGCATCCAACCGGCGCGATCGTCCACCTCCTGGTGTCCATCGCCCTCGCGCCGGCGATCTACGCATCGATCGAGCTCCTTCCGCCGCTCTTCGCGCCCGGCGCACCGCAGGCGATCTACGCGGGGCTGCTGCTCGCATTGCCGCCCGCGGCCGGTTGGGTCTGGCTCACCCTCCTCAATCGCGTCATCACCTTCCTGCCCGGGAAGACACGGTCACAGCCGCGGCAGCCGCTGGCGTGGGAGAACGACGGCGATGCCGTCGTCATCCGATTCCGGGCGATACCGATGCGGATGCGGGAACTCACCGCGTGGATGGTCGCCACCATCGTCGCGACGGGAGCGGTCGTCACGACGGCGCTCATCATGTTCAGCACCATCGTCGAGCGGCTCGGACCCCGCATGCTGATCCTCGCGCTCGGGGCGCTCTTCGCCTTCCCCGCCTACCTCATCGTCACCGCGCTGCTGCGCCGGCGCTCGGTCGAGGCGAGCGTGCGCGTGTCACGCGACCGGATGTGGATTACGGCAGGCGGGACGACGCGCGCGCTTCGGCTGAGCGAGATCGAGCGGCTGCGATGGGGCACCAAAAGCGACTACGCGCGGCTCGAGGTCACCGCACCGGGGGTCGACCTGACCCTGCTGGTGGGCATCGCGAAGCAGGCGGACGGCGTGGCGTCCGAGCTGCCTCCCCTGCCGGCGCGAACGCTCCGCCTTGCCCAGACCGAAGGCCTCGAGAAGACCACCTCACGCCGCGGCTTGGTGACCCTCTCGCGCGCCTGAATCAGCGGGCCGAGAGGCGCTCGCGGACGACGCGGCGCAGCACCTTGCCGATCTGCGAGCGCGGCAGGTCCTCCACCTGGACGATGCGCTTGGGCACCTTGTACGAGGTGATGTGCGTGCGCGCGAAGTCGCGCAGGGCGGCCGCGTCGAAGACGGCGCCTTCCCGGGCCACGATGGCGGCCACCACGTCCTCGCCGCCGGAGGGACGCGGAATGCCCACGACGGCCGCCTCCGCCACATCCGGGTGGAGCAGCAGCACCTGCTCCACCTCGGTCGGGCTGACATTGAAGCCGCCTGTGATGATGAGTTCTTTGACGCGGTCGATGACGGTCACGAAGCCGTCCTCGCTCACCGTCACGATGTCGCCGGTGCGCAGCCATCCTCCGGGAAGCAGCACGGCCGCGGTCTCGTCGGGCTGCTGCCAGTAGCCCTGGAACACCTGCGGGCCGCGGATGAGCAGCTCCCCCGCCTCTCCGGCCGGGCGGTCGACCCGCGGATCGTCGGGGTCGACGACCCGGATCTCGGTGCTCGGGAACGGGACTCCCACGGTGCCGGGGCGCCGCGAGGGCCCGATCGGGTTGCCGAGCGCGACCGGCGAGGTCTCGGTCATGCCGTAGCCCTCCACGAGAAGTCCGCCCGTCGCCTCCTCCCAGCGCGTCACCGTGGGCACCGGCAGGCTCGTCGCCCCGGAGATGGCGAAGCGGATGCTGGACAGATCGACGCCCTTACGGGTGCTGGCCCGCGAGAGCGCGTCGTAGATCGGCGGCACGGCGGGCAGGAACGTGGGCTTCGAGGTGGCGGAGGCAGCGACGACCGCATCCACGTCGAACTTCGGGAACAGCACCACACGCGCCCCCAGGGAGATGGCGAAGGTGAGGCAGAGGGTGAGCCCGTACGCGTGGAACAGCGGGAGCACGGCGTAGAACACCTCGCCGCCCTCGGTGAGGCCCGGCACCCACGCGCGCCCCTGAGCGGCGTTGGAGCGGAGGTTGCGGTGCGAGAGGATCGCCGCTTTGGGCGTGCCCGTCGTGCCGCTCGTCAGCTGCAGCAGTGCGGTGTCGTCCAGACGCGGCTTCGGCCACTTGCGCGGGAGCTTGCGCACGCGCACGAAGTCGGACCATTCGAGCAGGCCGCGGGCGCGCGGGCGGGTGGTCATCGCCTCACGCGTCTCGCGAGCCTTGGCCACCGGAAGCCGCAGCGCCAGGCGCTTGCCGAGCGGCAGCGCGTCCGGCATCCGCACCGAGACGATGGCCGAGGGCGCGACGTCCTCGGGGAACTCGGCGACGGTGTCCGCGACCTTGTCCCAGACGATGGCGACGACCGCGCCGTGCACCTCGAACTGGTGGCGCAGCTCGCGCGGCGTGTAGAGCGGGTTGTGCTCCACGACGATCGCCCCGATGCGCAGCGCCGCGTAGAACGCGACCACGTGCTGCGGACAGTTCGGCAGGATGAGCGCGACCCGGTCTCCCGCCTGCACACCCAGCTTGCGCAGCGCGTTGGCGGCGCGGGAGACCTGCTCACCCAGCTCGGCGTAGGTCGTCTCGGAGCCGTAGAACTCCAGCGCGACCCGCTCGCCGTAGCGCGCGACGGATGCGTCGAGAAGGTCGACGAGCGTCTCGGTGACGGGCTCGATCTCCGCCGGCACTCCGTCGGCGTAGGAAGCGATCCAGGGGCGGGCCTCCAGCGGCGAGCCGGAGATCGTGTCCGCGGTCATGTCCATTCCTCCCGTGCGCGCAGCGAGCGGCTCAGCCGGCCGCAGCCTCGTCGAACAGCCACTGCACCGATCCGCCCGCCGCGGTGACGTGAGCCGCGACGACCGCGATCGGCAGCGCGCCTTGGGCGAGCGCCTCGGCCAGCGCGTCCTTCTTGCCGGCGCCCGTGGCGAAGACGATCACGCGCTGCGCGCCGTCGAGGGCCTTCAGCGTGAGAGTGATACGGGTGGGCGGCGGCTTGGGTGAGTTGTGGACGGGGATCACGAGCTCGTCGACCGGGCGGAAGTCGGGGTGGCCGGGGAACAACGACAGCGTGTGACCGTCCTCTCCGACACCGAGCCAGACCAGGTCCAGACGCGGGGCGCCGGCGTCCGTCTTCGGCAGCGCGGCGATCGCCGCGGCGTAACGGCGCGCGGACTCGGCCTCGTCGACCTCGGTGTCCGGACGCAGCTGCACCATGGTGTCGAAACCGGGCTGATCCAGAAGCGCGAGGGCGATCGTGCCCCAGTTCGACTGCGGGTCGCTGATCGGCACCGAGCGCTCGTCACCGATGAGAACGGTGACCTTCGACCAGTCGATCGCGTCCGCATCCTGGGCCGCGAGGATCGCGTAGGCCGCCATCGGCGAGCTGCCCCCGGCGAGCACCCACACGGCGCTGCCGTGCGCATCGATCGCGGCGCCGAGCGTACGGACCGCGTCACGGGCCGCCTCGGCGGCGACGTCCGCGGCCTGCGGGAGGGTGGTGATCGAACCGTAGGTCACGCTGGACTTCTCTCGTCTCGGATGAGGTCGGATGAGCGGGAATCGCCGACAGTCGCGGCGAGCAGCCTCGCCCTCCTCGATTCAACCCCAGGTCGTATGCGATCAGGTGCATGGCAGCTGGGAAACTGGCCGGGTGGATCTCAGCGCAGCCTCCCGACCCGTCGTCCTCACCCCGCTCGGATCGGCCGAGGGCCATCCGATTGTGGTCATCCCCGGCGGACCGTGCCGCCCACCCGAGTACCTCACCGACTTCGCCGGCATCGGCGACATCCATCCCCTCCTCGTCCTCCACCCGTGCGGCACGCCCGCATCCGGCGGCCGCTCCCGCGGCTGGTGGACCGATGCCGAGGATGTCGTCGCGGCGATCGACATGCTCGAGCTCGACGCGGTCCACATCATCGGCCACTCCGCGGGCACGCGCCTCTCACTCGCGGTCGCGACCCGCTTTCCCGGCCGCGTCCGCTCCCTCGCGCTCGTGACGCCGCCCGCGACCTGGCTGACCGGCACCGCGCACGACGGCGACGACCTCGTCGCGCTCCGAGAGGACGCCGAGGGCATCGACGGGTACACATCCGTCATGAACGACGAGCCCGTCACCCAGGTGGCCTTCGAAGAGGCCTTCCAGCGACAGGCACCTGCGACCTATGCACGATGGACGGCGACCGAGCAGGCGCATGCACGCATCGGACGGATGAACCTCTCGGCGGCCGAGGCCTGGTTCCGAGACATCCCGGCCGACGCCGTCGAGCTCATCCGCGCCGCATCGCTGCCGCCCACCCTCGTCGTCGGCGGGGACGTCGACCTGCTGACCGGTCGACGTCCGGTCCAGGAGTACGCCGGAGCCCTCGGCGCCGAGCTCGCCATGATCGCCGATTGCGGACACTATCCGTGGGTGGAAAAGCCCACGGACTTCCACCGCGTGCTCGACGCTTGGCTCACCGCGCGCGGCTGATCACGCCGAGGCACGCCCTCGTCATAGTTCACGCTTGCGTGTACTATCCGATGCATGACCACCGTGCTCAACCGCGCCACCGCGACGCACACCGCTGCTCTGGCCCGACTCGGACACGCCCTCTCCGACCCGACGCGCGCAGGCGTCCTCCTGGCCCTCCGCGAGGCTCCGGCATACCCGTCCGACCTCGCCGATGCCCTCGGGGTCTCGCGGCAGGTCATGTCGAACCAGCTCGCATGTCTGCGCGGATGCGGCCTGGTCGAGGCGATCCCTGAAGGGCGTCGCACCTGGTACCGCCTCGCCGACAGCCACCTCGCACCCGCGCTGGACGAGCTGCTCAAGGTCGTCCTCTATGTCGAACCGGGCTGCTGCGCCGGCGAGACCTGTCGCTGCGCATGAGCACGTCGGCCACCCCGAGCGCAGAGCGCGTCCGTGTGCTGCAGCGCCGCATCCGCTGGATCGTGACGGCGACGATCGCCTACAACCTCGTCGAAGCAGCCGTCGCTCTCGCGGCCGGCGCCGCCGCATCCTCCGCCGCCCTCGTGGCATTCGGCCTCGATTCGACGATCGAGGTGCTCTCGGCGGCGGCGGTCGCCTGGCAGTTCACCCGCCGCGATCCGGAGCGCTGGGAGCGCGGCACTCTTCGCGTGATCGCCGTCGCGTTCTTCGCGCTCGCGGCCTACGTCGCCGCGTCGTCGGTGTGGGCGCTCACGACGCGTGTCGAAGCCGAGCACTCGCCGATCGGCATCGCCCTGACGGCGCTGAGTGTGGCGATCATGCCCTTCCTCTCGCTCGCCGAGCGACGCGCGGGCCGCGAGGCAGGCTCCGCCACGGCTGTCGCGGACTCCGCCCAGACGCTGCTGTGCACCTATCTCTCGGTGGCCGTGCTGGTCGGACTCGTGCTTAACAGCGCGTTCGGATGGTCGTGGGCGGACGCGGTCGCCGGTCTCGTGATCGCCGCGTTCGCGGTGCGAGAGGGCGTCGAAGCATGGCGCGGCGACGCCTGCGCGACCTCGGTCGGCATGGTGCTCGAGAGCGAGCACTGAGCGAAGGTCAGCTCTTCGAGCCGCTGACCGCCAGCACCCCGCCGAGACCGATCATCATCACCCCGCCGGCGCCCGAGAGCGTGGAGACGCGGCGCGGTGAACGGGCGAACCAGGTGCGTGCCGTTCCGGCGGCGAGCGCCCACACGCTGTCGCACACCAGGGCCAGCGTCTGGAAGATCAGGCCCAGCAGCAGCAGTTGCAGCCACACCGCCCCGGCCGCCGGGTCGACGAACTGCGGCAGGACAGCGACGAAGAACGCGATCGTCTTGGGGTTGGTGAGCCCCACGACGAAGCCCTGGCGCAGCAGCGTGAAGGTCGAAACCGGCGCGCGGTCGACGCCGTCCACCCGAGCCCGGCGATGACGGATCGCCTGGATGCCGAGCCACACGAGGTACACCGCGCCGGCGATCTTGATGATGGTGAACGCCACGATGGATGAGGCCACGATCGCTCCGACGCCGAAAGCCACAGCCACGACCGCCGGCACGGTGCCGAGGGCGTTGCCGACGACGCTGAGAACGCCCGCGCGTCGCCCGAGCGCGATCGAGCGTCCGATCACGAACAGCACGCTGGGCCCGGGGATCACGATGATCACCGCCGACGCCACGACGAAGGCGATGAGGTTCTCGAACGGGATCATGGCCGCACTCTAGCGGCCGGTTGTTTCGGCCGGAGTCAGTGACTCTGACCGTGGGGGCGGAGCGGAAGGCCGCGGTCGAGCGCTACGATCGCCGCTGCCGCGACACCCCCGTCGTAGAGGACGAGATGACCGTCGCCGAGAACCCGCGCCGTTCCGGCGTCGAGCGGCACCGCGAGCCAGGACTCCGGCGTGACGTCCAGCTCCAGCAGCCGCCCGGACGAGGTGCGCAGCCGCACCTCGTGAACCGGACCCCATCGACGTCAGTCGCGCCCGTGGTCGACGACCGCCTCCTCGGCGGCATCCATCGCCGCTTCGCCCTCTTCCTGCGACTCGGAGCCGGCGGATGCGGCGGAATCGTTCGTGTGCTTCTGGTCGTGCTCGTCGTGTCCGGTGTTCTTCTCGGCGTTGCTCATCACGATCTCCCTCGTGTTCGATGCCTTCGGATTCGAGACCCGCCCATTCCACTCCTCCGCCGCGATGGGCACAGGGGGGTTGCGCATGGCGCACACCTGGGACAGAGGCGAGCGAAGGCGCGCAGCGCACCCGCCGCGCCCGTTCCGTACCCGCTGTCGGGGATTACGATGCCGAGGGGGTCGAGCACGCGCTTGATCCCCGTCCGAGGCGTCCTGGGTCGCGACCGCGATCCGCGCCCGGGCGGATTCGCCCACGGGCGACAGGCGTTCACGTGTCCGGCATCCACGACCAGAAGGCGGTTCCCGCATATGTCTGAGCTGCTCGTCGCCGCGTCCGAGCTTCGCGACGCTCTCGCCGCCGGACGTTTCGCCGATGGTGGACCCGTGCGCATGCTCGATGTGCGGTGGCGCCTCGACCGACCGGACGGCCTGCCGGAGTACCGGGCCGGCCACATCCCCGGCGCCCAGTACGTGAACCTCGACCACGACCTCGCCTCCCCCGGCGACCCCGCCGACGGCCGGCATCCGCTTCCGCCGGTGGGCGCGTTGCAGGAATCGGTCCACCGCTGGGGCATCGACGATGGCGACACCGTGGTGGTCTACGACGACCTGAAGAACATGTCGAGCGCGCGCGCCTGGTGGTTGCTGCGCTACGCCGGTGTCGCCGACGTGCGCCTGCTCGACGGCTCGCTGCGCGCCTGGACGGATGCCGGCTTCGACATCGAGACCGGCGACGCCGCCCCGCCGGAGCCCGGTTCGGCGACCCTCCGCTATGGCGCGCTGCCCGTGCTGCCCCTCGACGAGGTGGCAGGGTTCGCGGACAGCTCACTGCTGCTGGACGCCCGCGCCGGCGAGCGCTACCGCGGTGAGATCGAGCCGATCGATCCGCGCGCGGGCCACGTGCCCGGCGCGGTGAGCGCCCCCACGACCGAGAACGTCGGAGACGATGGCCGGTTCCATGACCCGGAGACGCTGCGCGCTCGCTTCGCGGCATTCGGTGCCGCACCGGGGTCCCAGGTGGGCGTTTACTGCGGTTCGGGAGTCACGGCCGCGCACGAGGCGGTGGCCCTCACGCTGGCGGGATACACGCCGCGCGTGTTCCCTGGATCGTGGAGCCAGTGGTCGAACCACCCCGAGCTGCCGATCGCGACGGGCCCGGAGCCCCGCTGACTCAGGCCCACAGCTCCTCGATCGGCACCGAGCGGCCGAGCACGTTCTCGGCTGCGCGGTGACCCGACAGGAGTGCGCCCGGGACGGTGGCCGGGTCGTCGCCCCACGTGGCTTCGCCGGCGAGATGCAGGACCCCGCCGATCGGCGTCGCGAGCTCGTCATGATCGGGCCCGACCGAGCCGGGCTTCATGTAGCTGTACGACCCCCGCGAGAACGGATCGTCCTGCCAGCGGGTGACGACGATGCTCTCCGGCTCGGGGATCCCGTCTCCGAACAGACGGCGCAGCTGCACCATCGTCGAGGCGGCGATCTCCTCGTCGCTCCAGTGGCGCGTCGCGACCGCGGCAGGACCGGCGGCGAAGGCGAGCAGCGCGGCCTCGTCGTGGATGCGACCCAGGTCATACCACGAATGCCACCACTGCCCCTCGTCGCCGAACTGTCGGATGCCGTAGACCCCGGCATCCCAGAACCGCACGGGGAAGCGCAGCACGACCTTCTCGAAGGCGTTGGATGCAAGCACCCCGAGCACGCGCCGGTGGGCGTCGGGCAGCGCCGGCGTGATGACGACATCGCCGGACTGCAGCACGCCGATGGGGAGAGTGACCACAGCCGACGTCCCGTGGAACTCGCCCCTGTTCGTCGTGACGGTGACCCCGGCGTCGGACCAGTCGATCGCCGAGACGATGTGGTCGAGGCGGACGTCGAGACCGTCGGCGAGGTTCGTGGCGAGCTCGTCGTACCCCCGGGGGAAGACGACCTCGTCACCGTTGACGGCGTCGTCGTCGAGACCGTGGGCGCCGAGAGCCGACATGTGGACGCCGTACTGCTCCTCGGCCCGTCGCCCGTTGTACTCGCGGATCCGCTGGGCGCGCTCGGCCGTCCAGTCGCGGGCGGCGAGGGCCTCCTCCACGACGTCGGCGTACGTGGCGTCTACGGCGGAGCGGGCGATGACGTCGACGAGGTCGGCATTGAGAGTCCGGACGTCATCGGCGAAACGGCTCACCTCGTCCGGGCTAAGCCGTTCGCCGTCCGGTCCGAAGTAGGTCAGCGGCCGACTGTCGGGCTGGTAGCCGCCGACCGTGAACTCGACCATCGGCATCCCGAACGCGCGCGCGGCCGCCTCGACCGGGCTGTCGTCGATCCCGTGGATCCACGACGCCCCCCGGTCGGTCACGTGATGCCCATCGCGCTGCGAGTGGACGCGTCCTCCCACTCTGTCGCGCGCCTCCAGCACGACGACGCGGCCCGCGCGAGCCAGCAGGCGCGCAGCCGACAGACCGGCGACGCCGGCTCCCACGACGACGGTGTCGAACTGCTCCTGCATGGCGGCTCCCTCGGCTAGACGACCGTGTCACGAGAGTAGTCCTGGAGTCTTCCACGCAGTGTGGCGCGGCATCCGGACGACCCGACATCGACGCGCGGAGGCACGGACGGACCGCTCGGGTCCGTGGAACCCCGGCGCTCCTGATGAAACGGCTGTGGATCACGAAAAGGTAACGGAAACCTCTTCCCCTCCGTTATCTCACCGTTATAGAGTGCTCGCACGGTAGTTGTTTTGCTGTGGCAGCTACCGACATGTGATTGCAGGACACTCTTGGTGCAAAGGGACAAGGGCCGGTCGGAAGCCTCTCCGACCGGCCCTTACTGCATCTCCGGAACATTCGCGAAGCCGCCCGCGAGCACCGCGATCACCGCCTCGACCTGAGCGTCATCCCGCGTCGTGAGCCACCATTCGGCGAGCCCGTCCGCTGCCGCGTGGATCGCCGAGACCACCACCTGCGGCGATGCCAGACGCACGCTTCGCTGCGCGCACCAGAGTTCGAGCCGTTCCGCGATCATCCGCCGGTATGCCTCGGACTCGGCGCGAGCCGCATCCACCAGAGCATCGGAGGCCCGAGCGAGAGCGGTCAGTTCGGCCAGGCGCTCGTATCTGCGCGGATCGGAGCGGACCTCCGCCAGGAAGGACCCTAGCGCCGCAGCCACCGCCACGTAGAGCGTGTCGACGGGCAGCGGCTCCGCCCACACACGAGCCGCGAGTCGCTCCGACTCCCGCTCGAGCAACGCAGCGACGAGAGCAGCCTTCGACCCGAACGCGTAGTTCACCACGCGATGCGCGACACCGGCGCGCTGCGCGACCGAGCGCAGCGAGAGCGTAGCGGCACCCTCCTCGAGCATGACCTCCACAGCCGCGTCGAGGAGCTGTCGGCGGCGCTCGGTCACAGCCAGGTAAGGCCGCGACTGCGGTTCATCGTTCACAGCATCCTCCGAGCCCATGGTTCACACCTGCCTCCATACTAGTTTTATCCAGCCGGACCAATTGGAGTCGCCATGTCGAACATCACCGTCGCTCCCGCCCGCGCCGAGGAGCTGCGCCCCGCGGCCGCGATCCTCGCCGAGGCCTTCGAGCACGACCCGGTTCTCGGGGTCATCGTGCCGCAACGCGACCGCCGTCGCGAACGACTGACGGATCTGTTCGAGGGCACGCTGAGCGCAGGCCCCTACGCGACAGGCACCGTCGACCTCGCCCGCGACGACGACGGCGAGTTGCTGGGAGTCGCCGCGTGGGAGGGCCCCGAGGCGCGCCGCGGGGCGCTCGGGCGTCTCGCTCAGCGACTCCCATTGTTCGTCCGTTCGATCGGATGGATGCGGCTCGCCCGCGCATTCGGACTGCTGAGCCGGATGGAGCGGTACCGACCGAAAGCTCCGCACTGGTATCTGGCCGAGATCGGCGTCAGCACACGGGCCCGTGGCCGAGGCGTCGGGGCGACACTGCTCGCCACACACCTGCGCGCACTCGACGCGATGCGCCAGAACGCGTACCTCGAGTCATCGACTCCCGACAACAGACGCCTCTACCGGCGGCTCGGCTTCGAGGAGCTCACTCCCATCACCGGCCTTCCCGGAGCTCGACCGGTCGCGATGCTGCGCCGCCCCCTCGGCTGAGGCGCGACGCCACTCGGTCGGTGACATCCCCACCCACCGCTGTGTCGCGCGCCGGAGCGACCGCGCATCCGCGAACCCGGCCGCGGCGGCGATCTCGTCCAACGACGGAGCGGATGCGGCCAGCAGGCGCTCCGTCACCCGACGACGCTGCTCATCGACGAGCGCTCCGTACGACGTGCCGGCCTCGGCGAGGCGCCGCCGGAGCGTGCGTTCACTCATCGCCGCCGCACGCGCGTGCGCCGTGAGCGGAGGCATCTCCGGCAGCTCGGCGGCGATCCGAGCCGAGATGCGGGCGACCAGCTCGCGCCGGTCGACCGCAGATGCGGCCTCCGCCTCGAGCGCGGCGCACGTCGTGGCGAACGTCCACGGGTCCGCGTACGGATTCGCCAGTTCGGCGGCCCGGGAACCGATCCACCAGGCATCGTGCGCAGCCGCGAACCGCACCGGCGCACCCAAGCCGCGTTCGTAGACCGTCGCATCCGTGGGACGCGCCCGCGCGAGATCGACCCGCTCCGGCCGCGCAGCACCGGCCGACACGTCGTGGATCATGCGCGTGAAGTGCGCGAAGGCCGCGTCGATCAGCACCCGATCCACGGCTGCATCTCCGGTGTAGGTCTCCGCAACAACCGCCAGCGAGCGCTCGTGCTGTTCGAGACGCCACCGCACGGGCGACCCGGCCAACAGCTGGAACCTTACGGCGACCTCGATCGCGTCGCGCATGCGGGCGGCAGAGAGCATCGCCAAACCCAGCATTCCGAGGACCGTGACCGGTTGCCGCCGTCCGAGCTCGACGCCGAGCGCCGGATCGCCGAGCGCCGCGCCCGCCGCGCCCACGACCAGCCGCATCTGCGACAGCGACACCCGTGTGCTGTCCACGTCGAGCGACCGGCGATCCACCTCCGCGCGACGGAGCGCGTCGTCGACACTCGCCCCACGCTCATCGACGAGCCGCACGAGGTGTCGGAGCAGGTGAGGGCCGACGGTCGCTCTGCGGGGGAGGGTCATACGGTCATTCTGTCTGGCCGTCTGCGTCCGAGGGAACGGCCGTCGAGGCCCGCGCCGCGCGGGAAGCACCCCCTAGCGTGTTGCGCACCCCACCGACAAGGAGGACGCCCGTGAGCTCCACCGCACAGGAGCGCGTCACACGCGCCGTCATCCGTACCCTCGGAGCGCTCCCCGGTCCGCTCCAACGTCTGATCGCGGGCCGGCCGGTCGAGATTGACGGCCAACTCCTGCTCACCGAGGTGCAGGTGGCCCTCCGGCTGCTGAACGCGCTGCCCGGCGCCGCCTTCGAGGAGCTGCCGCTCCCCCAGGCTCGCGCGCAGGTCGATGCGGAGGCGCGGATCTTCGGTCGCAGTGATCCTGTCGACGTCGTCGAGGACATCCTCATCCCGACGCGCGCCGGTGAGGTCGGCGCGCGGCTCTATCAGGGCTCGACGCAGGGCGCGCCGAGCGGCACGGTCGTCTACTTCCATGGCGGTGGGTGGGTCGTCGGCGGGCTCACATCATGCGACTCCGTGTGCCGCTTCATCGCCGCGCACACCGACCTGCGCGTGGTGTCGATCGACTACCGGCTGGCCCCCGAGCATCCGTTCCCCGCGGGCGTGGACGACGCCGTCGACGCGTACCGCTGGGTACGCGATCATCCGGAGTGGGGCACCACGGTCGCCGTCGCGGGTGACAGCGCCGGCGGCAACTTGAGTGCGGTGGTCTGCCAGCTGACCGCCGATGCCCCACCGGATTTCCAGCTGCTCTTCTTCCCTGTCACCGACACGAGCAGGAAGCACACGTCGTATTCACTCTTCGGCGAGGGCTACTTCCTCACCGAGCGGCAGATGGACTGGTACATCCAGCACTACCTGCCTCGAGAAGCCGACCGCACGGATCCGCGAGCATCTCCACTGTTGGGCGAGCTCGCGGGACAACCGCCCGCCCACGTCGCCGTCTCGGGATTCGACGTGCTGCGCGACGAGGGCCTCGCGTATGCGGCCCGCCTGCGCGAGGCGGGGGTGCCCACCACGCTGCAGGTCGTGTCCGGCCACATCCACGCCTTCGTCAACGCCACCGGCGTCGGCAGGACGAGCAGCGCCGCGTTGGCCGAGGCCGTCGATGCGCTCGTGGCGGGCATGCGCACGGCGCGTCTGACGCGCTAGTACGCGCCGTGGGCGCGCCGACGCGCGCGGGACTCGACGAGGACCCCGACGGCGCCGACGATCCACAGCGCGAACGTCGCGCTCATGGCGAACCGCAACTGGTCCCGCGTGTATGCCGCGGGGTCGGCGCCCTGCAGGTCGAGCACGACACCGATCACGTAGACGAGCACGAGGGCCGCGATGAAGCCGCCCATGTTGACGACGCCGGTCGCGGTCGACAGCCGTGAGAGCGGGTTGTCCCGGCGCACCACGTCGAAGGCGATCATGGATGCGGCGCCGCCGCTGGAGAGGGTGACGACCCACACCACGAGCAGCCACAGCGGGGCCTCACCCGGGGTGATCAGCACGGCTGCCAGCGCCACCGCCTGAGCGGCGACGGAGCCCAGCGCGACCAGCGCGCGGCGACCGGGATGCGCAGCCGAGAACATGCCCATCAGCGGGGCGAACACCGCACCGCTCAGCACGAACACGGTCACGAGACCCGCGGCCGCATCACGGGAGAGCCCCTCGCCCGCCATGAGGAACGGAATGCCCCACAGCAGCGCGAATGCCGTACCGGCGAACGGTGTGACGAAGTGGATCCAGAACCCGAGGCGCGTGCCCGGCTCGCGCAGCGCCGCGATCACGAGCGCGAACTGACGCGGACGCGGCCTGCCGTCGGCGGCCACCGGCCGACCCCGCTCGCGGATGATCAGCGCATCGAGAACGGCGAAGACGACGAAGACTCCGGCGACGGCCGCGAAGGCACTCTCCCAGCCGATGCCGTGGGCGAGGGAGGTGAGCAGCACCACACTGAGCACCTGGCCGAGCTGACCGAACTGCGCGGTGACCTGCTGCAGCACCGGCACCCGCTTGGCGGGCAGCCACAGCGCGATCAGGCGCAACACGCTGGGGAAGATGAGCGCGTCTCCGGCCCCGGTCAAAAGGCGCGCCAGGATCGCCGAGGGCACGTCGGGGGCGAACGCCAGCCACAGCGAGCCGCCCGCCATCGTCAGCATTCCGACCGTTCCGATGACGCGGGCACCCCAGCGATCCAGCAGCAGACCCGCCGGGATCTGCATGGCGCCGTAGACCGCGAGCTGGAGCGTGGTGAACAGGGCGAGCGTGCTGGATCCGGCGTCGAACCGCACCGCCATGTCGGTGCCGAGGCCCGCGAGCGAGCTGCGACCCACGATCGCGACGAGGTACGTGAAAGCGCCCGCGATCCAGATGATCCACGGCAGGGCTCCGCGGGCGGGGCCCGGGACGCGGATCGTGCCGGTCGAGGCCCCATAGTCGGTCATTTCGGGTGCGGGGCAGCCGGGAAGGGGCGCACTCCGCGAGCGACAGACATCGACCCCATTCTACCGAGCGCTCAGACGCCGCCGCCGCCCCCGCCACCACCGCCACCACCGGCGGACCCGCCGCCGGTGGAACCGCCGGAACTGCTCGAGCTGGCAACAGCGGCGGCCGAGAGCGAGCTGACGCCGCTCGTGAAAGCGCTCACGTTGAACGCGGTCGCCCCGGCATACCAGAGGGGCGTGCCGGCGCTCTCGTAGTAGACAGCCAGCTGGGCCGCCCATTGCTTCTCGAGACCGAACACCACCGCGTAGGGCAGCAGCGGCTCGTAGATCGCGAGGACCGCCGCCGCATCCGTCGCGTCGACCGGGCGCCGTTCGGCCGTCTGAGGCGACTGCAGCATGCGGATGCGGTCCGCTTCGGCCCAGCTGATGAAGAGCCGGAGTCCCTCGAGCTGCTCCCGGGTCTCGGCACCCTGAGCGCTCAGCGGACGGTGGGAGAGCAGCAGCAGCCCGACAAGCCCGACCACCACGGCGACGATGAGCACGGTGAGGGGGACGGCGGGATACACCTGTGCGGACAAGGCCAACGCTCCCGTGACGACGGTCGCCACCGCCGCGGCGGCCAACGCCCAGACGACCGGAGGACGAATCCCGCGTCGCACCGTCCGGTAGATGCCGCGCTCGACCAGTTCCGCACCGGCCCAGCTGCGCATGTCCTCCGCGGCCTGAGCGAACGCCGTGTTGCGGCCGCCGAACGCGAACTCCGCACCTGGCCGCGCGTTCTCACCGAACAGCCCCTCGATGAACTCCGTGCCGTCCTGGCGGGCGCGAGACGGGTCCACCAGCACGGCCCGCAGCTTCGGCCGCGCCCGGGATCCGCCCGGCACCTCTTCGATCCGGATCGCGCCCCGCACGGCGAGCTCCAGCAGCGTGGCGGGCGCGGCCTTCGAGGGCTTCGACAACAGCGCTGCCGCGGTCAGGGGCGTGACGCCGGCGGGAGGCTCGTACTCGGCGACGACGACGCCGCGGCCGGGAGAGTCGCGCAGGATGCGGCGCCGGACGACGATGGCCCACGCGAACGCCCCCAGGAGAGCCAGGAACGATCCGCTCTGGGCCCAACCCCAGCCGGAGGCGAAGTAGCTGCTGTCGAACATCGCGAAGGTGCCCGGCTCGAACCCCACCGACAGCGTGACCGTCTGGCGCGGGACGACGTTCGCTACCGACACGGATGCGGCCGCCGCATCCGTGTCGAGAGTGATCGGGCACGTCGTCGTGTCCCCTTGCGCACCCACGTAGCAGGCGGCCGCGCCGGTGAGGGAGCCGGCGAGGGCGGGATCGACGTGGAGCGTCGCGGAGACGGAGCCGAAAGCCTGCCCCCAGTCGACGCCATTCACGTCCCAGTAGAACTCCTCGGTCCCCGTGTTCGGGAAGTACCAGGCGACGTTGCTCAGGTCGTAGGTGAAGACGTAGGTCTGCGCGCCGTGCACGAAACCGTCGACGCGCGACGTCACGCTCCACGTGCCGTCGTCGCTATCGACCTCGGCATCACGCGGCGCGCCCGTCTCGTCGGTGACGGAGACCAGTTCGGGACGCAGCGGCTGCCCGTTGTAGGTGTCGGGGATGGTGCGGCGCATGCCGTGGTTCTGATCGGTCTCGGGGAACTCCGCCACGAAGCGCTCGACGACGTGCAGCCGGGAGGTGCCGTCGTCCGCGCGGGTCAACGTGTAGTCGACGTCGAGGCTGCGGAACGTGAAGTCGTCGACTCCGGCCCGGACGACGGTCGCGGGTTTCGGGGACGCTGGCTCCTGCGGGACGGCGGCGAAACCCGCCAGTGTCAGAGCGAGAGCGAGAGCGGATGCGGCGGCGATGGCGCGCGTGGTTGCCCCGGCGATCATGGCACCAGCCTATGCCGGGCACAGCGTACGCTATCGGGCATGAGTGACCGCCGTCTGGCCATCGATGCCTGGGAAAGCCTGTTCCGGGCCCAGCACGAGATCTTCGCCGAGGTGGGTGCCGACTTCGAGCAGAGCGGCCTGCAGCAGGGGGAATACGATGTGCTCCTGACCGTCACGCGCGCGCCCGACATGTCGGCGCGGTTGCGGGATGTGACGCGCAACATGCTCATCAGCCAGCCCAGCGTCTCGCGCCTGGTCGACCGGATGGTCGCGCGCGGACTGCTGTCCAAGTGCACCGATCCCGATGACGGCCGCGGCGCCATCGTGCGGGCCACCGACACGGGTGCGCGACTGTTCCGTTCGATCGCGGCCGTGCACAGCCGCTCGATCGCAGAGCACATGTCGAGCCTCGACGACGACGAGCTGCGCACCCTGCTGGAGCTCACGCAGAAGCTCCGTCCTCGTCGGGACTGAGTGCCCGATCAGCACTCGATGACGTTGACGGCGAGACCGCCCTCGCTCGTCTCCTTGTACTTCGTCGACATGTCGATCCCGGTCTGACGCATCGTCTCGACGACCGTGTCGAGCGAGACGTAGTGCGACCCGTCGCCGCGCAGCGCGAGTCGCGCCGCGGTGACCGCGGTGGCCGCGGCGATCGCATTGCGCTCGATGCACGGAATCTGCACGAGCCCTCCCACGGGGTCGCAGGTGAGACCGAGGTGGTGCTCCATGGCGATCTCGGCCGCGTTCTCGATCTGCGCGGGGGTACCGCCCATGACGGCCGTGAGCCCTCCGGCCGCCATCGCGCACGCGGAGCCGACCTCCGCCTGGCATCCGCCCTCAGCGCCCGAGATCGACGCGTTGGCCTTGAACAGGGATCCGAGCGCGGTGGCCGTCAGCAGAAAGCGTCGGATGCCGCGGGGCCGCTCGTCGTCGGCGATCGCCCGGTCGAGACCGACCCCCGCATCCGCGAGGAAGCGCCACCAGTACATGGCGACGGCGGGAAGGATGCCGGCGGCACCGTTGGTGGGGGCCGTCACCACCCGCCCACCCGCCGCGTTCTCCTCGTTGACGGCGAGGGCGAAGGCGCCGAGCCACTCGCCGGGAAGCTCGCGGTGGCCGACCGCTTGGGCGCTCTCGAGCTGCGCGCGCAGCGAACCGGCGCGACGCTTCACGCCGAGCTGCCCGGGAAGCACACCGTCGTGGGCGAGACCGGCGGCGATGCACGCGGTCATCGCGGCCCAGATCGCGTCGAGCCCGGCGCGCACGTCTTCCTCGCTGCGCCAGGCTTCCTCGTTGCGGCGAGCGATCTCGGCGATCGAGAGGCCTGTCTCGACGCAGAGCGCGAGCAGCTGGGCGGCTGTGGCGTAGGCATAGGGCACGTCGACGGGAGGAGGGGGCTGCTCGCCGTCGCGGCGGATGAAGCCGCCGCCGATCGAGAAGTAGGTCTCGCTCGCGACGGTCTCCCCCGCCGCATCCCACGCCGTCAGCGTGAGGGCATTGGGATGCTCGGGGCGACGCACGCGGGGTGAGAGGACGATGTCCGCCGCCTCGAAGCGGATCGGATGGATGCCGGCGAGCGCGAGCGACGCGTCGCCGCCGAGCGCGGACCAAGCTCCGCGCACCAGCTCGGGATCCACCGTGTCGGGGCGGAGGCCCGCCAGCCCCGCGACGATCGCATCGGGAGTACCGTGCCCGATGCCCGTCGCGCCCAGGGAGCCGAACAGCTCGCACCGCACGCGATGCACGCGCTCCAGCAGTCCCGCATCCGCGAGTCGGCCGGCGAAGACCCCGGCGGCGCGCATCGGTCCGACGGTGTGGGAGCTCGAGGGTCCCACACCGATGGAGAACAGCTCGAACGCCGAGACGTATGCGCTCACCCCGTCAGCCTACGCTCGGGCGGCCGGATGCGGCGGCGTCACTCCTCGACGGCGATCCGCTCAGGGTGCGCGTAGATGTTCAGTGACGTCCCGCGGGAGAACCCCACGAGCGTGAGATGCATCGACGACGCCAGCTCCACAGCGAGAGAGGAGGGCGCGGAGACCGCGGACAGCAGCGGGATGCCCGCCATGACCGCCTTCTGCGCGAGCTCGAAGCTCGCGCGGCCCGACACCTGCAGTACCGTGCCGCCCAGCGGGAGCCGGTCGGCGAGCAGGGCCCAGCCGATCACCTTGTCGACGGCGTTGTGACGCCCGACATCCTCACGCAGCACGAGCAGCTCGCCCGACGCGACGTCGAAGAGAGCCGCCGCGTGCAGACCGCCCGTCTTGTCGAAGAGGGCTTGCCCGCGGCGCAGGGCATCCGGCAGCGAGGCGAGCCACCGCGCGGGCACCTTCGTCCGGTCGGCGGCCAGATCGAAGCGTGAGACCTTGGTGATCTGCTCGATGGATGCGGTCCCGCAGACGCCGCAGGAGCTCGTCGTGTAGAACGTGCGGGCAGCATCCCTGGCGGGCACCTCGCGCCCGGGCGCCAGGGCCATGTCCAGCACGTTGTAGGTGTTCTCGCTCTGAGGCGCGCCGACGGGGGTGCTGCCCGGACCCCCGCAGTGGATCGCACTGCGGACGTCGGAGCCGGCGGCGATGACGCCCTCCCCCGTGAGGAAACCGGCGGCCAGCTCGAGATCATGGCCCGGCGTGCGCATCGTCACGACGAGCGGCTCCCCGCCGACGCGCACCTCGAGCGGCTCCTCCACGACGACCGCGTCCGCACGACGGCGCGTCGAGACACCGTCGTCCGTGAAGGCGATGCGTGTGACCGGCGTGCGCTCGGTGAGTCTTCCCATTCCGCGCTCAGCGGTGCTCGAGGCGCACGATGACCGCCTTCGAGGTCGGCGTACCGCTCACGTCGGCCACCGACTCCAGGGGCACGAGCACGTTCGTCTCGGGGTAGTAGGCGGCCGCATTCTGACGGGGCGTGTCGTAGGAGACGATGCGGAAGCTCTCGGCGCGACGCTCCTCCATCCCGCCGTCCGCATCCGTCCACTCGGAGACGAGGTCGACGATCTCCCCGTCGACGAAGCCGAGCTCACGGATGTCCTCGGCGTTGACGAGCACGACGCGGCGTCCGCCGTGGATCCCGCGGTACCGGTCGTCCTTGCCGTAGACGGTGGTGTTGTACTGATCGTGCGAGCGCAGCGTCTGCAGCAGCAGGCGCCCGGCGGGGATGCGCGGGTACTCGAGCGGGTTGACGGTGAAGCGCGCCTTCCCGTCGATCGTCGCGAAACGGCGCTCATCGCGCGGACCGTTCGGCAGGAAGAACGTGCGTCCCTTCTGGATGCGGCTCTCGTAATCCTCGAACCCCGGGATCACCCGTTCGATGTGCGAGCGGATGATCGCGTAGTCCCCCTCGAGGGCGGCCCAGTCGGCCTGCGGAACGTTGGCCGGGTCGTGGAGACCGGCCGCATCCAGACTCTCCGACTCCACTGTCCCGTGCTCGGGAAGGGTACGTTCGTGGTCGCCGTCATGCGCTGGCGGCGCGTCCTGGGGCGAGGACCCGCCGCCGAAGACGAGGGCGCACAGCCGCGCGATGATCGCGACCTCGCTGAGCATGTCTTCGGAGGGCGGGGCGAGCCGACCGCGCGAGGCGTGCACGGCACCCATCGAATCCTCGACCGTGACACGCTGTTCGCGGCCGCCGCGACGATCGCGGTCGGTGCGGCCGAGCGTGGGGAGGATGAGCGCGCGGCTCCCGGTGATGACGTGTGAACGGTTGAGCTTTGTCGACACGTGCACGGTGAGGCCCACGCGTGCCATTCCCGCCTCGACGACCGCCGTGTCGGGCGTCGCCGACACGAAGTTGCCGCCCATCCCCATAAAGAAGCGGACCTTGCCGTCGCGCATCGCACGGATGGCGGCGACCGTGTCGAAGCCGTGCGCGCGGGGCGCAACGAACGAGAACTCCTGATCGAGCGCATCGAGGAACGCATCCGCCGGCTTCTCGTAGATGCCGACCGTGCGGTCGCCCTGCACGTTCGAGTGGCCGCGCACGGGGCAGACGCCGGCGCCGGGGCGGCCGATGTTGCCCTGCAGCAGCAGCACGTTCACGACGTCGCGGAGGGTGGGCACGGAGTGCTTGTGCTGGGTGAGCCCCATCGCCCAGCACACGATCGTCGCCTTCGAGGCGCGCACCTCGTCGCCGATGGCGCGCAGCTCCTGCTCGCCGAGGCCGGTGGCCTCCTCCAGCTGCGCCCACTGCGCATCCGCCATCTGACGGCGGTACGACTCGAATCCACTCGTGTGGGCGCTGATGAAGGCCGTGTCCAGCACGTCGCCGTCGCGGTCCTGCGTCTCGAGGAGATGCTTGCCGATCGCGTGGAAGAGGGCCTGGTCGCCGCCCGAGCGGATCTGCACGAACCGGTCGGCGAGTTTGGTGCCGCCGAAGGCGACCCCTCGCGGGGTCTGCGGGTTCTCGA
The DNA here is from genome assembly GCF_054782995.1 of Microbacterium neimengense. NCBI lineage: Bacteria > Bacillati > Actinomycetota > Actinomycetes > Micrococcales > Microbacteriaceae > Microbacterium > Microbacterium neimengense. Next base: position 480,074 of record NZ_BAAGRK010000003.1, read on the forward strand.
ACCGCATGAGGCCCGCCTCGGGCAACGGATTGACCGCGATGATGCGCGCTCCACGCTGCTTGGCCTTCTCGAGGGCCGACAACATGCGGGGATGATTGGTGCCGGGGTTCTGGCCGGCGACGATCAGGAGGTCCGCTTCGTGGATGTCCTCGATCGAGACGGTGCCCTTGCCGATGCCGATCGTCTCCGTCAGAGCCGAGCCGCTCGATTCGTGGCACATGTTGGAGCAGTCGGGGAGGTTGTTCGTGCCGAGACCGCGCACGAGCAGCTGGTACAGGAACGCCGCCTCGTTCGAGGTGCGTCCCGACGTGTAGAACACCGCTTCGTCGGGGTGCGACAACGCCTTGAGCTCGTCCGCGATCATCTCGAGCGCCGCATCCCACGAGATCGGGCGGTAGTGCGTGGCACCTTCGTCGAGCACCATCGGATGCGTCAGCCGCCCCTGCTGACCGAGCCACCAGTCGTCGCCTTCGCGGAGGTCCTCGATCGAGTGGGCGGCAAAGAACTCCGGCCCGACGCGGCGCACGGTCGCCTCCTCCGCGACGGCCTTGGCGCCGTTCTCGCAGAACTCGGCGACGTGCCGCTTGTCCTCCTCCGGCCACGCGCAGCCGGGGCAGTCGAACCCGTCCTTCTGGTTCACGCGGAGCAGGGTCTCGGCGGATCGTTTGAGGCCCATCTGCTCGTTCGCGATCTGGAGCGCGTGGAGCACGGCCGGCACGCCCACCGCGACCTTCTTCGGTCGCGACACGTGCACGCGGGTCTCATCGATATTGGCCGTCGGCGGCTTCATCGGCATGCCGCCAGAGTACGCCCCCGCGCGGACGCACGGAGTCGCGCCGTCCGGTCTCAGGGCTCGGCACCGTGCCAGAAGGCGCGGGCCTCACGGGCCGGCGCGTCGTCGCGATGCCCGTTGAGGGCGTCGAAGGCGGCGCTCGCACGCGCTTCTTCACCGTCGGTCTCGGTGACCACCAGCAGGGGCTCTGCGCCGACCGCGGCGAACGCCCGACGCACCGCAGCCGAGCCGAGCGCGCGGATCAGGATCCGCTCGGTCTCCGCGATCCACCGGTCGCTCCACTCGAGGTCATCGTTCGGGTCCGCGCTGAACTCCGGATGCGCATCAGCCCACTCGCCCAGCTCCGCAGCCAGCGCCGCGAGCTCTTCGCTCTCGACCTCGATGCCGGACTCGTCGGGCCACCAACGGTAGTACGCGGCCTCGTCAGGATCGCCGTCGGCATCCGCGGCCTCGGAGAGGCGACTCTCGGTGTGCACGAAGAGGGCGGGCACGGTGTTGCCGTCGGCTACCGTGATCGCCGCCGCGTAGATACGCCCGGCCACGACGTCCGGGGGGAGAGAGCGGACGGCGGCGGCGAGCGCCGCCTCCCAGCGGCGTCCCCAGTCATCGAGGAAGAGCGGCAGGGCATCCATGCGGCCCGATGCTAGCGGAGCATCGGAACGAAACAACGGCCCCCACCGAAGCGGAGGCCGTTGCCGTACTGTCTCAACACAGTGTGCGCCCGAAGGGACTCGAACCCCTAACCTTCTGATCCGTAGTCAGATGCTCTATCCATTGAGCTACGGGCGCATGTTTCCCGTCGCATTCCTGCGCGCGGGCACTAGGAGAGACTACAACACAACCGGGGCTGCTCGCGAATCGAGGCGGCTACTCGAGCTCGCTGACGTCGATCCCCGCCCGACGCTCGCTCGCACCGGACACGGCAGGCGCCGCATCCTCGTCCTTCGCGTTCAGCCTGCGCCGATGCGCGGCGAGGCGTGGAAGGTCCACGAGCCGCAGGCTCTGCATCCGCGCCTGCCGCATCTTGTCGTAGCCCGGCTCGAGGTCGGGTCTGGCGGCCTCGATCCGCAGGGAGCTGTCGATGTTGCGCGCAACCTCTGCCCAGGCCGCCTCACGCGCGGCCTCCACCAGTTCACGGAGCCCGTCGAGGTCCTCCGCGCGCTCACGGAGCTCCTGGGCGATGCGCAGGGACTGCTTGCGCCGACGTCGGAGGTTGCGCACATCACGGCTTCGATAGTCGTGGGTGCCCCCGGAATCGCTGAAGCGGCCACGCGCCAGCTTGCGCTCCCGCTCCGCGCGTTCGGCGTCCGCCTCTGCTTCCTCGGCGAGCTTCAGCAGCGCGTCCTTCGCGTCGGGTACGAAGCGGTCGGCGTCGAATCCTTCTCCGGCGGAGAGGATGTCCACGAGGATGTGGTTCTTCAATGACAGCCGTGTGGCGGCCGCGGCGATGTAGACGCCCTCGGCCACGACGTCAGCGAGTTTCGGGCGCGACGCGCGTGCGGCCCACAAGGCTCCGAGTCCCTTGTGATCCGTCGGTTCGTCCGCTCGTGATGCCACAGCACCCCCTCCCTCGATTCTATCGGAGGGGTCTCGGCGACTCACGGGTCGAGAACGGGGAAAAGCGCCCGCGCGGCTCAGCTCAAGGACTCGACCACCCGGTCGATACGGCGCTGCCGCGTCTCGGCCGCCTTGGCGCCCGCCACCGCGGTGACATGCGCCTTCTGCGCACTCGGAGAAAGGGCGTCGAAGGCAGGGCGGAGCCCCGCGGACGCCAGCGCCTCGGCGAGATCCTCCGGCACCTCCACCGTGCGCGGAGCTGTGTCGAGCTGGACGTCGACGGTGATGGCATCGCCACCGCCGATGCCCGTCTCACGCCGCTTGTCGGCGCTGAACGGGATCAGGTGCTTGCCTGCCATCACTCCGACGGTCGAGCGATACGTGTACCCGTTGACGGTCACCACCAGCGCGGGACGACGACCGCCGCCGAGCTCCTCGATGACATCCGCGGGAACCTCGATGCCCGTGTTGTTCCCGAACTGCGACATGGTCGTCTCGAACAGCATGAGCCGAGTATGCACCCCGAGCGCCGCTAGCAACCAGCCTCACTCGGTGCAACCCCACCGATCCCGCCGGATGGCCGGATTAGCCTGTCTGCACACCTCGACGAAGGGAGCACATCATGGGTTTCATCGATGATGCGAAGGAGACCGCGGAGACCGCCGGTCGCAAGCTCAAGGACAAGTGGGACGACACCACGGACCGCATCGGCGACAAGATCGACGAGGCCAAGGCCGACGCGAACGTCAAGAAGGCCGAGGCCGAGAAGGAGTCGGTCGAGCGCCGCAACGAGGTCAAGGAGAACCTGCGCGACAGCTGACGCCCGGCGGCGTCATCGCGCATCCCTGTCGTCGAAGGCCCCCGGAGAAGGATTCGTCCCTCTCCGGGGGCCTTCCGCATCCCGAGAGCCAGTTCGCCTGTCACAGATCGACGCCGGAGGCGCGATCTGTGACAGGCGAACGTTGCTTTGGAGCGGGAGGATGCGGGTCAGACGGCGCGGATGGTCCAGCTGGCCGAGAGCGACCCACCGGGCTCGAGTACCTGAAGGCCCGTATCGTACGGGTACCGGTCGGCGTTGAACGCGTCCGGCGCGCACGTCATGGGCTCGATCGCGAGCCCCACGCGGTGTCCCGAGAGGCCGGGGCGATCGGCCGTGTGCACCTGGACCCAGGGGCACGTCGAATCCCACGTCATGGCGACGCCGTGGCCGTCCGCATCCGTCACGCGCACCGTCGCGAAGCCGTCCGCATCGCGGATGAGTCCGGTGTAGGCGTGATCGATCTCGGCCGCGGCGATCCGCCGCGCGGTGCGGTAGTCGAATCGCGACGGGTCGTCCGCCTCGACAGCGCGCAGCTCGGTCGGCGCGAGCCGATCCTCCGTGACGTGCAGCACCTCGGCGGCGGGCAGTTCGAAGGTCCAGTCGTCGACAAGTCCGTCGCCTGCCACGAGGTACGGATGCGGCCCCGTGCCGTACGGCGCCGCGGTGTCGGACTCGTTGAGGGCCGTCACCGTCTGCGTCAGGCCATCCGCAGCCAATGCGAAACGCGTCTCCACGCGCACACGCCACGGATAGCCGTCCTGCGCCTCGACCACCGCCGACAGGGTGACGTGGTCGGAGCCCTTGTCGATCGCCGTGTAGTCGAGCCATGCGGCGAGTCCGTGCAGCGCATGCCCGCGTGCGGGCTCGGTCAGCGCGAGCCGGTACTCCTCACCCCCGAAGGCGTAGCGGCCGTCCACGACCCGGTTGGGCCACGGGGCGAGCGTCGCGCCCCGGTAGGCGGGGCGGACCTCGTCCGCCGCGAAGGGGACGACGAGGTCGCGTCCGGCGTACGTGAGGGTGCGAAGGGACGCACCGACACTCGCGATGCTCGCCTCGACGTCACCCGAGCGCAGCAGGTGCTGCGTCCCCGACAGCGGCACCGAACCCGTCATCACAGGCCCTGCGCGAGACGGTAGTACGCCTGGTTCCAGCGGAGCTCCCGCTGGAAGTCGCGCACCGTGGTCGACTCATCGATGACGACCAGTTCGGTCCTCGCGATCTCGGCGAAGTCCCGGAACACCTCGATGCCTACGGCGGTCGACATCACCGTGTGGTGGGCGGCTCCCGCCGCGAGCCAGCAGGCGGCGGAGGTCGCGAAGTCGGGCGCAGGCTTCCACACGGCGCGACCCACGGGCAGCTTCGGAAGCTCGGGCGCAGACACGTTCTCGACCACGTTGGCCACCAGACGGAACCGGTCGCGCATGTCGCTCATGGCGACGACGACAGCGGAGCCGGGGTCGGCCGTGAAGACGAGGCGCACCGGGTCGTCCTTGCCGCCGATGCCGAGCGGGTGGATCTCCAGCCGCGGCTTGGCGGTGGTCAGCGACGGGGCGACCTCCAGCATGTGCGCGCCGAGGATCTTCTCGTCGCCGGCCACGAGGTCGTAGGTGTAGTCCTCCATGAGGCTCGCGCCACCGGGCAGGCCCGCACCCATGACATTGGCCACGCGCACGAGGATCGCCGTCTTCCAGTCGCCCTCGGCGCCGAAACCGTAGCCCTCGGCCATGAGGCGCTGGACGGCCAGGCCCGGAAGCTGCTTCAGAGCACCGAGGTCCTCGAAGCTGGTCGTGAAGGCGCCGAAGCCGCCCTCCTCGAGGAACGAGCGCAGACCGAGCTCGATCGCGGCCCCGTCGCGCAGAGACTGGTGCCGCTCGCCGCCCGCGCGCAGCTCGTCGACGACGTCGTACAGCTCCTCGTACTCGGCCACGAGAGCATCGATATCGGACTCGGATGCGGCGGCGACCGCATCCGCCAACTCGTTGACGCCCCAGGTGTTCACCTGCACACCGAAGCGCAGTTCCGCCTCGGTCTTGTCCCCTTCGGTGACGGCGACGTAGCGCATGTTGTCGCCGAAGCGGGCGAGCTTCAGTGTGCGAACCGCAGCCCAGCCCGCGGCGGCGCGCTCCCAGTCCTCGATCTGCTGGCGGACGACCGGGTTCGAGACGTGACCCACGACGGTCTTGCGAGCAACGCCGAGTCGTGTCTGGATGTAGCCGAACTCGCGGTCGCCGTGCGCGGCCTGGTTCAGGTTCATGAAGTCGAAGTCGATGTCGGCCCAGGGCAGCTCGACGTTGGCCTGCGTGTGCAGGTGCAGCAGCGGCTTCTGGAGGGCGTCGAGGCCCGAGATCCACATCTTGGCGGGGCTGAAGGTGTGCATCCACGCGATCACGCCGATGACGTCGTCGCGGCTGTTGATCTCCAACGCCATCCGACGGATCGAGTCCGCGTCCTTCAGCACGGGCTTCCAGACAACCTTCACGGGAAGCTCACCCAAGCCCGCGACGACCGCCTGCGACTGCTCGGCGACCTGCTTGAGGGTCTCCTCGCCGTAGAGGTTCTGGCTGCCGGTGACGAACCAGACCTCGTAGCCGTCGAGGGAGCTGGACAAGGGGGTACGAGGCATGGATATCTCTCTTTCGATTTTTCAGAGCGCGGCGACGGCGGCGGCTTCGATGGCGAGGCCGGACCGGTAGCGCTCGAGGTAGGCGGCGAAGCCGGCGACGTCGTCGGCGTCGGGCTCCGCGGTCGAGGTCGCGGCGCCGGCGAACACCCGGCGCTCGAGGTAGGTGGACAGATCGAACTCATCGGATTCGCCGAGATACGCGGCGAGCACCGCGATGCCCCAGGCGCCGCCTTCGGATGCGGTCTCCCCCACCGCGACAGGGGCTGCGAGCGCCCCGGCGAGGAAACGCTGAGCGACGCCGGCCGTGCGGAACATGCCGCCGTGGGCGAACATCAGATCGAGCGCGACGCCCTCCTCGGCGAGCACCCTCATCCCCAACGCCAGGGTGCCGAACACGCCGTACAGCTGGGCACGCATGAAGTTCGCAAGATTCAGGCGGCTGTCGGGCGTGCGCACGACGAGTGGACGCCCCTCTTCGAGTCCGGCGATGGGCTCGCCCGCGAGGTGGTTGTAGGCGAGCAGCCCACCCGCATCCGCTTCCCCGCCGACGGCCTCGCGGAAGAGCGTCTCGAACACGGCGTCCGCGTCGAGCGGCTGGCCGGATGCGGCCGAGAAACGGGAGAACATCTCGACCCATGCCGCGAGCTCGCTCGCGCCGTTGTTGCAGTGCACCATCGCCACGGGATCACCCGCGGGCGTGGTGACGAGGTCGAGCTCGTGATGCACGCGCTCGAGGGGGCGCTCCAGGACGACCATCGCGAAGATGCTCGTTCCGGCGCTCACGTTGCCGGTGCGCGGCGCCACGGCGTTGGTGGCGACCATGCCGGTCCCGGCGTCGCCCTCGGGCGGGCAGAGCGGGATGCCGGCACGGAGCGCTCCGGAGGGATCGAGCAGCGCTGCGCCTTCGGGGGTGAGCGCACCTGCCTCGCGGCCAGCGGGAAGCACCTCGGGAAGGATGTCGACCAGCGGGCGACCGATGGCGCCGAGCGCGTCGTAGCGGGCGAGCAGGTCCGCGTCGTAGTCGCGCGTGACCGCGTCGATCGGGAACATGCCCGACGCGTCGCCCACACCGAGGACCGACCGCCCGGTGAGGCGGCGGTGCACATAGCCCGCAAGGGTGTTGATCGAGGCGATGCGCGGCACATGCGGCTCGGCGTCGATCGCCGCCTGATGCAGGTGCGCGATCGACCAGCGGAGCGGGATGTTGACGCCGAACAGCTCGCTCAGCGCGCTCGCGGCGGGCCCCGTGTTGGTGTTGCGCCACGTGCGGAAGGGCACGAGCAGCTCACCGGATGCGTCGAATGCGAGATAGCCGTGCATCATGGCGGAGACGCCGATGGCGGCGTGGCTCTCCGGGCGAACGCCGTGCCGCTGGATCGCATCGGCCACGAGCGCGGCGTACGCGGTCTGCAGGCCGGCGACGACCTCGTCCAGGGAGTAGGTCCAGAGGCGGTCGACGTAGCTGTTCTCCCACGCGTGAGCGCCCACGGCGATGACCGCGCCCGCGTCGTCGATCAGGCATGCCTTGATGCGGGTGGAGCCGAGTTCGATGCCGAGCCAGGTGCGCCCCGTCGTGATGGCGTCTGCAGCGGTCATCGCCGGTCGTCCCCGCTCTGTCCGTAGACGTTCTGATACCGCGCGTAGAGGCTGTCGATCGCCTCCTGCGGGATGGGCACGAGCTCTCCGCCCTGACGTGCGATGTGCACCGTGCGCGCGACGTCCTCCACCATGACGGCCGCCTTGACCGCATCCTTCGCGCTCACCCCGATCGTGAAAGGACCGTGATTGCGCATCAGCACCGCGCGGGAGCGGTGCCCGCGCAGCGTCTCGACGATCCCGCGACCGATCGAGTCGTCGCCGATGATCGCGAACGGTCCTACCGGGATGGGGCCGCCGAACTCGTCGGCCATCGCGGTGATGACACAAGGGATCTCCTCGCCGCGGGCGGCCCAGGCGACCGCGTAGTCGGAGTGGGTGTGCACGACCCCGCCCACATCGGGCATGTTGCGGTAGACGTAAGCGTGCGCGGCGGTGTCGCTGGACGGCGAACGCTCGCTACCGGGCGTGCCGGGGATCACATTGCCGTCGAGATCGCAGAGGATCATGTTCGCAGCGGTCAGATCGTCGTAGGAGACACCGGAAGGCTTGATCACGAACAGGTCGGCACCCGGCACGCGACCGGACACGTTGCCACCGGTCCACACCACCAGTCCGTAACGCACGAGTTCGCCGTGCAGAGTCGCGACATCCTCGCGAACGGCGTCGATCGCCGCCTGGACGTCAGAGGGGAAGGGCGTGGCTGCGCTGCCTGTCACGGGTGCTCCATTGGTCTCGTGGCCCGCGGGGTCCCATACCCGGCCGGCCGAAACAAATGTTACCGGTCACACAGCGCGTGTGCAACGACCACTCATTCGACGAGCACCCGCGTGCGCGCGCTCTCGCGGTGGCAGGACGCGTCGTTGCCGCGTGAACTGATGCACGCGCGGGCGGACGCGGCCGTCGCTAGAGGATGGCGTTGAGGTAACTGATGATCGAGGCGTACACGAGGGCACCCACTCCGAGCGCCAGCAGCGCCACCCCGACGTAGATGAGCCATCGGGACCCGCCCGGCTCCGGATTGCGTTGCCCCTCGCGCGCCATGAGCGCCATGCTACTGAGAATGGATGACGATCGTGTGACGCGGCGCGTCGGATGACGCACGGACCACGAGGCCGTTGTCAAGCCCCTCCGCCCGGGCGCCGGCACTTCCGATACTTGAGGGGCAACACCGCACGCCGGACGTGTTCGGGTCACCGACGGCGAGCGAAGGCACGGAGCGTTTCGCCCGTGCGATGAGAGGCCCTCTCCGGTTCCCCCAGGCCGCAGAGGGCCTCTCCGCTTTTCGCGACGAGGCCGGTCAGCGATGGAGGCGACGCCGTGACACCGTCAGCGCGAGTGCGCCCAGCACGGCGAGCGTGGCGACGAGGAAGGGGACGAGGCTCGCGGCGCGCTGAGCGTGAAGCTCGAGCCCGGGAAGGGCCCCCGCGGCGAAGACGCCGACGGCGACCGCGATGAGAGCGAGCAGGCCGAGGGCGGTGACAGCTACTTGTGTTGCACGATCCATGAGGACTCCTTCGTCCGCCTACCGTGGTGGCACAAAGGTAGTCCTGCGCGGGCACCTGCGACGGATACGCGCCGAAACTGTGGAGATCCGCTCAGCGGACGACGGCGGTCGCGGTCGTCACCTGTGACACGACCTCCTCGCTGACCGAGCCGAGAAGGAAGCGGGCGAAGGCACCGCGCCCGTGCGAGCCGACGACGACGAGGCGGGCCGCGCCCGCCGCATCCGCGATCGCCGCCGCGGGATCGCCCTCGACGACGCGGGTCTGCACCTCGAGATCCGGATACGCCTCGCTCACCGTTTCCGCGACACGGTCGACGGCGGACTGGGTGATCGCGTTGAGGTCGGTGAGATAGAGGTCGGGGTACACACCGAAGTCGCCGGGAACGGCGACCGGCATCCACGCCGAGACGATCGTGAGGGTCTCACCGAAACGTTCCGCTTCGGCCGCCGCGAACGCCACCGCCGCATCGGAGACCTCGGAGCCGTCGACGCCGACTACGACGCCCGTACCGTCAGGGGACGCATCCAGCGGCACCACCACGACAGGCGAGTGCGATCCGGCCGCAATCCGGTAGCCGTGCTGACCACGGCGGCCCTGTCCGCGCTTCTCTCCCCCGATCACCAGCAGCCGCGCGTCTTTGGACGCCTCCACGAGTTCCGCAACCGGATTGCCGTGCGAGACGCGCACCTCGCACGAGACGCCCGACGACCGCAAGAAGCCCGCCTGCTGTTCGAGGCGCTCACGCGTGGCGGTGACCGCCGCCGTCAGCACGTCGTCCTCGCCCACGGCTCCCGTGGCGCCGCCCACGACGGAGAAGAGCACGAGAGACTCCCCGCCGCGGCGCGCGCGGGCCGCCGCCCAGTCGACCGCACGCTGCGAGCCCTCCGCATCCGTCACGCCCACGATGATCGAGTCCGACATCCCTGTGTCCTTCCGGTCGTTGCAGTCAGGGTAGCGCGGGCGCACGGTACAGTCCTTGCGTGAGCTCCACGCCAGCAAGGCCCGCCCGTGGGCGCCGGCGCGCCTTTCCCCGCTGGCTGCTGATCACCGTGCTGGCGGCAAGCCTGGTGATCGTGATCACCGCCATCGGAGTCGTCGGATGGGCGATCACCTCCGGGCTTCAGTTCCTCGGCGCGCAGGCACCGGGCGTGGGTACACGCATCGTCGTGCCCGAGGAGTCCAAGGCGAGCAAGGCCGCGACCGAGGGCGGGCTGGACCCCGACGCGCAGGCAGCGGCCGACTATCTCGCCGCCCAGCCGACCGCTTACTGGCTCACTCCCGAGATCGACCCGATCGGCGACGCGGGTCCCCGCATCCTGAACCTCGCGGCCGAGGCCCGCGATCAGGATGCAGCGCTCGCCGTGGTCGTCTACGGTCTGCCCGAGCGCGACTGCGGCAGCCAGTCCGCGGGCGGGCTGGACGACGCCTCCTACGCCACGTGGACGGCGGAGATCGGCCAGGCGTTGGCGAGCGTGAAGGACGTGCAGAAGATCGTCGTCCTCGAGCCGGACAGCCTCGCCCAAGCACCGGACTGCGATGCCAACATCGACCAGCGGATGAGCGCCCTCCACGATGCAGCGCTGCGACTGGTCGGCGTCGACACGTGGGTGTACCTCGACGGCGGGCACTCCAACTGGCGACCCGCCTCGGAGATGGCCTCTCTCATCCAGCGAGTCGGCGTCACCGACAAGGTACGAGGCTTCGCCACCAACGTGTCGAACTACAACCCCACCACCGACGAGTTCGCCTACGCGCACGAAGTGTCGCAGCTCCTCGGCGGCAGCCACGCCCTCATCGACACGTCTCGCAACGGCGCCGGCACCTCCACGAGCGAGTGGTGCAACGACCCCACGGCGCTCGTGGGCGAGACCGGCGGAACGTACGGCGACGACGTCGTCGACACGAACCTGTGGATCAAACCGCCTGGAGAGAGCGACGGCGTGTGCAACGGCGGTCCCCGCGCCGGGTCGTGGTGGCCGGAAGGTTCCGTGCAGCTCACACGCAACGTGCTCTGACCGCGCACGTCATGGCATCCGCGGTGAATCGCGGGTAATCCGGCGGATATGGAACAATGGCGACGCGTGCGGTGCCACGAGCCGCGGCCTTGAACCGAGAATCGAGGATGCCGGACTCATGAGCGACGCTTCTGACGGGCAGAAGACCGCGGTCATCGTCGAAGACGATCCCGATGTTCGCCACCTCCTGGCCGAGGTGCTCGAGGCGGCGGGGTTCTCCACCGTCTCGGTCGGAAACGGCATCGACGGCGTGCGGGCCGTGCTCGCCTACCAGCCGCTCATCACGACGCTCGACGTCAACATGCCCGGCATCGACGGCTTCGAGGCCGCCCGGCGCATCCGCGAGAAGTCGAACACCTTCATCATCATGTTGACCGGGCTCGCCGACGAGGCCGACGTCGTCCTGGGTCTCGGTGCCGGCGCCGACGAGTACATCGTGAAGCCGTTCCGCCCTCGGGAGTTCCGCGCCCGCGTCGAAGCGCTGCTGCGCAGGCCCCGCCCGGAGCCCGCCGGCCAGACCCGTCGACAGGAGAGCGTCGGTCCGTCGTTCCCCGGAGTGCGGCCGCAGACGCAGTCGATCCCGGTGCAGCCCGAGGTCCGACAGTCCCCCGCGCCGGTGCACATCGAGGAGAGTTACTACCCGCCGGAGGCGACGATGCCGGCCGACCGCATGACCTACGCCACGCCGCCGAATCTCCCGCCTCAGCAGCCTGCCGCGCCCGCGCCCGGCGCGGGAGTCGAGCTCTCCCCACAGACCTCTGGTGCTCTCGTCCCCGGCGGCGGGTTCTGGGTGACGCACCGCGACCTCCAGCTGAACCCGGAGACGCGCATCGTGCTCGTCAACGCTCAGCAGATCGAGCTGACGCGTACCGAGTTCGATCTACTGGCAACCCTCCTCGAGTCCAAGCGGCGCGTGCGCAGCAAGGCCGATCTGACCCTCGTGCTGCGCGGCGAGTCCTACGTCACGTCCTACTACGTGGGCGAGGCCGACAAACGCGCCGTCGAAGCGCACATGACCAATCTCCGCCGCAAGCTGGGCGACAACCCGAGCAACCCGCGCTACATCGAGACCGTGCGCGGCGTCGGCTACCGACTGACCACCGAGCTGCTCGCCCCCTGATCAGGCGGGTGACGAACGAGGAGGGCTCACGGGAAACCGTGAGCCCTCCTCGTTCGGATGGTGCGGGTCAGACCTTGTAGCCCTGGTACCGACGCAGCAGCTTCGAGAACATGAGCAGCGTCTGCAGAACCGTCACGACGCCGACGATGGGCCATCCGATCCAGAGGATGGAGGACTGCACGACCGGGCCCAGCATGTTCCAGATGATCGCCATGGCGACCAGTGCTGCCGCCAGCAGGATGAAGGGCGTCCAGTGGCCGATCGAGCCGCCGCCGCGCTCCGCCTTCGCTTGCATCGCCCAGTTGTCGACCTTCTTCCGCGAGAGGAAGCGAGTCCACGAGCGGAGGAAATGGCTGAGGCGGATCCACATGAAGATCTCCGCAGGGAAGACCAGTAGGGCGAAGAGGATGTCGCGCTGATTGCAGTACTTCATGGTGCGGGCGATGCGCAGGTTCAGCAGCACGGCCGTCAGCACGGGGATCAGCCACAGAGGCGAGAAGACGAAGGCGTTGATCGACAGCGAGCCGGCGAGCAGCACAAGGAATGCGACACGGACGAAGAGGTTGGTGAGCATGCCGAAGTTCTCGAACCAGCGCAGGCGCAGGTTCGGGTGGAACGGCTGCCCCTTGGTGTCGCCGCGCTGCCCGGGCCACATGAGCTCGATCGCGCCGAACGTCCACTTGACCTGCTGCGCGTCGTATCCCTTGAGCGTGGTCATACCGCCGACCGCGGCCCGAGCGTAGGGGCTGATCTTGGTGAGGTAACCGGCGCTCTTGATCTGCAGCGAGAGCAGCGAGTCCTCGACCTCGCTGTCCTTGACCCACGGGGTGTTCTGGCGGTTCTGCTTCATCGCGTCGCGCAGGGCGTTGGTCGAGAAGATCGAGAACTGGCCGCCGAGCACGGCCATGTTGCGGCCGCGGAGGAGGTTCTGCAGGTTGAAGGCCGCGAACTGGGTGCGCTGGCCGGCGATGAGCCACTTGGCCGTGAGCCCCTTGATGGGGCGATCGTCGATCGTGTAGATCGCCGAGATGCCTCCGATGCGAGAGTCGCTGACGGCCTCGGTCTCGAGGTACTCGACGGCGCGCGGTTCAGCGATCGTGTCGCCGTCCACACCGAGGAGATAGTCGCATCCCTCGACGAGCGAGTAACCGTAGTTGAGCGCGCCGACCTTCTTGTCGGGGTTCTTGCCGATGTCGTGCACGAAGACCTCGGTGAACTGCTCGCCGAGGTCGGTCATGATCTCGTGCGGGCCGGCATACTCGGACGCGATCTTCGCCGTGTTGTCGGACGTGTTGTTGATGACCACGTGAATGACATCGGGAACACGCGTCTGGGCGAGCAGGGCCTCGATCACATCGGCGATCGACTCCTCCTCGTTGTAGGCGGGGATGACGCATCCGATCGTGGAGCGGTGCGTGGTCGAGTTCTCGAGCACGGACATGAAGTCCTGCTCGAAGTGGGTCTCGAGGTCGGCGCCGGGCGCCATCGCCGGGTACACGGGCTCCAACTGCTGTGACGGCACCTGCTGATACGCCATGCGGGGGTCCGACACAGTGATCACTTCCTGACGTTCATGGGCCGCGATGCGGCGGGAGATCAGCACGCTGTTCGTGCGATGAGTCCAGACTGCACGCTCAACCGCAAGATCACGGAGGGTCCGGCGAGAAGCTCAGCGCAAGATTGGCGCAAGATCAGCACCGGTGGTCGCCCGCTCAGCCGGGGAAGATCGCGATCGGCAGGTACTGGTACACCGTCTGCTGCTGGAACGAGGTGTCCGTGTTGGCCGTGCCCTCCACCGAGATCGTCAGTGCGAACTCGAGAGTGAGACCGAACGTGTCCGCCGGCAGCTGGTGGATGCTCTGCTGGGGAACGTAGAGCCCGCCCTGGAAGCTGTTGAGCAGCAGTCCCCGGTCGGAGCGCAGCGTGTCGCTGGGAACCAGCGTTCGCGGGTCGGCGCTGAACTGGTAGGGCGACTGCATCTGGTTCGAAGTCTGCGTCGTGGTGGAGTTGATCTGCACCGAGGAGATGTAGACGCGGCGCTTGTCCGTCAGCACCGCCTTCTCATCGACGCGGTGATCGTAGACGTTGACCGCGAAGCCGAAGACCTTCTCGTTGTTCGCGGTCCACTCCTGCGTGCGCTTGGGATCGACGGCCCACACGTTCAGCACGAGCTCGAGATCCTGCGCCACGTCGCTGCGGAGCTCGACCGACCCGTCGTACGTGAACTGCGAGTTGAACGCCATGCTCGCCGAGGGGGCCGGCGAGGGCACGACGGTCGTGGGCTGCACGGCAGTGTTGGTGCCCTGCAGGGAGTTGAAGCCGTCGACGATCTGCGAACACCCGGTCAGGGCCAAGGTGCTCGCGAGGGCGAGAGTGGCCCCCACGCAGAGCCGACGCATACCGCGATCGGCGAAGGGGATTCTCACAGGGCGCTCCTCGGAGACGTGGCCTCACGAGGCTCACGGGATTTCGGGTCGGTGCCGGCCCGTTTCTAGAAAACCCCAGGGTCAGCGCCGAAAGTATACGCGATCCATCCCCGCGCACCATGCACGGGGTCCCCGTCAGTCCTGCGATGCCCCTGCGATGGCGATCGTCAGCGTGTCGCTGGCGGTCTGCTTGGCGTATTCGGCCGAGGTGGGCGTGGTCTGCACGAGGAAGTCGTAGGTGAACTGCACCTGCACGAACGTCGCTTCGGCCGGCACATCACCGATGTTGAAGGTCTGCGAGTAGCTGTAGGGGTCGAGAACCAGGTAGCCGGGGCTCACGGACGACTGGTCGGTCTGGGGCTGGAGGGGGTCGAACGAGCGCGAAGCGTTGCCGGGGACGGCGACCATGGTTGCCTTCTGGAGGAAGACTTTCTGGCCGTCGTTGGGGGTGACGGTGGTCACCATCGAGATGCTGACGGGCTTCAGAGCTGTGGCGGTCCATCGGTCCATGGACAGCGTCGACCAGTAGTTGATCGTCGCACTCACCGCGCCGGCGGGCACGACGCGCTGCGTCGAACCGCTGGACAGGTCGTTGGTCACGGGTGTCGGAACGGGGGTGCTCGAACGCGACGCCGCCGTCGGACTCGGCGTCTGGCCGCCGGTGTTCCACGGCGCCGGACCGCATCCGGTCACCAGGACCATGGCGAGCAGCGGAGCGACGACCGCGACGGGTGCCCAGTGTCTGCGGCGCATGGCGACTCCCGGTGTGAGGTGGACTTCCCACTCTAGCGGCGCGGCATGACCGCTTAAGGTGAAGGCGTGACCAATCCCCTGCTGCCGGCGCCCGCCAGAACGGCCGGACGGATTCTCATCTGGGTGCTGCTCGCCCTGCTCGTCATCCTTGTCGCGGCAGCGGCGTGGCTGGGAGTGCGGGGATACCTCGCCTACGGCCATCTGACCGCGGCGCAGCGCGCCGCCGGGGAGGTCACCCGCAACCTCGACGACACGGATGCGGCGACCGCACGGTTGGCCGACATCGCCGCGGACACGGCGGCCGCGCGCTCCTTGACCTCGGACCCCGTATGGCGGGCGGCCGAGGTCCTGCCGTGGGTCGGGGACCAGCTCTCGGCCGTCGCCACCGTCACCGCGGCCGTGGACGACGTGGCCGGAAAGGCGCTGACTCCTCTCGTGCGCGTCGCGTCGGATTTCTCGGCCGGCGCACTGAAGCCGGTCGACGGACGCATCGATGTCAGCGGTTTCGGCGATATGCACGAGGCAGCCCAGAGCACCACCGCGCAAGTCGCGCTCGCATCGGATGCCGTCGACGACATCGATCGCGCCGCCCTGCTCCCGGCGGTGGCGAACGCCGTCGAGGACGTATCCGGGCTGCTCGCCTCCGTCGAGACGGGTTCGGATGCGGTCAGCCGCGCCACGGCGCTGATGCCGGCCATCCTCGGCGCGGACGGTCCACGCAACTACCTCGTCGTCTTCCAGAACAACGCCGAGTGGCGCTCGCTCGGCGGCATCGTCGGCGCCATGGCGCTCGTGCACACCGACAACGGTCAGATCTCCCTCGCGGCCCAGGCATCCGCCTCCGGCGACATCGGCAAGCTGCGCGACCCGGTGCTCGACATCGGTCCGGAGCTCACGGCCTTCATGGAGACACGGCCTGCGCGATACATGCAGAACGCCACGCAGGTGCCGTCCTTCCCGCTCGCCGCCCAGATCGCGCAAGCCATGTGGGAGCGCGAGTACGGCGTCCGGGTCGACGGCGTGATCTCCCTCGACCCCGTCACCCTGTCCTACATGCTCGCGGCGACCGGACCGGTGGCGCTGCCCACGGGCGACGAGCTCACGAGCGAGAACGCGATCCCGTTGCTGCTGAACGAGGTGTATCTCCGGTATGACTCGGCGACCCAGGACGCATTCTTCCAGGTCGCCGCCGCGTCCGTCTTCGCCAAACTCGCCGCGGGGGACGTCGCCCCTTCGGCCCTCGTCTCCGCCTTGGCGAAGGCCGGCGAGGAGGAGCGTCTGCTCATCTGGAGCAACGCGCCCGAGGAACAGGCGATCCTCGACGGCACGAGCCTGCAGGGTCTGCTGCCGGTGACCGACAGTGAGCGGACGAGCTTCGGCGTGTATCTCAATGATGCGACCGGCTCGAAGATGGACTACTACATGAAGGTCGGCACCGGAGTGCAGTGGTGCACCTCGCAGGGCGGGACGAGCGAAGCGGTGCTCGACGTGTCGCTCACCAACGATGCACCTGCCGACGCGGCGGGCCTGCCCAACTCCATCACGGGAGCCGGCAGCTTCGGCACCCAGGCGGGGCTGACCCGCACGACGGGGTATCTGTATCTTCCCGAGGGCGCCTCCGTGGTCTCCTCCGAGAACTCGGACGGCACGGGCTTCCAGTCCGGAACCGACCAGGGTCGACCAGTTCTCATCTGGTCGTCGTTGCTTGCTCCGGGCGAGCAGGCCAGCGCCAGCATCCGTGTCCGGACGCCGTGGACCCCCGAGCTGAGCGCGCAGGTCACGCCGGTGCTGCCGGGGACGGACTCCGCTCTCGTCGCCTCCTGCGGCTGAGCGGCGTCAGCCCACCTCGACGCGGGCACGCGACGAGGAGAGCGTCGCCGTCACAAGGATCGGCAGGTGGTCGCTGAGCCCCTGTGGCAGCGTCCGGATGTGCTCGATGTCGAACCCGGTGGATGTCGCGAAGTCGTAGTGTCCGCGGAAGAAGCGGTAACGGGTGTACGTGCGGGTGTCGCTGAGGGTCAGCTCGTACCCCTGGTCCCGCACCCGCTCGCCGAGACGCTCCTTGAAGACGGGGTAGTTGTAGTCGCCCACCATTAGAGCGGGAAGCTGCGGTCCGAGATCCTGCAGCTCCGCCAGTGCCGTGCGGATCTGGTGGCGACGCAGCGAGTTGAGCGCCGTGAGGGGCGCCGCGTGGAAGGACGCCACGATGATCTCGCGCCCCGCGTCGATGTCGTGCAGACGCACGCCCAGCATCCGCTCCTCCGCGGGCTTGAGCACCCGATCGTGCAGCGACTTCTTGAGCGAGAGCGCGCGCACCTCCTGCAGCCGGAAGCTGCTCTCCCGGTAGTAGACCGCCAGCCCCAGCCGGTTGCGACTCGTCGCGTCCGCGAGGCGCAGGCCACCGCTCACCTCCGGGATGTCGGTCGTGTCCGCCTCCTGGAGACAGAGCACGTCGACTCCGTGCTGCTCGGCCAGATCAGCGATCTCGCCCGCAGCGCGATGTTTGCGCAGGTTGTAGGAGATGACTTTCATCAGGCCATCCACACTATGCCCGGCACATGAATGACGGATGTCGGTTGCGCAACGCCCAGCGAATTCATTCCTGATCGCGACGCGCGCGCGTCTGCTCGGCCCGCGCCGCCATGAGTTCCGGCTCCGGATAGCCGACCTCCGTCAGCACCAGTCCGCGCGCGGCGAGGACCGGGAACTCGCTGGTCCGCGTCGCCGCCTCGCGCAGTCGTACGACATCCTCGACCGCGAGACGTCCCTGTCCGACCGCCACACACGCTCCCACGAGCGCGCGCACCATCGAGTGGCAGAACGCGTCGGCCTTCACGTTCGCGACGATCGTCCCCTCGGCGTCGCGCCGCCAATCGAACTCGAGGAGCGTGCGGATGGTCGTCGCCTCCTCACGCGGCTTGCAGTACGCCGCGAAGTCGTGCAGCCCCCGCAGCGAGCGCGCCGCCTCATCCATCGCCGCCACATCCAGCGCGGCGCGAACGGTGGTGGTGAACTCCCGCCGCAGCGGGTCGTAGCCGGTGACGTCGTCGGCGATCCGGTACGCGTAACGGCGCCATACGGCCGAGAAGCGCGCATCGAAGCCGTCGGGAGCGAGCGTGGTGCGGCGCACCGTCACATCCGAGTACGAGCTCAAGACGCCGCGGATGCGGCGCGCCAGAGCCTCGACGGGGTCAGGCTCCGACCGGCGCGACGCCGCCAGCCTCGCCTGCTGCGCCTCGTCGAGATCGAGGTGGGCGACCTGGCCGCTCGCGTGCACGCCCGCATCCGTGCGCCCCGCGACCGTCAGCTGCGGCGCGCCGGCGACGATCCGAGCCAAGGCCTCCTCCAGCGTGCCCTGGACGGTGCGCAGGCCCGGCTGCCGCGCCCAGCCGCGGAAGTGCGTGCCGTCATAAGCGATGTCGAGTCGGATCCGCACCGCACAAGCCTACGGGTGCACCCCGCCAGGGCACCCATGCCCGGATCGTAGAATGGCCGGGCTCCCCCTCCCGGATCCTCCCCCATGATCGCTGACACGCCTCCTGCCCCGCGCGCCCGCTACGCAGGTCTCGACGGCCTCCGCGCGGTCGCCGTGACGCTCGTCGTGACCTATCACCTGTTTCCGGGCTGGTGGATGCGGGGCGGATTCATCGGCGTCGACGTCTTCTTCGTGATCAGCGGGTTCCTCATCACCTCGCTCCTGCTCCGCGAGCGCGATGACACCGGCCGCGTCGCGCTGTGGTCCTTCTGGCGCCGGCGCGCCCGGCGGCTGCTGCCGGCCCTCCTGCTCGTCCTGCTGGCGTGCTCGAGCGCGGCATGGCTGATCGGCGGCGACGTGCTCGTGGGGCTTCGACGGCAGCTCATCGGCGCGCTGGTGTTCGGGTACAACTGGACGGCCGTCGTCGACGGCGCGGACTACTTCGGCTCCGGCAGCGGCGAGCTCTTCCGCAACCTCTGGTCGCTCGCCGTCGAGGAGCAGTTCTACCTCGTCTGGCCGCTGCTGCTGCTCGTTCTCCTCCTGCTTCCCCGCGCCTGGATGCGCGCCGGCGCGGCACTGGTGGCGGCGGCCGCATCCGCGGTCTGGATGGCGGTGGTCGTCGCCTCCGGATCCGCCGATCCGCTGACACTGGGAGCGCGCGTCACCCGCGCCTACTTCGGCACCGACACCCACTCCTTCGGCCTCCTGCTCGGCGTGGCCGTCGCATTCGCCTGGCGGGCGGTCGTGCGCGTCGAGCGCGGCTGGATGCACGCTCGTGCCGTTCGAGGCGGCGCGTCCGTGCTGGGGGCCGCCGCTCTCGCGGGTCTCATCCTGCTGGCCACGATCGCTCAGAGTCAGAGCACCGCCACCTTCCCCGGCGTGCTCGTCGCGGCGAGCGGCCTCTCCGCGATCGTGATCGTGGCGGGTGCGTGGCCCGGGTCGCTGCTGGGGCGCGCACTGGACATCCTGCCACTGCGGTGGATCGGCGAACGCTCGTACGGCCTGTACCTCTGGCATTGGCCCGTTTTGGTGCTGCTGGTCGCGGTCTCGCAGGGCACGAGCGTCGATCGCGCCTTCCCGGCGGCCATCGGGGGAGCCGCATTGGCCGTCACGGTGGTCCTGTCCGCACTGTCGTATCGGTTCCTCGAGATGCCGGTGCGCCGACGCGGAGGAGGCCCGGTCATCGGCGAGCTCCGCCAGGCGTTCGCGACCAGCGCGCGCCGCCGCGCGAGAGCCGTGGGCGTCACGGCGGCAGCTCTCCTGCTTGTTGCCGGCACCGCCTGCGCCGTCGTCACAGCTCCTGCGCTCTCCAGCGGAGAGGCCGTGGTCGCCGCCGGCGTGGACGCGCTGCAGGGTCAGCCCGCGCCGACGAACCCGGGCGGGAATCCCGACAACGAGGTCGTCACAGGCGACGAGGTCACCGCCGTCGGCGACTCCGTCATGCTCGCGTCCGCCCCGAGTCTGCTCACCGCGCTGCCGGGAGCGGATGTCGACGCCGCCGTATCGCGTCAGATGTACGCGGCACCCGACATCCTGCGCTTCCTCGCGGACTCGGGCCGCCTGCGCGAGTTCGTGGTCCTGGGCCTCGGCACCAACGGGTCGATCTCGCAGCGCACTCTCGAGCAGGTGCTGGAGGTCATCGGCCCCGACCGTCAGCTCGTGCTCGTCACCGCGTCCGCACCGCGCTCGTGGGTCCCGGGGGTGAATGCCGACCTCGCCGCTTTCGCCCGCACGCATCGCGGCGTGCAGATCGCCGACTGGCAGACGGCGATCGCGCCGCACCTCGATCTGCTCGCCGGCGACGAGGTGCACCCGGGGGATGCGGGCGGCAGGATCTACGCCGACGTCGTCGTCGCGGCACTCGCCGAAGCGCAGCGTGCGAAGGCGCGATTCTCCGCGTTCGCCGAGCAGCGCGCCTTCGAGCAGGAGCTGCGCCAGTCGCAGCTGTTCCAGGCGCCCGGCTCGCCCAGCGCCGGCTGAGCGTCCGCGGGCCCTGCACGACGGAGAACGTGGCCGCAACGGCGCGAACCCCGCGGGATCCGAAGATCACGCGGGGTTCGCGGTGCAAAGGGGCCGGGACGGGTCCCGACGGGTCCGATTACTCGGACTTCTTCTCCTCCGACTCGGCCGGAGCCTCGTCAGCGGTGGCCTCGGGCGCCTCGGGCGCATCCTCGACGACAGTCTCCTCGACCGGAGCCTCTTCGACAACCGTCTCCTCGGCGGGAGCGGCCTCGACGGGAGCCTTGTCGGCCTTGGCGGCCTTCTTGGCCGGAGCGGCCTTCTTCTTGGTGACGGGCTCGAGCACGAGCTCGATCACGGCCATGGGAGCGTTGTCGCCCTTACGGTTGCCGATCTTCGTGATACGGGTGTAACCACCCTCACGCTCGGCGACCTGGGGCGCGATCTCGGTGAACAGGACGTGCACGACTTCCTTGTCACCGATGACCGAGAGCACGCGACGGCGCGCGTGCAGGTCGCCGCGCTTGCCGAACGTGATGAGGCGCTCGGCGAGCGGACGCAGGCGCTTGGCCTTGGTCTCGGTCGTCGTGATCGACTTGTGGGTGAACAGTGCCGCGGCAAGGTTCGCCAGCAGAAGACGCTCGTGTGCGGGGCCGCCTCCGAGGCGGGGTCCCTTCGTGGGCTTGGGCATTCTCAGTTACTCCAGGATTTCGCGGGTGAGCCGGATCAGGCGTTGTCTTCTTCGTATCCGCCGTAGAAGTGGGCGCCGTCGAAACCGGGCACCGAGTCCTTCAGCGACAGACCGAGCGAGACGAGCTTGTCGCGCACCTCGTCGACCGACTTCTGACCGAAGTTGCGGATGTTCATGAGCTGGGTCTCCGAGAGGGCGACCAGCTCGGACACCGTGTTGATGCCCTCGCGCTTGAGGCAGTTGTACGAGCGCACCGAGAGATCGAGGTCCTCGATGGGCATCGACAGCTCGTTCGAGAGCACGGTCTCGACCGGCGCAGGGCCGATTTCGATGCCCTCTGCCTCGACGTTCAGCTCACGGGCGAGACCGAACAGCTCGGTCAGGGTGCGACCGGCCGATGCGACGGCGTCGCGCGGGGCGATCGAGGGCTTGGTCTCGACGTCCAGCACGAGCTTGTCGAAGTCGGTGCGCTCCCCGGCACGGGTCGCCTCGACGCGGTAGCTGACCTTGAGGACCGGCGAGTAGATCGAGTCGATCGGGATCTGGCCCGCCTCGGCGTACTCGTTGCGGTTCTGCGTGGCCGACACGTAGCCGCGACCGCGCTCGATCGTCAGCTCGAGCTCGAAGCGAGCGGTGTCGTTGAGGGTCGCGATGACCAGCTCGGGGTTGTGCACCTCGACACCGGCCGGAGCCGAGATGTCGGCGGCGGTCACTTCGCCCGCACCCGTCTTGCGCAGGTACGCCGTGATGGGCTCGTCGCGCTCGCTCGAGACGACCAGCTGCTTAATGTTCAGGATGATCTCGGTGACATCCTCCTTCACACCGGGGATGGTGCTGAACTCGTGCAGCACGCCGTCGATGCGGATGCTGGTGACAGCAGCACCGGGGATGGACGAGAGGAGGCTGCGACGCAGCGCGTTGCCGATGGTGTAACCGAAGCCGGGCTCGAGCGGCTCGATGACGAAGCGGCTGCGGAACTCCCCGATCTTCTCCTCGGTCAGAGTGGGACGCTGTGCGATGAGCACGATGTGTTCCTTTCGGCTAAGTGCCCGCTATATGACACTTGCGTGGATGAGGTGTTGAGTTTTTCTCGCGGATGCCGGGGCGCACCGTCAGGCGGCGCGCCCCGGCATCCTGAAGCTGTGAGACGTCAGACGCGGCGACGCTTGGGCGGGCGGCAGCCGTTGTGCGCCTGCGGCGTGACGTCCTGGATCGACCCCACCTCGAGGCCGGCAGCGGTCAGCGAACGGATCGCGGTCTCGCGGCCCGAACCCGGACCCTTCACGAAGACGTCGACCTTCTTGACGCCGTGCTCGGCGGCCTGACGGGCGGCCGACTCGGCGGCCATGCCGGCCGCGTACGGGGTCGACTTGCGCGAGCCCTTGAAGCCCACTCCACCCGAGGACGCCCAGCTGATGACGGCGCCGGACGGGTCGGTGATCGAGACGATCGTGTTGTTGAACGTCGACTTGATGTGGGCGTGACCCACGGCGATGTTCTTCTTCTCCTTGCGGCGGGGCTTGCGCGCCGCGGACTTGGCCTGTGCCATGTGCGTGTTCTCCTAAACCCTGGGGGCCGCGCCTTAGCGCGCCTTCTTCTTGCCGGCGACGGTGCGCTTGGGACCCTTGCGCGTGCGGGCGTTGGTCTTCGTGCGCTGACCGCGCACGGGCAGGCCGCGGCGGTGACGCAGGCCCTCGTAGGAGCCGATCTCGACCTTGCGGCGGATGTCGGCGGCGACCTCGCGACGAAGATCACCTTCGACCTTGTAGGTGCCTTCGATGTAGTCACGGAGCGCGACGAGCTGGTCGTCGGTGAGGTCCTTGACGCGGATGCTCTCGTCGATCGAAGTCGCCTTCAGGATCTCGACGGAGCGGGTACGGCCGATGCCGTAGATGTACGTGAGTGCGATCACCACGCGCTTGTCGCGCGGGATGTCGACGCCGGCAAGACGTGCCATGCGGCTCTCCTAGGAGTGAGTGGAGGTGTGGAGCAGGATCGGTGCCCGGGCCTCCGCCCGAGGTGTCCCCCTCGCGGGTTCTGATCCTGCCTGTTGTTCGTTGTTCAGTTGTGGGAGCGGATGCGGCCGTCAGCCGCATCCGCCGACTGCTCGTCAGCCCTGGCGCTGCTTGTGGCGCGGGTTGGACTTGCAGATGACCATGACGCGTCCGTGACGACGGATCACCTTGCAGTGATCGCAGATCGGCTTGACGCTGGGGTTGACCTTCATGATGCTTCCTGTTCGCTGTCTTCGTGCTCCGAGGCGGAGCCGTTACTTCTCGACCGGATTAGCGGTAGCGATAGACGATGCGGCCGCGCGTGAGGTCGTAGGGCGAGAGCTCCACGACGACGCGGTCCTCGGGGATGATGCGGATGTAGTTCTGCCGCATCTTGCCGGAGATCGTGGCGAGCACCTTGTGACCGTTGCTCAGCTCGACGCGGAACATCGCGTTGGGCAGAGCCTCGGAGATCACGCCTTCGATCTCGATGACACCGTCTTTTTTAGCCATAGCCTCGCTACCCTCGTGCAGACCGGTCGATCTGCGGTGGATGGGATTCGGTGCCGGAAACGCCTCGACGGCGACACGCCAACGAAGGCGCAAAGCACCAAAGATCAACTATAGGTGATAGAGCCGCATCGCGCCACTCGGCGAGTGGCGCGATGGCCCCACCCCGCTCAGGAGATCCTGCTGAGGATGTCGGTCTGCGGGTTGTACGTGATCTGGACGAGGTCGCCGTTGACGCGGAGAGTGGGCGTGCCCGTCGCCCCGTCCGGCAGCGACCGCGACTTCGCGAACTTGATGTACTCGTTCGAGGTGATCGCCTTCTCCAGGTCGGAGGTGACGTTCACGCCGGAACTGCGGGCGAGATCCACCAGCTGCTCGTCGGTCAGACCGGTCGAGTTCTCGGCGGGCTGGTTCGCGTACAGTGCCTGCAGGAAGGCGTAGGCGTTGTCGGGGTCGGCAGCGGCCACGGCGTACATAGCGCTCGCGGCGCGGCTCGAGTACTCGGTGCCCTGCGAAAGACGGTCCAGGATCGCGACCGGGTACACGTTCAGAGTGATGTCGCCCGACGCGACGAGTCCCTGGATGGTCTCGCCCTCCGTCTGCTCGAACTGGTTGCAGTAGGGGCACATGAAGTCGATGTACGTGTCGACGGTGTGCTCGCCGGTCCCGAAGGAGATCGCCCCGGTGGACGAGTCGATGTTGGATGCCTCGGGCGCCTTGCCGGGGTCCGAAGCCATGTTGTTGAACACGACGACGAGGCCTCCGACGGCCACGACGGCGACGACAGCGATGACGCTGATCCAGATCGCGAACCAGTTTGTCTTGCCCTTTGCCGCTGCCATGACGCTCTTTCCTACTCGATTTCGACCGGCTTCACACCATACGGAGCCAGTCCCGCGGCTCCGCCGTCGGGGGCCGTGAGAACCCAGATCCCTCCATCATGGACGGCAACGCTATGTTCCCAGTGGGAGCCGGCTGAGCCGTCGACCGTGGAGACGGTCCACTCGTCGTCCTCGACGAAGGTCGCCTCGGACCCCGCCACCACCATCGGCTCGATGGCGAGAACCAGACCCGGCTGGATGCGAGGGCCCGGATCCGGCACACGGTAGTTGAACACCGAGGGGGCCTCGTGCATCTTGCGGCCGATGCCGTGCCCGACATAGTCGCGCAGGATGCCGTACTCCCCCGCCGCCGTGATGTGATCCTCGACCGCGGCACCGATCTCGCCGATGTGGCGTCCGGTCGCCATCGCGGCGATCCCGGCCCACATGGATCCTTCGGTGACCCGGGACAGCTCTTGCCGCGATGCGACGAGCTCCGGCCGCTCGGGGTCGGGCAGGACGATGGTGATCGCCGAGTCGCCGTTCCACCCCCGGAACTGCGCCCCCGCGTCGATCGAGACGATATCGCCGGCTTCGAGCACCCGGTCGCCGGGGATCCCGTGCACGACCTGCTCGTTGACCGACACGCACGTGGTGTGGCGGTAGCCACGAACGAGCTGGAAGTTCGATTCCGCGCCGCGCGCGGTGATCACGGCCGCGGCCGCCGCATCCAACTCGGCCGTCGTCACGCCGGGGGCGATCATCTCGCGCACCGCGTGGAGCGCGGCGGCGGTGATGAGCCCCGGCTCGATCATCTGGCGCAGCTGCGCCGGGGTCTTGTAGATGGAGCGTCGCAGCACGGCTCAGGACGCCGGCGTCAGCCCGCGGGCGATGAGGGCCGTGAGGATGCGCTCGGTGATCACATCGAGGGAGCCGATGCCGTCGATCGCGACGACGAGACCACGCTCGCGGTACACATCGAGGATCGGTGCCGTCTCGTTCTCGTAGATGCTCAGCCGATGCGCGATCACCTCGGCCGTGTCATCCGTGCGACCCTGTTCCTCGGCGCGCTTGGTCAGGCGGGCGATGCTCTCCTCGCGGGGCACGTCCAGCTCGATCACGGCGTCGAGGCTCTCGCCGCGCTCCTCCAGGAACGCATCGAGATCGCCCACCTGTCCGAGGTTGCGGGGGTACCCGTCGAGGAGGAAGCCCGGCGCCGCGTCGTCCTGCGCGAGCCGGTCGCGCACGACTGCGCTCGTCAGCTCGTCGGGAACGAGGTTTCCCGCAGCGATGATGGCCTGAACCTGCTGGCCGAGCTCGGTGCCCTCGGAGATGTTCGCGCGGAACACGTCGCCCGTCGACACCGCCGGGACGCCGAACGCCTCGGCGATGCGCACACCCTGTGTGCCCTTGCCGGAGCCCTGGGGCCCCACGATCAGCAGGCGCGCGGTCATCGCAGGAGCCCTTCGTAGTGACGCTGCTGGAGCTGGGCGTCGATCTGCTTCACGGTCTCGAGTCCGACGCCGACCATGATGAGGATCGAGGTGCCGCCGAACGGGAAGTTCTGGTTCGCACCGACCGTCGCCAGAGCGATCAGCGGAATGAGTGCGACCAGACCCAGATAGATCGAGCCGGGCAACGTGATGCGGGTGAGCACGTAGTCGAGGTACTCGGCGGTGGGACGGCCGGCACGGATGCCCGGGATGAACCCGCCGTACTTCTTCATGTTGTCGGCGACGTCGACCGGGTTGAAGGTGATCGCGACGTAGAAGTAGGTGAACCCGACGATCAGCAGGAAGTACAGCAGCCAGTACAGCGGGTGGTCACCGCGCGTGAGGTAGTTCTGGATCCAGACGACCCAGCCCGGCAGCGCACCATCGGCATCCGGGGTCTGGTTGAACTGCGAGATGAGCGCGGGGATGTACAGGAGCGACGAGGCGAAGATGACCGGCACGACACCGGCCATGTTGACCTTGATCGGGATGTAGGTATTCGTCCCGCCGTAGGTGCGACGGCCCACCATTCGCTTGGCGTACTGCACCGGGATGCGACGCTGCGACTGTTCGACGAAGACCACGAGCGCCACGATCACGACACCGACAGCGAGCACGAGCAGGAAGACCTCGAAACCGCGGGCCTGCCAGATCGACCACATCGCAGCCGGGAAGGTCGCGGCGATCGAGGTGAAGATCAGCAGCGACATCCCGTTGCCGATGCCGCGCTCGGTGACGAGCTCGGCGAACCACATGATGAGGCCGGTGCCGGCGGTCATGGTGATGATCATGAGCAGCTGAGCCCACCATGCGTCGTTGGTCAGCAGCTGCTCGCAGGAGGCGACACCGGTGTTGCCGAAGAGCTGGCCGCTGCGTGCGACCGTCACGAGGGTCGTCGACTGCAGCAGGGCGAGGGCGATGGTCAGGTAGCGCGTGTACTGCGTGAGACGCGCCTGGCCCGACTGGCCCTCCTTGTAGAGGGTCTCGAAGTGCGGAATGACAACGCGCAGCAGCTGGACGATGATCGTCGCGGTGATGTAGGGCATGACGCCCAGCGCGAAGATCGACAGCTGCAGAAGCGCGCCACCCGAGAAGAGGTTGACCAGCGACAGCACGCCCTGCGTGTTCGACGTGTCGGCGAGACACGACTGAACGTTCGGGAAGTCGACGAACGGCGACGGCACGTGCGCACCGAGACGGTACAGCACGATGATGCCCAGGGTGAAAGCGATCTTCCGACGCAGGTCAGGCGTGCGGAACACGCGCGCGATGGCGCTGAACACGTGGATTCCTCCAGAAAGGGTTCCCGGCGCAGGAGGCGCACAGACCACCAGGGTATCCCACCCCGCGCGTGACCGAGCGGCCGCATCCTCCGGGTATGCGACAGGGGCCGGAGATGTCCTCCGGCCCCTGCACGCGGCTTACTTGACGGTGCCGCCCGCGGCGACGATCTTCTGCTCAGCCGAGCCGGAGACCTTGTCGACCTCGACGTTCAGCTTCACCGAGATCTCGCCGGTGCCGAGCACCTTGACCTTCTCGTTCTTGCGAACCGCACCCTTGGCGACCAGGTCGACGACGGTCACGTCGCCACCGGACGGGTACAGCTCCGCGAGCTTGTCCAGGTTCACGACCTGGTACTCGACGCGGAACGGGTTCTTGAACCCGCGCAGCTTCGGAGTGCGCATGTGCAGCGGCATCTGCCCACCCTCGAAGCCGGCCTTGACCTGGTAGCGGGCCTTCTGGCCCTTGGTGCCACGGCCGGCGGTCTTCCCCTTGGAGCCCTCACCACGACCGACGCGGGTCTTGGCGGTGTTGGATCCGGGGACGGGACGAAGGTGGTGCACCTTCAGCACGCCCGGACGCGCCACGGCGACGTCCTTCTTCTCCGCCTTCGGCGCTGCGGCCTTCTTGGCGGCGGGCTTACGGGTCGTCTTGGCAGCGGGCTTCTCAGCCGTCTGCTCGACGTTCTCGTTCTCAGCCATTAGTCGATCTCCTCAACCTTCACGAGGTGAGCGACGGCCTTGACGTAGCCGCGCGTCTGCGCGTCGTCGGGGCGGACGACCGAGTCGCCGATCCGCTTGAGGCCGAGGCTGCGCAGCGTGTCACGCTGGTTCTGCTTCTCGCTCACCTTGGACTTGACCTGCGTGACCTTCAGACGCTGAGCCATCAGGCACCTACCTTCGATGCGGCCGCGGCCTCAGCCTCGGCGCGAACCAGACGTGCCGGAGCGACCTGGTCGAAGTCGAGGCCACGACGAGCGGCCACCTGACGCGGCTCCTCGAGCTGCTTCAGAGCCTCGACGGTCGCGTGCACGATGTTGATCGTGTTCGACGAGCCGAGGGACTTCGAGAGGACGTCGTGGATACCGGCGCACTCGAGCACGGCACGCACGGGGCCACCGGCGATAACACCGGTACCGGCAGCAGCGGGACGCAGCAGAACGACGCCCGCGGCGGCCTCACCCTGGACCGGGTGCGGAATGGTCGATCCCGAGCGGGGGACGCGGAAGAAGTTGCGCTTGGCTTCCTCGACACCCTTCGAGATCGCGAGCGGGACCTCGCGGGCCTTGCCGTAGCCGACACCCACCACACCGTTGCCGTCACCGACGACAACGAGAGCGGTGAAGCTGAAGCGACGGCCGCCCTTGACGACCTTCGACACGCGGTTGATGGTCACGACGCGCTCGAGGAACTGGCTCTCCGAGCGGTCGCGCGACCCGCGGTCACGCTG
Source organism: Microbacterium neimengense (assembly GCF_054782995.1). Classification (NCBI taxonomy): domain Bacteria; kingdom Bacillati; phylum Actinomycetota; class Actinomycetes; order Micrococcales; family Microbacteriaceae; genus Microbacterium; species Microbacterium neimengense. The sequence continues at coordinate 508,958 of NZ_BAAGRK010000003.1, forward strand.
GTTGGCGTTGCGCTCACGGCCACCGCGACGCGGCTCCCGCTCACGCTCGGCGGGCGCCGTCTCCGTCGCCGCCGCCTGAGTGGCATCGGTCACTTCGGTCTCCTGGTTGGTGTTCGTTGCATCGCTCACAGGTTCAGCCCTCCTTCACGGGCGCCCTCGGCGATCGCGGCGACACGACCGGCGTAGCGGTTGCCGCCACGGTCGAAGACGACGTCGGCCACGCCGGCCGCCTTCGCGCGCTCGGCGACGAGCTCGCCGACCTTGCGGGCCTTCGAGGTCTTGTCGCCGTCGAAGCCGCGCAGGTCGGTCTCGAGGGTGGACGCACTGGCCACGGTGTGGCCCTTGCTGTCGTCGACGACCTGCACGAAGACGTGGCGGGCCGAACGGGTCACGACGAGGCGGGGGCGCTCGGCGGTGCCGACGATCTTCTTGCGAAGACGCGAGTGACGACGAGCGCGGGCCTCGGACTTGGAAGTCACGGCCATGGTTACTTACCAGCCTTTCCGGCCTTGCGCCGGACGACCTCGCCGGCGTAGCGCACACCCTTGCCCTTGTACGGCTCGGGCTTGCGGATCTTGCGGATGTTGGCAGCGGCCTCACCGACGGCCTGCTTGTCGATCCCGCTCACGGTGAGCTTGTTGTTGCCCTCGACCGTGAACGTGATGCCGGCAGGCGGGTCGACCAGGACGGGGTGCGAGAAGCCCAGCGCGAACTCGACGGACGAGCCCTTCTGCGCGACGCGGTATCCCGTACCGACGACCTCGAGGCCCTTGGTGTAGCCCTGGGTGACGCCGATGATGTTGTTGTTGATGAGCGTGCGGGTCAGGCCGTGAAGCGACCGCGACTCGCGCTCGTCGTCGGGGCGGGTGACGAGAACCTGGTTCTCCTCCACCTTGACCTCGATCGGGTGGGCTGCGGTGAGCATGAGCTCGCCCTTCGGGCCCTTGACGGAGACATCCTGACCGGACACCGAGACGGTGACGCCGGCGGGGATGTCGATGGGAAGACGTCCGATACGCGACATATCAGGTCACCACACGTAGGCGAGGACTTCCCCACCCACGCCCTTCGACTCGGCCTGACGGTCCGTGAGGAGGCCAGAGGAGGTGGACAGGATCGCGACGCCGAGGCCGCCGAGGACCTTGGGGATCTCGGTCGACTTCGCGTACACGCGCAGGCCGGGCTTCGACACGCGCTTGATGCCGGCGATCGACCGCTCGCGGTTGGGGCCGTACTTCAGCGTGAGCGTCAGCGTCTGGCCGACACGCGCGTCGGTGACCTCCCAGCCGGAGATGTAGCCCTCCTGCTGGAGGATCTCGGCGATGTGGGTCTTGAGCTTGGAGCTCGGCAGCGACACGGAGTCGTGGTGCGCCGAGTTCGCGTTGCGCAGACGGGTCAGCAGATCTGCGACCGGGTCTGTCATCGTCATGATGGTTTTCCTTCGTTCACCAGGTTTCGACCGCCGTTACACGACGGCCGACCTGTGGTGGATGCCGACGGATGTCGGCACGGGGTGTTACGCCTGAGCGTCCGCCTGGCGGAACGGGAAGCCGAGGTGACGCAGCAGAGCGCGACCCTCGTCGTCCGTGTTCGCCGTCGTGACGATCGTGATGTCGAAGCCGCGGACGCGATCGATCTTGTCCTGGTCGATCTCGTGGAAGACCGACTGCTCCTGCAGACCGAACGTGTAGTTGCCGTGGCCGTCGAACTGGCGGTCGTTCAGACCACGGAAGTCGCGGATGCGGGGCAGCGCGAGGTTCACGAGACGGTCGATGAACTCCCAGGCGCGGTCGCCGCGCAGGGTGACGTGCGCACCGATGGCCTGGCCCTCACGCAGCTTGAACTGCGCGATGGACTTGCGTGCCTTGGTGACGACCGGCTTCTGACCGGTGATCTTGGTGAGGTCGTCGACCGCACCATCGATCACCTTGCTGTCGCGAGCTGCCTCGCCGACGCCGGTGTTCACGACGACCTTGACCAGACCGGGGATCTGCATGACGTTCGCGTAGCCGAACTCGTCCTGCATCGCCTTCTTGATCTCGGCGTTGTACTTCTGCTTCAGGCGGGGCTGGGTCTTGCCAGCCTCCACGGCAGTGGCGGTGCTCATCAGAGGTCCTTACCTGACTTCTTCGCGTAGCGCACGCGGACGGTGCGCTTGACGCCGTCCTTGACCTGCTCCTCGACACGGCGGCCGACACGGGTCGGCTTCTTGGTCGAGGGGTCGACGAGGGCGACGTTGGAGATGTGGATGGGGGCTTCGGTCGTCTCGATGCCACCGGTCTTGGTGCCGCGCTGGGTCTGGCCGACCCGCGTGTGCTTGGTGACGTAGTTGACGCCCTCGACGATGACGCGGTTCTGCTCGGTCAGGACCTTGCGGACCTTGCCCTGCTTGCCGCGGTCGCCGCCCTTGTCCTGCTTCTTACCAGTGATGACCTGAACCAGGTCACCTGCCTTGATCTTGGCCATGAGGGTCAGATCACCTCCGGAGCGAGCGAGACGATCTTCATGAACTTCTTGTCACGAAGCTCGCGACCGACCGGGCCGAAGATACGGGTGCCGCGGGGCTCCCCGTCGTTCTTCAGGATGACGGCGGCGTTCTCGTCGAACTTGATGTAGGAACCGTCGGGACGACGGGTCTGCTTGACGGTGCGGACGACGACGGCCTTGACCACGTCGCCCTTCTTGACGTTGCCGCCGGGGATCGCGTCCTTGACCGTGGCGACGATGACGTCGCCCAGGCCGGCGTAGCGCCGGTTGGAGCCGCCGAGCACACGGATCGTGAGCAGCTCCTTGGCGCCGGTGTTGTCGGCGACCTTGAGGCGGGATTCGTTCTGAATCACTTGTTACTCCTTGGGTTCCAAGTAAGCCCGAGGCTTACTTGGCCTTCTCGAGGATCTCGACCAGGCGCCAGCGCTTGGTGGCGCTCAGCGGGCGGGTCTCGTTGATGAGCACCAGGTCGCCGATGCCGGCGGTGTTGCCCTCGTCGTGCGCCTTGACCTTGGAGGTGCGGCGGATGACCTTGCCGTAGAGCGGGTGCTTCACGCGGTCCTCGACCTCGACGACGATGGTCTTGTCCATCTTGTCGCTGACGACGTAGCCGCGGCGTGCCTTGCGGTAGCCACGGGCGCCGGCGTCACGGACGTCGTGCTCCGCACTCTCGTGCCCAGCGGTCTGCTCGACCTCTGCAGCCTTCTTCGTGGTGGCCATCACTCAGCCTCTCCTTCGGCGGCGGCCGAGGTGTCCTCGGTCTTCTTCGCCTTCGTCTTCTTCGCCTTCGCCGGCTCAGCGGCGACGGGCGTGGCACGGATGCCCAGCTCGCGCTCGCGGATCACGGTGTAGAGCCGCGCGATGTCGCGCTTGACCGCACGGATGCGGCCGTGGCTCTCGAGCTGGCCGGTGGCCGACTGGAAGCGCAGGTTGAACAGCTCTTCCTTGGCCTTGCGCAGCTCCTCGACGAGGCGCTGGTCTTCGAACGTGTCGAGCTCGCTCGGGGCGAGCTGCTTGGTGCCGATCGCCATTACGCGTCGCCCTCCTCGCGCTTGATGATGCGTGCCTTCAGCGGCAGCTTGTGGATGGCACGGGTCAGCGCCTCACGAGCGAGCTGCTCGTTCACGCCCGCGACCTCGAAGAGGACGCGGCCCGGCTTGACGTTCGCGACCCACCACTCGGGCGAGCCCTTACCCGAACCCATTCGGGTTTCAGCGGGCTTCTTGGTCAGCGGACGGTCGGGGTAGATGTTGATCCACACCTTTCCACCACGCTTGATGTGACGCGTCATGGCGATACGAGCGGACTCGATCTGACGGTTGGTCACGTAAGCGGGGGTCAGCGCCTGGATGCCGAACTCGCCGAACGACACCTGGGTGCCGCCGGTGGCCTGGCCGTCACGCTTCGGGTGGTGCTGCTTGCGGTACTTGACCTTGCGGGGAATAAGCATCAGGCAGACGCTCCTTCTGCGACGGGGGCCTCGTTGCGGGGGCCACGACGGCGGTCGCCACCACGGTCGTCGCGACCGCGGGACTTCGGCGCGTTGGCCTGCTCGCGAGCGAGTTCCTTGTTGGTGAGGTCGCCCTTGTAGATCCAGACCTTCACGCCGATACGGCCGAAGGTGGTCTTGGCCTCGTAGAAGCCGTAGTCGATGTTCGCGCGCAGGGTGTGCAGCGGCACACGGCCTTCGCGGTAGAACTCCGAACGGCTCATCTCGGCGCCGCCGAGGCGGCCGGAGACCTGGATGCGGATGCCCTTGGCACCGGCGCGCTGAGCGCCCTGCAGGCCCTTGCGCATCGCGCGGCGGAACGCCACGCGGGCGGAGAGCTGCTCGGCGATGCCCTGCGCGACGAGCTGAGCGTCGGCCTCGGGGTTCTTGACCTCGAGGATGTTCAGCTGGATCTGCTTGCCGGTGAGCTTCTCGAGGTCGCCACGGATGCGCTCGGCCTCCGCACCACGACGGCCGATCACGATGCCGGGACGCGCGGTGTGGATGTCGACGCGCACGCGGTCGCGGGTGCGCTCGATCTCGATGTTGCTCACGCCTGCACGGTCGAGGCTCGACAGCAGGAGCTTACGGATCTTGATGTCCTCGGCCACGTAGTCGGCGTAGCGCTGTCCGGGCTTCGTCGAGTCCGAGAACCACCGCGACACGTGGTCGGTGGTGATGCCGAGGCGGAAGCCGTACGGGTTGACTTTCTGTCCCATTACTTGCTCGCCTTCTTGCTCTGGGCCGGGGCGGTCTCTGCCACCTCGGGCGTCGCCAGGACGACGGTGATGTGGCTGGTGCGCTTCTTGATCTGGAACGCGCGGCCCTGGGCGCGGGGCTGGAAACGCTTGAGCGTCGTGCCCTCGTCGACGAACGCGTTCTTGACGAACAGGTCCTGCTCGTCGAAGAACTCGCCTGCCGCATCCGCCTTCACACGGGCGTTCGCGATCGCCGAGGCGACCAGCTTGTAGATGGGCTCGCTGGCGCTCTGCTGCGCGAACTTCAGGATCGCGAGAGCTTCTTCAGCCTGCTTGCCCTTGATGAGAGCGACGACACGACGAGCCTTCTGAGGGGTCACGCGGATGTGTCGCACGCGTGCGATGGACTCCACCATTTCTTCTCCTCTGCGTCACCGCGTCAGCGGCGACGGCCCTTCTTGTCGTCCTTCACGTGGCCGCGGAAGGTGCGGGTGGGCGCGAACTCGCCCAGCTTGTGGCCGACCATGGTCTCGCTCACGAACACGGGGATGTGCTTGCGACCGTCGTGGACCGCGATCGTGTGACCGAGCATCGCGGGCACGATCATCGATCGGCGCGACCAGGTCTTGATGACGTTCTTGGAACCCGCCTCGTTCTGCGAGACAACCTTGCGAAGCAGGTGCTCGTCGACGAAGGGGCCCTTCTTCAGACTGCGTGGCATCTTCTTGACTCCTACTTGCGCTTCTTGCCGGCGGTGCGACGGCGGACGATGTACTTGTCGCTTTCCTTGTTGGCGTGGCGGGTGCGGCCCTCGGCCTTACCCCACGGCGTGACCGGGTGGCGTCCACCGCTGGTCTTACCCTCGCCACCACCGTGCGGGTGGTCGACCGGGTTCATCGCGACACCGCGGACGGTCGGGCGGACGCCCTTCCACCGCTTGCGGCCGGCCTTACCCCAGTTGATGTTCGACTGCTCAGCGTTGCCGACCTCGCCGATCGTCGCGCGGCAGCGCGCGTCGACGTTGCGGATCTCGCCGGAGGGCAGACGGAGCTGCGCGTAGGGACCGTCCTTCGCGACCAGACGCACGCTGGCGCCGGCCGAGCGGGCCATCTTCGCGCCGCCGCCGGGGCGGAGCTCGATGGCGTGGATGACGGTACCGGTGGGGATGTTGCGCAGCGGCAGGTTGTTGCCAGGCTTGATGTCGGCGCCGGCGCCAGACTCCACGATGTCGCCCTGCTGCAGCTTGTTCGGCGCGAGGATGTAACGCTTCTCGCCGTCCACGTAGTGCAGAAGCGCGATGCGCGCGGTGCGGTTGGGGTCGTACTCGATGTGAGCGACCTTCGCGTTGATTCCGTCCTTGTCGTTGCGACGGAAGTCGATCACGCGGTACTGGCGCTTGTGGCCACCACCGATGTGACGCGTCGTGATGCGGCCCTGGTTGTTACGTCCACCGGTCTTGCTCAGCGGGCGCAGCAGGGACTTCTCGGGCGTCGATCGCGTGATCTCGGCGAAGTCCGCCACCGACGAGCCGCGACGACCGGGGGTCGTCGGCTTGTACTTGCGAATAGCCATAATCTGTGTCCTCTATCCCGACCGTCAGCCGACTGCCGTGAAGATGTCGATGGTGCCCGACTTCAGGGTGACGATGGCGCGCTTGGTGTCCTTGCGCTTGCCGATGCCGAAGCGGGTGCGACGGGCCTTGCCGACGCGGTTGATCGTGTTGACCGAAGCGACCTTGACGCCGAAGATCTTCTCGATGGCGAGCTTGATCTCGGTCTTGTTGGCGCGGGTGTCCACGTAGAACGTGTATTTGCCCTCGTCGATGAGTCCGTAGCTCTTCTCGGAGACGACCGGCTTCAGGATGATGTCGCGCGGGTCCTTGTTGACGGCGGTCATGCCGAGACCTCCTCGGTGGCGGTCCGCGACGCGACGAACGCGTCGTAGGCGGCCTTGGTGAAGACGATGTCGTCGGAGACGAGCACGTCGTAGGCGTTCAGCTGGTCGAAGGCGAGCACGTGGACGTACGCGAGGTTGCGCACGCTCAGCAGGCTCAGCTCGTCGTCACGCTCGATCACGACGAGGACGTTCTTCGCGGGAGTCAGCGCGTTCAGCACCGCGGCGGCGGCCTTGGTCGAGGGAGCACCCTCGACGCCGAACGAGTCGACGATGTGCAGACGGTCGCCGCGAGCACGATCGCTCAGCGCACCCAGGAGGGCGGCCGCAATCATCTTCTTGGGCGTGCGCTGCGAGTAGTTGCGCGGCTTCGGGCCGTGGACGATGCCACCGCCGGTCATGTGCGGCGCGCGGATCGAGCCCTGACGGGCGTTACCCGTGCCCTTCTGCTTGAAGGGCTTGCGGCCGGCGCCGGAGACCTCGCCGCGACGCTTGGTCGAGTGCGTGCCCTGGCGAGCCGCCGCGAGCTGCGCGACGACGACCTGGTGGATGAGGGGGATGTTCGTCTTGACGTCGAACAGGGCGGCGGGCAGCTCCACGGAGCCGGCCTTCTTGCCGTCTGCCTTCACGACGTCGAGCGCGAGAGTCGAGTCAGCCATGTTCTCAGGCACCCTTCACTGCGTTGCGGACGTAGACGATGCGGCCACGAGCGCCGGGCACAGCGCCCTTGACGAGCAGCAGACCCTTCTCGGCGTCGACGGCGTGCACCGTGAGGTTGAGGACGGTCACGCGCTCGCCACCCATGCGGCCGGCCATGCGCATGCCCTTGAAGACGCGGCTGGGCGTCGAGGAGGCACCGATGGAACCGGGCTTGCGGTGGTTGCGGTGCGCACCGTGCGATGCGGAGACACCCTTGAAGTTGTGGCGCTTCATGACACCCGCGGTGCCCTTGCCCTTGCTGGTGCCGACGACGTCGACCAGCTTGCCCGCTTCGAAGACACCGTCGACCGTGAGCTCCTGACCGAGTGAGTAGTCAGCGGCGTTCGCGGTGCGGATCTCGGTGACGTGGCGGCGCGGCGTGACGCCGGCAGCCTCGAAGTGGCCCTCGAGGGGCTTGGTGACCTTGCGGGGGTCGATCTGACCCGCAGCGATCTGAACGGCGTTGTAGCCGTCCTTCTCGGGGGTGCGGATCTGCGTGACCACGTTCGGGGTGATCTGGATGACCGTCACGGGGACGAGCTTGCCCTGCTCGTTCCAGACCTGGGTCATGCCGAGCTTGGTGCCCAGGAGGCCCTGGGAGATCTTGGAGTTGATGTCAGCCATGTCGAACCTCAGAGCTTGATCTCGATGTTGACGTCGGCCGGAAGGTCGAGACGCATCAGCGAGTCGACGGCCTTGGGCGTCGGGTCGATGATGTCGATGAGGCGCTTGTGGGTGCGCATCTCGAAGTGCTCGCGGCTGTCCTTGTACTTGTGGGGCGACCGGATGACGACCACGACGTTCTTCTCGGTCGGCAGCGGCACGGGGCCGACGACGGTGGCGCCGGCTCGGGTCACGGTGTCGACGATCTTGCGCGCTGAGCTGTCGAGCCCCGCGTGATCGTACGACTTCAGGCGAATGCGGATCTTCTGTCCCGCCATAGTCTGCTCACTCTCTTTCTCGCGTCATACCTCTGAGGGCATCGGACGCACGGTGACGCTTGCGCGCCGGGCACTTCTCCCGCTTTCGCGGTGATGCTGCACCACTGTTCTCGTGTCAAACCGACGTCGTCCGACGCCGGCCCCGCACTCCACGCGCAGTGCACGCCCGTTTCCGGGAAGAAGTGTGGGAGATGTCGTTCTGCTGCCCGCGGCCTAGATCCCGCGCTCGAGGCGCTGATCTATGCACTGCCCTGGCAGTGATCCGGGCAGCGAAGCACCCGGAATGTGGAACCTCAGTAGTCTACGTGTCGCCCGGGCGTGTCGCAAACTCGGGCGTGTCGGAACGGCGTGTCGGAACGCCGTGCCAGATCGGCGCGTCGGGCACAACGACAGAACCCCCGGGCCGTGGCCCGGGGGTTCTGTTCTTGACTGTCGTGCGTCAGGCGCCCTGGCGCTGACGACGGACCGCGAATACGGTCACCGCAAGGCCGCCGAGCAGCAGCACGCCGCCGCCGATCCAGACGCCCATCAGCGAACCGCTGTCGACACCGGTGGCCGGCAGACCCGAGCCGGATCCCGTGCCGCCGCTTCCGGTGCCCACGGCAAAGCTCGTGGTCTCGGTGACGGAGACGCCGTTCTTCTGGCCGGTAACCGCGACGTCGTAGGAGCCGGTCGCATTGGACGGCAGCTTGACGTTGAACGAGGCGTTGCCCGCCGCGTTCGTCGACGTGGAGAAGGTCGGCGACGAGCTGATGGCCAGCTTGACCGAGGCCTGGGTGATGCCGGCACCGTTTTCTCCGGTGACGACGAAGCTGATCGGCGTGTTGCCGTCGAAGGCGGTGGCGACAAGCGTCACCGTGCCGCCGGGGACAGGGGCGCCCGAGGTGCTCGCGTCGGGGGCGCCGGGTGTGGGGACGTAGGCCTGCGCTGCCGCGGGAGCGGCAACGAGGGCGGCAGCGGTCAGGATGACCGCTGCGATCTTGGTGCGAAGGCTCTTCATTTTCAACTCCGTGGGGGTGTGAGGCGCAGCCTCAATGGGTACCTGAACGGTCCGGGAGTCGGGTTGGTATGAATCATCCAACCTACCCCCGCAGGCCACGCTAGCTCTTCTCCCAGCCCACTCACAAGTCGAGGGCGTGTTATGCGGCCTTTCTTTACGTCTCCGTAATCTCGCGGTCAATGCACGACACAACCCGAAAAGCCGACAGGGGCCGGGCCCGAAGGCCCGACCCCTGTCGGCGAAGTCCGAAGGACTTACTTGAGGATCTTGGTCACCGTGCCGGCGCCGACGGTGCGGCCACCCTCACGGATCGCGAAGCCGAGGCCCTCTTCCATGGCGATCGGCTGGATGAGCTCGACCGACATCTCCGTGGTGTCACCGGGCATGACCATCTCGGTGCCCTCGGGCAGCGTGATGACGCCGGTCACGTCCGTGGTACGGAAGTAGAACTGCGGACGGTAGTTCGTGAAGAACGGGTTGTGACGGCCGCCCTCCTCCTTGGACAGGATGTACGCCGTGCCCTCGAAGTTGGTGTGCGGGGTGACCGAACCGGGCTTGACGACGACCTGGCCGCGCTCGACGTCGTCACGCTTGGTGCCGCGAAGGAGCAGACCACAGTTCTCGCCGGCCCATGCCTCGTCGAGCTGCTTGTGGAACATCTCGATACCGGTGACGATCGTCTTCTGCGTCGGGCGGATGCCGACGATCTCGACCTCGGAGTTGATCGCCAGGGTGCCACGCTCGGCGCGACCCGTGACGACGGTGCCACGACCGGTGATCGTGAAGACGTCCTCGATGGGCATCAGGAACGGCTTGTCCTTGTCGCGCACCGGGTCCGGGATGGACTCGTCGACGGCCTCCATGAGCTCGACGATCGAGTTGACCCACTTCTCGTCACCCTCGAGAGCCTTCAGGCCCGAGACGCGGACGACGGGGGCGTTGTCGCCATCGAAGTCCTGCGACGAGAGCAGCTCGCGAACCTCGAGCTCGACGAGCTCCAGGATCTCCTCGTCGTCGACCATGTCGCTCTTGTTCAGGGCGACGAGCAGGTACGGCACGCCGACCTGCTTGGCCAGCAGCACGTGCTCGCGGGTCTGAGCCATCGGGCCGTCGGTGGCGGCGACCACGAGGATCGCGCCGTCCATCTGAGCGGCACCGGTGATCATGTTCTTGATGTAGTCAGCGTGACCGGGAGCGTCGACGTGAGCGTAGTGACGCTTGGGCGTCTCGTACTCGACGTGCGAGATGTTGATCGTGATGCCGCGCTGGCGCTCTTCGGGAGCGGAGTCGATCGACGCGAAGTCGCGCTGCACGTTGGTGGCCGACGGGAACTTGTCGGCGAGCACCTTCGAGATCGCGGCGGTGAGCGTGGTCTTGCCGTGGTCGACGTGACCGATCGTTCCGATGTTCACGTGCGGCTTGGTCCGCTCGAACTTGGCCTTAGCCACTGGGTCCTCCTCAGGACGTCGTGTAGAGACTCCGGTCGCTGGGTTGCGACCGGCTCGCTACGGGGATTGTTCTCAGTGTAATAGAGAGGGGTCGTGTGAAGTTGTGAGCCAGAAGTGCGGACGGGACGAAACCGCCCCGTCCGCAGACGAGACCTCCGAGGAGATTACTCGCCCTTGGTCTTCTGAACGATCTCGTCCATGACGTTGCGCGGGACCTCGGCGTAGCTGTCGAACTCCATGGAGTAGACAGCGCGACCGGAGGTCTTCGAACGCAGGTCACCGATGTAACCGAACATCTCGGACAGCGGGACGTTGGCACGGACGACCTTGACGCCGGCCGCATCCTCCATCGACTGGATCTGGCCGCGACGGGAGTTCAGGTCGCCGATGACGTCGCCCATGTACTCCTCGGGAGTACGCACCTCGACGGCCATGATCGGCTCGAGGATGACGGGGTTCGCCTTGCGGACGGCCTCCTTGAAGCCCATGGAGCCCGCGATCTTGAACGCCATCTCCGAGGAGTCGACGTCGTGCGAGGCGCCGTCGAGCAGGATCGCCTTCACACCCACCATGGGGAAGCCGGCGAGCACGCCGACGTTCATGGCGTCCTGGAAGCCCTGGTCGGTGGGGCTGATGTACTCGCGCGGGATGCGGCCACCGGTGACCTTGTTCTCGAACTCGTACGTCTTGTCCGCCGTGACCTCGAGAGGCTCCAGCGCGAACTGGATCTTGGCGAACTGACCCGAACCACCGGTCTGCTTCTTGTGCGTGTAGTCGTGACGCTCGACGGTCTTGCGAATCGTCTCGCGGTACGCGACCTGGGGCTTTCCGACGTTGGCCTCGACCTTGAACTCGCGCTTCATGCGGTCGACGAGGATGTCGAGGTGGAGCTCGCCCATGCCCTTGATGACCGTCTGGCCGGTCTCGGCGTTCTGCTCGACGCGGAACGTCGGGTCCTCTTCGGCGAGCTTCTGGATCGCGAGCCCCAGCTTCTCCTGGTCGGCCTTGGTCTTGGGCTCGATGGCGACCTCGATGACCGGCTCCGGGAACGTCATCGACTCGAGGACGACCTGGTTGGTGCTGTCGGAGAGGGTGTCACCGGTGGTGGTGTCCTTCAGGCCGATGACCGCGTAGATGTGACCGGCGGTCACCGAGTCGACCGGCATCTCCTTGTTGGCGTGCATCTGGAAGATCTTTCCGATGCGCTCCTTCTTGCCCTTGGTCGCGTTGACGACCTGGGCACCGGAGTCGAGGTGACCCGAGTACACGCGGATGTAGGTCAGACGACCGAAGAAGGGGTGCGTGACGATCTTGAACGCGAGGGCCGCGAAGGGCTCGTCGCGGTCGGCGTGACGCTCGATGACGATCTCTTCGTCCTTGGGGTCGTGCGCCTCGATGGCGGGAACGTCCAGGGGCGAGGGGAGGTAGTCGACGACGGCGTCCAGCATCGGCTGCACACCGCGGTTCTTGAACGCCGATCCGCACAGGACCGGGTAGACCTCGGAGTTGATCGTGAGCTTGCGGATCGCGCCCTTGATCTCTGCCAGCGAGAGCTCCTCGCCGCCGAAGTACTTCTCGAGCAGCGCCTCGTCGCTCTCGGCGACCGTCTCGAGCAGCTTCTCGCGGTACTCGGCGGCACGGTCGGCCAGGTCGGCCGGGATCTCCTGGATCTCGTACTTCGCGCCCATGGTGACGTCACCCTTGGCATCGCCGGGCCACACCAGAGCGCGCATCTCGACGAGGTCGATGACACCGACGAAGTCGTTCTCGGCACCGATGGGCAGCTGCAGCACGAGCGGCTTGGCCTTCAGGCGGTTCACGATCGTGTCGACGGTGAAGTAGAAGTCGGCACCCAGCTTGTCCATCTTGTTGACGAAGCAGATACGCGGCACGTCGTACTTGTCGGCCTGACGCCACACCGTCTCAGACTGGGGCTCGACGCCCTCCTTGCCGTCGAAGACGGCGACGGCACCGTCGAGCACGCGCAGCGAACGCTCGACCTCGACCGTGAAGTCCACGTGGCCGGGGGTGTCGATGATGTTGATCTGGTTCTTGTTCCAGAAGCAGGTGACAGCGGCGGAGGTGATCGTGATGCCACGCTCCTGCTCCTGCTCCATCCAGTCGGTGGTCGCAGCGCCGTCGTGCGTCTCGCCGATCTTGTGGTTGACGCCCGTGTAGAAGAGAATGCGCTCGGTCGTCGTCGTCTTTCCGGCATCGATGTGCGCCATGATGCCGATGTTGCGGACCTTGTTGAGGTCGGTGAGCACTTCTTGTGCCACGGGGATGTCCTTACGTGTAGTGGGGTGTCTGTCGTTTCGTCTCGCTTCGCTCGCTCAACGACCGGAGAGATACCGGTCGTTGAGCGAGCGGCGAAGCCGCGAGTCGAAACGCGGCGCCGAGCTGCTGATTACCAGCGGTAGTGCGCGAAGGCGCGGTTCGACTCGGCCATCTTGTGGGTGTCTTCGCGGCGCTTGACCGCGGCACCGAGGCCGTTCGAGGCGTCGAGGATCTCGTTCTGCAGACGCTCGGTCATCGTCTTCTCACGACGACCCTTCGCGTAGCTGACGAGCCAGCGCAGCGCCAGGGTGTTGGCGCGGTGCGGCTTGACCTCGACCGGCACCTGGTAGGTCGAACCACCGACGCGGCGGCTCTTGACCTCGAGGGTGGGGCGGACGTTGTCGAGCGCCTTCTTCAGCGTCGCGACCGCGTCCTGGCCGTTCTTGGCCTCGACGCCGCGCAGCGCCGTGTAGACGATCGACTCGGCGAGCGACTTCTTGCCGTCGACGAGGATCTTGTTGACGAGCTGGCTGACGATCGGTGCGCCGTAGACCGGGTCGTTGACGACCGGACGCTTCGGGGCGGGACCCTTACGAGGCATCTAACTCAACCCTTCTTCGCGCCGTAGCGGCTACGGGCCTGCTTGCGGTTCTTGACGGCCTGGGTGTCCAGGGCGCCACGAACGATCTTGTAACGCACACCGGGGAGGTCCTTCACACGACCGCCGCGCACCAGCACGAGCGAGTGCTCCTGCAGGTTGTGGCCCTCGCCGGGGATGTAGGCGGTGACCTCGGTGCCGTTGCGGAGCTTCACACGAGCGACCTTGCGCATCGCCGAGTTCGGCTTCTTCGGGGTGGTGGTGTACACACGGGTGCAGACACCGGCCTGCTGCGGGTTCGACTTCAGCGCGGGAGCCTTGGTCTTGGTGACCTTCGGCGTGCGCCCCTTGCGAACCAACTGCTGAATAGTTGGCACGTTCTCTCCTTGTCAGTGCTGCACGGTGACAGCGTCGTGGTCTCCCCCGCCCCGGCGGATTCTTTCGATTCGTGTCGGAGAGGGCTCACGCGGACCCACCGGGGCGACAGAATGACTGACGCCCGTTTCGCTGGTGGATATGCCGTGGGGGTGGCCTGTTCGCAGGCCGTTCCCTGAGATGGTGTGCTCTTGTTCACCCTGTTCGTGCCGGGCACGACGCAGGGCGCGCGAGAGCGCACACCCGCTCAATGATACGCGCCGAATCGGGATGCGGTCAAACGACCGCGATCATCCGTCCGCCCGGACGATGCGCAGCTCCGCATCGCCGAGCAGGAAACGCTCCGCGACCTCGTGCTCGGTACCCGGGGCCACGTCGATCTCGTCCTGGGCGACGAAGACGACCACGCCGTTCGTGGAGTCCAGGTCGCTCACCATCCAGGCATCCGCACGCCGGCGAAGCAGCGCATGGGTCTTGGAGACCGTGCGCGTGTCGTCGACGACGGTCACCAGCTGCGCACCGGGGGCGGCGTGCACCGGGACCGGCCGGCGCCCGAGCACGACGGCGTCGCCGGTGAGCTCCATGGGCGATCCGTCGGGCAGCAGCAGCGCCCACTTCGGCCGACGACGTGAGGCGATGACGGTGTCCTCGACGATGTCGCCGACGCCGGGGCGCGATGCGGCGACGGATGCGGCAGCCGGCCGCGGCATCCCCGCGATCGGCGCCCCGGCCACCGCCGACACCTCACCCGAGGCCTCCGGGAATGCATCGGGCTCGGCGACGAAGGATTCCCGCAGCACGGGGGGCGCCGCAGGAGGAACGAAGGAGTCGGCCGGCGCGGGTTCTGCCGCGGCGGGAGCCTGCGGCGTCTCCGGCTCCACCCACGCAGGCGTGGCGGCCGCGGGTGCGGCCTCCTCCTCGACGATCGCCGGCTGCCACCACGACATCACGGGGGCGGGCTCGGGCGAAGCCGGCGCGACGTAAGGGTCGTCGACGGGGGCGGGGGGCCCATCGGCGGCGGGCGGCGCGTAGGGATCCGCGGTCGGCGCCGGGTACGCCTCGTAGGCGGGGGCTGCCGGAGACGGCGGAGCGTAGGAGTCCACCGCGGGCGCGGGGAACGCCGGTGCGGCGTACGCGTCGGGCGCCGGTGCGGCGTACGGATCCGCGGGAGCTGCGGCGTAGGGGTCCGCCGGCGCGTAGGGGTCGACGGCAGGCGCCGCGGGGGCGGGCGGCAGGGGCGGCTCTCCCCAGGCTCCGGCGATCGGCATCGCCGCGGTGGCCCCAGCTGCGGGTGCGCCGGGCGCCGGCGGTGCCGGAGGGATCCATGCCGACGGCGCCGGGACATCGCGGCGGGCGCCGAACTCGTCGGCGGCCGGAGCGTACTGCGGCGCGAATCCCAGGAGGTCATCGACGCCACCTGTGCTCTGGCGAACAGGGGCCTGCTCGATCGGCCTGGCGGAGCCGAATCCCAGCACGCTCGCCCAGACGGGGAAGAGCAGGGCGGCCAGAACCGTCATCCCCACCCCTTGTCCGAACATGACGTTCACGCGGTGCGCGGCGGTGATGAAGGCGACATAGACGAAGATCTGCCCGAAGAACGGGATGAGGTAGAGCAGAAGGAGCCAGGGGCTCAGGCCGCCGATCATGAACAGGACGGCGACGTTGTAGACCGGGATCCACGCCTTCCAGCCCTCGATGCCGAGCTTCGCGTACACCCGCGACAGCGCGAGTGCGCCCCAGACGTAGACCAGGAGCGAGGGCACGAGCGACACGAGAACGAGGACCACGACGGTTCCCGCGTCGGGGACCAACGGCGAGGAGTAAGCGGCGACGAGTGCGTTGAGCATGGATGAACTGCCTCAGGGAGTGGGACCGTCGAGGTCTCGGGGGTCGAAAGGAACGTCGAGCGAACGCGTCAACTCTTCCAGCATGGCGGTGATCTGCGGTTCTACATACTTCGCGACCGCTGCTTGGATGCGGATGCGGTGGTGCAGCAGGACCTGGCATACTTCGCGACCGATCAGGTTCGCGTAGTCGTCGGCCAGCGCCACTTCGTGACGCAGCGCCGCCTTGGCCTCATCGGACAACGGCGGCAGTGCGGGGATGCCCGCATCCGCGTCGGCTGCCATACCCGCGAGGGTGAAGAGAAACGGCGCACCCGGGATCGGCTCCGGATCCAGCGGCAGACCGTCGTACTCGGGCTCGAGGTTCTCGGTGGGGCGATAGCTGCGCGCCCTGTTGCGCGTGGCCTGCTGGTCGAGCTCGGACTGCAGGAGAGGGAGGTTGCGCGCCGTGTACTCCGCGACCGCGTGGTCGACGACGGTCTTCAGGCGAGTGGACAGCCCGTGCTGCACCGCATGCGGGACATCCCCGCCCAGGCCCGCGGCCGAGAGGATCGGCGAACCGAGGCAACGGCGGCACACCGCAAGACGTCCGCGGTGCGTCGCGGGCTCCCAACGGGGCAGCCAACGCAGCCAGGCGTCGACGGCCTGGCTCACCTGCGTCTCGAGCGAGCGCTCCACGCTCTAAAGGTAGCCGTCACCCGCGTCTTTCCGCGGGAAATCCGCGCATCCGGCCCGTCGCGACCGCGGTCAGCTCTCGTCCGGGCCCTCCCAGGGCCATCGGGAACGGCCCGCGTGCGTGCGAACGAGCGCGATCGCGCACCATGCGGCGGCTGCTGCGGCAAGAGCCACCACAGCCCCCTGCCAACCTGTCAGCAGACGGGCCATGAGCGCGAGCCCCACCGCCACGTCCTCCGAGGTCACGGCACCGACGATGCCCGCACTGAGGCTGTAGCAGAACCACACGGCAACCGCGACGAAGAGGGCGCCGGTGTACGCGGGGTTCCCCGGTCGGAGCACGAGAGCCGCGCCCGCGGCGTAGACCGTGCATGCGACGACGACGCCGACAATTCCGGGCGCCTGCCCGACACCCGCCACCGGAACGACCTCGACGTCGGCGAGCAGGCTCACCATCCCGAAAGCGGCGACGATCAGGGCGAAGAGCGCCGCGAGCGTCAGAGCGACGGCGACAGCCGGACGCACCGGCGGAGTCCGAGGCGCGTCCGACTGGGACATCACACCTGGTGGAGCTGCGGGCCCGCCTCGAGGGTGCGCTCGTACTCGCGCTGCGCCTCGTCGTTGAGCGCGGTGACACGACGTCCGCGGGCGGCGACCCACGCACCGAACCAGACCGTCAGCTCACGACCCAGCACGAAGGCGAGGATCGGCAGCGGCGAGAACAACGAACCCTGCAGCAGATCAGCGCCTTGACGCGCGGTCAGATCCCAGAACGGCGCCTGGAACAGGATGCCGAGAAGCGACCCAGCGTAGGCCGCGACACCGACGAGCAGGCCCCAGATGACCCAGTGCGCCCAGCGTGCACGATTGAGGATGGCGCCGAGGATCCAGAAACCGAGGTAAAAGACCACCACCGGCATCCAGAACGTCCACGAGCGGATCAGAGCGAGCGCGTAGTCGGCCGCGTCGGCGTCTGCGCCGCCGAAGCCGCCGTAGAAGTAGCCATAGGCGAAGAGCACACCGAACGACAGGACGGCGAATGCGAGGGCCGCGAGCAGGCCGATCGCACCCGCGGCACCGCGGTTGCCGCGGGGGCGGGGCGCCTCGGGCGCCTGCACGAAGATGGGCTGAGCCGCAGCGGCGGCGTAGGTCGGCTCGGGTGCGGCGACCGGCGTGGTCGCCGCGGCAGCGGCCGGGATCGCGGTCGTGGCAGCCGGCTCGGGGTCCATGGGGACGGTCTCCGGGCGGTCGTACCAGGGCACGTCGTCGGCGGCGCGGGCCCGGTCGGCCGCGGCCTCGGTGACCACGACCTCCTCGACGACACGATCGCCGTCGGGGGTCGGGGCCTCGACGACCACCACGTCCTCCTCGACGACACGCTCCGCGGCGATTTCCTGCTCTCCGGTCGCCGTGCGCTGAGCGGCCTCTGCGTCGGCCAGCGCCTCGTTCGCGTTGCCCACGACGTCGTCCACGACGACAGTCGGCTCCTCGACGGGTTCGCCGGCCGAGGGCGTCTTCTGCTCGGTCATCGCTGTCGCTCCTTCAGCGGGGGTGCACATCCGCTTCCCGAGGGTAACGCCGGGTCGCGTCGGGCCGCGTCAGGCGCGCGGCGCGCGCCGCGGCTAACCTGACCCCATGACGCTGCGCCGGAGGACGAAGACCACCCTGCTCACGACCTCGTCGGCTCTTCTCGCGCTCTTCGCCCTCGCAGCCTGCGCTCCGGATCCAGCACCCGCACCGACGGGCTCGACGCTCGGTTCACCGCCTTCGACCACCCCCACTCCTACGGCGACGGCGACGCCCACCGCGACTCCGGCCGCCATTCCCACGGACTGCCGCGAGATCCTCTCCGATGCGGTGCTCGCTCAGCTCGCCGACGTACCGCTCAACGACCCGGCGTTCGGAACGGCCGGCGCCCAGGCCGACGGAAGCCTCACCTGCATCTGGGGAAGCCCTGCGACCGACACCGGCCGGCTCACGACCACCATCTCCAAGAAGTCGCGCGGACCCGCCCTCGATATGCTCAACGCTCTCGTCGGCGAGGGCTTCACCTGCTACACGCCGAACAGCGGCACACGGTGCGAGAAGGTGTGGGTCGACCCGCAGTACCCGGTCAACGACGGACGGACGCTGTTCTGGCGCGACGATGTGCTCATCGACACCCAGTACGTCGGCCTCGCCCCGTCCGGCTACACGGATGCGGTCATCTCGCGCGTCTTCGACTGAGCGCGCTCAGTTCGGCCAGAGCTGCAGCGCGACCCGTTCGGTGTAGCGATCGGGGTGCCATCCCGTGAACACGCTCGCCAGCCAGGTGCCGTCGCGGATGACCTGGTCCTCGGAGCCTTCCGCGGTCGTCAACCGGCAGCGAACGCCGTCGCCGAAGTCACTGCACTCGTAGCCTGCGCTCTCCAGCGTCGAACGCGCGACGCGGGCGGCGTCCGCATCCACCTTCGCCACCGTCGTCACGATGGAGCCGGCGTTGATGCCGGTGAAGGTACACGAGACCGTCACCTCGGGCGCCAGCGAGGCAGCCAGCGTGGTCGCGGACACGCGCGGCGCGCTCGTGTCCTGTACCGGAACTCCGCCGGCACGCTGGGTCAGTTGCGCCCACAGCGCGTCCGTGTAGAGGGCCTGGCACAGCGGGGTCGATGAGGCGGGGGCGGGGGCGGGGGCCTCACCCTGGGCGATGGGGGCGGATGTCGAGGACCGCAGAGTGTCACCGACCATCTGGATGCCCGCCGGGATCGCGGGAACGGCCAGCACCACGAGCGCCGCCACCACGGCAGCACTTCCGAGCCCCACGACCCATGCCATGAAGCTGTTGCGTCCGCCGATCCGTGCCACCCCGACCTCCCCGATCCACGCTACGCGTCGCATCCGGCGAAGCGGGGCAGCGGCACGCGGCGTCAGGCGCGGGCGGGAATGTGATCGGCGATCCAGCCGTGGACGAGTCCCATGAACCCCGCGTGGTCGTCGCGGAAGACGGTGTGGCCCGACCCCGGCAGCACCGTGACCGTGAGCCCGTCACCGCGCATCGCTGCGGCGACGGTGCGGGTGATCAGCAGGCTCTTCTCCGCCAGCACGACCAGACTCGGCTGCCGGGGCCGACGCGGCGCGACGAGTGCGCGGGTGTCGGCGAGTCCGAGGATCGTGCGCTTGTCCCAGGCCTGCAGCGACGACAGCTCGAGGTCTATGTCCTGCATGCTCCAGCCGGGGTTCATTCGGCGCAGCATCCGCCGACGCGGTTTGGGTGCGATCGCGAAGGCGAGCTTGTACGCGAGCCCCCGCACGCCCCTCGGGAACGCGAAGGCGGGGTCGACGTAGACGGCGGCACGGGGGGCGAGGCGCTCGGCCACGATGCTGGCGACGAGCGCTCCGAGGGAGTGCCCGACGATCAGATCCGGAGCGTGCGCGAGCACGGGTTCCAACGTCTCGATGACATCCTCGGCCCAGGCGCCGGGCGAGTAGCTCCGAGCACGGGGGCTCCGGCCGTGTCCGGCGAGGTCCACGGCCAGCACGCGGAAACCCGCATGCTCGAGGTCGTCGCTCACACGGTGCCACGCCCGCGAGTCGGACATGATGCCGTGGATGAGGATCGCGGTGCGCGCACCGGAGCCTGAGGAGCGGACGGCGAGCTGCATGCCGGAAGGCTAGCCTCCGGGCCTTGGCGCGAGCCGAATGCCCGCTCTGCGACCGGGAAACGACGAAGGCCCCCGAGCCGGAGCTCGGGGACCTTCGTCGTCAGTCCGGGATCAGTTATAGGTCCCGGGGGTGAAGTCGTCCGTCGAGAAGCTGTCGAAGTCGACGTAGCTCAGGTCGGAGTCGCTGTATGCACCGTCCGAGGCGAAGATGCGGTTGGGGTACCGCTCGCTCTTGGCCTCCTCGGTCGCCTCGACCGTGACGTTGCGGTACTTCGACAGGCCGGTCCCCGCGGGGATCAGCTTTCCGATGATCACGTTCTCCTTCAGGCCCACGAGCGGGTCGCTCTTGCCCTCCATCGCGGCCTGCGTCAGAACGCGGGTCGTCTCCTGGAAGGAAGCGGCCGACAGCCACGACTCGGTCGCGAGCGAGGCCTTCGTGATACCCATCAGCTCCGGACGACCCGACGCGGGGCGCTTGCCCTCGCCGACGGTCGCACGGTTGATGTCGATGAAGCGACGCGAGTCGACCATCTCACCGGGCAGCAGCTTGGTGTCGCCGTGGTCGACCACGGTGACCTTGCGCAACATCTGGCGGACGATGACCTCGATGTGCTTGTCGTGGATCGGCACACCCTGCGACCGGTACACGCCCTGCACACCGCCGACGAGGTACTTCTGCACCTCGCGGGCGCCCATGACGCGCATGATCTCCTTCGGGTCGAGCGTTCCGACCTGGAGGGGCTGTCCGACCTCGACGCGCTGTCCGTCCTCGACCAGCAACGTCGCGCGCTTGAGCACGGGGTACACGTGCGGCTCGTCACCGTTGTCGGGCGTGAGGATGACCTTCTTCTGCTTCTCGGTCTCTTCGATCGTGATGCGTCCGTCGGCCTCGGCGATGGGCGATGCACCCTTCGGGGTACGAGCCTCGAAGAGCTCCTGCACGCGGGGCAGACCCTGGGTGATGTCCTCGGCAGACGCGGAACCACCGGTGTGGAAGGTACGCATCGTCAGCTGCGTACCGGGCTCACCGATCGACTGCGCCGCGATGATGCCGACGGCCTCGCCGATGTCGACGACCTTGCCGGTCGCGAGCGAACGGCCGTAGCACTTCGCGCAGACGCCGACGGCGGAGTCGCAGGTCAGGACCGAGCGCACCTTGATGGAGGTGACGCCGCCCTCGACCAGACGGTTGATGAGCACGTCGCCCACATCCGAACCGGCCTCGGCCAGGACCTCGCCGCTGGGGCTGACAGCGTCCGCGGCCAGCGTGCGGGCGAACACCGAGTTCTCGACATTCGCGTCCTTGATGAGCACCCCGTCGGCACCCGCGGCGGCGATGGGCAGCTCCAGCCCCTTGGTCGTGGCGCAGTCCTCCTCGCGGATGATGACGTCCTGCGACACGTCGACGAGACGACGCGTCAGGTAGCCCGAGTCGGCGGTACGCAGAGCAGTGTCGGCGAGACCCTTACGGGCACCGTGCGTCGCGATGAAGTACTCCGCAACCGAAAGTCCCTCGCGGTACGAGGAGATGATCGGACGGGCGATGATCTCACCCTTCGGGTTGTTCACCAGACCACGCATACCCGCGATGTTGCGGATCTGCAGCCAGTTACCACGGGCGCCCGAGCTGACCATGCGGTTGATGGTGTTGTCCTCGGGGAAGTTCGCCCGCATCGCGACCTGAACCTCGTCGGTCGCAGCCGTCCAGATCTTGATGAGCTCCTGACGACGCTCGGCGTCGGTGGTGAGACCCTTCTCGTACTGGGACTGGACCTTGGTGGCCTGCTTCTCGTAACCCGCGATGATCTCCGCCTTGTTCGGCGGGGTCAGCACGTCGCTGAGCGCAACGGTCACACCCGAACGCGTGGCCCAGTAGAAGCCGGCGTCCTTGATGCGGTCCAGGGATGCGGCGACCTCGACCTTGGGGTACTCCTCGGCCAGCTTGTTGACGATCTGCGACAGCTTGCCCTTGTCAGCCTGTTCGCGCACGAACGGGTAGCCCTTGGGGAGCGTGTCGTTGAAGATCGCCTGACCGAGCGAAGCGTCGACGAGACCGTGACGCTCGTAGCCCTCGGGGGCTTCGCCCTCGAGGAAGGTCAGACCGGGAACGCGGATGCGGACCTTGGCCTGCAGGTCGAGGGTGCCCTCGTCCTTCGCCAGGATCGCCTCGCCGACCGAACCGAACACGCGGCCCTCACCGACGGCACCCTCCTTGACCGTGGTCAGGTGGTGCAGGCCGATGATCATGTCCTGCGAGGGCAGGGTGACCGGACGGCCGTCGGACGGCTTCAGGATGTTGTTCGACGCGAGCATCAGGATGCGGGCCTCGGCCTGCGCCTCGACCGACAGCGGCAGGTGCACAGCCATCTGGTCGCCGTCGAAGTCCGCGTTGAAGGCGGCACACACGAGCGGGTGGAGCTGGATGGCCTTGCCCTCGACGAGCTGCGGCTCGAACGCCTGGATTCCGAGGCGGTGCAGCGTGGGAGCACGGTTGAGCAGCACGGGACGCTCGCGGATGATCTCCTCGAGCACGTCCCAGACCTCGGGGCGCGTGCGCTCGACGGCGCGCTTGGCCGCCTTGATGTTCTGCGAGTGGCCGAGATCGATCAGGCGCTTGATCACGAACGGCTTGAACAGCTCCAGCGCCATCTGCTTGGGCAGACCGCACTGGTGCAGCTTCAGCTGCGGGCCGACGATGATGACCGAACGGCCCGAGTAGTCGACGCGCTTGCCGAGCAGGTTCTGGCGGAAGCGACCCTGCTTACCCTTCAGCATGTCGCTGAGGGACTTGAGGGCGCGGTTGCCGGTACCCGTGACCGGGCGACCACGACGACCGTTGTCGAACAGAGCGTCGACGGCCTCCTGCAGCATCCGCTTCTCGTTGTTGACGATGATCTCGGGAGCACCGAGGTCGATCAGACGACGAAGACGGTTGTTGCGGTTGATCACGCGACGGTAGAGGTCGTTCAGGTCGCTGGTGGCGAAGCGGCCACCGTCGAGCTGGACCATCGGGCGCAGCTCCGGCGGGATGACCGGGACGACGTCCAGGACCATCGACGCCGGCGACATGCCGGTCGACAGGAACGAGTTGACGACCTTGAGGCGCTTGATCGCGCGGATCTTGCGCTGGCCCTTGCCCTCCGAGATCTGCAGGCGCAGGCTCTCGGCCTCGGCGGCCAGGTCGAAGCTCTCCAGGCGACGCTTGATCGACTCCGCACCCATGTGGGCCTCGAAGTACTGGCCGAAGCGGTCGACGAGCTCGTTGAAGATCTCGTCCTCGGGCTTGAGGGCGCCGACCTCGAGGGAGCGGAACTCCTCCCAGACGCGCTCGAGCTTGGCGATCTGCTCGTCACCGCGCTTGCGGATGAGAGCCATCTCCTTCTCGGCCGCATCCTTGGCCTTCTTCTTGGCGTCGGCCTTGGCGTCCTCCGCCTCGAGCGTCGCGAGCTCCTCCTCGAGGGCGGCCAGGCGAGCGGCCACACGGGCGTCGCGGCGGTCGCCGAGGTTCTTGATCTCGAGACGCAGGTTGTTCTCGTGGGTGGGGAGGTCGCGGTGGCGGCCCTCCTCATCGACGGAGATCACCATGTACGCGGCGAAGTAGATGACCTTCTCGAGGTCCTTCGGCGCCATGTCCAGCAGGTAGCCCAAGCGCGAGGGAACGCCCTTGAAGTACCAGATGTGGGTGACGGGCGCGGCGAGCTCGATGTGGCCCATGCGCTCGCGACGGACGGAGCTCTTGGTGACCTCCACGCCGCAGCGCTCGCAGACGATGCCCTTGAAGCGGACGCGCTTGTACTTGCCGCAGGCGCACTCCCAGTCGCGCGAAGGTCCGAAGATCTGCTCGCCGAACAGACCGTCCTTCTCGGGCTTCAGGGTGCGGTAGTTGATCGTCTCGGGCTTCTTGACCTCGCCGAAGGACCAACGACGGATGTCGTCGGCCGTGGCCAGCCCGATGCGGATCTGGTCGAAAGTGGTGGATTCGAGCACTGGTTCTCCTGTGTGCCTAATAAATCTCGGTGAGTGAGCCGGGGTCAGATCTCGTCGATGGACGAGGACTCGAACCGGCTGGAGATGTTGATGCCGAGCTCCTCCGCCGCACGGAAGGCGTCGTCATCGGTGTCGCGCAGGTTGACAGCCGTACCGTCGGCCGAGAGGACCTCGACGTTCAGGCAGAGCGACTGCATCTCCTTCATGAGCACCTTGAAGGACTCGGGGATACCGGGCTCCTGGATGTTCTCGCCCTTGACGATCGCCTCGTACACCTTGACGCGGCCGAGGATGTCGTCGGACTTGATCGTGAGGAGCTCCTGCAGCGCGTAGGCGGCGCCGTAGGCCTCGAGGGCCCACACCTCCATCTCACCGAAGCGCTGGCCGCCGAACTGTGCCTTACCACCCAGCGGCTGCTGCGTGATCATCGAGTACGGACCGGTCGAGCGCGCGTGGATCTTGTCGTCCACGAGGTGGTGCAGCTTCAGGATGTACATGTAGCCGACGGAGATCGGCGCCGGGAAGGGCTCTCCGCTGCGACCGTCGAACAGCGTGGTCTTGCCGCTGGAATCGATCAGTCGCACGCCGTCACGGGTGGGGTTCGTCGAGTCGAGCAGACCCGCGATCTCCGACTCGAACGCACCGTCGAACACCGGGGTGGCGACCTTGGTGCCGGCGGGGGCCTCGAAGGCCTCCTTCGGCAGGTTCGCGGCCCACTCCGGGTTGCCCTCGACCTTCCAGCCCTGCTGGGCGATCCAGCCGAGGTGGAGCTCGAGGACCTGGCCGAAGTTCATTCGACCGGGGATACCGAGCGGGTTGAGGATGACGTCGAGCGGCGTGCCGTCGGCGAGGAAGGGCATGTCCTCGACGGGGAGGATCTTCGCGATGACACCCTTGTTGCCGTGGCGGCCGGCGAGCTTGTCGCCCTCGGTGATCTTGCGCTTCTGGGCGATGTAGACCACGACGCGGCGGTTGACGCCCGAGCCGAGCTCGTCGTCGCCGTCCTCGGCGTTGAACTCCTTGACCGCGATGATCGTGCCCTGCTCGCCGTGGGGCACCTTCAGGGAGGTGTCACGGACCTCGCGGCTCTTCTCGTTGAAGATCGCGCGCAGCAGGCGCTCCTCGGCGGACAGCTCGGTCTCACCCTTGGGCGTGACCTTGCCGACGAGGATGTCACCGGGGCGGACCTCGGCACCGATGCGGATGATGCCGCGCTCGTCGAGGTCCTTCAGCAGGTCGGGGCTCACGTTCGGCAGGTCGCGCGTGATCTCCTCCTTGCCGAGCTTCGTGTCGCGGGCGTCGACCTCGTACTCCTCGATGTGGATCGAGGAGAGGGTGTCGTCCTTCACGAGCTCCTGGCTGAGGATGATCGCGTCCTCGAAGTTGTGACCCTCCCACGTCATGAACCCGACCAGCAGGTTCTTGCCGAGGGCGAGCTCGCCGTTCTCGGTCGCGGGACCGTCGGCGATGACCTCGCCGGCCTCGATGCGCTCACCGGCCGAGACCACCACGCGCTGGTTGTACGACGTGCCCTGGTTGGAGCGGTCGAACTTGCGCAGGAAGTAGTCGTCGGTGCCGCCCTCATCCGTCTGGATGGTGACGACGTCGGCGGAGACCTCGGCCACCACACCGGAACGCTTGGCGGTGACGACGTCACCGGCGTCGACGGCGGCGTAGCCCTCCATACCGGTTCCGACCACGGGGGACTCGCTGCGAACCAGCGGCACGGCCTGGCGCTGCATGTTCGCACCCATGAGGGCGCGGTTCGCGTCGTCGTGCTCGAGGAAGGGGATCAGCGAGGTCGCGACCGACACCATCTGGCGCGGGGAGACGTCCATGTAGCCGATCTCTTCTGCCGGGAAGAGGTCGACCTCGCCGCCCTGGCCGCGGCGGGCGAGCACTCGCTCGTTGGCGAACTTGCCTTCGGCGGTCAACTCGACACCGGCCTGAGCGACGATGAAGTCGTTCTCCTCGCTGGCGGTGAGGTAGTCGATGTCGGTGGTGACGCGACCGTTCACGACGCGGCGGTACGGGGTCTCGATGAACCCGAACGCGTTGATGCGCGCGAAGGAGGCGAGCGAACCGATCAGACCGATGTTCGGGCCTTCCGGCGTCTCGATCGGGCACATGCGGCCGTAGTGCGAGGGGTGGACGTCACGGACCTCGACGCCGGCACGCTCACGCGACAGACCGCCGGGGCCCAGCGCCGACAGGCGACGCTTGTGAGTCAGACCCGCGAGCGGGTTGTTCTGGTCCATGAACTGCGACAGCTGCGAGGTTCCGAAGAACTCCTTGATCGCCGCGACGACGGGACGCACGTTGATCAGGGTCTGGGGCGTGATCGCCTCGATGTCCTGCGTGGTCATACGCTCGCGGACGACGCGCTCCATGCGCGACAGACCCGTACGGACCTGGTTCTGGATGAGCTCGCCGACCGCGCGGATGCGGCGGTTGCCGAAGTTGTCGATGTCGTCGACGTCGATGCGGATCTCCGCCTTCTTGCCGGCGCGCACGCCCTCGAAGGTCGTGTCGCCGCGGTGGAGGCGGACGAGGTACTTGATGGTCGCGACGATGTCGTCGACCGTGAGCACCGAGTCGGTCAGCGGGGTGTCGAGACCGAGCTTCTGGTTGATCTTGTAGCGACCCACCTTGGCGAGGTCGTAGCGCTTGGACGAGAAGTAGAAGTTGTCCAGCAGCGCACGCGCAGCCTCGGCGGCGACCTGCTCACCCGGACGGAGCTTGCGGTAGATGTCGCGCAGCGCGTCTTCCTTGGTGAGGATCGTGTCCTTCTCGAGGGTCTCCTCGATCGAGCTGAAGCCCGCGAACTCGTTCATGATGTCTTCACTGGACAGGCCGAGCGCCTTCAGGAAGACGGTGACCGACTGCTTGCGCTTGCGGTCGATGCGCACGCCCACCTGGTCGCGCTTGTCGATCTCGAACTCGAGCCAGGCGCCGCGGCTGGGGATGACGCGAGCCGAGACGATGTCCTTGTCGCTCGTCTTGTCGGCGACGCGGTCGAAGTACACACCGGGCGAACGCACGAGCTGCGACACGACGACGCGCTCGGTGCCGTTGATGATGAACGTGCCCTTGTCGGTCTGGAGCGGGAAGTCGCCCATGAAGACCGTCTGCGTCTTGATCTCACCGGTCTGGTGGTTCATGAACTCGGCCTCGACGTAGAGCGGGGCCGCGTACGTCTTGCCGCGCTCCTTGCACTCCTCGATGGAGTACTTCTCGGGCTCGAGGTAGGGGTTCGTGAAGCTCAGCTGCATCGTCTCGCTGAGGTCTTCGATCGGGGAGATCTCCTCGAAGATCTCCTCGAGACCGCTCGTGGCCGGCACGTCGGTGCGACCGGTGGCCTGGGCCTCGGCGACCCGTGCCTTCCAGGCGTCGTTGCCGACGAGCCAGTCGAAGGACTCCGTCTGCAGCGCCAGCAGGTCGGGGACCGTCAGCGTGTCGGTGATCTTCGCGAAGGACAGACGCGAAGCGCCGCGTCCGTTCTTGGGGGTCTTGGTGGTGGGGGTGCTTGCGTGGGGCGCGGCAGCCAAGGGATAACCTCCATGGGCCCGGGCGGGGGCTCGTGATTCTGATGTCAGATGGAGTGCTCGATCTTCCCGACGCGTTCGCACCGCACGCCGCTATCTGCGGGGGCACGCACGCAGGCCGACCACCATATGAGGGCATGGGAGGAGGGAGCGCAAAGACCAACTATATGTCAGATGACGCGCCGTGTCCAGTCGAATTCTTGACGAGTTTCGCGACCTGCGGTATAACCGCGCGTCCACCCCGTTTGCACTCATCCGACCGTCCTGATCCGCACGCGGGTACCGGGCCTCGCCTGCGCGAGCCGGTCCAGGGAGTCGGCCGTGGCGACGGCGATGACCGGGTACCCGCCGGTCACCGGACCGTCCACCCCGAGCACGACCGGTCGCCCGTCCGGCGGCACCTGCAGCGCTCCGGGAACCATGCCCTCGCTCGCCAGCTCCCCCGTGCGGATGCGGGTCAGCCCGGGCCCCTCCAGCCGCACGCCGATGCGATCAGCGGCCGCGGACACGTGCCACGGGCCGGCATTCAGCGTCCGCCCGGCGTCGGCCGCGAACCAGTCGGCACGCGGCCCCGGCACCACCTCCAGGGTCACGTCGCCCGGGGCGGGCGCCGTCCACGTGACCGCGTCGATCGGCGGCACCTCACCGGCGATCTCCGCCCCCGTGGCGATCTCGTCACCCGCGGCGAGCGGGGCGGGGCCGAGGCCCGCGAGGGTGTCGGTGGCGCGGGAGCCCGCGCTGCGGGGCACGTCGATGCCGCCGCGGACCGCGAGATAGGCACGCAGGCCCGAGGCGAGGGGGCCGACCTCGAGCACCGAGCGCGCTGGCCAGAACAGCGCGCGGTGCGGGTCCGCCTCTCTGCCGTCGATGCGTATCGCACCCAGCCCGCCCGTCACCGCGATCCATCGATCGGCGAGCGCCGTGGCCCGGAACGGCCCCACCAGGATCTCGACGACCGCGGCCATGCGCGCTGAGCCGACGAGGCGATTGGCGAGGGCGGCCGCGCGACGATCGGCCGCTCCGGACACGGCGATTCCCATCGCACCGGCGCCGGGGCGCCCGAGGTCCTGGATCGTCGCGAGCGGCCCGGGTGCCTCGATGCGCAGCGCCGGCGCACCCGTGACCGCCGCCCTCGGCGGTGCGGAGAGCTCGACGCGCGCCCGCTCGGGCCGGAAGCGCACACGTGTCCCGGCGGTCAGCAGCGCCGGAACGGCCGCATCCGGATCGAACAGCGGGGCTGTCGTCGTGCCGATGAGGCGCCATCCGCCCGGCGTCGCCCGCGGATAGATACCCGTGAATCCCGCGGCGAGCGCGACGGTGCCGGCGGGCACGCGCGTGCGCGGGGCGTCCAGGCGAGGGACGTCGAGGCCCCACCCCTCCCCCACGAGATAGGCGAATCCCGGAGCGAACCCCGTGAACCCGACCCGCCAGGGCGTGCGCACATGCCGCTCGACGAGCTCGGTGGGCGACACCCCTGCCCAGCTCCCCGCGTCGGCCAGGTCGATGCCGTCGTAGACGGTGGGAATCGTCACCTCCGGGGCGTCGCTGTCCGCCCGGGGTGCGACCGCATCCGTCGCCGCGATCCACGCCCGCAGCGCCTGCGCCGCAATGCGGCGCGGGT
Source organism: Microbacterium neimengense (assembly GCF_054782995.1). Taxonomy (NCBI): domain Bacteria; kingdom Bacillati; phylum Actinomycetota; class Actinomycetes; order Micrococcales; family Microbacteriaceae; genus Microbacterium; species Microbacterium neimengense. The sequence goes on from NZ_BAAGRK010000003.1 coordinate 538,176, forward strand.
CGAAGCGGACGAGCACCGTCCGCGCCGCGGGGACGAGCTCTTCGACGCCGTCCGGAGCGGATGCGACAAGAGCCGCGTGCAGGCCCAGCACCGCATCCAGGTCGTCGAGCTCGATGAGCAGGCCGCCCGCCCCGAAGGGCAGGACGCGCCGCCCGTCGCTCACCACGGCGCCCGCACCTCGACCCCTGCCGCCGCCAGTGCGGCGCGCACGGCCACGGCCATCTCCACCGCTTCGGGAGTATCGCCGTGCAGGCACAGGGAGACCGCCTCGGCGCGCACGACGGAGCCGTCGACCGCGACGACCTCGCCCGTGGTCGCCAGGCGCACGGCCCGCCGGGCGACCTCCTGCGGATCGTGGAGCAACGCCCCCGGCATGCCCCGGGGCACGAGCGTGCCGTTCGGCAGGTACCCGCGGTCGAGGAACGCCTCGCCGAAGAACGGGACGCCCGCATCCGCCGCCGCTTCGCGCAGGCGCCCTCCGAGTCCCAGCACGGGCACGGGTCGGCCGAGTTCGGCGGCGAGGGCGGTGACTTCGGCGACGACCGCCGACGCCGTCTGCGGATCGCTGCCTGCCGCGTGGTACAGCGCACCGTGCGGCTTCACGTAGCGGATGTCGGCACCGGCTGCGCGCAGCGCGCCCAGCTGTGCGGCGAGTTCGCCTCGAAGTCGGGCGGGCGCGATCCGCAGGGCCTGTCGCCCGAAGCCGGCGCGATCGGGATACGAGGGGTGCGCGCCGATGGCGACGCGCTGCGCCGCGGCGAGGGCGACCGCGGCGCGCATCGCGTCGGGGTCGCCCGCGTGGCCGCCGCACGCGACGCTGGCGCTGGAGATCACCGCGAACATCGCCGCGTCGTCCGCGGTGGGCTCGCCCTCGACGGTCTCGCCGAGGTCCGCGTTCAGATCGATCGAGGGCATGTGCACACGGTAGTGCCGCCGTACTGTGGAGTCATGGCCCGCGCGCGCTACGAGCACGTCTCGCATCCGGAGGCGAGGCTGTCGGACGGTTCGATCGCCCGCATCGCACCCTCGTCGTTCACGAGCGGATTCGAGCTCGACGTCGCCGGCACCCCGCAGTCGCACGTCGACCTCGACGATCCGACCCACCTACACTTCGAGTACATCGGACGGATGGCGGCCGTCATCGACCAGCTGCGGCTGCCCGGTCAACCGCTCACCGCGGTGCATCTCGGCGGGGGCGCTCTCACGATTCCCCGCTACATCGCCCACACGCGCCCTGGTTCGCGTCAGCAGGTCATCGAACTCGAGCAAGCGCTCGTCGATCTGGTGCGCGCGAACCTCCCGCTGCCACGTGGCGCGCAGATCCGGGTGCGCATCGGGGACGCCAGGGCGGGGCTCGCACGGCTGCCCGACTCGCTGGTGGGCAACGTCGACCTCCTCGTGTCGGATGTCTACGCCGGGGCCCAGACGCCCGCGCATCTGACCACCGTGGAGTTCTACCGCCAGGCCGCGCGCCTGCTCGCCGCGGACGGCGTGCTGCTCGTCAACGTCGCCGACGGCGCGGGCCTCGCCTTCGCCCGACGTCAGGTGGCGACCGTGCGGGAGGTACTCCCGGAGATCGCGCTGCTCGCCGAGGTGCAGACGCTCAAGGGGCGACGCTTCGGCAACCTCGTGATCGCCGCATCCGCCGCGCCCCTGCCGACGGCGTGGCTGCCGCGCCTCATGGCGGCGGGGCCGCATCCGGCGAAGGTCGCGATCGGTGCGGAGCTCGACGAGTTCGTACGCGGCGCGGTCCCCGCGACGGATGCGACCGCCACCCCCTCGCCCAAACCCGCCGCATCCCTCTTCGAACTCTGAGCGCGGCCTAGGCGCGCCCGCTCTCCCCTCGCCCTCTCCCCTGACCGCGAGACTGCATCTCGAGCACGAGATCACTGTGTTTACCCGTGATCTCGTCATGGAAATGCAGTCTCGCGGGGGAAGGCGGGCGGGGTGGGTGCGGCGTGCCTGAAGCGCCGAGCGGCACAGGTCGGCGACACTGGATGCGGCGCCGGCACGAAGGGAGCAACGTGAGCTATATCAGGGGGCACCACCCGGAGACGCTGCGTGAGATCGTCGACGAGCGGGAATGCCTGGAGCGGCTCGAAGAGATCGGCTCGCAGCGGAGCCTCGCCGCGCTGATGGAGCGCGTCTGGCTGTTGAAGGTGACCGGCCAGCTCGACGAGGCACTCCTCGTGGCCGAGCAGACGGTGCGCACCGCGCGCATGGCCGGCACCCGCAAGGATCTGCTGCGCGCCCGCATCCTGCACGCCACCGTCCAGCAGGAGCGCGGACAGTTGGGCGCCGCGGCGCACGAGCTCACGACCTGCGCCGAGGAGGCCGAAGGTCAGGGCTGGGCGGGCATCGCCGCCTTCGCCTATCAGCACCGCGGCAAGGTGCACCTGGACGGCGAAGACCTGGATGCGGCCCGCGCCGACTTCAAGCGCACGCTGTTCCTGCGCCAGCAGGCCGGGGCACCCGAGGATCAGCTCGAGACGACGCTGCTCGCCATCGACACGGTCGATCGCCGCCGCATCGCGGCGAGCGTCGCCAGCTGAGCCGCCCGCTGTCCGCGGCTCGATCTACGCTCGTCCCATGTCGGATCTGCAGCGCGTGCGCGTCTGGGCGGAGGCCCTGATCGCTCTGCACCTGGATGACGGCTGGAGCTTCGGTTTCGACAACGCAAAACGTCGCGCCGGTCTCTGCGACTACACGAAGCGCCGCATCAGCCTGTCGCGCTATCTGAGCGCCCGCTACGACGACGACACCAACCACCAGACGCTCCTGCACGAGGTCGCGCACGCGCTGGCAGGCTCCGCCGCAGGGCACGGGCCAGCGTGGAAGCGGGTCGCCCGCGAGCTCGGATACGTGGGCGGCGCGACCCACCACGGCGAGACGGCGACGGACCTCGCCCCCTGGGTAGGCGTGTGCCCCAACGGACACGTCGTCTACCGGCACCGCAAGGCGACCCGTCCGACGTCCTGCGCGAGCTGCGCGCCGCGCTACGACCCGCGCTTCGCGTTCACCTGGACCAGGCGCGAGATCACGCGTGCCGCGCGGATGGCGGCGTCCACGCCGCGCTGAGGCCTCACGCCGCGACGAAGACGCCGTCCCGCAAAACCGGCACCGCGGACGCGGCATCGAGCGTCGCCGCGGACAGCACTGCCTCGCGCGCCCCCGCCTCCAGCAGCGCCTGTCCGCTCGCGCTCGCCGTGAGCAGGTGCCGCACCGCGCTCTGCAGGCCGCGGAACGACTCGCACGCAGCTGCGGCCTCGGGCGAGGTGTGGTCGAGACCGAGCGCTCCGAGCGCGTCGATCACGGCCCCCGCGCCGAGCTGATCCTCGACCGCGACGCGCCAGCCGGCCGCATCCGTATCTCCCGCGGCGATCACCGCGACGGAGGTGCGCGCACCGCGATCCTGCTGCTCCGCCAGCACCGCGGCGGCGACGGACGCTGCGTTGCGCAGGGCCCCGAGCAGCACGACCGCGCCGGCATCGCGAGCGGCCCGGGCGAGCTCGGCGACCCCCGTCTCGGTGAGCGGGACCGCGCTGCCGGCGGCGACCGCATCCACGACCTCGGTCGACGCGGACAGCACATCCACGATCACGACCACGTCGGATGCGGCGAGCCGGCGCACCCCCGAAGCTCCCCACTCGAAGCGGATCTGGTAGCGCGACTGGTCGGTGAGCTCGGGCATCCCTCCAGCGTAGGGCGACCCTGCTGCGGCGCAGAGCCGCGTGACGTTGCGAGACGCGCGGGGCAGACTGGTGCCATGCGCATCCTGCTGAAGTTCGTCATCGACTGCGATCCGGATGCGGCATGGCGGGCGCTGCATTCACCGCGCGCCGTCGCGGAGCTCTACGGTCCGTTGATCGACATGCAGCCCCTCAGTCCGCTTCCGACCAGCTGGGAGAGCGGCCAGGACGTCGCCGTGGGGCTCTTCGTCGGCGGACTCCTGCCCCTCGGTTCCCAGCTCATCTCGGTCAGCGATCGCGCAGTCGACGAACTCCGCGGCCCGGTGCGGATCTTCCGCGACTCGGGGGCGCCGCTGACAGGTCCCCTCGCGTCGCTGGACGTGTGGGACCACCAGATGGCGGTGAGCCCCGCGGGATACGGCCGGACGCTCTGGCGCGAGCGGCTCGTGATCGAGGGTCGGACCGCCCCGCTGTTCTGGCCGGTGCTGTGGGCGACGTGGCAGTGGCGGGCCTCCCGCATCCGCGCGCTCGCGCCCTCGTGGGCGCACGATCCGGAGGCCGCCGCCTCGGCCTGAGCGGGTCCGCACGCTCCGGAGCGGACCCGCTCCACGGCTCACGCCTCGGCGAGCGCCTCGATGGGGGCGACGCGCGTGGCGAGCCGGGTCGGCACGACCGCGGCGACCAGGGTGAGCACGGTCGTCGCCGCGACGATCACGAGCACGGGGATCGGCGGGATGGCCGGCAGCACGAAGGTGGGCTCGGGCGGACGGGTGGGATCAACCGGAACAGAGCCCAGCAGCGACTGCGCCCCGGCCCACCCGTACACGATGCCGAGCAGCAACCCGGTCACGGTGGCCGCGATCGTGATGTGAGCGGCTTCGCGCAGCACCATGGCGCGCAGCTGCGCGTTCGAGACCCCGAGAGTGCGCAGCAGGCCGAGCTCCCGCCGCCGCTGCACCACACCCAACGTCAGCAGGTTGATCAGGCCCACACCCGCGATCACGGCGGAGACGGCCACGAGCCCCATCATGACGGCGGAGAAGGTGTCGAGCACGCGCGACATGTCGTCGTCCAGGACTCCGCCGCCGGCCGCGGTCAAGACGGCCTTCGTGGAGGCGATCGCGACGGCGAACATCGTGATGAGCGTGACGCCCATGACGACACCGATCGCCATCCGGCTCGAGCGCTCGGGGTAGCGCAGGGCGTTCTGTGCGGCCAGCCGCGACATGGCCGAACGGCCGAAGATCGAGCCGACCAGGCGCAGAACGGGCGGCATCACGAGCGTCGCACCCAGCGCGAGCCCCGTGAACGACAGCACGCCGCCGAAGAAGGCGACGACCACGCCCGTGGGGCTGAGGAGCCCGAAGGCGATCCCGCCGCCCAGCAGGAGCGCACCCAGCACCAGCAGGGCGAGCGCCGTGACATTGCGTCCGGTGCGCCGTGCGGCGCGAGCGTAGGGCGCCTCCACCGACCCGCCGAGGGCCTCGAGCGGCGTGACGGTGAGCACCCGCCGCGATCCCGCCCATGCGGCAGCCCACGTGGTGAGCGCGACGATCACCGCGGGGACGACGAGCATCGGCTCCACGGGCGTGAAGGAGACGTCAAGGCCCAGCATCCAATCGGCTGCTCCGACGCCGATGATCGCGACCAGCGCTCCGCCGACGAGACCGACGAGCGCACCCATCGTCCCCACGATCAGACCCTGTCGCGCCAGCTCCGTGCGCTGTGAACGCGCGGAGGCGCCGATGAGGCGGAGGAGGGCGATCCGGCGCGTCCGGCCGGCGACGACCGTGGCGAAGGTGTTGGCCGTGACGACCGCTGCGACGTACACCGCGACACCCACCAGCAGGATGGTGAGGAAGCTGAGCACGAAGGCGAGCGTGCCACTGTCGCCGATGTAGGGATCCGCGCGGAGGAGGGCCGCGATGTACCCGGTGGCGGAGATGAGGATGACGCCGAACGCCGTGGAGATGGCGGAGACGAGGATGCTCGCCCCCATCCCGCGCTCGCGCAGCCATGCGAGGGGCGCTAGCCCCCTCCCCGAGGCGGGCAGCACGACGGCGCTCACGCGACGGCTCCCTGCTCCGCGGCGAGCATGAAGGCGGCGATCTGCTCCGCGCTCTGCCCGCGGTGATCGGCGACGACACGGCCGTCGCCGAGATAGATCACACGGTCGGCGTGGCTCGCGGCGATCGGGTCATGGGTGACCATCGCGATCGACTGTCCGTGCTCCCGGCTCGCGGCGCGCAGCAGTGCCAGCACCTCGCGCCCGGTGCGGGAGTCGAGGTTGCCGGTCGGCTCGTCGGCGAAGAGCAGATCGGGTGCCGTGGCGAGGGCGCGGGCGATGGCCACTCTCTGCTGCTGCCCGCCGCTGAGCTCGTGGGGCCGATGCGTCAGACGCGAGCGCAGCCCGAGCGTCTCGACGAGCATGTCGATCCGCGCACGCTCCATCGCCGACGGGCGACGGTCGTCCAGGTCGAAGGGGAGCGTGATGTTGCCGATGACATCCAGCGTCGGCACGAGGTTGAAGGACTGGAACACGAAGCCGACTCGGCGGCGCCGCAAGACGGTCAGCTCGCGATCGCCGAGGCCGGTGATGTCGGTGTCGCCGATCCACACCGACCCGCTCGTCGGGGCGTCGAGGCCGGCCATGATGTGCATGAGCGTCGACTTGCCGGAGCCGGAGGCGCCCATGATGGCGGTGAACTCGCCGCGGCGGATGCCGACCGCGACGTCGTCGAGGGCGCGGACGGCGCCGGCGCCGCTGCCGTAGGTCTTCGTGAGCCGCGAGACACGCGCGGCGAGGCCGAGTTCGCTGGAGGAGATGTGCATGTCTCCGACGCTATGAATCCGGGGGGATCGGCCGCGTCGCCCGCCCGGCGTATCCGCATCCCTCTGGCGGATGATTCGCGCGAGGGAGGCGCACCTCTGGAAGCGGTCAGACAAGGCCGTGCTCGAAGGCGAAGACGACGAGCTGCACGCGATCGCGCAGGGCGAGCTTGGCGAGGATGCGGCTGATGTGGGTCTTCACGGTCGCCTCCGACAGGAACTCCCGCTCCGCGATCTCGGCGTTGGAGAGCCCGCGGGCGGCGAGCGCGAAGATCTCCCGCTCGCGGTCCGTCAACGCCTGCCAGGCGGGCGGGGTCGCGACGGCCGGAGGAGAGAACTGCGCGAACAGGTCGCGCGTCGCGCTCGCGGCGATGACGGCGGAGCCCGCGTGCACCGTGCGGATGGCTGCGAGGAGGAACTCGGGATCGGCGTCCTTCAACAGGAACCCGCTGGCGCCCTCACGGATGGCGCGCGCCGCCGCCTCATCCAGATCGAAGGTCGTCAGCATCACGATGCGCGGTGCGTCGGGATCGCGCAGCAACTCCGCCGTGGCCGCCAGGCCGTCGAGGCGCGGCATCCGGATGTCCATCAGCACGACGTCGGGGTGCTCGCGGCGCACCACCTCGATCGCCTCGACGCCGTCGCCGGCCTCGCCCACGACGCTCAGATCGGGCTGAGAATCCACCAGCATCCGGATGCCGGCACGGAAGAGCGCCTGGTCGTCGACGAGGACGACGCGCACCGGAGCACTCATGCCGCGGCCCCGATCGGCAGGTACGCGTCGACGACGAAGCCCTCGTCGGTGGCACCTGCGAACAGCGTTCCGCCCACGAGCTGCGCGCGCTCGCGCATGCCGACGACGCCGTGACCGCCAGCGTCCTCGAGGATCCGCTGCGGGTCCCGAGAGGGGGGACGCAGCGCGTTGCGCACGGTTGCTCGCACGTGATCACTCTGCCACGCGAGCCAGACCTCCACCGGGCCGTCACCGTGGCGCAGGGCATTGGTGAGCGCCTCCTGCAGGATGCGGAAGACGGCCAGCTGCACGGCCGCCGGCACGTTCTGAGGCGGCACCGGCGCGATCTGCACCCGCAGATCCACGCCGGCGGCATGGACCTGGGCGAACAGGGCGTCGAGATCCGCCAGTGTCGGCTGCGGCCCGGCCCCCTGCTGATGGCGCAGCTGCGTGAGCAGCAGGCGCACATCCGTCAGCGCGGAACGCGCGGTGGAGGAGATCGTCCCGAGCGCGGTCGTGGCGGCGGCCGGATCGATCGCCGCGGCGTAACGGGCGCCGTCGGCCTGGGCGATCACCACCGCGAGGGAGTGCGCCACGATGTCATGCATGTCGCGGGCGATCCGCATCCGCTCGGACTCGATCGCCACCTGCGCGCGCGCCGCATCTCTCGCCTGCCGGGTCTCTCTGGCGCGAGCCGCGGTGCGCACCAGCGCGCCCGCGGTCCACGACAGCCCGAGGGCGAACAGCGCCGCCAGCATGACGAACACGGCCAGCGGCAGATTGCGCCAGTCCAGACCCGACGAGACCACGTAGGAGTTGACGAAGACGAGGTAGATCGCGATGGCCGCGGAGCCCGCGACCGCGGAGGAGAAGCCGATCCAGAACAACAGCCGCGTCCCGTAGGCGGCGGTCGCGTAGAGCACGACGAAGATCGCGATGTTGCTGAGCATGGGCTGCAGCCCCAGCGCCATCTGTGCGAGCGCGCTCACCCACGCGACGGCCAACGCCAGGAACGGCGAGAACCGGCGCAACCCCAGTGCCACCGCCATACCGAGGGACACCAGCACGCCCCACACCTGATCGCCGGAGGAGGGCGTGTAGAACAGGAACCCCGTGACGCCGAAGAACCCGAACGCGAGGACGGCGTCGACGAGCCACTGCACGGGCGAGAGCTGGCGGAACACTCTGACACGCTACGCGGACGCCGGCGGCACCCGCATCCGTCCAGCGATGTATCCCGCGCTCAGCGACCGCTCGCGCGTGCGGCTGCGGCGAGAGCTGCCGCCGCCCCCTGGGCGTCACCGGGCGAGATGAGCCCCGCCGTCACGCGCACATGGGGTGCGTGCGCCTCCCCCGCCACGAACGGCGCCCCCGCAGCGACCACGATCCCGGCGGCGGCGAGTTCGACCAGGGCCGCTCGCTCATCGAGGACGGGCACCCACAGGTTGATCCCGTCCGGCGGCACGAGCGGGATGCCCTCTCGCCGCAGCGCCCCCACCATCGCCTCCTGCCGGTCCCGGTAGGCGAGGCGGGCGCGCTTCACGGCGGCCACGGAGTCCGGTCGGGTGAGCATGTCCAGCAGCACGCTCTGCAGCAGTCGCGACGTCCACCCCGGCCCCAGCATCCGCCGCGCGATCACGCGGTCCAGCACGCGGGCAGGGCCCCCCATCGCGGCGATGCGGAGGTCGGGCCCGTGGGACTTCGAGAAGCTGCGCACCTGAACGACCTGATCGGGCAGCCAGCGGGCGAGCGTCACCGCGGGCGCCATCGCGATGAGCCCCGAATGGTCGTCCTCGACGACGAGCACCCGGTCGCCGTCGCGAGCCGCGCGGATCGCGCCCGCGAGCTGCTGGGCCCGCATCGAGGTCATCGAGGCTCCGGTCGGGTTCTGCGCCCGCGGCTGCAGCAGCACCGCCGACGGATGCCGGGCGAGTGCACGGGTGAGGGATGCGGGCACCATCCCCTCGTCGTCGACGTCGACCGGCACCGCCTCGGCCCCGAGCGCATCCAACAGGTCGAAGAAATAGGGGTAGCCGGGAGACTCGATCGCCACGCGGTCGCCGAAGCGCACGGTCTGCTCCATCACCCGCGCGATGCCGTCCATCGCGCCGTCGACGACCGTGAGCGTCTCCACCCGCGAGGGCCAGCTCTCCCGCAGGACATCCGCCAGCTCGGGAAGGACCGGGACATCGTGGTACCGCCCCGCTCCCGCCCGCAGATCGACACGCTCGAAGGCTGCGCCCAGGGGCGGCAGCAGGGCGGGGTCGGGCATACCGGACGCCAGGTCCCAGCCGGCGGGCGCCGCCCCCGAGAGGCCCTTCACGCGCGGGGTGAGCCAGGCGCGACGAGGCGCGCGCACGAAGCTTCCCGCCCTCCCCCGCGAAACGATGACGCCGGCGCGCGCGAGTGCCTGCCACGCCGCGCTGACCGTCGCCGGGCTCACCGAGAGCGCCGCGGCGACCTCGCGCACGGTGGGCAGACGGTCGCCGGGCGCGAGCACGCCGTCGGTCACCAGACGTCCCAGTTCGCGGGCGATCCCTTCGGGACTGCGCTCACCGGCCGCGGCGATCCGCGCCCCGACCGGGTCTTTCGCCGAATCAGTCACGGGTGCACCATTAACCATCACGTCACAGGCTGAAACCGAAGAGAAATGTTCAGTCAGAAAGATAACAGAACGGGGATGACCCGCCGGAGCCACTCCGGTCCCCGTCGCTGCGAGGGTCCTCCACGAGAAACGACCGGGAGGCGATGATGACGACGGTACGCGCAGCGATCACGCAGACGACGTGGACGGGCGACAAGGCGTCCATGCTCGACAAGCACGAACAGTTCGCTCGGGATGCGGCAGCCGCCGGCGCCCAGGTGATCTGCTTCCAGGAGCTGTTCTACGGCCCCTACTTCGGGATCACCCAAGACAAGAAGTACTACCGCTACGCGGAACCCGTCGACGGGCCCATCGTGCAGCGGTTCGCAGCCCTCGCGAAGGAGCTGTCGCTCGTGATGGTGCTCCCGATCTACGAGGAGCAGCAGACCGGCGTCTACTACAACACCGCCGTCGTGGTGGATGCGGACGGCTCGATCGCGGGCGTCTACCGCAAGAACCACATCCCGCACGTCGAGAAGTTCTGGGAGAAGTTCTACTTCCGTCCCGGGAACCTCGGCTACCCCGTCTTCGACACCGCGGTCGGCAAGGTCGGCGTCATCATCTGCTACGACCGGCACTTCCCCGAGGCGTGGCGCGAGCTCGGCCTGAACGGCGCACACCTCGCCTTCAACCCCAACGCGACCAAGCCCGGCCTGTCGAATCGCCTCTGGGAGGTCGAGCAGCCGGCGGCGGCCGTCGCGAACGGCTACTTCGTGCTCGCGCCGAACCGCGTCGGACGCGAGGACAACGAGTACGGCGACGACGCCGTCACCTTCTACGGCAAGAGCCAGATCGTCGACCCGCGCGGCAACTATGTGGGCGAGCTCGGCTCGGGCGAGCACGAGGAGATCCTCATCCGCGACCTCGACTTGGACCTCGTGCAGCAGATGCGCGACGACTGGCAGTTCTTCCGCGACCGCCGGCCCGACACCTACGACGAGATCACGGCCCCCTGAGAGGCGGAGCGATCATGACCACCACACTCATCACGGGCGGCACCGTCGTCTCCGCCACCGGTCGCGTGACGGCCGACGTCCTCGTCGACGGCGAGCGCATCGTCGCGGTGCTCGCGCCCGGCTCGCAGCTGCTGGGCAGCGATCTCACCGCATCCGTCGACGCCGTCATCGACGCGACCGGCAAGTACGTCATCCCCGGGGGGATCGACGCCCATACGCACATGCAGCTGCCCTTCGGCGGCACGAGCGCATCCGACACCTTCGAGACGGGCACGCGCGCCGCGGCCTGGGGCGGCACGACCACGATCGTCGACTTCGCCGTGCAGCGCACCGGCGAGCGCGTGCAGGACGGTCTCGCGCACTGGCACGAGCTCGCCGCGGGCAACTGCGCGATCGACTACGGGTTCCACCAGATCGTCGGCGGCGTGGATGCGGACGCGCTGGCGGCCCTGCCGGGACTCATCGACGAGGGCATCACGAGCTTCAAGATGTTCATGGCGTATCCCGGCGTGTTCTACGCGGACGACGCGCAGATCCTGCGCGCCATGCAGGTCGCCGCCGATACGGGTCTGCTCACGATGATGCACGCCGAGAACGGTCCCGTGATCGATGTGCTCGCCGAGCAGCTGGTCGAAGCCGGCAAGACCGGCCCGTACTTCCACGGGATCGCCCGCGCGTGGCAGGCCGAGGAGGAGGCGACGCACCGCGCCATCATGCTCGCGAATCTCACCGGCGCACCGCTGTACGTCGTGCATGTGAGCGCGAAGCAGGCCGTCGAGCAGCTCGCCACCGCGCGGGACAAGGGACAGAACGTGTTCGGCGAGACGTGTCCGCAGTACCTCTATCTCTCGCTGGAGGAGCAGCTGGGAGCCTCGAGCGAGCAATGGGGGGCGTTCGAGGGCGCCAAGTGGGTCTGCTCCACGCCGCTGCGCTCCCGGGCCGAGGGCCACCAGGACCACATGTGGCAGGCGCTGCGCACGAACGACCTGCAGATGGTGTCCACCGACCACTGCCCCTTCTGCATGAAGGGGCAGAAGGAGCTCGGACTCGGAGACTTCCGCGCGATCCCGAACGGGATCGGCTCCGTCGAGCACCGCATGGATCTCATGTACCAGGGCGTCGTGACCGGCGAGATCACCCTCGAGCGGTGGGTGGAGCTGACCAGCACGACCCCGGCACGCATGTTCGGCATGTACGGGAAGAAGGGCGTCATCGTGCCCGGCGCGGATGCGGACATCGTGATCTACGACCCCAACGGGCACACCTCGATCGGCGTCGACAAGACCCACCACATGAACATGGACCACTCGGCGTGGGAGGGCTTCGAGATCGACGGACACGTCGACACGGTCATCGCGCGCGGCAAGGTCGTCGTCGACGCGGGCCAGTACCTGGGCCGGGCGGGCGACGGCCGGTTCGTCAAGCGCGGCCTGAGCCAGTACCTGATCTGATGACACATCTGCGTTTCGTCTCGCTGCGCTCGCTCAACGACCGGGGGCAGAGCCCGCAGACCTCGCTCAACGACCGGAAGGTGTGACCCATGGACTTCGGCGTCGTCCTGCAGACCAACCCGCCCGCATCCCGCACCGTCCAGCTGTCGCAGCTAGCGGAGGCGCACGGCTTCAGCCACGTCTGGACCTTCGACTCGCACCTCTTGTGGGAAGAGCCCTACGTGGTGCACTCCGCCATCCTGAACGCGACCAAACGCATCACGGTCGGCCCCTTCGTGACCAACCCGGCCACCCGCGACTGGACCGTGACGGCATCCGTGTTCGCGACGCTCAACGAGATGTACGGCAACCGGACGATCTGCGGCATCGGACGCGGGGACTCCGCCGTGCGGGTCACGAACGGCAAGCCGGTCTCGATGTCGGAGCTGCGCGAATCGATCCACGTCATCCGCGAGCTCGCGAACTCGCGTCCCGTCGAGTACAAGGGCGCGACGTTGCAGTTCCCCTGGAGTCGCGGGTCGGAGCTCGACGTGTGGGTGGCCGCCTATGGCCCGCTCGCCCTGAAGCTGACCGGAGAGGTCGGCGACGGCTTCATCCTGCAGCTGGCCGACCTCGACATCGCGCGTTGGATGATCAAGGTCGTCAAGGATGCCGCCGCCGCTGCCGGCCGCGACCCGGACAGCATCGCGTTCTGCGTCGCGGCCCCTATGTACATCGGCGAAGACCGGGAGCACATGCGCGATCAGTGCCGGTGGTTCGGCGGCATGGTCGGCAACCACGTCGCCGACATCGTCGCGAAGTACGGCACCTCGGGCGAGGTGCCGCAGGCACTCACCGACTACATCGCGGGACGCACCGGCTACGACTACAACAGCCACGGCAAAGCGGCCAACGATCACGTCGACTTCGTACCGGACGAGATCATCGACCGGTTCTGCCTCCTCGGCACCGCCGAGGAGCACATCGCCAAGCTCGAGGCACTGCGCGAGATCGGAGTCACCCAGTTCGCGGGCTATCTGCAGCACGACAACAAAGAGGAGACGATGCGCGTGTACGGCGAGCGCGTCATCCCCGCCCTGGCCGAGCACATCACGGCGAAGCGATGATCACGCGCCGCGCGGCCGCCGCGATCTGGGGTGTGGTGGGCGTCGCGGCCGTCATCGCCCTCTGGGAGCTCTACAAGTTCCTGGGCCCGGCCGACGGCGTGACGATCGGAGGCGACGGATCGACCGGCAGCGGGGTGATGATCCTCCCGCGCACCCACGATCGCGCCATGCCGCACGTGTGGGAGATGGTCGCCCGGCTGTTCGCCTCGACGAGCGGCGGCGACACCCCGCCGCTGTGGGTGTCGGTCCTGTCGGCGGGAGGCGTCACGCTCGGCATCGCGGCGGCGGGATGGGTGATCGGCGTCCTCGTCGGCGGCATCCTCGCGATCGCGATGCAACGCTGGCGGCTCATCGAGTGGGGCCTGCTGCCCTGGATCGTCGTCAGCCAGACCGTGCCGTTGATCGCGTTCGCGCCTGTCGTGAACGCCCTCGGCGGGCAGTTGGCGCGCGAGGGGATCCCGTGGCCGCAGTGGCTGTCGGTCGCCGTCATCGCTTCCTATCTGGCCTTCTTCCCCGTCGCGATCGGCATGCTCCGCGGTCTGCAGGCGCCCGACAGCATCCATGTCGACCTCCTCCGCACGTACGCGGCGGGCTACGGGACGACTCTCTGGCGGTTGCGGCTGCCCGCGGCGGTGCCCTATCTGCTGCCGGCACTGCGACTGGCCGCCGCGGCGGCGGTCGTCGGGGCGGTGGTCGCGGAGGTGTCCATCGGTATGCGCGGAGGCATAGGACGCATGCTCATCCAGCTCGCCGGCCAGGCATCGTCCGATCCGGCCGCTCCATGGGGACCCACCTTCGGCACGATCGCGCTCGGGCTCGTGGCCGCCGCGTCCGTGGCCCTCGTGGGCGCAGGGCTGAAGAACTACCGCAGAGGCGAGGAGACCGCATGAGCACCGCACCCGCCGTCCGTGCCGCAGGCGTGGGCAAGATCTTCCCGACCCGGACCGGCGATGTCGTCGCGCTCACCGATGTCGATCTGGACGTCGCACCGGGCGAGTTCGTCTCGCTGATCGGCCCGTCCGGATGCGGCAAGTCGACGCTGCTGCGCCTGATCGCGGACCTCGACGCCGCCACCACGGGCGCCCTCGAGATCTTCGGCAAGCCGGCCGCCACCGCGCGGCTCGACCAGGACTACGGCATGGCCTTTCAACAGGCAGGTCTCCTCCCCTGGCGCACGATCGCCGAGAACATCGCCCTGCCCCTGGAGATCCAGCGGGTGACGAAGGCGGAGCGCGTAGCACGGGTCGCCGAACTCGCCGAACTGGTCGGCTTGACCGACTTCGTGCAGCGTTACCCCGACCAGCTCTCGGGCGGGATGCAGCAGCGCGTCGCGATCGCCCGCTCGCTCGCCGCGCGGCCCAAGCTGCTGCTCATGGACGAGCCGTTCGGAGCGCTGGACGAGATGACCCGCGAGCGGCTGCAGGCGGAGCTCACCCGCATCGCGGCCGAGACCGGTGCCGCCGTCGTCTTCGTGACCCACTCGATCCCGGAGGCGGTGTTCCTCTCGGATCGGGTCGTGGTGATGAGTCCCCGTCCCGGGCGCATCACGACCGTCATCCCGACACGTTTCGACCGCATCCGCGACGAGGCGCTGCGCGAATCGACCGAGTACTTCGCGAAGGTCACCGAGGTGCGCGAGGCCCTGCACGGAACGCCGGCGACCAGGGCGAACGAACGATGAGCACGGCGAGAGTCGATCGCCGGCTGCCCGCATGGCTCCGGGTCGCAGCGCCTGCGGGCGTCGCCCTGATCGGGCTGGCGGTGTGGGTGCTCATCGTCGATGTCGCCGATGCGGCACCGCGGATGCTTCCGAGCCCCTTCGCGATCCTCGAGGAGTTCTTCACCCGCTGGTCGATCATCGCGCCCGACATGGCGATCACCGGGACCAACGCTCTCGTGGGCCTCGTCGCCGGAACCGTGCTGGCGATCCTCCTGGCCGCGCTGGCGGCGTCCGCCAAACCGATCGACGGAATGCTCGCGCCTCTCGTGGCGGCGCTCGCCGTCATCCCGATCGTCGCTCTGACCCCCATCCTGAACACGATGTTCGGCGCCTCGAGCCAGTTCGGCCGGCAAGCCGTCGCCGCCATCGCGGCGTTCGTCCCCGTCTTCGTCAACGTGCTCCGGGGCCTGCGCCAGACCCGCCCCGTGCAGCGCGACCTGCTGCGCGCGTCCGCCGCTTCCCGCGCGCAGACATTCCGCTTCCTGACCCTGCCCACCGCCCTTCCCTACCTGATGTCCGGAATCCGCATCGCCGCATCCCTCGCGGTCATCTCCGCCCTCGTGGCCGAGTACTTCGGCGGGCCCGCCGACGGCATCGGCACCGCCATCGCCAGTTACGCGAAGTCGGGCCGCGCCGCTCTCGCGTGGGCATTCGTGCTCGGCGGCATCCTCATCGGCCTTCTCTTCTTCCTCGTGACAAGTCTCCTGGAGCGACTGTCGACGAGGCGGGCCCCGGTCTGACCGGAGGCGTTCCATCGCACCACCCGGCACCACCGAACCCGAAAGGAACAGCATGAGACACAGCATTCGACGCGCCCTCGTCGCCGTATCCGCCGTCGGCATCGCCTCGATGGCGCTGGCGGCCTGCGCAGGCGGAGACTCCGGCGCACCGGCCGCCTCCGGAGACCCCGATTTCGAGCCGCTCACCTCGGTCAAGCTGCAGCTGCAATGGCTGCCTCAGGCGCAGTTCGCCGGCTACTACGTCGCTCTCGACCAGGGCTACTTCAAGGAAGAGGGCTTCGACGACGTCGAGATCGTCCCCTCCGGCGGCGACATCGTCCCCCAGGACGCGCTCGTGGCCGGCGATGTCGACTTCGCCGTGGCGTGGGTACCCAAGGTCCTCGGCACCCTCGAAGCCACGGGGGCCGAGCTGACCGACATCGCGCAGGTGTTCCAGAAGTCCGGCACCCTCCAGGTCTCCTGGGCCGACAGCGGCATCACGTCCGTCGCCGACTTCGAGGGCAAGCGCATCGGCTCGTGGGGCTTCGGCAACGAGTGGGAGATCTTCGCCGCCATGGCAGCCGACAACCTCGACTCCACGTCGGTCTCGATCACGACGCAGGACTTCAGCATGAACGCGCTGCTGGACGGCGACGTGGATGCGGCGCAGGCCATGACCTACAACGAGTGGGCGCAGGTGCTCGAAGTCGTGAACCCCGCGACGGGCAAGCTCTACCAGCCGGAGGACTTCAACGTCATCTCCTACGAGGACACCGAGGGCGCCATGCTCCAGGACGCCCTCTGGGCCGACACGGCACGCCTGTCCGACGACCCCGCCTACGCGGACGCCGCCGTGCGGTTCCTGAAGGCCGTCACCAAGGGTTGGATCTTCGCCCGTGACAACCCCGAGGAAGCAGCATCCATCACCTACGACGCGGCGATCAACGCCGAGGCGGCCTTCCCCGTCGGCCCGGTGCACCAGCTGTGGCAGATGAACGAGGTCAACAAGCTGATCTGGACCGACAGCGACTTCGGCGTCGTGAACGAGGATGCGTGGAAGAAGACGGTCGCGGGCGCCCTCAAGGCGGTCAACCAGGACGGTCTGAACCTCATCACCGAGGAGCCCTCCGACACGGCGTACAGCAACGAGTACATCGAGAAGGCTCTGCAGGAGCTCGAAGCCGAAGGGGTCGCGGTCAAGGGCACCTACACGCCCATCGACGTGACGCTCACCGAAGGCGGTAAGTAGGATCCGCGGTGGGGGCGATGCACGCATCGCCCCCACCGCTCATCGAAGGAGAAGAGCATGACCACCGATCTCGACCGCCGCGCCTGGGAGCTCGACCGCGCCCACGTGTTCCATTCCTGGTCGGCGCAGGCGGCCCTCGATCCGCTCGTCATCGCGGGCGGGGAGGGCACACGCGTCTGGGATCACGCCGGTACGCGCTACCTCGACTTCTCGAGCCAGCTCGTGAACGTCAACATCGGCCACCAGCATCCGGCCGTCGTTGCCGCGATCACCCAGCAGGCCGAGCTGTTGACGACGATCGCGCCGTCGACCGCGAATCTGACGCGGGGCGAGGCGGCGGAGCGCATCATCGCGCGCGCCCCCGAGGGGTTCCACAAGGTCTTCTTCACCAACGGCGGCGCCGACGCGAACGAGAACGCGATCCGCATGGCCCGCCTCGTGACCGGTCGCGACAAGGTGCTCTCGCGCTACCGCTCGTACCACGGCAATACCGGGGCGGCGATCGTGGCCACGGGCGACTGGCGCCGCATCCCGAACGAGTACGCACGCGGACACGTGCACTTCTTCGGCCCGTACCTCTACCGCTCGGAGTTCTGGGCGACGACGCCCGAGGAGGAATGCGCCCGCGCGCTCCACCATCTCGAACGCGTCGTGCAGGCCGAGGGAGCGGCCACCATCGCTGCGATCCTGCTGGAGTCGGTGCCGGGCACCGCGGGTGTGCTCGTGCCGCCCCCGGGCTATCTCGCCGGCGTGCGCGAGATCTGCGACCGGTACGGCATCGTGCTGATCCTCGACGAGGTGATGGCCGGGTTCGGCCGCACCGGCCGCTGGTTCGCCTTCGAGGGCCACGATGTGGTGCCCGATCTCATCACCTTCGCCAAGGGCGTGAACTCCGGGTACGTCCCGGTGGGCGGCGTCATCATCTCCGACCCGATCGCGGCGGCCTTCGACGAGCGCGTCTTCCCGGGAGGTCTCACCTACTCCGGCCACCCCCTGGCGGCGGCAACCATCGTCGCGACCCTCGACGCGATGGAGGCGGAGGGGATCGTCGAGAACGCGGCACGGATCGGACGCGATGTCCTGGGCCCCGCGCTGCACGCGCTCGCCGAGAAGCATGACGTCATCGGCGAGGTGCGCGGCGAGGGCGTGTTCTGGGCGCTCGAGCTCGTCGCCGACCGCGGCACGCGCGAGCCCCTCACCGCCTCCGCGATGGGCGCGCTCAAGAAGGACCTGATCGGACGCGGACTGCTCCCCTTCGTGCAGGACAACCGCATCCACGTCGTTCCGCCGTGCATCGTGACCGACGAGGATGTGAGTGCGGCCATCGCCATCTACGACGAAGCCCTCGCGGCCCTCTGATCCCCCACCCACGACGACGTGACAGGAGAAACGACATGACCCACACCCTCGGACACTGGGTATCGGGAAGCGACTGGGACGGAGCCTCCGAGCGCACGGCCCCGGTCTACAACCCCGCACGGGGCACGGTCACGAAGCAGGTGCGTCTGGCGAGCACTGCGGATGTGGATGCGGCCGTGGCCGCCACCGTGGCCGCCTGGCCGAGCTGGCGCGACGCCTCGATCGCCAAGCGCACGTCGGTGCTGTTCGCGTTCCGCGAGCTGCTGAACGCCCGCAAGCAGGAGCTCGCGGAGATCCTCACGGCCGAGCACGGCAAGGTGCTCTCCGACGCCCTCGGCGAGATCGCCCGCGGCCTCGAGGTCGTCGACTTCGCCTGCGGCGTCGGCCAACTGCTGAAGGGCACCTACTCCGAGAACGTCTCCACCGACGTCGATGTGTACACGCTGCGTCAGCCGGTGGGCGTCGTCGGCGTCATCAGCCCCTTCAACTTCCCCGCCATGGTGCCGCTCTGGTTCCTGCCGATCGCGCTCGCGGCCGGCAACGCAGTGGTCCTCAAACCCAGCGAGAAGGACCCCTCCGCCTCGATCTGGCTCGCGCGCCTGTTCGCCGAGGCCGGGCTCCCCGAGGGCGTGCTCACCGTCGTCAACGGCGACAAGGAGGCGGTCGACGCCCTGCTCGTGCACCCCGACATCCGCTCGATCTCTTTCGTCGGTTCCACGCCCATCGCGCAGTACATCTACGCGACCGCCGCCGGGGCCGGCAAGCGCGTTCAGGCCCTCGGCGGCGCGAAGAACCACATGCTCGTGCTGCCCGACGCCGACCTCGACCTCGCCGCGGATGCCGCGGTCAACGCGGGGTTCGGTTCGGCCGGCGAGCGCTGCATGGCGGTCTCGGTGATCCTTGCGGTGGATGCGGTCGCCGACGCACTGGTCGCGAAGATCACCGAGCGGATGTCGACGCTGCGCACCGGAGACGGCACGCGCGGGTGCGACATGGGTCCGCTCATCACCCGCGAGCACCGCGACAAGGTCGCCGGCTACCTGGATCAGGCCGCATCCGACGGCGCCACGGTCGTGGTCGACGGGCGGGGCATCGAGGTCGACGGCGAGGCGGACGGCTTCTGGCTCGGGCCCTCGCTCATCGACCGCGTACCGCTGAAGTCCGCCGTCTACCGCGACGAGATCTTCGGCCCGGTGCTCTCCATCGTGCGCGTGAGCGGCTACGAGGAGGCGGTCGACATCATCAACGCCTCGCCCTACGGCAACGGCACCGCGATCTTCACGAACGACGGCGGCGCCGCCCGCCGCTTCCAGCGCGAGGTGCAGGTGGGGATGATCGGCGTCAACGTGCCCATCCCCGTGCCGGTCGCCTACCACTCGTTCGGCGGGTGGAAGGCGTCCCTGTTCGGCGATGCAAAGGCCTACGGCCCCTACGGCGTCTCGTTCTTCACCCAGGAGAAGGCGATCACGAGCCGCTGGCTGGACCCCTCGCACGGCGGTCTCAACCTGGGGTTCCCGCAGAACGCCTGAGCGCGCATCGCCCGCGGCCCGCGTAGCCTGTTCGCACCATCACCACGCCGCATCCGCGGCCGACTTCGACGATCGGAGGTTCCCATGTCCATCGACGCCGCCCACCCCTCCCGTGAGCTCAAGGCGATCATCGGCGAGCCCGAGGTCGTCGAGGACGCCGCGAGCCTCGCGGTCGGCGTGGAGGACGATCCTGCCTGGCTCGACCTGAAGGACGCCGCCGTCGCGCTGCAGGGCATGCAGGCCAAGGACGGATCGGTACCCGAGGCGGAAGACCGGACGGCCGCGCGCGTGGAAGTCGAGCGGATCGTCGCGGCCGTGCAGGAGCTCGCTCCGCGCTTCCCGCACGACGCCGACTACCTCCAGGCCCTCGTCGGCGACTTCCTGCGCTGGTCGGCGGAGGACTTCGGCGTGCCGGACTTCTTCGACGCGCTCGTCGCCTTCCAGCCGCAGCAGCACCGCGTGGACGGGATGCGCCACCTCGTCGTGTTCCCGATGTACACGCAGAACGGCTCGCCGAACCGCTACATCGAGGCGGTGCTCGTCGAAGTCATCTGGCCCGAGTTCATCGCCCAGCTCGAGACGGAGTACACGAACGCCCTGTTCGTCTCGCTCCGGCTGGTGGACTTCACGCCGGGCTACGACACGAACTCGGCCGTGCTGTTCCCCGAGACCGTGTCGATGCGGGAGGTGCCCGCCTTCACGTGGGGGGCGATCTTCCAGGACCGCGAAGCGGCGCGCTACCGCAGAGTGGTCGCGGCCGCATCCGAGATCACGAAGCTCGAGCTGCCCGAGGACGCGGCACGGATGCTGACGGACCAGGCGCTCACCGAGCAGACCTTCGTGATGTGGGATCTCATCCACGACCGCACCCACATGCGCGGCGACCTGCCGTTCGACCCGTTCATGATCAAGCAGCGCATGCCGTACTTCCTATACTCGCTGGAGGAGCTGCGGTGCGATCTGACCGCGTTCCGCGAGTGCGTGCTGATCCGCCGACGCCTCGACGAGCGTGTCGCCGCCGGTGAGCAGCTGAGCGAGGTCGACGAGCGGATGCGGGAGCACGCCGGACTCGTGCTGTACGCCGTGCTCTTCGATCGCATCTTCCGCTTCGCGATCACGGGCACCCGGGTGCGCAACTACGACGGGCTCGGCGGCCAGCTGCTGTTCGCGTGGCTGCACCGCCGCGGCGTGCTGCACTGGACGGACACCCGGCTGCGCATCGACTGGGATCAGGTTCCGGATGCGGTCGTGGCACTGGCGGATGCGATCGACGAGCTGTACTGGCGTTCGATCGACCGCCCGAAGACGGCGCACTGGCTGGCGGCGTACGAGCTCGTGAGCTCGGTCGTCACCCCGCATCCGGCCTCGGTGTGGGCGCGGGGCCTCCCGGACGAGGTGCTGTCCGGCCCGCCCGCCGGATTCACCGATCAGGTGCTGACCGACGAGTTCCCACTGTCGATGTTCTACGAGGCGCTGGAGAAGAAGATGCGCGACGTCATCGCATCCACCGCCGGCATCCGCGCCGTCGACTGACCCGCCGGAGCGGCCCGCTCGCCGCATCCGCCCCTCCGGCATGTCCCGCTTTCGGCAATGCATGTCCCAGTTGCGGCAATCCGTGTCCCACTTCCTGCAGGTTTCGGCTCTGATTTCTGCAGGAAGTGGGACACGGTGCGCCGCACCCGGCGTACGGATGCGGGCAGGAGCCGACGTAGATTGGACGATTGTGACGACTCTGCATGACACCGCCGTGCGCGGCTTCGCCTCCGACAACTACTCCGGCGTGCACCCCGAGGTACTGGCCGCGATCGCCGCCGCCAACGAGGGCCACCAGATCGCCTACGGCGAGGACGTCTACACGGCCCGTCTGCAGGAGGTCGTCGGCGCGCACTTCGGCGAGCGCGCGGAGGCGTTCCCCGTCTTCAACGGCACCGGCGCGAACGTCACCGGCCTGCAGTCGATGCTGCCTCGCTGGGGTGCGGTCATCGCCGCATCCACCGCGCACATCAACGTCGACGAGGGCGGTGCGCCCGAGCGCGTGGGAGGCATGAAGCTGCTCACCGTCCCCTCGCCCGACGGCAAGCTCACCCCCGAGCTCGTCGACCGCGAGGCATGGGGCTGGGGCGACGAGCACCGCGCACAGCCCCTCGTGGTCTCCATCACGCAGACGAGCGAGCTCGGCACGCTCTACACGCCGGACGAGATCCGCGCCCTCGCCGATCACGCCCACGAACGCGGGATGCGGCTGCACCTCGACGGTGCTCGCATCTCCAACGCGGCGGCCGCCCTCGACGTGCCGCTCGCCGCCTTCACGACCGACGCCGGCGTCGACGTGGTGAGCCTCGGCGGCACGAAGAACGGCGCGCTGGGCGCGGAGGCGATCGTCGTGCTCGATCCCGCCGCATCCACCGGCCTCACCTACCTCCGCAAACTCAACATGCAGCTGGCTTCGAAGATGCGCTTCGTCTCGGCGCAGCTCGTGGCGCTCTACGAGGGCGATCTCTGGCTGCGCAACGCCTCGCACGCGAACGCGATGGCCCAGCGCCTGCGCCAGGGCGTGGATGCCGGCCTCGCCGACGGCTCGATCCGCGGCGTCTCGTTCACGCATCCCACCCAAGCCAACGGCCTGTTCGCGATCCTGCCCGAGGGCGTTGCTGATCGCCTGCGCGAAAGCTTCCGTTTCTACGATTGGGACGAGGCTCGCCGCGAGGTGCGCTGGATGTGCTCGTTCGACACGACCGAGGACGACATCGACGCGTTCCTCGCCGCGATCGCGCGCGAGACCACGCGCTGACGCACGCTCAGGCTCCGGACGGACGCCCGAGCACGAAGGACGCCACCGACGGACGCCAGTGGCGGGCCACGTAGTCGACGGCCTCATCCACCCCGAGCGCGCGCGACGAGTTGCCGACCCGCACCCAGAGTTCGCGCGTCGAGCCGCCGTCTTTGGGCTGCGTGACGAACACCGGCTTGCCCGCAGGGCGGCACTGCACGAGGCACACGACGACGCCGTCGCCCGCCGTCCCGAACCGGATGCGGGGAAGCGCCGCGGCGTTGCGGCCGAGCGAGGTCGAGAGCATGTCGCGCAGCCACAGCTCGAAGCGGTCGTGGTCGGGCGTGCGCAACGTCTGCAGGTCGCGCTCGAGTCCGACCGCCTCGCCCGCATCGTTCGCGCCGATCACGAGAACTCCGCCGCGCGAGTTGAGGAACGCCGCCACGGTCTTCGCGACGGCGAGCTCCATGCGTGGATCCTTGCGCGATTCGCGCACGTTCCAGCGGGCGGTCTCCTTGAACTCCCGGCGCTCCGACTCGCCGGCGGCGAGCACCGCCGCCGCATCCGGCACCGCACTCGCCCCGCGCACCGCCGCCACCGCTCCTGCGACCAGGAAGGACAGTCCGAGACTCGCCCCCGTCGCGAGCAGCAGGGTGCTCGGCATCCACAGCCGCTGACCCGGGATGAAGAGTCCCGAGACGAGCGCACCGGCGCTGACGCCAAGCACGCCGATGAGGGTCATCGTTGCCGTGCCGAGCGACAGGCGCTCCCCGAACAGCCGTCGCAGCAGCAGGGCGATGCCGTAGGCGACGAGCAGCACGACCGGCAACGCCACGGCGAAGTCGACGAGCGAGGGACTCGCGGGGAACGCGGATGCGGCGAGCGTCATGTCAGCGCAGAGCGCCGACGCTGGCCAGGCCCAGGCGGATGAGGGTTCCCCGGCCGCCTTCCATCTCGGCCGCGAGTGCGTCGGATGCGGCCTCCGCCGGCTCCATCCAGGTCACCTCGAGGGCGTCCTGGCGCGGCTCGCACGTGCCCGTGACCGGCACCACGAAGGCGAGCGAGACCGCGTGCTGGCGGTCGTCGTGGAATGCGCTCACCCCGGGGAGGGGGAAGTACTCCGCGACCGTGAACGGCGTCGGGCTCGGCGGCAGCATCGGAAAGGCCATCGGGCCGAGATCGTTCTCGAGGTGGCGGAAGAGCGCGTCGCGCACGGTCTCGCCGTAGCGCACCCGTCCCGACACGATCGTGCGGGTCATCTCGCCCAGCGGCGTCGCCCGCAGGAGGATGCCCACCTGTGTCACCACGCCCATGCCGTCGGTGCGCACCGGGATCGCCTCGACGTAGAGCATCGGGAGGCGACGGCGCGCCTCGGCGAGCTCGACGTCGCTCAGCCACGCCGGATTGCCGGCGCTCCCGGGCAGCCCCCCGAAGCCCAGGGGATCGCGCGACGAGGCGTCGCCGGGCTCGTGGGGATCTGGATCGGGCGTGCGGACCGGCATGCCTCCTGTATACCCCACACGCCCGCCTCACATGACGGATGGGGGTGGTGGGTAAGAGGATGGAGCGATGGATGCCACCCCGATGCTCGACGACGACGCCGTGCTGTTCTCCGACGACGACAATGCTCCCGATCGCCCCCTGCTCGTGCTGCTCCACGGCTACGCGAGCGACGAACGCGACCTTTTCTCACTCGCAGGGCACCTGCCGGCCGAGTACCGGATGGCGGCGGTTCGCGCGCCGCTCGCGCCGCCGTGGCCGTCGCCGGGCTACTCGTGGTATCCGATCGAGGGCCTGAACGGCCGCGACCCGGGAGCGATCACCGCCGGTGCGGACGCTCTCATCACCTGGCTGGATCGCACGAGCACGGCTGAGACCGTCGGGCTCCTCGGGTTCTCGCAGGGCGGCGCCGTCTCGCTGCAGGCTCTGCGCCGACAGCCCGGGCGCTTCGCGTTCGCG
Organism: Microbacterium neimengense; assembly: GCF_054782995.1. Classification (NCBI taxonomy): domain Bacteria; kingdom Bacillati; phylum Actinomycetota; class Actinomycetes; order Micrococcales; family Microbacteriaceae; genus Microbacterium; species Microbacterium neimengense. The sequence goes on from NZ_BAAGRK010000003.1 coordinate 562,889, forward strand.
GTGAATCTCAGCGGCTACGCCGCGCCCGGCGAGCTCGACACGGATGCGCCGCTCGCAGCGGTACGCCCGCCGGTGTTCTGGGGGCGCGGTTCCCGCGACGACGTGATCCCCGTTCCGCTGATCACCCACACCGCACAGTGGCTGCCCGATCACGTCGATCTCACCGGGCGCCTGTACCCCGGTCTCGGGCACTCCGTCAGTGCGGAGGAGCTCGTCGACATCCGGGCGTTCCTCGAGCGACAGCTCGACTGATCGCCGCGCTCGGTGTGGACATCGCCCACCGCAGTCGGTAGGGTCTTCGAGTCCTGCCCCTTCCGAAAGGTCGAACCGGTGTACTTCCTCGACGGCTTCCAGCCCACGCGCTGACCCCGTCGATCACCGTGCCCGCGGGCACCCGGGATGTCAGTGCTTCCACCGACATCCCGGGAGGCATCATGCCCGCTCTCTCCGCCGCGGTCGTCCTCGACCGCCTCTCCTTCTCGTGGCCGGACGGCACGGCCGCTCTGACCGGGGTCTCCGGCACGTTCGGCACCGGCGCCACGGGCCTGGTCGGACGCAACGGCTCCGGCAAGACCACCCTGCTGCGCCTGATCGCGGGCGAGCTGCATCCGACATCCGGTCACCTCGGCGTCGACGGCGACGTGGCCGTGCTGCCGCAGCGGCTCGCCCTGGATGCCGACCGCCCCGTCGCCGACCTGCTAGGTCTGGGCGAGGTGCTGGCCGCTCTGCGCGCGATCGAGGCGGGCGACGTCGACGCGCGCCACTTCGACACGATCGGCGACGACTGGGACGCGGAAGCCCGCGCCGTCGCCGCGCTCGATGCCGCCGGGCTTCCCGGCGATACGCTCGACCGGCGCGTCGGCCAGCTCTCCGGCGGCGAAGCCGTGCTCGTCGCGACGGCGGGACTGCGGGCCCGCCGGGCGGCGGTGACCCTTCTCGACGAACCGACCAACAATCTCGACCGTGCGGCACGCGCCCGGCTGCGCGGTCTGCTCGCGGACTGGCCGGGCGTCCTGATAGTCGTGAGCCACGATGTGGCGCTTCTGGACGGGATGGCCGAGACGGCTGAGCTGTATGCGAACCGCCTGACGCGTTTCGGCGGGGGCTACCGCGCGTGGCGCGAGCATCTGGAGAACGAGCAGGATGCGGCACGCGCCGCCGAGCGCACGGCCGCATCCGCCGTGCGGCGCGAGAAGCGCCAGCGGATCGAGGCGGAGACGACGCTCGCCCACCGCCTGCGCACCGGCAACAAGGCCCAGGTCGAGAAGCGGGTGCCGGGAATCATCTCCGGTGCGCGCAAGCGCTCCGCGCAGGTGTCGGCGGGCAAGCTCCGCGGCATGGTGGCCGAACGCGAGGCTGCGGCGCGGGCCGCGTTGGACGGCGCGGAACGGCGCGTCCGCGACGACGAGAGCGTGCACCTCGATCTCCCCGATCCGCAGGTCGCGGCCGGCAGGCGCCTCGCCGAGATCGGCGACCGTTCCCGCACCTGGATCGTGCAGGGCCCCGAACGGATCGCGATCATCGGAGCCAACGGCACCGGAAAGTCGACCCTCCTCGAGCGGCTCGCGGCAGGGACGGTGCACGACTCAACCGGAACGGGCCCAGACGGAGGCGGCGACCGGCAGGTCGGTCCGGTCTGGCTGAGTTCTGCTCGTACGGTTCTGCTCACCAAACGGGTGGGATACCTGCCGCAGCGGCTGGACGGGCTGGCCGACGATGCGACCGTCCTCTCGGTCGTCGCCGCCGCCGCACCGACGATGCCGACGGCGGAGTTGCGCAACCGTCTGGCGCGGTTCCTGCTGCGAGGCGCGGCCGTCGACCGCACCGTCGCCACCCTCTCCGGCGGCGAGCGGTTCCGGGTCTGCCTCGCGCGTCTGCTGCTCGCCGATCCGCCACCGCAACTGCTCCTGCTCGACGAGCCGACCAACAACCTCGATCTGGAGACGGTCGACCAGCTCGTCGATGCGCTCTCCGCCTACGGCGGAGCGCTGGTCGTGGTCAGCCACGACGACGAGTTCCTCTCCCGCCTGGGCATCGACACGGTCCTCGAGATCGACGAGAAGGGGATGCGGGAGGTGCAACAGGGCGACGGGGCGTCATAGGACGCACAAAGAAATCCCAAAGAACGCGCCTCATCGGATCTCTCATGATCGGTTCAACACCGCTCGCCGACATGTCAGGAGACGATCATGAAGCGCATCCCCGATGCCGAGCAGACCCCCCAGGGCCCCGCCTACGAAGGCAGGCTGCTGGACCGGCCCGACGAGGAGGTCGTCGACCAGGGCGCACCCTTCGACGTCCGCACGCTCATCACCCGGCGCGGAGTCCTCGGGCTGGTGGGGGTGGGATTGGGCACGGCGGCGCTCGCCGCCTGCGCGCCCGTCAGCTCCGCCAGCACCACGGGCTCGACGTCGACGCCCAGCGCGACGCCGTCCGCATCGTCCACCGGCGCAACGACGACGACCGCGCTGCCGGCGGGAGAGATCCCGGACGAGACGGCAGGACCGTACCCGGGCGACGGCTCCAACGGACCCGACGTGCTCGAGCAGAGCGGCATCGTGCGCAGCGACCTGCGCACCAGCATCGGCTCCTCGACGGCCGTCGACGGAGTGCCGTTGACCTTCACCTTCACCATCACCGACATGGCGAACGGCGACGCCCCCTTCGCCGGAGTCGCCGTGTACGCCTGGCACTGCGACGCCCAGGGCCGCTACTCCATGTACTCGGAGGGCGTCGAGAACGAGACGTGGCTGCGGGGCGTGCAGGTGGCCGATGCGAACGGACAGGTGACCTTCACCTCGATCGTCCCCGGCTGCTACACCGGCCGCTGGCCCCACATCCACTTCGAGGTGTACCCGAGCATCGACGACATCACCGATGCGTCGAACGCCATCGCCACCTCGCAGCTGGCCTATCCCGCGGCCCCGCTCGCCGATGTCTACGCACTGAGCGCCTACGACGGCTCAGCCCGCAACCTCTCCCAGGTCTCACTGTCCAGCGACAACGTCTTCGGCGAGGACGGGGGCGTGCTGCAGCTCGCCACGGTCACCGGAGACACCACCATCGGCCACACGGCGACCCTCACCGTCCGCGTCGACACCACCACCACTCCCTCCGCCGGCGCCGCGCCCGGCGGCGGCCGCTGACCGAAAGGATCCGTCATGTTCCAGAACCTCACCGGATGGCACGCGCTCATCGTGCTGGCCATCGTCCTGCTCATCTTCGGCGCCGCCAAGCTGCCGGCGCTCGCGCGCAGTGTGGGCCAGTCCGTCCGCATCCTCCGGTCCGAATCGACGGAGCCCCCCGTCGCGGCGCCGGCTGCGCCCGAGCGCGTCGACCTCGCCCCCGCGCAGCACCAGACCGACGACCGTCTCCGCACCGGTTCGAGCTCATGAGCGCGACCGTCGCACCGCCGGCCGGCATGCCGCTTCGCACGCACGTGCGCGAGCTGCGACAGCGGGCGACGCGGGCGACGGTGGCCATCGTGCTCGGCGTGGTCGTCGGGTTCGCCCTCTCCGGCAACCTGCTGGATATCGTGCGCGTGCCGATCGAGCAGATCGCGGCGACACGGGACGCGAGCCTGAACTACACGAGCATCACCGGGGCTTTCGATCTGCGGCTGCGCGTCGCCCTCATCGCCGGTCTCGCCCTGTCGAGCCCGGTGTGGATCGCCGAGATCTTCGGATTCGTGACCCCCGGCCTCACCCGTCGGGAGAAGCGCTACCTGTTCGGCTTCTTCGCCGCCGCGCTACCGCTCTTCCTCGTCGGCGCGGCCTTCGGTCTCGCACTGTTCCCGCACATGGTGGAGCTGTTGAGCTCCTTCGCCGCTGCGGAGGACTCGACCGTCCTCGACGCGTCGACGTACGTCGACTTCGTCCTCAAGATCGTGGTGGTCTGCGGGATCGCCTTCGTCGCGCCGGTTCTGCTGGTTCTGCTCAACGCACTCGGCATCCTCCCCGCACGCACCATCGCTCGGAGTTGGAGGTGGGTGGTCGTGGCCATCGTTCTCTTCAGCGCGATCGCCACCCCTGCCGCGGACATCCTGTCGATGTTCGTGGTGGCCATCCCCCTCGTCGTGCTCTTCGCCGGCGCATGGGCGGTCGCAGCCGTACATGACCGCCTCGACGCGCGGCGGAAGACTCAGACCCCGACCTCGAGAGGAGAAGCCCGTGTTCGGACTCACGGTTGAGAAGCTGTTCCTCGTCATCCTGCTCGCGACGCTCGTCTTCGGCCCGCATCGCCTGCCCGAGGCTGCTCGAACTCTGGCTCAGTTCCTCCGCAGGACGCGCGGCGCGATCGAGGCGGGCCGCGATCGGGTGATCGCGGAGACGGGATTGCGTCAAGAGGACTGGCGCGAGCTGGATCCCCGCCGATACGACCCCCGCCGGATCGTCCGTGAGGCGCTGACCGCGCCCGACGTCCCCACGGTCACGGCAGCGGCCGACCCGGCGAAGTCCACGCCGATCACGTGGCGGATCGAAGGGACCTCGGGCCATCCCCGACGTGTGCGGGTACGGCAGACGCAGCCGTCCAGCGAGGGCGACGGCTGATCAGCGGCCGCCGTCGCGCCCGGCTCCGCCGATGCCGGGCGCGCCCGGCTGACCGTAGGGCCCGTGGTCGCCGGTCGCACGGTGGTCCTGGATCGGACGCACCGACGAGCCGACGCCGCGCATCATGCGCCACACCGACACGGCCGTGAGCGCCCCGATCACCACCACGACGGCCAGGATCACCGCGAGGCTCTGCGTGACGATGCCCAGGACCACGGCGAGCACGGCGGCGAGTGCCAGCATCCCGAGGACCACTCCCAGGATGGCGCCGATCGATGGACGCCGGAGCGGCTGCTGCTCGTCGTACGGCTCGGATGCGCCGGCCATCAGCTCGTCCCTCCAGACGTCGAAGAACCGCCCGCGTTACCCAGGCCCACCGTGTTCGGCTGGCCGAGCGGCCCGAACTGTTCATAACCCGGGCGCTCTCCGGGGCGGTGCTCCGGCGGCGGCGAATCGCGCAGAACGCGGGGCACCCACAGCGCGCCGAGCACGACGACGACGGCGCCGGCGATGATCGCGGCGACCAGGCTCTGGGTGATGGCGGCGGTGAATCCGCCGATGATGCCGGCCAGGACCAGCATGATGGCGGCGAAGGCCACGATGCGCCACACCGAGGAGCGCATCGGGCGATCGTTCTCGTTGTTCGTGTCCATCCAGAAACCCTAGGCACAAGGCTCCGATCCCGCACCCCGTTGACCTGGGCGCGACAGACGTCTAGGCCTGCGCTCTGAGCGCAATCCCCGCCCGGGTGTCGGCGGCTGCGGCCACAATGATCGGGTGAGTGATGTGCTCGACCAGTTCTCGCCTGCCACGCAGGACTGGTTCCGGGGCGCCTTCGCTGCTCCGACCGATGCACAGGCAGGGGCCTGGCACGCGATCTCGCAACGACGCCACGCGCTCGTGGTCGCCCCCACGGGCTCCGGAAAGACACTGTCGGCCTTCCTCTGGGCGATCGACAGCGTGTTCCGCGAGCGGACGGCGTCGCCGACCCCCGCGAAGGATGAGCCGCGCACCCGCATCCTCTACATCTCCCCGTTGAAGGCACTCGGCGTCGACGTGGAGCGCAACCTCCGCTCGCCCCTCGTGGGAATCGGGCAGTCCGCCCGGCGCCTGGGCCTCGCCGCGCCCGACGTGCGCGTCGGCGTGCGCTCCGGAGACACCACGTCCTCGGACCGACGCAAGCTCGTGAGCGATCCGCCCGACATCCTCATCACCACACCCGAGTCGCTCTATCTGATGCTCACCAGCCAGGCGTCCGAGACCCTGCGCGGCGTGCACACCGTCATCATCGACGAGGTGCACGCGGTGGCTGCCACCAAGCGCGGAGCGCATCTGGCCGTCAGTCTCGAGCGCCTCGACACGCTGCTCGAGACGCCGGCACAGCGCATCGGCCTGTCGGCGACCGTTCGCCCGATCGACGAGGTCGCACGGTTCCTCGGGGGTGCGGCGCCCGTCGACATCGTCGCCCCGCGCGCCACAAAGGCCTTCGACATGACGGTCGTGGTGCCGGTCGACGACATGCTGCATCCCCCGCCTCCTCCCGGGCAGCAGGCCGAAGCCGAGGGCGAGGACTGGTTCGCGTCGGGCGGGGGCGAGAGCACCGAGGTCACAGGATCGCTGTGGCCTCACGTCGAAGAGGCGATCGTCGACCGCATCCTCCAGCACCGCTCGACGATCGTCTTCTCGAACTCCCGCCGGCTCGCCGAGCGCCTCACCGGCCGTTTGAACGAGATCTACAGCGAACGGCTGGGGCTCGACCTGCCCGACCCCGCGGTGCCCGCGGCGATGATGGCGCAGGCGGGGGCCACCGCCGGTGCGGAGCCGGTACTCGCCAAGGCGCATCACGGCTCGGTGTCCAAGGAGCAGCGCGCGATCGTCGAAGACGAGCTGAAGTCGGGCGTGCTCCGCTGTGTCGTGGCCACGAGCAGTCTCGAGCTCGGCATCGACATGGGAGCGGTCGACCTGGTGATCCAGGTCGAGGCGCCGCCGTCGGCCGCGTCCGGACTGCAGCGCATCGGTCGCGCGGGTCACCAGGTGGGCGAGGTGAGCCGCGCGGCGCTGTTCCCCAAGCACCGCGGCGACGTGCTGCACACCGCGATCGTCACCGAACGGATGCTGGCGGGTCGGATCGAGTCGATCCGCGTGCCGCAGAACCCGCTCGACATCCTCGCCCAACAGACCGTCGCGGCCGCCGCGCGAGGCGCGATCGAGGTCGAGGACTGGTTCGAGACCGTCCGACGCAGCGCGCCCTTCCGGACGCTCCCCCGCTCCGCCTACGAGGCGACGCTCGATCTTCTGGCGGGCCGCTACCCGTCCGACGAATTCGCGGAGCTCAGGCCGCGGCTCGTGTGGGACCGTGATCACGGAACACTCACCGGTCGCCCGGGCGCGCAGCGGATCGCCGTCACCAGCGGCGGCACGATCCCCGACCGGGGGCTGTTCGGCGTGTTCGTCGCGGGCGAGAGCCAGAACGCCCGCGTCGGAGAGCTCGACGAGGAGATGGTCTACGAATCGCGGGTCAACGACGTGTTCACCCTCGGTACGACCAGCTGGCGCATCGTCGAGATCACGCACGACCGTGTCAACGTGGTGCCCGCGTTCGGCCAGCCCGGCAAGGTGCCGTTCTGGCACGGCGACGGACTGGGTCGGCCGGCCGAGCTCGGCGAAGCACTCGGCGCCTTCTCGCGCGAGGTCTCCGCGGCCGAGCCGGCCCGCGCCAGGGAGCGCCTGTCCGAGGCCGGACTGGATGCGTTCGCGCAGGACAACCTGCTCGCCTACCTCGCCGAGCAGCGCGAGGCCACCGGTTCCGTCCCCACGGATCGCTCCCTCACTGTCGAGCGCGGGCGCGACGAGGTCGGAGACTGGCGCGTCATCCTCCATTCCCCGTACGGCATGCAGGTCCATGCCCCGTGGGCGCTGGCGGTGAACGCCCGCATCCGGGAGCGGCTGGGGGTCGAAGGGTCCGCCGTGGCCAGCGACGACGGGATCATCGCCCGCGTCCCGGATGCCGAGGCGGAACCGCCGGGAGCCGAACTGTTCGTGTTCGACCCCGACGAGCTCGAGCAGATCGTCACCGACGAGGTCGGGGGCTCAGCGCTCTTCGCGTCACGATTCCGCGAGTGCGCCGCTCGCGCCCTGCTCATGCCGCGCACGAACCCCAACCGTCGCAGCCCCCTCTGGCAGCAGCGGCAGCGATCGGCGCAGCTGCTCGAGGTCGCGCGCCGCCACCCCACGTTCCCGATCATCCTCGAGACGCTGCGCGAGGTGCTTCAGGACGTCTACGACCTTCCGGCACTGACCGGGATCGCCCGCAAGATCGCGGACCGCCGCATCCGCCTGGTCGAGACGACGACCTCGCAGCCCTCCCCGTTCGCGCGCGACCTGCTGTTCGGCTACGTCGGCGCGTTCATGTACGAGGGCGACTCGCCGCTCGCCGAGCGCCGTGCCGCCGCGCTCTCGGTCGACCCGGCACTACTGGGCGAGCTGCTCGGCAAGATCGAGATGCGCGAGCTGCTCGATCCCGACGTCATCGCGCAGTTCGAACGCGAGGCCCAACGACTCGACGACGAGCGCAAGGCCCACGGCCTCGAGGGCGTCGCCGATCTGCTGCGCCTGCTCGGGCCCCTCGGCGTCGACGAGCTGGCGCTGCGCCTGACCGACGGTGAGCAGGCGCAGCGGTACGCCGCGGAGCTGATCGACGGCCGCCGCGCGATCCGGGTCGGCATCGCCGGGGCGGAGCGGATTGCCGCCATCGAGGATGCGGGCCGACTGCGCGACGCGCTCGGCGCCGCGCTCCCGGTGGGACTGCCCGTCGCGTTCCTCGAACCGGTGGCCGATCCGCTCGGCGACCTCGTCGCGAGGCACGCCCGCACGCACGGTCCGTTCACCGCCGAGCAGGTCGCCGAGCGCTTCGGCGTCGGGGTGGCTGTCGCACGGCACACGCTTCAGCGCCTGGAGTCGTCGGGCCGGGTCACGAGCGGCTTCTTCCTGCCCGAGTCCACCGGGCGCCGCACCGATGACACCGAGTGGTGCGACAGCGAGGTGCTCCGACGGTTGCGGATGCGGTCGCTGGCCGCCATCCGGGGCAGCGTCGAGCCCGTCTCTCCCGACGCCTTCGCCCGCTTCCTCCCGGTGTGGCAACACGTGACTCGGCCCCTGGACGGGATTGACGGCACCCTCGCCGTCATCGAGCAGCTCGCCGGCGTCCCGATCCCCGCGAGCGCCTGGGAGTCGCTCATCCTCCCCTCGCGGGTCAGGGACTACACCCCGTCGATGCTCGACGAGCTGACGGCCACGGGCGAGGTCGTCTGGGCCGGACACGGCGCGCTCCCCGGTCGCGACGGATGGGTCTCGCTGCATCCCGCCGACGCCGCATCCCTCACTCTGGCCGTCCCCGAGGACGAGATCGCGGCAGATTCGCTCGACGCCCGCATCCTCGACGTCCTCACCGCCGGAGGCGCGTACTTCGCCGCACAGGTGCGAGAGCTGGCGCAGGCGGAGAACGAGCAGTCCGTCGTCGATGCGCTCTGGCGACTGGCATGGGCGGGCCGGGTGACCAACGACACGTTCGCGCCCGTGCGCGGGCTTCTCTCGGGTGGATCACAGGCGCATCGGGTGGCACGCCGGGCGCCCCGCGCGCGGATGTTCCGAGGCACGAGCATTCCGCGGCCGACGGCTCCGGTGCGGCCCGCATCCGTCGGCGGGCGCTGGTCGCTGCTTCCGACGCCGGAGAGCGACCCGACGCTGCGACACACCGCGGCGGCATCGCTGCTGCTGGATCGCTACGGCGTGGTGACCCGCGGCTCCGTGCAGAACGAGGGCCTGCCCGGAGGTTTCGCCCAGGCGTACCGCGTGCTGGCCCAGTTCGAGCAGGCGGGGCACTGCCGACGCGGGTATCTGATCGAAAAGCTGGGAGCGGCGCAGTTCGCCGCATCGGCGACGATCGACCGGCTCCGCGAGTTCGCCGCAGTGGGCGACCCACCGCCTCGCTCCGGCGTCACCCTCGCGGCGACCGATCCCGCCAACCCCTATGGCGCGGCGCTCGGCTGGCCGGCGCGCGACGGCGTCAAGCATCGCCCCGGGCGCAAGGCGGGTGCACTGGTCGTGCTCGTCGACGGCGACCTCGTGCTGTATCTGGAGCGTGGCGGCAAGACGGCTCTGAGCTTCACCGACGACGAGGACGCGCTGGCGGCCGCGGCGTCGTCGCTGGCTCAGACCGCGCGCGCCGGCAGGCTCGAGACCCTCACGATCGAGCAGGTCGACGGGGCCTTCGTCTTCGGCACGGTCCTGGGCCGGCTGCTGCGAGACGCCGGTTTCGTCGAGTCCACACGAGGCCTGACGCTGCGTCGGCTCACCGCAGGCGATGCCGCGCGAGCGGAGCGGTCGACGCGTGCCTGAGGGCGACACCGTCTACCGCGCGGCTGCCCGCCTGCACGCCGCCCTGTCGGGCCGCGTCGTCGAACGGTTCGATCTGCGTGTTCCGCAGCTCGCGACGCTCGACTTGCGGGGTCAGACCGTGCACGCCGTCGTGCCGCGCGGCAAGCACCTGCTGGCGCGGATCGGCGATCAGACGCTGCACTCGCACCTCAAGATGGAGGGCGAGTGGCACGTCTACGCGCCGGGAGCCCGGTGGCGCAAACCCGCCTTCAAGGCACGCGCGATCGTCGGCGTCGCCGCCGCGGATGCGGTCGGTTTCGATCTGGCCATGATCGAGGTGGTCCCGACGGCGCGGGAGGACGAGCTCGTCGGCCACCTCGGACCGGACCCGCTCGGCACAGACTGGGATGCCACCGAGGCGGTCCGCCGGCTCGGAGCCGATACGCGCGCCGCCCACGTCGCGGTGCTCGATCAGCGTAACGTCGCCGGCTTCGGCAATGTGTACGCGAACGAGCTGCTGTTCGTGCGCGGCACCCACCCCGAGACGCCCGCGAACGAGATCGATGCCGCCGGGCTGATCGAGACCGGCGCGCGCATGATCCGCGCCAACCGCGATCGTCCGGCCCGCACGTTCACCGGCCAGGACCGCGCCGGGCAGCGCACCTGGGTGTACGGCCGCGCCGGCAAACCGTGCCGCCGGTGCGGCACCCTCATCCGCGAGACGGCGCTGGGCGCCTCGCCTACGGCGGAGCGCAACGTGTTCTGGTGCCCTCGCTGCCAGCCCGCGCCCGCCTGAACTCTCGTCCGTGGGCCCCGACCTCTGAGCTCCGACCTCCACGGCCGGTCGTTGGCTCTTCGTCACGGCCCCGGCATGTCCCAGTTCCCGCAGGCCATGTCCCACTTGCCGCAGGAATTCGGTCCCAAAAGTGCAGCAAGTGGGACACGGGGCGCACCGAACAGCGCGTGCGGAGCGGATGCGGACAGGGCTGGGCGGACAGGGCGGGGCGAGGGGCTGCTGGACTCTGAGCCGGTTGACGTAGCGACCGGTGGTCACTGCCCCCGCATGTCCCACTTCCCGCAGAGCATGTCCCACTTCCCGCAGAAATCCGGCTCCAAAACTGCAGCAAGTGGGACATGCCGCGGGAGTCGGACCCCAAAAGTGCAGCAAGTGGGACACGGATACGGGAAGCCCGCCCCGGGCGGCGGATGCGGAACGGATGCCGGTGGCTGACGGACCCGGAAGCTCAGTGGCCGATGTAGCGACCGGGGCGGTGGTTCATGGCGAGGACCAGGTTCAGCAGTACGGCGCCGATCGCGCTCAGCAGCGCGGCGGGGGCCGGGATGACCAACAGCGAGATCAGGATGATGACGAGGTCGAGGATCAGTTGGGTCCAGCCGGCGCGAAAGCCGGTGCGCTCCTGGATCAGCAGGGCGACGATGTTGATTCCGCCCAGGCTGGCCTTGTGGCGGAACAGGATCAGCAGGCCGACGCCGGCCAGGAGGTTGCCGCCGAGCGTGCCGTAGATCGGGTCCAGGCTCTCGATGCGCAGGAGAGCGTGGTGCACGACCGACCACCCCGACACGAGCGCGATCGAGACCGCGGTGCGCAGGGTGAAGTCCCACCCCTTCTTCCAGATCGCGAGCACGGCGAAGGGAAGGTTCACGACAGCGAAGATCAACCAGAACGGCCACGAGGTCGCGTAGTCGAACAGCAGGGCGACGCCCGCGGTGCCTCCGGTGACCGAGCCCGCCGACTGCAACAGGTAGAGACCGAGCGAGGTCGCGAACGTGCCGGTCAGGATGCCGAGGATGTCCTCGGGCACACTGTGCGCCGTCTGCTTGACGTCGAAGACCAGTGTCGATGCGGTCTCCGGAGCGCTCGGGCGCGCTCCGAGCTCCGGTTCCATCGCGTCGGCGGCGGGTTCGGCGGGCTCCGGATGCGGCTCGTTCACGTCGTCCATCGTGCCACCTGGATGCGGCTGCTCCACGCCGCGACTACGTCGTTGAAGCGTGCGGCGCAACCCGCATCCGATCCCGCGACGGCTCCGAATATGGTTCGAGGCCGGGAGAGTGCCGGGTCGGGAATGAAAACCCGTACCGGATCGTTTCGACCAGTGCTGGCACCTCGAGGTCCGGAGGAGGCGATCGTGGGCAAGAACTACATCGATATCGAGAACGAGCGCGGTGAGATGCTGCGCTACCGCAAGCACGTGAACGGACGTGGGCTCATCGCGAACGGCGCGAAGGTCCACCCGACGGCCGTGGTCGAAGCGGGCGCCTATGTGGAGCCCGGCGCGCAGATCGCGGCGGACGTCTATGTCGGCCGCGGCGCGTGGATCGAGAGCGACGTCGTCATCGGTCCGAAGGTCAAGATCGCGCCGCACGCGCACATCGGTTCCCGCGCACGCGTGGGCGCCGGCGCGCAGATCGGCGTGCGCACGCAGATCGGCCCCGGAGCGAGTGTCGCCGGGGGTTCGCTGATCGGCGACGACCAGACCATCGCCCAGGGCGAGCGCGTCGCCACCGACCGTCGGGGACTTCGCTCCGCCGCCTGAGCGCACCGCATCCGTTCCCCGCATCGTTCGCCTGTCCCAGATCGCGCCAATCCGCGCGAGATGTGACAGGCGAACTGTCGTTTGCGGGCGCGTGGGGACGGATAGCCTGGGAGCATGGCTGGTCGCGGCGCGCCCAAGGGCGGGAAGAAGCCCACTCGCGCGGGGACGGCCCGCGGCGTCACGGCGAAGCGACCGGCCAAGAGCGGCTCGGTCGGTGCGAAGAAACCGACTCCGCCGCCTCCCGCACCGCCCCCCGCGGGCCCGTTCCGCCTCGGCGCGATCCCCGGGGCCACGCCCGGCAAGTGGATCGACATCTGGCAGGAACGGATGCCGCGCACGGTGCTCGAGCTCGTGCCGCTCGAGGTCGCCGCGCAGGAGGAGGCATTGCGGAGCGGTCAGGTGGATGCGGCGCTGGTGCGTCCGCCCGTGGACACCGACCGCTGGCATCTCATCCGCCTGTACGAGGAGACGGTCGTCGTCGCGTTCTCGGCCGATTCGCACCTCGCCGCGGGTGAGGAGCTCACCGTCGAGGACCTCGAGGGCGAGGTGATCCTCGTCCCGGCCGACGACGTGCTGGACCCGCACGTTGCCGGCACCGTCGCCCCGACCTTCGCGGCACCGCCGACGACGGCGGACGCCATCGAGATCGTCGCGTCGGGTGTGGGCATCGTCATCGTTCCGATGTCGCTCGCCCGACTGCACCACCGCAAGGATGTCGAGTACCGGCCATTCTCGGGCGCCGCGACCGCACCCGTCGGATTCGCGTGGCCCCGCGAGGATGCGTCGCCGCTCGTCGACGCCTTCATCGGCATCCTCAGGGGCCGCACCGCGCAGTCGTCGCGCGACTGAGTGACCTCCGCGGAGACGGCCACAGCCGCGCCATAGAATCGCAGGATGGATCCCCGCCCGCTGCTCTACCTCTGCGCGCGCCCGCAGCGGGATGCGGCCCAGGCGGAGTGGGCGTCGTTCCGTGTCGCGATGGGGCGCGACGCGGACGGACTCCACGCGTGGGATCTGGTTGCCGACGCCCTGCCGTCCGACGCGATCGAGCGCTACGCGGGCTTCGTCGTCGGCGGCAGTCCCTTCAACGTGACAACGCCCGACAAGGGCGCCGTGCAGACCCGACTCGAGGACGACCTGGCCCGCGTGGCCGAGGCCGCCGCATCCGGTGCCACACGAGCGATGTTCACCTGTTACGGCATCGGCGTCGTCACCCGGGTCTTCGGCGGCACCGTCGCCGACACCTACCCCGAGGGCACCGGAGCGACGACCATCACCGTGACGGATGCGGGGCGCACAGACCCGGTGTTCGCCAGCCTGCCCGAGCGATTCGAGGCGTTCACGGCGCACAAGGAGGGCACCGACGTCCTGCCGCCGGATGCCGTGCTGCTCGCCACGAACGAGGACTGTCCCGTTCAGGCCTACCGCGTCGGCGAGAGCCTGTACACGACGCAGTTCCACCCCGAGCTCACGCCGAACGACTTCACGGCCCGCATGCGGATCTACCGCGACGGCGGGTACTTCGATCCGAGCGAGTTCGACGCGGTCGCGGCACGGGTGCTGGCCTCCCCCGTCACCGAGCCCGCGCGCATCCTGCACGCCTTCGCGCGCCTCTGAGACAGTGCCGGCTCAGTCCCGACGCAACCGCTGCACGACGCGCGTCACGGTGACGAGCGCGATGACTGCCGCGGCGCAGACGGCGGCGGCACCGATCGCGGCGCTGTGCGGCTGATCGGCGAGTCGGCCTACGCCAAGCCACGACAGCCCCCAGCACAGGGCGAGCGAGGGGGCGACACGGTCGAACCACGCGATGCCGCATCCGATCGCCGTCACGGCGATCAGCACGACGATGCCCCAGACGTCCGCTGCGTCCTCGGCTGCGGCGGGCAGGATGCGGGTGAGCCACGCCGCCGTGTTCGCGACCGTCGCGAGCGTCACCCACCCGAGGTGCAGGCCCGTGACGCCGTCGATCAGCACGGCGGAGACGACGCCCTCGCTCGGGTGCATAATGGCCCGGCGCCAGGTGATCGAGAGGGCGACGAGCAGCAGCACGATGACGAGCACGGTCAGCGGCAGCGTGGTGAACTGCGCCGAGACGAGCCAGAGGCCGTTGAGGACCTCGGTCACAGCGATCAGCCATCCGAGGCGTCGCTGGCGTTCGCTTGCCCGCTGCCCCGGCAGCGCCTGCCAAATGGCGTAGGCGATCAGCCCCAGGTAGACCGCCGACCAGATCGCGAAGGCGTGCCTGGCGGGGGCGAGATAGCTCGCATCCGCATCGAGGGCGCCGTCCTGCAGGTCCTGCACGGCGGTGCCGCCGAGCAGCCCCGTGCCGACCATGGCCGCGACCAGCATGAAGCCGGTCGCGGCCAGGACGGCGATCTGACGGGTGAGGTCGGATGAGCGTGACGTGGCAACGTTCATCCCATAACGCTAGATAATCTAGCTACCTCTCGCCAGGGCTTGACAGGACCGTACGGGTGCTCAGCGGTAGCTCGAGAGCACGCGCTGAGACTCGCGCTCCGCCTTCTCGTTCGCCTTCCCTTCGCGCGAGCCCGCGAGCTTCGCGCGGATGTGGTCGCCCACCGTGATGGGTTCGTACAGGTCCGGGTGCTCCGCATCGATGCAGGACGGCAGCGTCTCGATCAGCGCATCGACGTCGCCGTCGTGGAAGAAGGCGGCCGATCGCCGCCGCTCGATCGTCCCGTCGATCACGGGCGGCTTCACTCGGTGCAGGGTGGACATCCACCGCTCGTTCGTCCATCGCGCCGTCACGTCACCGAGGTTGATGAGAAGCGCGCCGTCGGCGGGAGCGACGTCGTTCCACGAACCGTCGGCGCCGAGCACCTGCAGCCCCTTCACCTGGTCGGCCCAGAGGATCGTCACGATGCCGTAATCGGTGTGCTCGCCCATGCCGACCAGGTCGCCGTCGAGCGTCACGTCGGTCCCGGGAGGCAGTGCGTAGTTGTTCATCCGCATGACGTCGAGGGAGTGGCCGGTGCGCCGGTCGAAGAAGTCGGGCTCGAGCCCGAGCGCATCGGCGAAGATGCGGGTCATCGTGCGTGCCACACGCGCCGCCTCGGCGAAGTACGCCTGCACCTGCGCCTCGAATCCGTCGACGTCGGGCCACAGGTTGTCGGCGTACTCCGGCTGCGGAAGATCCGGGGATGCGGGATAGTCCGCCTGCGCGGCTCCGACGTTGAACGCCTCGAAGAAGTCGTTCATCCGGTTCGCCGACTCGACCCCCAACGAGAGGCTCAGCGACTCGGACTTGGGCGGGCTGTAGCCGCGGTTGATCTGCGGAGGCGTGCGATAGGTCTTCTTCTGCTCCAGATCGAGGGCGAAGAAGCGATCCATCGCGTCGGTCAGGCCGGCGGTGACCGCATCCGGAATGCCGTGTCCGGTGATCTGGATGAAGCCGACGGTGCGGCAGGCCTCGTCGATCGCGCGCGCGACCTCGGCTTTCGCCTCGGGGCTGCCGTCTGCGACGTACGCGGTGATGTCGACGAGGGGGACGTGGAAGGTCATGGCGACTCCTGGGTGGGGATCGCCCTCGGAAGGGCGACCGATGGGTATCGAGGTAGCCACTTCACGGTTTCCCACCGCGGCTTGCGAGGGCCGCGGCGCGTGTTTACATGAACGCTGCCGTCAGGGTAGACGGCCCGCGTTTCCCCCGCGTTACATCTGCCACGGCCCTCCCGGTCGAGGTACGGCGCGGCCCGCTTGTAGATTCGGAAGGGTTCGCGATGAAGGGGGATCACCACCATGACGGTCGAACTGCCGGGGCTGCCGCCCATGACCTGGACCCACAGCGAAGGTCGGCACCGCCGGGAAGGCGACGTGCTGGTGCTCACCTCCGACGCGGAGGTCGACTGGACGAACGACGCCGCCGGCGGGCAGCCCTCGCACACCTCCACCAGCCTCGCCTTCGACATCGACGAGCCCTTCCAGCTGTCCGCCCGCGTGTCGGTGGACGCGCCGCGGACGACCTTCGACGCCGCCGTGCTCACCGTATGGGTGGACGAGGACTGCTGGGCGAAGCTGTGCTTCGAGTACTCGCCCCAGGGTGAGGAGATGGTCGTCAGCGTCGTGACGGACCGGTTCTCCGACGACGCGAACGGCCCCGTCGTCCTGGACGGCTCCGTCTGGCTCCGCGTATCGAGCCTTCCGGGCGGCGCGTACACGTTCCATTACTCGACGGACGGCATCACCTGGCACTTCGTGCGTCAGTTCCGACTGAACGCGTCGACGCACCCTCGTATCGGCTTCATGTCGCAGGCACCCATGGGCCCTGCCGCGACCGCCCGCTTCCGAGACATCTCCCTGGTCCGCGAACAGCTCGCGGACGTGCGCGACGGGAGCTGAGCCCGCAGCGCTCAGGGCAGGGGCGGGCCGAGCACCACGGCGGCGTCCGCCGGCACGGAGACCATGCCCTCAGCGGACGAGACCGGCGCGGTGGCCAGCAGCACGCTCTCCGCCGCGGCGAGCGGCACGTCCCACGGATCGGACGCGAGGTTCACGACGATCCGCAGCGCCCCGCGTCCCAACACGAACCGCCGCGCGGACGGCGCCGCATCCGGTCGCTCGATCGCCGCAGACAGGTGCGCCGACGCGGGGTCGGTGAGCTCGGGCCGCTCACGCCGCAGCCGCGCGAGGGCTCGGTAGAGCTCGAGGATGCGGACATGGTCGCCCGTCTCGGCTTCCTCCCACGCGAGCTTGGCGCTCTGGAACGTCTCCGGATCCTGCGGGTCGGGCACGAGGGAGTCGTCCCAGTCCGTCCTGGCGAACTCCTCCGCGCGCCCCTTCCGCACCGCCTCGCCGAGCCACTCCTCCGGATGCGAGGTGAAGAACGGCCACGGGCTCGACGCACCCCATTCCTCGCCCATGAAGAGCATGGGGGTACCGGGCGCGGTCAGCGTCAGCACGGCAGCGACCGCCAGCCGGTCGGGCGACAGCGTCGCGCCCAGCCGGTCGCCCGCGGCACGGTTGCCGATCTGGTCGTGGTCCTGGGTGAAGGTCACGAGACGCCAGGTCGGCACCTCCGCGGGGATCGGATGCCCGTGGTGACGCTCGCGGAACGATGAGTACGTGCCGTCGTGGAAGAACCCGCGCGTCCACACCTTCTCGAGTGCGTCGGATGCGGCGAAGTCCGCGTAGTAGCCGCTCGTCTCACCGGTGAGCGCGACATGGACGGCGTGGTGCCAGTCGTCGCTCCACTGCGCGGAGAGCCCGTAGCCGCCCGCCTCGCGCGGCAGGATCAGCGTCGGGTCGTTCATGTCGCTCTCGGCGATGAGTGTCAACGGGCGCCCCACGTGCGCCGACAGGGCGTCGACGGCCTCCGCCATCTCGCGCAGGATGTGGACGGGCCGTTCGTCGTGCAGCGCGTGCACCGCATCCAGTCGCAGCGCATCGACGTGGTAGTCACGGAGCCACATCAACGCGTTCTCGACGATGAAGGCGCGCACGGCCGGCTCGTCGAGGTTGACGGAGTCGCCCCACGTGTTTCGGGTGCCCTCCCGCAGGTACGGGCCGAACTCCGGAAGGTAGTTCCCGGACGGGCCGAGATGGTTGTACACGACGTCCTGCACGACGGCGAGGCCGGCGGCGTGGGCCGCGTCCACGAAGCGCGCGTAGCCCGCGGGGCCGCCGTAGGCCTCGTGCACGGTGTACCAGGCGACCCCGTCGTATCCCCAGTTCCAGACGCCGTTGAACCCGTTCACCGGCAGCAGCTCGATGTGGCTGACGCCCAGCTCGACCAGGTGGGGAAGACGCTCGATGGCCGCATCCAGCGTCCCCTCGGGCGTGAACGTGCCGAGGTGCAGCTCGTAGATCAGACCCCCCGCCAGCTGACGACCGGTCCACCCCGCGTCCGTCCACGCGAATGCGTCGGTGTCGACCCACGCGGATGCCGCGTGCACGCCCTCGGGCTGCCGGCGCGACCGCGGGTCAGGGCGTAGCTCGCCGCCGTCGAGCACGAACCCGTAGCGCTCGCCGTCGGCGAGATCGGCTGGCGCCCGCCACCATCCGTCGGCTCCCGCCGTCAGCTCGGTCTCGCGTGTCAGGTCGGCACCCGAGCGCATCCGTACCCGCCGCGCCTTGGGCGCCCAGAGCTCGATCATCGTCTCGTCCTCGTCTCGTGGGTCGGTCGTCATCCGAGCGGCGTCGCGAGCGCGACCGGCGCGAGCAACGCGACCGGGTAGGTCGCCAGCAGCTGGGCGAGCGGGATCTGCTCGGTGTCGAAGATCCGGCCGGTCAGCTCGTCCTGCACGGCGCCGGCGGGATGCAGCAGCGCCGCGTCGCCCCATCCGCCGCGGGCCGCGAGGCCCATCGGCAGCCGGGTCGCGACCGCGATCGCGCCGCCGCGGTCGAAGGCCACCGCGTGCGCGGCGGCGGCGCCTGTCACGGTCACCGGCGTGTAGCGGGTGAACAGATGAGGTCGGTCGCGACGCAGGCGCAACGCGCGGGAGACCACCAGGAGCTTGGCCGCCGCGCTGTCGTCCACGGGCGGCACGAGTCCTTCATCCAGCCGCGCCAGCGTCTCGGCGCGGGCGGCGAAGTCGACGTGGCGGCGGTTGTCCGGGTCGACGAGCGACTGCTCCCACAGCTCGGACCCCTGATACACGTCGGGGACGCCGGGGCCGATGAGCTGGAGGGTCTTGGCGGACAGGCCGTTCGAGTACCCGGCCGCAGCGATCTCGGCGACGAACGACTCGACGAGCGGTTGCGCCGGACCGAAAGCGGCGTCGACGACGGCATGCATCCGCCGTTCGAAGTCCTCGTTCACATCGAGCCAGCTGGTCGCGTCGCCGGCCTCGCGCGCAGCCTTCTCGGCGTAGGCGTGGAGGCGCTCGGCGCTCGCGGGCCAGGCACCGATGACGGCCTGCCACAGCAGCGCGTCGAACGGCCCGTGAGCGGTCGTCGCGATCTCCCGCAGCGCGTCGAGCGTCTCCGCCCACTGCTCGGGGATCTCCGCGAGGACATCGAGGCGCGCCCGCACATCCTCGCCCCGCTTCGTGTCGTGCGTCGACAGCGTGGTGAGCGAGTGCGGCCACGACGCCTGCCGCCGCGCGAAGGCATCGTGGAACCCCGCGACATCGAGCGAGAACTCGGAGGGGTCTCCCCCGACCTCTGTGAGCGACCCGAGACGGGTGAAGCGATAGAACGCGGTGTCTTCGACGCCCTTCGCCATGACCGGTCCGGTCGTCTGCTGAAAACGTTGCGCGAGCTCGCTCGAGCCGTCGGCGAGCAGCGGCACGAGGGCGGCGATCGCCTCGGCGAGATCCGGGCGGGCAGCGGATGCGGCCTCCGCCGCCTCGTCGAGCCATGCGCGCCCCGCGGGCAGGTAGCTGCGGTAGGTCGGGAACAGCGCGAGGAGTTCTGCCAGCGCCTCTCGGGCACCGGGAACGGGGACCGGCAGCAGGCGCACCAGCCGCGCGACCTCGGATGCCTGGATCGTGTCGGCGATCTGACGCTTCGTGCCGTGGATGAGCTCGCCCCACGGCGGCGCCGACGGGAGACCGGTCTCGATGCGCAGCTGCGCATCCAGCGCGTCGAGTCCCGCGCGCCCCGCGGGGTCGACGAGCACCCGCTCGATCTCGCCGAGGGCGTCGTAACCGGTCGTGCCGACGGTGTGCCACCACGAGGGCAGCTCCTCGCCGTGCTCGAGGATCTTCTCGACCCAGACCGGCAGGCCGTTGGTCACCTCGGCCAAGCGCGCGAGGTATCCGCCCGGGTCGCGCAGCCCATCGGGGTGGTCGACGCGCAGACCGTCAACGAGCCCCTCGCGCACCCACCGCAGGATCTCGACGTGCGCGTCGTCGAACACGTGCGGGTCCTCGACGCGCACGGCGGCGAGCGTCGTCACGGCGAAGAACCGGCGGTAGTTCAGCAGCGCGGCCTCGTCGCGCCAGAAGCGCAGTTCGTAGTGCTGCCGGTCGAGCACCGCGGCGACGTCGTCGAGCTCGAGGCCGTCGAGCGAGCCCGGGGCGAGCGGCAACTCGTGGTCGTAATACCGCAGGAGTCCGTCGGGAGCGTCCGGGGCGGGCACCGGGTCGACGGTGATCTCGCCGATCACCTCCGCGAGCGGGGCGCCGAGGATCGGCAACCGGACCCGGCCGTCGTCGAGCCCGCGGTCGACGTCGAACGCAGACGCGCGCTCGGACGCCTCGCCGAGGCGCAGGTAGTCCCACCACCACGGGTTCTCGCGGGGGACCGAGACGCCCATGTGGTTGGGAACGATGTCGACGAGCACGCCGAGCCCCGCGTCGTGGGCGGTGGCCACGAACCGGTCGAGCGCCTCACCCCCGCCGCGGGCGGGGTCGACGAGGGAGGGATCGACGACGTCGTAGCCGTGATCGGAGCCGGTGGTCGCCTTCAGCAACGGCGACAGGTACACCCATCCCACGCCGAGGTCGGCGAGGTAGGGCACGACCGCGGCGGCCGCATCCAGATCGAAGCTCGGACGGATCTGCAGGCGGTAGGTCGAGGCGGGCAGCATGCGTCCTCCGGGTCAGTGCGGGAGCTCGGACTTGGGAGCCGCGCCCGGCACCTCGTCGACGGGGACCGTGAGGTTCTGCGTCAGGGATGCGGCGACGGAGTGGTCGGGCTCGGCCTCACTCTCGCGGTGCTCGCGCAGCACGATGAGCGACTTCGTCTCGACCGGGAGCACGTCGCCCGGACGGACGGGATCCGAGTCGGCGCGGTTGCCGGCCGTGTCGACCAGCACGTCCCACTCGGGGGAGAAGTCGACGTTCGGCAGCGTGAACTCGACCGGCTCGTCGCCCGCGTTGAAGAGCACGATGAAGTGGCTGTCGATGATCTGCTCGCCGCGGCGATCGCGTTCGCGGATGCCGTTGCCATTGAGGAAGACGCCCACAGCACGGCCGAAGCCGGAGTCCCAGTCCTCGGGCCGCATGGGCGTGCCGTCGGGACGCAGCCACACGATGTCGGGGACGGGTGCGTCCTCCTCCTGCAGCACCGGACGACCGTCGAAGAAGCGGCTTCGTCGGAACGTCGGGTGATCGCGGCGGAGGCGCGACAACGCTGCGGTGAACTCGATCAGGGGCAGGTCGACGTTCTCCCAGTCGACCCAGGTGATCTCGTTGTCCTGCGCGTAGCCGTTGTTGTTGCCGCCCTGCGTACGACCCAGCTCGTCGCCGTGCAGCAGCATGGGGATGCCCTGGCTCAGCAGCAGCGTCGCGATGAAGTTGCGCTGGGCGCGGGCGCGCAGCGTCAGCACCTCGACGTCGTCGGTCGGGCCCTCGACGCCGAAGTTGTAGGAACGGTTGTGGGACTCGCCGTCGTTGCCGTCCTCGCCGTTCGCCTCGTTGTGCTTCTCGTTGTACGAGACGAGGTCGCGCAGGGTGAAGCCGTCGTGGGCGGTCACGAAGTTGACGGAGGCGACGGGTCGCCGCCCGGAGTTCTCGTAGAGGTCTGCGGAACCGGTGAGGCGCGAGGCGAACTCTCCGAGCGTGGCCGGCTCGCCGCGCCAGAAATCGCGCACGGTGTCGCGGTACTTGCCGTTCCACTCCGTCCACTGGGGCGGGAAGTTGCCCACCTGGTAGCCACCGGGTCCCACATCCCACGGCTCGGCGATGAGCTTCACCTGGCTGACGATCGGGTCCTGCTGCACGAGCTCGAAGAAGGCGGCGAGGCGGTCGACCTCGTAGAACTCGCGAGCGAGGGTGGCGGCCAGGTCGAACCGGAAGCCGTCGACGTGCATCTCGAGCACCCAGTAGCGCAGCGAGTCCATGATCAGCTGCAGCGCGTGGGGATTGCCGACGTTGAGGCTGTTGCCGGTGCCCGTGTAATCCGTGTAGTACCGCTTGTCGTCGTCTTCGAGTCGGTAGTACGCCTCGTTGTCGATGCCCTTCATCGACAGGGTGGGACCGAGGTGGTTGCCCTCGGCCGTGTGGTTGTAGACCACGTCGAGGATGACCTCGATACCGGCGGCGTGCAGCGCCCGCACCATGCCCTTGAACTCCTGCACCTGCTGACCGCTCCCGCCCGTCGACGAGTAGGTGTTCTGCGGCGCGAGGAACGCGATCGTGTTGTAGCCCCAGTAGTTCGACAGCCCCTTCTGCTGCAGGGTGTCGTCGTCGACGAACTGGTGCACCGGCATGAGTTCGATGGCGGTCACGCCGAGCTTCTTGAGGTGCTCGATGATGACCGGATGCGCGATGGCGCTGTACGTACCGCGGATCTCCTCGGGGATCGCCGGGTGGAGCTGGGTGAGACCCTTCACGTGCGCTTCGTAGATGAAGGTCTCCGAGTAGGGCGTCTTCGGCTGCCGGTCGCCGCCCCAGTCGAAGAAGGGGTTGATGACGACGCCCTTCATCATGTGGGCGGCCGAGTCCTCGTCGTTGCGGGAGTCGGGGTCGCCGAAGTTGTAGCCGAACAGCGACTGGTCCCAGTCGATCTGGCCGTCCACGGCCTTCGCATAGGGATCGAGGAGCAGCTTGTTCGGGTTGAACCGCTGACCGGATGCGGGGTCGTACGGCCCGTGCACGCGGTACCCGTAGCGCTGTCCCGGCCCCACGTTGGGAAGGTAGGCGTGCCAGACGAACGCGTCGACCTCGATGATGTCGAGACGGGTCTCGACGCCGTCGTCGTCGAACAGACACAGCTCGACGCGTTCGGCCCCTTCGCTGAAGAGCGCGAAGTTCGTACCGTTCCCGTCGTACGTCGCCCCCAAGGGATAAGCCGATCCGGGCCAGGTGTGCACGTCGTCGCCTCCTGAGGCTTCGGATGAGGGGGATTTCACCCTAGTGGACGCGGAGGGCGCGGAATCGTCGGTCACCATCGGAGCATGACCCACGAGCATGAAGGGCGCGCGGGGGTTGACGCCGACCGCCGCGAGGGCTCCGGATCCGAGGGCGCGATCACGCTCCCGCGGGCGGGGTGCGGGCAAGCGCCACCCGCTCGGCGAGGTAGGTGCTGAGCGGCATGAATCCGCCCGCCGCACTCCAGCGCACCATCGGTCCGTCGACGCCGATCCGCAGCGGCGAGGATGCCGCATCCACCGCGTCCGGATCGATCGGCTCCCAGCCGACGTGCACGCTCTGCCCCTCCGCGAATCCGCCCCGGAAGGCTGCCGCGGCGATCGCTGCCCGCTCCCGCTGCGACTCGGCCGCGAACCCGCGCCGCACCTCCTCCCGCGCCCGGACGACCTCGCCCGTCGCGAGGACGGCGTCATCCGTCAGCAGGAGCACGCCCAGATGCCATGCGGAGCCTGCGGGCACGATGCGCGGCGCCGTGGGGATGCCGAGGATGCGGCGGCTGCGCCACACGCCCAGCGCCTCGCGCGGCACCTCGCCCAGCTCGCGCCGGGCCGCATCCAGCAGTTCGGCCACGGCGTCCACGCGCCGAGCCTAACCGCGCTGCAGCCTCAGACGCGGATGACGTTGGACGGGCTGCTCGCCTGCCCCTGCTCTCCGTGCACCTCGCGGTGCAACCGCTCCATGCGCTCGTCGAGCGCGGCCGCGGTCTCGGCCGCCTCGCGCAGGCTCTCCGTGAGCCCCATCGGCACCTGGCGGTCGTACTTGTAGTAGATCTTGTGCTCGAGACTCGCCCAGAAATCCATCGCGATCGTGCGGAACTGCACCTCGACCGGCACGCGTACGGGGCCGGTGGAGAGAAAGACCGGCACCTCGACGATCGCGTGCAGGCTCTTGTAGCCGTTCTCCTTGGGTGTGGCGATGTAGTCCTTGACGGTGCGCACGCTGATGTCGTCCTGCTGGGTCAGCAGGTCGAAGAGCCGGTACGCGTCGGTCGTGAAGCTGCACGTGACGCGAACGCCGGCGATGTCGGTGATGTGCTCGCGGATCGAGGCGAAGTCCGACGGGATGCCCTTGCGCGTGACCTTGTCGACGAGACTGTCGGGCGACTTCAAGCGGCTGGTGACGTGCTCGATCGGGTTGTACTCGTGCATGTGCAGGAACTCGTCCCGCAGGATCGAGATCTTGGTCTCGATCTCCTGCATGCCGAAGCGGTACTCGAGCAGGAACCGCTGCAGTTCGTCGCGCACCTCGCGCAGCTGCGCGGGGGACATCATGATCTGTTGCTGCTCGAGCGGCACCTTCATATCTCCGACCGTACGGGCGCCCGCTCGGTGGGTGCTGTGAGGACCGACCGGATCGGCCATGCCCCGGTCGATCCTCGCGCTCAGCCCAGCGTGCCGGCGGCCTGACGGGCGGCACCCAGCGCCACGTACTCCCCCGGCTCGGGAACCTCCACCGGCAGCCCGAAGACCTCGGGCGCCACGCGGCGCACCGCCTCGGACTGGGCGGCGCCGCCGATCAGCAGCACGCGCTCGAGCGGCACGCCGAGGGCGCGGAGGGCGTCGAGGCCCGCGCCGAGCCCGCACAGCATGCCCTCCACCGCCGCGCGGGCGAGGTTCTCCCGCGTCGTCGAGGCGAGCGTCATGCCCTCCAGGGATGCGGTCGCGTCCGGCAGGTTGGGGGTGCGCTCCCCCTCGAAGTACGGAACGAGCCGGAGGCCGCCTGCGCCCGGCTGCGCCGTCAGCGCGAGTGCGCTGAGCTCGGCGTGGTCGACGCCGAGCAGCCGCGCGATGGCGTCGAGCACACGCGCGGCGTTGAGGGTCACCACGATGGGCAAGAAGTTGCCGGATGCGTCGGCGAACCCCGCGACCGTGCCGGTGGCGTCGATCGTACGTTCGGCGCTGACCGCGAACACCGTTCCCGAGGTGCCGATCGAGACGATCGCATCCCCCGGGACCGCGCCGACGCCGAGGGCGGCACCCGCGTTGTCACCGGCGCCCGGGCCGACGCGGCGGCCGGCCCCATCCGTCACCCACTCGCCGGGTCCGAGCACGCGCGGCAGCAGGGCGTCGTGACCGAGGGCGGCGACCAGCAGCCCGCGGTCGTAGCCGCCCGTCTCGGGCGACCAGTAGCCGGTCCCGGACGCGTCGGAGCGGTCGGTGACGAGTTCGTCGAGCACGGGACCGAGGGCGCTCTCGTCTGCGGGGCCGTACCCCCGCAGACGCCAAGTGAGCCAGTCGTGCGGCAGCGCGACGGCGGCCACGCGCGCCGCGTTGTCGGGCTCGTTGTCGCGCAGCCACCGCAGCTTCGTGATGGTGAAGGAGGCGACCGGGACGAGACCTGTGCGCTCGGCGAGCGCTTCGGCGCCGAACTCGGCGGTCAACTGAGCGGCGGCGCCGCCGGAGCGGGTGTCGTTCCACAGCAGCGCCGGACGGATGACCCGGCCGTCGGCGTCGAGCGCCACCATCCCGTGCTGCTGCCCGCCGATGGACCATGCGGCGATGTCGTCGAGACCGCCCGCTTCCGCGATGGCCGACTGCAGCGCCTCCCACCAGGCCGCGGGGTCCACCTCGGTGCCGTCCGGATGCGGGGCGCGTCCGGTGCGCACGATGGCACCCGATTCCGCGTCGATCACGACGACCTTGCACGACTGGGTCGACGAGTCGACCCCCAACACCAGCGTCATCGCTGCTCCTTCTTCTTCAGGACGCCCTTCCGAGGGACGTCTGCTTCTTCAGAGGGCGCTTCCCGCATCCGCTTCGCGCCGTGTCCCACTTTCCGCAGTTTTCGGGGTCGAATCCTGCGGAAAGTGGGACACGGAGTGCGGCAAATGGGACACGGGTCCCGGCGGCGGACCGAATGCGGGTGCGTCAGCCGCGGGCGCCCAGCAGGTGCTCGGTCGCGAGCTGCTGCAGGCGCACGAAGCCGCCGCCCTTGCCGCCCATGTAGGCATCGGTGTCGAAGTCCTCGTAGGCCGAGCGGTCGGCGAGGAACTGCTCGTACGTCTCGCCGTCATTGAGGGTCGGCACCGACAGCTCGGGGACCTTGGCTGCGGCGAGCGCCTCCTGCACCTCGGGGTCGGCGCGGAAGGCCGCGGCACGCTCCTTCAGGAGCAGGTAGGTGCGCATGTTGGCCGCGGCCGACTCCCACACGCCCTTCTCGTCCTCGGTGCGGCTGGGCTTGTAGTCGAAGTGACGGGGGCCGTCGTACGCCGGAACACCGCCGGGTCCGCCGTTCTCGAGCAGGTCGACGAGCGCGAACGCGTTGTGCAGGTCGCCGTGTCCGAACACGAGGTCCTGGTCGTACTTGATGCCGCGCTGGCCGTTGAGGTCGATGTGGAAGAGCTTGCCGTGGTACAGCGCCTGGGCGATGCCGGCGGCGAAGTTCAGGCCCGCCATCTGCTCGTGCCCGACCTCGGGGTTCAGGCCCACGAGCTCGGGACGCTCGAGCGAGTCGATGAAGGCGATCGCGTGGCCCAGCGTCGGCAGCAGAATGTCGCCGCGGGGCTCGTTCGGCTTCGGCTCGATGGCGAACTTGATGTCGTAGCCCTTGTCGGTGACGTAGTCGCCGAGCAGGTTGACGGCCTCGCGGTAACGTTCGAGGGCGGCGCGGATGTCCTTCGCGCTGTCGTACTCGGCGCCCTCACGGCCGCCCCACATCACGAAGGTCTTGGCGCCGAGTTCCGCGCCCAGGTCGAGCTGGCGGAACACTTTGCGCAGCGCGTAGCGGCGCACGTCGCGGTCGTTGGCGGTGAAGCCGCCGTCCTTGAAGACGGGGGCCGAGAAGAGGTTCGTGGTGACCATCGGGATGATCAGCCCGGTGTCGGCGAGTGCGCCTTTGAGGCGATCGATCTGCTTCTGACGCTCGGCATCGGTGGAGCCGAAGGCGAACAGGTCGTCGTCGTGGAAGGTGAGGCCGTAGGCGCCGAGCTCTGCGAGCTTCTCGACGGCGTGGACGACATCGAGGGCGGGACGGGTGGGCCCCCCGAACGGGTCGGTGCCGTTGTATCCGATGGTCCAGAGGCCGAACGAGAACTTGTCGGCGGGAGTGGGGGCGGGCATGACGCTCCTTCGCGATGCGAGGCGGATATGTTGTTATTCGCAACTTACTACACTGGAGCCATGGACGCCATCGGCATGCGGCAGCGCAACCTCTCCCGCATCCTTCAACTCGTGCACCGCGAGGGCGCCCTCTCGCGCGCCGCCCTCACCGAGGCGACAGGACTCAACCGCTCGACGGTCGCGGCCCTCGTCGCCGAACTCGCGGCGCAGCAGCTCGTCGCAGAGAAAGCACCCGACCCCGCGAGGCGGGCGGGGCGCCCCTCCCCGATCGTGGCCCCACAGTCCCGGACGGTCGCGATCGCGGTCAACCCGGAAGTCGATGCGGTCACCCTCGCTGCGGTCGGGCTCGACCTCTCGATCCCCGTCCGCGCTCGCGTCACGATGCCCGAAGCCCCCACGCCCGCCGAGACTGCGACGCTCGTGGCCGAGCACATCGACCGTTGGCGGCGCGCGGAGCTCGCCGCTCATCGCATCGTGGGCATCGGACTCGCCGTTCCGGGACTCGTCCGCACCGGCGACGGCCTCGTGCGCGACGCCCCTCACCTCGGGTGGCGGGACGTTCCCCTGGCCGAGCTCATCCGGGAAGCGACGGGTCTCCCCACCGCCATCGGCAACGACGCGAGCCTCGGTGTGCTCGCCGAGCACCTGTTCGGCGCCGCGCGCGGCACGGCCGACGTCGTGTACCTCAACGGCGGCGCGAGCGGCATCGGCGGCGGCGTGATCGTCGCGGGCAACCCGCTGGCCGGCACCGGCGGGTACGCGGGCGAGTTCGGGCAGAACCGACCGGGGATCGAGGAGACGGCGGATCGGCGGGTACCCGGCGGCGTCCTGGAGGACGAGGTCAACCGCTCGCTCCTGCTCGCCGCCCTCGGGCTGACGGATGCCGACGACGCACAGCTCACGGATGCGGTCGCCGCCGCATCCGGAGACGCCCGCGCCGAGATCGAGCGGCAGCAGCGCATCCTCGCGACGGCGCTGGCGAACGCGGTGAACGTCCTCAACCCGAGCGTCGTCGTGCTCGGCGGGTTCCTCGCGGCGCTGTGCGCGAGCGATCTGGGCGCACTCGGCGAAGCGGTGCGCGCCCAGGCGATGCCCGCATGCGCCGAGACCCTCCAGCTGCGCCTCGCCTCGCTCGCCGAGGACCGTCTGCTCATCGGGGCCGGCGAACTCGCCTTCGCCGATCTCCTCGCCGACCCTTCGGAGTTCAGCCCGCGCTGAGCGTGAAACGTGTGATGCGCGCCTGGCCAGACCCGACCGCCACCGGCCCCACCCAGGCACCGATGAACCCGCGCGGCGGCCGGGGGGCCAGCACGTCGAGCTCGCAGAAGGCCAGTTCCTCCTCGCCCACGAAGAGCCGCGCCGTGAGATCCCGGATGCGGAGGGTGAGCTCGAGTTCGTCACCGACGGCGTCGCGTCCGAGCGACAACCGCCCGATCTCCGCTCCGGCCAGCACCGCGATCGCCTCACCGGCGCCTGTGACCGACACCTCCAGCTGCTGAGCATCGGAGACCCGCAGCAGGATGCCCGCGCGGAACGCGTCATCTCCCGAGGTGATCCGTACGCGCAGCGACGCCTCGCTGTTCTCGTCGGGCAGACGCCGACCGAGGAACGAGACCCCCGCCGTCTTCGACGGCTCGGCACCACCGGGAAGCAGCAGGCCGTCGTCACCCCAGCTCGCGATCTCCTCCGGCAGTCGCCCGGCGCCGTTCCACTCGAGGTCGAGGCGCTCGGCGGTGAAGTGCTCCTCGACGCGGGTCGACTGCGGCCGTTGATCCGGCACGCCCTCCGCCGTCACGACCTCCTCGACTCGCCCGACGCCCGGCGCGAACAACGGACGGCCGTCGGCCCACGAGACCGGCACGAGGGAGGTCCGACGGCCGAGGATCCCCCGTCGCCCCTCGACGGGGTGCAGCGCCAGCACCGTCGCCCAGCTGCGCCCGCCGGCATCGTCCACCAGGTCGGCGTGCCCCACGGCGACGATCGGCGCCACGGGGCCGAGATCGCGGTGCGAGAGGCGGGGATTTCCCGCATCCCCCGCGTACGGACCCTCGATGCGATCGGCGTAGGCGACGCACACCGCGTGCTCGAGGTCGGTGCCGCCCTCGGCGACCAGCAGCATCCAGCCGCCATCCGGATGCGGCAGCAGGTGCGGCCCCTCGGCCCAGACCGCCCCGACGGCGGCTCCCGTCCAGATCACGACGGGTGCGCTGCGCAGCGCCCCCGAGGCGAGGTCGAGCTCGGCCACCCACACCTCGGTGCGCCCGGGCCAGTAGCCCTCGACGGCCTCCCTCGTGCCGCAGAGCCAGACGCGATCGCCGTCGACCGTGATCGAGGGGTCGAATCCGCCGACACCATCGATCCACACCGGGTCTGACCATGGGCCCTCCGGAGCGTCGGCCGTGACCAGGAAGTGGCCGGTCCGCCCGGCCCAGTCGCCGTCCTCGGGCCCGACGACCGTGCACACCACGACGAGCCGCCCGTTCACCTCGCGCACCGTCGGCGCGTACGTGCCGGAGGACGAGGTGAGTCCGGCAAGGTCGATCTGCCCGGGCCGATGCAGCACGTGCCCCGCGAGCGTCCAGTTCACGAGGTCGTCCGAGACGTGGACGGGCAGTCCGGGCAAGTACTCGAAGCTCGAGGTCACGAGGACGTAGCGGTCGCCGAAGCGACAGATGCTGGGGTCCGGATGGCAGCCCGGCAGGATGGGATTGCGGTAACGACCCATGAATGCTCCTTCGCGTGTTGGTCGGGTGCCGCCCGGTGCGGGCGGTGGTCTCAGCGCTGGGCGCGCGGCGGGGCGGTGGTGGCGCGCGGGACGAGCCGGGTCGCGAGCCGGACGTGCGTCGCATCGAGCTCTTCGCCGTTCATGAGGGCGAGGACCATGGTCGCGGCGGCGGCGCCGAGTCGTTGCATGGGCTGGCGCACGGTCGACAGCGGCAGGGCCGCGCGGGCGGCCTCGGGGACGTCGTCGAACCCGATGACCGACAGGTCCTCCGGCACCGAGAGTCCCAGCTCGTGCGCGACGTCGATGATCGAGAGCGCGGAGAGGTCGTTGGCGGCGAAGATCGCCGTGGGACGGTGCGGCGACGAGAGCATCTGCACGGCGGCCTCGCGAGCGATGTCACCGTGATATCGGCCGACGCCGACGAGATTCGGATCGAAGGGGATGCCGGCCTCGGAGAGCGCGACCCGGTAGCCCGCGTCTCGCGCGGCGGAAGAGCGCAGGTCCGGGCGGCCCGCGATGAAGCCGATGCGGCGGTGCCCGAGTTCGACGAGATGGCGAACCGCCTGCTGCGCGCCGGTGAAGCTGTCGGACTCGACCGTCGGGAGGTCGGCACGGCCGGTGTGCGGGTCGACGGCGACGATCGGCACGTCCGAAGCGACGTTCACGATCGTGGGGGTCACCATGATGGCCCCGTCGATGAGCGTTCCGCTGAGCCGGCTCAGGGAGCGGCGCTCCCATCCCGTCCCCTCCTGGTGCGAGCCGCTGTAGGCCAGGACATCGTGACCGGAGTCGGCCAGCGCGCTTCCCACGCCCTTGAGCACCTCCGCGGAGAAGGGCTCGAAATCGGCGACGAGAACGCCGATCACGCCCGTCCGCCGCGAGCGCATGCTCGAGGCGACAAGGCTGGACTCGTACCCCAGCTCATCGACAGCCGACAGCACGCGTGCGACCGTCTCCTCCGCCACGCCGTACCGGCCGTTGACGGCTTTCGAGACGGTCGCGACGGACACGCCGGCGGCGGCGGCGACGTCGTGAATCGTGACCCTTCGGACCATGACGCCTCAGCGTAGACCACCGGAAAAGGTTTTCGAAAACGTTTGACACCCCTTCGGGCCCTTGTCACACTGACACCGCTCGAACCCTTCGAGCCCCCGCACGACGCCACGTCGAGGCAGCGACGCCACGGATGCTCGTGCCCACAGCAGCACCTCGAGGTGCGACTCGATGAAGAGAAAAGGTGGATCACATGAGAACCAAGAAGTTGCTGGTCGGTGCTGCTGCACTGGCCATGAGCGCCCTGGCGCTCGCTGGCTGCAGCGGCGGCGGCGACTCCGGCGAGAACGGCGGCGATGTCACGCTGACCTTCTGGCACAACTCGACCACGGGTGATGGCAAGCAGTACTGGGTCGACACGGCCGCCGCCTTCGAGAAGGCCAACCCCGGCGTCAAGATCGAGATCCAGTCGATCCAGAACGAGGAGATGGACGGCAAGCTCCAGACCGCCCTGAACTCCGGCGACGCGCCCGACATCTTCATGGCCCGCGGCGGCGGCAAGCTCGCCGACGTCGTGAAGGCAGGACAGGCCATGGACCTCACCGACGGCCTCTCGCAGGCGACGAAGGACGCGATGGGCGGCTCGCTCTCCGCCTTCGCGATCGACGGCAAGAACTACGGCGTTCCGACCGCCGTCCTGCCCTCCGGCATCTACTACGCGTCCGACCTGTTCACCCAGGCCGGCGTCACCGAGACCCCCACCACGATCGACGAGCTCGAGGCGGCCAACGAGAAGCTCCGTGCGGCGGGCATCGACCCGATCGCCGTCGGCGCGAAGGACGCATGGCCCGCCGCGCACTGGTACTACAACTTCGCCCTGCGCGCCTGCTCGAAGGATGCCCTCGACAAGGCGGCCTCCGACCGGTCCTTCGACGACCCGTGCTGGCTGGAGGCGGGCGAGAACCTCGAGGCCTTCATCAAGACGAACCCCTTCAACGACGGCTTCCTCACCACGACCGCACAGCAGGGCGCCGGCTCGTCGGCCGGCCTGCTCGCCAACCACCAGGCCGCGATGGAGCTCATGGGCGCCTGGGACCCGGGCGTGATCGCCTCGCTGACGCCGAACGAGGAGCCTCTCGCCGACCTCAAGTGGTTCCCCTTCCCCGAGATCTCGGGCGGTAAGGGCGAGGCGGGCGCCATGATGGGCGGCGTCGACGGCTTCAGCTGCTGGGTCAACGCTCCCAAGCAGTGCGTCGACTTCCTGAACTTCATCGCCGAGAAGGAGAACCAGGAGGGCTACGCGAAGGCGTTCCAGACCCTTCCGGCATCCACCGAGGCGCAGAGCGTGGTGACCGACCCCGCTCTGGTCGACATCCTCAAGAGCTACAACAACGCCCCCTACGTGGTCGTGTGGCTCGACACCCTGTACGGCCAGAACGTGGGCAACGCGCTGAACGTCGCCGTCGTCGACCTGTTCGCGGGCAAGGGCACGCCGCAGGACATCGTCGACGCCGTCAACGCCGCGGCCGCGAAGTCCTGAGAGGTCGATGACGATGGCTTCCGTTCGCGAACACGCGAGTACCGTCGCTGACGCGGCGGACAGCCTTCCGCCGGCGGGCGGTGCCGCATCCGCGGCATCGCCCGCCCGGCCCCGCCGACGCGGGGGCAGGTGGCGCCTGCGCGCCGAGCTGCTCCTGCTCCTCGGCCCCGCCCTGATCGTCTTCGTCTCGTTCGTGATCTTCCCGGTCGCGATGGCGGCGTTCTACGGCTTCTTCAGCTGGTCGGGCTACGGCGCCCCCACCGACTTCGTCGGCATCCGCAACTACGTCACGATCCTCACCGACCCGGCCTTCCACGAGGCCCTGGGACACAACGGCTTCATCGTCGTCATGTCGCTCGTGATGCAGGGACCGCTCGCTCTCGGGCTCGCACTGCTGCTCAACCGCAAGATGCGGTTCCAGTCCCTCATCCGGGTACTGATCTTCGTGCCGTACGTCATCTCCGAGGTCGTCGTCGGCCTCGGCTGGGGACTGCTCCTGCAGTCGAACGGCGCACTGAACGGGCTGCTCGAGAAGATCGGCCTCGGCGCTCTCGCGAACGACTGGATCTCGAATCCCTCTCTCGCGATCTGGACGCTCATGGTCATCATCACGTGGAAGTACGTCGGTTTCGCCGTCATCCTCTTCCTCGCCGGCCTCCAGGGCATCCCGGAGGAGCTGTCGGAGGCGGCCGCGATCGACGGCGCATCGTACTGGCAGATCCAGCGACACATCGTCCTGCCGCTCATGGGACCGACGATCCGCATCTGGGCGTTCCTGTCGGTGATCGGATCACTCCAGCTGTTCGATCTCGTGTGGATCGTGTGGGGTCAGTACGTCGCCTCGACGGCGGGCACCTCGACGATGGCCACCTACATGGTCGCCAACGGGCGCAATGCCGGAAGCTACGGCTACGGCAGTGCGGTCGCGGTGGTCATGTTCCTCATCTCGCTGGCGGTCGCACTGCTCTACCAGCGCTTCGTCCTGCGCCGCGACACCGCCGGCGCCATCACGGGAGGTGCCCGATGACCGCCACCGCTGCCGTCGTGACCCCGGGCCGGCGCACCCCGACCCGCCGACACTCGAGCGGCCTTCCCGGCCAGCGGAAGTCGTCCAACCTCGCCGTCTACTTCATCGCCCTCGTGCTCGTCGCCCTGATGCTGGCGCCCGTCGCGTACGTCATCTTCGGCGGGTTCCGCACGAACTCCGAGATCACCCTCGACCCGTCCGGCCTTCCGACGACGTGGAACTGGGAGAACTACGTCAACGTGCTGGTCAGCGGCGTCTTCTGGCGCCAGGTGGGCAACTCGCTCATCGCCGCCGTCGCCACGACGCTGTTCGTGGTCGTCCTGGGTCTCATGGCCGCCTTCGCGCTGGCGCGGTACAACTTCCGCGGACGCGGTGCGTTCTATGCGCTGTTCACCGCGGGCCTGATGTTCCCGATGACGGTCGCGATCACGCCGCTGTACATCCTGGTGCGCGACCTCGGCCTCATGAACTCCCTGGCGGGCGTCATCGTGCCGCAGATCGCCTTCGGCCTCCCCATGACGATCATCATCCTCGTCCCCTTCCTCGCCGCGATCCCCCATGAGCTCCAGGAGGCCGCATCCATCGACGGATGCTCGCGCCTCGGCTTCTTCTGGCGGATGGTCGTCCCGCTCGCGGTGCCCGGCATCATCACCGTCGGCATCCTCGTCTTCGTCCAGAGTTGGAACTCCTACATGCTCCCGCTGTTCATCCTCAACAACGAGGCGTCGTTCACGCTGCCGCTGGGCACGCAGGCGTTCGCGTCGCAGTACTCGGTCGACACGGCCAAGGTGCTCGCGTTCACGTCGCTCTCGATGATCCCCGCCCTCGTGTTCTTCAGCCTCTTCGAGCGCCGCATCGTGGGCGGTCTGACCGGGGCGGTGAAGGGCTGATGTCGCTCGAACAGGATGCGGCAGTGTCCGCCACGGCCCCCAGCTCCCGCGTCGTCGACCTGCTCGCGCAGATGACCCTCGAGGAGAAGCTCGCTCAGCTCGTCGGATTCTGGATCGACCAGGGCGACGAGGTCGTGGCGCCGATGGCCGGCGAGATGGCCGGCTCCACGCGATACGCGGATGCGTCGGTACACGGCATCGGCCACCTGACCCGCGTCTACGGCACGCGTCCGGTCGACCCGGTCGAGCGTGCCCAGTGGCTGTGGTCGGAGCAGCGCCGGCTGCGGGAGCAGACGCGGCTGGGCATCCCCGCGATCGTGCACGAGGAGTGCCTCACGGGCCTGGCCGCGTGGAAGGCGGCGACGTTCCCGACCCCGCTCGCCTGGGGTGCGGCGTTCGATCCCGAACTCGTGGCCGAAGTAGGTGAAGCGATCGGCGACTCGATGCGCGAACTCGGCATCCACCAGGGTCTGGCCCCCGTGCTCGACGTCATCCGCGACCCGCGCTGGGGACGCGTCGACGAGTGCATCGGCGAGGACCCCTACCTCGTCGGAACCGTCGGCACCGCCTACGTGCGGGGCCTGCAGGATGCGGGGGTGCACGCGACACTCAAGCACTTCGTCGGCTACTCGGGGTCGCAGGCGGGCCGCAACCACGCACCCGTGCACGCCGGCCGGCGCGAGCTGCAGGACGTCTTCCTGCCGCCGTTCGAGATGGCCGTCCGCGACGGAGGCGCCCGCAGCGTCATGAACTCCTACGCCGACATCGACGGCGTCCCGGTGGCCGCATCCGGCGAACTGCTGACGGGGCTGCTCCGCGAGGAGTGGGGCTTCGACGGCGTCGTCGTCTCGGACTACTTCTCCGTCGCGTTCCTCGAGACGATGCACAAGATCGCCGCGGACCGCGGCGAGGCGGCGGCACTCGCGCTCGCGGCGGGCATCGACGTGGAGCTTCCCACCGGCGACGCGTACGCCGAGCCCCTCGCCCAGCGCGTCCGCGAGGGCGCGGTGCCCATCGCCGACATCGACCGCGCCGTGCTGCGCGTGCTCACCCAGAAGGAGGAGCTCGGCCTGCTCGATGCCACCTTCGAGGAGCCGGCGCCCGCATCCGTCGACCTCGACACCCCTCGCCACCGCGAGCTCGCACGCCGCCTGGCCGACGAGTCGATCGTGCTGCTCTCCAACGACGGCGTCCTGCCGCTGGCCGAGCCCGCGCGCATCGCGCTGATCGGGCCGAACGCGGATGCGGCCTCGGCACTGATGGGCTGCTACTCGTTCGTCAACCACGTGCTGGCGCACCATCCCGGCGTTCCGATGGGGTTCGAGATCCCGTCGCTGCGGGAGGGCCTGATCGCGCGCTACCCCGACGTGTCGTTCGACATCGCCGAGGGGTGTGCCGTCGAGGGCGAGGACCGCTCCGGCTTCACCGCGGCGATCGATGCCGCCCGCGGCGCCGAGGTGGCGATCGTCGCGGTGGGCGACCGCGCCGGGCTGTTCGGCCGGGGAACCGTCGGCGAGGGCAACGACGTGGAGTCGCTCGAGCTGCCCGGCGTGCAGCGGGAGCTGGTCGAGCGCATCGTCGCCACCGGCACGCCCGTCGTCCTGGTGGTGCTGTCGGGCCGCCCCTACGCGATCGACTGGGCCCTCGAGGGCGAGACCGCGCCGGCCGCGGTGCTGCAGTCATTCTTCCCCGGCGAGGAGGGTGCCACTGCCTTGGCATCCCTTCTCGCCGGGGATTCGGTACCGTCGGGGCGGCTGCCCGTCTCCCTCCCGCGGTCGGCGGGGGCGCAGCCGTACAGCTACCTGCATCCGCTGCTGGGCGCGGCGAACGAGATCACGAGTGCGGACAGCACCCCGGTGCGCCCGTTCGGATTCGGCCTCTCCTATACGCGATTCGCACACAGCGACCTCGAGGTGGATGCCGATGCGAGCACCGCGGGCGGCTTCACGGCACGCGTCGTGGTCGAGAACGTCGGCGACCGATCCGGCGTCGACGTGGTGCAGCTGTACACGCACGACCCGGTCGCGTCGGTGACCCGTCCGGTCGCGCAGCTCGTGGGCTACGCCCGCGTCGAGCTCGCCGCCGGCGAGCGGGTCACGGTGGAGTTCGCCGTTCCTGCCGCGCGGCTCGCATTCTCCGACCGCGGCTATCGCCGGGTGGTGGAACCCGGCGCCCTCGAGGTCTGGGTCGGGCCGTCCTGCGACGAGCGCGAGACGGCAGCCGAGACCACTCTTGCGGGAGGGGTGCACGAGATCACGGCGCGCGACGAGCGACTCACGGTGGTGAGCATCACGTCGTAGGCGCCGAGCGGGACGGGCCGGCGCGCGCTGGGGGGACAGATCGCGCGCCGGCCTCTTCGCGCCTTCCGCCCTCGCGACCCCGGTCGTTCAGCGAGCCCAGCCCCGCCCCGGTCGTTGAGCGAGCGCAGCGAGACGAAACGCCGCACCCCGCCGCATCCGCCACACATCTGCGCGACAGCCACAGACAGTCACTGTCCCATCCGCGCAGAACTGGCGCATCTGCGCACATGCGACGCAACTCGGGCAGAGGAGGAGGGCGACCGTCCGACGGGTGCAGTTTGCGCGGGGGCGGGAGTATCGTCGGGCGCAACGAAAGGCGCCGACATGACTGCTGAACCCGCCCCGTCCTTCGACATCGCCGATCTGCAGAGCAAGGCACGCGACCACCTCTGGATGCACTTCGCGCGGCAGTCCACGATGGACTCGCCCGACGGCGTGCCCATCATCGTCCGCGGCGAGGGTCATCACATCTGGGATGCGGCGGGCCGCCGCTACATCGACGGACTCGCCGGCCTGTTCGTCGTCAACGCGGGTCACGGCCGCCGCCGCCTCGCCCAGGCGGCCGCTCGGCAGGCCGAGCAGCTCGCCTTCTTCCCGATCTGGTCGTACACGCATCCGGCCGCGATCGAGCTCGCCGACCGACTGGCCGATCTCGCCCCCGGCGATCTGAATCACGTCTTCTTCTCCACGGGCGGCGGCGAGGCCGTCGAGACCGCATTCAAGCTCGCCAAGAACTACTGGAAGCTCGTCGGCAAGCCGGGAAAGCACAAGGTGATCTCCCGCGCCATCGCCTATCACGGCACCCCGCAGGGAGCGCTCGCGATCACGGGGCTTCCGGGCATGAAGCAGATGTTCGAGCCGCTCACGCCGGGCGGCTTCCGTGTTCCGAACACGAACTTCTACCGTGCCGCCGAGATGGGCTTCAGCGCTACCTCGGAAGAGGAGTTCGGCCGGTGGGCCGCGGACCGCATCGAGGAGATGATCCTCTTCGAGGGTCCCGACACGGTCGCCGCCGTCTTCCTCGAACCGGTGCAGAACTCCGGCGGATGCTTCCCTCCCCCACCCGGCTACTTCGCGCGGGTGCGGGAGATCTGCGATAGACACGACGTCCTGCTGGTCAGCGACGAGGTCATCTGCGCCTTCGGCCGCGTCGGAGAGTACTTCGCCGCCGACGCCTTCGGCTATCAGCCCGACATGATCACCTTCGCGAAGGCGGTCACCAGCGGCTACTCCCCACTCGGCGGCACGATCGTCAGCGACCGCATCTACGAACCCTTCGCGACCGGGACGACGAGCTTCGCGCACGGCTACACCTTCGCGGGGCACCCTGTCTCGGCCGCGGTCGCCCTGGAGAACCTCGACATCTTCGAGGAGGAGCAGCTCAACGCGCACGTCCGCGAGAACTCTCCCCTGTTCCGTGCGGCTCTCGAACGGCTGACCGATCTGCCGATCGTGGGCGACGTCAGAGGCGCCGGATACTTCTTCGGTATCGAGCTCGTCAAGGACAAGGCGACGAAGCAGACGTTCGACGAGGCCGAGTCCGAGCGCTTGCTGCGGGGTTTCCTCTCCAAGGCGCTCTACGACGCGGGACTCTACTGCCGCGCGGACGACCGAGGGGATCCCGTCATCCAGCTCGCACCGCCGCTCACGATCGGGCCGGCGGAGTTCGACGAGATCGAGCAGATCCTGCGCGGTGTGCTCACCGAGGCCTGGCTGCGCCTCTGACACGCCGTCGGCACAGAGACGATTCGGGGGATCATGTCGCATACCAGTGTCTTCGCCGCTCCGTTCGCGCGGTCGGCGGATCGTGACTTCGTGGTGCGCTGCGTGCTCGGTCTCGCGCCGTCCGGCGGCGCGGACATCGGCGAGGTCCTCGCGGCCGTCGGCGAGGTGAAGCCGAAGGATGCGGCCGCATGGCGTTCGGCGTGGCAGACGCTCGGCGAGCGCGTCGCACGACAGGCGGCGGATGCGGCGGCCGGCGGGCGTTCCGACACGGCGCGCTGGGCGTCGCTGCGCGCGGCGAACTATCTGGCGGTCGCGGTGGACGCCGCATCCGCCGCCGACGATACCGACCGGGCGGGGGCGCTGTTCGCCGCGCATCGCGCCGCGTGGGATGCGTTCGCCGCGGGCGCGGGCGTGCGGGTGAGCCGGATCGATGTGCCGCTCGACGGCACCTTGATGCCCGGCTACCTCTTCCACGCGGATGCGGCGGGTCCTCGCCCGACCATCGCCTTCGTCAACGGCAGCGACGGCTCGATCAGCTCGCTCTGGGGCACGGGCGTCGCCGCTGCCCTGGCACGGGGCTTCCACGCGTACGTCTTCGACGGGCCCGGCCAGCAGTCGATGCTCTTCCAGCACCACGTGCCGTTCCGCGCAGACTGGGAGAACGTGCTGACCCCTGTCCTCGACGAGCTCGTGAGCCACCGCTACGTCGACGAGCACCGCGTCGTCGTCTGGGGCATCAGTCAGGCGGGTTACTGGGTGCCGCGGGCGCTCTCCGGCGAGCATCGCTTCGCGGCCGCCGTCGTCGATCCCGGCGTCGTCGACGTATCGACGTCGTGGACGGATCACCTGCCGGCGTCGCTCGGCCGGCTCCTCGACGAGGGGAAGGATGCGCAATTCGATCGCGACATGGCCCTCGGGATGCGATTCTCCCCCGATCTTTCGGCGACGTGGGCGTTCCGCTCCCGGCCGGTGGGTGTCAGCGGGTACGCCGCGGTGATCCGCCGCATCCGGGAGTTCGCGTTGACGGATGCCCAGTCGGCGCGCATCGACACACCACTGCTGATCACCTCCCCCGAGGGCGAGCAGTTCTGGCCGGGGCAGTCGGAGCGACTCGCCGCCATGACGCCGGACGTCTCGCACCTGGTGCGCTTCACCGCCGCCGAAGGAGCGGACGGCCACTGCGAGCCGTTGGCGAGGACGCTCGTGCACGAGCGCGTGCTGGACTGGGTCAGCGCGACGATCCAGGTCTGACAGGCCCGTCCGTTCGCGGCATCAGTTCGCCGTCCACGACGTCGATGCCGGGCACGCTGTCGAACAGCGCGCCCGCCTCGGGCGAATCGGGCTGGGCGTTCTCGTCGCGGGGGCGCATGGGCCTCACCTCCTGCGGGAGACAAGCCTGCCTCATCCGCGGGACGAACCCGGATGCTCTTGACAGCTCGAGCCGGGCGCCGTAGAACTTCTCAGCCGTGTTCGACGGGCTCGTCGGCCGGTTCCGGCACGATCGAGAGGCCATGCGGCCCGGATGCGGCGAGCATGAGGTCTTCGACCCACGCGCGGTTGATCTTCGGCTGACGCGAACCGTAGAAGTGGAACTGCATCGGCACCGACGGGTGCACCCAGAAGCTGCGGCGGCCGCTGCCGTCGCCCACCTCGACGTCGAACATGAAGGGCTCGCCGCGGCGCAGCTTGTTCATCACGACGATGCGCAGATGCGCGAGAGTCCTGTCCTCGATCTCGACGGCGTTCGAGGCGGTGTCGTAAATGAATCGGCCCATGGTGCGAGCATAACCAGCACGTCCCGGATGGCGTGACCTCCCGTTGCGGGCGGGTCGGGATTAGGGTGTGCGCATGGGAACCATCTACTACGGCGGCGGGAGCACGCCGATCCACATCGAGGATCGTGCTCTCGCGCATCTCAAGGTCGTCATCGCGACCAAGCTCCGCCGCGGTGAGAGTTTCACCCTGTCATGGCGGCACCCCGACGACCAGCCGCGCGGCCGGAGCACGCTCTGGCTGCATCCGTCGATCCCGCTGCGCTTCGTCTTCGACGACCCGGAACCGGCCATGCTCAGTCGCGAATGGGTGGAAGAGCTGGCGAACTCGGCCAACTCGTCGGGCGGCATCATGCTCGTCGCCGAGCACTTCGACTCCCACCCCGCGCCGACGGCATCCTGACTCAGGCGGTCGGGGTGAGCGGGCCCCAGTGCCCCGGCGCGGGAAGGTCCGCGTAGCGCACGTCCGCGCCGCCGACTCCCCCGACGCTCGCCACGCACACGAGCAACGACAGCGTCGGGATGCCGAGGTGTCGGTGATCGCGGATAAGCGCACGATCATCGGTCGCCTCCAGCTCAGCGCTCCGCTCGATGACCTCCAGCCAGGTGCGCCACCACTCGTCACCCGACCCCTCCTCGGCCAGCGCGGCGAACTGCGGCAGCCAGTGGGTGATGCGCGCCGTGCGCGGATCGTCGAGGTCGTCGTGGGCGATCATGTGCGTGCCGGGGCTCAGCACGCTCTCGCGCAGCGCCTCACCGTCCCACGAGATCACCCGGGCGCCGGCTGGTGAGACGTCGAGCAGGTTGAAGCCGCGCGTCGGCGGCGTTCCCTCGGGCGCCCGGCCCGCCACCGCCTCCAGCGGCAGCACGCCGCGAGAGATGACCGCGTCATCCGCGAGAGGTGAGGTGTCGGCGCGATTCAGCAGCACCGCCAGCCGGGATGCGGCGGGGTCGGCCGCGAGCCACGCGCCGCCGGCTCGCACGTCGTGCACCCCGATGACGCCCGGGTAGGCGTCCGGCCACCAGGGGCCCAGCCGGTTCCACGGACGATTCGGGTCCTCGTCGCGGATGGCCACGATCCGTGTGGGCTCGCTGGCCTCTTCGGGCACGCGGACGATCACGGTGCACATCGGCGGAACGGTCTCCTTCGCGCGGCGGGACCGGATGCGACAATCGAGACATGTTCGTCGTCGTCGCAGTCACGGGCGGCATCGCCGCATACAAGACGGTACATCTGGTGCGCGACCTCGTTCGCGCCGGCCACGAGGTTCACGTCGTGCCCACGGCCGATGCCCTCCGGTTCGTGGGCCTGCCGACCTGGGAGGCGCTCAGCCGCAACCCGGT
This sequence comes from Microbacterium neimengense, assembly GCF_054782995.1. Taxonomy (NCBI): domain Bacteria; kingdom Bacillati; phylum Actinomycetota; class Actinomycetes; order Micrococcales; family Microbacteriaceae; genus Microbacterium; species Microbacterium neimengense. The sequence continues at coordinate 604,522 of NZ_BAAGRK010000003.1, forward strand.
CACCACCTCGGTTCACGACGACGTCGCGCGCGTGCGCCACGTCTCCCTCGGACAGCAGGCGGATCTCGTCATCGTCGCCCCCGCCACCGCGAACACGATCGCCAAGATGGCGGCCGGCATCGCCGACGACCTGCTCGGCACGACGCTGCTCGCCACGACCGCACCGGTCGTCATCGCCCCGGCGATGCACACCGAGATGTGGCGCCACCCCGCGACGACCGCGAACATGGCGACCCTGCGCAGCCGCGGCGTGATCGTCGTCGGCCCCGACGACGGTCTGCTCACCGGCGGCGACAGCGGACCCGGCCGAATGAGCGAACCGGCGGACATCCTGCGCGCAGCCCTCGGCCTCGTGTCCGCCCCCGACCTCGAAGGACTACGGGTGCTCGTGAGCGCGGGCGGCACGCGCGAGCCACTCGACCCGGTGCGCTTCATCGGCAACCGCTCGAGCGGGCGGCAAGGCATCGCCCTCGCCCTGGCCGCCGCCGACCGCGGAGCCGAGGTCGATCTCGTCGCCGCACATGTGGAGGCCGCTGTGCTCGCCTCGGCCGCCTCCCACCCCCGCATCCACATCTCGCACGTGGGCACGACCGCCGAGCTGCAGGATGCGGTCGTGGCGGCCGCATCCGTCGCGGATGTCGTCGTGATGGCCGCCGCGGTGTCGGACTACCGCGTGAGCGAGGTCGCCGACACGAAGCTCACGAAGGAGGGCGGCGACGGCACGCTGACGCTGCGGCTCGTCGAGAACCCCGACGTGCTGGCGGGGCTCGCCCGCACCCGCCGCCCCGGGCAGACCATCGTCGGGTTCGCCGCCGAGACCGCATCCGGCGACGACCTGCGCGAGCGCGGGCGCCGCAAGCGCGAGCGCAAGGGCGCCGACCTGCTCGTCGTCAACCGTGTCGGCTGGAGCGAGGGGTTCGAGTCCGAGGAGAACGCCGCGCTGCTGCTGACCGAGGAGGCGGAGACCGAGACCTCCGGCTCGAAGCGCGAGGTCGCCGATGCCGTCTGGGATGCGGTGCTCGGCCTGCGCTGATCAGAGCGCAGGCCTCTCGTCTGTCGCCTGCCGCATCCGGAGGCTCGGCGCAAGGCCCGGGGAGCGAGGCCCTGCGGGGCCTAGCGTCGCTGACATCCCTCACAGAAGGACGATGCGATGACACGTTTCGGCTACACCCTCATGACCGAGCAGAGCGGGCCGCGCGAGCTCGTGCGCTACGCCGCCGGCGCGGAAGAGGCGGGATTCGACTTCCTCGTCTCCAGCGACCACTTCTCGCCCTGGCTGACAAGCCAAGGACACGCGCCCCACGCGTGGACCGTGCTGGGAGCCGTCGCGCAGGCGACGAGCCGCGTCGAGCTGATGACCTACGTCACCTGCCCCACGATGCGCTACCACCCCACGATCGTCGCTCAGAAGGCCGCCACGCTGCAGCTTCTCTCCGAGGGGCGCTTCACGCTCGGGCTCGGCTCGGGCGAGAACCTCAATGAGCACGTCGTCGGTGAAGGTTGGCCGGCCGTGCACATGCGCCAGGACATGCTCGTCGAGGCGATCGAGATCATCCGGGCCCTGCACACGGGCGAGCTCGTCACTTACGACGGCCAGTACTTCCGCGTCGACTCCGCCCGCATCTGGGACAACCCCGACGGCGGCGTTCCCATCGGCGTCGCGGTGTCGGGCGACAGCTCGATCGAGAAGTTCGTCGACCTCGCCGACCACCTCATCGCCGTCGAGCCGGATGCGGATCTCGTACAGGCATGGGACGGCAAGCACCCGGCGAGCGGGTCGGAGTCGGGCGAGAGCCGCAAGATCGGGCAGATCCCGATCAGCTGGGACCCGGACCGCGAGACGGCCATCGCCCGGGCGCACGACGAGTTCCGCTGGTTCGGCGGCGGCTGGGGCGTCAACGCCGACCTCCCGACGCCCGCCGGGTTCGCGGCCGCATCCCAGTTCGTCCGTCCGGAGGACGTGGCGGATTCGATCGCATGCGGGCCGGACCTCGACGAACTGGCCGAGAGCGTGCGGCCGTTCCTGGATGCGGGCTTCACCGACGTCGCCGTCGTGCAGATCGGCGACGCGCAGCAAGAACGTTTCGTCGCCGAAGTCGCCGCTCCCCTGCTGGAGAAGCTCCGCGCGCTCTGATCCGGGCCGGTACGGGGCGCGCCCTGCGGCGACATGTGCACGACCGATCGCCCGGCGGGCGCCCCATCCTCCCCACCAGGCCACTTCTGCACCAGCGGTCGTGCAGATGTCGCGGCACTCGGCCCGGGCGGTCAGTCCACGGGCAGGCGGACGGCGGCGCGCGCCGTGGCGAGTTCCGCGGCGGTGCGCACCGTGCTCCAGCCGCGGGCCTCGGCCATGATGTCGGCGGCGAGACCGAGGATGCGCTCACCGGGGTCCTGGAGACGTCCGATACCGGTGCGCCGCAGCAGCACGTCCGTCAGGTGCTCGGGCGCCTCGTCGCGGACGGCCCACGCGACCGCTGCGAGCGGTTCGCCGTCGGTCGTGGCGCGCTCGGCGAGACGCGGGTCGGATGCGGCGAGCGCCAGCACGGAGCGCGCCCTGCTGCCATAGTGCGCGAAGAGAACGTCAGCCGTGTCGGCGGCGAACCCGAGGCCCGCGGCATCTCGGCGCAGCACGGCCTGCGCGGCCGTGACGTCGTCGACATCACCGCCGGGAAGGGGTGTCTTCGCGGTGGTCGAAGGCGCGGGGCGCAGGCCGTGCGCGGGCAGCCGGTCGACGATCTGCTGGGCGAACGCGCGGGAGGTCGTGTACTTCCCGCCGAGCGCCGAGAGCAGACCCGCAGCGCCGTGCCGCGCATGATCGACGAGATCGGATGCGCGGGATGCCCGGTACGTGTCGGTGCCCGCCGACTCGGCGAGCGGACGCAGACCGCCGTACGCGGCGGTGACATCGTCGAGCGTCAGCGGCTCCGGCAGCTTCGCGCCGGCGTTGATCTCGGCGATGAACCGCTCGATCGCGCCCAGGGTGAGCCGCCACTGGTCCACTGAGCCGGTGTACGGCGTCTCGGTGGGCCCGATGAGGCTCCGATCCCGCCACGGCGCGACGCTGAAGTGGCCGCCGGAGGAGACGGTGAGCACCATCGTCTCGCCGAGCCGTCGGGTGACGAGGTAGATGCCCTCCGAACGCACCGCCGGCGCCGGACCGATGGCTTCGCGCAGCAGCGGGGTCTGGGCGAGGAAGTCGTGCGAGAACGAGCCGGTCGCATCGATCGTCACCGTGGCGGCGAGCTCCGCCGTCTCGTTCGCGACGAGATCGTGCACCTCGGCCCCGACCACGCGCCCGGAGCGCACCAGCAGCCGGGTCGCACGGGTGTAGGTCGAGATGGTCGCGCGGTGGGATGCGGCCGCCTCCGCGAACGCGAGCGTGAGGCGTTCCGGCGAGAGCATCATCGCGTCGTAGTAGAGGATGCCGTGCCGCATCCATCCGAGGCCGCGGTCGACGAGCTCGGCGGCCGACAGCGACCGGTGCCGGGTGATGTGCGCGGCCGCATCCGTGAGCCGATTGCGGTCGAACGACAGCATGTCGTACGCGGTCAGACCGAGATGCTCGACGAGTCCCGGCTCGGGCAGCACCATGCCGATCGGGCGGACGAGGTGCGGCGCGATGGCGAGCAGGGTGCGTCGCTCGGCGAGAGACTCGCGCACGAGACGCACCTCGAGGTTCTTGAGGTAGCGCAGCCCGCCGTGGATGAGCTTGCCGGTGGCCGCGCTCGTGGCGCCGCCGAGATCGTCCGCCTCCACGAGCGCCACCGAGAGCCCCCGGCTCGCCGCCTCGTAGGCCGTGGCCACACCGGTGATGCCGCCGCCGACGATCAGTACGTCGACCGCGGTGTGGGGCAGAGCACGCCGCAGACTCATGCCGCCTCCAGGTCGGCGCGGATGCCGGCGATCATGCGCTCGCGCTCGGACGCGATGTCGAGAAGCCCCAGACGCAGCACGCGCGCGGCGATCTCCCATCGATCGAGGTCGGCGACGCTGACGGTGCCGGCCCGCAGATACGACCGCAGGTAGAAGCGGAGGAGGATACGGCGCACCGCCCCGTAGACGACGCGCATCGGCGCCGAGGTACCCGGAAAGAGCTCCGCCTCGCGGAACAGCAGACGCGTGAGGGCGACGTCGGCGGCGGGTTGACCGGCGACCGCGGTCTGCCAGTCGATGACGACGTTGCGGTCGGCGAGCACGAACACGTTCTGCGGGTGGAAGTCGAGGTGCAGCACCGCATCTCCCGCCGGGAGGGCGCGGATGCGGCGGGCGACGGCATCCCGTTCGGTCGGTGTGAGGGCCGAGAGCGCGGGGGTGTCCAGCTGAGCGACGGCGAGCTCGCGCACGTCGGGCAGCCGGTCGGTGCGGGCGCGGTGGACGAACAGGTGCTCGGCCGCGAGCGTGCTGCCGACCTGGGGCAGGCGCAGGATGTTGCGCTCGGCCACGGCCGTGAGCGGGATGCCGTCGATGCGGTCGAACACGATGCCGTGGCGCCCGTCCACCTCGACGCCGCCGTGACAGCGCACGGGCGTGATGCCGAGCTCGTACGCGAGGCGCGAGGCGGCGATCTCCTGCGCGACCTCGGCGGCGTCGATGCCGCCGAATGCGAGCTTGACGACGCGGTCGTCGCCGTCGGCGAACACCTCGGCGGACCGACCGCGGGCGATCGGCCGGGAGCCCACGGCGCTCATCGCTCGGCTCGCTGCGGCTGGCCGTATCCGCGGCGCGTCGCAGCCTCGACGACCGCGTGCTGCGCGGCGGCGTCCAGCGCGCGGGGCTCGCCGATGGCGCGCGCATGCCAGTACAGATCGCAGATCCATTCCGTGAGCAGCGCGTTCCCGACGGCGTGGACGAGGTCGCGCCCGAGGGCGACGGCACCGTGGTTGGCCATGAGCGCGGCGAGCCGCCCGTCGAGCGCAGCCCCGACGGCGTGCGCCAGTTCGACGCTGCCGAAGGGATGGAAGGGGGCGACCCGAAGCGCTCCGCCGAGGAGCAGCTGCTGGTAGTGCACGACCGGTACCTCGTCGAGCACGAGCGACAGGCTCGTCGCCATCGGTGCGTGGGTGTGCACCACCGCGCCGACCTGATCGGCGGGCGCGTGCCGAAGCACACCCAGATGCAGAGCCGTCTCGGATGTGGGCGCCCAGTCGCCCTCGACGACCTCGCCGTCGAGCGTGACGATCGTCACCTGTTCCGGGGTGAGCTCGCCGAGCACGGCACCGGTCGCCGTCACGGCGGCGAACTCGCCGACGCGCATGCTGACGTTGCCGGCTGTGCCGACGAGGAGGCCTGCTTCAGCGAGGGATCGGGAGGCGTCTGCCACCGCGACGCGCGCGGCGGAGATATCTGACGTCGTTGTCATGGCGCTAGCATGACCGCGAGAACAAACCAAAGTCAAGTTTGGTTTCTGACGAGAGGATACGGCATCCGTGACACGCCTCGCTGCGACCGAACCGGACTGGGACCGCATCCCGCTGCAGCGTGCTCCCCGTCAGCAGCGCTCGCGTGAGAAGGTGGCGCGCGCTCTGGCGGCCGCATCCGGGCTCGTGGCACGAGAGGGCGTGGCGGCTCTGACGCTTCCGCGCGTCGCCGAGGCCGCAGAGGTCAGCGTGGGCGCCCTGTACCAGTACCTTCCCGACCGCGACGCGATCGTGCGCGCGCTTGTCGCGGAGTACCACGCACGGCTCGAGGCCCTGTTGGAGAACGCGGTCGTGCTGACGCGGGAGAGCACGCCGCCCGCCGACCCCGTGGGCCATGTGATCGACGCCGTCGCCGAGATCTACCGCGACCGCGACGCGGTACGCACCCTCGGCACCGCCTCCGCCGGCGGACTCATCGACGCCGACCGGGCGGCCCACAAGCAGCGGATGGCCGAGGCCGCCGCGCGCCTCCTCCATGCCAGTGGGCTCACCCGCGACGAGACGGATGCGACCGCCCGCGCCAGGGTGGCCTTCCTCGCCGCCGACGCCGTGCTGCACGACGCCTTCGCCGCCCCGCCCGCCGCGCAGGAGCAGACCCTGCAGGAGCTGCGCCTGCTCCTGCGCCGCTACCTCCAGCCCTGACCCCACCCCCTCCTTCCCGGTTCTTCCCTCCCGTCCCGGCCGGTACCGCCTGGCTCGACTGTCAGAGAACGAGCCACACGTGTCGATCTGCGACAGGGGAACACGAAGGACCCAAGCTCACCTGTCACAGAACGACGGCTGCGCGTCGATCTGTGACAGGCGAACGGGGGTGCGAACGAGGGCGGGAGGGCGGGGGCCGGGAGGGGGGCGGGAGGGGGACCGGGAGGGCGGGGGCGGGGAGGGCGGGATGCGGGGAGGGGTCAGCCGATGGGGCCGCGCATGTCGTCGAAACCGGCCGCACGAGCCGAAGTGCGCACCCAGTCGAACACGATCTGGGTCTCCGTCGAGGCGACCGCGGGATCCATGCTCAGACGCGTAGCGACGAAGTCGCGCAGTTGCTCGGGCGAGGTCGTCACGACGTGGATGAGGAAATCGGTCTGACCGCCGAGGAAGAAGAGGTTCAGGACGTTCGGCAGGCGCGAGACCTTCTCGGCGTAGGTCTTGATCGCCGGACGCGCCTGCGCGCGGAGTTTGACCGCGACGATGGCCTGAAGGGGCAGTCCCAGAGCGGCGAAGTCCACGTCGGCGTGGGCCGAACCGAGGGCGCCGGACTCCCGCAGCGCGCGCACGCGGGCATGCGTCGCCGAGGGCGAGAGCCCGACTCGCGCGGCGAGCGCCGCGTTGGTCTGTGACGCATCGCGACGCAGCTCCCAGAGGATGCTCTCGTCGACCGGATCCGTCCGTCGGTTCTGCGCCTGCGCCATGCCCTACCTCGCATCCAGCCGGAGATTCTCCGTAATTCTTCTCCAGCAGAGAATTCTCTTCGGCAGCTAGTGATTCTGACACGGTTTTCTTCTAGATTCGGCCCGCTCCCGACGAACATCCTGATACATCGACACGAAGGACGGCGCCCATGCGCATCGGAATCCCCGCCGAGGTCAAGAACCACGAGTACCGCGTCGCCGCCACGCCCGCCGGCGTGCGCGAGCTGGTGCGCCACGGCCACGAGGTCGCCGTGCAGAGCGGCGCCGGGACAGGCAGCTCGATCACCGACGAGGAGTTCGCCGCCGCGGGCGCGCGGCTCGTCGACGTCGCCGAGGCGTGGTCGGCAGAACTCGTGCTCAAGGTCAAGGAACCGGTGGCCTCCGAGTACGGCTACCTGCGCGACGACCTCACCCTCTTCACCTACCTTCACCTGGCCGCCGACGAGCACCTCGTCGACGCGCTGCTGGCTGCCGGCACCACGGCGATCGCCTACGAGACCGTTCAGCTGCCCGACCGCTCCCTGCCGCTGCTCGCCCCCATGAGCGAGGTCGCCGGGCGCCTGTCCGTGCTCACCGGCGGCTACCACCTCCTCGGTTCGCAGGGCGGTCGCGGCGTCCTGCTGGCCGGAGTCCCCGGCGTGCGCCCCGCCAAGGTCGCTGTCATCGGCGGCGGCATCGCGGGCAGCAATGCGGTCGCGCAGGCCGTGGGCCTCGGCGCGGACGTCACCGTGCTCGACATCTCCATCCCGCGGCTGCGTGAGCTGGACGACCTGTACCGCGGCGCGGTGCGCACGGTGGCATCCAGTGCGTATGAGATCGAGCGCACGGTGCTGGAGGCGGACCTCGTCATCGGCGCCGTCCTCATCCCCGGCGCGAAGGCGCCCCGCCTCGTCTCGCACGAGATCGTCGAGCGGATGAAGACGGGCAGCGTCCTGGTGGACATCGCCATCGACCAGGGCGGGTGCTTCGAGGACTCCCACCCCACCACCCACGACGACCCGACCTTCCGTGTCGGCCCCACGATCTTCTCCTGCGTGGCAAACATGCCCGGCGCCGCGGCAGGCACCTCGACGCCCGCCCTGACCAATGCGACGCTGCCCTACGCTCTGGCGCTCGCCGACAAGGGCTGGGAGCGCGCGCTCGCCGACGATCCGGCCCTCGCGCTCGGACTCAACACGCTCCGCGGCGGTATCGCGAACGCGGGCGTCGCCGCCGCCTTCCCCGACAAGCCTCGCGCCTGACGTCGGCCGGATGCGGGGACGCCTCGCATCCGCCGGACTGCACGACTCCGCCCCGCAGGACGATCTCTCCCGTTCGTTCTGCGGGGCGGTTTGCGTGTCACCCACGCCCCGCACGTTACGGCCGCGTTTCCCGCACCTGCGAATCGTGGCGAACGCTTGCCCCGGGCAGGGTGCGTGCGCTTTCATGAACCAACTTGGTCAAACGTCCAACTGCGAAGGCGCAGTGGCGGAGGAGGCTCACATGCAAGAAACGCGACGACCCGTGGCGGTCGTGACGGGGGCGAGCTCGGGGCTCGGGCGCGGGTACGCGCAGCGTTTCGCCGCCCGCGGCCACGACCTCGTGCTCATCGCCCGCCGCGCAGACCGTCTCGAGGAGCTCGCCGCCGCGCTGCGCGCGCGGCACGGCCGTGAGGTCGATGTGATCCCCGCCGATCTCACCGACCCCGCCGCCCCCGAACGGATCGCGGCTGAGCTCGCCGAGCGCGCCCTCACGGCAGAGGTCCTGGTGAACTGCGCCGGGTTCGGCACCGCGGGCGCCTTCGCCGGCGAGGATCCCGCGCGGATCGCTCAGGAGATCGCGGTCGATGTGACGGCGCCGACGGTGCTCACGCGGCTGCTGCTGCCGGACCTCCTCGCCGCCGACGGCGGCATCCTGCTCATGGTCTCCAGCACCGCCGGCCACCAGCCCACCCCGAACCTCGCCGTGTACGGCGCCTGCAAGGCGTTCCTCACCTCGCTCACCGCCTCCATCTGGGAGGAGAACCGCGGCTCCCGGATGCGGGTGCTCGCTGTCTGCCCCGGCCCGACGGCGACCGAGTTCTTCGAGGCATCCGGATCCGAGCAGTTCAAGGTGGGGCGCGTCGGCACGATCGACGAGGTGCTCGACGCGACGTTCGCAGCCCTCGACGCCCGCCGCGGCCCCGTCGTCACTGTCGGCTGGGGAAACCGCATCCAGTCGATCGGCGCCAAGCTCGCGCCGCGCCGGCTCACGCTCAGGGTGGGACACGCCGCGACCGAGCGCGCGGGAAGGAACGCCTGATGCGCCGGCTCTCCTTCGAGGAACGTCGCAGCGAACTGCTCGACGCGGCCGTCCGGGTGATCGGTCGCGAGGGACTGGCTGCGGCCACCACGCGCGCGATCGTCGCCGAGGCCGACATGCCGCTGGGGGCATTCCACTACGTGTTCGCCTCGCGCGACGAACTGATCGCCGCGATCGTCGAGCACATCACCGAGCAGGAACGCCTCGCCGCGTGGATGGATGCCGACACCGACGCGACGTGCGCCGAGGTGCTGGCACGAGGGCTGGACGCCTACCTGCGGCTGCTCGAGTCGGAGCCGCAGCGTGAGATGGCCCTGCTCGACGTCGCCACGCACGCCATGCGGCACGATCCCGAGGCGGTGGAACGCCAGTGGGCCACCTACCGCGCCGCGGCGCGCGCCAGCCTCTCCTACGCCGCCGACCTCTCCGGCATCGCCTGGACACGTCCGCTCGACGAGCTGGCCTGGTCGCTGGCCAGCTGCCTGGACGGACTCACCCTCTCATGGCTCAGCACGCGCGACTCGGATGCGGCCCGCCGCCACATCCGTCTGCTCGCCGATGCCTTCGCCGCCTACGCCACCCCCGTGAAGGAGACCACCGATGCTGATTGAGACCGATGCCCGCGTGCTCGCGCTCACCAACGCGCGCGCCGTGCTGGGGGCCCTACCCCGCCTCGTCGAGCTCGTGCCCGAGGCCGGACGGATCCTCGGGACCCTGCCCGCGCCGACGACGCTCTCGCTCGTCGCGCCCGGCATCCCCGTGACGCGCTACCGCTTCTCGCCCGAGGGCATCGCCCCGGTCTCCGAGGGCCGGGGACCGACCCTGATGTTCCGCTCCGTCGAGCACCTCAATGCCGTCATCGCCGGAACTGCGCAGCCCATCCCGCTCGCCGGCCCCGCCGGCATCCGGTTCCTGACGCGCGTGTTCACGCCGCTCACGGACCTGCTCGGCGTCTACCTGAAGCCGCAAGACGAGCGGCTCGCGGATGCGGAGTTCCGCCGCCGCAGCACCCTGCTCACCCTCGAAGTGGCGGCACGCGCGATCGCGGTCGTCGGCAACGAGGACACCAGCGGGCGCTTCTCCGCCGCGCACATGCCCGACGGCGATCTCGACCTCGAGATCGGCGACGAGCTGCGCTACCGCCTCGAGGTGAAGAACCACCGCATCCGCCTCGACGACGAGCTGTCCGACCCGCCGCGCGCAGCCCTCCGCTTCGCCGACCTCGACGTCGCCGGGGGCGTGATCAGCGGCCGCGACAGCGCACTGGCCTGCGTCTGCGACGGCCGACTCGCCATGCGCGGTTTCATCCCCCTCGTCGACAACACCAGCCGCATCCTCGACCGCGTCGGCGCCTACCTCGGAGAGTGATCATGAGCACCCCCACCCTGACCCCCGTCTACAGCTACACGAAGAGCAACGAAGCGTTCGCCCGTGCCGTGAAGGTCATCCCCGGCGGCGTCCCCGGCCACCTCGGCCCCTCCGAGGGCTGTTTCATTCCCCGATCGGCATACCCGCTGTTCTCCGAGCGCGCCGAGGGCACCCGGTTCTGGGACGTCGACGGCAACGAGTACATCGACTACATGTGCGGCTACGGTCCCAACGTGCTCGGCTACGGCGACGCGGATGTGGTCGCCGCCGCCCAGGCGCAGGCGCGGAAGGAGGACGTGGTCTCGCTGCCTTCGACCACCATGATCGATCTGGCCGAACTGCTCGTGGACACCGTCGCGAGCGCCGACTGGGCGTTCTTCGCGAAGAACGGCGGCGACACGACGACGCTGGCCATCATGACCGCCCGCGCCGCGACGGGTCGCCGGCGCATCGTCTTCATCGAGGGCTACTACCACGGCGTCGCGCCCTGGACGCAGAAGCTCGACTACCCCGGGGTCCTCGAGACCGATGTGCAGGGCAACATCGAGGTGCCGTGGAACGACATCGAGGCCATGCGACGGGTGTTCACCGAGCACCGCGGCGAGATCGCCGCACTCATCGCCCAGCCGTACAAGCACGGCAACTTCTTCGACAACGCCCTGCCCGCCCAGGGGTACTGGCAGGCGGTGCGGCGACTCTGCGACGAGCACGGCGTCGTGCTGATCGTCGACGACGTGCGCGCGGGCTGGCGGCTGGACCTCGCCGGCAGCGACCACTTCTACGGCTTCGAGGCGGACCTGATCTGCTTCTGCAAGGCGATCGCGAACGGCTACAACATGTCGGCGCTGTGCGGAAAGGACAGCCTGCGCGAAGCCGTGTCCAGCATCACCTACACCGGCAGTTACTGGATGAGCGCGGTGCCCTTCGCCGCCGGCATCGCGACGATCGAGAAGCTCAAGGCGATCGACGGCCCCGCCCTGTTCCGCGAGCTCGGGACGACGCTGACGACCGGGCTCACCGAGGTCGCCGCTTCGCATGGCCGGACGCTCGTCGCCTCCGGCGAGCCGGCCCTGTTCTACCTGCGCCTGGCCGACGACGAATCGCTCATGCTCCACCAGCGGTGGATCGCCGAGTGCGTGCAACGCGGAGCCTTCTTCAGCTCCCACCACAACCACTTCATCAACGCGGCCCTCACGAGTGCCGACATCACCCGGACGCTCGAGATCGCCGACGAGGCGTTCCGCGCGATCGAGGCATGACCGCGCTGCCGGCACTGCGCAGACGTGGTGCGGCCGTCGGCGCCGCCTACGCGGCGCAGGGCCTCGGCTACGCCACGATCGTCACCGCTCTGCCGACGATCAAGGACCGCGTCGACATCGGCGACGATGCGGTCTCGCTACTCCTGCTCGCCACCTGCCTCGCCGCGGCTCTCGGATCCGTGCTCGCCGACGTGATCGCCGTGCGCGCCGGCAGCAGGCTCGCCCTCGCGTCAGGGCTCGCGGCCCAGGCGGTGGGACTGCTCTTCGTCAGCTTCACCGCATCCCTTCCGGTGCTGATCGTCGCGATCGTGCTCTACGGCGTGGGCCTCGGCGCGGTCGATGCGTCGTCGAACATGCAGGGCTCGCTCCTGCAGCGCCACCACGAGCGCCCGGTGTTCGGTCGGCTGTACGCCGGATACACCGGCGCCGCGATCATCGCCACCGGGGTCACCGCGGCGGTGCTGGCCACCGGCGCTCCCGCGGGTCTGACACTGGTCATCGCCGCGGCGGCGCAGATCGCGATCGCCGGATGGGGTCTCGGGGCCTTCGATCCCACGCGCGCGGCGCACGAGGTCGACGACACCGCCGCATCCCGCCCTGCCCTGCCGCGCCGCGCGATCTGGGCGGTCGGTGCGATCGTGTTCGCGGCGTTCGTCGTGGACTCCGCCGTCGCAAGCTGGAGCACGATCTACCTCACCGACGGGCTCCGGGCCGACCCGGGCGTCACGCCCCTCGGCTACGGGGCGTACCTCGTCGCGATGCTGGCGGCGCGCCTGGGCACGGACCCGCTCGTGCGACGGATCGGACGGATGCGGCTGGGCGTCGCAGCCGTCGTCGTGGCCGTGGCCGGCGCCGTGCTGGTGGCGGCGGTGCCGTTCGTGCCGGCGGCGATCATCGGCTTCGCGGCGATGGGCGTGGCGTCGGGGGCGCTCGTGCCGATCGCGTTCAGCCGAGCCGGCGAGCTGCTTCCCGAACGCAGCGACGAGGTGATCGCACGCGTGAACCTCTTCAATTACGCGGGCGCCGTCGCCGGAGCCGTCGCGCTCGGACTCATCGCGGCCGGGCCGTCGCTCGGGCCCGCCTTCCTCGTCCCCGCGGTGATCCTCGCCGCGCTCTCGCCCCTGCTGCGCACCCTCCGCCGCCACTGACGCTCGCCGGTTCCGTCTCGGTTCCCTCTCCCGCCCCTGTTCACCTGCCCCAGATCGACGCGCCGCGGTGGTTCTCTGACAGGCGAGCGTGGAAGCTCCGTGTTCGCCTGCCCCAGATCGACGCATGCGGCTCGATCTGTGACAGGGGAACAGGGAGTGCGCGAGCTGAGGGCTCAGCGAGCGAGGGCGGTGCGGATGCGGGCCATCGTCTCCAGGGTGAGGCGAGTGCGCTCCTGATCCTCGGCCGCGGCCGGCCCACCGGCCTCGACGAGGGCCACGAACCGTTCCACCTCGCCGCGCAGCGAGTGACGCTCGTCGGGGATCTCGACGGCTTCCCGGTCGCCGTTGACGGCGTGGCGCACCACGCGACGCGGACTGACGAGGTCGTCGATCGAGAGGGTCGCCCGCTCTCCCTCGATCTCGCTCGGACGCCCGGCGTTCGTGATCTTGGAGTACGACACGTCCACGACGAGACCCGGGTAGCCGAGCAGTGCGACGCCCGCACCGTCCGCACCGCTCGCGATCGGCACGTCGAGCGCCTGCACGCTCTCGGGACGACCGAACAGCAGGACGGCCGCGTGCACGGAGTAGACGCCGAGATCCGCGAGGGCGCCGCCGCCCATCGCGGGATCGAAGATGTTGACGCGCCGCCCCGCCAGCACGTCGTCGTAGCGCGAGGACCGCTTGCCATAGTGCAGCGATGCCCGCCGCAGCACGCCCAGCGTCGGGAGCAGATCGCGCACGACACCGATGCCCGGGTCGTAGGCCAGCCGCATCCCCTCCATCAAGATGAGACCGCGCTCCGTCGCCTCTCGGGTGAGCGCGACCCACTCCTGTTCGGAGGTGACAGCTGGCTTCTCGACGAAGACGTGCTTGCCGGCGGCGAGCGCCGCGCGGATCTGCTCGGCGTGCACCGAGTTGGGCGAGCCCACGTACACCGCGTCGATCGCCGGATCGGCCAGCACCGCTTCCAGATCGGATGCGGCGTGCGGCGCACCGATGCGCCGGGCGATCTCGGCGGCACGGTCCGCATCGCGCGAGGTCGCCGTGTGCAGCGTGATGCCGTCGACCTGGGCCACGGCACGCGCGAAGGCCTCGGTGATGATGCTGGAGCCGATCGTGGCGACGTTGATCATCGCACCAGCGTAGGCGGGGCCAGGAGGGCGTCGGCGCTCACGCGAGCGCGAGCGCCCGGTGGACGGACGCGACGGCGCTGGATCCCTCACCGACAGCCGCTGCCACCCGCTTCATGGATCCGCGCCGCACGTCGCCGGCGGCGAAGAGTCGGGGCAGCGAGGTCTCGAACGGCAGCGGCTCGCGACCCAGCTGCTGCCAGCGGGAGATCGACTGCACGGTGACGTCGGTGCCGGTGCGCAGGAACCCGTGGTCGTCGCGGTCGAGCGATCCGAGCCAGGATGTGGCGGGCTCGGCGCCGATGAAACAGAACAGCCCCCGCGCGTCGACGTCGCCGACGGTGTCGATCCGCACGCTCTGGAGAACGCCGTCGCCGTCCAGCGCCGTCACGTTCGCGGCCGTGTGGATGCGGACCCCGGGACTCTCCAGCAGCCGGTCGACGAGGTAGCTCGACATCCGCTGACGCAGATCCGTCCCGCGCACGACGAGGTGCACGGGGCAGCCGTTGCCGGAGAGGTAGAGGGCCGCCTGTCCCGCGGAGTTCGCGCCGCCGACCACGACGGAAGGCGCCCCGGAGACCTGATGCAGTTCGAGCGGGGTCGCGGCGTAGTAGATGCTGGAGCCTTCGAACCGCGACCACCCCTCGATGTTCAGGCGGCGGTATGCGGCACCCGAGGTGACGATGGCGGTGCGGGTGCGGATGAGGCGGCCGTCGGCGAGGGCGACCTCGAGCCCTTCGGGCACCTCGGCGATCGCGACGGCTTCGCAGGGGGCGTAGACCCGCACCCCGAACTTGAGCGCCTGCAGCGTCGCCTGGCCGATGAGCTGGCCGCCGCTCACCCCGAACGGGAAGCCGAGGAAGTTCTCGATGCGAGAGGTCGCGGCGGCCTGACCACCCGGTGCGACAGCGTCGAGGAGGACCGTGTTCAGCCCCTCCGACGCACCGTAGATCGCGGCGGCGAGACCGGCAGGACCGCCGCCGATCACGACGAGGTCGACGGCCGCATCCGTCTCGGCCTGGTAGCTGAGTCCCAGCCGGTCGGCGACGATGCCGGGCGTCGCGCGCTCGATCGGCTCCCCCTGCAGGTAGGCGATCGGCAGATCCTCGACGTGCACGCCGTGCTGAGCGGCGTGCACGCCCAGGTCGTCCGCATCCACCTCGACCGCCGTGTGCACGAGGTCGAGCCGCTCGGCGAAGCGGTCCAGGGCGAGGAACTCGCGAGAACCGCGCAGACCGACGAACTTGAGGGTGAGGGCTGCCGGGCCGGTCCGCAAGGACTCCCGCCTGTCCCAGAGGGCGTGCAGGATCAGATCGCAGAGCTCGTCGTCCTCCGCCATCAGCCGACGCAGCTGCGCGCGCGGCACCCGCAGGATGCGGCCGGACTCGGCCACACGGGCGGAGAGGAAGGCCCCCTGCCCGTTCAGCAGGCTCAGCTCACCCGCGAATGTGCGCGCACCCATACGTGTGAGCACCACCTCGTCGACCCAGCCCAGACCGTCGCGCACGATCTCGACCTCGGCGGTGTCGACGAGGATCATGTCGTAGTCGTGATCGCCGGAGCGGAACACGTAATCACCGGCGGCCACCTCCTCGGCGGTGCCGTACGCACACAGCCGCTCCCACTGTGCGTCGGTCAGGTCGGAGGGACGAGTCGGCACGGCGACGGTCTCTTGGCTCATACGCGGGATTGTCCTCGCCCGTCGACTCCGTCACAACTCGACGGGCGCGTCACCCGCGTTCGGGGCCCATGAGCGGGCGCAGGGCCCGGGTGAGGGCGGCGATGTCGGCACGATCCGATCCCGCCAGAACCTCGGCCTCGCGCCGGACGAGCTCGGTCATGGCCGCATCCACGACCCTGATGCCCTCCTCGGTCAGCAGGATGTAGACGCTCCGCCCGTCGGAGGGGTTGCGCTTTCGCACCACGAGTCCCCGCGTCGAGAGATTGGCCAGGCGATGCGACATCGTCGCGCTCGTGATCATGGTCCGCTCGATCAGCTGCGCGGGGCTGAGCCGATGCGGCGGATCGGCCCGACGCAGCGCCGCGAGCACGTCGAATTCCCACGAGGCCAGACCCGCCGTCGCGAACGCCGCGGCGCGCAGGCGATCCAGGCGGATGGCCGCACGGCGCAGCCTCGACATCACATCGAGCGGGGTGAGGTCGATGTCGGGCAGTCGCCTGCCCCACGCGTCGATCAGCAGATCGACTTCGTCGTCTCGACGGTCATCGCTCACACGACGACGGTAGCGTGCGCGAGCACCGCTCAGGCGGGATACCGCATCCCGCGCGGCGAGTGCGAGGATCGAAGCGGCGACCCACCGGCGGACGGAGCACCCCATGACCTCGTACAACGACCACGTGATCGCGGAGTTCCGACGAAGCGGGGGACGGGTGGAGAACTTCGGCGACGCCCTCATCCTGCTGCACCACATCGGCGCCCGCAGCGGCCTCGAGCGCATCGCCCCGCTCATGGCCCTGCCGGACGGAGCGGATGCCTGGCTGATCGCCGCCTCGAAGGCGGGAGCGCCGGACAACCCCGCCTGGTTCCACAATCTCCGCACACACCCCGACGTGACGATCGAGACGCCGTCGGGCGAGGTTCAGGTCACGGCCCGCGTGCTCGATCCGCCCGAACGGGATGCGGCATGGCGGCGCTTCCTCGAAGCGAGCCCCGGTTTCGGCGACTACGAGCGACGCACGACGCGCACCATCCCGGTCGTCCGTCTGGAACGCCGATGACTCATCAGCCCGGAGTCGACATCCCCGATGCGCGTGGGCGCACGGGCCTCGACCGCGTCGGGCGCGATCTGGACGGCAACCCCAGGGTGCGGGTGCGCGAGGTCCGCGTGCTCACCTCGAACTGGTTCGTGACGCGCACGACGACCTTCGACTTCCAGCATTCGGACGGCACCTGGACCACAGAGCACCGCGAGACGTACGACCGCGGCGACGGAGCGTGCATCCTGCTCTACGACGCCGAGGCACGCACCGTGCTGCTGACCCGCCAGTTCCGCTACCCGGTCTACGTCAACCGGCATCCCGACGGCATGCTCATCGAGGCCGCGGCGGGCCTGCTCGACGACGAGGCTCCCGAGGCCGCGATCCGGCGAGAAGCCGAGGAGGAGACGGGGCGTCCGGTCGGCGAAGTGGAGCACGTCTTCGATGTCTACATGAGCCCCGGCTCGGTGACCGAGCGGCTGCACTTCTTCGCCGCGCCGTACCGTCGCGGCGACGTCGTGTCGGGCGCACGGGCGGGACTCGCCGACGAGGGCGAGGACATCGAGGTGCTCGAGCTCGGCTTCGACGACGCCCTCGAGCGCATCGGCGTCGACATCGTCGACGCGAAGACGATCATGCTCCTGCAGTGGGCGGCGCTGCGCGGCCCGTTCTCACCGGCCCGGAGCGCCCGTTCGTGACGACGCGGCTCCTGCTGATCTCCGACACCCACATCCCGCCGCGGGCGCGCACGATCCCGGATGCGGTGCGTCGACTCGCGGACGAGGCCGATCTGATCGTGCACGCCGGCGACTGGGTGGTCGCGGGCGTCCTGGACGATCTCGCGCGGCACGGCGAGGTCGTGGGCGTCTACGGCAACAACGACGGCGCGGACCTGCGCGCCCGGCTTCCACTGATCGCGCACCGTCGGATCGAGGGCGTCCGGATGAGCGTCGTGCACGAAACGGGCGACGCACGTTCGCGAGAGCGTCGAATGGATGCGGCCCACCCCGAGACCGATCTGCTCGTGTTCGGACACAGCCACATCCCCTGGGACACGGTCACGCCCGGGGGGATGCGCCTGCTGAATCCGGGCTCCCCGACCGACCGGCGCCGTCAGCCCCACCACACCTGCATGACCGTCACGATCGAAGACGCTCGCATCGAGGCGACGCTCGTCACGCTCTGAGCGCTCGGTCAGCCCTCGTCCTCCGGCGCGAGCACCGACCAGATCGAGGGCGGGTCGCCTGCGGTGCGCTGCAGAATGACGTACTCGGTCTCGGGATGCTCGGCGATGAAGCGCCTCGCCTCCTCGAGCGACATCACCCGCGCCGTCACCTCATCGCCGTTGCGCTCCGACCAGGCGTTCTTGAACTGGACGCGATACTCCTTCATGCCGTCCACCCCGTCACTGGATGCGGTCGACCTGCACCCGGATGAGGTCCGCCTCCGGAAAGCGGTCCAGCAGCAGATCGGCGACCTCGCGGCCGGTGTCGGCCGCGCCCGCCGACGCGTCCGCGGCGATCCGCACCTGGACGAGTTCCGAGGCCGCATCCCCCGTCACGAGCGGGACGACCGCGCCGAGGGCACCGGCCACCGCATCCGCGACGCGCGGCGGGAAGACCGCGGCGACGCCGGAGAAGGCGAGGACAGCTTCGGTCACCGCGTCCCGCGGCGCAGAGGGCAGGGTCATGACGCGTCCTTTCGCGGCTGGGGAGCATGGACGTCCTCGATCGTGACGTCGATCGCGGCCACCTCGAGATCGGTGTGCCGCGCGACGACATCCGCGATGCGGCGGCGCACATCGTCGGCCACGGCGCGCGCGTCGAGATCCCAGGCGATGGATGCGGTGACGTCGATCGTCACGGGCGCGCCGAGCTCCTCGACGTCGCCGAGGATGCGCGTGCGTCCGATGAAGACCCCGTCCAGCTCGTCGGCAGCGGAGCGCAGGAGGGTGCGCACCGCCCCCTCGGCGACCGTGATCCGCACCCTGGGGTCGGGGTGACGCACCGGCAGATCACGCCCGGAGCGCAGCTCCGCCGCGACCTGGTCGAGGATCCCGCCGAACCATCCCGCCGACGGCTCCGGGAGCGAAGCGGCGTCGGCGGCGAACAGATCGCGGGAGAGGTCTCCGACACGGGAGAGGGACTCGAGGGCGTTCAGACACTCCGGGCACTGTTCGATCTCGGCGTCGCGCGGCGAACGTCCGGCCTCCACATAGTCGCTGAGTTCCTGGATCGTGCGCCCGCAGTCCAGGACGTCGGATGAGGCGTTCGATGCGGTCATCGCCATCCCTCCATCCCGATCATGATGCTCGCTCTGGCACGGGCGAGGTTTCCCCGCACGGTGCTCACCGGCACATCCAGTTCTTCCGCGATCTCGGAGTAGCCGAGCCCCGCGGCCTCCCTGAGCAACCAGGTCCGTCGCTGCGCCTCCGGGAGGCGTTCCAGCGCTGCCGAGAGTGCCGCGAGTCTAGCGTTGCGTTCGGCGACGTGCTCGGGCCTGGTGCTCTCGGGTGTGGACGGCTCCCAGTCCTCGAACGGCGTCTCCTTGGCCGAACGGCGCAGGACCCGCAGCGCTTCGCGCGACGCGACGCGCAGCAGCCAGGCCCTGACCGACGAGCCGTCGCGGAGGGTCGGCAGCTGTCGCCACGCGACGACGAACGCATCCTGTACCACGTCGTCGGCGTCGGCTTGCGAGCGGAGCATGCGCGCGATGTAGGCGCGCATGAGCGGGCTGTGCCGTCGCACGATCTCGGCGAAGGCTGCGACGTCGTCATCGACCGCGCGCTCCACGAGGATGCGGTCCGACAACGCTGAGAGGTCCCTCGACCCCGTCTCGGGCTCCACCACCGGCCCTCCGAAAATCCGTCAGAACTTTTTTGTGACGATCCGGCGGGTAGGTGCCTCATGTCAGTAGGGCGAAGTTAGCGCCGACGACGAGAAGCGTCCAGCGCTCTTGTCACCGCCCTGGCAACGAGATAAAGGAGCACACCATGGCCACTGAGCAGAAGACCACTCCCGCCGTCACCCCCGCCCGCGTCGACCGCGGCGCCGTCGGCACGACCGGAGCCGCCCCCGCGGGCGTGGCCGCAGGTCGGACCGTCATCGCCGACGGCGTGGTCGCCAAGGTCGCCGGCATCGCAGCGCGCGAGGTCCCCGGCGTCTACGCGCTCGGCGGCGGCGGCGCCCGCGCTCTGGGAATGATCCGCGACGCCATCAACGCGACCGACCTCACGCAGGGCGTGAAGGTCGAGGTCGGCGAGACGCAGGCCGCGGCCGATCTGACGATCGTCGTGGAGTATCCCGCCCCCATCCAGGAGGTCGCCGCGGGCGTCAGGGCAGCTGTGGCCGGTGCGATCTCGCGCCTGGTGGGCCTGGAAGTCGTCGAGGTCAACGTCGAGGTCAACGACGTGCACCTTCCCGGTGACGACACCGATGACGACACCGAGGCGCGCGTCGCATGAGCGCCACGGTGAGCGGAGCGCTCGTGGGTGCGGTGCTCGCCGTGTCCGCCCTGCTGTTCGGCTTCTGGGGATTCCTCCTGGTGGCCCTATTCATGGGCGTCGGCGCGCTGGTCGGTCGCGTCGTGTCGGGTTCGCTCGATCTTCGCGCGCTCGCCAACGTGTTCTCCGGCCGCCGCACCTCATGAGCACCGCGACCTGGTCCGCGCTCGGCGGCGGGAAGACGCCCGCCGCCGAGACGGTCCTGCCGGGCCGCACGCTCGTGGCCGAGCGCGCCCTGGTCGCCGTGTGCGAACAGGCGGCAGCACGCGCCGTCGGCATTCCCCGGCGCGCGGTCGCTGTCCGGCTCGGCGCGACCGCCGGCGCACTGGCGGTCCGGGTGGAGGCGCCGCTTCCCATCCCGGACCTGTCGGATGAGGCTCGGTCCGCCGATTCCGAAACGGTCACCGCTCGCGCACATCGCATCCGCGAGCAGATCCGCACCGACGTCGCGGCCCTCACCGGCCGCGAGGTGCGCCGCGTCGACCTCACCATCACCGGCGCCCGCATCGAGAAGAGGAGGAGGGTGAGATGAGCACTTCCGATCGCACCCTCGCGCGCGTGCAACGACGCGAGACTCATTCGCCCCGGTCGGCCGCCATGATCGTCGTCGTGATCCTGCTGATCGCGCTGATCGCCTACCTCGGGCTCGAGACCGTGCTCGTCATGGCGGGCGCGCCCGCGCTCGTCGCCGCCCCGGCCGACCTGCTACGCGGCCTCTCCGCGGCGTCCGGTGCAGCCACGACCGCGATCGGCGCCACCGTCGCGCTGATGGGCGCCGTCCTCGTCGTGATCGCCGTCACCCCCGGCCGACGGGCGAAGCACACCATGGCCGCCGCAGACGGCACGATCGTCGTCGTCGACAACGGCGTGATCGCTGCTGCCCTCGCTCAGCATCTGAGCGACATCCTCGGCATCGATCGGCGCCGGCTCACGGTCGGGGTGGGCCACCGCCGCGTCGATGTCACCATTCGGCCGGAGACCGGTCTGGGCATCGACCTCGACGAGGTGCGCGCCGCATCCGAGGCGGAGCTGGCCACGTACCGGCTGAGCCCATCGGTCGCCCTGAGCGTGCACCGCCGCCTCGAGAAGAAGGACGAGCGATGAACACCACCCGTCGCGGCCTCAACCGCGCCCTCGTTCTCCTCGTCGGCCTCATCGCCGTCGCATCGGGAGCGACCGTCGTATGGACGTCCGTCTCTGACGAGGCCCATCGGGTAGGGGAGCAGATCCTGACGGCGGCCGCCGACGCCGCGGATGCCGCACACGCCGCGACCCTCATCGGCGCGGGTCCGGTGTCGTGGGCGGGCCTCGGCGCGGTCGCGATCGCCGTGATCCTCATCGCGCTGCTGATCATCCCGGTCGCTCTGTTGTCGCACCGACGCTCGCGCACCGTGCTGCGCAGTTCCGAGACGGATGCGGCGACCGGCCGCGTCGTCGTCCGGGAGGGCTTCGCCTCCGATGCGGTCACCGAATCGCTGGCGCGGCGCACCGACATCCTCTCGACGCGCGTCGTGGCCGACGACGTGAGGGACGCGCCCGTGCTCCACGTGGCCGTGACCCCCCACCCGCACGCGTCACCGCGGGAGATCGCCGACCATGTGTCAGCCGTCGGCGCCCGTCTCGACGCGCTTCTGGACCGCCCCACGCGCACGTACATCTCACTCCACGCAGGTCTGCGAGCACGTCTCGCCACAGACCGGCGCACCCTCACGTGACCGCGCACCGCGCGGGTCATCCGAAAGAAGAGAAAGGAACCCTCATGGGACTCGACGACAAGATCAAGAACGCGGCTGAGGACCTGGTCGGCAAGGCGAAGGAGGCCGCCGGCAAGGTCACGGGCAACGAGAAGCTCGAGGCCGAGGGCAAGGCCGATCAGGCGAAGTCCGACCTCAAGCAGGCCGGAGAGAACGTCAAGGACGCCTTCAAGTAAGCCGGAACGTACGTGCCCCGCGGTCGTCGGTCGCGGGGCACGTACGCGCGGGGATACCGCTGCCGCGCTTCGACTGCGACGATCGAGGGGTGCCCTCTCCCGCCTCCCCCGCACGCTCGCGGATCGTCTTCGCTCCGGACAGCTTCAAAGGCTCGCTCGATGCGACGAGGGCCGCCACCGCCCTGGCGGAGGGGTGGCGGAGTGTCCGCCCCGACGACGAACTGCTGCTGCGACCGATGGCGGACGGCGGCGAAGGCACATTGGATGCGTTCGACGCGGCGATCCCGCACTCGCGACGAGTGCCCGTCAGCGTGACCGGCCCGACGGGGCGACGGATCGCCTCCCGCTGGCTGATGCTGCCCGGTGAGCGCCCCCGCACCGCCGTGGTCGAGCTTGCGTGCACGTCCGGCATCGAGCTGGTGGCTGATGATGAGAGGGTCGACCCGCTGGCCACGCACACGGTCGGATTCGGCGAAGCCATCCGCGCCGCACTCGCGGCGGGGGCAACCCGCCTGCTGCTCGGCATCGGCGGCAGCGTGTCCAGCGACGGCGGGGCAGGGGTGCTGACCGCGCTGGGTGCGGTCGTCCGCGATGCTCAGGGCCGCCCGGTTCCCTCCGGCGCCGCCGGGCTCGCGCGCGCCGCATCCTTCGACGACGGGGCGCTCATGCCTCCGCCGGCGGACGGCGTCCTCGTGCTCTCCGACGTGCGCGCGCCGCTGCTCGGCCGCGATGGCGCCGCTCAGGTGTTCGGTCCCCAGAAGGGAGCCGATGCGAGACAGGTCGAGGAGATCGAGGCCGCGCTGACGCGGTGGGCACGGATCGTCGGCGTCGCCTCGGACGTCCCGGGCGCGGGCGCGGCCGGCGGATGCGGCTTCGGGCTGCTGGCCTGGGGTGCGCAGCTCTCTTCGGGGGCCGACGCGGTCGCCGAGGCGGTCGGGCTCGACGCCGCCCTCGTGGATGCGGGCCGCGTCATCACGGGCGAGGGGTCCTACGACTCTCAGTCGCTCCTGGGCAAGGCGCCCGGCGTGGTCCGCACGATCGCCGAGGCCCGGGGCGTGCCGGTGAGTGTCGTCGCCGGCCGCTTCGGCGTGCCCGCCGGGGTGGATGATCTCTCGCTGATCGAGATGGCAGGCTCCCCCGCGGCAGCGCTCTCGGATCCGCGACGCTGGCTCCGCGAAGCAGGCGCCCGTCTCGCGCGGAAGCACACGAGCCGCGATAGCGTGTAGAGACGGTACCGGCGAGGCGAGGAGCGCACGATGAGTCTTCGCGCGCGACTGCGTCGGCGGGTCGAACAGGACCTTCGCAGTGCCCGAGTGCTCATCGACGGCGACGCAGAGGCTCTCATCACCGGCATCCGGCGCGTCGTCGGGCCCGACCAGCTCGTGCTGCCCGGCGTCGGCGATCGCCTCGCCGACCTCGGCGTCGTCATCATCGACCGCAAGGCGCACGGTTCGACCCTGCACCGTGCGCAGGGGTTCTTCTCCCGTATCGACGCACAGCTCGTCGAGGACGCACCGCGGATCTGTCTCATCGTCGGCGGCGCGAACTCGGTGGCGCCGCGCACCCTGGCGCGTCTGCTGAGCGCCGAGGTCGTCCATCAGATCGTGGTCAGCACCGCGCCCTCCCTGGCGACCACGCGTGACCGGGCCGACCGCCGACGCCTGCGCGCGCTGGGATGGCTCGGAATCGACATCCTGCGACTCGGTCGCGTCTGAGCGGCGCTGCGCCAACCGCAAGGAATGCGCAAGAAATGCGCAAGATCCGCAATCCCACCTGAGGATTGGGGCCGTTCCGCCCGAATTCCCGTGGACGTCGTCCGCAGCTGAAACCGCTCTCGTAGCGTAGCTCCGGCAGCATTCCGCTGCTCTCGGTGAGCGCCCCGTCACCCGAAGGCGTGGGCGCTCACCGCTCCCTCGGCAGGAGACAAGATGGGGAAGACCCCTGCGCTTCCGAGCGCACGCAAGCGGCAGTGGGGATCCGAACGGCGCCGCGAGCCGCTGCCTACCCTCCACCCGCGTCCCTCGGCGGCGAAGATCGTCTGGGCACGCGTCGCCATCGCGATCACGGTCGCCGGCTGGGCCGCATACATGCTCACCACCGCGCTGCGCCAGATCTTCGCCTACGACGGCGAGAACATCTGGCCCACGGTCGAGGCCTGCATCTACGCCCTCGTCATCACGGCGCTGAGCTTCTCGGCGCTCATGTTCCTCGTGCAGCGCGAGGCCGCGCTCAGACGGTTCCGCGATCACGAACGAGTTCCGCGCGCGGAGCTCGACCGCCACTTCGACGACGAGCACGGCGAGGGGATGACGGTCCTCATCCCCTCGTACGCCGAGGAGCCCTCGGTCATCCGCAAGACCATGTGGTCGGCGGCGCTGCAGGAGTATCCCTCGCTGCGCGTCGTGCTGCTGCTCGATGACCCTCCGTTCCCCACGGATCCGCACACGCTCGCCCGCCTGGAGGCGACACGCCAGATCGCCCTGGGAATCGCAGAGGACCTGGCCGAGCCGTCGTACCGCTTCACAGAAGCGCTGTTCGACTTCGAGCAACGTGCCGCGACGAGCGGCGTCGGCGAGGCGGAGATCCTCTCCCTGCGTGACGAGTATCGCTACGCGGTCGCCTGGCTGAACGACATGGCGGACTCCGAACCGCACGAGGACCACGTCGACACCTTCTTCATCGACCAGGTGGTCCGCGGGCTCGCCGATGACCTGGACCTCACGGCATCGGCGCTCGAGTCCGCCGCCGAATCCGGGACCGAACTCTCCCACCAGCGTCTGCACGAGCTGCACCGACGCCTGGTGTGGATCTTCTCGGTGGATGTCGGCACATTCGAGCGCAAGCGCTACGCCTCGCTGTCCAGCGAGGCGAACAAGGCGATGAACCTCAACGCCTACATCGGCCTGATGGGCGGTCGCTACCGGTTCGTGGAAGGCCCCGGCCGAAAGACCGCGCTGCGCCTGGTCGCCGGCGCCGGGCAGGAGGCCGATCTCGTCATCCCCAACTCGGACTACCTGCTCACCCTCGACGCGGACTCGCTCCTGCTGCGCGACTACTGCCTGCGTCTGGTCTACTTCCTCGAGCAGCCCGGCAACGAACGAGTCGCCGTCACTCAGACGCCGTACTCGTCCTTCCGCGGCGCCCCGACGCGCATCGAACGTCTGGCGGGCGCGACGACCGACATCCAGCACATCCTCCACCAGGGCATGTCGGGCTACGACGCCACCTTCTGGGTCGGCGCCAATGCCGTGATCCGCATGGAGGCGATGGACGACATCATGCAGATCGACGATGTCGACGGCTTCGAGGTGCGTCGCTACGTGCAGGACCGCACGGTGATCGAGGACACGGAGTCCTCGGTGGATCTCGCCGATCACAACTGGACGCTCGTGAACTACCCCGAGCGACTCAGCTACTCGGCCACACCGCCCGACTTCGGCTCTCTCGTGGTGCAGCGCCGACGCTGGGCGAACGGCGGCCTGCTCATCCTGCCGAAGTTCCTGCGTCAGGTGCGCGCCCGCAGACGCAGTTCGCGCCCGGTGCGCCTGGGCGAGTGGATGATCCGCGTGAACTACATGGCCTCGCTCGCGTGGGCGAGCTTCGCGCTGCTTCTCCTGCTCACCTTCCCGTTCGACAGCGACCTGCTGAGCCCGCTCGTCCTGGTCGCGGCAGCGCCGTACTTCCTGTGCCAGGCGAGCGATCTGAAGTACTCCGGCTACCGGTACCTCGACATCCTTCGCATCTACGGCTTCAATCTGATTCTGCTGCCGGTCAACCTCGCCGGCGTGCTGAAGTCGATCGAGCAAGGCCTGACCGGACGCAAGATCCCGTTCGCCCGCACCCCGAAGGTGCGCGAGCGGACGGCGACGACCCTGCTCTACGTCGTTGCGCCCTGGGCGATCGTCGCGTTCTCGATCTTCACCGCCTGGTGGAGCTTCAACGCCCAGAACTGGGGCACGTTCTTCTTCGGCACTCTCAACGCGGTCAGCGCCCTCTGGGCATGCATCGAGAACATCGGCGTGCGCAACTCGATCGTCGATGTGTGGATGGGGCTGACCAACTGGATGTGGGTTCCCGTGTCCACCGGGCCCACGGGTCGCGCCGCCCCCGGTGAACCCGGCTTCGACTGGGAGGACGCACTGTTCCACGGCTACCCCGCCGCCGGAGATCCGGTCCGTCGCGCGGCCCGCCCGGCCGCATCCGCCCCGGTCGTGGCGACACCGCAGCGCGCGCTCGAGGCGAGAAGTGCATCGGGCCGGCGCGCATGAACCCACGCGTCGCCTACACCGCACCGCCCGCTCCCGGCCCGTATGACGGCAAACGCCTCTCACCCTGGCGGGTCGCGCTCGGGATCATCATCCTCGTCGCCATCGTCGCCGGTTCGCTCTTCGGATACCGCCTGCTGGTCGTGGACCAGGTGCGTGCGGTCACGGGGGCTGCCTGGTTCGCGCCGTACGTCGACGTCACGACCACACCGTTCTTCGCATTCGAGAAGCCCGAGAACGATGCCGACCGGGACGTCGTCCTCTCGTTCGTGGTGGCCGCCGCGGCGGATTCGTGCACGCCGTCCTGGGGCGGGTACTACGACCTCGACGAAGCGGCTCGCGATGTGGATCTCGATCGCCGCATCGCGCGGCTGCGCGAGAGCGGCGGCGATGTCGTCCTGTCCTTCGGCGGAGCTTCCGGCACCGAGCTCGCAGGTGCGTGCACCGACGAAGAGGCTCTCGGACAGGCGTATCGAAGCGTCATCGACCGCTACGACGCATCGACGATCGACCTCGACGTCGAGGGGGAGAATCTCGAGGACCCGGTGTCGGGTCTGCGACGGGCGGTCGCGATCGCCGATCTGCAGCGAGAGCGGCGGGCGGCGGGCGAGGAGCTCGCCGTCTGGCTCACGTTGCCGGTCGCGCCCGATGGGCTGACCGCCGCCGCACGCACGGCCATCGCGCAGATGCTGCAGTCCGGTGTGGATCTGACCGGGGTCAACGTCATGACGATGGACTATGGCGTGGACCGCGCCGCGCAGACCATGGCAGAGACCGCCATCGATGCGCTCCGGGCGACGCATGCGCAGCTCGGCGCGCTCTACGAGGACGCCGGAACGACGCTCACCGCGCCCACGCTCTGGGGCAAACTGGGTGCGACACCCATGATCGGTCAGAACGATGTGGCCGGCGAGGTCTTCACGCTCGACGATGCCGCGACGCTGAACGCCTTCGCGCAGCAGCAGCGGATGTCACGACTGTCGATGTGGTCGTTGAACCGGGACCGGACGTGCGGCACCAATTACGCCGACACCTCGGTCGTCTCCAACGACTGCAGCGGCGTCGACCAGCAGGACGCGACATTCGCCGAGACCCTCCAGCCCGGATTCGAGGCCGCACCCGACGAGTCGGCGGGGCGCCGCACCACGCCGGAACCGGTTCCCACGGTGACCGACGACCCCGCGACGAGCCCGTACCCGATCTGGAACGAGACCAACACGTACCTCTCCGGCGCGAAGGTCGTCTGGCGGCAGAACGTCTACGAGGCGAAGTGGTGGACGCGCGGCGACGATCCGGACAACCCGTTGGCGGATGCGGACTCGTGGCCGTGGCGACTGATCGGCCCCGTGCTGCCGGGCGAGACGCCCTATCCGCAGCCCACGCTGCCGGCGGGAACCTATCCGGACTGGGATCCGGCGGCGACGTACACCGAAGGTCAGCGCGTGATGTTCCAGCAGGTCCCTTACGAGGCCAAGTACTGGACGCGCGGCGACAGTCCCGCCGCCCAGGCCACGGACGCGGACGGCTCACCGTGGCAGCCCCTGACGATCGCTCAGCTCGAGCAGATCATCCAGAGCGGCCCCTGACACGGCGCCGCGTCAACCTCCGCCGGGAAGGCCGCACAGCGACGTAGCGTGCCGGCATCCGCTGGATCCGATCGAAAGGAGACCACGATGTCGAACAACACCTTCCCTCCTCCGGTGCCGCTGCCGGGCGACGGCGACCCCGAGGAGACGCCGACGCGCGAGGTGGGCGGCGAAGAGCTGCTGGACGAAGACCTCGACGATGCCCAGATCGACAGCGCCGATGCCGACCGCATCGCCTCCCAGGAGGGCGACGCGAGCTGAGACGGAGCCGAGGGACCTCGCGCCGAACGGTGCGGGATCCCTCGGCCCCGCAGGCGTCATCGGTCCGCGTACTCCGGCGGCCACACCACGCAGAACCGCTCGAAGACGATCTCGTCGTCCTCGGACCAGACGGCGCCGCGCGCGGCGCTGACCCGCTCCCAGTAGCGGCGGTGCTCGCGCTGCCAGCTCTCGAGCGAGCCGTCGTCCTCTGCCTCGTCTCTGGCGAAGGATGCGTCGGCGCTGCCGAAGGGGCCGAGGCGCAGCTCGGTGCTGCGGATCACGATGCGCGGAGCGCCCGTGCTGTCGCAGGCGATCCAGTGCGAGCCGATACGAGGAACCGCCTCGCCGCGCGCCAGGAAGTCGGCGACGAGTTCGGCGGTTGCGCGCTTGCGTCCCGATAGGACGATGTCGAGGAGCTCGTCGGCCAGACGCGCCGAGTCGCCGAAGTGCTCGACGGTGTACTCGGGTGAGGCGCTCACGGCCTCGGGGTGCGCGGCGCGGTACTGCTCCCACATCCGTTCGGCGGCGGCGACGTCCCGGCTGAGTGCGATCGAGGAACGGGATGGTTCGGACATCCATCGATTCTCCCAGCTCGACCAAACCGACAGTGCCCCGGGGCGACGCTCGCCACCCCGGGGCACTGCCTGGTCATCCGCTAGAGCTCGGAGCGGCGCGCCCGCGCGCGCAGCCGGAGCATCACCAGGATGCCGAGGCCCAGCATCGCCGCGCCGAACAGCGAAGCCGACATCAGCGGCGCCGCGTCCTGCCCCGTCGCCGCCAGCGCACCCGCGGCCGCGCGGACGGTGACCGGCAACTGAGCGAGGATGCGGTCGCCATCGCGCAGTTGGATGTGGTGCTCTCCGGGCGTGATGTCCGCGGGGATCGTCACCGTCGCGCGAAGCGCACCGTCGGTCACATCGGCCGTGGCCAGCGCGCGGTACGTGCTCGCGATACCGATCTCCACCTTCGCGACCTCGAGCCCCTGCGCCGTCACCGTCAACGACTCCCCTGCACGCACCTCAGTGCGAGACAGGACCGCGGTGACCTCGGACTCACCCGGGTTACCCGGGTTGCCGGGGTTGCCCGGGTTGCCGGGCTCGGTTCCCTCGTCGGCCGTGAGCGTCCAGTTGTCGACCTCCATGAGCTTCGAGTCCGCGCCGCCCTCGGGCTCCGCGAAGACGAAGAACACGTCGTGCTCGCCGGTCGCACCGGTGAGGTCGGCGCTCACGGTCGTCCACTCGCCCACGGTTCCGCCCACGGCGATCTCGCCGACCACGGGGCCGTCGACCTGGTCCAGGCGGACCTGGATCGACGCACCCTCGACGAGCGGCTTCACACGTGCCGACACAGAGGCGGCCCCGTCGCCGAAATCGACACCGGAGATTCCGGCGAAGTCGCCGTCGTCGATGGAGCTCAGCACCATGTTGCCGCCCCCGTTGTGCTCGGGGAACTCGACGGATGCCGCCTCCGTGGCGACCGTCTTCAGCCCCAGCTGCCATGCCAGCGTCTCGGCCTCGAAGGTGCGGTACGGGTCGAACGCCTCGACCTGCTCGACCCCGGCACGTGTTCCCTGCACGGGCTTGATGGTGCCGTCGTCGTTGAACTCGAGCTTGTCGATGTGCACGGAGCGGTAGCCCTGGGTCGATCCCGGGGTTCCCAGCGCCGCCGCCCACGCCGCGCCACGCGTCTGGGCGTGGTACGTGAAGTACGTCTCGCCCTTGAACGTGAACATGTCGGAGTGGTTGTTGCCGCCGTTGCCCGCGCCGAAGAACGTGCCCTGGTTCTGGAACGCCACACCCGCATACGTGGACGCCGGGAGCTTCATCGGGTCGTCGGTCATCATGTAGGCGATGCCGCCGCGCGACGGGTACTGCCCGGGCACCTCGTTGACCTGGAAGTTCGACGAGTACGAGTAGTAGTACGTGTCGCCGCGCTTGAACATGCTCGAGGCCTCGAACATGCCGGGGCCGTCGATCTCCACGGGGTCGCCGTCGAGCGTCACCATGTCGTCCTTCAACTTCACGACACGCGTCGACTTGGGGTTCTGCGGACCCTGGACGTTGCTACCGGACCCGATCTGGGAGTTGCCGCCGAAGTACAGGTACGCCTGTCCGTCGTCGTCGATGAAGACCTCGGGGTCGAACAGCCACATCCCCTGCGGGAAGCCGCCGCCGGCGATGTAGTCGGGCGAGACTGTGTCGGGGATGATCTTCTTGCCGACCGGATCGGTCCAGGGTCCGAGCGGCGATCCACCCACGACCACGGCCGTTCCGGTTCCGCTGTCGCAGAAGTACAGGTAGACCTTGCCGTCCTTCTCGATGGCTGCCGGAGCCCACGAGTTGCGAGCCCACGGAGCTGCGCCGCCCTCGCGCGCGATCGGCACCGCGCCGTGGTCGACCCAGTTGACCATGTCGGAGGTCGACATGACGTTCAGCCGCGTGATGTCGCCGTAGCCGTTGGACTGCGTCGGCAGGCCGTTCGCGTCCTTGCTGTTCTTCTCGTACTGCTGGGTGTCATCCGTCGAGTAGATGTAGAGGCGGCCGTTGTAGATCAGATGATGCGGGTCGGCGCCGAACTTGTGACCGACGAGCGGATTGTGGTCGCCGACGGGCTTGGTCTGCACCTCCTCCAGGCCGCCGTACGTCGGGGCCGTCGGGGCGTCCGCAACCTTGATCAGTGACATGTCGTCGACCTGGAAGTCCTGCAGCGCATTCGATCCCCACGGCGTCTCGACGAAGAGCCAGTCCGCGGACGCGTGGTTGGCCCCGGCCGTGAACTCCTTGGAGAAGGTGCCCCACTCGCCGCGCGTGAAGGTCTGACCGTTGTCGACGCAGTCGTTGAAGTTGCTCGGGCAGAACGTGAAGTTGAACTGCTGGGTGGGCTCACCCTCGGTGTACTTCAGCTTGCCGCCGAGGCGGTAGGTGGCGCCGACTTCGAGCTTGCCCGTCACCGAGGCGAAGGGACCCGATTGGGTGTTGGTGCGACCGGTGACCTTGAGGGAGTGCGCCCCGCTGGCTGCGTCATCGCTGAGCGCGAGCGTGCCGGAGCGGGCCGCGGTCCATCCCGTGAACCCGTCCACGAACCGGCCATCAGGAAGGAGGTTTCCGGCGACGGCCGGCGGCTCGGTCACGACGGGCGTACCGGGGTCGGTGCCGCCTGCCGCGGTCAGGGAGACATCGTCGATGACGAAGCTCTGCACGTTCGTGTTCCACGGCGTCTCGACGAACATGATGTCGTAGTTCGCGATCGCCGGGGTGAAGGTCTTCTCGAGGACCTTCCACTGACCTGCAGTGACCGTGGCGCTGGTCACGACATCGCACTGGCTGCGCGAACTCGTGCACAGCACGACATTGAAGTTCTGGGTGGCCGTGCCCGCGTCGAACTTCACCGCGAGCGACAGGTCGTAGCTCTTCGCAGGATCCAGGAGGCCGGTGACGGTGGCCGTCGGTCCGGACTGGAACGTGGTGCGACCGCTGATGGCGAGCGACTTGCTCCCCGACTTCGCGTCGCTGCTCTCGGCGAGCGTTCCGCCGAGGGGCGCGGTCCAGCCGCTGATCCCGGCTTCGAACGTGCCGTTCGCGATCAGCGGGGTGGACGCAGCGTGGGCCGCGGGGATCGCGACCGCCGAGGACAGCGCGAGTGCGCCGATTCCCAGCAGGGCGCCGAGTGTCCGTGGCCCGCGTGCGCGTGCACGGCGAGGGGTGCGTAGGGGTGGTCTCACGTCTTGTCTCCTTTGAGTTCGAGTGCCACCAGCGCCTCATCTGCGAAAGCGCCGCTCCCGTCGATCAGTCGCCGGCCTCACCGGCCACGAACCCGGTTCCGACGCAGGGAGCCACCTCGCTCACTGCACCCTGTCCGCGCACGGGAGGCCGCGGGACGCCGTCCCCTTTGCACGCAGGCTGGTCGCCGCTGCGAGGGGCCGACTCACCCTGCGTCGTCGGCGTCTGGTCGTCGGCGAGAACGCGAGGATGGGGAACCGTTGGCGATGTTACCGGTACCATTAGCGCTAACACAATGGTCTTGCATAACGAACTCTCAGTTTCGAACGATTTTCGATGGCCTGAGCGTGCGACTGGGAGCTCGATCACACCCGCGCACGTGAGCGTCCCGCCTCGGAACACCGGGACGGGACGCTCGCGTGTCTGGATGTCGGATGCTCAGCCGTTCGGGTCCGGATGGTGGGCCAAGGGTGTGCCCTGAGCGGCCTTCGCCTCCACCGCAGAGGCCGGTCCGCGCAGCACACGTGCGATGCCGACGGCGACGACGGCACCGATGACCGGACCCAAGAGATACACCCAGTAGCCGCTGAAGTCGCCCGTGGCCAGTGCGGGGCCGAAACTGCGCGCCGGGTTCATGGACGCCCCCTCGAACGGGCCTCCCATCGTGCCCCAGGCGATGATGTAGCCGCCGACGGCGATCGGGATGAAGGGCCCGTTGAGTTTGGGGCCGTTCGCCATGTTGAGCACGAGCAGCACGAGACCGCACGTGAGCACCGCCTCGAATCCGACCGCCGACCATTCCAGTCCCGGTTGCGGCCTCGTGGCGGCCAGGTCACCGCCCCCGCCGGCGAAGGCGAGCGCCAGCAGCGAGCCCGCGGATGCCGCCGCGAACTGCACGAGCCAATAGAACCCGGCCATGATCCAGCCCATGTCGCCACGAAG
This sequence comes from Microbacterium neimengense, assembly GCF_054782995.1. NCBI lineage: Bacteria > Bacillati > Actinomycetota > Actinomycetes > Micrococcales > Microbacteriaceae > Microbacterium > Microbacterium neimengense. The sequence goes on from NZ_BAAGRK010000003.1 coordinate 637,456, forward strand.
GGCGAAGGCGAGCGTGACGGCCGGATCGAAGTGGGCCGACATGTCGCCGAGGAAGAAGACGGCGACCATGAGCCAGAGTCCGGAGACGGCGGAGAGCACCAGCGCGAGCTGCCACACCCCGATCTGACCGCCCCACCGCGTGATGATCGCCGCGCCGCCCGACAGGATGAACGTGAGACCGCCGACCCCGATCGCCTCAGACATAAGCCTGCGCAGGCGATGCCGCGGGTTCGTCCAGTCCGCGTAGGCCCGAGGGCCTCCCACGGACGCGATGAACTCCTGCTTCGCCTGCGGGATCCCGCGCCCGATGGGACTCGACCCGCTCATGATCGTTCCTCCCCTCTCGGGCGCAGCTCAGGCACCGCCGACTCCGGACCCGATCATGTTCGCCGGAACGACGATCTTGTCGAACTGCTCGGCCGTCACCTTGCCGGAAGCGAGCGCGGCTTCGCGCAACGTCTGCCCCTTCGCGAGCGCGGCCTCCGCGATGTGCGCGGCGTTCTGGTAGCCGATGGCGGGGCTCAGCGCGGTGACGAGCATCAGGCTGTCCTCGACGTACGCGGAGATCCTGCTCTCGTTGAGCTGCGTTCCCTTGACCGAGTAAGTGAGGAACTTCTCGCAGCCGTCGCCGAGGATGCGCGCGGAGTGCAGCACGTTGTTGATGATGATCGGACGCATCGCGTTGAGTTCGAAGTTGCCCTGCGAGCCGGCGAACGCGACGGCGGAATCATCGCCGATCACCTGGATCGAGATCATGACGATGGCCTCGCACTGGGTGGGATTGACCTTTCCCGGCATGATCGAGGACCCCGGCTCGTTCGAGGGGAGGATGAGCTCGGCGAGGCCCGTCCGAGGACCGGAGGCGAGCCATCGCATGTCGTTGGCGACCTTCATCAGCGTCACCGCGATGCCGCGGAACGCCGCGTGCACCCGAACCATCGCGTCCAGCGAGCCCTGCACCTCGAACTTGTTCGGCGCCGTGACGAAGGGCTTGCCCGTGAGTTCGGCGATCTTCGCCGCCACATTCTTCGAGAAACCGGCCGGCGCGTTCAGCCCGGTGCCCACGGCGGTGCCGCCCAGCGCGAGCTCGTACAGGCCGTCGCGCGCGTGCTCGACGTCGCGAATGCCCTTCTCCAGCTGCGCGGCGTAGCCCGACCACTCCTGCCCGACGGTGAGCGGCACCGCGTCCTCGAGGTGCGTGCGACCGATCTTGACGACGCCCATCCATTGCCGGGACTTCTCTGCGATCTCTCGGTGCAGCTCTCTCAGTCGGGGCAGCAGTCGCTCATCGATCTCGGTGACGGCGGCGATGTTCATCGCGGTCGGGAACGAGTCGTTGCTGGATTGCCCCATGTTCACGTCGTCATTGGGGCCGACCGGGTGCTGGGACCCGAGCGTGCCACCCAGAAGCTGGATCGCGCGGTTCGAGATGACCTCGTTGACGTTCATGTTGCTCTGCGTGCCCGAACCCGTCTGCCAGACGTACAGCGGGAACTCGGTGTCGAGCTTGCCGGCGATCGTCTCATCCGCCGCCTGCGTGATGACACGCGCCTTCCACGACGGCAGCCGTCCCGCAGCCTCGTTCACCAGCGCGGCGGCCTTCTTCACATACCCGTAGGCGCGGTAGACCTCGACCGGCATGTGATCGTGCCCGATCGAGAAATGCAGCAGCGAACGCTGGGTCTGCGCACCCCAGTAACGGTCGGCCGGGACGGCGACCTGTCCCATGCTGTCGAACTCGATGCGCTCGCCCGACGCGTCCAGTCCGATCGGGACGTCGACGTAGACAGGGATGTCGGTGGTGCTGGCGGCAGTGCTCATGATCGATATCTCCGCTTCTGCTTCAGACGAGCCGGTCGACTCACGCCAGCGACGTTAGGAAGCACAGCGCCCGCCGCGCTGCGACATCGGGAGGAAGCGCGCCAGACCCTCGACGGAATCTGACGGGCCATACCGCCGGTCACCCCCCGACGGCCGGCGTCGGCGCTATCGTCGCCTCGTGATCTCTGCTCCGCTGGCGTTGCGAGACGTATCGATCCGCTATCCGCGCGGCGGACAGCCCGATCTCGTCATCATCGAGAGCCTGTCCCTCGATGTTCCCGCCGGACGCATGCACTGTCTCGCCGGCCGCAGCGGTTCCGGCAAGACGAGCGTGCTGAAGACGGCTGCGGGTCTCGTGCGACCGACCTCCGGCAGCGTGGCGTGGTCGGGAATCGAGGTGTCGGCGCAGAGCGACGATACGACCACCGCACTGCGACGCACTCACGTCGGCTACCTCGACCAGGGCGGAGTGCTGATCGACGGCCTGACCTCCCTCGAGAACGTGCTGCTGCCGGCGGTCCCCGACCGGCGCAGCCGCGATCTCGGTCGCAAGGCGCGGGATCTCCTGGGCCGCCTCGGCGTCGGTGGGCGGGCGCGGTCTCATCCCGCGGAGCTCTCCGGCGGCGAACGCCAGCGGGTGGCGCTCGCCCGTGCGCTCCTGCTCGAGCCGCGTCTGCTGGTGGTGGACGAACCGACGGCGAGCCTCGATCGACAGAACGCCGACGGTGTGATCGCGCTGCTGCGCTCGATCGCGGATGCGGGCACGGCCGTCCTCGTCTCGGCACACGACCCGCAGCTCATCGAGGCCGCCGACACCCGAACCGTGATGAGATGAGCCCGCGCGTTCCCCGCCGCGATCGAGCGCGCGTTCCGCGCGCACTCGCCCGCTTTCTCCGCCGACGCCTGCGCCTGACCTCGCTCGCGCTCATCGGGATCGTGCTGGTGGCGGCATCCGGGTTGCAGAGCGCGTCCGCGGACGCCCTGCGCGAGACGCTCGATGCCAACTGGCGCGGCGACTACGACATCCTCGTGACGGCGGGCGGTTCGTCACCGCTCAGCGGCGCGAGCGGGGGTCTGCTCGGCCCCGGCGCCCTGACCGATGCGAGCCTCGGTCACATCGCGAGTGCGGATGTGGCACGCGTCCAGGGCGTGGAGGGAGTCGACGTCGCCGCTCCGATCGGCGCGTTCACGACGCCCACGACCGATGTCGCCAAGGCGACGCTGCTCGTTCCGCTGGACGGCTCTGCGGCGGGACCCCGCGCCTACCGGGTGTCGACCTCGTTGCTCATCGACGACGGCGTCACTCCCGCGCACACGATCGATGCGAGTGTCGACATCGTCGTCGATCAGACGGCATGGGAGGGATATCGCCAACTGCAGGACGGCGAGAACCGACCGGTGCGTGCCGTGACTTCGGCCGGCGAGATCGGCTACGGCGCGGAGACCGACGTCGACCGCAACGTGGCGTGGACGTTCGGCGGATGGGAGTCGGCCGAACAGCCGCCGCCCGGCGAGGGGGTGGTAGCACTCACACTGCCGGTCGAGGCCGTCCGGACCGCCCACGTGGTGCTGGTCGACCCTGTCGCCGAGAAGCGGCTCCTCGGCGCCGCCGGAGCGGTCATGAATCCCCTCATCGAGACGAGCGCGCTGATCGGCCGCTTGGGAGACAACTTCTTCGACCCCGCCGATCCCCCGTCGCCGGGCGATGATCTGAACACGCTGTTCGAGAAGGGCGTCGCAACGCGACCCACGCCGATCCTCACCCGGGCCGTCGACACACCGGCCGCGCATCTGGAGGTGGCGCTGACCCCGCTGGACGCGCCGAGCGACGAGCTCGCAGCCACCCTGACGCGTGCGTCCGCAGGTGACGACGGCGTCTTCCCGGATCTCGACGCCGCGGGCGCAGGCCCGACCACCACTCTCTACTCGGGTGAACCCGGCGACGCGCTCTCTCCCCTGACCTTCGACAGCGTCGATATCCCGTGGCCCGGCTGGACGCCGCCGCCGGCGACCTCCTACGCGCGATATCCGATGTTCCGACTCGCCGGCTCCCCCGTCCTCTCGGCCGTGGATCCGCAGGCGACCACGCTCGCTCATGCCGTCCCCGCCGACGGTCCGGCCGGCCAGAACGACGCATCCGCGCCCGAGCTCCGGCTGCGGGCGACAGGCGAGTCCGACGGCGAGCTGCTCTTCTCGTCCGTGACGCCCTTCCCGGGGACGGATGCGGGCACGGCCGGCCCGTACGAGACGAACACGTGGCCGGTCGGCACCTTCACGCCCGCGCAGCTGCAGGACACGGGGGCGGCGCTGGGGCAAGTGGGGCTCGGGTACGACGAGTCCGCACCGATCATCGTCGACGGCACGGACGCCGCCGCAGGCACCGCGCTGCCCGCATCCTTCTCGGGGCTCGGGCTGAACACCTCCGGCGCCTTCGCGATCGCGGATCTGCAGAACGCACAGTATCTGCACATGACAGATCCGGTCTCCTCGATCCGGGTCCGCGTCGCGGGCATCGACGGGTACACCGCCGATGCCCGGGCCAAGATCCTCGACGTGGCATCCCGCATCCGGGACCTCGGCCTGACCGTCACCATCGTCGCGGGATCGTCGTTCGAGACGGTGCCGGTGGCGCTCGAACCGCCCACGGGCGCCGCCGGTGACGACGCACACCTCGTCGTCACGCAGGAGTACTCGAGACTCGGCGCGGCCGCGATGGCCTCCGAGGGCGTCTCCGGAACGAACCTGGCACTCCTGGTGATGTCGATGCTCGCGGCGACCGCTCTGCTGCTGTTCACGCAGGTGAGCTCGATCGCCTCGCGGCGGGCGGATGCGGCGGTGCTCCGCCAAGTGGGGTGGACCCGACGACGCATCCGCACCTGGTTCCTCTCCGAAGAGGCCGTCGCGACTCTTCTGCTGATCGGAATCGGCGCCGTCACGCTGCTGACGTCGGCCGTGATCGAGACGACCTCGTATCTGGTCGGGATCGCCGTCGCGGCGAGCGCCGTGGGCTCCACCGTGCTGGTGGCGCGCAGCGCCCTCGTGCGCACCGTCGCCGTCCGCCGACCGCGCACCGGATCGGGCGCGGTCACGACACCGGCCCTGCTGGGTCTGCGCAACGCCCGCACGAGCGGGGCGACGACACTGGCACTGGCCGCGGCCCTGGCGCTCGTCGCCTTGGCCGCCTCGACCGCGGTCGCGGTGCTCATGGCGGGCCGAGCCGCCGCGGGAGACTCACGCCTGGGATCGTTCGCCGCGACACAGGCGCTCGTTCCGCAGGGCACCCTGATCGCCGTGACCCTCGGAGCCGCCTGCATCCTCCTCGTCGTCATCCGACGTCTCGGGCTCGAGCGGCGCACGAGCGCGGAGCTGACGCTGCGCGCGATGGGATGGCAGCGCACACACCTGCGGCGCGCGGCGGCGGCCGAGATCTTCACCGCGGCGGTGCCGGGCGTGATGGCGGGGGCGGCGCTGGCGACGGCGGGTGCGCTGGCCTTCGCGCCCGCAGCGACCGTCGCGGCCGTCGTCGTCGGCACCATCGCGGCCACCGTCGCGGGGCTGATCCTCGTCAGCGACGGGGCGCGGTCGTCGGGTCGGCGAGGATCGGCGCGAAGGCGAGCTCGGCGGGCCCGATGAGCATGAGTCGCGAGCGCAGCCGGGAACGCTCGAGGCGCACGACGCGCCCCTCCGCTCCCAGCGGATGCAAGCGCACCGCTGCCGACAGCCGCTCTCTGCTGACAGAGAGAAGCGACCCCAGATAGCCCGAGAGCACCACGAGCTCGGGGCTGAAGGCGTTGACGAAGTTGGTCAGAGCGATCGAGAGCACGTCGACCTGCCGCGCGACCTCCGCCATGACCTTCGGGTCGCGTGCGACCCCCAGTTCGACATCCAGTTCGTCCTCGTCGAGCCGGCGGCGCCCCAGCAACGGCTCGATCAGACTCAGATCGACCTCCGCCTCCAGGCATCCCCGCCGACCGCAGACGCACCTGATGCCACCGGGGTTGACGACCGTGTGACCGAGCTCGCCCGCATAGCCGGACGTGCCGCGCAGCAGCGTGCCGTCCATGATGACGCCGCCCCCGATGCCGCGCAGCGAGCCGCCGAGGTAGAGCAGATTGCGCACCCCGCGTGCGACGCCGAAGCGCGTCTCCACGAGCGCACCGATGCTGGCGTCGTTGCCCGCCGTGACGTGCATCCCGAGCTTGTCGGACATCCGGGCCGCGATGGGCTCGTGCCGCCACTGCAGCGTGGGTGCAACCAGCACCGATCCGCGGGCGTCGACCAGGCCCGGCACCGCGAGTCCCACCCCGACCACGCGATAGTGCCGATCGATATCGGCACGCATCACGTTGATGAGATCGACGGCGAGCTGGACGAAGCGGCGCGGGCTGACGGGCCGGGCGGTGTCGTGGTGGAGGCGAGCGTGCACCGTGCCACCGAGTCCGATGAGCGCGACCGTGACGCCGTCCGCATCCACACCGACGCTGATCGCCGAGACCGCGTCGTCGACCTGCAGCTCCGAGATGGGCCGGCCCGCCTTGCCCGTCGAGGGCACCGCCGGTAGCTCCCTCACCAGAGCCGCGTCCATCAGCTCCGAGACGAGGCCCGTGATCGTCGAGCGGTTGAGCCCGGTCTGAGCACTGAGCTGCGCGCGAGAGAGGGTGCCGTTCAGGCGGAGCTCCGAGAGCACGGCCACGAGGTTCTGCCGGCGGACCGCGTCATTCGTGGTTCCACCCCCCGCGGAGCCCGCGGGGGGTGGAAGTTCAGGCCCCGTCGCGACGGTCACCGCAGTCACCCGGCAATTCTGGCACGGCGTCCGGCGGTCGCCCGGCGCGGGGCGGGGCGCTCACGCGCCGCCGCTGCGCCGCTTGTTGAAGATGTCGAAGGCGACTGCCAGCAGCAGCACGATGCCCTTGATCGCCATCTGCCACGCCGCATCCACGCTGAGGATCGACAGGCCCATGTTGAGCACGCCCATCACGAGACCACCGATCACGGCGCCGACGACCGTGCCGATACCGCCCTGAACCGCGGCCCCGCCGATGAAGACGGCGGCGATCGCATCCAGCTCGTAGTTCTGACCCGCCGAGGCGACGGCGCTGCCGGCACGGGCCGTGCTCACCACGGCGGCGAGGCCCGCGAGCACACCCATGTTGACGAAGATGAAGAAGTTGACCCATCTCGTCTTCACACCGCTCATGACGGCGGCGAACAGGTTGCCGCCCATCGCGTAGATGTGCCGGCCGAACACCGTGCGATTGAGCACGAACGTGTACGCGAGCACGAGCACAGCGAGGATGATGAGCACGATCGGCGTTCCGTTGTACGTGGCGAGCGTCCACGCCGTCGCCATGATCGCCACGACCGCGACCGCGTTCTTCAGCCAGAACGACCACGCGACCTCGCGCGGCAGCTCCATCCGGCGCAGCGTGGCGCGCGTGCGCAGCTGCTGAGCCACGAGTGCGACCGAGGCGAGCAGGCCGAGCACGAGGGTGAGCGCATCACGGTCCGCGACGTAGCCGAAGACGGGCGGAAGCCACCCGGCGCCGATCGCGGTGAAGCCGTCGGGGAGCCCGCTGATCGTGCCACCGGTCAGCAGAACGAGGGTGAGACCGCGGAACAGGAGCATGCCGGCCAGGGTCACGATGAACGCCGGTATCCCCACGAACGCCACCCAGAACCCCTGCCATGCGCCGACGACCGCGCCGACGACGAGGGAGAGGATGACCGCCGCCCACCACGGCAGCCCCCAGTTGTTCATGGAGATCGCCGCGATCGCGCCCACCATGGCCACGACCGACCCGACCGACAGATCGATGTGACCGGCGATGATGACCATCACCATGCCGATCGCGAGGATCAGGACGTACGCGTTCTGCTGGATGAGGTTGTTGACGTTGCCGGGCATCAGGAGGCGCCCACCGGTCATCACCTGGAACAGGACGATGATGATGACCAGGGCGGCCAGGATGCCGTACTGACGGAAGTTGATCCGAGCGAGCAGACCCCGCCTCTTCTTCGGCGGGGTGTCCACCGTCTGCGTCGACGCAGTAGCCATGTCAGTTCCTTCCGGCGGTCATGTGCCGCATGAGCGTTTCCTGGGTCGCGTCGGCACGGTCGACCTCTGCCGTGATGCGCCCTTCGGAGATGGTGTAGATGCGGTCGGAGAGCCCGATGACCTCGGGAAGCTCCGAGGAGATGACGATGACCGCCTTCCCCTGCGCCGCGAGTTCGTTGATGATGCCGTAGATCTCGTACTTGGCCCCCACGTCGATGCCGCGGGTGGGTTCGTCGAGGATGAGCACGTCGGGTCCCGTGAACATCCACTTCGAGAGCACGACCTTCTGCTGGTTACCACCGGACAACCGGCCCGTGATCGCGGCGACGCTGGGCGCCTTGATGTTCATCTTGTAGCGGTACGAGTCGGCGACCTTGTACTCGCGGTAGCGGTCGACGACACCGAGCCGCGCCAGTCGCGCGAGCGCGGACGCGGAGACGTTCACCTGGATGTCGCCGATGAGGTTCAGGCCGTACTTCTTGCGGTCCTCGGTGGCGTAGGCGATGCCGTGGCGGATCGCCGCATCCACCGTGCGGACGTCGATCCGCTCGCCGTTCTTGTAGACCTCACCCGAGATGCCGGTGCCGTACATGCGACCGAAGACGCTCATCGCGAGCTCGGTGCGTCCTGCTCCCATGAGACCGGCGAAGCCGACGATCTCGCCCGCGCGCACCATGAAGGATGCGTCGTCGATCACCACGCGCTCGGTGTCGACGGGGTGGTGCACGGTCCAGTGCTCGACGCGGAACAGCTCCTCGCCGATGTCGGGCTCGCGCGGCGGGAACAGGCTGTTGAGATCGCGGCCGACCATGGCGCGGATGATGCGTCCTTCGTCGGTCTCCGGATCGTCTCGGCGCATCGTCTCGATCGTGCGACCATCGCGGATGATGGTGATGCGATCGGCGATGCGCAGCACCTCCTTCAGCTTGTGGCTGATGATGATGCACGTGATCCCCTGCGCCCGCAGCTGGTCGATGAGATCGAGCAGATGGGCGGAGTCGTCGTCGTTGAGCGCCGCGGTGGGCTCATCGAGGATGAGCAGCTTCACTTCTTTGGCCAGCGCCTTCGCGATCTCGACGAGCTGCTGCTTGCCGACACCGAGTTCGAAGATCTTCGTCGCGGGGTTCTCTTTGAGGCCCACCCGCGCGAGAAGGGCTGCGGCCTCCCGGTTGGTGGCGTTCCAGTCGATGACGCCCCGCCGCGACTTCTCGTTGCCGAGGAAGATGTTCTCGGCGATCGAGAGGTACGGACTCAGCGCGAGTTCCTGGTGGATGATCACGATGCCGGCCGCTTCGCTGTCGTTGATCGAGCGGAACGCGACCTGCTGCCCGGAGAGGGTGATCGTGCCCTGGAAGCTGCCCGCCGGGTAGACGCCGCTGAGCACCTTCATGAGCGTGGACTTGCCTGCGCCGTTCTCGCCGCAGATCGCGTGCACCTCGCCGGGATAGACGTCGATGGAGACGTCGGAGAGCGCCGGCACGCCGTTGAAGGACTTGGAGATCCCCGCCATGCGCAGGATCGGTTCGGTCATGGTGTGTCCCTTCGCCGCCCACGGGCGACGCTCGAGCGGCGGGGCGGGTTGAGACCCGCCCCGCCGCGTGGATGGATCAGAGACCGACGTCGGAGGCCTTGAGGAAGCCGGAGTCGATGAGCTTCGACTGCACGTCGTCCTTCGTGACCACCTCGGGCGTCAGCAGGAACGACGGCACGACCTTCTTGCCGTTGTCGTAGGTCTTGGTGTCGTTGACCTCGACCTCCTTGCCCTGCGTGATCTCCTGGATCATCGTGAACACGCGGTCACCGAGCGCACGCGTGTCCTTCCAGACCGTCATGGACTGGAGGCCGTCGAGGATGGCCTTGACGTTGGCCTTGTCCGCATCCTGACCGGTGATGATCGGGTAGTCCGCACCCGCGGTGTAGCCCGCCGACTTCAGCGACGCCTCGATGCCGATCGCGAGGCTGTCGTTGGGCGAGAGCACCACGTTCACCTTCTTGCCGTCGCCGTAGAACGACGAGAGGCGGTTGTCCATCTCGGCCTGCGCCTTGTCGGACGCCCAGCCCTGGATGCCGATCGACGCCCACGCGTCGTCGTTCGCGGGAGCCTTGCCGCTGGGAACGACCAGCTGCCCCTTGTCGACGTAGGGCTTCAGGACGTCCCACGCGCCGGCGAAGAAGAACTTCGCGTTGTTGTCGTCGGGGCTGCCGGCGAAGGGCTCGAGGTTGAACGGTCCCTTGCCGTCCTTGAGGCCCAGCTGGGTTTCGATGTACTGACCCTGCAGGGTGCCGACCTTGTAGTTGTCGAACGTGGCGTAGTAGTCGACGTTCTCGCTGCCGTTGATGAGGCGGTCGTAGGCGATGACGGTCGCGTCCTGTGCCTTCGCCTCCTCCAGCACCGGGCCGAGCGTGGAGCCGTCGATGGCGGCGATCACGAGGATCTTCGCGCCGCCGGCGAGCTGGTTCTGGATCTGGCTGATCTGCTGATCGGTCTTGTTGTCGGCGTACTGCAGATCGACGGTGCAGCCGGCATCCTTCAGCTTGGCCTGCAGCTGCTCGCCGTCGTTGATCCAGCGCTCGAGGCTGCGGGTGGGCATCGCGATGCCGACATTGCAGTCGGTCGAGGCGGCGGCGCCGGACGGGTCGTCGCCGCCCCGCGTCGACGAACACGCGGCGAGGCTGATGGCGAGGGCGCCGACCGCCACGGCCGCAAGGAGCTTGTTCTTCATGTGATGTGCGTTTCCTCTCTGAATCGCAAGGCCGATAGCGGCGCGCCCGCACTGTCGCTGCGGCGGGCTCGGGGCTTCGTCGTCCCGGCTGATGACCGTCGGAATTATGACGGCTCCGTAAAATTAACCACCGCAGCCGATTTTGTCTAGAGGCACAACATAATCGGGTGGGAGCGATCCCTCCCGCGGCGAACGAGCGTGCCTGCGCGCGAGCGAGCATCCCTTCGTCGAGCGAGCATCAGATGGGGCGCGCGCTCGATGAACGGGTGCTCGCTCGGAGATCGCGAGGGCGACGGTCTACTGGTTGCGGAAGGCGTCGTCGAAGGATGCGGCGGGCTGAGGCCAGAGCAGGCTCCGGACGAAACCGACGGCCTCGGCGGCGCCGTGGAGGCGGTCCATGCCGGCGTCTTCCCATTCGATCGAGATCGGCCCCGTGTAGCCGATGGCGTCGAGGGCGCGGAAGGAGTCCTCCCAGGGCACGTCGCCGTGACCGGTGGAGACGAAGTCCCAGCCCCGGCGCGGGTCCCCCCACGGCAGGTGCGAGCCCAGGACCCCTGCCCGGCCGTTACGAGGCCGCATCCGCGTGTCCTTGCAGTCCACGTGGTAGATCCGGTCCTGGAAATCCCAGATGAACCCGACCGGGTCGATGTTCTGCCACATCATGTGCGACGGGTCCCAATTGAAGCCGAACGCCCCCCGATGATCGATCGCCTCGAGCGCGCGGACCGAACTCCAGTAGTCGTAGGCGATCTCCCCCGGATGCACCTCGTGCGCGAACCGGACCCCCTCCGAATCGAACACGTCCAGGATCGGATTCCACCGCGCCGCGAAGTCCTCGAAACCGCCCTCGATGACGGAGGCCGGCACCGGCGGGAACATCGCCACATACGGCCAGATCGACGACCCCGTGAAACCCACCACCGTGTCGACACCGAGCTTGCGCGCCACCCGCGCCGCACGCGTCATATCCTCCGCCGCCCGCCGACGCACCCCCTCCGCATCCCCATCACCCCACACGTACTCACGCAGGATCGCCTCATGCCGGAAATCGATCGGCGCATCACATACCGCCTGCCCGGCCAGGTGGTTCGAGATCGCGAACACCCCCAGTCCGTGCCTGTCCAGGATCTCCACGCGCGACGCAACGTAAGCGTCATCCTCATCCGCACGACGCAGATCCAAGTGATCCCCGGACGCGGCGATCTCCAGCCCCTCGTACCCCCAGGATGCGGCGAGGCGAGCAACCTCCTCGAACGGGAGATCCGCCCACTGACCCGTGAACAACGTGACAGGATGCGTGCTCATCGACTCTTCTCCTCCGGGGTCGGCCTTCTGTCGGCATCCTGTCACAAGTCGCACATCCACCCGACTAATCCCGGAGAAGGTGAAGCAGAACACGTGTGATTTACTACCCCTATGACGGACGCGGGCAGGGCCCTGGGGAGCGCTCCCGCCGGCGCCGGAGACATCTTCCAGCTCCTGCTCGACGGACACGCGCGCACGAAAGCGGACCTGGTCCATCTCACGGGCCTGGCCCGCTCGACCGTATCGTCGCGCGTCGACGCATTGCTCGCTTCGGGGCTGGTCTCCCCCGCCGGCGAAGCAGCGTCGACGGGCGGGCGGCCGCCGTCGCGTGTCGCGTTCAACCCGCGCGCGGGACTCGTGCTCGCGGTCGATCTGGGCGCCTCCCACGCCACCATCGCCGTCTCCGACCTGAGCGGTCGCATCCTCGCCTCGGTCACGCATCCGATGGACATCGCCAGCGGCCCCGTCGCTGTGCTCGACCACGTCGCCGAGCAGGGCACGACACTGTTGGACGATGCGACGCTCGCGGCAATCCCCCTGACAGGGGTCGGGATCGGAGTACCGGGTCCGGTCGAGCACTCGAGCGGCCGCCCGTACAACCCGCCGATCATGCCCGGCTGGGATCGCTTCGACATCCCCTCCTACATCCGACGCACGTTCGACGTCCCCGTCTTCGTCGACAACGACGTCAACCTGCTGGCGCTCGGCGAGCAGGCGGCGAGCTTCCCCGAGACGACAGATCTGATCTTCGTGAAGGTCGCCACGGGCATCGGCGCCGGAATCATCGCGGGCGGACGCCTGCAGCGCGGCGCCCAGGGGTCCGCGGGCGACATGGGTCACGTGCGCGTGCCTCACACGAGCGCGTCCCGCGGCCGACGCTCCGCAGAGCTCGACCTCGAGGACCTCGCCAGCGGGAGCGCGATCGCTGCCGCCTTGCGCGACCAGGGGGTCGCAGCCGAGACGAGCCAGGACGTGATCGAACTCGTCCGCGCCGGCAACGCGGCGGCCATCGAGGCCCTGCGCCAAGCCGGACGCGATGTCGGCGAGGTGCTGTCGACAGTCGTCAACCTGCTGAACCCGTCGGTCATCGTGCTCGGCGGGAGCATCGCCCGCGCCGGGGAGCATCTCCTCGCCGGCGTGCGCGAGGTGGTCTACCGGCGCTCCATACCCCTCGCGACCCAGCACCTGGCGATCGTGCAATCGCCCACCGCCGAGCGTGCGGCGGTGCTCGGCGCGGCCATGCTCGTCGTACGCGAGGTGCTCTCTGCCGAGAACGTCAACATCCGGGTGGCGCAGGCCGCGGAGTGAACGCGTTGTGTAATCCCTGAAGGCCGCGCACGTCCAGCCCTTCCTTAGGCGGGCGGCCAGCCGCCAGGGTGGACAACGTGGACATCACGGATGAAGTCGGCACCTGGGTCGCGCAGCAGCGGTGGTACGCCGGAAAGAGCCATGAACCGCACTTCCGCGTGCTGGATGCGCAACCCGCGCCGGCCGCCACCCGATACCTCCTGATGGACGACGCCGGCACGCTCCCCGCGCTCTACCACGTGCCCGTCGGGGTGGTCTCGCACGCCGACGAGGCGGACGAGGTCATCGGCCGGACGGTCGACGGACTCCTCGTGGATGCGGCGCGCCAGAGCGCCTTCGCCATCGGCACCCTCGAGGCGATGGGCGTCGACGTGAGCCGCGTGACCGGGTCACGGGTGCTGGCGGTCGAGCAGTCCAACACCTCGATCATCTTCGACGAGGACGGCGAGCCGTCGATCATCATGAAGCTCTTCCGCACGCTCCACCACGGGGAGAACCCCGACGTCACCGTGCAGCGCGTGCTGAGCACCGCCGGATCGCCCTACGTCCCCCGGTTCTTCGGGAGCCTCGACGCCGAGTGGCCGGATGTGGGACGCGAATCCGGCGTCGCGCGCGGCACGCTCGCGTTCGCGCAGGAGTTTCTGCGCGGGGTCCGCGACGGCTGGTCGGTGGCGCTGGAGGCGGCGCGGAAGGGGCGCGACTTCACCGAGGCGGCGCGCGATCTGGGGATCGCCGTAGCCGGGGTGCACGGCGCCCTCGGCGAGACGCTCGGCGCATCCGCACCCGACCCGGATGCGGTCGCCGCCGTCGGCATCGCCTGGCGGCGGCGACTTCGGATCGCGGCGGCAGAGGTCCCGGCGGTCGCCGACCGTCTTCCGGCGATCGAGGCCGTCTACCGCGCCGCGCTCGAGCGGGCATGGCCCCTTCTGCAACGCATCCACGGGGATCTGCACCTCGGTCAGGTGCTCGCCGTCCCGCACGGTGGCTGGCGACTCGTCGACTTCGAGGGGGAGCCGCTGCGCCCGATGACCGAGCGGGCGATCCCGGATCTCCCGCCGCGTGATGTGGCGGGCATGCTGCGCTCGTTCGACTACGCGGGCGCCGTCGGTGAGGCTCCCGATGCCGCGGCGTGGTCCGCCGCGTGCCGCAGCGCTTTCCTCCAGGCGTATGCGAACGCGCCGGGTGCGGTCGCGCTCGATCCCCTGCTCCTCAAAGCCCTGGTGCTCGACAAGGCCGTGTACGAGTCGGTCTACGAGGCGCGCAACCGTCCGGGCTGGCTTCCGGTCCCGCTCGCAGGCATCGATCAGGCACTGAGCGACTGATTCAGTCGGACTCCGGCTCGGGCGCGTGGAGCATCAGGAACCGCGCACCGTACGCGGGCAGTGACACCGAGAAACTCTGCAGATCGTCGACGCGGCCCACATCCTCGCCCGTGGCGGCGTCGGTCACGTCGCTCTGCGGCAGGAGGTGCTCCGAGCGCACCGTTCCGACGATCGGCTCGGCGGAGAAGTTCAGCACCGTCACCTGCATCGGCGCGTCGGCCGTCGCATCCCCGTTGTCGAGCCGGTGCACGAGGACGAGCATCGCCGCGTGCGCCACCTCCGGCACATCCACCTGGGTCGCGGTCGCGATACCGGACTCCCGACGCAGATCCAGGATGCCGGCGAGTCGGCTGGCGAAGGAGGCGGGGTCGTCGAGCTGAGCGGGCAACGGGCCGTAGAGCGCACGACCGCGCGGCATCCCCGCCGCCGACCGTGTGGCGGCGGGATCGGCGTCGAGCAGGTCGTGCGCGCCCCGCTCGATCCAGCGCGTGTCGCCGGCGGAGATGAGATCGGCGACCTCGGCCGCCGGGACGGTCAGCATCCCCACCAGATCCCACCCGGAGAGGGCGAAGACGCCGGGCTGCCACGCGTTGTACGCGCACAGGAGCAGGTGGGCGTCGCGGATGTCCGGCACGTGCTCGTCGCGGACGTCGTCGAGGCGCTCGATGCCCTGCGTCGCCGCGATCAGTGACGCCGTGGTGCAGGCGATCCCGTTCTGCGTGAAGACACGGTTGTAGTCCGCGACCCCTGTCAGGTGCTCGGTCAGTTCGGCGCGCACGAGCTCCGCCAGTTCGCCGCCCGAGACCTCGTGGCCGCGGAAGCGGTAGAGATCCTCGGCGTGGCGGGTCGCCCAGTGGACCAGCTCGTAGGTGAGCTCGTCGTGGTTCTGGAGCCCGTGGACGAGCTGCACCGGCGCAACGCCGAGTTCGAGCGACGAGGTCAGCGCGAGGCGGAGGAACTCGGTCTGCCCCGTCGCGAGCGCATGGTGGTAACCGGGTCGCCCGATGAAGTCGTACGACAGGTCTGCACCGACGGCCCCCGTGTCGCGGATGTCTTCGATCGTCAGGTTCAGCTCCTGGAAGGTGAAGCCGCCGACTTTTCGCACCATGCCCGCAATGATGTGGTTCGCCGCGTGCGAGAGCGGGTGACCCTCCGACCACGCAGGCAGACCCTCCGCGCTCTTCTCGACGCCGAGGAACCCGTTGGCATCCAGACGCAGAGCGCTCGTGCCGAGCTCCCCCAGCGAGTGGAGGGCGTCGCCGATCACCAGCCGCATCCCTGCGAAGGTCGGATCCAGCCAGTTGATCGAGGGCTGTCCCTGCTTGAAGTAATGCAGGTACACCCAGCGCCGGGTCGCGCCGTCGGGACCGATCACGGGCGCGGTGGCGCTCCAGTTGGTCTCCTTCACGCCCGGCGTGTAGAAGATCACCCGCTGCAGCGCCCCGATGATGTATCCGCGTTCGGCGAGTTCGTGCTCGGTGGCCGGGTCCAGGTTCACGCTGTCGACGCCGTCGGGCACCTCCGGGAGCAGCGACCAGTCCTCCCGCGGGATCTCGACCATGTGGTAGATGCCCGGGTAGTCCTTGAAGCCCATTTCTGCGAGGCGGAAGTCGGCACCCTTGCCGGTGTGTCCGGGGACGATGTCGTCGATCACGCTACCGCCGTACGCATCGGCGACGTCGCAGAGCGTGCGGAACTCGTCCTCGGTCCCGAAAGCGGGGTCGATCGCGGTGCTGATGCGGTCGAAGTGACCGTCGACGCTGGGGGTCTCCCCCCATCCCGCGATGCCGCCGGCGCGCTTGACGGGGCCGGTGTGGATCGCCGTGATCCCGATGCGCTCGAAGACCGCCCACAGCTCCTCGTCGCCGAGAGCCGCGAGGAAGGAGTGGCCCGGTCGGGTGATGAGCGAGATCGGATAGGCCGTGAACCACACGTCGCTCGTGGCGATAGCCCGTCGCGCGTCGGGTCGGGCGTACGGATTGCGCCACATCGCGGGCTGGCCGGACAGCTGCCGCGCCAGGACGTCCGCGTCCTTGAGCATCGACTGCCGCACGAGCCACTCGACGTAGGACGGGTTCGTGCCGTTGGCGGTGCGCGGGTCGGTGCGGATGCGGCGCACGCTGCCGCCGCGGAACTGATCGCGCGGGCGCAGCCGCCGCGGACGCGCCGGGTACCGCTGTTCGTCGTAGCTGATCTCGGATGCCTCGAGCTCGCCCTCCCCGGCCTCCGCGGCCATCTTGGGCAGGTCGATGGGGCCGGTGTAGAGGTCTTCGGGCCGGTGGTCGTCGCGCGCCATTCCTCCACGGTAGAGATTCCACCCGCTCGCCACGAGCACTGGCGCGTATCGCGCAGAACAACTATGGATGCGCGCCCGCATGGATTCCGTCTACGAGAGCGCCGGCCGCCCCGGCGCGGCGTAGACCGTGAGCATGACACTCACGTCCCTGCTTCCGACACTCCGCGACAGCATCCCCGCACCGCTCGAGGAGACCGCCTGGCCAGCTGGCACGCACGCATCCCCGCGCGACGTCGTCATCTCCGGGGTGTCGATGCTGCGGCTGTCCGAGATCTGCACCACGCCGTGCGTCTACTCGGGTGCCGCCGTCATCCCGTTCTCGGCGGGGACGGCGTCATCGACCGAGACCGTGACGGTGATCGTCTCGACGGTGACGGGCGTCGACGCGACCGGGGCGTGTCTCGACGCGTGTTTCGATCTGCATCGGCCGCTCTGGAGTGAGGCGCGTCTGCTGGGCCGCGTCTCCCACGCACGGGAGATTGCGCTGGACCTGCACGGCCTCGACGGCGAGGGCACACGCGTCCGCCTCCCCGGCGACCTGCAGCCGGGCGATGTGCTCGCCGTACCGTGCGCCGGCTGTTTCAGCGTCGGCGACGTCCGTGTTGGCCGGGAGCGGTGAGAGGGATGCTGTTCGCCACCGTCGTGTACTCCCACCGCTGTGCGCTCATGGCGGCAACGGCCGAGCATTCCGATGACGCTACGCCGACGCATCCATCGCCTCCGGAGATTGCTCGGACTCGGCGACCCGGGCGGGCAGGCGAAGGGTGAAGGACGCCCCCTCCATGACCTCGTCTGCCGTCAGCGAGCCGCCGAGCGCCGCGGCGAGGGTCCGACTCACCGCGAGCCCGATCCCCGTGCCCGGCACGGCGCTCTCGCGCGCCGCAGACGTGCGGTAGAACCGGTCGAAGACGCGCTCCAGATCCCGCCGGTCTATGTGCGAACCGGTGTTCGCGACGGTGAACCAGACCGCCTCCGGGCCCGCCCCCACCACGACGCGCACCTCGTCACCCTCGTGTGAGTACTTCACCGCGTTCGAGACGAGATTGCCGAGGATGGCGACCAACGCCGCACGATCCGACCGCACGGCCGCATCCGGCTCGATGTCGACCGTGACCGTGCGCGACGCGAGCTCGGGCAGCGCGCACGGGTCGACCACCTCCTCCACGACCGAGCGGATCGGGATGTCCGTCATCTCCAGGCGCGCGGACGAATGAAGGCCGTCGAGAAACCGGTTCGACAGCGCGAGTAGTCGGTCGGCGTTGCGGGCGATGACGTCGACGTGCGCGCGCGACTGCGCCGGCAGCGGTTCGGACAGGAGAAGATCGGCGTATCCGATGATCGCGTTCAGGGGCGCGCGGAGTTCGTGCGACAGGGTGGCCAGGGCGTCCTCCCTCTCCCGCCCGCGGCGCAGCTGGTCGGTGATGTCCTGGGCGACGATCATCGTCCCCAGGCTCGACCCGTCCGTGGCCTTCAGACGCAGAGCCGTGGAGATCAGGGCGACCTGGTTGCCGGGTGGGCCGATCCAGAGCAGTTCTCCCTCGACGGCCTCGCCGCGGACGGCACGCAGAAGCGCCTGATCGGCGGCGGCAACGGGTGTCACGCGATCGGCGGCGTACATATGCGCGCAGACACCCGTCGACGGATCCAGCTCCGCAAGCTCTGCGAAGGCGCGCGAGCGGCGGTTGGTGATCAGGGCGCGTCTGTTCTCGTCGAGCACGACGACGGCGATGTCGGCCGTCTCGGCGTAGCTGCGCAGCACGGCACCGAGACGCTCGATCTGCTTGCCGCTCACGCTCTCGCGTTCGCGCGCGTCGCTCAGGAGCGCTTGGAAGTTCCGATTCGTCTCTACGAGCATGCGGGCGACGACGACGAAGACGGGGATGACGATGGCGAACAGCAGCACACTCGCCCAGTTGGCCGGGGTGAGAGCAACCTGCGTGAGCATCGGCGGCGCGAGGATCGCGACGTACACGCCCACGAGACCTACGGCGGCGCCCCACCTGCCGCCGATCGTCGCGAGCCACACAGCAGGGAAGGCGGCGAGGGCGGCGATCGCGCGGACGTCGTTGTACATGGACAGCGCGAGCAGGATGGCGGCCACGAGGTCCGCTCCGGCGATCGCCGACTGCCGGGAGAAGGGCCACCGCTCGAACGGCAGCGCGAGCGAGATGACGGTCGCGGCTGCGACGAGCAGGTAGCCGATGATCGTCAGCAGCGGCTGCTCGGGCATGACCCCCAGAATCGCCGCGACGACCGCGAGCAGCACGAAGGTCGCGACGATCGCCGACTGCGTCTGCACGAAGAGGTACAGCCTCGCACGCCATGCCGAAGTGCTGTCGGAAGCCACCCCTCCTCCGATCTCTCCGTCCCCACGACGGAACGCTTCCGTCCCCACGACGGAACGATTGACAGTAGCGCGCGAGGAGTTATCGGCGCGTCGCTCTTCTCGCGCAGCGGGCGAGGGTGTATGCCCCGCGGCGGATGCGGGAGTGCTCAGCTCAGCTGAGCCGCCGCGAGAGGTGCACCGTGACCGTATCCCCGATGTCCTTGCCCAGCTTGCGCCGCACACTGGAGTTGAGTGACAGCATGTGCCCGCCACGCCCGGTCACCATGAGTCCCACGTTCTCGAGCGGCACGTCGTCGACCGACAGATCGACACGGACAGCGCGCTTGGTGCCGAAGAAGTCTGCAGAGCCGGGCATCTCGACACACGCCCAGGTCTGCCCCTTCACCTCCACACCGATCGCCGCGGTGAAGGTGTGGTCGAGAGCAACGGATTCAAACGGCATGGTGCCTCCTCGGCATCGGTGAGTGTCGAAGGTAAGACTGTGCGAAACGGGCAGAATCGTCGCATGGGCCGGAATCTCGTGAGCGAAGACCCCGACGCCGCCCGTTCGTGCCTCTCGCACGCACGGTTCGAGAGGGAGCTCGGGCCTCTGCGTGCAGAGCTTCACGCCCACTGCTACCGCATGCTCGGCTCGGTGCACGACGCCGACGACGCACTGCAGAACGGGCTGTTGCGCGCATGGCGGGCCTACGAGCACTTCGACGGGCGCAGTTCGATACGCACCTGGCTCTACACGATCGTCACCCGCACGTGCATCGACGAGGCGACGGCACGCGGGCGGCGAGCGCTGCCGATCGACCTCGGCCCCGCGTCCCCCGTCTCGATCGTGGATGCCGCACCGCACCGCGAGACCGCCTGGCTCACCCCGTACCCAGACCCCGCCGAGCACGGCGAGCGTGCAGCGGACGTCGAACTGGCTCTCGTGGCAGTTCTGCAGCACCTCAGCGGCAACGAGCGAGCAGCGTTCCTCCTCGCGGACATCCTCGGCTTCTCCGCTCCGGACATCGCCGAGATCCTCTCCACGTCCCCCGCATCCGTGCACTCCGCGCTGGGGCGCGCTCGACGCGCCCTCGCCCGGACCCGCCGGCCGATGCCACCGGCGCGGCCCGACCAACTTAGCCTCGCGCGCCGTTTCGCGCGGGCGCTGGCCTCCTCGGACCTCCCCGCTTTCGTGGCGCTGCTCGCTCCGGATGTGACCTGGCAGATGCCGCCGCTTGCAGCGTGGTACGCCGGAGCGGATGCGGTGGCGGCGTTCGCTCGCGCCGTGCCCATGACCCTCTGTCCCAGTTGGCGGACCCAGGTGCTGACCGCCAATGGTCAGCCCGCCGTCGCCTTCTATCTCGGAGAGGCCGACGGCGCTTCTCACAAGGCGTGGTCGCTCACGGTGCTCACCGTCGAGCGGGAGCGCATCGCGGAGATCGCCTCATTCTTGGACCCGGCACTGTTCGCGCGGTTCGGGCTGCCGGACCACATCGTCTGAGCCCGCGACCCGAGTCGTGTCGAGCGCAGTCTCGTCAGGTGTCCGGCGACCGGATGCGGGAACTCGGCTTGACTCGCCGCGACGCCGCCTTCACCGTCGGCGGACCGCGTGAAACGGAGACAGCCATGAGCAGCACCCCCGCCTTCAACCCGTCCGATTTCCTGATCGTTCCCGCCAAGACGTTCGAGCAGCTCGAGGTCGGCGACATCTTCCGCGCCCCCAGTCGCACGCTCACCGACGCCCACGCCTCGGCGTTCCAAGCGGTCTCGGCCGACAATCACCCGATCCACTACGACGAGGAGTACGCCAGAGCGCACGGACACAGCGCTCCGGTGGTGCACGGCCTGCAGGTACTGGCCTTCACCGCGCCCGGTGCGACGCTCTTCCCGCACTACATCGGCGACATCTTCATCGCCTTCACGAGCGTGAGCGCACGCTTCCTGGGCGAGGTCCACGCGGGCGACACGCTCTACCCGCAGCTGGAGATCACGGATCTGTCCGAGGTCGACGGCGCGGGTCAGGTCACGACGCGCGCCACCATCCACAACCAGCGCGGCGAGCTCGTGCTCGACGGCGCGCACACCTACCTGCTCACCCTCACCCCGGCGGCCGGTTCATGAGCTTGCGCCGCTCGGAGATCATCGGTGCGTGGTCGCTCGTCAGCGTCGTCTCCGTCTACAAGGACGGACAGCGCGTCGACGAGCTGGGACCGAGGCCTGCGGGCTACCTCTGCTACACCCCCGAGGGCTTCGTGTCGGCGACCTTGGGGGACAGCACCCGACCCACCTCCGACGCCGGCGACCCGCAGAGCGCGACCGCGGACGAGTACGCAGCGATGACCAGGAAGTTCATCGCGTACGCGGGCCACTACACCGTCGATGAAGCCACGAGCACCGTCGTGCATCGGATGGAGGTCTCGCTGTTCACGAACTGGACCGGGCAGGGGCAGGAACGTCACCTCGCCGTGGACGGCGACACGTTGACGATCACTGCGTCACCCCGCGTAGCCGCCGACGGTCGTTCGTTCCACAGCGAGCTGGTGTGGCGACGGGACGGCCGCGCCACGACGCCCTGAGGGTGTTCGGCCGTCGATTCGCCGCGACGACGCTCACCGGCGGCGGGTGAGCAGCGCCTGCGCGGGCCGTTCGATTCCCCGGTGCAGAACAACGGCCAGACCCAGCGCGATGGCGAACGCCACGATCGCGCCGCCGAGCGCTCCCGCGCCCGTCGGTTCTTGCGGCAAGAGGCCTCGCACGCACTGGAGCACCAGGAGGTGGACGAGGTAGAAGGCGAAGGATGCCGCACCTAGCGTCTGCAGAAGCGGCGACGAGAGCCAGGAGCCTCGCCCGTCGAGGTCGTCCGTGGCGAGCATCACGACCAGCAGCACGAAGCCGATACCGGTTGCCGAGGCCGCACCGAAAGGCGTACCTCCCAGCAGCGATGCCGCGGCATATCCCCCCAACGTCGCCGACAGCGGGAAAACGAGGCCACGCAGGCGCCAGCCGTGGTCGCGCACGAGACATGCCGCAGCGATCCCCGCGATGAACTCGGCCAGGCGCACGGGCGGGAAGCTGTACGGCGAGATGGCGGGCGCCGCCATAGCGATCACCGGCGCGATCCAGGTGGCGGCGAGGCTGAGCACGAGGATCACGCGTATCGCGGTGACGCCGCGGGCGGCGAGGTAGCGGATGAGGAAGGGAGAACAGAGATAGAAGAACGCCTCGCAGGCCAACGACCACGAGACCGGGTTCCCGGCTTGCCACCAGGGCGACCACCAGGAGTTGGCGAACAGCAGGTTGGCGGCGAGCGCGCGCGTATCGGACGTGCGGATAGCCGGGACCATCGTCGCGCCGACCCAGATCGCCAGCGCGACGCCGACCAGATGCAGGGGGTAGACCCGCGCGAACCGGCGCAGGTAGTAGCGGCCGATGCCCGTCGGCCGGTACGAGTAGGCGAGAACGAAACCCGACAGGATGAAGAACAACGACACCGCCGTCGATCCCGCACCGAACAGAACCGACAGCAGTGTCTGCGCCGGCCCGTCGAAGTAGTGCACGTTGCGCAGGTGGTAGCCGAAGACGACGGTTGCGGCCACCCAGCGCAGGCCCGTGAGAGATCCGAGCGGTGCCGTGGCCGCGGGACGGGTCGGTGAACCGATGTGCGCGGGGGATGAGAGCAGCGTGGACATGGCACGAGCCCAGCTGTTCGAGTGTTGCGGGAACGTTCGGCATCCGCTTTACGCTGCGTTTAGGTCGGCTGTGTTCGACTTGCCGAGGAGGTGACCGCCGGTGCGCGTATTGATCGTCGAAGACGAGCCGCTTCTCGCGGATGCGATTCAACGTGGCCTGCGCATCGAGGCGATTGCCGCGGATATCGCCCGGGACGGTGCCCGCGCGGTGGATGCGGTCGCCGAGACGAGGTACGACGTCATCGTGCTGGATCGTGACGTCCCTGTCATCCACGGGGACGACGTGTGCCGCCGGATCACGACGATGAGCGATGCACCGAAAGTGCTCATGCTGACCGCATCAGCCGCGGTCAGCGAGCGAGTCGCGGGGCTGGCGATCGGCGCCGACGACTATCTCACCAAGCCCTTCGACTTCGACGAGCTCGTCGCCCGGATCGCTGCCCTCCACCGCCGCTCCGGAGCGGCTCTTCCGCCGGTGCTGGAAGCGGGCGACCTTCGCGTCGACACCTTCCGCAGGGAAGCGTACCGAGAGGGGCGATTCCTTCATCTGACTCGCAAGGAGTTCGCCGTCTTGGAAGTTCTCGTCCGCGCGGATGGTGGCGTCGTGAGCGCCGAGCAGTTGCTGGAGCAAGCATGGGACGAGAACGCGGACCCGTTCACGAACACGATCCGCGTCACCGTCTCGACCCTTCGCAAGAAGATCGGACTCCCCTCTCTCGTCGAGACCGTTCCCGGTGCGGGTTACCGCATCCTCCGCCCGTCGACGCAAGCTCCCCCGACATGATCGCCTCGCTTCGTCTTCGCACCGTCCTGACCTTGGTCGCCGCCGCCACGGCGGCCGTCGCCGCCGCATTGATCGGGCTGACGACGCTCCTTGTGCTGACCACTCGCGCGGTCCCCAGCACGGTCCAGGAGTCCGAGGGCATGGTCATCTACGACAACGCCGTGACCGTCGGGCAGATGACCTCGCTGATGTTCGGGGTGGTCCTGCCCGTCGGCCTGCTGCTCATCGGCATCGTCAGCGTCGGGACGTGGTTCCTCCTCGGTCGCCTGACCCGTCCGTACGCGGACGCCGTCGTGACGCTCAGCGAGGCGGAAGCAGAGCAGGTTCTGAATGTGCGACTCGCTCCACCGAACGGACCGGCCGAGACCCGCGAGCTGTTCACCGCCGTCAACACGCTCCTGGATCAGGTACAGGCCAGCGCAGAGAGCGGAAACCGATTCGCCGCCAATGCCTCGCACGAGCTGCGCACGCCGCTCGCCACCTCCCGCACCCTGCTCCAGGTCGCCCTGCGCGATCAGCCCTCAGATGATGCAGCAGTCACGTTCCGACGTCTGCTGTCGGTGAACGATCGCATGATCTCCATCACGAGCGCCCTGCTGGATCTCGCGTCCGCCGAGGCTCACCTCAGCATGACGGAGGTCGACCTGCGCGAGCTCGTCGCGGGACAGATCAGCGAGCTCGAGCCCGATATCCGTGAGCGTCGCCTCAAGGTGAGGCTCCGCCTCGACCCGGTGCAGGTCACGGGGAACCCGCAGCTGCTTCGGCAGCTGCTGTCGAACCTGCTCCGCAACGCGGTCCTTCACAACCGTGACGGCGGGACCGTGGCCGTCTCCCTCACCGCGGCCGGCAACCCCGTGCTCGCCATCGAGAACGACGGCGAGCACATCCCTCCGGAACAGCTGCAGACGCTCGCCGAACCGTTCACGCGGCTGCACGCGCGGACCGCGGCGAACGGGCATGGACTGGGCTTGTCGATCGCGCAGCGGATCGCCGAGTTGCACACGATCGACCTCTCGCTGAGCTCTCGACCGTCCGGCGGCCTTCTGCTGACGCTCCGGTTCCCGGGCGACTTGACACCGAGCGCGCTGTGAGGCGAGCAAGGGGTCGCGCGGTCGCGTGGGCAGCGGGCATCTGCGCCGCCGCAGCCGTCGCGACGACGGTGATGGTCGCCGGCATGCCGGCTCCGAGGGCGGACTCGGCGACCGTGGTGATCGGCGCTTCGATCTCCCAGGGCTACCACGCCACGGGCGGACACGATTGGCCGAGCCTCGTCGAACGAGCCGGCGACGCCGCGGCCCGCGGCTGCCGACTGATCAACCGGAGCATCAGCGCCACGCGCTTGCTCGAGTCCTATCCAGATCTGCCCAGCAGCCTGTCACGGCTGCAGGAGGACGCCCTGTCGATTCCCGGCATCCGCAGGGTCATTCTGACCGACGTCATCAACGACATCCAGGCGGTGCCGCACGACGACAGCGCCGAGGACATCCTCGCCGGCATCCGTCGCTTCGCCGCGCAGGCTCATGCCGCGGGAGTACGTACCGCGGTGACGACGCTCACGCCGTATGGCGGGTTCGATCGCTGGGACCCGGCCGGGGAGCAGACGCGCGTCGAGGTGAACGCCGCGCTTCGTTCGGGTCGGATCGCGGGTGTCGACGTGATCGACTTCGACAAGGTGCTCGCCGACCCGGCGGATCCCAGCCGCATCCGCCCCGCTTTCGACTCAGGTGATCACTTGCACCCCAACGATGCGGGCCAGTCCGCGCTGGCGGATCTCGTCGGCGGCGCAGCATCCCTGTGCTGATCCGCGTGAAGGCCCGCTCGGATCTGAGCGGAGCCTGCACGCGATGCGGGTTCAGTCCGCCGGTACGAGATCGAAGCGCTGCGGCGACCCGTGGAGCGTCGGCACCGGTGACTCGTTCGGTGCCGGTTCCGGTACGACGTAGAGCCCTGTAGGCCCGTTAGCCGTGTACGCCAAGGCTTCGAGCCATGCTCGGTTCAGGGCGGGCTCGCGTGTGCCGAAGAACTTGAACTGCAGATTCGCGTTCGGATGCAGCCACACGGAAGTCCGCCCGCTGCCGAGACTCACGTGTTCCTTCCACGTGAGCGCGAACGATTCGTTGCGACGCAGCTTGGTGAAAATGACCTGCTGCAGGTGAGCCAGGGTGCGGTCTTCGAACTCCGCCTTCGTGTACT
Source organism: Microbacterium neimengense (assembly GCF_054782995.1). Classification (NCBI taxonomy): domain Bacteria; kingdom Bacillati; phylum Actinomycetota; class Actinomycetes; order Micrococcales; family Microbacteriaceae; genus Microbacterium; species Microbacterium neimengense. Next base: position 663,278 of record NZ_BAAGRK010000003.1, read on the forward strand.
GGTCGTAGATCAGCTTTCCCATGATGGGCTCCGGCCTGCCAACGCGGAGTGAGCGACGATCAGCCGTTTGACGATGGTTCAGACCTGAGAAATCGACACGCTCCGAGCGGGCGGTTGACGAGCCACGATCCTCTCGATGGTGCAGGTGCGCAACCCCCCTTACGCGAAACGTGTTACGTCAGGAGCGAAACGGCTCCGCCACTTCCCAGTCGGGACCCACGGCGATGAGGACATCGGCCATCGCGTCCGCCCAGTTCTCCGCATCGACCTCGACGCCGTGGCCGTAGCGCTCGCCAGCGATCGGCACGATCAACTGCACGGGTACGACGAAACGCATCCGTCGTGTCTACGCGAAGGCGGCCGGGATGACATATCGCCTTGACATCCCGAGATGCAGCCTCTAGGGCTCATGTGTCAGCAGGGAAGCGCTCCCCGCGTCCTGCGCATCACCAGGGCGACCAGGACGGCATCCACTGCAATCCACGCTACCCACGAGACCGTCATGTACGACCAGTAGTCCGCCGTGCTCGCCTCCGAGAGCGGCGCCATGAAGTTGTACTGCACCATCTGGAAGAGGTTGTTGAACAGCGCGTGCGCGAACACCGCCGGCCAGACGCTCCCCGAGAGATAGCGCAGCGCACTCACCAGGACGGCGGCGAGCAGCAGGTCGACGGTCTTCGAGACGACGTCCCGCCCGTCGAGCTCACCGGCGTGGGCATACGCGAGCGTGAGCGGAAGATGCCAGAGCGCCCACAGCGCCGCGATCAGAGCCGTGGTGACCGCGAAGCCCTTGGGGGCGAGCAGCGTGGTGAGGTATCCGCGCCATGCCAGTTCCTCTCCGGCCACGGGGATCATGAAGACCAGCGACACGGGCAGCGTCAACAGCACGGCGAGGGCAGCGCCGTCCGCCCAGCGCAGCTCGATGAAACCCGCGGCGCCGGCTACCAGGACCGGCGCGACGCCGACCACCACGAGAGCAGTGAACGCGAGCAGAGATGCCCGCAGGATGGCGGGTCCTCTGCCACGCAGGCCCACCGCCGTCGCGGATGCCAGGGTCCAGGGGTCTCCGGCGTCAGCGATCACCGGCCGATGGTGTCTCCGGTAGATGCCGTGCAGAAGCAGGACGGCGGCGAACGGCACCCACTGCAGCAAGGGCGTCGACCACGTCAGATACGCCGGGTCTGCGCCGGCGAACACGGGCAGCGTCGCGGCCACGACCGCGCCCATCACAATGGCGGCGAACGCCACGACGAAAGGGGCGGTCGGCGGGCGTCGGACGCCGGCGGATGCGGGAGATCGAGGGGTCACGCGTCGACGCTAGGAGAGCGGTGCTGTCCTCGGGTACCAGGAAAACCACCGCACCGAGCGCGGAAAACCCGAACGTCCTGCGAGAGACACCGGGCCGGAGCGCGCATTGCCTCTGATCGGCGCGCTTCGCCTCAGCTGATCGCTTCAGGTGCCGGCTTCATCCAGAACGGCGAGTAGTGATAGCCGTCGGGGTCGTCGAACTGACGCTGGTACATGAACGGGTAGTCATCGGTGTCGCCGACGCGACCACCCGCAGCGCGAGCCCGTTCGACGAGTTCGTCGACCGCCTCGCGACTGTCGACGTCGAACGACACCGTGATCTTCGACGGTGTCTCCGGTCCCCCGATGAGATCCTCGGTTCCGCCGACGCTGGCGTACATCCCGCGACTGCCGAGCATGACGTACTGGTCGGGTGCGATCGCGAAGCACGACACATCGTCGCTCGACATCTCCGCGTTCCGGCTCCACCCGAGGGCTGTGTAGAACGCGGTCGCACGCGCGACGTCTTCGACCGGGCAGGTGAGGAAGATGCTCATGAAGGACACCGTCGCAAAGCGCGGACAATGCCGTCAAGAGTCGTCACGCAGCAGCCGCTCCCACGTCGCGGAGTCGTCCAGCGCGGCCAGCAGTTCTTGGGTGCGGGGCTGAGGCGTCTCGATCTGTGCGAGCAGCGCCGCGTTGCCGGTCCGCCTCGCCGCGGCCAGGGTGCGAGCGCGGTCGTGGTGATAGACGCCGGATGTCGCGCGCAGAGCAGCGTCGGCCCCTCTCAGCTGTGCCTCGCGCCGCAGGTCGAGCAGCACGATCGTGTCCTGCATGTGCTCGGGCAGCCCGGCGAACTCCGCCGAGCTCGGAAAACCGTCGGGCTGCGACGGCCGCGCCACCCAGAGGAAGCCGAGGAGTTCGTCGCGCGGAAACCCGCGCACGGTGGATTCCGCGATCCGGACTTTGTCGCCGAGAACGGCGCGGGTATGGACCTCCGCGCGCCCATCGGGGGCCGAGCGGATGGCGGCTCTGCCGAGCAGCTGCTGCGCGCGCACCGCGCGATCAGAAAGGGGAGCCGTGCCCGCATCCGACTCCTGCCGCCGGTTGCGGGCACGGATCCAGACGGAGCCGACGGCGATGGCCGCGGGAACGAAGATGCACAGGAGCACGAAGGCGATGACCACCGCGCGCACGGCACCACCGGCCGACGTGTCGGTGGCGAGGAACACGATCGCCACGATGCCGAGGAGGGTCGCCGCGGCGCCGAGGACGGACCTCAGCGCGCGGCGCACGGGTCGCTCGCGCGGCGGAACCTCCGGCACGCGATCAGCCCTTCGAGGTGAACGACCAAAGGTTGTCGACACCGCCCGAGGTCGCCACCACCGCGACATCCTGATGGATGTCGGCGCGGTCGAACAGCTGCGTCGCGCACGCGCTGATTCCGAACCGCTCTTGGAACCACAGCGACAGCGCCTGCTGCTGCGAGATGCGCCAGGCGAAGAAGCTCGCCTGCTTGTTGTTGCGCGCCTTCCACGTGACCTTCTCGTCGGCCTGGGTGAGGGCGACCGGCAGCGCCGTCTGGATGGCGACCTCGACGGCGTCGAGGTCGGGACTCACACGCGCGGGGTCCCAGTAGGTGCGGATGACGAACCCTGTTCCCTTGCCGCCGGGCGCGGGAAAGCCCCGGTAGACGCCGACGTAGCGCGCGTCGGCCTGGTTCCAGATGTCGAGCGCAGCCTTCGCCGACTTCTTGACGCCGAAGACACCCCCCTCATCGGTGAGCGCGAGAAACGCCTCCGGCGTCGTCAGGGATGCGTCGAGGGCAGCGTGATCGGGCATGAATATTCTCCGTTCGGGCGCGGGATGTTCGCTATGGGGCACAGCATAGGGAGAACGGAGAATCCACCGCGGATGTCATTCACAGGCCGGATGCGGCGCCCGTCGTCAGGGCGACTCCGGCAGACCAATGGCGAGCGTGAACCCGACGTCGCGGAAAGCGAGGGATGCGGGCAGCGTCAAAGCGTCGATCACGGTTCGTCCTCCCCGGCGCCGGCCGTCTCGAAATGCAAGATCTTCTCGTCCATCACCGCGATCGCGCGGGCGAGCACCTGCCGGCGCTCCTCCAAGGCCGCTCGGCGCTCGCGCAGGAAGCCGACGGGGTCGGGCGAGGCGTGAGGCCCGTGCAGCAGATCGGCGAAGGTGCGCAACTCGTCGATCCCGAGCCCCGCATCCTTCATGCAGGTCACGACGTGGATCCAGGCGAGATCCTTCTCGCTGAAGACCCGGTGGTCCCGGTGATCCCGAGCGAGCGGTCCGATGATGCGCTCCTGTTCGTAATAGCGGAGTGTGTCCGCGGTGAGGCCCGTCGCAACGGTGACCTCACCCATCGTGAGCATCGGGGTCATTCCTGCCTTCCGTCGAGTTCGGCGCGGTCTTCGGGGTCCAGGTGCAGCTGGAGAGCGTCCATCGCCTCATCCAGCTGAGCGAGGTCCGACACCCCGACGATCGGGGTCACCGCGGGTGAACCGTCGAGCAACCATGACAGCACGACCTGGTTCCGCGTCGCATCCCAGCGTCGCGCGACCCTGTCCAGTGCGGCCAGACGACACTCCGTATCGGGATGCCGGTACGCCTCCTGCAACCGCTCCGGTCGCGCGAACGCCCCGCCCAGCAACGTCGTGTAGGCCCACATCCCGAGCCCCTCGGATGCGACATAGTCGATGGCTTCGGGTGATGCGATGACGTGGCCCCAGTCCGGAAGGGGTGCGAACGGAATCGGCTGGAGATAGCTGTGCCGCAACTGCACGAAGCGGAAGGGCTCGATGTTGCGCGCCCGTGCCGCAGCGCGCGCTCTCTCGATGCGCCACATCGCGTGGTTGGACGCACCCAACCGCCTGACCCTCCCGTCCGCGACGAGCGCCCCGAACGCCTCGATCTGATCCTCGAGCGGCACCGTGCGGTCTTCGACGTGCGCCCACAGCAGGTCGAGCGTCTCGACACCGAGCCGTTCCATCGATCCCGCCACCGCATCGGCGATGGCACTGGGGGCGAGCCCCTCCAGGGATGCCGCCCCGGCGCCGGGCCGGGTCGGGTTCGCGCCGACCTTCGTCGAGATCGACACGTCGTCTCGCACACCCGGATGGCGACGGAGCCATTCCCCGAGTACCGTCTCGCTCGCCCCTCCCCGGCCGGAAGGCGATGCCCAGAACGCGTAGTTGTCGGACGTGTCGAGCCAGCGCCCGCCGCGCGAGACGAAGCGGTCGAGCAGCGCGAACGACACCTCGTCCGAGAGCCGAGTGCCGAACCACATCGCGCCGAGGGCGAGTCCGTTGCCGTTGCCGTTGCCGTTGCCGTTGCCGTTGCCGTTGCCGTTGCCGTTGCCGTTGAGAGTGTCCATGAACACGCAGCGAATCACCTGGAGCGCGCTCCAGGTCAAATCGGGTTCTGCGACGCGACGTTCGACGACTCCCGGCTTCGCGCCGGATCCGGGACGATCGTCCTCCGCGTCACGGGCTTTGCCGCTCCGCGCGATCTGCGTCATGATGCCGTCATGCGCGCCTCCCGCCCCCTCACCGGCGCACTGCTCGCGCTCGCGACGGTGGTCGCCGCAGGGTGCGCCACCTCGACCGGAAGTCCGGCGAGCACCGACGAGATCGCCGAGCGGGTGGGCGCGGTCGGCATCTCCGCCGATCTCGTCTTCACCACCGAGGTGGCGGGGTACACCCTGGCTCCGCAGTCGGTCGGTGTGTCGAACGACGACGGCATGTCGGCGACCTGGATCCGCGACGGGTCGGGAGCGCTGATCTCGCTGCGCACACAGCGAGGAGATATGGCCGCCGAGACCTGCGCGGCGCTGCCGATGTGGGACGATCCCGAGACTCCCGTCACCTGCACCGAGCAGGACGGGATCTGGCACCGAGAGCACAACGGCGCTCACGAGGACATCGTCGTGCGCGACGGCGCGTGGGTGCTCATCGTCGGGTCGGCCGGAGCCACGACGGACGAGATCGACGCGGCCGCGAAGGCGGTGCACGTGCCCTCATTGACGGAACTCGACCGGATCTTCTCCGACACCCCGAGAACGCCGCCGACCCCCGTGGAGCGCGGCGATCTGCCCGAGAACGGCGACGGCGCCCCCATCCAGCCGTCCGGCCCGGGCGGCTGACGCGCCCTCAATAGACGGTGGCCTGAAACCCCCGACTAATTCAGGAGCGCGTTGTAGGCGAGGCCGAAAATCGGCACGTAGAGAAGCGCGACGAGAACGGTGTGTGTGGCGACGAACGCCACCCCCTCCAGGGCCCGACCCCGGGCGGCGAAGTGATCACGGAGCTTGCGGATGAGGGTCGCGGGGTGGCGAACGTCCCAGCTGTTCAGTCGCAGGTAGCGCCCGAGGTATACGCCGAGCGAGCCGAGCAGTATCGCGACTGCGGCGAACGTCCAACTCCACGCGGGCGGCCCGGAACCGGCCGCGGGATCAGCCATGACGACGATGAGGCCGAAGTGGATCAGCGCGAGGCTGAGCACCGCGTTGGCGAGCCCCGAACCGGTCAGCGTGAGGGTGTGCACGATGTCGTACCAGAGCGGGACGGGAGTCTGCTCACGGCGTGACTGAAGTTGAGCTCTGTGATCAGGTAGATCGAGTTCGGGAAGAACACCAACCACGCCAAGGTGGCGATGCCGAGGTAGATCCAGATAGCGGTGACCGGCAGCGCTGCCGATAGCGCGCCGAGGCTGAGCGCGGCGGGCACCACAAGGATGAACCCGACGAGCCCGACGAACGCCAGAGCCACGGGCGCCAGTGACAACCCGATGTTGACGAGCATCGGCCGGTACAGCGGCACCCGGTAGACCTTGGCGCGGAGCACGATCAGCAGCGCCGCATACGCGTTGAGCAGGACCACGCACACCAGTGCCGTGAGGATCGCGTTCATCGCTCCTGATCCTTCACCACATCCGGGGCGTTCTGGGGCATGGCGCGATCCTATGAGCCGACTGGTCTCTGCCGTATGGATCGCGGCACCCGCAAACGCGAAAACCCCCGATTCCTCGGGGGTTTTCATGGCGGTGACGGTGGGATTTGAACCCACGGTAGGGGGTTACCCTACACAACTTTTCGAGAGTTGCACCTTCGGCCGCTCGGACACGTCACCGCCGACCAGCTTACGTCACGCCGGGCCGAGCCGCCAATCCGCCCGGGCCAGTACCCCTCACCCATCCTGCGTGTCTCACTTGTGCACGCGTCAGGCGCCGCCAGCGTGAACAACCGAGACACGGATGCGGGCGTGCACGGGCCCCGACGGCTCAGCGGGCGAGGGCGGCAACCCCGGCGATGAGCTCGACCGCGCGGGCCGGCTCGTCGATGCCGGCGGCGAAGACATAGGTCGCGGCGAAGCCCGCATCCGAGAGCGCGTCGACGCGCGTGGCGACCTCGTCCGGCTTCGAGGTCGGGTTGATCGCGATCATCGCGGTCTTCTCGATCTCGTCGTAGTCGCGGCCGACGTCGTCGCAGTGCGCGCGCAGCACGTCGAGCTTGTGCGTGGGCACCTCGGCCATCGCCGACAGGTTGCAGGCATCGGCGTACTGCGCGACGAGCTTGAGGGTCTTCTTCTCTCCGCCGCCGCCGATCATCAAGTACGGCTTGGTCACGTTCTGCGGCGAATTGAGCGTGCGCTCGAGCTGCCAGATCGCCCCCTCGTACGGCTCCTCGGAGTCCGACCACATCTGCAGGCAGATCTGAAGCGTCTCTTCGAGCTCGCGGAAACGCTGTGCGACGGGCGGGAACGGGAAGCCGAGTCCCTTGCACTCCTCTTCGTTCCACGCGGCGCCGATGCCGAGCCCGACCCGGCCACCGGAGAGCACGTTGAGCGTGCTGATCTGCTTGGCCAACAGCGACGGATGCCGGTAGATCACACCCGTGACGAGGGTGTGCAGCAGCGCCTTCTCGGTGTGCGCGGCGATGAAGCCGAGCGTGGCATAAGCCTCGAGCATCTCGTGCTCGACCGGACCGATGCCGGGCAGCTGCCAGAAGTGGTCCATAACGGTGATGCGCTGGATGCCGGCAGCCTCCGCGTTGCGCACGTGGGCGGCGAGCGCGGGTCCGAGCTGAGCGGGCCCGCTCTTCCAGGTGAAGTCCGCGATGTGGATACCGAATTCCATGGGCCCGTCCCGTCCGGACGGATGCCGCATCCGCCCTCCGTCGATCAGGGTACGACCGCGGCAGCGCCCCGTGGGCGGATGCGGGTGAACTCATCGGAACACGATGAGAACCGGATGCGGCCTCCACCTCGACGCGCCGGGTTTTCCCCCGGCGAACACACCCGCGCGCGACACCTCCGGTGCCTGCCAGACTGGAGTCATGTCTGCGATCGAGAACTCGAAGCTCACCGTCGTCGGCGCTGGCAGCGTCGGCTCCAGCGTCGCCTATGCCGCCCTCATCCGCGGCTCCGCACGCCACGTCGCCCTCTACGACATCGCGACGGAGAAGGCCGAGGCCGAGGTGCTCGACCTCGCCCACGGCACGCAGTTCACCGGCACGAGCGACATCATCGGCGGCAGCGACCTGTCGGTGGTCGAGGGCTCGCACGTCGTCGTCATCACCGCGGGCGCCAAGCAGCGCCCCGGTCAGACGCGGATCGAGCTCGCGGGCACGAACGCCAACATCATCAAGTCGATGATGCCGCAGCTGCTCGAGGTCGCCCCCAACGCCATCTACGTCATCGTGACGAACCCCTGCGACGTGCTCACCGTGCTCGCGCAGGAGGCCACCGGCCTGCCCGTCGAGCGCATCTTCGCCTCCGGCACCGTGCTCGACACCTCGCGTCTGCGCTGGAAGCTCGCGCAGCGCGCCGGCGTCTCGCCCTCGAGCGTGCACGCCTACATCATCGGCGAGCACGGCGACACCGAGTTCCCGCTCTGGTCCAGCGCCTCCATCGGCACCGTGCCGATCCTCGACTGGCAGACGCCGACGCACGACCGCGTGACGGTCGACGAGCTCGACGAGATCGCGGTCGACGTGCGCGACGCCGCCTACAAGGTGATCCAGGGCAAGGGCGCGACCAATTACGCGATCGGCCTGTCGAGCGCCCGCATCGTGGAGGCGATCCTGCAGGACGAGCACGCGGTCATGCCGGTGTCGACCGTGCTGCACGGCTACCACGGCATCGACGGCGTCGCCCTGTCGGTGCCCTCGATCGTGAGCGCGTCCGGCGCCGTCCCGATCCCCGAGACCGCGTTCAGCCCGAACGAGCTGGGGCTGCTCCGCCGCTCGGCCGATGCGCTGCGCGAGGTCGCAGCGTCGCTGCGCTGATCGCATGATCGAGCTGGCAAACGCCACCTGGACCGAGGTCGGCGACTTCCTCGCGTCCGGAACGCGCGTCGCCGTGCTCCCCTTCGGCGCGCTGGAGCAGCACGGTCCGCATCTGCCCCTGTCGACCGACACGCTGCAGGCGGATGCGGTCGCCCGCCGCCTCGCCCAGAGCCTGGATGCGGCCCTGCTGCCGCCCGTCGCCTACGGCAACACGTGGAGCAACGACGCGCTGCCGGGCACCGTCTCGATCGGCGCCGACACGGTGACCGCGCTCTGCATCGACATCGCCGCATCCCTCGATCGCGCCGGCTACGCCCTGCTCGTGGTGGTCAACGGCGACTACGGCAACCGCCTGCCCGTGCAGCGGGCGGCCGAGCACGCCGCCGCAACCGGTCAGCGGATGCCGGTGCTCGTGCTCGACTACCCCGGGCTCACCGAGATCGGGGATGCGGTGAAGGAGTCGCCGTGGGCGGCTCCGGGCCTCTGCCATGCCGACGAGCTCGAGACGTCGATGGTGCTGGCGGTGGCACCCGCACTCGTCCACCCGGATCGGTACGAGGCGTCCTACCCCGAGCTGCCCGCGGACTTCGGCCTGCGGCAGATGCCGCTCGCGCCCCTGTCGCCGTCGGGGGTGTTCGGCGACCCGCGCCCCGCGACCGCCGAGAAGGGCGAGCAGATCCTCGCGCACGTCGCCGCGGAGAGCGAGCGCGTCGTGCGTCAGGTGCTCGCCGGTCTCGACACCGCCTGAGCCTCAGCGCGCTCAGTCGCCTGTGCCAGCGCTTCCCCGTGCGGTTTGGGCTGGCCTACGCCAACCCTCCCGGTGCGGCTTGCGCTGGCCGTGCCGCCTCCCGCGCCCGTGTCTCACTTATGCACGCCAGGCGGCCGCTGGACGTGCACGTTTGAGACACCGAGGGCCCGCACTCATATCCGTGTCTCAGTTGTGCACGCTGTGCGGCGCTTCGGCGTGCACAACTGAGACACGCACCGTCTTCGCACCCCGACCCACCGCACCCGTGTCTCACTTATGCACGAAACGCGGCCCCCGAACGTGAACGTCTGAGACACGCACCCGCGCGCGCACCGCAGATACGCACGCGAGGCGCGGACCCGCGCCCGTACACGCCCGCGCGGGCGCGCCGCGCAGCGGTCAGGCGGCGGCGCCGCCGGGGATCGCGCCGATCAGCTCGCGCGTGTACGGGTCGGCCGGGGCGTCGAAGATGCGCTCGGCCGTCGCCTGCTCCAGGATGCGGCCGCCGCGCATCACGGCGACGCGGTCGGAGATCTGGCGGATCACCCCGAGGTCGTGCGAGATGAACAGGTAGGTCAGCCCATGCTCGGCCTGCAGGTCGACGAGCAGCTGCAGCACCTGCTCCTGCACCGAGACGTCGAGCGCGGACACCGGCTCGTCGAGAACGATGAGCTCCGGGCGCAGAGCGATGGCGCGGGCGATTGCGACGCGCTGACGCTGCCCGCCCGAGAGCTGGGCGGGACGCCGGGTGAGGAGGTCGGTCGACAGGCGCACCTGTCCGAGCAGGTCGCGCACGATCGAGGTGCGCTCCGCGCGGGCAACTCCGAACGCCTGCAACGGCTCCGCGATCAGCTTCGCCACGCTCATGCGCGGATCGAGCGAGCCGAACGGATTCTGGTAAACCACCTGGATGCGGCGACGCAGCTCCCGCAGCGCCGACCCCCGCAGGTCGGTGATGTCCTCGCCGTCGAAACGGATCTCGCCTTGGTCGCTCGGGATGATCCTGGCGACCATGCGCGCCGTCGTGCTCTTTCCTGAGCCGGACTCGCCGACGAGAGAGAAGGTCGTTCCGCGGGCGACCGAGAAGTCCACCGCCTCGACGGCGCGGATGCCGCGGGCACCGCCGTAGGTCTTGCCGAGGCCCGAGACCTGCAGCAGCGGCGCGCCGGTGTCGGGGACCACGCGGTCCACCACGCTCGCCGACGGGATGAGTCGTCGCGCGTTGAGGCCGGGCGCTGCGGCGACCAGACGCTGCGTGTACGGATGCGAGGGGTCGGCCAGCACGAGCTCCGCCGGACCGCTCTCGACGATCTCGCCCTTCTCGACCACCACGATGCGATCGGCGCGGTCGGCGGCGACCGCCAGATCGTGGGTCACCAGCAGCACGGCGGTGCCGTGCGCCTCGGCGAGGGCCTGCATCCGATCGAGCACGTGACGCTGCACGGTCGCATCCAGCGCGCTGGTCGGCTCGTCCGCGATCACGAGCGCGGGCTCGCACGCCCACGCGATGCCGATGAGGATGCGCTGGCGGAGGCCGCCCGACAGCTCGTGCGGGTACTGCCGCGCCCGCAGCTCGGCCTCGGGAACGCCCACTTCGGTGATGATCTCGACGGCGCGACGGGCCGCATCCGCCCGCGACAGCCCGCGGTGGCGGCGCAGCGTCTCGGCGATCTGCTCACCCACGCGCATCAGGGGGTTCAGGCTGTGGGACGGGTCCTGCGGCACGAAGCCGATCCGTCCGCCCCGTATGCGGCGCAGCGCCGATGCCGAAGCGGTGGTGATCTCGGTGCCGTCGAAGACGATCGATCCGCCGCGCACGTGCGCCTCGGCGGGAAGGAGCTTCACGAGCGCGTGGGCGATCGTGCTCTTGCCGGATCCCGACTCGCCGACGACCGCGACGATCTCGCCGGGGTTCACCTCCAGATCGATGCCGCGTAGGGCGCGGTGGGCACGGCGTCCGGTGCCGTAGTCGACGCGCAGATCCGTGACGCGCAGCAGAGGAGCGGTCATCGGTCACCTCCGATGAAGCGGGCCACGCGGTTGACGGAGAGGACGACCGCGAGGATGACGGCGCCGGGAAGCAGACTCAGCCAGGGCGCGATGGCGACGAAGTCGCGCCCTGCCGATACGAGCGCACCCCACTCGGGCGCCGGCGGTTGGGCCCCGAAGCCGAGGAAGCTCAGCGCCGACACCGACAGGATGGCGAGGGCGAGCTCGAGCGAGGCCATCGCGATGATGGGCCGCGCCGCGTTCGGCATGACGTGACGCACCAGGATCGCGGGGCCTCGGGCGCCGAGCGTCCGGGCCGCTTCGACGTACTCCTCGCTGCGCACGCGCAGCACCTGCGAGCGCATGACGCGGGCGAACGACCCCGCCGTGCCGAGTCCGACGCCGAGGGCGATCGAGAGCGGACCGAAGCCGAGCGAGGCGACGACGATCAGCGCGAGCAGGATGCCGGGGATCGCGATGAGCACGTCGACGAAACGCATCACCACGAAGTCGAGCGGTCCGCCGACGTAGCCGCAGACGAGACCGACGATGGAGCCGATCAGCACACCGGCGACAACAGCGAGCACGGCCGAGGACAGCGAGAGCTGCGCGCCGTAGATCACCCGCGAGAACACATCGCGCGCGAGGTGGTCGGTGCCGAACAGGTGCTCCGCGCTCGGCGGCTCAAGCCGGGCTGTGCCCACCGAGTCGTACGGATCGTACGGGGCGAGCAGCTGCGGCGCGACGACCGCGACGAGGGTCAGCAGCAACAGGAGGAGGGAGAGCAGAAGGCCGGGCCTGCGAAGGATGCTCATCGCGCACCCGCCTTTCGTCCGACGAGCCGCGTTCGGGTACGCGGGTCGATCACGCCGTAGAGGCCGTCGACGATGAGGGTCACGATGGCGTAGACGGTCGCGACGACGACCACGACGCCCAGCACGACGTTCACGTCGCGGGCGAGCACGGCGTCGACGGTGAGCCGGCCGATGCCGTCCCGGGAGAACACGGTCTCGACCACGGCGGTGCCGCCGGCGAGGTATCCGATCTGCAGGCCGATGATCGTGATGGAGGGCAGGAGGGCGTTGCGCAGGACATGCCGCACCACGACCGTGCGCTGCGCGAGGCCCTTCGCGTTCGCGGTGAACACGAAGGGGCTGGCGCCCGCGTCGAACACGGCGGCCGAGAAGACCTGGAAGAAGATGGCTCCGGTCGGCAGTGCCAGGGTGATACCCGGCAGCACGACGCTCACGAAGCCGTTCGTGCCGGATGCGGGGAACCACCCGAGGCCGAACGAGAACACGCTGATGAGTACGAGGCCCGACAGGAACGCCGGGATCGCGATGCCCAGCGGCGGGATCTGGGTGACGAACGCCCGCATCCATGCCGGCCGAGCGACGTAGGCCCAGACGGTGAACGCGAGGGCCGCGACGAAGCCCACCACGAGGGCGAACACGGCCACCGCAGCGGTGTTCGGGAAGGCCCGGCCGATCATCTCCACGACGGGCTGGCCCGTCGCGATCGAGATGCCGAGGTCGCCGCGGAAGAGGGCGAGGAAGTTGACGATGTACTGCTGCCAGACCGGCCCGTCCAGCCCGTAGCGCTCGCGGAGCGCCGCGAGCTGGGCGGGGTCGGTCGTGGTGGCGTCGCCGCCGCGCAGCGAGAGCGCGGCGAGGACGGGGTCCCCGGGCAGCGCGTGGATCAGCAGGAAGGCGACGGTGTAGGTCGCCCAGATCACGAAGAGGCACTGCACGATCTTCGGGATCAGGAAGCGGGCGATCGCCTGTGCCCGCCTTCCCGCTGGGGCCACGCGCTGCTCGGGGATGGTCATCAGTTCGAGACCACCGCGGCGTCGTAGAGGTGCAGACGCGAGGCCGAGTCGAAGGTGATGCCCTCGACGCCGGCGCGCGAGCCGTGCAGCTGCACGGTCTCCAGCGTCGGGATCACGTAGGCGCGCTCGGCGACGATCTGCTGGATCTCATCGACGAGCTTCTGACGGGCGTCGACGTCGGCTGTCTGCGCCTGCTTCTGCAGGAGACCCTCGAGCTCTGCGTCGTCGACGATGCCCCAGCGGGCGGGCGATGCGGTCGACAGCAGGGTGCGCAGCGCGTCGGGGTCCGTGCGGGTCAGACCCGCGCCGAGGGCGTCGTAGTCACCGGAGGCGATGGCGCCGAAGAAGTCGCCCGAGGAGACCATCTTCAGCTGCATGTCGATGCCGATCTCCTTCAGCTGGATCTGCGCCGCCTCGAGCACGTCCTGCGCGTAGAAGGCCGTGACCGTGAAGGTGAGCGACTGGCCGCCCTTCGCGTAGATACCGTCGGAGCCGAGCGTCCACCCGTCGTCCTCGAGCAGCTTCTTGGCGGCATCCGCGTCGAACGCGAGGGTGTCGCCGAGATCGATGTAGCCGGGGGTCGAGGAGGTCAGCACGCTCGTGGGCGCCTTGCCGCTCATCGAGCCGGCGAGTGCGTTGATCTTGTCGCGATCGAGGCCCTTGGTGACCGCCTGGCGCACCGCCTCGTCGGCGAGCACGCCGCGCGAGGTGTTGACGACGAGCGAGTTGGGAACACCCGGGTTCGCCTTGGCGTAGAGGTGGTACTTGTCACCGGCGAATCGCGCCTCGTCCACGTAGGGAACATCCTGGATGACGTCGTACTCGCCGGACTCGAGACCGCCGGTGCGCACCGAGGGCTCGGTGATGATCGGGAAGGTGACCGAGTCGAGGTAGGCCTCGCCCTCGTGACCGCGCAGCGACGAGGCCCAGTCGTAGCCGTCGCGCTTGACGATCTTCACGGCGTCGTTGGGCACGTACGAGTCGAGCACGAACGGACCAGTACCGGCGACGGCCTGGCAGCGCGCCTCGGCGGTCTCGGCGACCGTGGCGGGCGAGAGGATGCCGAGCGACATCGTGGTGGCGCCCTGCTGGAACTGCACGTTGGGAGCGGAGAAGTTCACCGTGAACTCGGTGTCGCTCTTCACGTCGGTTCCCGCGTAACCGGCCAGGTAGCCGTTGGCGAGGGATGCGGAGGCTCCGAGCGCCTTGATCGCGTCGAAGTTCGCGGCGACCGCCTCCGAGGTCAACGGGGTCCCGTCGCTGAAGGTGACGCCGTCGCGCAGGGTGAACGTGTAGGACGTGAGGTCGCCCGCGACCGACCAGTCGCTCGCCAGCCACGGCACGATCTCACCGGTGTCGGGGTTCTGGTCGAGCAGGGAGTCGGTCAGCTGACGGCCGACGATGAGCGAGGTGGTCACCGACGACTGCTGCGGGTCGAGGCAGGTCGGGTCCTCCTTGAGCGCGAAGACGATGTCCTGCGGCAGGTCGGCGGCGGGGGTCGCCGAGTCGGCGGCGGGCGCCGAAGCGGCGCAGCCGGCGAGGGTCGCGACGGCGAGTCCCGCGAGAAGCGGGAGGGCGACGCGTCGGGCGCCGCCGGATCGGATGAGGGTCACAGGATCTCCTTGATGCGGGGAAGGGGTCGGGTGGTGCATGGGGGGAGGTCAGAAGGGAAGCGCACCGGCGACGAGCTCGCCGCGGGCGACCACGGCCACGAGGTTCTCCGGGCGCAGGGTCTCGATGTCCTGCCACGGTTTGCCGCGCACCACGAGGAAGTCGGCGCCGAGACCGGCCTTCAGACGCCCTGTGGTGCCGGTCAGGCGCACCGCGTCCGCGGCATCCGAGGTGCCCGCGACGAGGGCGCGCTCGGAGCTCCACGAGAAGGCCGTCTTCATGAGGCGCAGCTCCTCGAGCTGGTCGCCGAAGCGCACCATGACGCCGTTCGCGTCTGTGCCGAGCACGAAGCGCACGCCGGCCGCGGCCGCGCCCGTGAAGTTCGCGTCCCGCTCGATCACCACGGCGCGCGCCTTCTCGGCCGCCTCGTCGCTGACCGGGATGCGGCGATCCGCGATCGCGTCGTTGATGAGCAGGGTGGGGGCGACCGGCACGTTGCGCTCGATGAGGGTCTCCCAGTGGCGCTCCTCGATGCCGGTGCCGTGCTCGAGAGAGTCGACCTCGAACCGCAGGGCGATGTCGACGCCCTCCGCACTGTGCGTGTGGGCGGCGACGAGCATGCCGAGAGCGTGTGCCTCGTCGACGGTGGCGGCGATCTCCGCATCCGTCTGGTTGCGCCAGCCGACCTTGTCGCCCATCGAGAGCACGCCGCCGCTCGTGTAGATCTTGATGCCGTCCGCACCGGCGCGCGCCCACTGGCGCACGAGCTTGCGGCACTCGTCGGGGGAGTCTGCCACCGGCGGGCGGTGCGGGTAGTGGGGCGGCGTGAAGAGGTCGCCGTGACCGGCGGTCATGCCGACGGGGCCGTGCACGAGCAGACGGGGACCGGGGATGAGGCCGGCCTCCAGAGCGCGGGCGACGGCGTACTGCACCTCGCTGCCCGAGAGGTCTCGCAGGGTCGTGACACCCGCGGCGGCGGCCCGTCGGGCGTGCGCGGCGACGTGCAGGGAACGCTCGGCCGCCGGCGTGATGAGAGGCCATGTCAGCCAATCCGCCCCGGGGGTCGCGGATGCGTCGAGGTGCACGTGCGTGTCGATCAGGCCGGGAATGAGGCTGTACTCGGGCGCGCCCTCTGCGCTTTCGACGGCCGTGATGCGTCCGTCCTGCCAGGACAGACGCGCCACACCGCGGTCTCGTTCGCCGTCCCAGAGATGGAGGACGGGGGTGGTGACAGGCGTGGACACAGCGATCTCCCGGGGGGCGAGGAGGGCAAAAGGGGGCGGGGTGGGCAACGCTGACCGATCGTCACGATACCCAGGAACATGGCCGACAAATCGACAAGTGTTGACATTCGGCCGAATATTTACCGAAGCGAAACACGAGCAACACGCAAGAAATCGCCGTTGGAGATGATCTGAACTATCGATCCCGCGTCGTGGGAACGCTCACTTATCGACAAGCAGCCCGACAGGAGCTTCCATGCAGACCGCCGAGATCCAAACCGGGCGCCGCGTCGTCGTGGTGCTCGAGCCCGGGGACGAGATCCTCACCTCGCTCGCCGACGCCTGCCGTCGGCACGGCATCGCTCAGGCCGCGATCTCGACCTTCAGCGGCGCGTTCCGCACCGTGCGCCTCATCGCGGCCGAGACGCCCGCCGCAGATCCCGAAGCTCCCATGCCGACCGCCGTCGACGTCCCCTACACCGAGGGACTCGGCTCTGGCACGATCACGACCGCACCCGACGGCGCCCCCGTCGTCCACGTGCACGTGGCGGTCGGGGTGAAGGACGACGCCGCCCGCGCCTACGCCGGACACCTGCTCTCGGGCGAGACGCACTACGTCGTGGAGGTGGTGCTGGACGAGATCCTCTCCCCCGCCCTCGAGCGGCACCCGCATCCGGGATCCGCGGGACTTCCGATCCTGCAGATTCCGGCCGTGACTGCGCCATGATGTTCTCAGCCGTGCTCGCGACCCGGAAGGTCCCGCTGTGACGTATCTGCCGCTGCCTCGCCCGCTCGGCGATCGCGCCCACCTTCGCGTCCTGCACGGTCTGCTGCGCTTCGTGCGCGAGGCCGCCGCCAGCCGCACTCCCCTGCCGGGTGAGCTGGAGCTGACGGCGCGCCTCGAGTGCACCCGCCAGCAGCTGCGCAACGCGATGGCCACCCTCGAGGCGCAGGGCATCGTCCGCCGGCGACAAGGTTCGGTGACCACCGTTGATCCGATCGCGCTGCGGTTGAGCGTGCGGCTGGAGGAGCAGTTCGAGCACACCGACCTGCTGGACCGCCTCGGCTACCAGTCGGAGGTCGAGACGCTCTCCAGCGGCACGAGGACCCTCGGTCCTGACGTCGGCGCGCTCATGGAGCTGGCGGCCGAGATGCCCGCACTCGCCGTGCGCAAGCGCTGGCGGGCCGACGGGGCGGTGGCGATGATCGCCGACGATCTGCTTCCGCTCGATGGCGCCGAGCGGAGCTTCGACCCCGACGAGTCCGTCTTCACGGCTGCAGCGAAGGTCTGGGGCGAACCCGTGATCTGGGAGGTGTCGACGCCCGGCGTGACGACCCTCCAGGGCGAGCTCGCGGCGCTCTTCGAGCGGGCGGAGGGCTCCCCGGTGATGACCTCCGAGATCGTGGGGATCGGCGCGAGCGGGCGCCGCCTCATGCACAGCTTCGAGTACCACGCGCCCGACATCGTGTCGTACTCGCTGGTGCGTACCGTCCGCCCGCCCTGGGGCGGCGCCTGAGCCCGGCATCCGCACCCGCGTGCGCGTCCGCATCCGCATCCGCGTCCGCGCGATCCGCGTCCGCGCGCTCGGGTCGAGGTCGCCGTGCGGGCGCTCCCTGAGCTCATTCACCTGTCACAGATCGCGCCTTCCGCGTCGATCTGTGACAGGTGAGCGGAGAGGCTTCGTGCTCGCCTGTCACAATCGGCGCCTCCGGCCGCGATCTGTGACAGGGGAGGCAGGGGGCGGAGCCGAGCGGAGACGCGGGACAGAGCCGAGCGGGGGGCGAAGCCGAGCGGAGCGGGAGGCGGGACGGGACGGGCTCAGGTACGCCGTGGGAGTCAGACCCAGAAGCCGACGTGCGCCTTCGCGGCCTCGTCCTCGAGCAGCGGGCCGACGACCTCGATCTTGCGCTGACCGCGCGCGAACACCTCGCGACAGGGCAGGGAGAACGTCGGGTTCTCGGGGTGGTCCCCCGTGAGCTCGAGCAGGCGGTGCTCGCTGAGCGCGTAGACCACACGATCGATGCCGCACCAGTACGCGGCGCCGGAGCACATCGCACACGGCTCGGCGCTCGTGAACAGGGTCGAGCCCTTCATCCCGTCCGCTCCCAGAACCCGGAACGCGGCGGCGACAGCCTGCAGCTCGGCGTGCTGAGTGGGATCGCCCTCAGGCGGCAGTGAGTTGTTGCCGCACGAGGAGACGACCTCGCCCGCGGCGCTCACGACGATCGAGCCGAACGGATGCGTGCCGTGCGCGACCGCATCTTCGGCGACCTGGATGCTCTGGCGCAGATGGGCGAGGTCGGCCTCTGTCAGTGGGTGCGTCACGAATCTCTCCTTGTGAACAAGTGCTACGAACCGACTTTCACGGTAGCGGCCGAATCCGCCAAAATCCGGGGTGAGCATTACGCGGGTGTTACAAGTCGCGAACGAGATTCGCTCCACTTGTCGACAAGTTGCGCGAAGCGGATAGCGTGCCGCTGTACCTCCCACCCGCATCCGAAGGGGACCCATGTCGCAGAACCACGACGCGCGCATCGACGAGACAGTGATCCGCGCGCTGCCCAAGGCCGAGGTGCACGTACACCTCGAGGGCACGTTCTCGCTGCTCGACATGCTGACGCTGGCGAAGGAGAACGGCGTCGCCCTGCCCGGCCCCGCCGCCACGCTCTTCGACATCTCCACGCACGGCGCGTTCGCCGCCCCGGAGGTCACCACCGGCGGCGGCGCAGGAGCGGGCTCCGCGGGCCTCAGCGGCTTCCTCAGGTTCCTGGACTGGCAGTGCGGGCTGGTCCGCACTCCGGCGCAGGCGGCCCGGGTGGCCTACGCGTTCGCCGTCCGTCAGAGCGCCTCCGGCATCCGCTACAGCGACGTCATCGTCAACCCCACGCACTGGAACGCGTGGCGCGGACGCGAGCTCGACCTGCTCGACGCACTCGGCGCCGGTTTCGACGAGGCGGAGCAGGACGGCCTCTGCCAGGTGGGCGTCGCCTACTCTCTGCTGCGCAACCAGTCCGGCGCCGAGGCGGAACGTCTGGTCGGCGAGCTCGTCGCCGCCAGGCCGCGTCGCGTGATCGCCCTGTCGATCGACGGCGACGAGAAGGTCACCGGCCGCACGGGCGAGAAGTTCCAGGGCGCGTTCGCGCTCGCCGCATCCGCGGGTCTGCACCGCACCGTGCACGCCGGCGAGTCGAGCGGCCCCGAGGGCGTGTGGGATGCGGTGGAGCTGCTGCAGGCGGAGCGCATCGACCACGGCGTGCGCTCCATCGAGGATCCGGCCCTCATCGACCGGCTCATCACCGACGGCATCAGCCTCGGTGTGTGCCCGCGCTCGAACCTCACGCTCGGCATCTACCCCGACTGGGACTCCCACCCCCTCCCGCGCCTGCTGGCCGCCGGCGTCTCGGTCACGCTGAACACGGACGACCCGGCGCCGCTGGGTACCACCCTCGAGGCGGACTGGGCGGTGGCGGCCGACCAGTTCGGCTTCGACTACGCCGATCTGGTCGGCTTCGCTGCGCGTTCCATCGACGCGTCGTTCGCCGACGTCGACACGAAGAGCCGGCTGCACGCCGAGCTCGCCGCCGTGAGGGAGGTCGCCCCCGTATGAGCGGTCGCCGTCGCCTGTCCCTCCTGGCCGCCGCCTGCGGCGCAGGAGCGGTCGTCGTGGCGACGGCACTGACGGGCGCGGCCCTGGTCCGCGCCGACGACACCGTGGAGCTCGCACCTCTCGTCGCCGGCTGGAGCGCGCACTGGCAGGTCACCGGCGCGAAGTCCGAGCCGCTGTACACCGAACGCATCGATGTGCGCCGTGACGGCGACGCGTTCCACGCGCGCATCGAGGTCATCGGTCAGGGCGACACCGCCCTCGGCACGCAGGTCAGCGCCGTCTCGGTGGATGCGGCCGGCACCATCGCCTGGACCGAGGGCTGCACCAAGGACGCGGCGGCCTGCGCCGACGACCCGCAACTGCGCGGCTTCCTCGCGACCGCCGCCCTCCTCTCCCTCGACCGCCAGGGACACCTGCCCGCCACAGGGACGGCCCGCACCCTGCACGGCACGCCGGTCGTCTGCGTGGCCGATGCCGCGCTGCACCCGGATGCGGCCGCCGCCGATGTGCGGCTCGACCCGTGCTTCGACCGCGCCACCGGAGCCGTGCTCGCGCACTGGTCCCCCGACAGCGCGGCCTTCGTGGGGGCCACCCTCGCCCCCGGCTTCACCGTCTCGACCTCCTGACCCGCACCACCCGAACCCGCCACACCCACCCGAAAGGACACCGCAATGCGTCTTCGCCCCCTCCTCGCCGCGGCCATCGCCGCGACGGCCGCGCTCGCACTCGCCGGTTGCTCCGGTACCGCCGATGCCACGTCGTCCTCCGCCGCATCCGATCACGTGATCCGCGTCGGTGCCCTCACCCCCGGCAACGCGAACGACGGCGCCTTCAACCAGGCGCTGGCCGACGCCCTCGCCAAGCTCCAGGACGAAGGCCTCATCACGTACGAGCTGCGCGAGCAGATGGCCGACCCGGCCACCAGCGAGCCGGTCGTGGCGGACTTCGCCAGCCAGGGCTTCGATCTGATCATCGGGCACGGCATCGAACTCGGCGACGCGATCTTCTCCGTCGCCAAGGACTTCCCCGACAGCCACTTCACCGCCTCGGGCGGCGCCGACATCCTCGACAAGTACACCGACAACGTCGAGACCTGGACCTACAGCACGCCCGAGGTGGGATACCTCTCCGGTTACATCGCGGGTCTCACCCAGGCGTCGCCGATCGGACGCGTGGAGAGCCTGGAGCTGGACTTCGTGAAGGCGACGGACTCCTTCTTCCAGCAGGGCGCGCTCGCGGCCAACCCGTCGGCCGAGCTGCTCCCGGTCGTCTACGCCGGGAGCTTCGACGACGCCGAGGCCGCCGCATCCGCGACCGCGGGTCTCATCGGCCAGGGCGCGAAGCTCGTCTACACGACCGGCGACGGCATCGCCGCCGGTGTGGGTGCCGCAGCCTCCAAGGCGGGCGTCCTCTCCGTGGGCGTCTCCCCCGCCGCCGGCGCCGAGGCGCTCAAGACCAACGTGTCCACGGTCGATCTCGACATGTACCCGATCGTCAAGGCGTGGGTCGAAGAGGTCGCGGACAAGAAGTTCGGCGGCAAGGGTGTCACCTCGACGCTCGAGAACGGCGGACTGGTCTACCAGGACATCAACAGCGTCGACGGCGCCGTGCCGGCCGACGTCGCCTCGAAGGTCGACGAGCTCATTGCGGGCCTCAAAGACGGAAGTGTCACCATCTCCTGATGACCATCCCCACCCCTGAGACCGACCGGGCGCTCGTCGCCCGGTCGGTCTCCAAGAGCTTCGGCGCCGTCCACGCCCTGGACGCCGTCGATTTCGCCGTGCGCGCCGGCAGCGTGCACGCCCTCGTCGGGGAGAACGGCGCGGGCAAGTCGACGCTGGCCAAGATCCTCGCCGGCATCGAGTCGGCGGATGCGGGCACGATGACGCTCGACGGAACCTCCTATGCGCCCCGCGACCGCGCGGCCGGCAAGGAGCGCGGGGTCAACATGGTCCCGCAGCAGTTGAGCCTGGTCGGCGAGCTGAGCCTGGTGGAGAACCTGCTGCTCGTGGGCTCGACGCGCATCGCCCGCCGCGGCGCCGCCCGGGCAGCCCTGGCCGACACCCTCGAGCGCGCCGGCGTGAGCGTCGACCTCGACAGTCCCACCGCACGGCTGAGCCAGGCGCACCGCCAGCTCGGCGAGATCGTGGTCGCCCTCGCCGAGGGCGCGACGACCCTCATCCTGGACGAGCCCACCGCCAGCCTCGGCCCCCGCGAAGTGGGCGGCCTGTTCGAACATCTGCGCACGCTCTGCGCCCTGGGTACGGCGATCGTGCTCATCACGCACCGCCTCGAGGAGGTGCGTGCGGTCGCCGACGAGGTGACCGTTCTGTCGCACGGACGCCGGGTGCACCACGGCCCCGCGCGCGGACTCTCCGCCGCCGAGGTCGCGAGACTCATGGTCGGCGACCTCGACGAACCCGCCCCGCGCGCGCACCGCATCCCGGGCGAGACGGTGCTCGCCGTGCAGGGCGTCCACGCCTCGTCCGACACGGATGCAGCTCTGAGGGATGTGTCGCTCGAGCTCCGCGCCGGAGAGATCGTCGGCATCGCGGGCGTCGCCGGCAGCGGCCAGAACACGCTCATCGATGTGCTCGCGGGGCTGCGGGCACCCGCATCCGGATCCCTCGTCTTCGAGGGACGCACGGCGCCCTCGGCCGTCGAGCTGCTCCGCGGGGGCGTGGCATGGATCCCCGAGGAGCGTAGCGACGCGCTCGTTCCCGCACTCTCCCTCGGCGACACGCTGGGGCTCTACGAGGCCGCCAGCGGCGTGCGTACCGACCGCCGTACCCGCGGCGCGGCGCGCGCCTCGGCCGGCGAGCGCCTCACCGCGTTCGATGTGCGACCCGCCGTCCCGACCCTGGCCGCGGGCGGGCTGTCCGGCGGCAACCAGCAGAAGCTGCTGGCGGCGCGCGAGCTCGGTCACACCTGGCCCGGGGGCGCACCGCGCGTCGTGCTCGCCTACGGGCCGACCCAGGGGCTGGATCTGCGGGCGGCCCAGGCCATCCGCGACCGCCTCGTCCAGGCCGCGGAGGCGGGGGCCGCCGTCGCGGTCGCCTCCCACGATCTCGACGAGATCCGCGGTCTCGCCGACCGTATCGTCGTCGTCTTCGACGGACGCATCGTCGCCGACCTGCCCGCGGAGGCGGCGACGACCGCCCGCATCGGCGCGGCGATGGCAGGACTCGACCCCGCAGAGGAGCCCTCATGACCGACTTCACCGACCTGCTGCCGACGACCGAGGAGCTCGTTCATCTGCGCGCGGTCGCGGCGGGGCACACGGCCCCCGATCTGATCGTGCGCGGCGGACTCGTGCAGTCTCCCGGAACCGAGGAGTGGCTCGAGCGCGACGTGCTCGTCGCGGGGCGGCACATCGCGACGCTCACTCCCTGGAACCACGTCCCCACGGCGGGAGCCGAGATCGACGCGCGCGGATGCCACGTCGTGCCGGGTTTCATCGACACACACCTGCATGTGGAGTACACGAACCTCACGCCGGGCGAGCTCGCCCGTCTCTCGGTCGCCCGCGGTACGACCACGGTGCTCACCGACCCGAACGGCGCGGCGAACGTCTGGGGCGCGAGAGGAATGGACCTGGCGTTGTCCACGACGACCCCGCTGCACGTGTTCCAGCAGGTCTCGCCGACCACCCCCACCTCCTTCGCGCTCGAGCGCGGCGGCGCGGTCATCGAAGAAGAGGTCGTGCGCGCCCGCCTGCACGACGACAACACCGCGACCCTCGGGGAGTCCAACCCGTTCGACTACGGCGAGCTCTCCACCGGCCGATTCCGCGAGGCGCTCGTGGCCGGTCGCCGACTCACCGGCCACACGGCGGCGCAGACCCACGAGTCGCTCTGGGGCTACCTGGCGGCCGGCATCAGCGATGACCACAACGCCTCGACCGTCGACGAGGTGCTCGAGCGCACGCGCCTCGGCGCGATGATCACGGTCATGGGATCGTCGCTGGCCGACAACACTGTTCCCCTCTTCGCCGACCTCGACGCGATCGAGCCGGCGCTGCGCCACCTGAGCTTCTGCGCCGACGACAAGCACGCGCTCGACCTGCACACGCAGGGCCACATCGACCACCATGTGCGCCAGGCGATCCGTTTCGGCGTCGACCCGCAGCTCGCGTACCGCATGGCGACCACGCAGCCATCGCACTACTACCGGCTCGACCAGGCCCTCGGCCTGCTCGCCCCCTCCCGCCTCGCAGACCTCCAGGTCATCCGCGATCTCGCCGACGTGCGGCCGGAGGTCGTGGTCGTCGCAGGGCGCGTCGTCGCCAAGGACGGCGTGGCCCTCTTCGACAACACCGACGTGCTGCCCGACTGGGCACGTGGCACCGTGCACCTGCCGGAGCAACTCCCGGTGGATCTGCTCACCGTCGCGGCCCCCGAGGGTGCCACGCGTGTACGCGTGCGCGCGATGGAGATGTACAACGGCTACTTCAAGCGGGAGTTCACCGCATCCCTGCCGGTCGTGGACGGCCAGGTCGTCTCGGACCCCTCGCAGGACGTGCTGAAGATCGCGGTCGTCGACCGCCACCACGGCGAGGCGCTCGCGGGTCACGGGTTCGTGAAGGGCTTCGGCCTCGGCCGCGGCGCCATCGCGATCACGATGAACTGCCCGAACATGAACATCGCCGTCGTGGGCGCGGACGACGACGACATGCGTCTCGCGGTCGCGGAGCTCGGGCGCATGGGCGGCGGGTTCGTGACGGTCGCCGACGGCGAGGTCCTCGCCCGCGTCGCGCTGCCGGTGGGCGGGATGATGAGCGACGCCCCGTTCGAGGAGACCGCCGCAGCTCTCGCGGCCGGGCATGCGGCGACCCACGAACTGGGCTGCGCGATCGCCTCGCCGTACATCATCCTGTCGTTCGTGGGACTCTACGTGGTCCCCGACCTCGGCCTGACCGAGCTCGGCCTGATCGACGCGGCGACGCAGCAGTTCGTCGACGTGCTCGTGCCGGGCCCGGTCGATGCCTGCGGCCACGACCCCGAGGAGCACGCGTGATCCGTTCCTCTCGGATGCGGTCCGTCGCGCTGACCGGCGCGGTGGTCGCCGCGGTCGTGCTGGTAGCCGTCGCGCTCATCCTCTTCGCCGGCGCCGACCCGCTGACGGGGCTGCGAGGGCTGGTGGAGGGCGTCTCCAGCTCGCCGTACCGCGTGGGCGAGCTGCTCGTAGGAGCCGCTCCCGTGGCGATCGTCGCGCTGACGCTGATCCCCGCGCTCCGGGCGGGCGTGTTCTCGGTCGGCGCCGAGGGCCAGGTCACGATGGGCGCCATCTTCGCGACCGCCGCCATCCTGTGGGTGCGCGATGTGACGGCGGATGCGGCTCCCGCCATCCTCTACGCACTCGTCGGATTCGTCGCCGGCGCCGTCGGCGGAGCGGCCTTCGCTCTGGTGCCGGCCTGGCTCGCCGTGCGCTGGCGGGTCAACGTGATCCTGTCCACCCTCCTCCTGAACTACGTGGCCACGGGCTTCCTCGGTTGGACGCTGCGCACGTGGCTCGCCAGCGGCGAGGCGACGGCGACACCGCAGAGCGAGCGCCTGCCCGAGGCGGCGGCCCTTCCCGCCCTCATCCCCGGCACCCGCGCGCACGTCGGCATCCTGCTCGTGATCGTGGCCGTGGTCCTGTTCGAGTGGTGGCGTCGCTCGCGGCAGGCCACACGGGTGGCCGTCTTCGCGGAACGTCCCGCGCTCGCGCTGCGCCTCGGTGCGACTCGACAGCGCACCCTCTACGGCACCATGCTCGTCTCGGGCGCGGGCGCCGGCGTCGTCGGATGGCTGCAGATCGCGGGCGTCAACGAGCGGCTGCTGGGCTCGGTCTCGGGCGGCGTCGGGTTCTCCGGTCTGGCCGTGGCCTTGCTCGGCGGCCTGCTTCCCGCCGGCATCGCCGTGGCGGCCGTCTTCTTCTCGGCCCTCACGGTCGGCGCGGTCGGGATGCAGTCGGCGACCGGGACGATCCCGTCATCCATCGCGGAGGTCATCAAGGGCGTGCTGCTGCTGGGCGTCGCGGTGATCGCCGCGTCGAGGCCGGGTCTCGTCGCTCCCGCGCATCCGGGACCGGCTCCGGCGCCCGACGACGGCGCGTTCTCCGCCGAGGAGATGTCGGATGCGGCGGCTGCATCCGGTGAACCGGTCGTCGAGGCCGAGATCGCCGTCGAGGAGGGCACCCGATGACCATCGCACTGTGGGCGTCGATCCTCGCCGGCGCGATCGCCCTGGCGGCTCCGCTCGTGATCGCGGGGATCGGCGAGGGCTTCGTCGAACGCGCGGGACGACTCAACCTCGGCATCGAGGGCATGATGATCCTGGGAGCCTTCACCGCCATCTACGTCGGAAGCTCCTTCGGCCCCTGGCTGGGTCTCATCGCGGGCGCCGTCGTCGGCATCGCTCTGGCGCTGCTGATGAACGTGCTCGTCTACACGCTCAAGGCGAACGAGATCGTCGTCGGCCTCGCGATCACCCTGCTGGGCCTCGGACTGTCGACCTACCTGTTCCAGCTCTGGATCCCCGCCGGCCGGACGAACGTGAGCGTTCCGACGATCTCACCGATCGACCTCGGCCCGCTCACCGACATCCCCCTCATCGGACCTGCGCTGTTCGGTCAGAGCCCACTCGTGTACGCGACGCTCGTGCTGCTGGCCGCGGCCTGGCTCGTGATGCGCTTCACCCGCTTCGGTCTTCAGGTGCGCGCCACAGGCTCGGCCCCCGCATCCGCGGCCCTGCGCGGCGTGCGCCCGCGGAGCGTCGGGGCGCGAGCGCTGCTCATCGGCGGGGCGACGGCGGGTCTCGCCGGCGCCGTCATCGCCGTCGGCGCCATCGGCTCGTTCACGCCCAATATGACGGCGGGCCGCGGCTACATCGTGCTCGCGATCGTGATCATGGGCCGGATGAACCCCGTCGGCATCGCGCTGGGCGCCCTGCTGTTCGGCTTCCTGCAGAGCTTCTCGCTGCTCTCCCAGTCGACCACCATCCAGCTTCCCAGCGAGCTCTACACGGCGCTGCCCTACCTTGTGACCCTCGTCGTGCTCGTTCTCACCTCCCGCGCCCAGCTGCGCCGTCAGCTGTCCAGCCTCCGCCTGTCCTGACCCGAAAGGACCCGTCCATGCTCACCCGACCTTCCCCCGTCGCCCCGCCCGCCGACGAACAGCACTGGGTCGACACCGCCCGAGAGCTCGCTGTCGGATTCGCCGCCACCGTGGCCACCGACGACGCCGACGCGCGCCTGCCGATCGAGCACCTGCGCGCGCTCTCGGCCTCGGGGCTGGATGCCGCGTTCCTGCCGCGCGAGCACGGCGGCGAGGCGCTGTCGTACGCGACACTCGGCGCCGTCGTGCAGACGCTGGCTGCGGCGCACCCTGCGGTGGCGACCGTCTGGCTCATGCACCTCGGTGCGGCGCACGCGCTCGTGACGCTGTCGTCCGACGAGCAAGCCGCGTTCTTCGCTTCCGAGCTGAAGGCGGGCAAGCGGTTCGCGAACGCCCTGAGCGAGCCGGCCGGCGGCAATCACTTCCTGGCATCCCAGCAGGATGCGGATGCGGTCGGCGAGGACTGGGCGCTGACCGGCCGCAAACTGTTCGTCTCGGGTTCCGAGGCGGCCGACCACCTGTTCCTGAACGCCCGGATCGACGGAGCCCCCGCTTTCTTCGGCGTCACCGTCGACGACACCGTCTCGTTCCCGCCGATCGAGGAGACGATGGGGATGCGGGCCACCCGCAGCCGCACGATCCTCTTCGACGAGACGCCCCTGCTGCGCTCCCGGCTGACGGGACCGCCCGCCCCCGAGTACGCGAACCTCATCACGGTCGGCTTCGCGTTCCTTTCGCTCGGCATCGCCGCATCCGCGATCGACGCGATCGCGGTGACCGCGGGCAAGGTGCGCGGGGGTGCGAGCCTCGCCGACGCCACATGGGTGCGCCAGGAGACCGGCATGGCGTGGGCAGAGCTCACCGCGGCGACGCTCATGGCCCAGCGCACGGCCTGGCTGGCCGATCAGCGCTCCCCCGAGGCGATGCCCGCGGCGACCGAGACGAAGATGCTGGCCAACGAGGTCGCCAAGCGCACGGCCGCCCTCGCCGTCCGCATCGGCGGCGGCGGAGGGTTCCTCGTCTCCTCCCCCATCCAGCGCATCTTCCGCGACGCGCAGGCGGGCGCGCTCATGGCCTACTCCGTTCCGTTCAGTTCCGAGCTCGTCGGAGGCTGGGTGCTGAGCGGGTGAGACCCCCGGGCGCTGCCTTCGCTCGGCGAAGCGGCGCCCGGGTCGGGGTGCGTGGCGGCGATGATCCGCCCGAGGCACGCCGAGGACCCCCCTCCTCGGCGTACCCGGCGGCCGTCGCCACGCATCCTTATGTTCGGCATCAGGCCGTCTCGTCGTGAGTCTGGCCATCGATACGCTGGAATGATGAGCCTCATCGATCCCCGCGAGAAGGAAGCCCGTCGCAACGAGAAGTATCGGGGGAGCACGACAGCTCTGATCGCGACGCTGGTGTTCGGTGTCGCGTCGCTGGCGACGACGGCCGCCATCGGCTTCGGCATCGGCGGCTTCGTCGATCAGTTCCGCGTGATGAGCCTCAACAGCGTCTTCAGTACGTGGGACACCGCCATCCCGATCTGGCTGCGCAGCTGGTCGCTGCCGATCGGCATCGTCGCCACGATCATCATGGTCGGTGGCTACAGCACGTGGAACCACCGCTACTCCGGGCGCACCGACGGCTACGCGTTCCTCGGCCCTCTGCCCATCGTGCTGGCCGGTCTCACCCTCGGCTCCTGGTACGCCACCACGCTGTGGACCGCTCCGGACGCGGTGGGCATCGCGATCGACCCGACGTTCGGACAGAACGAGAACTGGGATGCGGGCGCGTGGATCATGTATGCCGCGCAGTGGTGGCTGCCGGGCGTCTTCGCGCTTCTGACCCTGCTGACGCTGCTCGGCCGCCTGGGCGCCCAGAAGCGCCGCCGTCTGAACAACGAACTCGCCACCCGACTGCTGCAGAGCGGCGCGAAGGTCGAGGCCGAGATCACCGACGCCCCGCTTCGCGAGCCGAACTCCTCCCGGATGATGGCAGAGGTCACGCTGCGTTTCGAGGACATCGAGGGCACGAACCGCTGGGTGAAGTCCATCGTCGTCGTGCCGACGAAGCAGTTCCCGACAACCGGCTCACGCCGCCCCCTGCTCTTCGACCCGGCGGATGCGGGCAACGTCCAGCGCATCCTCTTCTCGCCGACCGGTGGGACCAAGCCCGGCGACTTCGTCTCCGTCTCCGCGGCCGACTGACCCGGCCCGCACCGGGGATGTCGGATGCGGCGCGTAGCCTGAGATCATGGCCACCCGTCGCCCCGCTCCCGCGCCCTTCCGCTGCACCGAATGCGGGTGGACGACGGCGAAGTGGGCCGGCCGTTGCGGCGAATGCCAGCAGTGGGGAACCGTCGTCGAGGCGACGCAGCCGACGGGGGTGATGCGCTCGCTCACGCCGGTGAGCCCCACCGCGGCGCGCGCGGCCCGTCCGATCACCGAGCTCACGACCGCGGAGTCGCCGCGGCGTGCGAGCGGTGTGGCCGAGTTCGACCGGGTGCTGGGCGGCGGCATCGTGCCGGGGGCCGCGATCCTGCTCTCCGGGGAGCCCGGCGTGGGCAAGTCCACGCTGCTGCTCGAGGTCGCGGCCCGTGCGGCGCGCGACGGACACCGCGTGCTCTACGTGAGCGCGGAGGAATCGACCGCGCAGGTGCGCCTACGCGCCGAGCGCACGGGTGCTCTGCACGATCAGCTCTACCTCGCGAGCGAGACCGACCTCGCCACCCTCATCGGCCACGTCGACGACGTCGAGCCCTCGCTGCTCATCGTCGACAGCGTGCAGACGGTCTCCTCCTCGCTCAGCGAGGGTCTCGCGGGCCACCCCAGCCAGGTGCGCGAGGTCGCCGCGACCCTCATCCGCATCGCGAAAGAGCGCGCCTTGCCGGTGCTCATCGTCGGACACGTGACCAAGGACGGCTCGATCGCCGGTCCCCGCCTGCTCGAGCACCTCGTCGACGTGGTCTGCCACTTCGAGGGCGACCGGCAGACCTCGCTGCGGTTCGTCCGCGCGCTCAAGAACCGCTTCGGCCCCACCGACGAGGTCGGCTGCTTCGAGATGACCGGCGACGGCATCAGCGAGGTCCCGGATCCCTCGGGCCTCTTCCTCAGCAAGGGCGCTCCGGTGAGCGGCACGTGCGTCACGGTCGCCCTCGAGGGGCGCCGCGCGCTGCCGGTCGAGATCCAGGCGCTCGTCGTGGCCGCATCCGGACCCAATCCGCGTCGTGTCGTGAACGGCGTCGAGTCGTCACGGGTGGCGATGATTCTCGCCGTGCTGGAGCGCCGCACCGGGCTGCGGGTGGGCGAACGCGACATCTACGTGTCGACCGTCGGCGGCTTGAAGATCACCGAGCCCGCGACCGACCTCGCGATCGCCCTCGCCATCGCGAGTGCCGCGACCGATCGCCCCGTGGGGCACCAGGTCGCCGCGATCGGCGAGCTGAGTCTCACCGGCGAGGTGCGTCCCGTGGCCCAGCTCTCCCAGCGCCGCACCGAGGCCGGCCGTCTCGGCTACACGACCGTCATCGACTCCGGCGCGAAGGACCTGCTCTCCGCCCTCGGCCGGGTGCACATCCCCGCCCCCGCCGCCTCCAGCCGCTGACCCCGCGCCCCTCCGCCTCAGACCTCGAGCGCGGCGATCAGGTCGCCGGGAGTGGCCTGCAGCGGATGTGGGCCCGCGATGTCGAAGAACACGGTCGTGATCTCCTCGCGGTGCGCGCTCAGAAAGCTCCGGAGCCAGTCCGGTCCCTGCAAACCGACCGTGGGCGGCAGCGTGTCGGGCTTGTGGGCTGCATCGCTGAACAGCAGCAGCGCGACCTGCCCGGTGTTCGGATCGCGGTAGGTCCACACCTCGCCGGCATCCAGCGGGTTGTCGCTCTCGCCGGTGCGCATGAGCGGGACGACCGTGGGCCCGTGCCGCAGCGCGAACGCCACCGCCGCCATGTCCTGCGTCTGCAGCGCATCGGTCAGCGCGGTGTTGCGGAACTCCAGCGGAGGCTGCTGCTTCTTCCCGCGTTTCTGCTTACCGGCCATCCCCCCAGCGTATCCGCCGTGCCGTCAGCGAAGCGGCATCCGCAGGCACACGAGACGCGCCCTCCTCTCCCATGACGGAACCTCGACGAACCCGCGGCTCCGGTACAGCCCGAGCGCATCGTGTCGCCAGTCCCACACCGACAGACGCAGGGATGCGGCCCCCGCCGCCGTCGCGCGTCGCGCCGCCTCTGCGATGAGCGCTGCGCCTGCTCCCGCCCCGCGCGCGGCGGGGTCGACCCACAGTCGCTTGATCTCCCCATCCGCTCCGTCCACGCGCAGGACGACCATCCCGACGATCCGGCGATCGCGCTCGGCGAGCAACACGTCCGAGCTCGGGAAGGCCGGGGCGGCGATCTCCGCGGCGTACGCGAGTGAGAGCGGCCCGAACTCCTGCAGACCGTGCGCGACCTTCTCCGCCTCGGTGTGCTCGTGGTACGCGCGCAGGAGTTCGGACACCGCCGCGGCGTCGCCGGCGGAGGCGATGCGGATCGCGGCACGACTCATTCCTCCATTCCACACCCGCGAGCGCGGGAGAATGGACGGATGAGCTGGAGCCTGCGTCCGAGTGTGCCCGAGGACGCGGCATGGATCGCCGAGCTCCGGGCGGAGGTCATGCGGCCCGATCTCGAGCGGCTCGACCGGTACGACCCGGTCTACGTGCGGCAGCGTTTCCTGACGGCGTTCGACCCCGCTCTCACCCGGGTGATCGTCGTGGACGGCGCGGATGCGGGCAGCATCGCCGTGCGCCCGGCATCCGACGGGGTGTGGGTGGAGCACTTCTACCTCGCCACGGCCCACCAGGGCCGCGGAATCGGTTCACAGGTGCTGGCTCTCGTGCTGGCCGAGGTCACCGGAAGCGCAGTTCTGCGCCTCAACGTCCTGCAGGGCTCACCCGCGCGACGGCTGTACGAGCGGCACGGCTTCGCGCTCTACCACGAAGACGAGATCGACGCATTCCTGCAGCGGGAGCCGGTCGCGCCGCTACCGTGAGCGCATGAACCGCGATCGCATCATCGGCATCGTCGCCGCTGCCATCGGCCTCATCCTGGCGACCCTCTTCGTGATCTGGGACCTCAATGGAGCGCCGTCGTGGCTCCACTACGTCTCTTGGATCGCCGGTGGCCTCAGCGGATGGGGGCTGATCGTGGCCATCACTGCCGGCAAACGCGGCATGAGGCCCTGAGCCTCAGCGGCCTTCGTTGGCGACGAGGAAGCCGGCCAACGCCTCCTCCGTCTCGCGGAGCGTGCGGATGCGCCCCGCCACCCGCTCGCGCATCTCGGCCACCCGGCCGAGAAGTTCAGCGTCGCCGTGCGACTTCTCGCCCGTGGCGCAGGGAAGGACGGCGCGAACGTCGTCGCGTGTGAACCCGAGCTCGAACATGGCGTGGATCGTGGCGACCATCGGGACCGCCCGGTCCGAGTAGTGACGGTAGCCGTTCTCGCCGCGCTGCGGACTGATGAGGCCCAGCTTCTCGTAGTGACGGATCGAGCGCGCGCTGACGCCGCTCCGATCGCTCAGTTCGCCGATGATCACGGGCGGCTCCCTCGATTTGACCTTGACACGATGTCAAAGCATATCGTGACGAGCGGCCCCGAGATCGGGCCGGAGAGGCGGCGTTCATGTTGGAGCACATCGAGGTCGACGGGCGGATGCGGACCTTCACCGTCGTCGGCGAGCGGAGCGCGGGGCAGGCGCTCGTCCTGGTCTTCCACGGATCGAGGCAGTCGGGAGAGATCCATCGCGCGTTCACCGGCGGCGCGTACGACGCGCTCGTCGAGAAGGGCGCCCTGGTCGTCTACCTCGACGGCTACCGCGGCAACTGGAACGACGCGCGTCGCGAGAGCCGGTTCCCGGCGCGGCTCGCCGGAGTCGACGATGTCGCCTTCACGCGTGCCGTGATCGCCCGGCTCGGCGAGACGCACGGCATCGACGAGACCCGTGTGTACGCAATCGGATACTCCAACGGCGGGCAGATGCTCATGCGCCTGCTCCACGAGGACGCGCCCCCGCTCGCCGGCGGCGCCATCGTCGCCGCGACACTGCCCGAGCCCGACAGCTTCCTGCTGCCCCAGGGCGTACCTGCGCCGCATCCGGTTCCGGTCCTCCTCGTTCACGGCACGGCCGACCCCGTCGTCCCGTACGCGGGCGGACGGATGCGGCGATGGGCGCAGCTCGTGTTCCGCGTCGGTGGCTCGTCCCTCTCCGCGCCCGAGACCGCCGCCTACTTCGCCCGACGCAACGGCATCGCCTCGCCTCCGACCTCGGGGGCGGATGCGGGACCCCATCCCGACGGCACGCGCGTCGAGCGCACCGACTGGCGGGAGGCGGGCCACCCGCCCGTCACGTTCGTCACCGTGCACGGCGGCGGCCATACGGTTCCCGGGCCGAAGCCCGGCCCGCGCCTGATCGGCCGCACGACCACGAGCATCTCGGTCGCCGACCTCGCCGCCGAGACATTCGGGCTGGGCGGCTAGTTCAGCAGGAACTGCGCCGACTGCGCCGACGGGATACCGCCGATCGACACGGCAAGGTGGTACGACGCGCCGCCGCCCGGCGCCTTGGGCCGGTTCGCGTTCTGGCAGGTGTCGACGGCGGAGCGCGTCCGATCCCACGTGATGGGGGTCGCGCTCGTCACTTCCTGGCCCGCCGCGAGGGTCACGACCATGTCACTGGGCTCGCTCTGGCAGTCGGTCGAGCGCCACCAGGTGTCTTCTCCGGATGTGATCGTGAAGGTCTGGCTCGTCGTGCCGACGTTGATCGTGCAGTCCGCGCCAGACGTGTTCTTCAGCCGGATCGAGAGCTGCGGATTCTGATCGGCGGCGTAGGTGGACTGGTTGGTCAACGCCTCCACGCTCACGTCCTTATTCGTGCACGTGGGAATGCCGGCCTCCGTCGCCTCACCGCCGGTCGTCGCCTCATCCGCGGGCGCATCGGTCGCCGGGGCGTCGGTTGCGGCCGGCGCCGAGGAGTCCGGCGTTGCAACAGGGGCGGATGCGGCCGGAGCGGGCGCCGCGGCGGAGTTCCACGGCTGAGCGATGAAGAGCCACACCAGACCGACCACGACCAGCAGACCGATCAGCGCGACGAGGCGG
This sequence comes from Microbacterium neimengense, assembly GCF_054782995.1. NCBI lineage: Bacteria > Bacillati > Actinomycetota > Actinomycetes > Micrococcales > Microbacteriaceae > Microbacterium > Microbacterium neimengense. The sequence goes on from NZ_BAAGRK010000003.1 coordinate 697,083, forward strand.
CGACGGCGGTACACGGCCTTCGACGGGCGACGACGCGGAGTGGGAGAGCTCACGTATCCAGGCTACGTCGCACCCGGCGCCCGGCCTCGGCGGCTCTCCGCGCGGGAACCTCAGAGCTGCTTGAGCATCCTCGTGTTGCCGAGGGTGTTGGGCTTCACATGCGCGAGGTCGAGGAACTCGGCGATGCCCTCGTCGGGGCTGCGCACCAGTTGCGAGTAGACGTCCGGGTCGACCACGTGCTCGCCGATCGGCGCGAAGCCGCGCCGCGTGAAGAAGTCGACCTCGAACGTGAGGCAGAACAGCCGCGAGAGGCCAAGCGTGCGCGCCTGCTCCTCGAGGCCCTCCACGAGCGCCCGCCCGACACCGCGGTGCAGCCAGGCGTCGTCGACGATCAGCGTGCGGATCTCACCCAGGTCATCCCACATGACGTGAAGCGCGCCGCATCCGATGAGTTCGCCGTTCGCATCCTCGGCGACCAGAAACTGCTGCACGGCCTCGTAGAGCACGACGATGTCCTTGCCGAGCAGGATGCGGCGCTGGACGTACGGCTCCAGCATCCGGTGGATCGCACGCACATCTGCCGTCCGCGCCGGCCGCACGGTGAACTCGCTCACGGTGCAACCCTACGCCGGGATGCGGCGCGAACGCCGAAGGGCCGGATGCGGCGTGCATCCGGCCCTTCGGTGTATGGCGTATCAGCTTCCGGCGACGATGTCCGGCGTGGCCGAGATCTCGCCGGCGACGCTCGCGCCCAGCGCGACCTTCTCGCCACGCGGAGCGATGTCGAACGTGAACCGGCCGCCCTCGGCGTCGACCTTCACGTGGTCGCCCGCGTTGAGCTCGCCGTGGAGGATCCTCTCGCTGAGCTGGTCCTCGACCTCGCGCTGCATCGCACGGCGCAACGGACGCGCACCGAGCGTCGGGTCGAAGCCGATCTCGATGAGGCGGTCCTTGGCCGCATCCGACAGCTCCACCGTGAGGTCGCGGTCGAGCAGACGCTCGGCGAGACGCTTGGTGAACAGACCCACGATCTGGCGCAGCTCCGCCTTGTTCAACTGCGGGAAGACGATGACGTCGTCGACGCGGTTGAGGAACTCGGGCTTGAAGTGACGCTTCAGCTCCTCGTCGACCTTGCCCTTCATCCGCTCGTACGTGGTCTGTGCGTTGCCCTCGACCTGGAACCCGACCGGACCGCCGGCGATGGCCTGCGAACCGAGGTTGGTGGTCATGATGATGACCGTGTTCTTGAAGTCGACGACGCGGCCCTGACCGTCGGTCAGGCGACCCTCCTCGAGGATCTGCAGCAGCGAGTTGAAGATGTCGGGGTGAGCCTTCTCGATCTCATCGAACAGCACGACGGAGAACGGCTTGCGGCGCACCTTCTCGGTGAGCTGGCCGCCCTCTTCGAAGCCGACGAACCCGGGAGGGGCACCGAACAGCCGCGAGACGGTGTGCTTCTCACCGAACTCGCTCATGTCGAGTGAGATGAGCGCGCCCTCGTCGTCGAACAGGAACTCGGCGAGCGCCTTGGCGAGCTCGGTCTTTCCGACGCCCGTGGGGCCGGCGAAGATGAACGAGCCGCTGGGACGCTTCGGGTCCTTGAGGCCGGCGCGCTGACGACGGATCGTGCGACTGAGGGCCGCGATCGCCTCTTCCTGGCCGATGACGCGCTGGTGCAGCGCCTTCTCCATGAAGACGAGACGGCTGGTCTCCTCCTCCGTCAGCTTGAACACGGGGATGCCCGTGGCCTGTGCCAGCACCTCGGCGATCAGGCCCTCGTCGACGACCGCGGTGGTCGCGACGTCGCCGTTCTTCCACTGCTTCTCGAGGCGCAGACGCTCCGCGAGCAGCGACTTCTCCTCGTCACGCAGGGATGCGGCCTTCTCGAAGTCCTGCTCCTCGGATGCGGCTTCCTTCTGCTCGCGCACCTTGGCGATCTTCTCGTCGAACTCGCGCAGCTCCGGCGGGCTCGACAGGATCGACAGGCGCAGGCGCGCGCCGGCCTCGTCGATCAGGTCGATCGCCTTGTCGGGCAGGAAGCGGTCCGAGATGTACCGGTCGGCGAGGTTCGCGGCGGCGACGATCGCACCGTCCGTGATCTGCACCTTGTGGTGCGCCTCGTAGCGGTCGCGCAGGCCCTTCAGGATGTTGATCGCGTGGGGCAGGCTCGGCTCCGCGACCTGGATCGGCTGGAAGCGGCGCTCGAGGGCCGCATCCTTCTCGAAGTGCTTGCGGTACTCGTCGAGGGTCGTCGCACCGATCGTCTGCAGCTCGCCGCGCGCGAGCAGCGGCTTCAGGATGGATGCGGCGTCGATCGCGCCTTCGGCGGCACCAGCCCCCACGAGGGTATGGATCTCGTCGATGAAGACGATGATGTCGCCGCGCGTGCGGATTTCCTTGGTGACCTTCTTCAGGCGCTCCTCGAAGTCGCCGCGGTAGCGGGAGCCCGCGATGAGCGAGCCGAGATCGAGCGAGTAGACCTGCTTGTCCTTCAGCGTCTCGGGCACGTCGCCCTTGACGATCGCCTGCGCGAGACCTTCGACGACGGCCGTCTTGCCGACGCCGGGCTCGCCAATGAGGACAGGGTTGTTCTTGGAGCGGCGCGAGAGGATCTGCATCACGCGCTCGATCTCCTTCTCGCGCCCGATGACCGGGTCGAGCTTGTTGTCGCGCGCGGCCTGGGTGAGGTTGCGGCCGAACTGGTCGAGCACGGCCGAGCCGCCCTGTGCACCGGTCGTGGCCTGCTCGCCGGCGCCGGTGGCGACGCCCGCGGGCTCCTTGCCCTGGTAGCCGCTCAGCAGCTGGATGACCTGCTGACGCACCTTGTTGAGGTCGGCGCCGAGCTTGACGAGCACCTGGGCTGCGACGCCCTCGCCCTCGCGGATCAGGCCGAGCAGGATGTGCTCGGTACCGATGTAGTTGTGGCCCAGCTGCAGCGCCTCGCGCAGGCTCAGCTCGAGCACCTTCTTCGCACGCGGCGTGAAGGGGATGTGGCCGGTCGGCTGCTGCTGACCCTGGCCGATGATGTCCTGGACCTGCTCGCGCACGGCGTCGAGCGAGATGCCCAGGCTCTCGAGCGCCTTGGCGGCGACGCCCTCGCCCTCATGGATGAGACCGAGCAGGATGTGCTCGGTACCGATGTAGTTGTGGTTGAGCATCTTCGCCTCTTCCTGGGCGAGCACAACCACGCGACGGGCTCGGTCGGTGAATCTCTCGAACATCGCGGCTACTCCTCCGGCGCCAGATGACGCCAACATCGGGCGCACCCTCCGGCGCGCTGTACATCGAGGCTAACCAGAGCACGGATGCGGCAAGCCCGTGTTCGCCGTGGGCGCACCGCATCAGCCGCTTGCGGTCACACCGGTCATCCCATATCGTTTTTCGATAACAACGATATTCGATATGCCAGGGAGGACCCCATGACCACCCTCACTCAAGCCCGCGTGCTGCGCGGCAGCGACATCGCCGCGATGTGGATCTTCGTCGGCGCCGGGATCGCGGTCGTCGGTGTCACGCTCTTCTTCGCGATCGGGCGGATCGTCGACGCACTCAGCGGCAAGGCACTCCCCGTCGAGGCGCTGTTCTCCGACACCACGGTCCCCGCTCCCATCGGTCCCGACGGGGCGATGCGCGACATCCTGCTGGAGCGCGCGTGGATCACCCCGAGCAGCCTGTCGGTCACCGGCACGGGCGCGCTGGTGATCCAGCAGCTCGTGCTCGCCGCATCCGTCACCGCGGTCGTCGTGTGTCTGCTGCTGGTGACGCTGTCGGTCATGCGAGGGCGCGTGTTCAACGGTCGCAACACGGTGCTCGTGGTCGCCGCGGGCGCGTCGGGACTCGCAGGACTGTTCGGAGTCCCGTTCTTCGGCAACATCGTCGCCAACGATGCGTTCCGCGACATCTCGCAGGGCACGTTCGACAACCCCGTCATGAGCGTGGACCTGCCGCCCGTCATCCTCGCCGCCTTCATCGTGGCGATGGCCAGCACCGTGTTCACAGTCGGCGACCGGCTGCAGCGCGACACCGAAGGCCTCGTATGAGCCCCGCCGAGGACGACGGCCCCAGCGGTGTCCACTGCCGGCTCGACGAGCTGCTGACCGAGCGCGGGATGACGCTGGCGGAGCTGTCCCGCGCGGTGGGGGTCTCGGTGGTCAACCTGTCGGTGCTCAAGAACGACCGTGCCCGCGCCATCCGTTACTCGACACTGTCGGCGATCTGCCGGGCTCTGGACTGTGAGATCGGCGACCTCCTCGTCCGCCAGGACTGACCCCGCTCGAGTGTTCCCAGTCTCCGCTTCCCCCGACCCTGCGCCCGACGCATCCGTTCCCCTGTCACAGATCGACCACTCTTCCTCGATCTGTGACAGGGGAACGAGGCTTACTGCTGCTCGCCTGTCACAGATCGCGTAATCGGCGTCGACCTGTGACAGGCGAGCACGACCGCCGCGGCCGGACATCACCCCCGAGATGCGAGCGCGCGACGCACCCGCGCCATGAGGCGACCGGGCTGCTCGAAGACGTCCTGCTTCGTTGCCCGGATGACGAGCCACCCGGCCGCGGCGAGACGCTCGTAGCGCTCGATGTCCGACGCCCACTGGCGCGGGTCACGCAGGTGGTGCTCACCCTCGTACTCGAACGCGATGCGACGCTCCGGATACGCGAGGTCGACGCACGCGAGGTACTCGCCTGCCACGAACACGTCGACGTTGAGATCGGGCTCGGGCAATCCTGCATCGACGATCGTGAGCCGGAGCCATGTCTCCGGTCGCGACCCCGATCTGGCACGCAAACGTGGGAGTGCCTCCCGGAGACGCGCCACCCCCACCCTCCGCCCCGCATCCGCTGCTCGGCTCATCTCGGAAATCGACGCCAGCGGCTCGAGCCGCCAGTCGCGCAAGACCGCGTCACCGACGGCCACGACGTCGTAGGGATGGCGGAGGGATGCGGCCAGCATCGCCCAGGTCGTCGCCGGCGAGGTGAGACGCAGACCCGTTTCGCGATGCTGGATGACCGAGGTGAGGTCGGGGACCGCTTGATGACCGGCCACACCGCGTCCCCGCGGAGGACGCCGCGGGGCCAACACCCCCACGTGCACCTCGTCGTCGCGAACCAGGCGCGGCGGCAACGGCAGCCCGAGGAGAACCGCCGCCGTCGCGTGGGTGAAGAACTCATGTGCGCCCATCTGAGTCGCGAAATCTAAGGCTCGTCCGATGTGGCGAGCCTCATGGACGCCAAGCAGACCGCCGCGCCACTGCGCAGGGAGCTCACGCTCCTTCGCGCGCACTCCGTGGAACGGACGCAGCAGATCGGGCGCACGTAGCGTCGCCTCGGAAACGCCGAGTTTCCGTGCGGCACCCACACGAAATGCGGGTCCGAGCTCGTAGGGGATGTCTCCTGACACGGCTCCACACTGGATGCACGCCGGGCCGACGGCGGGTCATCCCCACATCGACACGCCGCGGCGCGCACGTGTGGAGGAACGCACCCGCGCCGCACGGTGCGCGAGCCCCCAAGACTCCCCTGTCACAGATCGAGCCGAAGCGATCGATTTGTGACAGGCGAGCATCCGGACGAGCCGCTCGCCTGTCCCAGATCGAGCCGATTTCGTCGATCTGGGGCAGGCGAAGCAACTGACGTTCGACGGCATCAGCGAGGACCGGTCAGAGGACGGGGACGCGGGTGTTCTCGAACGTGTCGCCCACCAGCACCAGCTCGACACCGGGCCCCTCGGCCACGCCCTCGGCGGAGCCGATCAGCGCACGCGGGGCCATGTCCATCGTGCAGGCGCGGTCCGCGGCCGGGGCCTGGAAGGTGAGCGTGATCTCGGCGTCCGTCGTCTTCGTGATCGTGTCCACGACGGGCGCACAGGAGGAGGAACCCCACGTCACGAGCGCGAATCCGCCCGAGGTGAGCCATCCCGCGCTCGGCAGGAAGTCGGTCTGGGTGCCGGGCCCTGCGAGCCCCTCCGCCCCGGGCAGCTCGATACTGCCGGACGCGTTGCCGAACGTCACATCCACACGCGTCGCCTGCGCGGGATCGACGCCCTCAGGCACTCCCACGAGCGTGACGCGCTCAGCGATGTCGGCGGTGCAGGGTCGGTCGGCGTCGGTGGCGGGGTCGGCCAGCGTCACCGAGACGACGCCGTCGGTGAGAACGGCCTCCTCGGCGACCGGCGCGCAGGTGGAACTGCCCTCGGTCACGACCGCGATCATGCGGCCGCCGTCGACCCACCCCGCATCCACCTGCAGGTCGGCGACGGCCGACTCGCCGGGCGCGGGTTCGCCGACGCATCCGGTCAGCATGCCGGCGGCGATGAGCAACGAGCCGGTGACGGTGAGCAGGGTCGTGGTGCGGCGCATGACGGCTCCCTCGAAGATCTGCGGATGCGGCCGCGATGCGGCCTCCGGCCTCTCATCCTGTCGCAGTGGCCTGCGCATCACCGGAAAGCCCGGTAACGGCCCGGTCACGATCGCCGCTACTGCAGGGCGGACGTCAGCCGGGCGAGGTTGTCGAGCACCGTCGAGCGCAGGGGCTGGCGTAGCCACTCCTCGAGGGTGAGTTCGGTGCTGAGGTTGCGGTAGTGGTCCTCGACCTGCCGCATCTCGTCGACGAACTCCTCGCCGCGCACGAGCATCGAGATCTCCATGTTCAGACCGAACGAGCGCATGTCCATGTTGCTCGATCCGATGACCGCGACCTCGTCGTCGATCGTCATGGCCTTGGTGTGCAGGATGTAGGGCTTGCGGTACATCCAGATGCGCACGCCCGCGCGCAGCAGCACCTCGTAGTAGCTGCGCTGAGCGTGGTAGACCATCGCCTGGTCGCCCTCTTCGGAGACGAACAGCTCGACTTCGACGCCGCGATGGCAGGCGGTCGTGATGGCGTTGAGGATGGACTCGTCCGGCACGAAGTACGGGCTGACGAGGATGATCCGTTCCTTCGCCGCGTACATGAGCCCGAGGAACAGGCGCAGGTTGTTCTCGAACTCGAACCCTGGACCGCTCGGCACGATCTGGCAGTCGAGGTCACCGGTGGCCTGGCGCAGGTCGAACTCGTCGACCTCCTCCGTCAACAGCTCGTCGGTCTCGCTGTACCAGTCGGAGAGGAAGACCGCGTTGACGCTGCCGACGACGGGCCCCTCGAGGCGCACCATGAGATCGACCCAGTGCAGGCCGCGGCGGATGTTCTTGCGCAGGTTGTACGTCGAATCGGTGACGTTCTGCGAACCCATGAAGGCGATGTCGCCGTCGATGACGAGGAGCTTGCGGTGATTGCGCAGGTCGGGGCGCTGATACTTGCCGCGCAGCGGCTGCACGGGCAGCATCAGATGCCACTGCGCCCCCATCGCGTCCAGGCGTTTCAGCGTGCGCCGGTAGAACGGCTTGCCCCGGTTGGCCCAGTGATCCAGCAGCACGCGTACCGTGACGCCCCGCTCGCGGACCTCCTCGAGCGCGCGGAAGAAGTTGTCGGTCGAGGCATCCGATTGAAGGATGTAGAACTCGACGTGCACGTAGCGCCGGGCGCTGCGGATGGCGTCGGCCATCGCGTCCAGGCTCTCCTGGTAGTCGGCGATGAGGTGCGCCTCGTTGTCGCCGGAGAGCGGCATGGCCCCGAGGTTCGTGTTCAGCCGCACGAGCGAGGTGAACCAGCCCGGAGCACCGGGACGCAGCGTGCCGTGATCGAGCCCCGCCGTGGCCTGCTGGATGTACTCGTTGATCGCGCGCTGTTTGCGGCGGCGCTTGCGCGGCAGCCGCGGCGTGCCGATCACCAGAAACAGCACCACGCCGATCACGGGGATGAAGTAGATCGCCAGCAGCCACGCCATGGCCGCCGTGGGGCGTCGGTTGCGGGGGACGATGATGATCGCCGCGATGCGGATCACGACGTCGAAGACGAAGACCGCGATCAGCCACCACGATCCGAGATCGATGTCGATGTTGATCATGCCGTCTCCCCCGCCCGCATCCTGCTCAGCGTACTGGCAGGGCGCGGGATGGCCGCGTGGTGCGCGCTCAGTGGTCGGAGGCGACCGGAGGCAGGCCGCGCTTGGCGCGTTCCTCGGCCTCGATCTCCGAGTACACGCGCCGCTCGGTGCGGTCCATGCGCAGGATCGAACGCACGATGAAGAAGAACGTCGCCGTCACGACGATGGTCGGCAGAATCGACCACAGCGCCGCGACCCAGATGTTCTCCACGCCTCCATGGTACGCGACGGCTTCTCCACACCGGCCGGGCCCCGGCGCGGCGGCCTGTGGGTTCGGCTCCCGCCGGCCACGAGCGCGCAGCCTCGACGCATGACCACGATCATCAAGGCCCGGGATGCGGCCGACTTCCTCTCTCTCGTTCCTCGGCTGCTCGGCTACGAGCCGCGACGCAGTGTCGTGCTGATCCCCTTCAGCGCGGGGCGCACCGCCGGCGGACTGCGTGTCGACCTGCCGCCCGCAGCGGCCGACACGGATGCGGTGGCCTCGACCCTCATCGGCTTCGCCTGCCGAGTCGAGCACACCGACGCCTACGCCGTGCTCGTGTACGACGACGCCGAAGCCGTGACGCACGCGGAGCTCGTCGCGGCCTTGGAGGTCAGGGCGCAAGCGTGCGGGCTGCGTCGCATCGACGCGCTCCACATCGCGTCCGGGCGCTGGCGCTCCTATCTCGATCCCGCACTCGGCGGGACGATCGCGGGCGATACGGATGCGGGCGCGAACCGCCCCGCCGCCGACCAAGGCGCGGGAGCGTACCTGCCGCACGTCGACCTCGCGCGGAGCGAGCGGGTCGGCCGGGCGCTGACGGAGTGCGCCCGTGCGCTGGACTGGGTGCTGAACGGGTCGCGCCCGGCGGACGCCCGCATCCATCCCGATGCTCTCGTCGCATCGCTCGCTCTGGAGGATCTGCCCGCCTTCTTCGAGACCTGGATCCCGCCCCGCGGTGCGGTGCCGTCGCCAGGCGACGCGCCCGACGCGGAGCACGCCGACGTGCAGGATCTCGCGCTGCTGATCTGGTGCCTCCAGCGCCCTGCGCTCCGCGACATCGCGCTGGCGACGTGGGTGCGCGGCATCGACGGCGGGGACGCCGCCCTCACCGCCCAGCAGGAGTGGGAGGCCGGTGTCGCGTATCCGGACGAGCTGGGCGCGTGGATGATGGGCGAGGGGGCCCGCCCCGACATCGATCGCCTCACGGGCGCCCTCGAGGTATGCCGACTCGCGGCCGCGTCCGCCCCCGCCGCGTATCGTCCCGGAGCGTTGGCGGCGAGCGCCTGGCTCTCCTGGGCGCTCGGGCGTTCCACCCATGCCGCGCGCTACTGCGAGCAGGCGCTCGCGATCGACGCGGAGCACGGCCTGTCGCTCATCGTGCTGTCGATGGTCGACGCGGGCCACCTGCCCGACTGGGCATTCCGGGGTCAGCCCGGCCGACTCACTTGACGAGCGGGAAGAGGATGGTCTCGCGGATACCGAGACCGGTCACGGCCATCAGCAGCCGGTCGATGCCCATGCCCATGCCGCCCATGGGGGGCATGCCGTGCTCCATCGCCCGCAGGAACTCCTCGTCGATGCGCATGGCCTCGTCGTCGCCCCGCGCGGCGAGCTTCGCCTGCTCGACGAAGCGCTCGCGCTGGATGACCGGGTCGATGAGCTCGGAGTAGCCGGTCGCGAGCTCGAAGCCGCGCACGTAGAGGTCCCACTTCTCCACGACACCGGGGATCGAGCGGTGCTCGCGCACGAGTGGGCTGGTATCGAGCGGGAAGTCCATGACGAACGTCGGGCGCACCAGGTGCGTCTTCACGAAGTGCTCCCACAGCTCTTCGACGTACTTGCCGTGCGTCGCGTGCGGCGGTTCGTCGACGCCGGCGGCCGCGGCGATGCGGGCCAGCTCGGCGACGGACGTCTGCGGAGTGATGGGCTCGGCGTCGATCTCGGATGCGGCGAGCGCCTCGTTGAGCGAGTCGTACATCGAGATGCGGTCCCAGTCGCCCCCGAGGTCGTACTCCGTGCCGTCGGCCCAGGTCACGACGTGGCCCGCCTCCGGACGTCCGGCGAGACGGTTCGTGGCCGCGGCGGCGTTCTGGATGAGCTCCTGCGTGAGGTCGGCGATGCCGTTGTAGTCGCTGTACGACTCATAGGCCTCGAGCATCGCGAACTCGGGGCTGTGGGTCGAGTCGGCGCCCTCGTTGCGGAAGTTGCGGTTGATCTCGAAGACCCGGTCGAGTCCGCCGACCACGGCGCGCTTGAGGAACAGTTCGGGTGCGATGCGGAGGTACAGCTCGGTGTCGAAGGCGTTGGAGTGCGTCACGAACGGACGCGCCGACGCGCCACCGTGCTGCACCTGCAGCATGGGCGTCTCGACCTCGATGAACTCGTGCCCCGCGAAGGTCTCACGCAGGCTCGCGTTGACCGCGGCGCGGGTGCGCACGGTCGCCCGCGCCTGGTCGCGCACGATGAGATCGAGGAAGCGCGAGCGTACGCGCGTCTCCTCGTTCAGCTCGGAGTGCAGGTTCGGCAGCGGCAACAGCGCCTTCGACGCGATCTGCCATTCCTCCACCATGATGGACAGCTCGCCGCGGCGGCTGGAGATGACCTGGCCGCGCACGAACACGTGGTCACCGAGGTCGACGAGCTCCTTCCAGCGCTGCAGCGACTCCTCGCCGACGGCGGCGAGCGAGACCATGGCCTGGATGCGGCTCCCGTCGCCCGACTGCAACGACGCGAAGCAGAGCTTGCCGGTGTTGCGGCTGAAGACGACGCGGCCGGCGACACCGGCGACGACGCCGGTCTCCTCGCCCGCCTCGAGGCTGGCGAAGCGCTCCCGCAGCGCGGGGATCGTGTCGGTCACGGCGACGGAGACCGGATAGGCGCCGCCTGCCGCATCCGTCCGCTCCGCGATGAGTCGCTCGCGCTTGGCCAGTCGCACCGCCTTCTGCTCGAAGACGTCCTCTTCGGGGGTCTCGGCGGGCGCGGTGTTCTCGGGCTGAGAGGTCATCGTGGGGGCTCCTCGGAAGTCGCCGTCAAGTCTATCCGGGGCGCCTGCGGTGCCCGGTTGCCCGCGAACGGGCTCAGCGCACGAAGATCTCGGCGTTGTCGACGAAGCGGTGACGGCCGACGGTCGCGGCGATGAGTGCCAGCGCAGGCCCTTGGTGGCCCTCGTCGACGGGCAGGAACGTCCTCGGGTCGACGACGTTGAGGTACTCGAGCCGGATGCGGGACTCGCCCATGAGCGCGCTCTGCGCCGCCGCGATGCACGCGTCGACGTCGCGGTCGGCGTTGGATGCGGCGGCCTCGAGCGCCCGCGGCAGCAGCGCCGCCGCAGCGCGGTCGGCGGCGTCGAGGGTCGCGAGCCGCGTCGAGATCGGCACGCCGTCTTCGCTGCGCACCGTCTCGGCTTCGACGATCTCGACGTCGAAGAAGAGGTCGCGCACCATCCGGCGCACGAGGAACACGCGCTGGCGGTCGCGCTCGCCGTAGACGGCGACATCGGGGCGCACGATGTTCAGCAGCTGCGCCTCGACCGTCAGCAGCCCGTCGAAGTAGAACGGGCGCACCCGGCCCTCGTAACGCAGGCCGAGATCGCCCGCGCTCACCTTGGTCGTGGCCTTGCCCGCGGGCAGCAGCTCGGCCGCATCCGGAGCGAACACGAGGTCGACGCCCAGGCGCTCGAGCAGCGCGGCATCCGCCTCGGGCGTGCGCGGATAGGCCTCGTACTCGGCGTGCGTGGCGAAGCGCAGCGGGTTCACGAAGGAGGAGACGACCACGATTCCGGCGCTCTCGCGCGCGGTGCGGATGAGGTCTGTGTGGCCGTCGTGCAGCGCACCGATCGTCGAGACGAGTGCGACACGCGTGCCCTGGGGAGCCGCGGCTCTGGCGTCTGCCAGTCGGGTGCGCAGCTCCGCGATGGTGCGGATCATCCGTCGATCGTATCGCCCACGGGTCCGCGCGGATCCGCGCGTGTCAGGGCGTGGTCGACCGTCGAACGCACGAGGGCCGAGAGGTACCCGCCCGGGTTCTCGACGCCGATGCCCGCGAGCAGACCTGTCGCCTGCTGCACGATCACGCGGGAGAACTCGGTTGCGGTCGCGATCGCCTCCGCATAGGCGGGGCGGTCGGCCTCGGCGATGACCACGGGCTCGCAGCCGATCTCGACGGCGAGTGCCTGAGCGATCGGCAGCACCGCCGCGGGCGCCGTGACGGCGGCGTAGGAGGCGGCGAGCTGGCGCAGGTCGATCGTGGTCCCCGTGAACGTGATGGCCGGATGCACCGCCAGGCCGATCGCGCCGAGCCGCTGCGCAGGTGCCAGCACCTCGGTGCCGTACCCCGGGTCGGTGTGCAGCACGAGCTGCCCCGGCTGCCAGCCGCCGAGCTCGGCGAGACCTGCGACGAGGGACGGGAGCTCGTCGTGCGGGACGGCGAGCACCACGAGCTCGCTGCGCCGCAGGATCTCGGCCGCATCCAGCACCGGCACCCCGGGCAGGATCGCCTCCACGCGGTCCTGATCGCTGCCGGCGGTGATGCCGGTGAGCGCGTGCCCCGCACCACCGAGAGCGGCCGCCATGATGGGTCCCACCCGGCCCGCACCGATCACTCCGACGCCCAGACGGCCGTCTCGCCTCATCCGTTCTCCTCCTCGTCTCGTTCCTCGCCGCGCGCGAGCGTCGCCGTGTCCTCGACGAACCACCGGTGCGATCTGTCGGTGCGGGCCGCCGTCACCGCTCGGCGCGCCACCTCTTCGAACATCCCGCGCGCGGCCTCGACATCGATGCCCCCGAGGCTGGTGTCGACCGCTCCGGCGACGGTGTGCGCACGGGTCGAGGCCACGCGCAACGCGCGGTCGAGGGGCCCCTGCTGCAGCGCGATGGACTGCAGCCGGGCGAGCGGCACGACGACGAGCGAACGCCAGAATCTCCCGCGCCGCAGGAACAGCGCCGCATCCGTGAGCGCGAAGCCGTTGCGCCGCCACGACACGGGGCGCAGGATGCGGGCACGACCCGGCGTGGTCGTGAAGGCGGGGTCGCCGTCGGCGCCGAGCAGACCGCGGTCGAACAGGAGCGCGCGTTCGGCGTCGTCGAGCCAGGGCAGCAGCAGCGCCACGACCCGCTCCGCGTCCTCGCGGGTGCCGACCGGCAGCACGCGAGTGAATGCCTCCGCCGCCTCCTGGCCCGCGCGGGAGCCGGACAGCCGGTTGACCGTGATCGTCCACCATCCCGCGGGGCGCCAGAGGATCGGCTGGTGCACACGCACAGCGTGCACCCGACCCGGCGGAAGGATCTCGGTGACGGTCGTGAGGATGCCGAAAACGATGCGCACGCCGTGGTCGGTCGGCGCGATCGCGTAGCGCAGCGCACGGACCGTTCCCCGCCCGATATAGGTCGCGAACCCGATCATCGTGGGGAGAATGGCGAACACGAGCCATCCGGGCCCCGTCGCCGCCCAGACGACGAGCGCGATCATGACCGCCAACACCACCACGGTCGAGTCGCGCAGGAGCATGGAGCCGATGACCCGCCCGGCCGGGATGCGAACGACGGATGCGGGTTCCACCTCGGGCTCGTCGGTTCCCGCCACGAGCGAATCCATCGCCTGCGAGGCGGTCTGCACAGCCGCCGAGCGCCACGACGTTGCGGCGCCGGCGCCGCTCGGGCGGCTCTCGCCGAGCGTGCGGCCGGATGCGAGCCGCAGGATGTCGGCGCGCACCTGTTCCGCGTTCGAGGTCGAGAGGTATTCGAGGCGCACGTTCGCGTCGAGGCCGGCACCGACGACCTCGAGCTTGGCGAGACCGAGCAGGCGTGCCACGAGGGGACGCGTGAGGTTCACGCCCTGCACGCGGTCGAGGGGTGCCCGACGGTTGGTGCGGAAGACGACACCGGAGCGCACCTCGACGTCGTCGCCCGTGATGCGGAAGGTGTGGAAGCGCCACGACATCCAGAACACGAGGATGAGGGCGACGACCACCAGCAGCACGACGCCCAGCGCGAGCAGCACGAGGTCGTGCCCGAGCACGTAGTCCACAGGGTCGCCCGGAACCGGGCCCGAGAACCCGGGAGCCAGCCAGGGGGCGAAGATCTCGATCAGCCGATCCCGCAGGTTGGCGACCACGAAGCCGAGGACGACCACCAGGAACAGTCCGCCTCTCAGCAGGGGCGTCAGCGGGTGCAGCCGATGCCACTCGCCGTCGCTCAGCGCGGAACGGCCCGCATCCGGTTCGGTCACAGTCCCGTCCGCCGGGATTCCGCGACGGCGATGAGCACGTCGCGCAGCTTCTCGGCCGCGTCCTGCGTGAGCCCCGGGATCACGACGGCGGATGCGGCGGCAGCGGTCACGAGCTTGAGTTGCGCGATGCCGAAGGCCCGGTCGAGCGGGCCGTGGGTGATGTCGACGAGCTGCATACGGCCGTAGGGAACGGCGACGACGCGCTGGAAGAGGATGCCGCGGCGCAGCACGAGATCGTTCTCGCGCAGCCGGTAACCGAACGAGCGGATCTGGCGCGGGGTCAGGATGAGCGTGATGGCCAGCACGACCAGCAGCACACCCGCGGGGATCCATACCCAGCCGGTGCCCGTCACCGCCGCGATGATCGGCGCCGCGACCGCCACGAGCACGAACCCGGCCGCGAGTGAGATCAGCTGCACGGTCCGGTACGCGCGGGCGAGCTGGTGCCACGAGCCGTCGCGCACGAAGAGTCCCTCTCGGCGGGACTCGAGCAGCTCGTCGAACGTGCCCGCATCCAGCGCCGCCTCGTCAGAGGTGGGAGAGGGTGTCGCCTCCGGGGCTCCCGGCGTCGGGTTCGTCATCGTCGTCCTTCCGGATCGTGCACAGACTCTCGGCCACCAATGCGGCCACCACGAGGAAGACGCAGGCCACGATCGTCGCGATCAGGGTGCTGAACGAGCCTACCGAGGGGATCACGGGCCGCGTCAGCAGGAAGACGGAGAGCCCGATGGCGACGCCGCCCATCGCCGCACCGACGATACTCGCGGCCTTGGCGAGCATCGCGATGCGCACGGCGCGGAACGGGTCGAGCGGCGTGGCCGAGTGCCCACGACTCGCGCGCCGCACCCCGATCCCCAGTGCGAGCGCCAGCGCGCCGAGCAGCGCGAGGAGGATCGGCAGCGTCAGAACGGGGGTGAAGGTCGCCTGACCGGATGCCGTCAGCACCTGGTCGATGAGGAAACCGACGCCGGCGCCGAGCACGACGGCGATCGCGAGGGAGGCGGGCGAGGTGCGCTTCATGACAGGGCCTCAGCGAGGTCGGCGACGCGGCCGACGCCGGGCAGCACCGCGTCCGCGTCGAGGGCGAGCCAGGGCCGCAGGACGAAGTCGCGCTCGCCGGCCCGCGGATGCGGCAGCACGAGCGTCGGCGTCGTCGAGCGCACGTCGCCGTGGGCGATGAGATCGAGATCGAGCGTGCGATCACCCCATCGCTCGCGCCGACGCCGGCCGTGATCGGCCTCGATGCGGTGGAGGAACTCCAGCAGCACGGACGGGGCGAGGCGGGTGTCCACGAGCGCGACGGTGTTGAGATAGCGCGGGGCGTCGGGGTCGGGTCCGTCAGGGCGAACCGCCACGGTCTCCATGACGGGGGCGACGCGCACGTTCGTCGTCAGCGGCAGCCGAGCGAGATCGGCCGCCGCCTCGTCGAGCAGCGCGCCGCGGTCGCCGAGGTTGGAGCCCAGCGCGATCACCGCCGTGACGGATGCGGCCTCCGCCGGTGCCGACGAGCCGTCGAAGCCCTGCGCGAGTCGGCGGCTCATCGGTCCCCCCGGGCGCGCACGATCGTCACGGCGGCGTCGGCGAAGGGAACCGTGATGGGCGCCTGCGGCTTGTGCACGGTGACCGTGACCTCGTCGACGAGCGGGCGCGCCAGCACGACGGCGGCGATGCGGGCGGCGAGCGTCTCGATGAGATCGACCGGTTCGCCCGTCACGACGGCCACGACCTCTTCGGCGATCTCGCCGTAGTGCACCGTGTCGGCGACGTCGTCGCTCACAGCTGCGGGGGCGAGGTCGAGGCGCATCGTCACATCGACGACGAACTCCTGCCCGTCGCGCTTCTCATCGGGATAGACGCCGTGGAAGCCGAGGGCGCGCAGGCCTGTGAGGGTGATCGTGTCGCGGCTCATCCTGCTCCTCCCGAACCCCACGCCTCCGCGATCGCGAGGGCGTCGGCGGTGGCCTGCACATCGTGGACGCGCACCCCCCACACCCCGGCGTGAGCGGACAGCGCACTGGTGACGGCGGTGGCCCGGTCGCGGCGAGCAAGGTCGTCCGTGCCGAGCGTCTCGCCGAGGAATCGCTTGCGGCTCGTGCCCACGAGCACGCGCGGACCGATCCCGACGACCTGCGGCAGCGCCCGCAGCATCTCCCAGTTCTGCGCGCCTCGCTTGGCGAAGCCGACGCCGGGGTCGAGCACCAGACGAGACGGCGGGATGCCGGCGGATGCGGCGGCCTCCATCCGTGCGATGAGCTCTCCCGTCACCTCGCGGGCCAGGTCGCGGTACTGCGCCGGGGCATACATGTCGTCGGAGTGGCCCCGCCAGTGCCCCAGCACGATGTCCACGTTCGCGTCGGCGGCCACATCCAGGATCGAAGGATCCGACAGGCCGCCGGAGACGTCGTTGATGATCCGGGCACCCGCGGCCACGGCGGCGGCGGCGGTCGCCGCGTTCATCGTGTCGACGCTGACGGCCACCCCGGACTCGGTGAGCGCGTGTACGACCGGCAGGATGCGCTCCTGCTCGACCTCGACACCGACCCGCTCCGCTCCGGGCCGGGTGGACTCGCCGCCCACGTCGATGATCTGGGCGCCCTCGCCGACCAGGCGCAGCGCGTGGCGCACCGCCTCCTCGTGCGCGAGGAAACGGCCCCCGTCGCTGAAGGAGTCGGGCGTCACGTTGACGATGCCCATGATGAGACAGCTCACGAGGCTCCTCCTGCGATCAGCGCGATGAGTTCGGCGCGGGCCGCGGGTTCAGCGAACTCGCCGCGGGCGGCGATGGTCACCGTGGTCGCGTCGACCTGGCGTCCGCCGCGCATCGTGACGCACTCGTGCGACGCCTCGAGCACGACCAGCACCCCGCGCGCATCCAACCCGTTCGCGATCGCATCCGCGATCTGCTCGCCGAGGCGCTCCTGCACCTGCGGGCGGGACGCGAGGATGTCGACGACACGCGGCAGCGCCCCGAGTCCGACCACGCGCTCGGCGGGCAGGTAGGCGAGGTGCGCCTTGCCCGCGAAGGGGAGGAGGTGGTGCTCGCACACCGACCGGAAGCGGACGTCGCGCAGCACGACGGGTCCCGAGGGGAGCGTCTCCGGCGCCGGCCCCTGCGCCACCGAGATGGTGTGTGAGAGCGGTTCGGATGCGTCCTCACCGACGCCGGCGAAGAAGTCGGCGTACAGCTCTGCCACGCGATGCGGGGTCTGCTTCAGCCCGGGACGGTCGGGATTCTCCCCGATCGCCTCGAGCAGCTGGCGGACGAGGTCCGCGACGCGAGGGCGGTCGACGGCCACGACGGCCTACGCGGTCGCGGGACGAGCCTGACCCGACGGACGCTGACGCGGCGTCGCGGGGGTGGCCGCCGCACCCGCCTCCTGCGCTGCGGCCACACCGACCTGCGGCGCGCGCGCCGGCACGTCGACGGGCGGCAGCGGTGAGACCGGGCGCTCGGAGCTGGACAGCCACTGCGGACGCGGGGGCAGCCGCTTCACGTCCGAGAAGATCTCGGCGAGCTCGATGTGATCCAGGGTCTCCTTCTCGAGGAGCTCCAGGGCGAGCTTGTCGAGGATGTCGCGGTTGTCGTTGATGACCTGGTATGCCTCGTTGTGGGCCTGCTCGATGAGAGCCCGCACCTGCACGTCGACGCGCTCGGCCACCCGCTCACTGAAGTCGCGGCCGTGGCCCATGTCGCGGCCCATGAAGACCTCGCCCGAGGACCCGCCGAGCTTGACCGGTCCCACATCCGTGGTCATGCCGTACTCGGTGACCATCTTGCGCGCGATGCTGGTGGCCTTCTCAATGTCGTTCGAGGCCCCCGTGGTCGGGTCGTGGAAGACGATCTCCTCGGCCACGCGACCACCCATCGCGTACGTCAGCTGGTCCTGCAGCTCGTTGCGGGTGACGGAGTACTTGTCGTCGAGCGGCAGCACCATCGTGTAGCCCAGCGCCTTGCCGCGCGGGAGGATGGTGACCTTCGTGACCGGATCGGTGTGGTTCATCGCCGCCGCCGCGAGCGCGTGACCGCCCTCGTGGTACGCCGTGATGAGCTTCTCCTTGTCCCTCATGACGCGCGTGCGACGCTGCGGACCCGCGATGACACGGTCGATCGCCTCGTCGAGGGCGCGATTGTCGATGAGCTGAGCGTCGGAGCGGGCCGTGAGCAGGGCGGCCTCGTTGAGCACATTGGCGAGGTCGGCACCGGTGAAACCGGGGGTCTTGCGGGCGACGACCTCGAGGTCGACCGAATCCGCGAGCGGCTTGCCGCGGCCGTGCACCTCGAGGATCTGCTTACGCCCCTTGAGGTCGGGGGCGTCGACGCCGATCTGACGGTCGAAGCGGCCCGGACGCAGAAGCGCCGGGTCGAGGATGTCGGGACGGTTCGTCGCGGCGATGACGATGACGTTCGCCTTGGGGTCGAAGCCGTCCATCTCGACGAGCATCTGGTTCAGCGTCTGCTCGCGCTCATCGTGACCGCCGCCGAGACCGGCACCGCGGTGACGACCGACGGCGTCGATCTCGTCGATGAAGATGATCGCCGGGGCACTCTCCTTGGCCTGGTTGAACAGGTCGCGCACGCGGCTGGCGCCGACGCCGACGAACATCTCGACGAAGTCGGAGCCCGAGATCGAGTAGAACGGCACGCCCGCCTCGCCGGCGACGGCGCGCGCCAGCAGGGTCTTACCGGTTCCGGGAGGGCCGTACAGCAGCACGCCCTTCGGGATGCGGGCACCCAGCGCCTGGAACTTGGTGGGGTCCTTCAGGAAGTCCTTGATCTCCTGCATCTCTTCGATGGCCTCGTCGGAGCCGGCCACATCCTGGAAGGTGACGGTCGGGGACTCCTTGGTCACGAGCTTCGCGCGCGACTTGCCAAACTGCATGACCTTGCTGCCGCCGCCCTGCGCGGAGGAGATCAGGAACCAGAAGATGATGCCGAGCAGCAGGATCGGCAGCAGGAGCGAGATGAGCCCGTCGAACCAGGTCGCACGCGGGACGACGTCGTTGTAGCCGTCGGACGGCTTGGCGGCGTCGATGGCCTGGACCACCTCGTCGGCGCGGGCACCGACGTAGTAGAACTGCACGTCGTTCGCGCCCTCGTAGGGCTGGGAGAGCTTCAGGTCGACGCGCTGGTCACCGTCGGTGTTGGTCACCTCGGTGACCGTCGAGCCGCTGAGCAGTTCGAGGCCCTGCTGGGTCGTGATCTGCTTCGCCGCCCCCAGGCTCGAGATGAGCGAGAAACCAACGATGAGGAACAGCCCGATCACCAGAACGTACAGGAGCGGGTTGCGCGTGATCTTCTTGAAGTCCATTTCGCGGGGAGACCCCGGCCCTTTCGTCGACGTACCGCCTCCCGACGGTCGTTTCAGGGTAGCGCGGGCTCTCTATGCCGGGTCTGTGCATTCGCCCACGGCGTACAGGCGCGCGCATTCCCGGTCGTTGAGCGGGCGCCACCGGTCGTTGAGCGAGCGCAGCGAGACGAAACGCAGCGCTGGCGGGCTTCGACTCGTCGCTGCGCTCCTCGCTCAGCCCTGACCCGCGACGCATCAGCGCGGCTGCGCCGCGGTGACCCGTCGCGCGTCAGCTGTAGACGTGGGGGGCAAGCACCGCGACGTCGCGCAGGTTGCGGTAGCGCTCGGCGTAGTCGAGGCCGTAGCCGACGACGAACTCGTTGGGGATCTCGAATCCGACGTAGCGGCAGTCGACCTGCACCTTGGCGGCCTCGGGCTTGCGGAACAGCGCGAAGACCTCGACGGATGCGGCGCCGCGGGCGGCGAAATTCTCCAGCAGCCAGCTGAGCGTCAGCCCCGAGTCGATGATGTCCTCGACGATGAGCACGTGCTTGTCGTGGATGTCGGTGTCGAGGTCTTTGCGGATCTGCACGACACCGCTCGAGCGGGTGCCGGTTCCATAGGAGGAGACGGCCATCCAGTCCATCGGCACGAGGCTCGGCAGCGCGCGGGAGAAGTCGGCCATGACCATGATCGCGCCCTTGAGAACGCCCACGAGCACGAGATCCTTGCCCTCGTAGTCGGCGGCCACCTGGGCCGCGATCTCCTCGAGCTTGGCGAGGATCTGCTCCTCGGTGGCAAGAACGGTCGTGAGGTCGTCTGCGATGTCCGCTGCGCGCATGCGTCGAGTCTAGGCGGCGGCACCGGCGGCGCCCTGTGTGCGGGCCGGGTCAGGTCGAGGCGCTGAAGACGATCCGGCCGCCCACGCGGGCCGCGCGGCAGGCGGGCAGGTCGATGGAGCCCTGGCCGCGCCAGTCGGTGACGAGCCGCTCGACCTCCTGCGTCTGGCGGTGCGTGAGGGAAACGTGGAACTCACTGGCCACGACGTGGCGCAGGATGCGGGTGCGCAGCGCCGACGGGTTGGCGGCCAGGGCTGCGACCGAGACGGCGATCCCTGCCTCGGCGGGCTCGACGATGTCTTCGATCGTCTCGTCGATCATCTCGGCGAAAGCCGCCGCATCCGCTCGCAGCTGCTCTGCGGTGCGGGCGAGGGCTTCGGTGATGCCGGGCCCGAGCTCGCGCTCGAGCACCGGCAGCACCCGCTGACGCACCCGCACGCGGGTGAAGGCGGGGTCGTCGTTGTGCGGGTCGTGCCACGGCTCCAACTCGGCGGCGGCGCACGCGGCGAGCGTCGTGGCTCGCGAAACGCCCAGCAGCGGTCGGAGCCACGTGAGACCGGCGTCGTCCTCACGCTCCGGTGCCATCCCGCCGAGGCTCGTCGCTCCCGAGCCCCGGGCGAGTCCGAGCAGCACGGTCTCGGCCTGATCGTCGAGCGTGTGCGCGAGCAGCACCGCAGACGCGCCGAGACGTTCGGCGGCCGCCGCGAGTGCCATGCGACGGGCGTTGCGGGCGGCGGCTTCCAGCCCCTCGCCCGCCGCCGACACCTCGACGCGCACGACCTCGGCGGCGAGCCCGAGCCCGCGGGCGAGATCGGCGGCGCGTGCGGCGACCGCATCCGATCCGTCCTGGAGTCCGTGATCGACCGTCACCGCGGTCGCGCGCACGTCGAGCGCAACGGCTTCGAAGGCGACGGCGGCGGTGAGCGCCAGGGAGTCCGCACCGCCCGAGAGCCCGATGACGACGGCCTGTCCGCGCCGGGATCCGAGCACCGCGCGAACGGCGCGGCGCACCTCGGCGGTGGCGGGGTCGAGTCCGGGTCGCATGCCACCACGCTACTGGCGCGGATGGCGGCGGTTCGGCCGACACGACTCAGCCGGAAAGCCCGCACGGGTCGGTTCCGCGCCGGGTTCCGCGGGTTCTGGCTGAGTCCTGCCCACGGAAGGCCCGAGACGGGCCGACTAGGCTGTGTGGCGAATCCGCTGAACTTCCGAAGGAGCACAGGAATGGGCGCATACGACGCCGTCATCGAGATCCCGCGCGGCAGCCGCGTGAAGTACGAGGTCGACCACGGCACGGGCCGGGTCTTCCTGGACCGCGTTCTGTTCACGCCCATGGGCTACCCCAGCAACTACGGCTTCTTCGAGAACACGCTCGGTGAGGACGGCGACCCGCTCGACGTGCTCGTGCTGCTCGACCGCGACATCTACCCCGGCGTGCTCGCGAAGGTGCGCCCGGTCGCCGTGCTGAAGATGAGCGATGAGGCCGGCGGCGACGACAAGGTCGTGGCCGTGCTGGCGAAGGACCCGCGCTGGGCGCACATCCAGGACGTCGGCGACATCGATGAGTGGACCAAGGGCGAGATCGGCCACTTCTTTGAGCACTACAAGGACCTCGAGCCGGGCAAGTGGGTCAAGGTCGACGAGTGGGCTGGCGCCGCCGAGGCCGAGCGTCTCGTCGCCGAGGCTTTCGAGCGCTTCGAGGAGCACGAGGGTCAGACCAAGACGCAGGGTGAGGGCGAAGCACCCAACTCCCTCTGAGCGCACTCAGACGAAGAGAGCGGATGCGGCACCGGCCGCATCCGCTCTCTTTCTGTCTCGGGCCGTCTCAGAAGTAGATGCCGCGATCCGCCATGAAGTTGCGCGGGTTGACGGTGCCGCTGGGGGTGTAGCACTCGAAGTGAAGGTGGCAGCCGAACGAGTTGCCGGTGTTGCCGACGCCCGCGATGACCTGGCCGGCGTTGACCCATTGCCCTCGTGACACGTAGATGCCGCCGTCGGAGATGTGGGCGTAGCCGGTTCCGTATCCGCCGCCGTGGTCGAGGCGGATGTAGTTGCCGTATCCGCCGTTGCGACCCGCGAACGTGACGGTGCCGCCGGTTGCCGCGTAGATGTTGCCCCAGCATCCGGCCGCAAGGTCGATGCCGTAGTGGTAGCCGCTCGCGCAGTAGCTCGGCCCGCACTGGGAGTAACGGGGACCGTACTCGGAGGAGACGCCGCCACCGGCGGGGCGCACCCATCCTGAGCCGCCGCCACCACCGCCACCGCCGCCCCCGCCACCGCTGCCGCCGCCGGGGTTGTTCTTCGCCGCTTCCTCTGCCGCACGCCGAGCAGCCTCTTCGGCAGCCTTTCGAGCTTCTTCCTCGCGACGCTTCTGCTCGGCCACACCCGCCTGGTAGTCGGCGACCGTCTTGGCGGTGGTGTCCTGCAGAGCCGCGAGCTGCGCCTGCAGCGTGCCGAGGTACTGGTTCTGCTCGTCGAGGGCGGCCTGCGCCGCCTGGGCCGCAGCCTGCGCCTCCTGCATCGCCTGCTCAGCGGCCTGCTGCAGCTTGTCGCGCTCATCGCGAGCCGACTTGGCTTGATCGGTCAGCGACTGGGCGGCGTTACGCGCGGAGACGGCGGAGGCGTAGACATCCTGGTTGCGCTCGAGGAGCTTGTCCATCGTGCCGAGGCGGGCGAGCAGGTCGTCGGCGCCGGCCGCGGAGCCCGCGAAGAAGAGCTGCAGCGACGTGTCGTCGCCACCGGCCTTGTAGAGCTGACTGGCGACGCGACCGGCCTTGTTGGCCGCCTCCGTCGCGGCGGCCGCCTGCGCGTCGGCCTGCGACTGCAGATTGTCGGCACGCGCAGCGGCATCGAAGTACGCCTGCTGGGCGGTGAAGTACTCCTGCGACTTCTGGTCGGCCACCGCCTGCTTGGCGACGACATCGGCCTGCAGCTGGGCGATGAGGTTCTGGATGCGCTGGATCTCGGCGCCCTTGGCCGCCTCGTTGTTCTTCGCTCTCTGCACGTCGTCCCACGAGGGGTAACCGTCGATCGCGAACGCTTGGGGCTGGAGCGGGCCGGCCAGCGCGGCGAGTCCGACGACGCCGAGCGCACCGGCACCCAGCGCGACGCGGCGGGTCATCGTGGGCCAGAGGGCGCGCTTCTCTTGGGCGGTGGGGCCGCAGCCGCAGTCCTCTTCCACCCCGGTCAGGTCTTCGGCAGTCACAGCAGCCCCTCGTTCACCGGCGTAACACCGATAACACTAACAACATCAGTCACATCCGCAACGGCTTCTTCGAGCGCAGGATGCTGGTGGTCCCGCGCCATCCTCTCCCCTGATCGACGCCCCGTCGGGCAGCGACGCGCGCGGGCGGTCGGACCCGATTTCGCATTTGCTGGAACCTCGCCTATGCTTGCTCTTCGGTAAGCGTGAGCCCGAAGGGTTCATCCGGCCCCATCGTTTAGCGGCCTAGGACGCCGCCCTTTCACGGCGGTAGCACGGGTTCGAATCCCGTTGGGGTCACACAACCGAATACAATTAAACAAGCATGGCCCTGTAGCGCAGTTGGTTAGCGTGCCGCCCTGTCACGGCGGAGGTCGCGGGTTCAAGTCCCGTCAGGGTCGCTCTGAGCGACGGGCCCTTCTCGAAGGGCCTTTCGTTTAGGACGCGGCATCGCGTCGCCTCGCGCGATACGGATGCCGCGGGGCTCTGTAGCTCAGTTGGTAGAGCGCACGACTGAAAATCGTGAGGTCACGGGATCGACGCCCGTCGGAGCCACAAGGGTGATCGTTACAATCACCCCAGAAACCCTCGCGTAGCTTCTACATCGCGGGGGTTTTGCTTTTGTGTGGTGACGAACGGTCTCTGCACGGTGTTGCCGGGCCGGGGGCACGCGCGAAGCCCGGTGGTCGGCACGGGAATCGGGCTCGCTGTCAGCGGTTAGCTCGCCTCGACCCTCGGCGGGGTCGTTCGGGTCGTTGACATGGCCGGCGGAGACTCCTTCACCCCGTGGCGGCCCGGACAAGCGCCGTCGAATCACCGGCATCGGCCAGGACGACGGCGTGCTGACGAGCAACCGAGGTCGACAGGTCAGCGTCCTTCCGCCGCGCGGGCGAGACGACGCCCCGCCTCTTCGAGCCAATGCTCCGCGCCGCGCTGCGCATCATCGGCGCCACCGGCGAGCGCGGTCAACGAGACGGCGGCCTGGAATGCGGTCGTATCGGCGTCCGCATCGATACGACCGGCGACTAGAGCAACGGGCGCAGCGGAGCGGGCCGCCACGACACCGGGCACCTTCCCCGACGCTGACTGCACGTCGTAGGCGCCCTCACCGGTGACGACCCAGGATGCGCCCCGCGTCGCCGCATCCAATTCGATCAGGTCGGCGACCGCTGCCGCGCCGGGCGTGAGCCGTGCGCCCCACGCCGACAGCGCGAATCCGACGCCGCCTGCGGCGCCCGCACCGGCGGAATCCGGATCGACGTCGAACAACTCGGCGTACCGGCGCAGCGCCGCATCCACCTTCCCGAGCTCGCCCTCCGCGAACCCCTTCTGCGGACCGAACACCGCCGCGGCGCCCCGCGCGCCGCACATCGGGTGGGTCACATCCGTGAGCACGATCGCCCCGCCGGGCGGCAACGGACGGGCAGTCGACAGATCGACGGAGCGGATCGTGTCCAGCCCACGCGCGCCGCGCTCCGGATCGCCGGCGATCGCCGCTCCGAGCGCGGCGAGCATGCCCGCGCCGCCGTCCGTCGAGGCACTGGACCCGATGCCGAGGATCAACCGTGACACTCCCTGATCGAGTGCGGCGGCGATCGCCGCGCCGAAGCCGCACGACGTCGCGTTCCAGGGGTCGAGATCGCCCGAAAAGAGCTCGATGCCCGCCGTCGACGCCAGATCGATCACCGCGGTCCCCCGCGGCGTTTCGTCGTCGGCGGGCAGCAGCAGCCACGACGTCGTGACCGGCGGCAGCGACGGCCCCGGCGCCGGAACCTCGAGCGGGATGCGGCGGGCGCCCGGCACGGCATTCGCGAACGCGTCGAGCGTCCCCTCGCCGCCGTCCGCCATCGGGCGTAGCAGTGCGTCGATGCCCGGGTCGACCTGCCGCCAGCCCACGGCGAGCGCACGGGCGGCGACCGCCGCGGTGACGGAACCCTTGAAACTGTCGGGGGCGAAGACGACGCGCGTCATCGGATGTCGGGGGTGCTCGCGCGCAGGATGACCTCGGCGGGCGCGGCCTGCGGCGGACGTGGGTCGTCGGTCAGCGCAAGATGCAGCGCGGCCGCGCCGATCTGCTCGAGTGGGATCCGCACCGTCGTGAGCCCCGGAGTCACGTCGCGCGCCGTCGGGATGTCGTCGAAGCCTGCAACGGCCACATCCGCGCCGACCTCGCGGCCGCTCGATCTGATCGCCGCGGCTGCTCCCAGTGCCACCACGTCGTTGGCCCCAAACACGACGGTGCCGGCGGGTAGCGGACCCTCGAGCACCGCCGCCATCGCACGCTCGCCGTCCTCTCGCGTGAAGCCACCGCGCCGCAAGTCGAGCTCTCCCCCGTCGGGCAGGAACCCGGCGGCAAACCCACGCAACCGCTCGTCCGAGGTGCGAAGCCCCTCCCCCGCTCCGATGACAAGCGCACGGCGATAGCCGCGCGCGCGGAGCGCCTGCCCGAGCAGAGCGGCACCCTCCTCGTTGGCGACCGGCAACGCACGCATGCCCGCCGCACCGCTGCCCAAAGCGACCACGGCGCACCCGGCTTCGACGAGCGCGTCGGTCTCGCGGCGCAGCTCGAGTGACGGTTCCTCGCCGAATCGCGAGCCGGCAAGGATGACCGCCCGGGGCCGTTGCCCACGCAGCACATGCAGCAGCTCGATCTCGCGCTCGGGGTCACGGCCGGCCACGGCCACGACGAGGTGGAGTCCGGCATCGGATGCGGCGGCGGTGACACCCGCCGCGATCTGACCGAAGTACGGGTCGGCGATGTCGGAGACGACGAGCGACACCAGCGCCGCAGAACCGCGCGCCGTGGCCTGGGCGTAGAGGTTGGGCGAGTATCCCAGCTCGGCGGCTGCGGCGATCACTCGGTCGCGATAGGAATCGGCGACCTTGCGCGCCGAGCCGTTCAGCGCCCGCGAGGCCGTCGCCGCCGACACGCCGGCGCGGCGTGCCACGTCGTCGAGCGTGGGCGCGCGCCGCGCGGGATTCACGCCGTTCACGCCCGCGAGTCTACGGCGGAACGCAGCCACGGCGAGACGGTCTGCGCGAAGCCCGCGGCCACTCGGGCGACGACCTCGTCCGCCGGAAGCGCCCAGATGTCGGCGTTGAAGATCTCCACCTCGATGTCGCGGTCGTAGCCTGTCGCAACGACCGCGCGGGTGAGCGCGCCGATGTCGATCACGCCGTCGCCCGGGTAATGGCGACCGAGCAGTACGTCGGCAGGCAGCGGCGTCTTCCAGTCGCAGACCTGGTAGGTGGCGATGCGTCCCTCACGGCCCGCTCGGGCGATCGAGTCGAGCACGTCCGGATCCCAGAAGACATGGAACGTGTCGACCGTGGCGCCCACGACCTCCGGCTCGAACGAGGCAGCGATGTCGAGCGCCTGCCCGAGGGTCGAGACCACGCAGCGATCCGTCGCGTACATCGGATGCAGAGGCTCGATCGCGAGCGTGACGCCGGCCGCAGCGGCGTGCGGGGCAAGTTCTCCGATCGCGTCGCGCACACGCTCCCGAGCTCCCCCGATGTCTCGCGACCACTCGGGGAGCCCACCCGCGACCAGCACGAGGATGGCCCTGGAGCCCGGCGCCCCCGCGGCGGCGAGCGCCGCGGTCTCCTCGATCGCTACGAGATTGTCGTCGATCGATGCGCGGCGGGCCGACCCCTCGGGCATGGTGAAGAAGCCGCCACGGCAGTGCGTCGTGAAGCGGAGTCCCGAATCGGCGAGCATCGCGGCCGCCGTGGCGAGCCCGACCTCGTTCACCGGCTCGCGCCACAGCCCGATCGCGGGGATGTCTGCCTCGGCAGTGACCCGCAGGGCCGTCGCGAGATCGGCGTACTTGATCGTGGCCTGGTTGATCGACAGGCGCGGATCCGCGGTCATGCGACGACTCCGTTCACCTGCAGGAGAGAGTGCCAGCGGGATGCGGCGAGGTCGGGGCGCTCGAACGCCTTCGCATCGTTCGCGAGTTCGACGATGCGCGAGAGGTGCGGCACGCTCCGCGCGGACTGGAGGCCGCCGACCATCTGGAAGGCGGGCTGGTGCCCGTTGAGCCAGGCCAGGAATGCGACGCCCGTCTTGTAGTAGAAGGTCGGCGGCGCGAAAATCTGGCGCGAGAGCGCCTCGGTGGGCGCGAGCACCTCGAGGTAGCGCGCGGGATCCCCCGCGTCGAGCGCCTGGATCGCAGCGGAGGCCACGGGTGTCAGCGCCGCGAATGCTCCGAGCAGCGCGTCCGAGTGCTGTCTCGACGACGACGGATCCCGCTCGGGCTGAGGGGCATCCGGCACATCCGCGCCGCCGATGAGACCGACGTAGTTGAAGTCGTCGCCGGTGAACATGCGCACCGACTCGGGCAGGCGCTCGCGGACGAAGACCTCGGATGCGGCGTCGAGCAGACTCATCTTCACGCCCGCGATCCTGTCGGCGTGCTCCTCGAGGATCTCGAGCAACACGCTCGACGCGCTCAGCCAGTCGTCGGCGCCGAAGTACCCGCGCAACTCGGGGTCGAACGCGGTGCCCAGCCAGTGCAGCACGACGGGCCCGCTCGCGCGCGACAGCACCTCGTCGTACACACGGCGGTAGTCGGCCGGCCCCTCGGCCGCGCGGGCGAGGTGGCGCGAGGCCATGAGGACGGGCTGGGCCCCCTGGTCCTCGGCGAAAGCGAGCTGCGCGAGGTAGGCGTCGACCACACCGCCGAGGGGGATGCGTTCGTCGTCGACGTGATCGGTGTTGACTCCCACCACGACCGATCCGCCCTCTTCACGGGCCACCTCGGCCGATCGGGCGATGAGTTCACGGGTGGCCGCCGCATCCAGTCCCATGTTCCGCTGCGCCGTGTCCATCGCGTCCGCGACGCCGAGCCCCCACGAGTACACGTTGCGGCGGAACGCGAGCGTCGCGTCCCAATCAATGTCGGCGGGCCGCCCCGGCGTGTTGTCGGCGTGCGTCTTTGGGACCACGTGGGCTGCCGCGTACGCGACGCGGCTGCGGAGCGGAACGGCTGGGCGCGTGAAGCCGGAGGTATCGGCGATCGGGACGCGCCGGAGCGCGCCATCGTCGGCGAGGAGCGTGAGATCCGTCATCGGTCAGTCCAGCGACAAAGCGGGCAGCGCGACCTTGCGGCCCTCGCGGCTCGACTGCAGCCCCGCCTCGGCCAGCTGCACACCGCGCGCGCCCGCGAGCAGGTCGAACGCGTACGGGGTGCCGGTCGCGTACGAGGTGAGGAACTCCTCCCACTGCTGACGGAAGCCGTTGAGGAACACGTCGTTCGTGGGCACCGCCTGCCAGTCGGCGTCGTAGTCGTGGTCGTCCCGAAGATCGGGGTTCCACACCGGCTTGGGCGTCGCGTTGCGGGGCTGGATCTTCGCGCCGAAGAGGCCCACGACGGCCGAGCCGAGGGTGCCGTCGACGTGGAACTCGACGAGCTCGTCGCGGTTGACGCGCACCGTCCACGAGGAGTTGATCTGGGCGACGACGCCACCCTCGAGCTCGAAGACGCCGTACGCGGCGTCCTCGGCCGTCGCCATGTAGTGCTCGCCGTTCTCGTCCCACCGGTCGGCGATGTGGACGGCCGCCTGCGCGTAGACGGACTCCACCTGGCCGAACAGGTTCTCGAGCACGTAGTTCCAGTGCGGGAACATGTCGACGATGATCCCGCCGCCGTCCTCTGCGCGGTAGTTCCACGACGGGCGCTGCGCGGGCTGCCAGTCCCCCTCGAACACCCAGTACCCGAACTCGCCCCGCACCGACAGGATGCGGCCGAAGAACCCCGAGTCGATCAGACGCTTGAGCTTCTGCAGGCCGGGGAGGTAGAGCTTGTCGTGCACGACGCCGGTCTTGACGCCCGCGTCCGCGGCGAGCCTCGCAAGTTCGAGCGCCTCATCGAGCGACTCGGCCGTCGGCTTCTCGGTGTAGATCGTCTTGCCGGCGGCGATCGCCTTGCGAAGCGCGGCGGCTCGCGCCTGGGTCACGAGGAAGTCCGCGTAGATCTCCCAGCGCGGATCGGCGAGCGCCGCATCCAGATCGGTCGTGTAGTCCTCGATGCCGTGTTTGGCTGCCAGCGCGGCGAGCTTTGATTCGCTGCGCCCGACCAGCAGCGGGACGACCGTCAGCGTGTTCCCGTCTGGAAGCTCGATTCCGCCCTGGTCACGGATCGCGAGGATCGACCGCACGAGATGCTGGCGATAGCCCATGCGCCCCGAGACGCCGTTGAGGATGATCCCGACCTCACGCGTGCGCGTCGAGGTTGGCGTGGCGGCGAGTGTCGTCGATGACATACGGGGATCCTTTGCGGAAAGAGTGGTAAGCGCTTTCCAACCTGCCATGGGAATGCGCTTTCCGCAACCTCCACCCCACTGCACGCAAGAAGGGCCCCCGCGCAAGCGGAAGCCCTTCTGTGCCGTGTCAGCCCTTGAGTCCGGTCTGGGCCAGCCCCTCGACGAACTGCTTCTGTGCGAACACGAAGACGATCAGCACGGGCAGCGCCGTCATGGTCGAGGCGGCCATCTGCACGTTCCACATCTCCCCGCCGTACGCGTCGGTGTAGCGCGTGAGCGCCTGCGGCAACGTGAACAGCTCGGGCGACAGCAGGTAGACGGTCGGTTCGAGGTACAGGTTCCAGACGTGCAGGAAAGTGAAGATCGCCACTGCGGCGAGCGCCGTGCGCGACAGTGGCACCGCGATCCGCCACCAGATCGCCCACCGGCCGAGCCCGTCCAGACGCGCCGCCTCTTCCAGCTCGACCGGAAGGGTCAGGAAGAACTGCCTCATGATGAACGTCGCCAGCACGCTGGGCGCTCCGAACGTCGTCACGAGTAGGAGCGGCCAGTGCGTGTTCACCAGCCCCAGAGCGTTGAACATCTGGAACAACGGGACGATCGTGACCTCGCTCGGGATGAGCAGGCCGACGAGGACGACCAGGAACAGGACGTTCTGGCCGGGAAAGCGGATGCGGGCGAACGCGTACCCCGCCATCGCGGCGATCAGCATGGTTCCCACCGTCACGACGACCGCGATGTAGAGGCTGTTGAAGTACTGCTGCGCGAACGGCTGGATGGTGAAGGCGTCCGCATAGGCCTGCAGCGTCGGATCGGCCGGCCACAGACTGGGAGGGAACGCGAAGATCTCGTTCACCGGTTTGAGCGACGATGTGATCATCCACCACGTCGGGAAGACGAAGGGGATGGCCAGAACGCTCAGCACGCCGTAGAAGACGACCTTGCGCCCGGCGGACGAGGATCGGCGCGGAGGCTTGTCCGGCCGTCGACCCGCCGCATCCAGATTCGGTACAAGCGAGCCCGCGGGCTCGGCGTCGAGCACGGCGTCAGTTCTCATAGAAGACCCATCTCTTGCGGAGCTGCCACTGCGCGATCGTGAGCACGAGGACGATGATGAACAGCAGGATCGCCAGCGTCGAGCCGTAGCCGAAGTGGTGGAAGTCGAACGCCTGCTGCACCAGGTAGTACACGAGGACCGTGGTCGAGATCCCCGGGCCGCCCTGCGTGAGGACGGCGATCTGCGCGTACACCTGCAGCGACCCGACGATCGTGATGATCAGCGTCAGGAGGATGGTCGGCGAGATGAGCGGGACGATGATGCGGCCGAAGATCTGCCGCTCATTCGCTCCGTCGACCTTCGCGGCCTCCTGCAGCTCGCGCGGCACGCCCTGGAGCGCCGCGAGGAACAGGACCATGTTGAGCCCGACGTTCTTGAAGACCTGCACGACGATGACACTGAGCAAGGCGGTCGGCCCCTCTCGGAGCCAGTTGGGCCCGTCGACGCCGACGAGGGCGAGCAGCCCGTTGATGCCGCCGTTGTCCTGCAGGAGGAAGCCCCACACGATCGTCCAGGCGACCAGCGAGACGACGACGGGAGAGAAGAAGATCGTGCGGAATGCGGTCACCCCACGCCACCGCCGGTTCAACAGCACCGCGAGCAGCAGCGCCAGCGACAGGTTGAACACCACCAGGCCGACCGAGAAGATCCCGGTCGCCGTGAGCACCTCGCCCATCTGCGGGTCGGAGAAGAGCGCCTCGACGTTCTCGAGTCCGACGAAGGTGAAGGTTCCGGCCAGCACGTTCCACTCGTGCACCGAGTAGTAGAAGATCAACACGAGCGGCACGAGAACGAACAGCACGATGCCGATCAGCTGCGGGGCGATGAAGACGTATCCGGCGAGGGCGTCCTTGCGCTGATACGTCAGCCACGGGCGACGGCGCGGGGGGCTCCCGGGCCGCGAGGCGTCGCGACCCGGGAGCACAGGCGATACGGAGGTCGTCATCGTCTCAGAGCAGAGGTTCGATCGCGTCGCAGGTCTTCTGCAGCGTTCCGGGGATGTCCGCATCCGCGACCCAGAGGCCGTCCAGCGCCGCCCGGACCTGCTGACCGATCTCGGCTGAGTCAGTGTGGCTCGGGCGGACGACGCCGTCCTCGACCGCCGGCACCACGACGGACTCGATCTGCTCCGCCGTGAGTAGCGGGTTCGCCGCCGACAGTGTGTCGACGTTCAGCAGCGAGGTGCGCGGCGGCGGAAAGTACTGCGCGAGCTGCGCGGCGTTCTCGGGGTTCGTGAAGAACGCGAGGAACGCCGCGGCGGCCGCGGTGTTCTTGCCCTGCGCGAGCACGCCCAACCCGGCCTGGCCGGTCACGGCGTACTCCCCCACCGGACCCTCGGGCAGCGGGAGCAGGTTCCAGGCGAACCCACCCTCGGCCAACAGGTTGGCGCGAGAGATCTGGGTCACCGTGAAAGCGGACTCTCCCGCGAAGAAGTCGGCCGACGTGCCCGGCCCTGGCATCGAGGAGTTGTCGAACGCTGCGGCGTGAAGGAACTCGAAGGCCCCCACCATCTCGTCGCTGGCGAACGTGCACTCGGAGCCGTCCTCGCTCCACGGGGCGGCTCCCCATCCGTTCCAGACGGTGGAGAGGTAATCCCAGTTGAGGTAGTCGAAGTCGCGCACGACGAAACCGGCACGACCGGTCGCCGCATTGACCGCCGAGCCAATCTCGCTCACCGTCTCCCAGTCCCAGGATCCGTTGGCGAGTAGCTGGGCCGAAGTCGGCTGACCCGCCTGCGCGAGAAGGTCGTCGTTCGCGAACACGACGAACGGCGAGGTGCTGAAGGGATAGGCCAAGAGGTCGTCGCCGCTCTCCCACAGCTCCAGCGCGTTCGGCGCGAGGTCGTCGAACTGGTAGCCGTCGGTGCTCTCGAGCACGTCGTTCAGCGGCAGGAGCGCGCCGCTCGAGACGAAGTCCGGCGCGGCGTTCTCGAGCACCCACGCGAGGTCGGGGGCGTTGCCTCCGGCGATCTGCGTGGTCACCGTCGAGGTGTAGTCGTCGAATGGCAGGGGCTCGAACGTGATCGATGCGATCTCGGGATGGTCTGCGATGTACGCGTCGGCGATGGAGTCGAACAGCGCCAGATGGTCTTCGTTGGAGGTCCACACCGTCATGCGCAGTTCGATGTCCTCGGTGGGCTCGGCCGGTGTCGTCGGACCGCCCGCGCACGCCGCGAGGCCGAGGGTCGCTGCCGCGGCGATCGCGGCGGCAGCCAGCGTCTTTGCTGATCTCATTGCTGTCTCTCCTAGTAGCCGCGGACGTCGGGCCAGTGCAGCTCGACGCCCTGTCGGGTGAGGGTGTTCTGGAACTCATGCAGAAGGGCGGGGGATCCGTGGACGGCGCGTGGGCGCTCGCCGTGGTCGATGCAGAAGGCCGCGAGCGCACCCGCCGCCTCGCCGATGTTCCACTCCACCGGGTGGAGTCGGAACGCGCCGTTGGTGATGTGGGTCGTTCCGGCGTTCTTGCCACCGGGCAGCAGATTCTCGAGCCGCCGCGGGATCAGTATTCCGAGCGGGATCTCGAAGGGGACGCTGGCGATGTCGAGATAGTTGTCGCCTCCGGTCGACGGGTGCAGGTCGATGCGGTACATCCCGATGCCGACGCTGTCGGGCACGGTGGCGGGCTTGGCATCGCCGCGTACCTCGATCGACAGGTCGTTTTCGGTCACGCGCGAGACCGCGCGGATGCGGCGCGACTCCCGGATGTAGGGCGCCATCGCGAGGCCCTCCACACCTTCGGTGATGTCGCCGCGGAGACGCAGCCCGGAGAAGCCCGTGCCGCCGTCGGGGCGAGGCGCCTCCGTCTGCAGCCAGTACAGCATCGACAACGATTGCTGCCGCGCGGCCGCCTCGTGTCGAGCGGCCTCTTCGGGTGACACGTCGATGATCGAACCGCCCAGGTAGTCGATCATCGGCCAGTTCACCAGCACCAGGTCGCTGTCGAGGGCGCCGGGCAGCAGGTTGTCGCGCGCCAGGATGCGGCGGAAGGTCCACAGCTCGCGGTCACCGGGGTCCTTGCCCTGGTCGGCGACCGCCTCGGCCGGCGCCGCGTGGGGCGTGAAGGTGCGGGTGAGGATCTCGAGGCTCCGGGGATCGGGCCCGGTGAGCGAGATCATGGGCGCGCCCCAGTAGTCCGGCTGCGCGGAGCGCCATGTGTCGTACTGCGTCGGCCGATCGATCGTGTGGTCCCCGTCGACATGGTCCACGACGAAGCACCAGCTGAAGGCCTGCTGGTTCTCGGGCTGCGCGACGTCGGGCGCGCTCGGCTCGCCGGTGTCGGCGCGGCTCTCGAACCCGGTCACGTACTCTGCCCCTGCGAGAGGGAGCAGATCGCCGAGCTCCGTCGCATCCACCACGTACGCCGCCTCGACCTCGATCAGCGAGCCGTCGTCGAGTCGCCGCAGAGTGACGGATCGGATGCGGTCGCCCGCTGTGTCGACAGCCTGCGCGCGCGCAGGCAGCAAGATCGTGAGTCGACCGGACGAGAGGTAGGGCGCCAGCATCCCGTCGATCACGGCGACACCGGCCCGGGGCTCGGCGCACATCCGGCTCACGAGGCCGTTCCCCGGGTTGAGGGTGCGATCGGCGCGCGCCGCGGGCGTGAGCGGGTACCACCGCCGGTAGTGGTCGCGGATACCCTCGCGCAGGCGCCGGTATCGTGCGGTGGCACCGAACTGCTCGATCCAGCTGTGCTCGTCGAGCGGCACCGCCTGACTCGTGAGCTGCCCACCGAGCCACGCGTACTGCTCGGTGAGAACCACGGAGCGGCCGGCTTCGAGGGCCGCGAGCGCGGCCGCGACGCCGCCCAACCCTCCGCCGACGACGAGGACATCGGTGCGTAGGCCGGTCATCGCGCCACCGCCGCAGCGCCGAGGGTCTCCCCGTCGAGGATCGGGCAGGGCAGGAGCACGCGACGCTCGCCCGCGGGCACCGCGTCGCCCTCGGCGAGGATGCGCGCGAGAAGCTCGACCGCGCGCTCGCCCAGTTCGGCGCGGGGAGGCTGCAGCCGCGTCAGCTCGGCGGCGTCGGTGCCGGGCCGCGATGTCGATCCGAGTGCGACCACACTCAGGTCCGTCGGCACCGAGACGCCGTCGCGGACGGCGCGCTCGAGGAGTGCGGCCGCCAGGCCCGGCTCCTCGACGACGAGCAGAGTCGCCCCGCTCGCGCGGACAGCGCTCCAGTCGGCGTCGACGTCGGTGCCGTCGGTGGTGCGGTCGGTCAGGGCCAGGCCTGCCGCGCGCGCACCTTCGACGACCCCGCGCCGACGATCGAGCACCGACTCACCGAGGCTCGAGCGGTGCAGGAAGATCGCGTCTCGGTGCCCCCACCCGCCCGCTCGTCGCACGAGCTCCGCAGCCGCTGACGCGTAGTCGATGCCGACATAGGGGATCCCCGGGGTGTCGCGCCGACCGACGGCGACGACACGGAAGCCGTCGGCGACGAGACGAGCCAGCTCGTCGGGGTTCATCTCGACGCCGAGGAGGAGGACGCCGTCCGCCAGCCGCAGCCGATTGCGCTCGTGGAACAGCTCGCGACGACCGTCGGCCACAGGAGCGCTCGTGAACAGGAGAAGGTCGGATCCGACCGTCTCGGCGCCCGCTTCGATGCCGGCGAGAAGCGGCGTGTAGAAGTCGAGGCTCTCGGACGGGAAGGCGGGCTCGTAGGTGAAGACACCGAGGATGTGGTTGTCCGCTCCGGCCAGACGGCGAGCCGAGGGATCGGCGACATAGCCGGTCTCCTCGATCACCTTGAGGATCCGGTCGCGCGTGTCCTGCGGGATCCGGACGCTGCCGTCCGTGCGTCCGTTGAGGACGAACGAGACAGTGGACTGGCTGACTCCTGCCAGCTGCGCGATGCGCTGCTGGGTGATCCGGCCGGTGTCGCTACGGGACATGTGCTCTCCGTCGAGTGGGGCTGATAATGCGCATCATCACGATGCGAACCTCACGCTAATGCGCATGATCGGATCGCGCAAGGACGAGTTTCCTCGTCGCCCTTCGCACTGGCGGGTGGCGTGCTTTCCGGCGTAGGCTGACATCGGCGTGATGATAATGCGCATTATCATCACGCCGCGCGGATCACAGTCGCTCCGCGCCCACTTCTGGAAAGGCACGATGACGTGAAGAAACAGTCCGCTGTTCCGCTCCGCGTGCGTGGGCTCCTGCTCGCCGCCGCGCTCCTCGCTCCGACACTCGCGCTGCCCGCCGGCGCCGTTGCGTCCGAGCCCCTCCCCGACTTCACCTACGCCGCAGAGCTGACCGTCGCCGAGGAGCTCCAGTTCAACCCCACGAACGAGTTCATCTTTCCCAGCGTGTTCCATGCGGGCGAGCACCTCACCGACCCGCTCGGCGAGTGGTACCTGTACTACGCCCCGCACAACGACC
This sequence comes from Microbacterium neimengense, assembly GCF_054782995.1. NCBI lineage: Bacteria > Bacillati > Actinomycetota > Actinomycetes > Micrococcales > Microbacteriaceae > Microbacterium > Microbacterium neimengense. The sequence continues at coordinate 733,313 of NZ_BAAGRK010000003.1, forward strand.
CGGGCGGCATCGCGCTCATGTACGCGGACTCCCTGGACGGGCCCTGGACGGAGTATGCGGCGAACCCGATCATCGAGGCCGTCTGGTCGCCGCACTACACCGCGAACCACGTGTCGAGCCCCGATGTGATCTGGAACGACCAGGAGCAGCAGATGTTCCTGTACTTCCACGGCCGCAATGACACGACCCGATTCGCGACCACGACCGACGGGGTCACCTTTGCTTACGGCGGCATCGCGGTGAACACAGCCATGCTCGGCGACGCCTCGCGCGAGGCGTCGTACGGCCGCGTCTTCACCCACCCCGACCCGACATCGGCGTTCGAGTACGGCATGTTCTTCATGGAGAACACCACGGCGGGTGCGCGCCGCATCCGTCTGGCCGAGTCGGTCGACGGCCGCGCGTGGACCGTGCGTCCGAACCCGATCGTCACGCCCTCCAACGGAGACGGCGGCAACGTGTCGGCCGCCAACCTCTGGCAGTGGGACGAGCAGTGGTACGTGATCTACCACAACTCCGAAGGCCGAATCATGGCTCGGGCGGTCGATCAGACCCTCACCACCGTGGGAGCTCCCGTCATCCTCCACACCTCCAGCGGCGTCGCGCCCGACACGGGTCGCGTGGCGGCACCCGAGATCGTCTCCGAGGGCGACACAACTTACCTGTTCTACGAGGGCGGTGGTCGTCTCGGAGCCACCGTCATGTACGCGACGGCGACCACCGGCACGACGACTCCACCGCCCTTCACCCTCGCCGTGACCGCGTCCGCCACCACGGCGTGCAGCGCCGGGGCCGCGACGCTGTCAGTCACCGTACGCAACGATTCGACCGCCGCGAACGACGTCCGCATCACGACGGCAGTGGGCGAGCGCAAGCTGATCGGCGTCGCCGCGGGCGCGAACAGGACGGTGACCTTCACCGCACCCGGAGCGACGCTCGACGCAGGCACAGCATCCGTGAAGGCCTTCGCACGGGCCGAGGGCGTTGCGCACGAGCAGACGTGGCCGGTGAGCCACCCCGCACGTTCATGCTGACGAACGGGCGCGCGCTCCTCAGGGGGCGTGCGCCCGCCTCACCGTCTGGCGGCCCACCGCGTGAGGCGCACGAGAAGGTCACGCACGGCGGGTGCAGCGTAGGCCTCGACATCGTGTCCGAGCGCGTCGTAGGCGGTGCGCCGGCCGTCGTGCTCGACGGTCCAGACCACGGCGTGCGACTCTCCTCCGTGATCCTGCGTGTAGAGAATGCGGGTGTCATCCGCGACGCGGAGCCACGAATATGCCTCGTCGACGGTTTCGATCTCGTCGATCCCATCGGTGAGCGCGGTGTCGCACGCCGCTCGCAGCACCAGCGGGCCGCGTTCCGGGTGCATCGTCGTGCCCCGCACCCAGCGGCCGCCGAGCCGGTCCTCCCACTCCGGGTCGGCGGGGAACATCGTCGCGGCGACATGCAGCACCAGCAGACCACCCTCGAACCCGCCGATCAGCGCGCCGGCACGCGGGTCGAGCGGATGCGGCTGCCCACCGCCTCCGGCATTGACGATGAGGACATCCGAGCCGCCCAGCGAGCGCTCGAGCGCGTCGAGCTCGTCGACGACGTCGACCTCGAGCCCGTGCCCCCGAAGGATGTCGGCAATGACGGCACTCGTCTCGGCGAACGGATGCCAGGGGTCGACGAAGTCGCCCCCGCCCGAGAACACGACGGCCCGGGTCATGCGGGTGCTGCGGTCGAGGCCCGAAGCACCAGGCGGGGCTCGACGTGGAGATGAAGGGGCGGTTCGGCACTCGGCTCGCGGATCAGGTCGATCAGCGTCCGCGTGGCAAGGGCGCCCACGCGGCGGCGGTCGGGTGCGACCGCCGAGATCGGCGGGTCGGCGTGGGCCGAGACGTCGTCGTCGTAGGCGACGATCGACAGCTGCTCCGGCACCGCGATCCCCCGCGAGCGGGCGTTCTGCAGCAGGCCGAACAGCGAGTTCTCGTCACCATGACAGAACAATGCCGTCGCACCGGTGCGTTCGACGGCGTCCATCACGACGTCGCTTCCCCCGCGCTCCCATCGAGGCCCCGACCCGAGTTCGTCCGGCCCGAGGATCACGCTCTCGGGATCCAGGTCGAGCCGATCGAGCGCATCGCGCCACCCACGCCGCACGAACTCGGAGCTCTGCGAACTACCGCGGCTGACCATCAAGAGCCGCCGGTGTCCGAGTCCGGCCAGATGCTGCAGCGCGGCGAAGACGCCCCGCTCGTGCGCCGAGCGCACCGACGTCACCGAGCCCAGACCGCCGCCGGGGGTCTCGCGCTCGACGAACACCACCGGCACGCTCAACCGTTCGAGCATGTCGAGGAAGCCGGGCGGGGCGACACGCTCGGAGACCGTCGGCACCCACAGCAGCCCGTCGATTCCGCTCGCGACGAGTTCATCGACAAGGCGATACTCCTCGTCGAGGTCGTACTCCGAGATGACGAGCTTCATCTCGCCCCCGGAGGCCAAGACGTCGTCGATGCCCTCGACGACGTAGCGGTAGTAGTACGAGGTGGGCATGACGACACCGATGGTCCCGGTGAAGTGCGGGACGGTGACGGATGCGGGGAGCGGGCGGTCGGCACGCAGCACCGCTCCCCCGCGGACTTTCTCCAGCATCTGCTCGGCGACGAGCGAATCGAGATCGCGGCGCACCGTGACGTGGGAGACACCCAGGTCGTCCACGAGGGCGGTGATACTCACGGCCCCGTCCTGCTGAGCGCGACTCAGAATACGCGCGCGGCGTTCGGCAGCGAGCATCGCGGTCCCCCTTCGGAGCGGATTACAGCATTCAGCCTAACGACGACGCACGCGTCGGATCACGACGACACCAGGATGATCGATCTATTTAAATATCGTTACGAATCTTGCCATTTGTTTCACCTCACGTCGATACTGGCTCGCGTTGCAGCGATGGCGCTGCAACGAACTCCGGAGGAGGAGCCATGACTCGAAGACGAGCGATGTCTATCTGGAAGGCGGCCGCCGCCGCGACGGCCGTCGCGGTGGGTGGGGCGGTGATCGCCGCCCCACCCACGCACGCCGCCACCGTCGAACGCGTCGCAGTGAGCCAGGCGGGCTACAGCGCCACAGGCTTCAAGACCGCGTCGGTGATCGCGGACGCGGCTCTGCCCGCTTCGACGACCTGCCGCATCCTGCAGGGACAGAGCGTGGTTGTCCCCACCTGCACGCTCCTCGACCGCGGCACCGTGTGGGGCGACCGCGTGTACGCCATCGACTTCAGCACTCTCGCTACGGTCGGCGACGACTATGCGCTGGAGGTCGGCGGCGTGCTGTCGCCCCGATTCTCCATCGCCCAGAACGTGTGGTCGGGCTACCTCGACGAGATGACCGCCTTCTACCGTCTGCAGCGTTCCGGGGTCGCGACGAGCGACGCCTATCCCGCGGGCTACAGCAGCATCGCGCCGTCGGACAAGATCTTCCATGGACCGGGACACCTCGATGACGCGGCGTCGGAGGACGGCACCGTCCACTACGACCTGACCGGCGGCTGGTACGACGCCGGCGACTACGGAACCTACGGCGGCAACCAGTGGGTCGGGGGCAACATCGCCATCACCTACCTCCGTTACGGCGACACCCCCGAGGTCGCGTTCGACAACGACGACAACGGCGTCCCCGATCTCGTCGACGAGGCGCGCTTCGGCAGCGAATACCTGCTGCGGATGCTCGACGCCTTCGACGGGGCGTTCTGGGATGTGAAGGGCAGCGGAGGCTTCCAGCACCCGGATTCCCACACGGACGGCATCGTCGGCACGGCTGACGACCGTCGTATCTCGGGCTACGGCGTCGGCGGCTCGGCTAAGGCGGCGGGCTCACTGGCCGCGACAGCCCGGGCCATCGAGAAGGCGATCGCCGACGGCCGCATCCCGACCGCCGAAGTCGCCGGCTGGCAGACGTTCGCGGACGAGGCCGAGGCGGGGGCAGTGGCGTTCTACCAGTACGTCGACGCGCACCGCTCCGACCCGCTCGGCGGGTACTCGACGACGCGAGGCGGCATCGCCAACTCGCTCCTGTTCGCCGAGGTCCAGCTGCACCTGCTGACCGGTGACGCCGCCTACCGCACGTCGGCGGAGGCCACGATCGCCGCCACCGAGTACTCGGTGCTGTCCAACACGAACTACTGGGACATGGCGCCGCTGTCGATGGCGGAGCTCTACCCGGCCGCCACGGCGACCGGAAAGACGAACATCCAGCGCTACCTCAAGAAGCAGCTGGACTACTTCCTGTCGACGACGGACGACACGCCCTACGGCGTGGTGAACCAGTTCAAGAACTTCGGCGTGAATGAGCCTCACATCTCGTACGTCGCCGATGCCCTGCGCTACTACGAGCTCTTCGGCGACCAGCGTGCGCTGAAGGCGGTCCAGCGCGGCCTCTACTGGGTCTTCGGCAACAACCCCTGGGGCACGAGCTGGGTCTCGGGCGTGGGCGAGAACTCGGTGAAGTTCCTCCACACCCGACTCGACGAAGAGGCGCAGAGCCAGACCGGAACCGGAGTGGTGCTCCCCGGCGCCCTGGTGAGCGGACCCAATGCGAAGGACCCGCTCGACGTCCGCAGCGCGAGCCCGTGGTACGCCGACCGGCCCGTGTGGCAGGACAGCGGTCAGCAGTGGCGCTACAACGAATACAGCGTCAGCATCCAGACCGGACTGTTCTCGACTCTGTTCGGGCTGACCGCGATCGGCGGCGCCGCCTGGTCGACCGGGACGCCGCCCACCGCGCTGAACGTCACCTCTCCCCAGATCGGCGACTACGTCACCGGTGATGTCACGGTCTTCGCTCAGAGCGGGAGCTCGCTCACCCAGCACGCGCTCGGACCGAACTGGACTCCGATGTCGGCTGCCGGCGGCGTCTCGACCGGCACGATCGACGTCGACGCGCTCGCCCCGTACACGACCGCACGCGTGGATGTCCGCGGTACGCAGGCGAGCGGGGCCCACTCCTACTCGTCCACCCACTACACGGTGGCGCCGCCGCTGCCGAGCCCCGACAGCCCGCTGCTGTACGACGGCTTCGGCCGCGACGGCGTGTTCGGGATGCAGGGCTACACCTGGGTCAACTGGTACAACAACCATGCCGGCGTCGGATCGGCCACCAACACCACGGTCGACGACCGCACGGTGGTGAAACTGTTCCAGAACCCCGCCTCCGCGATGTCGCAGGCGAAGTTCCAGCCCTGGCACCACTCGGTGGATGCGGGTGGCTACCGCTATCTCACAGTGACGATGCGCAGCCCCTCACCGAACCTTCGCCTGCGCATCGAGGTGTCGGATCCGGACTCGAACCACCGCGTGACGGGGAACGCGCCCATCGCGGTCTCTTCGCAGTGGACGACATACGCGTTCGACATGGCGGCTTTCCCCGGTCTCGACCGCACCAAGGCGAAGCTCGTGTTCTGGCTGCAGCAGACGGCGGACACCGACGGCGAGCTCTTCGTCGACGAGGTCAGCTTCACGAACCAGGCCAGCGGCACGCCGCCCACGCTGTCGGGCATCTCCCACACCTCCGGGACGCTCACGACCGGCACGGATGTCACCGTCCAGGCGACCTACACGGACGCGGACGGCACGCCGCCGCACGCCGTCGAACTGGTTCTGGACGGCGTCATCCACCGGATGACGGCGGTGGATCCCGCCGACACCGATGTGACCGACGGAGTGGTCTACGCCGTCACGCGCCGGTGGGTCAAGGGCGTGCACAGCTACGAGGTGCGCACGACCGACACCACCTCCAGCGTGGTCACTTCACCCGCGGTGACCGGGGTCGTGGTCGGATGATCGCGCGCGCGGGGGCGGGTCGCTTCGGCGGCGCGCCCCCGCGCCTGCGGTGCTCAGGCGATGACACCCAACGAGGCGGCATCGACGCGGTGCCACGGCGCCCTGCCGCCGACGAGGGCCTCGAGGTCATCGAGGGCCGAGTCCGTCAGACGCAGCGTCTCGGCGTGCATGGCGCCGGCGATGTGCGGGCTCAGCACGATCCCCGGCGTCTCGAACAGCGGAGAGTCGGCGGGCAGCGGCTCCGGATCGGTGACGTCCAGGACGGCACGCAGGAGGCCCTCGCGACACCGCGCGATGAGCGCGTCGGTGTCGACGAGAGACCCCCGGGCGGTGTTGATGAGCACGGCGTCCGGGCGCAGCATCCGCAGCCGTCGGGCATCGATCAGGTGTCGGGTCTCGGGCAGCTCCGGTGCGTGGATCGTCACGACATCGCTCGCGGCCATCAGTTCGTCGAGATCGGTGAGGCGAGCCCCGACGGATGCGGCGAAGTCGCGGTCGACGTGGGGGTCCGCGGCAAGCACGTCGAGATCGAACGGGCGCAGCAGCTCGGCCACCCGCCTGCCGACCCGCGACAGTCCGACGATGCCCACCGTGCCGCCGAAGGTGATCGCCGGAGGGATCGCATCGCGCCACGCGCCCGCGACATCGCGCGAGCGGGCGTAGCCCTCGATGTAGGCGGGAGCACGTTTGGCCTCCAGCAGGATCGTCGCGAGCGTGAACTCGGCGACGGGGATGGCGTTGGCGTCGGCCGCGCTGGTGACGACTATCCCCCGATCCCAGAGCTCGGGCGAGACGAGGTGCTTGACGGAGCCGCCGGTGTGGATCAGGCCGCGCAACCGGGGCGCCGTCGCAAGGAGGTCGGCTCCGATGGCCGGTCCGCCCCAGCCGGTCAGAAGGTAGTCCGTCTCGGCCAGGCGTGCACGCGCCTCGGCCGTGGCGAGGGTGTCGACGCGGATCGGCGACGGCAGGCGGACGAGCCGACGCAGTCGCTCAAGACGGACGTCGTCGAAGAGATCCGCGAAGGCCCGTGCGCCCATGAGGAGCAGCGCCGACGGGGCGTGCTCGTCGGTGTCGTCGCTGACAGATGCGGCCATGTCGACGAGAGAACCACACTCGACGCACTTTTCACAAGTTTTAAAGCTCGGTTTTCTATCTTGATCGAACTTATTGCATTCTGTGTCAAGCTTCCCCATACTGGGCGCAGCACACGACGGAGTGGGCCCGGGACTCCCGGTCACCGCCCCCGTCGGTTAGCCACGCGACCGCACCTGCGGTCGCGACCGAACGGAGGAATCATGCATCAGCGCACCCGACGCACCCTCGCGGCCCTCGTCGTGGTCCCCGTGCTCGCCGGCGTCGCCGCCTGCAGCACCGGTGGAGACGACGCCGCAGGCCCGAGCGACGGCGACGAGCAGGTCACCATCAGCGTCATGGGAAAGCCGGCGGCGACCAACACCGCAGCCGTCGAACTGTTCGAGCGGCAGGTCGCCGCGTTCGAGGAAGCCAACCCGAACATCACGATCGAGGCGTCGGATGTGCCGTGGGACGCGAAGACGTTCACCACCCGCTTGGCCGGCGGCAGCGCACCGACCCTGCTGCGTGTGCCGCTCACCGAGCCGCCCACTCTGATCGAACGCGGACAGGTCGCCGACATCGCGGATGTCGCCGCCGAGCTCGAGAGCTTCGACGACCTGAACCCGCGGGTGATGCAGTTCCTGGAGCGCGACGGTGCGGTCTACGGGATCCCCGAGAAGAGCTACGCGTTCGGCCTGGTCTACAACCGCGATCTCTTCGAGCAGGCGGGTCTCGACCCCGACAGCCCGCCCGAGACCTGGGAAGAGGTGCGCGAGTACGCCAAGCAGATCTCCAACGCCACCGGCAAGACGGGCTTCGGCGAGATCACGACCAACAACAGCGGCGGGTGGCACCTCACGGGGTACGACTACACGTTCGGCGGTCAGATGATCGAGCAGAAGTCGGACGACACCTGGGTCGCGGCATTCAACGACGACGCCTCGCGCGATGTCATGGAGCTGTGGAAGGCCATGCGATGGGAGGACGACTCACTGGGAGACAACGTCCTCGGCAAGCAGGAGGACCTGGTCGCCGAGTTCACCGCGGGCAACGTCGGCATGTGGGTGACGGCTCCGCCGGACGTCTACCCCAACTACATCGCGGCCGGCGGAGACCCGGCAGCCTTCGGTGCCGGCCCGATGCCCCAGGGCGGCGCGGACGCCACCCTGGCGGGCGCGACGGTGCTGATGGTGAACGGAACCGCGACCGAGGCCGAGAAGCGCGCCGCGGTCAAGTGGATCGAGTGGCGCGCGCTGCGCCCGAACTACGACCTCGAGGTCGCCGCCGAGACGGCTGAGGCCTCCGCGGCCGACGGCCTGCCGGTCGGCGTGCCGGTGGCGCCGATCTTCACCCAGGAGGCGTACGACGCCTACCGCGACGCGATCGCCGAGTACGTCAATGTCCCTGTCGAGAACTTCGCGCCGTACGTGGCCTCGCTCGACGCGTTCGAGTACGTGCCCGAGCCGGCGGTGGCCTCGCAGGAGATCTACGCGGCGCTCGACCCGGTTGTCCAGGCGGTCCTGACCGATCCCAACGCCGACATCGACGCCCTGCTCGACGATGCCGAGGCACGGGTCAACCAGATCCTGGCGCAGTACGCGTCATGACCCTGACCCCCGAACGCCTGAGCGGCACGGCGCCTCACCGTGCCGCTCAGGCGGCCGATCGTCCCCGAGTCACGCGGCGCGGCGGCGCTCGCCGCCGCGCCGCGTGGGCGGCACTGGCCTTCCTCGCTCCCACTCTGATCGTCTTCGGCTACTTCGCCTGGTGGCCGATCGCGCAGAGCGCCGTGCTCGCGTTCCAGCAGACCAACCTGGTGGACCCTGCCGAATGGGTGGGATGGCGCAACTTCGAGATCCTGTTCGCCGACCCGCTGCTTCCGCGCGCCGCGCTGAACACCCTGTGGTTCACCGTCCTCTCGCTCGCTATCGGCCTCCCGGTACCCCTGCTGTGCGCCGTCCTGATGTCGGAGCTCCGTCGCGGAGGCACGCCGGCACGCATCCTGGCCTACCTTCCCGTCGTCATCCCCCCGGTGGTCTCGGTTCTGCTGTGGAAGGTGTTCTTCAGCCCCGGTGAGACCGGGGTCGTCAACAGCCTGCTCGCCCTCGTCGGCCTCGGTCCGCTCCCCTGGCTGCAGTCACCCGAGCTGGCGATGCCGAGCCTCGTGATCGTCGCCACCTGGTCGGGCGCCGGAACCGCCATCCTCATCTACCTCGCCGCCTTGACCGGCGTGAGCACCGAACTGTACGAGGCCGCCGAACTCGACGGCGCATCCGTCTGGCAGCGCATCATCCACATCACGCTGCCGCAGATGCGCGGGGTGATCCTCGTCCTTCTGCTCCTGCAGATCATCGGCGCGATCCAGGTGTTCACCGAGCCCTACGTCATGACCGACGGCGGTCCCGCGACCGCCACGGTGACCGTGCTGCTCATGATCTACCGCTACGCCTTCTTGTTCGGCAACTACGGCGTCGCCACCGCGCTGAGCCTCCTGCTCGCGATCGTCCTCGTCATCGTGTCCGCGATCTATCTGCGGCTCACACGTTCCTGGAGTACCCGATGACCCTCACCACTCCCCCGCTTCGGCGCCTGCGCCGCGCCGCCACGCCGCGCGAGCGCGGCATCCTGTCCGGCTTCGACTGGCGCCGACCGCGCATCCTGGTCGGTTGGCGGGCGATGCACATCGTCTTGTTCATCGGGCTCGTCGCGCTCGGCGCGATCCCCCTGGTCTGGATGCTGCGCGCGGCGATCTCGACCACCACGGACCTCGTCCAGAACCCGCTCAGCCTCGTACCCGATCCTGCCAAGTGGGAGAACATCCCGACGGCGTGGACCCTGCTCGACATCGGGCACTACCTCGGCAACACGATCGTGCTCGTGGGCGGATCGTGGGTCGTTCAACTGGTCGTCTCGGCGACCGCGGGGTTTGCGCTCGCCGTGATCCGCCCCTGGTACGGCCGGTTCGTCTTCGGCGCCGTCCTCCTGACCCTCTTCGTCCCCGGCACGGTGACGCTCATCGCGCTGTACCTGACGGTGCTCGATCTGCCCCTGCTCGGGATCGGCCTCACCGACACCCCCTGGGCGGTGTGGCTCCCCGCGGGCGCCAACGCGTTCACGATCCTGCTGGTCAAGCAGTTCTTCGAGGACATCCCCCGCGACCTGTTCGAGGCGGCGCAGCTCGACGGTGCCGGTTGGTTCACCATCTTCTGGCGCATCGTGCTGCCGATGTCGCGGCCGATCCTCGCCGTCGTCTCACTGCTGTCGATCATGACGGCGTGGAAAGAGTTCCTCTGGCCACTCATCGTGCTGACGGATCCGACCACGCAGCCGCTCGCGGTGGCGCTGCCACGGCTGGCGCAGGCCACCGACCCCGCCTACCTGATCTCCGGCCTGCTCATCGCGAGCATCCCGCCGATCCTCATCTTCATCATCTTCCAGCGCTCCATCGTGCGCGGCATCGGCTTCTCCGGGCTGAAGGGCTGAGGCATGGTCGACCCGTATCGCGACCGCCGCCTGTCCCCGCATGAACGCACGACCGACCTCCTGGGGCGCCTGAGCGTGGCCGAGAAGGCCGGGCTGATGTTCCACACCGTCATCGAGTCCGGCCCGAACGGCACGCTCGTCGAGACCGCCGGTGCGCTGAGCAAGTCGCCCACGAGCACGGTTGTGCTCGACAAGCACATGAACCACTTCAACGTGCACGGCCTCGGCAGCCCGCGCGAGGCGGCCCGTTGGGCGAACGCGCTGCAGCGGCTCGCCGCACAGACCCCGCACGGCATCCCCGTGACGATCAGCACCGACCCGCGGCACGCATTCACCGAGAACGCGGGCGCCTCGTTCGCGGCGCGCGGCTTCTCGCAGTGGCCGGAACCGTTGGGACTCGCCGCCCTGGACGACGCCGACATCAGGTTGCACGCCGAGATCGCCCGGCGCGAGTACCTCGCTGTCGGGATCCGTATGGCTCTGCACCCTCAGGTCGACCTTGCGAGCGAACCGCGATGGGGTCGGCAGTTCCAGACGTTCGGCGCGGACCCAGACCGCACGATCCGTGCGCTCACGGCCTACCTCGAGGGATTTCAGGGCGCGGACCTCGGCCCCGATTCGGTCGCGTGCGTCACGAAGCACTTCCCCGGCGCAGGACCCCAGCAGGGCGGTGAGGATGCGCACTTCCCCTATGGCCGCGAGCAGGTCTACCCCGGGGGCAGGTTCGACGAACACCTCGCACCGTTCCGCGCGGCGATCACGTCAGGCACCGCGGGCATGATGCCGTATTACGGCATGCCGATCGGTCTCGAGCTCGACGGCGAAGCCGTCGAGGAGGTGGGCTTCGGCTACAACCGGGCGATCGTCACTCGGCTGCTGCGCGAGAAGCTCGGCTTCGACGGCGTCGTCGTCACAGACTGGGAGCTGATCCACGACAACGTCGCCCAGGGCCAGGTGCTTCCGGCGAAGGCCTGGGGCGTCGAGCACCTCTCGCCCGCGGAACGGATCATCAAAGTCCTCGACGCCGGGTGCGACCAGTTCGGCGGCGAGGAGTGCGTCGAGCTGCTCGTCGACCTGGTGCACTCCGGTCATGTGCCCGAGGCGCGGTTGGACGTCTCGGCACGGCGCCTACTCGAACTGAAATTCCGGCTGGGGCTCTTCGACGATCCCTTCGTCGACGAGGACGAGGCCGAGCGGATCGTCGGATCGGACGCGCATCGTGAGGCAGGGTTCCGGGCGCAGGCCTCATCCGTCACCGTGCTCCGCGACGGTGATCCGGAGACGGGACGGCTCCTGCCCGTGACGCCCGGGACGCGGCGCGTGTACGTCGAGGGCATCTCGCCCGAGGCCGGGCGCGAGCTGGGAGAGATCGTGGGGCGCCCCGAAGAGGCAGACCTCGCGATCGTGCGTCTGCCTGCGCCGTTCGATCCGCGCGACGACCTGCTGTTCGAGTCCCTCTTCCACCAGGGCTCGCTCGATTTCCGCCCCGGCTTGCTGGCGCGGCTGCGGTACATCGCGTCCGTCACGACACTGGTGGTCGACGTGGGACTCGAACGCCCGGCCATCCTTACCCCTCTCCTGCCGCTCGCCCGGGTACTCGTGGGCACCTACGGATCCAGCGACGAGGCGCTCATCGCGGCTCTGACCGGCCGCATCCCACCCCGTGGTCGGTTGCCTTTCGAGATCCCCCGCTCGATGGATGCGGTGCGCACGTCGCGCGAGGACGTGCCGAGCGACACCCTCGACCCGCTCTTCGCCGTCGGCTTCAGCGCGAGCGGAGCAGCGCAGTGAGCGGCACGTCCGTGCCGGACCGCGTGACGCGATTCGTCGAAGAGACCCTGCGCACGGCAGCGGTCGTGCGCACCGCGGCCGTCGAGATCGAGGCCTGGGCCGTGCCGGGCGAGCCGGTCCCGTTCGCGGATGCGGTGGGTCACGCGTTCACCCCGTTCGCGATCGGCGAGGCCTGGGGCCGACCGTGGAGCACGCTGTGGCTGCACGTGCGCGGAGCTGTGCCCGCCGACTGGACGCGGGACGCGCACCGGCGTGTGGAACTGGTGGCGGATCTCGGGTTCAACGGCCTGGCCCCCGGATTTCAAGCGGAGGGCCTCGCGTTCCGTCCCGACGGCACCGTGGTCAAGGGCATCTCGCCCCGGAACGCCTGGCTCCCCGTCGAGGGAGAGACGCTCGATGTCTACCTCGAGCTGGCCGCGAACCCCACGATCCCTCCCGAATCACACTGGCGCACGACGTCACTCGGCGCTCCGCCCGACGCAGGCGCACCCCCGTTGTATCGGCTGGAACGGCTCGAGCTGGCCCTGATCGACGGGCGCGCTGAAGAACTCCTGCACGATGTCGAGGTCCTCGCCGGGCTCGCCACCGAACTCGCGCCTGCATCGCCACGCGCCGCTCGGATCTGGCGCGCGCTGGATCTCATGCTGGACGCGGTCGATCCCGACGACCTCCCCGCATCCATCGAACGAGCGCGCGCGCTGCTGGCCCCCGTGCTGTCGTCCCCGGCCGCAGCGAGCGCGCACCGCGTCGTCGCCGTCGGGCACGCGCATATCGACTCCGCCTGGCTGTGGCCCGCGCGCGAGACCGTCCGCAAGTGCGCGCGGACCTTCTCGAACGTCCTCGATCTGCTCGAGAGGCACCCCGATCTGCGTTTCGCCTGCTCTTCGGCCCAGCAACTCGCGTGGATCGAGGAGCGCTACCCCGACCTTTTCGCGCGGATCGGGCAGAAGGTCGCCGAGGGGCGGTTCGTCCTCGTCGGTGGTCAATGGGTGGAGCCGGACACGAACCTGCCGGGAGGGGAAGCCACCGCGCGGCAGCTCATCGTCGGCAAGCGCTGGTTCCTCGAGAAGTTCGGCGTCGAGACCACCGAGGTGTGGCTGCCCGACACCTTCGGGTACTCCGCGGCGCTGCCGCAGTTGGTCCGGCTCTCGGGGTCGGACTGGTTCATGACCCAGAAGATCTCGTGGAACCAGACGAACCGGATGCCCCACCATTCCTTCTGGTGGGAGGGCATCGACGGCACCCGGGTGTTCACGCACTTCCCGCCCATCGAGACGTACAACGCCGAGCTCTCGCCCGCCGAGCTCACTCACGCCGAACGCACCTACCTCGATCACGGCACGGGCACGGTATCGCTCGCGCCGTTCGGCTGGGGCGACGGGGGCGGCGGCCCCACTCGCGAGATGATCGCCGCCGCGCATCGGCAGGCCAACCTCGAGGGATCGCCCCGGGTGGACCTGGGCACGCCGCGCGAGTTCTACGAGCGCGCCGCCGTCGAGAACACAGACCTGCCGGTGTGGTCGGGCGAGATGTATCTCGAACTGCACCGCGGCACCCTGACGAGTCAGTTGCGCACCAAGCAGGGCAACCGGCGGGTGGAGCGGATGCTGCACGAGGCGGAGCTGTGGGCGGCGACCGCCGTCGTACGCACCGGGCTCCCGTATCCGCGCGAGATGCTGCGCCGGGCATGGGAGCGGACTCTGCTGCTGCAGTTCCACGACATCCTGCCCGGCAGCTCGATCGCTTGGGTGCACCGGGAGGCCGAGGCCGACCATGCCCGGCTGCAACGCGAGTTGGACGCGCTCGTGCGCACCAGCATCCTCGCCCTGACCGGTGAGGGAGATCTCGCGCTCACCGCGAACTCGTCGACGCTCGTTCTCGACGGTGTGCCTGCGGGCGCGATCGAGGTCGCCGTCGCGCACGAGGCACCGACGACCCTCCTGCCCGCAGAGGACGGCGGATGGGTGCTCGACAACGGCGTCATCCGCGCCGAGGTGGACAGCGCCGGCCTGCTGCGATCGCTGCGCGACGCCACGGGGCGCGACGCGATCGCCCCCGGCGAGCGCGCCGGTCGTCTGTCGGTCCATCCCGATCGGCCCGACAAGTGGGACGCGTGGGACATAGACCGCCACTACCGCGCGCGGGCCGTCGACCTCGGGAACGCCGACGAGGTCGCCGCGACGATGGCCGACGGCGTAGCGCAGGTGAGTGCGACACGGTCCATCGGGTCGTCGACCATCGTGCAGACCGTGAGCCTGCGGCCGGGCAGCGGCGCCGTCGACATCACGCTGCACGTCGACTGGCAGGAGCGGCACCGACTGCTCCGGATGTACGTGCCCCTCGATGTGCACGCCGAACGGTCGAGCGCCGAGATCCAGTTCGGCCACGTCGAACGCCCCACCCATACGAACACCTCGTGGGATGCGGCGAGGTTCGAGATCGTGGCGCAGCGCTGGATCCACGTCGGCGAGCCCGGCTACGGCGTCGCGATCGCGAACGACTCCACCTACGGGCACTCCGTCGAGCGCGACACGCGTCCCGACGGCGGAACGACCACGACGGTCGGGCTGTCGGTGCTGCGCGCGCCCTCCTTCCCCGACCCCGACGCCGATCGCGGGAAGCACGACGTCGCCTTCGCCATCCGCCCGGGCGCGGGCATCCGTGAGGCGGCCGCGGAGGGGCACCGGTTGGACCGCGGCCTACGCCACGTCCGCGGGGCACGGGCGGTCGCGCCGCTCGTCCGCTCGAGTGAGCCCGACATCCGCGTCGAGACCGTCAAGCTCGCCGAGGACGGCTCCGACGACGTGATCGTCCGCCTGTACGAGGCGTCCGGCGGCCGCCGCACCACGACACTGCGCATCGATGTTCCCGATGCGCGTGTCAGCGAGGCGGACCTGCTCGAGCGAGAACTCAGCGGCGGCCGGGCGTTCGCGCCGGGCGAGGACATCGTCCTGACCCTGCGCCCCTTCGAGATCGTGACCCTGCGCTGCACGCGATAGGCGCGGGCACATCCTTCCCACACACAGAACCACCAGCGAATGAGGACGATGATGTTCGGAACTTCGATACGGCGGGCGACCGGCTGGACCGTCGCGCTCGCAATGATCACGGGAGCCCTCGTGCTCCACCCCGCTGCGCCGAGCAGTGCGACGACAGCGACCGCGTTCGACACCGTGCGTCAGAAGTACGCCGCGATGCTGACCGGCGGTTCGACCTTCGACGCCTCGGACCCCGACATCGCGGCCCGCATCGCGACCATCACGGCGGCGGGACAGCAATCCTGGACCTCGATGAAGAAGAATGCCGACCGCAACAGACTCTGGGACGACTCGCCCTTGGGCAACGACTCGGCCAGCCTGACCCGCACCTATCAGCATCTGCGCGACATGGCCCTCGCCTACGCGACCGAGGGTTCCACCCTGCAGGGGAACACGCAGCTCGAAGCCGACCTCATCGACGGACTCGACTGGATGGACACGAACGCGTACTACGACGGCAAAGCCCGGTACCAGAACTGGTGGCACTGGGACATCGGAGCGCCGTTGGCACTGAACGACATCGTCGCCCTGATCTACAGCGACCTCACCAGCACTCAGGTCTCGAACTACATGGCCGCGATCACGTTCTACCAGCCGACCGTCACCATGACCGGCGCCAACCGGCTGTGGGAGAGCCAGGTCATCACCATCTCGGGCATCAACGCGCAGGACGCCACGCGCGTCGCCGCCGGTCGCGACGGCCTGAGCGCACTCTTCCCCTATGTCACGACCGGCGACGGCTTCTACGCGGACGGGTCGTTCGTGCAGCACAATTTCTACGCCTACAACGGTGGATACGGCGCATCCCTTCTCGCCGGGATCGCAGACCTCATGTATCTGCTCGACGGGTCCACCTGGGAGGTGACGGATCCGAGCAGAGCCAACGTGTTCGAGTGGATCTACGACGCCTACGAGCCGTTCATCTACAAGGGCAATCTGATGGATATGGTCCGCGGCCGCGAGATGAGCCGGTTCGGCGCGCAGGACGACGATGCCGCGGTGTCGGTGTTGGCGTCCATCGTGCGGCTGTCCGACATCGCGGCGCCCTCAGACGCAGCCGCGTTCATGAGCATGATCAAGTCCTGGCTGTCGGCCGACTCCGACAAGACATTCCTGTCGAACGTGTCGGTCAATCTGATCGTGTCCGCGAAGAGCATCCTGGGCGACACCTCCGTGCCCGAGCGCGACGAGCTCGTGACGAATCGGCAGTTCACCGGCATGGACCGCACCGTCCACCTGCGACCGGGCTACGGCTTCGGCATCAGCATGGCCTCGAGCCGCATCGGCGCCTACGAGGCGATCAATGCCGAGAACGCCAAGGGATGGCACACCGGCGACGGGATGACCTACCTCTATAACCAGGACCTCAGCCAGTTCAACGACGACTTCTGGCCGACGGTCGACAGCTACCGCCTCCCGGGAACGACGGTTCTGAAGAACACGACCCAGCCCGCGAACACCCGGACCGACAGGTCCTGGGTCGGCGGCGCGAGCATCCTCGACCGATACGGCGTCACGGGGATGGACCTGCACCCGATCGGACGCACGCTGGAGGGCAAGAAGTCGTGGTTCATGTTCGACGACGAGATCGTCGCGCTGGGGGCCGGCATCACCAGCACCGACGGGATCGCGACCGAGACGATCGTCGAGAACCGCAAGCTGAACACCGCGGGAGACAACACGCTCACCGTCAACGGCACCGCCAAGCCATCCGCTCTCGGCTGGGCGAAGACCGAGGCCGGCGTGAACACCGTGCACCTCGCGGGGAGCGTGGCCGGCTCGGATGTGGGCTACTACTTCCCCGGCGGCGCGACCGTGAACGGGCTGCGGGAGCAGCGAACGGGCAATTGGAAGCAGCTCAACTCGGCATCGGGCTGGGCGAATAGCACGCCGATCACCCGCAACTACCTGTCCCTCGCGCTGGATCAGGGAACCAACCCGACCAACGCGGCGTACTCCTATGTCCTGCTCCCGAACAAGACGAGCGCGCAGGTGAACAGCTATGCAGCCGATCCGGGAATCACGATCCTCGCGAACTCCGCATCCGTTCAGGCTGTGCGCGAGAACGCGCTGAACGTCACAGGGATCAACTTCTGGAGGGACGAGCCGACGTCGGCCGGCGGAGTCACCTCGGACAAGAAGGCCTCGATCATGATGAACCGGACCGCAGACAGCGTCGAACTCTCGGTGGCCGATCCCACGCAGAAGAACGTCGGATACGTCTATCTCAGCCTCGACAGCCCGGCGACCGGAGTCATCTCGAAAGATCCCGAGGTCACGGTGCTGCAGTACACGCCGACCGTCGAGCTCAAGATCGACATGAACGGCGCGCGTGGCAAGAACATCAACGTCAAGCTCGCGCTCGGGGGAGCCCAGCAGCCCAACCCCGCACCGATCGCGGTGCCGGGCGTCTACGAGGCCGAGACGCTCCCGGTCCATGCGCTCACGAACTCCGTCACCGTCACCGACGACACGAACGCGAGCGGCGGCAAGAGAGTCGGCGTGAACAACACCGCGGTCGGCAACTACCTCGAGTACAGCGTCGACGTGCCGCAGGCAGGGACGTACGACGTCGTGGCCCGTGCCTTCAAAGTCGGCGGAACGGGCATCTACCAGTTGTCTGTCAACGGGACGAACGTCGGCAGCCCGCAGGACTTCTTCTGGACTCCAACGCCCGCTCAGAAGGACCTCACGTTCGGTTCCTACGCGTTCCCGGCGCCCGGAAGCTATCTGGTGAGACTGACGACGACGGGCAAGAGCAGCGCATCGTCCGGCTACAAGATGATGCTGGACTACCTCAAGCTGATGCCGACGGCAGGCGGCTGACCTCCCGTCGATCGATCAGGGCGGGCCCAATCCTCGAGCAACGCATCTCCGACGCGTTTCAACCTCAGAACCGCGCGCGATGGCAGAGAACCGCAGTATGTTGAGCGACCGTGACGAGAACCATCTTGGCGTACGGGTTACCCGAACCCACCCTCGACGCCCTTCACAGGGCCGTGCCAGACGGATTCGAGCGTACGTCTGACCGACGCTGGGTGAGCGAGCCACGAAACGAGATCAGGCGAATCCTCGAGTTCCAGGCGATCACGGGGCGCAGTACTCAGCGAGGTGGGGGTTCGGCGTCGACTTCGTACCGAAGGTCCGCGGCGGCCGCCCCTCGTGGAAGAGGACCGCCAAGAGCGCCGACTTCGATGTCACCATCGACCCGATCGATGACGCGGGCAGTGTCCCGCGGTGGTGCTCCATCGTCGCTACCGACTCCGGGCGACACGTCGACGCAGTGGCTCGAGACGTCTGGTCGACGGCTTCTCAAGACTTCTCCCGCGTGGTCGCTGTTGCACACCTGCTCGATCTCATGAACGCCCGAGCCACCATGACCTTCCGAAGATTCGGACCACACAACGATGTCCAGACGGATCTCACCCGCGGACTCCTGCAGATCGCTGTCGGGGACCTCGATAAGGGCATGGCCCTCGTGGGCACAATCTGCGAGCGATTCGACATCAGTCAGAATCACCCCGTCCTCATGAAAGCTATCGCGCATGCGCGCACGCTCTCTGCTCAGACGGCACAATGATGCGCCACTGATGACTCGACTAGCGCAGCCGCAGCCCGTCGAGCAGGAGGCGGACCATCGCGTTCGGTGATCCGTCCGCCGACGGCGCACGGTGACTGAGGTCGCCGATGGCCTGCAGCAGCTGAATCGGGTCGACGCCTGAACGCACCTCACCCGCATCCACTGCCGCATCCAGGAGCATCCGGATGGCCGGACCCAGCTTCGCGATGAGGTGGGCCGGCAAAGACTCGAACGCGGGGTCTCCGGAGATCAGCGCCGCTGAGAGGCCCTGCTTCGTGGCCACGAACCGGGTGAACCGCTCGACCCACCGATCGAGGGCCTCGCCCGGGGGGAGTTCGTCGAGCAGTTCCGCGGCAGCGGCGGCCGTGGCGTCGATCTCCGTCGTGAACACGGCGGCGACGAGCTCCGCGCGGTTCGGGAAGTGACGGTAGAGCGTCCCGACACCCACGCCGGCCTCCGCGGCGATCTCACGCGCGGGAGCATCGACGCCCGCGCGGGCGAAGACGACCCGGGCCGCGGCGAGGAGCGCGGCGGCGTTGTGCGCCGCATCCGCACGGGGTCGACGAGGCGCTGCTGCAGCCGATTCCACGGACACGTCGGCGAGACCTCCTTGCCAAACGGAACATCGTTCCGTATTGTGAGCGAGAGCGGAACGGTGTTCCGTATTCCACAGACTAGCGGAGGATCCCATGCAGTACCGCACCCTCGGCCGCACCGGCATCAAGGTGACCCCCTACGCCCTCGGCGCCATGATGCTCGGCTCGTACGGCAACCCGGACCGGCAGGAGGGGGTCCGGATCATCCGCCGCGCCCTCGATGCCGGGATCAACTTCGTGGACACGGCGGACCGCTACGGCGACTCCGAAGAGGTGGTCGGCGAAGCGCTCCGCGGCCGCCGCGACCAGGTGGTGCTCGCCACCAAGTTCTACGGTCCGGTCGACGACGACATCAACCACCGAGGCGCATCTCGCCGCTGGATCATGGATGCGGTCGAGCGCTCGCTCCGCAACCTCGGCACCGACTACATCGACCTCTACCAGCTCCACCGGCCCGACCCCGATACGGACATCGAGGAGACGCTCTCCGCTCTCACCGATCTGGTCCGCCAGGGCAAGGTGCGCGCCATCGGATCCTCATCGATGCGCGGATCCGAGATCGTCGAGGCGCAGTGGGCCTCCGAGCGGCGCGGCTTCGAGCGCTTCCGCACCGAGCAGCCGAACTACTCGATCCTCGACAGGGAGATCGAGCGCGAGATCCTGCCGGTCGCGCAGCGCTACGGGATGGGCACGCTCGTCTACAGCCCACTCGCCGGTGGCGCGCTCTCCGGCAAGTACCGAGCAGGGCGGACCAACGACAACTTCCGCGCCGGCACCGGCATGCAGCACTTCCGCGACGAGCGCCGGCTCGCCACGATCGAGCAACTCGTCGCCCTGGCGGATGAGGTCGGCATCCCCCTCTCGCACCTGGCGATGGCGTTCCCCCTCGCCCACCCGGGAGTGACGTCGGCGATCATCGGACCCCGCACGATGGAGCAGTTGGAATCCACACTCGCCGGCGCGGAGATCGCCCTGTCGGACGAGGTGCTCGACCGCATCGACGCGATCGTCCCGCCGGGCGAGAGCATCGGCGCGATGGACATGGTCTACCGCGGACCGGAGGTGGGCGACGCTGCGCTTCGCCGCCGGCCCGTGTCGGAACGGATGGAGGGTTGATCGGATGCTGGCGTCCCTGATGTGCAGGGGGTGCGTTTCGTCTCGCTGCGCTCGCTCAACGACCGGAGGGCTCAGGCGGGTTCGGTGACGCGGACGAGGCCGCAGTTCAGGCACGACCACGCGACGAGGAAGGCCGCATCGTCGAGGATCTCGAACCGCAGCGCGTCGCCGCAGGTGGGGCATACCCACGGGGGCTGTCGAGAGGTCATCTCTCGAGCGTAGAACCGCTCAACGCGGCATGGGTCGGCGCGAGATCAGCCGTCGATGCCGAGCAGCTGCTTCGCGGCGGCCACGGCCGCGGTACCGCCGAAGTCCGGATCAGCTCCCACCTTGACCTGCGAGAAGGAGATGTAGACACCGGGCACGGTCGTCGTGGTCGTCAGGCTGGCGCGATCGCCCACGGCACGTAGGAGACTCGCGATCCCGCCCGCCGCCTCAAGGCCCGCATCCGGAACATACTCCAGCCCGGACAGCGCGATCGTGTCCGTATCCGGCACGTCGCCGACACCGTTGTTCGGATCGACGGTCACACCGAAGACCACCGGTTCCGCTCCGATGGGCGACCCCCAATAGCAGCTCACGGAGCCGTCCTCGATGGTCTCGTCTGAAACATCGAGCCCCGCGATCTGAGCGGAAACCACCGCGCCGATCGCCCCGCACGAGGGGTAGCGCGACAGCACGCCCTCGACCGTGAACGAATCGCCTCCCCCGGCAGCCTGCGGCGAGGAGGGCTCCTCGCCCGCCGGCGCCGCGCTGGAATCGGGGTCACCCTCGGCAGGGGCCGGAGCGGCGGCGGCGCAGGATGCGAGCAGCGCAGCGCCGCATCCGAGCGCGAGGGCGGTCAGGAGTCGGGTGAACGGACGGGAGGTCGGCACGGAGGGAGCTTACAGACGGCGCCCAGCGGCCGAAGGGTTATCCACATCGTCGTAGAGTGGGCGCAATCCACACTGACGCATACCCCCTGGGGGTATGCTGGTCTCGGAACGGAGCACACATGATCCAGCGCATCGAGTTCGGCCGCACCGAGCCCAAGGCGGCCTGCGCCTGCGGCGGTCACGGCGACCGCCACGCATCGGAGCCGGCAACCGAAGGCTCCCAAGAGATCCTCGTCACCGGAATGACATGCGCGCACTGCGCGTCGGCCGTCACCCAGGAACTCACCGCCATCGACGGCGTCACCGATGTGTCGGTCGACCTGCAGGCCGGCGGCACCTCACGCGTCACCTTCCGCTCCGCATCCCCCGTCGACCCGCAGACGATCGCCGCCGCGATCGACGAAGCTGGCTACTCGCTGGCCTGAGTCGCGCCGCGCCCGCAACGCCCGCGAGACTGCTTTATCCGCATGAGATCACGGGTAATACCCGTGATCTCGTGGCGGAAATGCAGTCTCGCGGGATGAAGCGGTCGCGCGTCAGCTCACCGTCACGAGCGTGCGCTGCCAGCCGGACGAGCCGTCGGGAGCGATGGGCGCGGACTGCTCGATCTGCAGCTCGCCCGCGGCGTTGATCGCCCGCACCGCGATGTAATGAGAACCGGGCGCCGCATCCCACTCGAGCACCCACTGCACCCAGGCGTCCTTGTTGACGGGAGACGAGAGCGTGGCGCGCTGCCACTCGCCGTTGTCGATGCTCACCTCGACGGCGGAGATGCCGACGCCCTGCGCCCACGCCATACCGGCGATCGGTACTTTGCCCGCCGCGACCGGCTTGCCGATCTTCGGGGTGTCGACGCGCGACGAGAACTTGATGGGTGCGCGTTCGCTGTAGCCGCGCGGCGTCCAGTAGGCGGTGTCGGCCGCGAAGGTCGTGACCTTCAGCTCCTCGACCCACTTCGTCGCCGACACGTAGCCGTAGAGCCCGGGAACCACCATCCGCACCGGGAAGCCGTGCTCCAACGGCAGCGGTTCGCCGTTCATCGCGACCGCGAGGATGGCGTCGATTCCGGGGTCCGTGAGGGATTCGAGCGGAGTGGATGCGGTGAAACCGTCGACGCTGCGCGAGAGCACCATGTCGGCACCGGCTTGCACGCCGGCCGCGGCCAGGACGGTACGCACCGGCACGCCCAGCCACCGCGCGTTGCCGACCAGGTCGCCGCCGACCTCGTTCGAGACGCACGTGAGTGTGATCACGTACTCGTCGAGTCCGAGCGCGAGGAGGTCGTCGAAGCTCAACTCGACGCGCTTGTCGACCATCCCGTCGACGACGAGGCGCCACATGTTCGGGTCGACCGTGGGAACCGTCAGCGCGGTGTCGACACGGTAGAAGTCGGCGTTTGGCGTGAAGAGGGGGGAGATGCCGTCGACGTCGAGCTCCGCGCCCTGCGGGATGGGAACCGTCGTCTTCGGGGCCGGCAGCCGGAGCGCATCGCGGATCTGCCGGATGGATGCGGTCGTCGCGTTCAGCGCCCGAGCGCCGAGGCCCACCACGACGGCGGATGCGGCGACGATGCCGGTGAGGATGAAGAACCCGCGGCGGTCCATCTGCACCTCTGACGGCGTGGACTTCGGGCGCCGTTCGGGGGACGCGGGACGCGGTGCCGAGCCGCCGGAGGCCGCGTCAGGGCTCTCTTGAACAGAGCTCGCGGCGGCGGACGAGTTGCTGGCCGCGGGCGCGGCCGCGGGGGCGGGGGCGGGGGCGGGGGCGGGGGCGGGGGCGGGGGCGGGGGCAGCCTCGGCGAGCTTCCAGCGACGCAGGCGGCGGGCGAGCAGCACGAGCATCGCGATCCCGACGGCGGCTCCGGCGACGCACGCCACTCCGGCGAGGGCCCCCGCATCCGCGCGTGTGACGACGGCGGCGGTCGCGAGTGCGGCGGCGAGCGCGAAGAGCACGACGCCCCAGAGCGGCCGGAACGTCTCGACGATCCCGATGACGGCGGCGGCGATCACGACGGCCACGCCGAGTGAGGCGAGCAGCACCGGCTTGTCAGCGGTCCCGAACGTCGAGATCGCGAATTCCTTGAGAGGTCGCGGCACGATGTCGATGACGAACGAGCCGACCGCGATCAGGGGGCTGGTGCCCCGGGAGACGAGGGCGGCGACAGCCTCGCTCACCGCGAGGAAGGCCGCCGCCGCAACGACTCCGGCGAGCGAAGCCCAACCCCACGTCGTGCGCATCCGCAGTCGTGTCATGGTCGGTCTCCGCTCGCCGGTCCGGCGGATCACGCCGGAGTGTCGTCAGTGTTCAGGGATCACATGGGGGGCATCAGCACCGAGTCGATGAGGTACACGGTCGCGTTCTTGGTCTTCACGCCACCGCAGATGACCTTGGCGTCGTTGACCATGATGTTGTCACCGCTGCCGGTCACCGTCACGTCCTGACCCTCGACCGTGGTGTGCGTGCCGTCGATGTCGCTCGGCGCGATCTGGCCCGGGACCACGTGGTAGGTGAGGATCTTGGTCAGCGCCGCGCTGTCGGTCTTCAGCGAGTCGATGGTCGCAGCGTCGATCTTGCCGAAGGCCTCGTCGACGGGAGCGAAGACCGTGAACTCGCTGCCGTTGAGCGTGTCGACGAGGTTCACGTCGGGGTTCAGCTGGCCGCTGACGGCCGCCACGAGGGTGGTGAGCAGCGGGTTGTTGGATGCGGCCGTCGCCACCGGGTCGAGCGACATGCCCTCGACCGAGCCCGCGCCGCTCGGAACCATCGCGGCGTAGTCGGCGCAGCCGGCGCCGACGAGGTCGGAGGCGGCATCCATGGTCTTGCTGGGCATCGGAGCCGCCGTCGAGGTCTCGGGCGCCATGGTGCTCTCGGACGTGCCGGCAGATCCGCCCGCACAGCCGGCGAGTGCGAACCCGGCGACGGCGAGAAGGGTGAGGCCGCCGAACAGGTGCTTCTTGTTGGTGCGCATGATGTCCTCCGAATCAGAGAGTCGCTGTGTGCCGACTCGTTCAGAACACGCCCCGGTGCCGGGAGCGAGGCAGCCGCACTCTTGCGGCGTACATCATCTGTTCGGCGTGCTCCGTGAAACGGATGGGAAGAATTTCTAGCGGATGCGCGCGGCCCTCCCGGAGACCACGATTCCGCCGGTCTCGGTCACGTCCACATCGAGCACGCTCGGCCGCCCGACGTGCGCACCCTGGTGGATTCGGACGTGCCGCGGAGCGAGGCCGAGGCTGCGCAGGTAACCGCCCGTCGCCGCAGCTGCGGCGCCCGTCGCCGGGTCCTCGGTGACCGTGCCGACGGGGAAGATGTTGCGTGCGTGCCACTGCGTGTCGCTCTCGGGCCACAGCACGATGATCGTGGCCGGCCAGCCGTTCGCGTCCAGCAGGTGGCGCGCAGCGGCGGGGTCGAAGGCGAATGCGTCGAACACCGGGCGCTCGGCGAGCACGAGAAGCGGATGCCAGTTGCCGCCGTACGCGAGAGCGGGCGGATACGACGGATGCAGCGCGTCGCGATCGATGCCCAGCAGCGCGACGAGCTCGTCCAGCGTCTCCGGCGTCAGCTCCGCGGCATCCGGTTCGACGCTCGTGAACGACACGATGCGCCCTCGGTCGTCCGATCGCGTCGTGATCTCGATGCCGCCCACCGCGGTCTCGAAGACGAATCGACCGTCGCCCTCGCGCTCTGCGAGGGCCGCGGCCGTTGCGACCGTCGCGTGACCGCAGAAGGGCACCTCGGCGATCGGAGAGAAGTAGCGGATGCGGCGGACGCCGCCCTCATCCGTCGTCGCGAACGCGGACTCGGCGTAGCCGAGGTCGGCGGCGGTGCGCTGCATCCGCTCCTCGCTCCACCCCTGGGCGGAGCGCACGACCCCGGCCGGGTTGCCGCCCGTGGGGTCGTCGGAGAAGGCGGTCCAGTGCTCGATCTCGCTCACGGTGCCACGCTACCCACGCCCGGGCGCACCGGCTCCGGTCCACCCGGCCTTGCGTGGACCGGTCTGAGGTCAGCCCTTGAGGTCGGGGAAGTCGCTCTCGCGGAACTCGGAGCCGATGCGCTCGGATCCGGCCGCCTCCTCGCGCTCACGCAACTCGACACGGCGGATCTTGCCGGAGATCGTCTTGGGCAGCTCGAAGAACTCCACCCGCCGCACCCGCATGTACGGGGGCATGTGCTCGCGCGCGTGCGCGAGGATGCTGCGGGCGGTCGCCGCATCCGGTTCCACTCCCGCAGCGAGCGCGACGTAGGCCTTCACGACGTTCAGCCGCACCGCATCCGGGGCACCGACGACGCCGGCTTCGGCGACGGCCGCGTGCTCGAGCAGGATCGACTCGACCTCGAACGGCGACACCTTGAAGTCGCTGGCCTTGAACACATCGTCCGTGCGCCCGACGAAGGTCAGGAATCCTTCGGCGTCCCGGACGGCGACATCGCTCGTGTGGTAGTACCCGTCGTGCTCCACCTTGGCCGTACGCTCGGGCTCTCCGATGTAGCCGGGCGTGAGGTTCAGCGGCCGCACGGGAGCCGTGGGCAGACAGATCTCCCCCTCGTCGGCCACTTCGCCGGTGAGCGGATCCAGCAACACGATCTCGACGCCGGGAAGCGCGCGCCCCATGGATCCGGGCTTGAGCGCCACACCGGGGGTGTTGCCGATGACGGCCGTCAGCTCGGTCTGGCCGTAGCCGTCGCGGATCTGGATACCCCACCAGCGCTCGATCGTGGCGATCACCTCGGGGTTGAGCGGTTCCCCGGCCGACAGCAGCTCGCGGAGCGCCCGCGGCTTGTGCTCGAGGTCGGCCTGGATGAGCATGCGCCACACCGTCGGCGGTGCGCAGAACGTGTTGACGCCTGCGCGATCGAGCTCGCCGGCGAGCGCCACCGCGTCGAAGCGGCGGTAGTTGTAGACGAAGACGGTCGCCTCGGCGATCCACGGCGAGAAGAACAGGCTCCAGGCGTGCTTGCCCCAACCGGGCGCGCTGATGGTCATGTGCACGTCGCCGGGGCGCACGCCGATCCAGTACATGGTGCTGAGATGACCCACCGGGTACGAGACGTGGGTGTGCTCGACCATCTTCGGGCGCGAGGTCGTCCCGGAGGTGAAGTAGACGATCGCCGTGTCGGTGGAGTCCACGACGACCCCGGGGCGCTCGTCGGATGCGGCGTCCGCATCCGTGAACGAGGCCCAGCCCGCTCGGTCGCCGCCCACGACGACCCGCACGAGGTCGGGGTCGAGCGCGTCGAACTTCTCCGCATCCGCCGCATCCGCGATCACGACACGGACACCCGCGCGCTCGATGCGCTCGGCGAGATCGTCGGGGCCGAGCACGACCGAGGTCGGCAGGATGACGGCGCCCAGCTTCATGATGGCGAGCATCGCCTCCCAGAGCTCGACCCGGTTGTCGAGCATCAGCATCACGGCGTCGCCGCGGCGCACGCCCTGCTCACGCAGCCAGTTCGCGACGCGGTCGGAGCGTACGCGCATCTCGTCGTACGTGCGCGACGCCTCGCTGCCGTCTTCCTCGAGCACCCGCAGCGCGAGGCGGTCGTTGCCGAGAGCGATCTCGTCGAACCAGTCGACGGCCCAGTTGAAGTGGTCTCCCACATCGGGCCAGACGAACCCCGCGCGAGCGGCCTCGATGTCGTGGGAGTGGGCGAGCAGGAAGTCCCTGGCCTCGCGGAACGCGCGGCCGGCGGCGGAGTGGAGCATCGTGTCTTCGTTCTCGACGGGGAGAGGATGCGGCGCGCGCGAGCGGGCTCTGGCACCGTCCGGTCAGTCTAGGACGGCGTATGTGCGGGCCGCGGCATCCGTTTGCGCGCGGGGCCCGATAGCATCGGTGCGGTCGTCGCCGCCAGGGGGAGCCGACCGCACGGCACCGGGGGATTCATGGAGACGACCAGACGAGCACACCGTGGACGCCGCTCGGTTCTGCGCCGACGCAGAGCGCTCACCGCGGCCGTCGGCGTCCTCGCCCTGGTCCTGGTCGTCGTCGGTGTCGTGGCCGTCGTGCGCGCGGTGACCTCGGCGCCGACGCCGGCGGCTCAGGTGGCGGATCCGTCCACCCCGACACCGACGCCCACCCCGACGCCCACGCCCCTCACCGCGAGCCAGCAGCTTCTCGCCGACAGCGACGACCCGGCTGCGTGCGCCGTGAGCTTCGCCGGCGACGCGATCACCGAGCAGCCGCAGCTGCAGTCGCAGGGCAAGCTGTACGCCTACCTGCCGATTCCGCGCCGCGAGGGCGCCGTCTTCGCCGGGTGGTACGCCGCTCCCGCCGACGCGCAGGCCTTCACGATCGCGGCGCGCGTGAACGGCGCCGACGTCGTCACCTGCACCGACGATGAGATCACGCTCTACGGTGCGTGGAAGACTCCCGACGAGGTGGCGAGCGAGGACGTCGGCGTCCCGATCCTCATGTACCACCAGTTCACGGCCCGTCCCGAGGGCGAGGACGGCTGGCTGAAGGGCAACTACGCCTACATCAACGACTTCGACGCCCACATGGCCTACATCGCCGAGAAGCAGTTCTACCTGCCGACCTGGGACGAGCTCAGCGCCTTCATCGACGGCCGGCTCTTCCTTCCCCACCAGTCCGTGATCGTCACCGACGACGACGCCGACCAGACCTGGCTGGAGCTCGCCGTCCCCGTTGTCGAGAAGTACGGCGTGCTGACGACGTCGTTCGTCATCACCGCCGCGCGGCAGGCGCCGTCACCGGGACTGCATGTGCTCCAGCGCTCCCACACGCACGACATGCACACGGCGGGAGACAACGGCAAGGGCCGGATGGTCAACTACTCGGTCGACCAGATCGTCGCCGACATGAACACCTCCGCCCAGATCCTCGGCGCGAAGGAGGTCATGGCCTACCCCTACGGTCACTACAACGACACGGCCAAAGAGGGGCTGCGTCAGGCCGGCTACGAGATGGCTCGCACCATCGAACCCGGCTACGTGCACGCCGGCACCGACAAGCTCGCGCTTCCCACCGTGCGCATCAACTACGGGATGGGTCTGCAGGAGCTCATCAACCTGATCGGCTGAGACCGCCGGGTCAGACCTCCCCGGGCGAGATCGCCTGGCGGTCGATCTCCTCGACGAAGTACCGGGCGCGCGAGGGAGCCGGGCGCGGCGACGAAGCGCTGCGGGGTGCGTACACCACCAGCGAGTGGAACAGGAAGCGCACCACGAAGGCCGCCACGAGGGTGACCGCGGTGGCGATGACCACCGAGATGTGCCACGTAGAGATCATCAGCGTCGTGATCGGGATGCGGATCAGCAGCTCGATGTTGTTGAACGAGAACGACTTCGCGAACCTGCTGCCGATGCCGGACGCCTGCTCTCGCATGTCCTGGAAGACGAACCGCTCCTGCAGCAGGAAGTTGGCGATGATCGTCGTCTCCGCCGCGATGATCATCGCCGCGAGGTCCGTGATGCCGGCGTGCGAGAGCAGCCAGACGATCGCGACATTGGCCACCGCCCCCAGCGCGCCGATGAGCGCGAAGGCGGACATCTTGCCGAAGCGGAGCATGGCCAGCTGCGCCAGGAACGAGATGCCTTGCGAGAACGAGGCCTTCGAGGCGCCCGCGAACCGGTCCGCGAACGCGAACGGGATCTCGGCGACCCGCAGCGAACGACGCGCGAGGATCTCGAGGAGGATCTTGAAGCCGCGCGGGCGCAGCTGATCGAGATCGATGGCGCGACGATCGACGAGGAAGAACCCCGTCATCGGGTCGGTGACCTCGCGCAGGCGGATCGGGAACATGGCTTTCGTCACGGCGGTCGAGCCGCGCGAGACGATGACACGCGAACGGTCGGCGAGACCACCCGCGGTGCCATCGGCGGTGTAGCGCGAGGCCACCACGACGTCCACGTCACCGTGGAGGTAACGCGCAACCAGGCGCGCGATGTCCTCCGGCGGATGCTGCAGGTCGCCGTCCATGACGATGCACACGTCGCTGGGCGCCGCATCCAGACCCGCGACGACGGCTCCGCTCAGACCGCCCGCCGGGTCGTCGCGATGGATGAGTCGAACGGGGATGCTGGCGGTGGCCGCCACGCGTCGGATGACGTCGGGCGTCTCGTCCGTGCTGTCGTCGACGAAGAGGATGTCGACGCTGAAGCCCTTCGCGGTTGCGGCGACCCGACGCACGAGTTCTGCCACGTTGGGCGCCTCGTTGAACGTCGGGACGATGACCGTGACCTGCATGTGCACCGCCTGATGGAAGCTGTGAACGCCCGAGTGCGGGCGACATTGCTCATCCTGGCACGCTCGTGATGTCAATTCCCTGGGGTTGAGCATCCACATAGGAATCCGCTAGCCAACTCGTAACCACCCGATCACGGGCCGTTTACCCGTACGCTGGAATCCATGAGCGAAACGGGATCCGGCATCACGATGTTCGGCGCCGAGTGGTGCCGCGACTGCCGCCGCACGAAGGCTCAGCTCGATGAGCTGGGCGTGGAGTACACCTACGTCGACCTCGAGGCCGACCCCGCCGCCGCGGAGGTCGCCCGCGAGATCTCCGGCCGCACCAACATCCCCGTGGTGGTCTATCCCGACGCGACCCACCACGTCGAGCCGTCCAACGCGGACGTCGATACGAAGCTACGCGAGCTGTCGATCATCTGAGCGGGATGGCGCCCCGTCGGGGCGTGGGACCGCTCCCCGTACACTGATTCCGGCTTCCGCCGGAATCAGCACGTGAACCGCACTCCTTCCCCCGCATCCCGCCGAGACATCCAGGGCCTGCGCGCCCTCGCTGTGCTCGCGGTCGTCGGCGCCCATGCCGCGGGCTGGCCCCGCGGCGGGTTCGTGGGTGTCGATGTGTTCTTCGTCATCTCCGGCTTCCTGATCACCGGCCTGCTGCTGCGCGAGGTCGAGACGACGGGACGCGTGCGCCTCGCCCGCTTCTACGGGCGGCGAGCGCGGCGATTGCTGCCGGCGGCCGCCGTCGTCCTCGCCCTGACGGTCGGCGCGGGCTTCGTCGTGTTCAACGCCGTCGTCGCTGAGCGCACACTTCACGACGCGGTGTGGTCCATGCTCTTCGCGGCGAACTGGCACTTCGCGGCGGACGGCACCGACTACTTCCACGCGACGGATGCGGCCTCCGCGCTGCAGCACTTCTGGTCGCTCTCGGTCGAGGAGCAGTTCTACCTCGTGTGGCCCGGGGTCGTCGCGCTGAGCCTCCTGGTGCTGCCCACCGCCGCGTGGCGCGGACGGCACGGACGTCTCACCGTCGGGGCGATCGCGGCGGTGATCGTGCTCGCCTCGGCGGCGTGGGCCGCATCCCAGACGGCGTCCGAGCCGACCGTCGCCTACTTCTCCACGCTCACTCGCGCATGGGAGCTCGGAGCGGGAGCCGTGCTGGCCGCCGCAGCACCGCTCCTGTCCCGCATCCCGAGGGCCGTCGGCGGGGTCATGGGTTGGGTCGGCCTCGCAGGCATCGTCACCGCCTTCGCGGTGATCGATCCGGCCGCAGGCGGCTTTCCTGCCCCCTGGGCCGCGCTGCCCGTCGCGGCCACGGCCCTCGTGCTGGCGGGTGGTGTCGGCGGTGACCCGCGCCACCGACACCTGTTCCCGCTGACGAATCCCGTCAGCGTCTTCGTCGGCGACATGTCGTACTCGCTGTACCTGTGGCACTTTCCGGTCATCGTGCTCGCCTCGGTCGTGCTCGCCGGACGCGACGACGCGCTCTGGCTCACGCTGGGGGCGATCACCGTCCTGTCGCTGGCGACCTACCTGATCGTCGAGCAGCCGCTGCGGTATGCACCACTCGCGCCGCGAGCGGATGCGGCCGAGCCCACTACGCCGGAGCCGATCACCCCTCAGCCGGCCACCCTTCCGGCCATACCCGCCGCGCCGCGACCGCGCGTCGTGGCCACACGCCCCGCGGGATGGACGCCGGGCACCCGGTACTACCCCGGCTCGCCTCGGCCGCTCCCGCTCGCCGCCGACCTTGTTCTCGAGCCGGCACTCGCCGATCCCGATCCCGAACCCGTAATCGTGCCGATCGACGCGGTCGACGTCTCGCCCGACGAACAGGAGAACGACGAACGGTCTCCCTGGAAGGCCTGGCGGGCCCGCTTCGGAGCGCAGATCGCCCTCGCCTCATCGGGCCTCGGCATCGCCGTCCTGGCCGCCGTGCTCGTGGCGCAGAGCATCTTCGGCGCACCGGTGATCGGACCGCTCACGCCGCCCGCCGAGACGCAGGCGGATGGCGGCGACGATCCGATCACCGCCGTGCAGAACGAGCTGGCGGCCGCTGCATCCGCCACGGCATGGCCTGCACTGTCGCCGTCCCTGGACACCGTGATCGCCCGCGGCTCGGCGGACAACCCGGCACGGGACTGCTTCGCGCCCGACGTGGCACCGGATGCGGGCCGGTGCAGCTGGGGGTCCGAGCAGGCCGCCACCCGCATCTACCTCGTCGGCGACTCGACCGCCATGGCGTACGCCCCCGCATTCAAGAAGATGGCGGAGGACAGCGGCGGCGCCATCCGCGTGACGACCGTCGGGCTCTACGGCTGCCGGTTCACCGAGGTGGCCGTGCAGAACGACGGCGCGGGCGTCATGGCAGCCTGCGAGCAGCGCAAGGCCGACGTGCGCGCCATGGTTCTCGCCGACGCCCCGAACGTCGTCGTGATGAGCAACGCCTACACGCTCGGCCATACCCCGGACGGGCAGGACCTGAGCGCCGACACGCTCATCGCGTCGCAGCAGGCGGAGGCCGCCGGCTACGACGCGCCGGGACGGATCGTCCATCTCGCGCCTCCGCCGGAGGGCGCCGATCTCGCTCGCTGCTACTCGCCGCTGACCTCGCCCTACGACTGCGCGAGCGCGGTGTCGCCGACCTGGCAGCAGATGGAGGCGCTGGCGGAACGTGCGGCTGCCGCATCCGGTGATCACGCGATCAGCTCCCTGCCGTTCAGCTGCTGGGAGGGCGTGTGCCCCGCGTTCGCGGGGACGCTGCCGGTCAAGTACGACCAGACGCACCTCACCGTGCCATTCGCGGAGCACATCGCCCCGATTCTGCGGGCATCTCTGGCCACCGCAGGACTTCTCTGAGCGACGGCAGTGACGGTGGGACCTAGGTCCCTATTCGCACCCGTGCGAGCGGAGGAGGGTGGAACCACCAAACAAACACAGCCCCCAGGTTCCGGCCCCACACCGCCGCTCCGAGGGATCGAAAGGAGCACACCTCTCATGGCCACCATCACCGCAAATGTCCGGACGCAGGTCGCTGCCAAGCCGATCACGGCAGAGGCGAGCGTCGTCACGAGCCTCGCGGCTCGACGCACCGTCGCCATCGCACGTTTCGCGACCGGCTTCATCTTCCTGTGGGCCTTCCTCGACAAGACCTTCGGCCTGGGCTTCTCCACCCCGGTCGAGCGGGCCTGGATCAACGGCGGCACACCCGCTCAGGGCTTCCTCAACAGCGAGGCCGTGAGCGGCCCGTTCAAGGGCATCTTCCAGGCGATCGCGACGCCGCTGACCGACGTCCTGTTCATGGCCGGCATGCTCGGCGTGGGACTGGCCGTCATGCTCGGCATCGGGATGCGGGTCGCCGCCGTCGCCGGCAGCGCGATCATGCTCTTCATGTGGATGGCGGAGTTCCCGATGATCTGGGGCACCGGTTCCACCAACCCGGTCGTCGACTACCACATCATCTACGCCCTCATGCTCATCGTTTTCGTCGCACTTGCGGCCGGCGAAACGTGGGGCCTCGGCGCCCAGTGGCGCAAGCTGCCCATCGTGCAGAAGAACCACTGGCTCATCTAGCCGACCTGCTGGCCGCGTGACGGTGCGGCGCTTCCTCGCCCGGGGAGCGCCGCATCGTCATGTCTGCACGTCCCCGCCCTCTCCACTCCCAACCCCGCGGTCCTCTCCCGGACCACCCGGGGCCTTTGCGTGCTCGAGGACCCGAAACGTCGCGTGTCCGGCCCGGGGACCGCAACACGCGTCCCTCGAGCAGGAACACCCCACGTTCGAGAAACCCGAAACGTCACGCCTGCGAGCCCGGGAGCCCGGGGCGCCGCGCGGGCGAGGAGGCGCGGGGGCGGCGAGAGTCAGGAGCGACGCTGCTCGGCGCGGTAGACGGCGGCCTGGGTGCGCCGCTCCATGCCGAGCTTGCGCAACAGCCCCGACACGTAGTTCTTGACCGTCTTCTCGACCAGGTTCAGCTTCTCGCCGATCTGGCGATTGGTCAGCCCGTCGGCAATCAGGTCCAGGATCTGCCGCTCGCGCAGCGTCAGGTCGACCTCTGGGGCGGCAACCGCATCCGCGCGCGAGCGGACGAGCTCGGCAGCGCGCGTTCCGGTGAGGGTCTTGCCCGCGGCGACCTGGCGGATGCTGTCGAGCAGCCCGTTCGCGCGGATGTCTTTGAGCACGTAGCCCGCAGCGCCGGCAAGCACCGCGGCTTCGCTCGCGCGGTCGTCGTCGAAGGCGGTGAGGATCAAGCACGCGATCTCCGGATGCGCGGAGCGCACGTCGCGGCAGACGTCGATGCCGTCGCCGTCGGGCAGGCGCATGTCGAGCACCGCGACGTCCGGGCGCACCGCATCCACGCGCGGGAGCGTCTGTGCCGCGGTCGACGCCTCGCCGACGACCTCCATGTCGGGGGCGGCGTCGATGAGGTCGACGACCCCGCGGCGCACGAGTTCGTGGTCATCGAGAACGAAGACGCGGATCATAGGTCGGCCTCCTGCCGGGAAGTCTCGTCGTCGGATGCGGCCGGAGCGGCCAACGGCACGCTCCACGCGGCGAGGGTACCGCCGCCGGGGCGGGGCGCGAGTGCGAAGGTGCCGCCCCGGGCCTCTGCCCGCGCCTGCAGGTTGCTGAGGCCGCTGCGCCGCTCGCGGGCCGGGTCGAGCCCGCGGCCGTCGTCGCCGACCTCGATGACGATGCGGCCGCCGCGCACCTCCACCCGCACCTCGGCGTGCGAGGCGCGGGCGTGCCGGACGACGTTCGAGAGCGCCTCGCGCACGACGGCAGCGACTTCCGGGGCGAGATCGGCGGGCACGTCATGGTCGACCGGACCGCGGAACACGAGCCGCGGCGGCTCCGCCAGAAGGGCTCGATACTCTCCGACGACGTCGACGATGCGATCGCGCAACGTGACGCCGCCCACATCGTCGTGCTGCAGGGCGAAGATCGCGGTGCGGATCTCGGCGATCGCCTCGTCGAGGGCGTCGATCTGCGCCGAGAGGCGGTCGCCCAAGCGCGGGTCGTCGACACCGGCGGACACGACCTGCAGCTGCATCCCGGCGGCGAACAGGCGCTGGATCACGTTGTCGTGCAGGTCGCGGGCGATGCGGCCACGATCCTCCAGCAGGGCGAGCCGGTGACGGTCGGCACGCGCGCGGCTGAGTTCTCCGGCGAGATCCGCGACGGAGGCCAGCGCGGTCGTGCGCCGGATGTCGTCGTCGCTGAACGGCCGTTCGCGCAGGTGTCGGGCCAGCAGCACTCCCACATCCGCGCCGTCCTGCCCGCCGAGGCTCACCACGAACGCGTCGCCGAACCGCACGGTCTCGCCCTCGAACGTGGGCAGCGCCACCTCGGGGAGCACCGTGGCTCCCGTCGCGAGCAGGGCGCGGGCGACCCGATCATGGCCGGGCAGCTCCACGCTCTCCAGCTGGCGCGCCATGGCGTCGCCGCGCACGATCTGCAACCGCACGGTGCCGCGTTCGGTGGACGTGATGATCGCCACGAGCGCCGCACCGGTCAGCATCGGCAGCTGCTCTGCGAGCAGTCGGTAGGGTCGCTCGTCGTCGACCTCGAGGAAAGCCGCGCGCACCTCGGCGGTCGCCGCGGCCCAGCGCTCCCGAAGCCGGGCGGCCTCGTACAGCCGCGCCTTCTCGATCGCAATGCCCGCCGTCACGGCGAGCGAGCGCAGGAGTTCCGTGTCTTCCTCGGTGAAATGGCCGTCCGGATGCTCGGCCAGGTAGAGGTTGCCGAACATCTCCTCGCGGACGCGGATCGGCACCCCGACGAAGCTGTCCATGTGGGGATGGTGCGCGGGGAACCCGGTGAATCGTGGATCGGCGGCGACGTGATCGACCCGCACGCTCTCGGACACGATGGCTCCCAGCAGGCCGCGCCCGCGCGGCGGATGCCCCATCCGCGCCGCGGTCTTCTCATCGATCCCGACGTGCACGAAATCGACGATCGCGCCGTCGGCGCCCAGCACGCCGATCGCGCCGTATCGCGCGCCGACGAGATCGACGGCCGATTCGACGATCTCGCGCAGCACGGAGTGCAGATGGATGTGGCCGACGATCGCCGCATTGAGCGAGAGCAGGCTACGCAGTCGTGCCTCGATGTCGGCCACGGTCCCCTCCCCTGGTGTCGCGCCCAAGTCTAGGTGCGCCCCCCTCGGCGCCCACCGACCGCCGCCGTGACTACTGCCCCCGCCCACCTCCCCCGGCCGCCCTCCGCACCCCCGTTCGCCTGTCACAGATCGAGCCATCCGGCTCGATCTGTGACAGGCGAACAAAACGGGCGACCCCCGACGACCGGCGCGTTGTGCTCCAGACCCGGTTCACAGCATCCGGAACGCCGCGCGCGGCACACTTGCCTGGTGGCCCACCCGAAGGAGAGCGCCGTGCCCGCGTCCGAGTCCTCTGCAACGCCCGCACCCGTGTCCGCGCCCGAGCTCGATCCCCGGCTGCGTGCCGCGATCGACGACCACCTCGTCGCGCTCCGCCAGGGCGCCGCCCTCTGGTCGCGCTCGAGCATCGTCGAGCGCATCCGTGCACTCTCGGCCACGAGGGACGCGGTCGGCACCGCCGCCGCGGACTGGGCCGGCATCGCCGCGCGCGCGAAGGGGCTCGCCCCCGACCACCCGCTCCGCGGCGAGGAGTGGCTCTCGGGTCCCTACGCCGTACTCGGCGCACTCGACGGCTACCTCGCGACGCTGCGCCGGATCGCCGCAGGCGGCAGTCCGCTCGACGGTGTGCGGCTCGACCGGGCGCCGGGCGACCGCATCCGCGCGCACGTCTTCCCTCGCGAACCCATGGACAACCTGCTGCTGTCGGGATTCACGGGCGAGATCTGGCTACGCCCCGGCACCGACGCCTCCACCGCCATCCGCCGTGCCGGGCTGGCGCAGGTCGCCCCGGGCACGGCGGGCGTGGGACTCGTCCTCGGCGCGGGGAACATCTCCGCGATCCCGGTCCTGGACGTGCTCTACGAGCTGCTCGCGTTCGACCGCGTGAGCCTGCTCAAGGTCAACCCCACCCAGGACGACCTCGTGCCGGTCTTCGAGCGTGCGCTCGCGCCGCTGATCGGTCGGGGACTCGTACGGATCGTGCGCGGCGCCGGCGATGTCGGCGCCTACCTCACCGCGCACGAGCGCATCGAGCACGTGCACATCACCGGCTCGGCCGCGACCTTCGACGCGATCGTCTGGGGCGCCCGCGATCGCACGACGGATGAACCGCAGCTGAAAGCCCCCATCTCCGCCGAACTCGGGGGCGTGTCTCCGATCATCGTGGTACCGGGCGAGTGGACCGATGCCGACCTCCGCTTCCAGGCGGCCCACATCGCGACGATGCGGCTGCACAACAGCGGACACAACTGCATCGCCGGTCAGGTCGTGCTGATGAGCGCGGACTGGCCGCAGCGGGAGCAGTTCCTACGGGCGCTGCACGAGGCCTACCGCGACGCCCCCGACCGGCCGGTCTGGTATCCCCGCGCCGACGAGCGACTGCACGCGCTCACGGTGACGTATCCGAGCGCCGAGTGGTCGGCCTCACACAGCCGCGCGCTCGTGCAGGTGGCGCCGGGCGAGGATGCCACCGAGCTCGAGACCACGGAGTACTTCGCCCCCGTGCTGGGCGTCGTGGAGCTCCCCGGAACGGGGCAGGACTTCCTCGACGCCGCCGTCGCGCACGCGAACGAGTCGCTCGCGGGGACGCTCGGCGCCAACGTCATCGTCGACCCCGATACGGAGGACGCGATGGGTGCGGGCTTCGAGCGGGCGGTCGCCGAGCTCCGCTACGGCGGCATCGCGATCAACGCGTGGACCGGCGTGCTGTTCGCAACCCCCGTGCTGAGCTGGGGTGCCTTTCCGGACTCCGACGTGCGGGAGGTCGGATCGGGAATCGGCGTCGTGCACAACACGTCGCTGCTGGCGGACGTCGAGCGCTCGGTGCTGCGAGGGCCCTTCCGCCCGTTCCCGCGCTCGCTGGGCCCGGGACGATTCTCCGTGCTGCCCACCCCGCCGTGGTTCGTCTCCGCACGCACGGCGGCGGCGGTGAGCGAGGGGCTGACCCGCTACCGGATCGACCGCAACCCGCTCGGTCTCGCCCTCACCCTCATCCGAGCGATGGGCGCCTGAGCCTCACGCGAACCGGTCGGTAGCCGCCCGCAGGGCCGCCGCGATCCCGGGTTCGGATGCGGAGTGCGAGGCGTCGTCGACGACCACGAGCTCCGACTCGGGCCACGCACGGTGCAGGTCCCACGCCGTCATGATCGGCGTGCAGACGTCGTAACGACCCTGCACGATGACCGCGGGGATGTGGCGGATGCGGTCCACTTCCTCGATCAACTGGCCCTCGCGCAGCCATCCATGGTTCACGAAGTAGTGGTTCTCGATGCGCGCGAACGCGGTGGCCGCATCCGGATCCGTCATCGATGCCACCAGTTCCGGGTCGGGGCGCAGCGTGAGCGTCGACGCCTCCCACCGGGTCCACGCGAGCGCGGCGGGCCGGTGCACCTCCGGGTCCACGTCGAACAGGCGTCGGTGGTAGGCCTCGATCATTCGACTGCGCTCGAGCACCGGGATCTCGGCGACGTAGCCCTCCCACAGGTCGGGGAAGATCGCCGAGGCGCCGCCCTCGTAGAACCACTCCAGCTCGTGCCGGCGGAGCGTGAAGATGCCGCGCAGCACGAGCTCGGTGACCGCCTCGGGGTGCGCCTGGGCGTAGGAGAGCGCGAGGGTGGACCCCCACGAGCCGCCGAAGACCTGCCAGCGCTCGATTCCGAGGTTGCGGCGCAGGAGCTCGAGGTCGGCGACGAGGTGCCAGGTCGTGTTGAACCGCAGGTCCGCGGCGGCGTCGCTCGCGTGCGGCGTCGATCTGCCGCATCCGCGCTGATCGAGCAGGACGATCCGGTAGCGCTCGGGATCGAAGAAACGCCGATGCCAGGGCGAGGTGCCTCCGCCGGGCCCGCCGTGCAGGAAGACGACCGGCTTGCCCTCCGGGTTGCCGGACTGCTCCCAGTAGATTCGCTGCCCGTCGCCGACCAGCAGTTCTCCGCTCTCGTAGGGCTCGATCGGCGGGTACAGGATGTCGTCGAGCTCGGAGACCGTCATGTCCTCACGGTACCTTGCCACCCCTCCGTGCCCGCGGATGCGCTATGGGGCTCCCCGGGATGTGTCCGCCCCGAGCCTGCTCGTATGCTCATCGCATGAGCACAGCTGCGCCCACCACGATCACCATCACCGGCGCCGGGGGGCAGATCGGCTACGCGCTGCTCTTCCGCATCGCGGCAGGCGACATGCTGGGCCCCGACCGACCGGTCAGGCTGCGTCTGCTGG
Source organism: Microbacterium neimengense (assembly GCF_054782995.1). Lineage (NCBI taxonomy): Bacteria > Bacillati > Actinomycetota > Actinomycetes > Micrococcales > Microbacteriaceae > Microbacterium > Microbacterium neimengense. Next base: position 772,220 of record NZ_BAAGRK010000003.1, read on the forward strand.
AGATCCGCCAGGGGCTGCGCGCCGCGGAGGGCGCGGCGCTCGAGCTGCAGGACGGCGCGTTCGAGCTGCTGCGCGACGTCGAGGTCACGGAGGATCCGGCCGTGGCCTTCGACGGCTGCAACATCGCCCTTCTCGTCGGCGCGCGCCCGCGCGGTCCCGGCATGGAGCGCGCGGACCTGCTCGCCGCGAACGCGGGCATCTTCGGCCCCCAGGGTGCGGCGATCGCGGCGCACGCCGCATCCGACGTCCGCGCCGTCGTTGTCGGCAACCCGGCGAACACGAACGCGCTGATCGCGTCGGCCGCGGCCCCCGACGTCCCCGCCGAACGCTTCGCCGCGCTCACCCGCCTCGACCACAACCGCGCCGTCGGCCAGCTCGCCGAGGCGGTCGGCGTCGGCGTGTCCGCGGTGCGCGATGTGGCCATCTGGGGCAACCACTCCGCTACCCAGGTTCCCGACGTGACGCACGCGACGATCGACGGCGCACCCGCCCTCGACGTGCTCGCCGCGCGCTTCGGCGACGAGGATGCGGCGATCCGCTGGCTCGACGACGAGTTCACCCCGCGGGTGGCGAAGCGCGGGGCGGAGATCATCGAGGTGCGCGGCTCCTCCTCCGTGGCCTCCGCGGCGAACGCGACGATCTCCCACATCCGCGACGACGTCGAGGGCACCCGACTCGGCTGGACCTCCGCCGCGGTCGTCTCGCACGGCGAGTACGGCGTGCCGGAGGGCCTTTTCAGCTCCTTCCCGGTGCGCTCGGACGGCAGCGGGTACCGCATCGTGGAGGGGCTGGAGGTTCCTGCTCGCGTCCGCCGCCGTCTTGACGCCTCGGTCGCCGAGCTCGCCGACGAGCGCGAGGCCGTGCGGGCGCTGGGGGTGATCTGACGTGGAGCATCTGGCCGTCATCGTCGGCGGCATCATCGTCGTCGCCATCGTGACGGCCCTGGGCCGGCGGCTCAACATCGCCGGCCCCCTCGTCCTCGTCGCCATCGGCCTCGTGCTGGCCGCCCTCCCGTTCGTGCCCGACATCCCCGAGGTCGATCCCGAGTGGATCCTCGTGGGCGTGCTCCCGCCCCTGCTGTACTCGTCGGCCGTGCAGCTTCCCGCCATCGAGTTCCGTCGCGACTTCACCCCGATCGCGGGCTTGTCGGTGGTGCTGGTGGTGGGAAGCGCCGTGCTGCTCGGCTTCTTCTTCACCTGGGTGATCCCGGGCCTCGACCTCGCCCTCGGCATCGCCCTGGGTGCGATCCTCTCGCCGACGGATGCGGTCGCCACCTCGATCGTGAAACGGATGGGCATCTCCACACGCGTCACGACGATGCTCGAGGGCGAGAGCCTGCTCAACGACGCGACCGCCCTGGTGCTGCTGCGCACCTCCACCGCCGCGATCGCGGCGGGGTTCTCGTTCGGCGAGACCATCCTGTCGTTCCTGTGGGCGGTGCTGATCGCCCTCGTGATCGGCGGACTCGTCGGCTGGGTGAACCTGCGGGTGCGCACGTGGGTCGGCCACTCGGCGGCCAACACCGCCATCAGCTTCGCGATCCCCTTCATCGCGTACCTGCCCACCGAAGAGCTCAACGGCTCGGGACTCGTCGCGGCGGTGGTCGCGGGCATCGTCACCGGGCAAGGCGCGGCCCGACGCTTCGCGCCCGAGCAACGGTTGTCGGAAGAAGCCAACTGGCGCACGATCGAGCTCGTCCTGGAGGGCGGCGTCTTCCTCGTCATGGGGCTGGAGCTCACCGACGTCGTCAACAAGAACCTGACCGAGCACGACGGCCTCTGGCACGGCACCTGGCTCGCCCTGTCGGCCCTCGGCATCATCGTCGCCGTTCGCGGCGTGTACGTGGCCTTCCTCATCTGGCAGCAGGGACGAAGAGCGAGGCGGTTCGCCGGCTTCGACATCGAACGCGTCGACAACAGACTGCAGGGGATGGCCGACGGCACGGTACCGATCGAGAGATCGAACCCCGAGCGGGCGATGCGCCGCATCCCGTCGATCCGGAAGCGACTCGCGCGCCTCGGCGCCGATCTGGACTACTACCGCTCCTCACCACTCGGGTGGAAGCACGGCACGATCATCGTCTGGGCCGGGATGCGAGGTGTCGTGACTCTCGCCGCGGCGCAGACCCTCCCGCGGGGCACCGACCACCGCCCTCTGCTCATCTTCGTCGCGTTCATGGTGGCGATCATCAGCCTGCTCCTGCAGGGTTTCACCCTGCCTGCGCTGGTGCGCCTGCTCCGGATCCCGTCGGAGTCCGCGGGACCGACGCGGGAGGAGCAGCGGCGCCTGGACGATGTGCTGCGCGAGGCCGCATCCGAGCGACTTCAGGACGAGGATCTGCGCCGGCGCGACGGGACGGCGTTCAGCGAACGCATCCTCACCCGGGTGGGAGCACGACTCGTGGACCCGCCCGACGACGAGATGACGGCAGCCGCGCGCGAGGTGCTGGAGCTGCGCCTCGAGATGATCGACGCCATGCGCGAGCGCCTGCTCGAGGCAGGGTCGTCGGGGTCGTTCAGCACGGCCGCGCTGCGCCACGCCCTCGCGGAGCTCGACGCCGACCAGATCAGCCTCGAGCTGCGCCTGGCGGACGAGACCGGCGACGAGTGACACCGTCACCCGATCCGGGGGAGAATGGACGCATGGTCAGCGAGGGGACGGGCGAGAACGCGGGCGCGGGAGCCGATCCCGCGACCGCCCCACTGCACCTGCCCCACACGGCGGCCGACTGTCCCAAGTGCTTCACGGAACTGCAGTCGGACCGCAACTGGTGGCGGGCCCGGCCGACCGGCGCGCGTCTCGTAGGCCTCGTCGTGAATCGCGACGACATGCCCTCCGTGGTCGAGCAGCGCGCCGAGCTGACGCGCTTCGGTGTGCCCATCGATGGCTTCCGACACCCGGCCCCCGACATCCTCGAGTCGTGGGAGGAGCGTCTGAGTCGACTGTTCGGCCGCCTCACCCGCGGCGACGTCCTCGTCGTGGCGAGCGTGCATGCGCTGGGCCGCAACATCGACGAGGAGACCCGCACGGTCGCGGAGCTTCGCCGACGCGGCGTGATGGTGAAGGTGCTGGGCCACTCCGGCCGGCACCTGTTCGACACCGGCCGCTGACGCCGAGCGCGTTTCGTCTCGCCTGCGGCTCGCTCAACGACCGGTGATCGCGGCGCGCCAGCAGCCGGCGACGTGATCGTCGACGAGACCGGCGGACTGCATCAGGGCGTACATCGTCGTGGGCCCGACAAAACGGAAGCCCCTCCGGCGCAGTTCCTTGCTGAGCGCGGTCGATTCGGCCGTCGTGGCCGGGACCGCGGCGAAGGACGCCGGCGGCACGTGGCCCTCGGGCGAGAACGACCAGATCAGCGCGTCCAGCTCGCCCGGCGACATGGCCTCGACCAGACGCGCGTTGCCGATGACCGCCTCGATCTTGGCCCGATTGCGCACGATGCCCGCGTCGCCCATCAGCCGCTCGACGTCGACCTCGTCGAAGGCGGCGACCGCACCCGGCTCGAAGCTCGCGAACACCTCGCGGAAGCGCGGGCGCTTGCGCAGGATGGTGATCCAGCTGAGCCCAGCCTGGAACCCCTCGAGGCTCATCTTCTCGAACAGCGGCCGATCACCCCGAAGCGGACGACCCCACTCCTCGTCGTGGTAGCGCAGGTACTCGGGATCGGCTCCGGCCCACGCGCAACGCGCACGGCCGTCTTCCCCCACGATGATGTCGGTCATCCGCCCACGCTATCGGCGGTCGCCGACACCCCTCAGCGCTTCTTGTGCAGCGACTTCTCCGAGACCGGCGCCTCACCGGATGCGGCGAGCTCCGCGTAGTACGCGTGCGCCTCATCCTGTCGCTGCTGCTCCGCGCCCGACGCGATGTGCGCGCGGATGTGCTCGGGCTCGAAGCCCCACGCATCCACCAGGTCCTGCGCGTGCGGACGGAGCCGGGCCGAGAGGCGTCCGATGTAGCGCGACACGGAGCCGGCGCGCTGAGCCGAGAGACGCCCGTTGATGAGGTACCACGACAGGTGCTTCTCGATGAGGCTCATCCCGAAGAGGTCGCGCAGCCAGGTGAGCACCCGCAGCGTGCCGTCGTCGCCGACGCGGTGCACGGCATCGGTGAAGGCCTCCCACTGCAGCAGCTCACCGTGCGCGCGCGCCGCCTCGATGAGGTCGTACTGGCATTCGTTGAACAGCGCGGCGGCCTCGGCGGCGGGCAGTTTCGCCGCTGGACGCAGGCGCGCCGCGACGTCGGCGACCATCTGCTGCACGCGTCCCGCCAGCAGCTCGAACTGCTGGTCCTCGCGCAGCCCGAGCTCCACCGAGCGAGCGGTCGAGCCGAAGTCGGCGAGAGACTGCCCGAGCTGACGAAGGCCTGCGCCGTGGAACACCTTGCCCGCGGTGCTGCCGACGGCGAAGCGAGCGAGCGCGGCCGCATCCTTGCCCTTGAACTGCGAGGCGAAGTCCGAGAGCAGACGCTTGCCGACGAGTTGGAGGAGCACGTTGTTGTCGCCCTCGAACGTGACGTACACGTCGAGGTCGCTGCGCAGACCGACGAGACGGTTCTCGGCGAGGAAGCCCGCGCCGCCGCTCGCCTCGCGGCACTCCTGCAGGATGTCGAGCGCGTTCCACGTCGACAGCGGCTTGAGAGCGGCCGCCAGCGTCTCGAGGTCCTCGCGCTCTTCGGAGGTGTCGGTGCGGCCGGAGAACACACCGTCGAACTTCTTCAGGAACTCGTCGTGCGCGAACGCCTGCGCGTACACCGTGGCCAGCCGCGGCAGGAGGCGGCGCTGGTGCTTGCCATAGTCGAGCAGGGTCACCTCGGGCGTCCCCGACCCTGAATCGAACTGACGACGCTGGTTGGCGTAGGTGACGGCGATCTTCAGTCCGAGGGCGGCCGCCGTCGTAGCGGCCCCGTCGAGCGAGACGCGGCCCTGCACGAGCGCGCCGAGCATCGTGAAGAAACGGCGACCGGGGCTCGCGATGTCGCTCGAGTACGTGCCGTCGGCGGCGACGTCGCCGTAGCGGTTGAGCAGGTTCTCGCGGGGGATGCGGACCTGGTCGAAGTGCAGGCGGCCATTGTCGATGCCGTTGAGGCCGCCCTTGACGCCGTCGTCCTCGCCGCCGACGCCCGGCAGGAAGTCGCCGGCCTCGTCGCGGATCGGAACGAAGAAGCAGTGCACGCCGTAGTTGACACCGCCCGTGATCAGCTGGGCGAACACGGTGGCGGCACGCCCGTGCACCGCCGCGTTGCCGAGGTAGTCCTTCCACGCGCCCCGGAACGGCGTGTGGATGACGAACTCCTCCGTCTCGGCGTCGTACGTCGCGGTCGTGCCGATCGCGGCCACATCCGAGCCGTGGCCGGTCTCGGTCATCGCGAAGGCGCCCGGCAGCTTCAGCGTGACGACGTCGGCGAGCCATTTGTCGTGGTGCTTCTTGGTGCCCAGCTGCTGGATGGCGGCGCCGAAGAGCCCCCACTGCACGCCGGCCTTGATCTGCAGGCTGGGGTCGGCGAGCACGAGTTCCTCGAAGCCGGCGATGTTCGCACCGTTGTCACCGAGGCCGCCGTACTCGACGGGGTACGCCCGCGCGGACACTCCCTGTTCGACGATGAGACCCAGCTGAGCGAAGACACGGTCGCGGTGCTCGGCGACGGTCTGCCCGTCGATCCGCCAGAAGGCCGGATCCTTGATCATCTCGCGCGCCTCCCGGCGCGTCTTGCCCCACGTGCCGAGCAGCATGTCGGTCACGGCGGGCAGGTCGATGCGCGGCTCGGCGGCCTCTGCCGCGGAGCGCGCCGCGGCAGGCGCGCCCCCGGCAGGAGTGCGACGGCTGGTCGCAGGCTTGGCGGGACGGACGACGGCGTCGGTCATGGCATCACCCTTCGGTGGGACAGAGGAAGACGATGTCGACGGTAGGAGCACGACAACCACACCCCAAGTCGATTGCAGATCCTCTACAACCGGATGCGGGCACGTCGCCGCATCCGGTTGTGTGCTGGCGACATCGTCCATGAAGACGACCCGGTGTCGCAAGCCTCGGACACACTGGATGCGGGAGGTTCGCCCATGACGCTGACCCTGAAGCCCTGGTCCACCGCGGACCTTCCCGTGCTCCAGCGCGCGAACACGCCGGAGATGACGCGGTTCCTCGGCGGCCCAGAGACCGAGGCGCAGGTCGTCGAGCGCCACGAGCGGTACCTGCGCCTGAATCAGAGCGGCGAGGCGGAGATGTACCGCATCGACGTCGACGGCGAGCCGGTCGGCGCCATCGGATTCTGGCAGGTCGATCACGACGGCGTCCCGGCGTACGAGGCCGGCTGGAGCGTGGAGAGCGCGTGGCAGGGGCGAGGCATCGCGTCCACGGCCTTGCGGCAGCTCATCGCGCGCGTGCGGCAGCGCGGCGACCGCGCCTTTCTCGTGGCCTCCCCGGGTGCCGACAACGCGGCATCCCACGGGGTGTGCCGCGCGGCCGGTTTCTCGCGCGGCGGTACCTTCACCGAGCCCTGGCGAGGGGGTTCGCTGATGGTCACGACGTGGACCCTCGACATGTCGCCGCTCGACGTCGCCGATCGCGTCGCGGATGTCGACGAGCGGTTCTCCGGCGCCCTCGACCGGGAACGATGGTGGCCGTACTACCTGCCGCACTGGGCATCGCGTGCGACGACGAGTGCCAGGTGGCGCACCGGTCCCGAGGGGCTCGAACTGCGCATAGATGAAGACACCGCACCGTGGGCGCCCGACATCGACGGGGAGGTCCGGGTGTCGCATCTGCAGACGGCACAGCGCTCGGGCCCAGCGGGCTCGTCGATCGGGCAGCATCGCTTCCGCGACGGTCTCGTCGTGCGCGAGGAGCAGCCCGATGCCGGGCTCTGGCTCGTGCGGTACGGCGTGATCGAGGCGCGGCTGACGGCGGTGCGCGACGCACGCGCGATGGTGGCGTTCTGGCCGATCGGCGTCGAAGACAGCCCCGAGCACTCGGGGGAGATCTGCGTGTGCGAGATCTTCGGGCACGAGCTCGACGACGACGGCGGATGGGTGGGAGTCGGCGTCAAAGCGCAGCACGACCCGGGACTGCGCGACGATGTCGAGAAGATCCGCGTCGAGGGAGATCTCACCCAGCCCCACGACTACGCCGTGGAGTGGTCGCCCGACCGCATCCGATTCTTCATCGACGGACGCTGGGTCAAGACCGTCAACCAGTCGATCGGCTACCCCGTGCAGCTCATGCTCGACGTCTACGACCTGCCGCTCGCACCGCGCGGAGGGTCCAGCTATCCCTTCCGGATGCGGGTGGAGCGGGTGCGCAGCTTCCCGCCGGTCTGAGCCGACCCGTCGGGATGTGTCAGGCGGCGGCGATGACCTCGAGCACGGCCTCGCCGTACGCGTCGCGCTTCTTGGCGCCGATGCCGGTGATGCCATCGAGATCGGCGAGCGAGCCCGGACGATGCTCGGCGAGCGCGCGCAACGTCGCGTCGCCGAACACGATGTACACGGGGACGCCCTGCTCGCGCGCGGCCTGCGCGCGCCATTCGCGCAGCGCTTCGAACAGTGCGCGATCGCCCTCGGCCACGGCGTCGGATGCGGCGGCCCGCCGCGCGCGGGTCGCGGCGGCGGGACGGCCGATGACGTCACGCCGTAGGCGCACGGCCGTCTCGCCGCGGAGCACTCCGCCGGCTTCCTCTCCGAGCGCGAGCGTGCCGTACTCGCCGCGTGCGACGAGCACGCCGCGTGCGAGGAGCTGGCGGATGACGCTGCGCCAGTCCTGATCGCTGAGGTCGGCGCCGATGCCGTACGTCGCCAGTTCGTTGTGCCGTTGCTGACGGATGCGGTCGGTGTCGGCACCGCGCAGGATGTCGATGATCTGGCCGGCCCCGAACGACTGGTTGCGCTCCCGCTGGAGGCGCACGACCGTCGACAGGAGCTTCTGCGCCGGCACGAGACCGTCGAAGATCTCGGGCGGAGTGAGGCACGTGTCGCAGTTGCCGCAGGGTTCGGCCTGCTCGCCGAAGTAGTTGAGCAGGTTCTGCCGACGGCACTCGACGGTCTCGCAGAGCGCGAGCATGGCGTCGAGGTGCTGCCCCATCCGGATCTTGAACGCGCGGTCGCCGGGGCTCTGGTCGATGAGACGCCGCTGCTGCACGACATCGCCGAGCCCGTACGCCATCCACACGACGGAGGGATCGCCGTCGCGGCCCGCGCGGCCCGTCTCCTGGTAGTAGCCCTCCACGGACTTCGGCAGATCGATGTGCGCGACGAAGCGCACATCCGGCTTGTCGATGCCCATGCCGAAGGCGATCGTCGCCACCATCACGACGCCGTCGTCGCGCAGGAACCGCGACTGGTTCGCGGCCCGCGTCTCAGCCGGAAGGCCCGCGTGGTACGGCAGCGCATCGATCCCCTGCGCACGCAGGTAGTCGGCCGTCTGCTCGACGCTCTTGCGACTCAGCGCGTACACGATGCCGGCGGAGCCCTCCGGCTGCGATCGGATGAAGGCGACGAGCTGGCGGCGCGGATCGACCTTCGGCTCGATGCGGTACTGGATGTTGGGTCGGTCGAAGCTCGCGACGAAGTGGCGGGCGTCGCCGAGCGCCAGTCGCTGGGTGATCTCCCGATGGGTGGCACGCGTCGCCGTGGCGGTCAGCGCCATCCGCGGCACGCCAGGGAAGAGGGTGCCCAGCTCGCCGAGGGCGAGGTAGTCGGGGCGGAAGTCGTGACCCCACTGCGACACGCAGTGCGCCTCGTCGATCGCGATGACACTCAGCCTGCCGCGCTTCAGCAGCGTGGTGGTGGCGGGGAGGTTGAGTCGCTCGGGGGCGACGTAGAGCAGGTCGATCTCGCCGGCCACGTACGCGCGCTCGACGCTCTGCCGCTCACCGGGCAGCTGGGTGGAGTTCAGGTAGGCGGCGCGCACACCGTTGGCGAGCAGCGCCTCGACCTGATCGTGCATGAGGGCGATGAGAGGGCTGACGACGAGGCCTGTGCCCGGCCGCACGAGCGCGGGCACCTGGTAGGTGACGCTCTTTCCGCCGCCGGTCGGCATGAGCACGATCGCGTCCCCGCCGCCGACGACGTGATCGACGATGTCGGCCTGGTCGCCGCGGAAGGCGTCGTAGCCGTAGACCTCGTGCAGCACGGTACGCGGGTTCTGCCCGGTGAAGTCGCGGCGCGGCGTCGCCGCAGGTGCATCCTCGGGTGGAACCCAGCCGTCCTCGGGCGGCACCCACCCGCTCTCGCCGTACGGATCGTACGGCGGCTCGTCCTCCGGAGGCGCCCAGTCATCCGGTGGGACGTCCCACGAGGACGGATGCGGCGAGCTCACTCTTCCAGGGTAACCAGCCTCGCAGACAGACTCGCCGCCCCGCATCCTCACCGCATCGGCTCCCGCCACCCCGCATCCTGCCGCCCGCATCCCTGCGTGTCTCACACATTCACGCCCGAAGCCCCCGAAACGTGCACAAGTGAGACACGCAGGTCACCACACGCGCCGTTCCACCGGGTCATGCACGCAAAAGGGTCATGCACGCAGAAAGGACGCGCACGCACGCAGGGCACGCACGCAGGGCGCGCACGCAGGGCACGCACGCAGAGAGGAGCCTCAGCACCAGCGATCGGCGAGGGACCCGACGACGTTGAGGTTGCGGTTGGTGGCGACGCCGAGCAGCTTCGCGGCGGAGAGCGGATCGACCGTACCGTCGTTGTACCCGGGGCCCAGCAGGGCGTGTGCGGCGCGGCCGGACACGACCATGTCGCCCCTGTCGCCGCTGGTCGCCTCGACGAGGGCCGCCTGCTCGGGCGTGAGCTCTTCCTTGAGCAGGTACACGTAATGCCGCGCCAGGTTGGTTCGGGCTTCGCTCAGGGCCCTGGCCTCCTGCGCGATCCGCGCGAACTCGTCGGTCGTGAAGACGATCGTGGGCACGTCGAAGCCACGGTCGGCGTGGAACGCGCGCTCCAGCGCCTCCTCGATGCGGGCGCGCGAACGCATCCTCGTCGAGAACCGCACGTTGCCGGTGTTGAGGTGCGTGGTGACGTCCTCGAAGCCGAGCTCCGACACCACCCGGCAGATGTCGTCCTTGGGAAAGACCCGCTTGGCTCCGAGGTTGATGGCGCGGAGAAACCCGAGATACGTCGGCACCCGGACCATTGTGGCCCGCTGCGCCCGATCACGCATCCCCGCGGACCCGCCTCACTCGCCGGGGAACGTCTCCTTGAGCTCCAGGATGCGGCCGGCCGCCGCATCCACCTTCTGAGCGAACGCGGGGTCGGTCTTCGCCCGCTGCAACACGGCCTGATACATCTCCGGGAACACCGACGTATCGGCCGAGAGCAGCAGCAGATCGACGCCGGCGTCGACGGCGAGCACCGCCCGATCCGCGGGCGCCCAGCGCTCCACCTGCGCCGTGGCCGAGATGTCGTCGGTCATCACGACACCGTCGAATCCGAGCTCCTCGCGCAGCAGTCCTGTCACGACAGGCTCGGAGAACGCCGCGGGCATCGAGGGGTCGATGCGCTGGTAGACCGCGGTCGCCATCATGACCGCAGCCGGGCCCTCCTCGAGAAGGGTGCGATAGACGTCCACATCAGGGGAGTCGGCGCCGACCTCCGTGTCGAGCACATCGGCCGCGTAATCCGTGTTGCCGGTCACTCGGCCGAGCCCGGGGAAGTGCTTGATGGTCGGCAGAACGCCGGCCTCCCGCATCCCCTGGGCGAAGACGCCCGCCTTGTCGGCGACGGTCGCCTCGTCGTAGCCGTAGTGGCGGTTGTAGATGCCGATGGGCTGATTCAACCGTGCGGTGTCGGCACTCGAGACGATGTCGGCCACGGGCGCAAGGTTCATGTCGACGCCCGCCGCGCGCAGCTGGGCACCCCACCGCACGGCATCCGCGCCGAGCGTCGCGTCGTCGCGTTGCGCGCTCGTCAGCGCTGTCGGCATGGGCTCGAAGCCCTCACCGGAGAGCACCTGCACGTCCCCGCCCTCCTGATCCGTCGCGACCCAGGCGCGGGGGCCGGTCGCAGGCTCCACCGCCGTGAACTGCGCAACGAGCGCGGCCGTGGCCGCCGCGCCCGCGGACGAGCGGCCGCGCAGGAAGAGCCCACCCACACCGGGGTCGGCCATTGCAGCGAGCGCCGTGGGGTCGGGGGCGTCGGCGGGAGTTCCCACCATGAACAACTGCCCGACGCGCTGCTCCATCGTGAGCGCCTCGACCGGGTCGGGCGTCGGAGTCGGGGTGGGTGTCGGGCTCTGGGCGGAGGGAGCGGCCGTCGGCGCGGACTGCGTGGCGGAGCATCCCGCAAGCACCGCCACCGCGCCGAGAACGGCGAGCGCGCGAACCGTGATCGTCTTGCGCATCATCCCAGTGTCCCCCACCGGGCCTGGACGAGTCCGGGGTTGCGCCCGGCTAGAGGCGCACGATCTCGGTGACGCTGACCTGCGCCGCGCCCTCTTCCGCGGATGCGGCGAGGTCGACGACCGCGCGGATGCGCCAGTCGTGGTCGCCGTCCGGATCGTCGATGACCTGCTCGACGCGCCAGAGCCCGCTCGACGCATCCGACTCATCGATCGTGCAGAGCGCGGGCGAGCGCGCACCGGCGCCGGTGAGGACGGCGTCGTGGTCGTCGTAGTAGGCGTCCAACGCATCCGGCCATCCCGCATCCGGATCCAGGGCGACGAGGTCGTCGTCGCGTTGGAGGGCCGCGAGCTGCACGCGCCGGAACATCTCGTTGCGCACGAGCACGACGAAAGCACGACGGTTGGCCACAACCGAGGGTGGCGCGGGAGGCACGACGGGCTCGCCCGCCACATCCGTGGGGTTCACGAGCCGCTCCCACTCGTCGACGAGGCTCGAGTCCACCTGCCGCACGAGCTCGCCGAGCCAGGCGATCACGTCCAGCAGCTCCTCGGTGCGCGCTTCGGCCGGCACCGTCTGCCGGATCGCACGGTACGCGTCGCTCAGGTAGCGCAGCACGAGGCCTTCGCTGCGGCCGAGCTGGTACCAGGAGACGAACTCCGCGAAGGAGAACGCCTGCTCGAACATGTCGCGGACGACGGATTTGGGGCGCAGCTCGAAGTCGCGCACCCAGGGCTGGCTGGAGGCGAACACCTCGAACGCCTCGCCGAGCAGCGTGGCCAGCGGCTTCGGGTAGGTGATCTCCTCGAGGGCCGCCATCCGCTCGTCGTAGTCGAGCCCGTCGCGCTTCATCGCCGCGACCGCCTCGCCGCGCGCCTTGAACTCCTGTTGCGCGAGCACGGGCCGCGGGTCGTCGAGGGTCGCCTCGATCACGCTGACCACATCCAGGGCGTAGTGACCCGACCCCGCGGCGCGCACCGGTCGGAGATCCGGCCCGATGTCGGAGGTTTCGCCGTCGATCCTCCGACCTTCGTCGCTTTCTCCGACCGGAGTGAGCTCGACGGCGGACCCCGCCGCGGCGGATGCGGGCGGCACCGCATCCGGGTCGAGCAGCTCGATGGCTGCGAGCGCGAAGGGCGAGAGCGGCTGGTTGAGCGCGAAGTTCGGCTGCAGGTCGACCGTGAGCCGGATGCGGCCGCCCGCCACCTCGACGACATCGGCGGCGACGAGCGTGCGGAAGATCGCAAGCGCCCGGCGCGCGAGCTCGTAGCGGCGGGCGCGGGGCTCGTGGTTGTCGAAGACGAGGGAGCGCACGTGCGCGAAGACGTCGCCACCGCGGGCGATGACGTTGATGAGCATGGCCGCCGTCAACTGCATCTGCGGCACCAGGGGTTCGGGCACGGCCTGCACGAGCCGCTCGAACGACCCTTCGCCCCAGTTCACGGCGCCGGCCGGCGCCTTCTTGCGCACGATCTTCTTGCGCTTGGCGGCGTCGCCCGCGGCCTTGCGCAACGCCTGCTCGTTCTCGATCTCCCACTCGGGGGCCATGACGACGACCGTTCCGGCGGTGTCGTAGCCCGCACGACCGGCGCGCCCCGCGATCTGATGGAACTCGCGCGCGGTGATCTGCCGCATCCGGGTGCCGTCGAACTTGGTGAGTGCCGTCATGAGCACTGTGCGAATCGGCACGTTGATGCCCACGCCGAGCGTGTCGGTGCCGCAGATCACGCGCAGCAGCCCGCGCTGCGCGAGCGTCTCGACGAGCCGTCGGTAGCGCGGCAGCATGCCCGCGTGGTGCACGCCGATGCCGGCGCGCACGAGGCGCGAGAGAGTCTTGCCGAACGCCGTCGTGAAGCGGAAGCCACCGATGGCCTCCGCGATCTCGTCGCGCTGCGCACGGCTCGCCACCTTCACACTCGCGAGCGCCTGCGCACGCTCCATGGCCTGCGCCTGCGAGAAGTGCACGATGTACACCGGAGCCTCGTTCTCCTCGAGCAGCTTCTCGACCTGCTCCTGGATCGGGATGCGGGCGTAGGAGAAGTGCAGCGGTACAGGGCGCTCCACGCCCGCCACCTCGACGGTCGGGCGCTGTGTGCGACGGGTGAGGTCGGCGGCGATCCCGGTCACGTCGCCGAGGGTCGCCGACATGAGCAGGAACTGCGCCCGCGGCAGGAGCAGGAGCGGCACCTGCCACGCCCAGCCCCGGTCGGGCTCGCCGTAGAAGTGGAACTCGTCCATCACGACCTGGTCGACCGCGGCATCCGCTCCGTGCCGCAGTGCCAGGTTCGCCAGGATCTCGGCCGTGCAGCACACGATCGGCGCATCCGGGTTGACGGAGGAGTCGCCCGTGACCATCCCGACGTTCTCCGCGCCGAAGATGTCCACGAGCGCGAAGAACTTCTCGCTCACGAGGGCCTTGATGGGCGCGGTGTAGTAGCTCCGCCCGCCCCGCGCGATGCTCACGGCGTGCGCGGCGACGGCGACGAGCGACTTGCCCGTGCCGGTGGGTGTCGACAGGATCACGTTCTGACCCGAGACGAGCTCGATGACCGCTTCGTCCTGCGCGGGGTACAGCTCGATGCCGCGTCCGGTGGTCCAGTCCACGAATGCGTCGTACAGCGCATCCGCATCGTCCCCGGCTGTCCGGGCGAGCTCGGTGAGGGATGCGGTCATCCCTCGAGTCTGCCCGACGCCGGCCGCATCGGACGGCGGGCCTCGTCATCCGACGCAGGCGTCCTCGGCGGATGACGCAGCCCGAGACCGCCCGCCCGCGGCTAGCGTGGGAGCACGCGAGCAGAGGAGAGCCATGTCGGATGAACTGAACGTGCGCGTCGAACGCGGCGAGGACAGGTACGAGGTCTTCCTCGATGACGTGCCGGCGGGCTTCACGGCCTTCTACACGGACGAGGAGGGCCGCACGGTCTTCCCCCACACCCAGGTGGATCCCGCCTTCAAGGGTCACGGTGTCGCCAGCATCCTGGTCGAACGCGCTCTTGAGGACGAGGCGCAGCGCGGCGAGACGATCGTCCCGCTCTGTCCGTTCGTGGCGAAGTACCTGCGCGAGCACGAGGTTCCCGGCCTCAAGGTCGCCTGGCCGTGACCCGGCTCGACGCTGACGCCGAGGAGAGCCTCGAGCAGTCGGTCGAGTGCGACGGCCCCCGCGCCGTCGTGCTCGACGCGCGCGAGGTCCCGCTCGGCGGCGTGCGCGCGATGCAGGTGCACCGTGCCCTCCCGCAGCGCGAGCTGCCGATGGTCGGCGCGTGGTGCTTCCTCGATCGCTTCGGCCCCCAGGAGGTGCGGATGCGGGTGGAGCCGCACCCGCACATCGGACTGCAGACGGTCACCTGGCCGCTGATGGGCGAGGTACGCCACCGCGACGGCATCGGCAGCGACGTGCTGATCTCCCGCGGCCAGCTCAACCTCATGACGAGCGGGCGCGGCATCGCCCACTCCGAGTACTCGGTCACCGATGACCCCATCCCCCTCGACGCCCTGCAGCTGTGGATCGCCCTGCCCGACTCGCGTCGCCACGGCGAGCCCGCCTTCGAGCAGCACACCGACCTCCCCGAGCTGGCGCTGAACGGTGGCGGCGGCGCCATCGTCGTCATGGGAGAGCTGGCAGGAGTGCGCTCGCCCGCATCCGCCTATACGCCGATCGTGGGGGCCGAGGTCCGCGTACCCGCAGGATCCCGCATCACGCTGCCGCTGCGTGCGGACTGGGAGCATGCGCTCGTCGGCGTCGCCGGCACTCCGCGGGTGCACACGGCGGATGCCGAGCGCACCGAGCTGGTAGGGCTGCAACTGCTGTATCTCGGTCGCGGACGAGACGAGGTGGAGCTCTCGAGCGACGAGCATGCGACACTGTTCCTCCTGGGCGGCGAACCCTTCGAGGACGAGATCGTCATGTGGTGGAACTTCGTCGGACGCGATCACGACGAGATCGTGGCGGCTCGCGAGGAGTGGGAGGCGGGCTCGGAGCGATTCGCGCACGTCGTCGGCCACGGCGACGAACGCGTCCCCGCACCTCTGCTGCCGGCCGTGCGGCTGACGCGTCGCCGGCGTCGACTCTGAGCGGCGGAGTTCTCCCGGTCACTGCGAGCCGCCCCACGCCGTCGCGCCGATAGTCTGGGGACGTGGCCCGCACCTCCGTTCTGTCGACGCGCGTGCTGCTCGTGTGCGCCGCGATCGGTGTGGCCACCGGCATCCTCGGCGGCATCGCCGGCTGGGCCACGGTGCCGCTTCTGGGTTTCGTCCCTCCGCTGTACGGCCTGCTGCTGGGCGTGCACGTGCTGCCCGGCATCATCGCGCAGGAGGTGCTGCGCCGACCCGGTGTCGCTCTCCTGGCGCACCTGCTGGCTGCTCTCGTCTCCAGCGCCACGGCACCGCAGTACGCACTGCAGTTCCTCGGGACCGCGGTGCTCTTCGGCGGTATCCAGGAGGTGGTCGCCGCCGCGACCCGGTACCGGTCCTGGCGCGCATGGCGGTTCTTCGTGTCGGCGCTCGTGATCGGCGTCGTCATCGCCGCCGCGGTCTTCTTCGCCGCCCACCTCAAGACACTGCCGATCTGGGCGCAGATCGCTTATCTCGCCATCTCGGTGCTGGCCCCGGTCGCGTGGACCGCCGTCGGCCTGTGGGTCGGCATGGGACTGCGCCGGGCGGGCGTCGTACGCGGCGGGCGTTGAGTCGATGACCGAGGGCGCCGACAGCCCGGAACGCCGCCGGCTCGCGCAGCTCGCGGCCGACCTCATCCTCGAGAACGGCCTCATCGACCTGAGCCTGTCCGGCATCGCGCGCGCGGTGGGCTCCAACAACCGGATGCTGCTGTACTACTTCGGTTCGAAGGAGCGGCTGCTGGAGGCCGCATCCGAGATCGCGATCGAGCGCTTCCCCCACCTCGCCGCCGTCTTCGAGCGCCTCGCCGCCGACGACGCTCCGCTGCGGGAGCGCCTGCTGCGGGCATGGCAGGACATCGGCGCGCCCGAGAACCGGCCCTACCTGGTCATGTTCTTCCACCGCTTCGCGGTCGCCCTCGGAGACCCCGAGCGCTGGAACGAGTTCCTCTCGCACCTCGGCACCGGCTGGGTGCGTCGCGTGCGCGCGGTGTTCGTCGCCGAGGGCTGGACCCCGGATGCGGCCGAGCTCGCCGCGACGCGCGTCGTCGCGGAGTGGCGCGGCCTGCAGTTCGCGCTCCTGTGCGGGATGGGGCCCGCGCTGCTGACGGCGGCCTACGAACGCAGTATCGACGAGCTTCTGGAGAAGGCGAGTTAGGTTAGGCTAAGTTGGGAGGACCCGCCCGTCCGAACTCTGGATCCTTCGTGCCTGCTGCCTCCGCCGACCGCGACGCCTCGTTCGCCGCATCCGGCGTCGATGCACCCCTCCTGCGGGTCGAAGACCTCTCGATCACCCACGAGGGCGCCGCGCGCCCCTCGCCCGCATCCGCCACGTTCCGGATCGACCCCGGCGAAGTCGTGCTGCTGCTGGGGCCCAGCGGCTCCGGCAAGTCGACGCTGGCCCTGGCGCTGAACGGACTCATCCCCCACGACATCCCGGCCGGAGTCACCGGCCGGGTGACGGCCGGGAGCCTGGATACCCGCGACGCCTCCGTCGCCCAGCTGAGCACGCAGGTGGCGATGGTGTTCCAGGATCCGGATGCCCAGCTCGTCACCGGCACGCTCCTCGACGAGGTCGCCTTCGGTCCCGAGAACCTGCGGCTCCCCGTCGACGAGGTGCTCCGCCGCGCCGAAGACGCTCTGCGCCGGGTCGGGCTCTGGGACCGGCGCCACGAGAACCCGGACCGGCTGTCCGGCGGCGGACGTCAGCGGCTCGCGATCGCCGCGGCTCTGGCCATGGGCTCTCCCCTGCTGGTGCTCGACGAGCCCACGGCCAACCTCGATCCGCACGGCATCGAAGACGTGTACGCGACGCTCGCCGAACTCGTCGCAGCCGGGGATCGCGCCATTCTGCTGATCGAACACAACCTGGATGCGGCCGTGCCGCTGATCGATCGCGTCGTCGTGCTGGATGCGGCGGGGGCGGTCATCGCGGATGGTGGCGTCGACGACGTGCTGCGTGCGCGGGCCGACGAGCTGCACGAGCTCGGCGTGTGGCTGCCGACCTGCACCCTCGCGGGGCTCCGTCTGCGGTCGGCGGGGTACCGCATGGATCCGCTGCCGCTGAGTCCGCTCGAGCTGCGCGCGGCGCTCGAGGCGCAGCCCGCGCCTGCATCCGCCGTGCCCGCCGTGCAGGCGGCCGCCGTGTCGCGCGAACCCCGCGAGCCGATCGTCGAGGTGCGCTCTCTCACTCTGCGGCGCGGGCGCACCGAGGTGCTGCACGACGTGTCGCTGAGCGTCGCCGCAGGCTCCTTCGTCGCGATCATCGGAGCCAACGGCGCCGGAAAGACCAGCCTGCTGCAGGCGATCGCGGGAGTCGTCGTCCCCCCGCGCGGCACCGTGACGGTCGCCGGGATCGACGTGGGCCGCGCGGACGCCCGGACGCTTCCCGCCCGCATCGGCTTCGTGTTCCAGAACCCGGAGCACCAGTTCATCGCCCACACGGTCGCCGACGAGATCGCGCACGGCCTGCGCAGGCAGCGGCTCGCCGACGACGAGGTGCGCCGGCGCACCGACGAGCTGCTTGCGCGGTTCGGGCTGGCAGAGCGCGCCGGGGCCCATCCCTTCCTTCTTTCGGGCGGCCAGAAGCGCCGCCTCTCCGTCGGCACGGCCCTCGTGGCCGGCGCCCCGGTGCTCGCGCTCGACGAACCGACCTTCGGACAGGACCGCGCCCGCGCCGACGAACTGCTCGCGCTGCTCGCCGAGCTCAATGCCGCCGGTACCACGGTGCTCGTGGTCACGCACGACATGCAGCTCGTGACGGAGTACGCCGATCACGTGGTCGTGGTGCACGAGGGGCGTATCGCCGCATCCGGCGCCACATCCGACGTGTTCGCCGACGCGGCACTCGTCGAGCGAGCCGGGTTGCGCCCTCCGCCGCTGCGGCACGCGCTCGCGCATCTCGAGGGTCATCCCGCCCTCACCGGCGTCGTGCGATTGGCGGATCTGCCATGACCGCGACGATCGACCCGTTCGCGGCTCCCACGGCCGCATCCGGGGCGCGCTTCCTCTACGCGCTCAATCCGCTCGCCAAGTTCGCGGCCATCATCCCCCCGAGTCTCGCGCTGATCTTCGTGCGCGACCTCACCACCCCGCTCGCATTCCTCGTGCTCGCCTACGCGGTGCTGCTCGTGGGCGCGCGGGCGTCGCGTCAGGTGCTGCTCACACTGTTCCTGGCGCTGCCGGCCGCCGTGCTCGTGCTCGGATGCGGCTTCGCCGCGTGGACGGATGCCGCCCAGGTCGACACGACGCCGCTCGTGCTGCAGATCGGCGAGTGGCGATTGTTCTCCGGCGCGCTCACGATCGGCTTCGCCACGGCGCTGCGCCTGATCGCGATCCTCGCGCTCGCCCTGGCCGCGGGATTCACGACCTCGGGGGCGGACCTCGCCCGATCGCTCGTGCAGCAGCTGCGTGTGCCGTACCGCATCGGCTACACGGCTCTGGCCGCATTCCGTTTCGTGCCGCGGTTCGCGCACGAACTCGATGTGATCCGGCAGGCGCACCGAGTGCGCGGATCGCACGGCGGGCGCGGACCTTTTGCCGCGATCGCCCGCTGGGGCGGCTACATCGTCCCGCTGCTCGCGGGTGCGATCCGTCACGCCGAGCGGGTCGCCCTCGCGATGGATGCCCGCGCGTTCGGCGCCCACCCCGACCGCACCGAGCGTCACCTGGTGCCCTTCCGCATCCGCGACGTCGTCTTCGTCCTCGCGTTCTGGACCGTGTCGGCGGCGGTCTTCCTCATCGCGCGCCCGTGGGCCGGCGCCTGACCCACCCGACAGAAAGGCTCCGCATGGCTCGGTTCTCCCGTCTTGTGAAACCCGCATCCCCCGACCTCCTGCACCTGCGGGTGGTGCGCACCGAACGCCTCAGCGAGCACTGGATGCGGGTGACCTTGGGCGACGGCGAGATCGACAGGTTCGTGCCGCTCGGCTACGACCAGTGGTTCCGCCTCTTCCTCCCTGTCGGCGGCGACGAGGGTCTGGAGCGGATCCCCGCCAAGGCGAACAAGCTGATCGGGTACCTGAAGTACCTGCGGATCCCGGATGGCGTGCGTCCCGTCATGCGCAACTACACCGTGCGCGCCTACCGGGCGGCGACCGCGGTCAAGGGACCGGAGATCGACGTCGACTTCGTGCTGCACGGCACAGGGCCCGATGCGGGCCCGGCATCCCGGTGGGCCGCATCCGCACGCCCGGGCGACAGTGTGGTGATCATCGACGAGGGGCTCGGGTTCGACCCGGGACGCGGCGTCGATCGGGTGATCCTCGCCGCGGACGAGACGGGACTGCCCGCGGTGTCCGGAGTGTGCGCCTCGCTGCCGGCGAGCGCGACGGGCGTTGCCCTCATCGAGGTGCCGTCCGAGGCCGACGCGCTGGCGTTCGATGCGCCCGCCGGCGTCGAGGTGCGGTGGCTCGTGCGCGACGCCCAGACCCGCCCCGGCACCCTCGCGCTCGCGGCACTCGAGGATGTCCCGCTGCCCGCAGAGGGGGTGCACGCGTTCATCGTCGGCGAGCAGTCGCTGCCGACATCCGCCCGTCGTGCGCTCGTCGCCCGCGGCCTCGACAAAGCCTCGATCAGTTTCATCGGCTATTGGCGGGTGGGGGCGGCGCGTCCCGCACCGACCTCCACGGAGGTCGACGCGTGAGCGCCCCGTCCGCCGAGACCCCGCGAACGGCGCGCGGCCGCATCCCGACCCTCGTACTGCTGACCTGCGCCGCGATCGGCGTCGCAGGGGGTGTGGTGCTGTGGGCCGTGACCGGCCTGTCGACGCTGCTCTTCGCGGTCGTGCCGTTCGCGTCGGTGGCGCTGGCGGGGATGTGGCTGCTGCCGGCGACCATCGCGCTGCGACTGCTGCAGCGGCCGGGGGTGGGCCTTCTCGTGGGCCTCATCTCGGGGATCGTCGTGCTGCCCTACATCGGCACGAACCTGTGGTGGGCGTTCTTCGCCGAGCTGCCGTTCCTGCTCGTGCTGTACCGCTACTGGGGGACCTGGCTGCACTTCGCCGGCGCACTCGTCATCGGCGTCGTCTATCCCCTCTTCGCGGCAGAGTACTTCAATCTGTGGACCATGCCCGTGCCCATGATGATCGGCTTCTTCGCGCTCACGATCGCGAGCTGCCTGGCGGGTACAGCGATCGGGGTCGTGATCGCCGACGCCCTCCGGCGCGCGGGCGTCGCGCGCCTCGCCCGCCGCCAGCCCCGCTGAGCCCGGAGATCGGCCAACCCGCCTCGTTCGCCTGTCACAGATCGACGCTCACGCGTCGATCTGTGACAGGCGAACACCGGGTGGCGCGGGGACGCCGCCGGGGGCTACTTCCGGCCGGTCACCTGACGCGCGACGATCTCGCGCATGATCTCGTTCGTGCCGCCGTAGATGCGGTGCACGCGGGCATCGACGAATGCGCGCGCGACGGGGTATTCGAGGATGTAGCCGTACCCGCCGTGCAGCTGGACGGCGGCATCGAGCACCTCCCATTCACGCTCCGTCGTCCAGAACTTGACCTTGGCGGCCTCCTCCGGTGTGAGCTTGCCCTCGCCGTACAGCGCGATGGCGCGGTCGACGTAGGCCCACAGCACATCGACCGTCGTGGCCATGTCGGCCAGGCGGAAGCGCGTGTTCTGGAAGTCGGCGATCGCGTGGCCGAACGCCTCGCGACTGCTCGTGTACTCGAGCGTCCAGCGCAGGCCCGCCTCCGCGGCCGCAGCCGCGGCCACGCCGATCGACAGCCGCTCGAGCGGAAGGTTGCGCATGAGCTGCACGAAGCCGTGCCCGGTTTCGCCCCCGATGAGATTCTCGTCGGGGATGAAGACGTCGGTGAACGACAGCTCCGCGGTGTCGTGCCCGGCGAAGCCCATCTTGTGCAGCTTCTTTCCGTGATCGAAGCCCTCCATGCCGTTCTCGACGAGCACGAGGCTGAACGCGTCGGGGCGGTTGCCCTCCCCCGTCTTGACGAAGGTGACGACGATGTCGGCCGTCGCGCCGGAGGAGATGAACGTCTTGGCGCCGTTCAGGATCCACCCGCCGTCCACCTTCTTCGCCACGGTCGAGATGCCGCGCAGATCGCTGCCCGCACCGGGCTCGGTCATGGCGAGCGCACCGATGACCTCACCGGTGGCCATGCCGGGCAACCACTTCTGCTTCTGCTCCGGCGTGCCGAAGTGGGCCAGGTACGGCACGGCGAGGTCGTCCTGGATGCCGAAGGCACCCGCCAGGGACCCGAGCCCGGCCTTGATGACCTCCTCGTTGACCACGGCACGGAAGCGGTAGTCCTGCAGCATCCCCGCGCCGCCGAACTCCTCGGGAACCGACAGTCCGATGATCCCGGCGTCGCCGGCGGCCCTCATGGTCTCGCGGTCGATCTGACCGGCCGCATCCCACGCTTCGCGCCGGGCGTTCGTGCCGTAGCGCTTGATGAACTCGACCACGACCTCCCGGAAGGCCTCGTGATCCTCGTCGTAGATGTCGCGTTCCACGGACGTCTCCTCCATCTCGGGGCGCCTGCGTCGACACGCTGCGGCGCCATCGCCTGACGCGATCCTAAACCGGCGGATGCGCGCGGAGCACACCACGCTGTGGAATCGCATTCCACGCACACCGAAACCGAGTGTCGCGATTGTGGACGCCCTCCAGCGGGTCAGTTCCCCTCGGTGCGCACCGGGTCCGTACCGTCGGGAGCGACGTCGTAGGAGGCCGAGCGGTAGTCCCCGTCGAACCAGAAACGCGCGCGCACCGGCCCCGCAGGCTGCGCGAACGTCGGCGAATCGATGTCGCCGTCGGCTGCCCGTTGCACCCGCAGCGCGACGCCGCTCAAGCTGTCGAACCCTTCCGTGTCGGCGGCCGTCTGCATGGCGGTCCACAGACCGGCCCAGGACACCTCGTCGAGCGAGAACTGCTCGGCGGCCGAATCCGGCTGCGACGGCGCCGGACCGTCGGGGATCACCTCACCGCGGCGGTACTCCCAGCGGTCGGTATCGGTGGAGCCGGGCGTCACGGGAGCATCGACGAGGATGACATCCTCGCTCACGGAGATGCTGAGCACCCGATCGTGCCCGATCTTCGCGGTGAGGGCAGCGACGGCGTCGGCAGCCATCTCCGGCTGGCGCAGATCCGCGGTGAGCCGCCCCTGTCCGAGAGCGGTGATGGTCTGAGCGACCGCCGCCGGGTAAGGCAGGGCCACCGATGTGCCGGCGACGAGGAACGCGAGGGCGAACAGGACGAACCGCACTCCCCTCCCCTTCGGGCCGATGCCGATCAGGGGTCCGCGTCGCCGTCCCTTGATCGTGACCACTCCCGGCTCGGGAAGGCGCGGCTCGCCGAGTTCGGCCTGCGCGGGGATGCGGATTCCCGCGTACGGCGCCTCGGTGACGTCATCGTCGGCGAACGCCACCTCGGCGCCGTCCGCACTCAGCAGCGCGACCGCGCGCAGATTCCCCGGCTGGACGGCGGGGATGTCGACGAGCCGCACGAGCTGGCGCACACGCGCGCGATACGCGGGGCCCTCCAGCGGCTGGATGCTGAGATCGAGGTCGCACACCGGCTGATCGTTGATGAGTGTGCCGGTCTGAGTCACGGCGTCGATGCGGGCGAGGGCCATCCTGCCCTCGGATCGCGCCGCATCGAGGTCCGTGGTCGACACGGCGGGCATTCCCCGCGTGGCCCTCGCGATCAGTATCAGGATGCCGCTGAAGATCGCCAGGGCCATCCCGGCCGGGAAGGTGATCTCGCCGGCACCCGGCGGGCCGATCTCCGAGACCACGAGAGCGCCGAGGGCCATCCCCGCCCCCACGAAGAACAGAAGGCGGATCATGCCTCCATGCTAACGAGCCGACTTCGGCCACCGATGCCGGCCGGGGCGGGTCATCCGGGGTAGGAGGGTGCAGCGGGAAGGCCGAAGAACTCCTCGAGCGTGTGCCAGCCGCCCTCGTGATACGCCTGCGCCAGCTCCGGCCCGATGTAGCGGAGGTGCCAGGGCTCCGCTTCGTACCCCGTGACAGGGGTGTCACCCTGCTCGTAGCGCACGATGAACCCGAACTGCCAGGCGTTCGCGGCCACCCACTGCCCCTCGGGAGAGGCTCCGAAGTCGTCGAGCGTCCCGCATCCGCTGCCGCAGGGCATGAGGTCCATCGCGAGGCCGAGCTGGTGCTCGCTGAATCCCGGCCGTGCGCTCGAGATCTCCGCCTCGACCTGCCCGCCGCGCGCCACGTTCTCCTGGTAGGTCGACACCTGCGTGTCGTAGGAGCGATAGCCGCTGAGCTGCCCGAGCGAACCGACACCGGCCGTCTCGACGGCCTCGGCCATCTGCTGCAGCGCGGCGGCGGCATCCTGGCGGAGCACGCCGGCGTTGAAGGTCTTCAGACCCTGCACCTGGACGATGCCCTGCGGCTCGTAGTCGAGCGGGTTCAGAGGCCGCTGCTTGTTGACGACGACCCAGCGGCGGGCCGGGTCGGACAGCGAGATGCACGGGGCAGTTCCGGAGACGACGGCTTCTCGAAAGGACATCCCCCCACCGGCGGCCACGATCACGGCCTCGTCATCGCCGGCCGCAACCGCTGCGGCGACGGCCGGGTCGTCGCAGATGGATGCGGCGGCGGGCGCCCGGGTGAACACCGGCGCGGGGATGGCCTGCGCCGCGGGCGGACCCGCGGGCGCGGCGGGAGCGGCCACCGGGGCTCCCGCCAGCACAGCACTCAGCCACAGGGCCGCCACCACGACGCCGGCCACCGCGAGACACGCGACCGCGATGCGGCGGCGACGGAGCCGCCCGGACGCGACGCGCGCAGCGCGGCGTGAGGGAAGCGTCTCGGGTGACGCGGTGGAGATCACGCTCCATTGTGCCTCCCGGGCGCGCGATGGGCGAGCTGACCCATACCCCTGTACGAATCATCGTCCACCAGGGTTGACATGCATTCGTATCTTTGTTCCACTGTCGTCATGCGGTGGAACGGGCAGAAGGTCGGCGAGGAGGATGCGGCTGCACTCCCCGGCATGGAGCGACTCGACTCTCTCGTGCGCTCGGTGACGACACCGGAGTTCGCCGGCATGACGTTCCACGAAGTCGCGGCGCGCTCCGCGCTCAACCACGTCCCCGGTTCGTCCGCGATGCCTTTCGACTGGACCATCAACCCGTATCGCGGGTGCAGCCACGCCTGCACGTACTGCTTCGCACGCGGCACGCACACCTACCTCGACCTCGATGCGGGTCGCGACTTCGACACCCAGGTCGTGGTGAAGGTGAACATCGCCGAGGTGCTCGAGCGCGAGCTCGCCCGCAGCTCGTGGGGCCGGGAGCACGTCGCCCTCGGCACGAACACCGACCCGTACCAGCGTGCAGAGGGGCGCTACCGACTCATGCCCGGCATCATCGACGCCCTGGCCGCATCCGGAACACCCTTCTCCATCCTCACGAAAGGCACGCTGCTGCGTCGCGATCTGCCGGTGCTGCAACGGGCGCACGAGCGGGTCCCCGTATCGATCGCGATGTCGATCGCCCTCTTCGACGACGACCTGCAGCGCTCTGTCGAACCCGGCACCCCGACGTCACAGGCTCGCCTCGACACGGTGCGCGCGGCGACGGATGCGGGCTTCCGCGTCACCGTCTTCCTCATGCCCGTGATGCCGCACCTGACCGACTCGATCGCGGCGCTCGACGACGCGCTGCGGCGCATCAAGGAGGCGGGGGCGGTCCGCGTCGTCTACGGCGCACTGCATCTGCGTCCCGGCGTGAAGCCCTGGTTCATGGCGTGGCTGCGGCGCGAGCATCCGGAGCTCGTCTCGAGCTACCTGGGGCTGTACCCGGGGGCTTCGGTGAGCGCCCCGAAGGCGTATCGACAGTGGCTCTCGCGGCGCGTTCGACCCCTGTTGCGGGTGCACCGCCTCGACGGTCGCGACGAGGAGGAGCCGGTACGCGCGCGTCCAGTCGCTCCCGGCGCACGCGCGGCGGCGGCGGCCGCATCCGTGCGCTTCACCGGTTCGACGCCGCAGCCGGCGCGCCTGTTCTGACCCGAGACGCGGCAACGCCCCCTCGCGCGGGGCGAGGGGGCGTTGCGGGACTCGGCGTCAGGCGGAGGCGACGTCGGCGAGCTGGCGCCCGGCGACCTCCTCGACGACGTCGTCGCCGGGACGGACCTCTTCGAACGGCGCGTCGATCTCGGCGCGCGAGAGCAGCTCCGTCATGCGACGGCGGCGCTGACGCGGGACCAGCGTGACAACGGTGCCGCTGCGACCGGCGCGGCCGGTGCGGCCGGAGCGGTGCAGGTACGTCTTGTACTCGTCGGGAGCGTCGGCCTGGATGACCAGGTCGATGTCATCGACGTGGATGCCGCGGGCCGCCACGTCGGTGGCGACCAGCACGTTCACCTTGCCGTCGGTCAGGCGCTGCAGGTTGCGCGTGCGCTTGGCCTGGTTGAGGTCTCCGTGCAGAGCGACGGCGGAGATGCCGGCGTCCTCGAAGTTCTCGACGAGCATCTCGGCGAACGCGCGGGTGCGCGAGAAGACGAGCGTCTTGCCGTCACGGTCCACAAGGGACGCGAGCAGCTCGGCCTTGTCGCGGTGGTCGACGACGAACACGCGGTGGTCGATCGTTCCGGTCTCCTGCGTCTCGCCGGCGACCTCGTAGACGGCCGGATCGACGAGGAACTCGTCGACGAGGGCCGCGACCTCGCGGTCGAGCGTGGCGGAGAACAGCAGCTTCTGGCTGCCCTCGCCCGTCAGGCGCAGGATGCGCTGCACGGGCTCGGCGAATCCGAGCTCGGCCATGTGGTCGGCCTCGTCCAGAACCGAGACCTGCACCTCGGACAGGTCGAGCTTGCCCTGGTTGATGAGGTCCTCGATGCGGCCGGGGGTACCGATGATGATGTCGATGCCCTTCTTGAGCGCACCGACCTGACGCGCCTGGGGCACGCCGCCGTAGATCTGCGTGGTGAACAGGCCGACGCTGCGCGCGATCGGCTGCACGGTGCGGTCGATCTGCAGGGCGAGCTCACGCGTCGGCGCGAGGATGAGCGCCTTGGGACGGCGGCCGAACTCGCGGCGCGTGCCCGCCTGTGCGCGCAGGATGCGCTCCACCAGCGGTGCGCCGAAGGCGATGGTCTTGCCGGAGCCGGTGCGGCCGCGGGCGAGCACGTCGCGTCCCTCAAGGATCGGGGGGATCGTCGCGGACTGGATCGGGAACGGACTGGGCGCACCGAGCTCGGCGAGCACCTTCACGATGTTCTGACCGAGGCCGAGCTCACCGAAGCCCTGACCCTCAACGGTCTCGGCCTGGACGGCTTCGGCCTCGAGACGCTCGTGCACGACGTCGACGTGCTGCTCGTGCGCCTTGGCTGCGGTCGCGTTCTCCCCACGACCCCTCCACGCATCGCTCCCGCGCTGCGCGGAGCCTCCGGCCGCGTGGGCCCAATCCGAACGGTTGCCGCCCTCGCGACGCGCCGGACGGTCGTCGGAGGAGCGGCGGGGACGGTCATCGAACGAACGCGCGGGGCGGTCATCGAACGAACGACGGGGACGGTCGTCGAACGAACGCGCCGGACGATCGCTGAAGGAGCGAGCCGGACGCTCACCCTCGCGGCGCGCCGGACGGTCGTCGAACGAACGACGGGGACGGTCATCGAACGAACGCGCCGGACGCTCACCCTCGCGGCGCGCCGGACGGTCGTCGAACGAACGACGCGGGCGGTCATCGAACGAACGACGCGGGCGGTCATCGAACGAACGACGCGGGCGGTCATCGAACGAACGCGCCGGACGGTCACCATCGCGACGAGCCGGACGGTCATCGAACGAACGAGCCGGGCGGTCGTCGAACGAACGACGCGGACGGTCATCGAACGAACGCGCCGGACGATCGCCATCGCGACGAGCCGGACGGTCGTCAAACGAACGAGCCGGACGGTCGTCGAACGAACGACGCGGACGGTCATCGAACGAACGAGCCGGACGGTCGCCTTCGCGACGGGTCGGGCGCTCGTCGAACGAACGGGCGGGACGGCCCTCGCGGATGCCGCGGGCCTCATCGCGGCCGGCGCGCTCGGCCGAGGTCCAACGACGCTTGGGAGCCGACTCCGCGGTCTCCTCGCGGAAACCGCGGTGGTTGGGGCTCTTGGAGCCGGTCGAGCCGGCGGAGGACTCGCCCGGACGACGCTTGCGGTCCTGGAACGAGGTCTTCGCGCCGTAGCGGGGCTCGAAGTTCTTGGCCGGACGTCCGCCGGCGGGCTTCTTGTTCTTGGGCATGGGTGATTCTTCCTGGGTTCTCTTCGCACGAGAACAGCACCCGCTCAGAACGCGGGCATACCCGGACTACCGTCGGCCGGGGCCATTTTCGATGATGGTCATGTGCGCCGAGCGGCGCTCACCATCGGCCCCATGGACTCACAAACCCATCCGCGCACCACGCGGTGTCCAGAGCCGACATTCCAGAGTAACCCACTCGACTGGGAAAGTGCCTCACGTGAGTACGCTGAGAGGATGAGCGCCGATCCGACCGGAGTCCGTCACCGCCTGTCGTCGCCGAACGGATCGGCCGAGATCACCGAAGTGGGAGCCTCGTTGCGCGCGCTGCGGATCGACGGCGTCGACCTCGTTCCTCACTATCCCGACACGGCGGCGACGCCCGCCGCATCCGGGGTGGTTCTGGTTCCGTGGCCCAACCGGGTGCGCGACGGGCGCTGGTCGCAGCGCGGCACCGACTACCAGCTCGCGCTCACCGAGCCCAAGCTCGGCAACGCCTCGCACGGGCTCCTGCGCTTCACCCCCTACCGCCTGGTGGGCTCGGAGGCGGATGCGGTGACGCTCGAGGCCGACGTCTTCCCCCAGACCGGTTACCCCTTCCATCTCGCGACCCGGGTGACCTACGCCCTGACCGACGACGGCCTGAACGTCCTGCACCAGATCGCGAACGTCGGTACGGATGCGGCACCCGTCGCGCTCGGCACGCATCCGTACCTCTGCATCTCGGATGTACCCACCGCCGAGCTGCGCCTCGAAGTGGATGCGGCGACCTGGTTCCGCCTCGACGAGCGCAACCTCCCGATCGCCGAGGAGCCGGTGGATGCGGCGCACGACCTGCGCGCACCGCGCCGGGTCGGAGACCTGACGCTCGACACCGCCTACTCGACACTGCGACGCGGGACGGACGGTCGAGTCCGCGGCGTGCTGCACGCCCCCGACGGCCGCCGCCTCGAGCTGTGGGCCGGCGCCGGGTTCGAATACCTCCAAGTCTTCACGACCGACCGTTACCCGGGGCAGGAGGTGGCGGTCGCGATCGAGCCGATGACCGCCCCCGCAGACGCCCTGAACTCGGGCCGAGACCTGCGCTGGCTAGAGCCCGGCGAGACGTGGGAACTCGAGTGGGGCATCTCCCTCACACGCCCCTGAGGCGGCGGCCTCGACTCGCGAGTGAGCGCTCCTTCATCGAGCGCGCATCCGATGGGGTGCTCACGCGGCGAACGGATGCGCGCTCGGCGCCCACCGGCGGCGCGTTCCGCGTCCGCCGGTAACACGCACCGGGGTTGTCGGTAACCTCCGACGGATATCGTTGACCCATGCGGTTTCAACCGCTGCGGCGACGCCGACCGGCTGCGCTGCTCGCCAGCCGGTGCGTGCAAGGGGCTCCACGTTCCGCCGGCTGGATCGGTGTCCGTCTGGGTGGAGGGTACCCGCATGCTGCGTACCGTTTTCGCGTCGTTTCCCGCTTCGAGCCTCAGCGGGGCAGACCCCACGCCACCGCGCGTGCGACTGCACCGGGCGGTGAGCGAGCTCCTTCAGGCTGATGCCGTGCATCTCGCCACCCTGGCGCTGACGATCCTGCTCACCGGGCTCGGGATCTCGATCGCGACGACCACGAATCCGCAGTGGTGGCGCCTGCACTTCAGCCAGCTCGGCACCTACGGCGACGCGTCGGCGATGTTCTTCAACGGCACGCTCATCCTCGGCGGCTCCACCGTGCTGCTGTTCGCGCGCGCCGCCGCTCGCCAGCTCCGTCCGCTGGAGGGGACGCGGGTGCGCCGGGGCACGGCGATGACCGCCCGCATCCTCTTCTCCGTCGTCGGCGCCAACCTCGCCCTGGTGGGATGCGTGCCGCTGACGACCAACGGATTCGTGCACGACCGGGTCGCCGCCGCGATGGTTCTCGGCTTCGCCGGACTCCTGCTGACCAGCCCCTTCATGATGCACCGCTTCCCGAAGCGGCTGGTGCTGACGACGGGATTCGTCTTCGTGGGCCTGTTCGCCGGAGCCTGGGTCTTCGTCGCAGGCACCATCAACCTCGCCCTGTTCGAGGTCATCGCCTTCAGCGCGATGTTCGGCTGGTCGGGCGTGTTCCTCAGCGCTCTGGCCGCGTGCGGTGCCCCCGCCACCGCCGTCGAGCCGGCGACACCCGCACACGCATCCGAAGCGCCGGAGATCCTCGCCCGCGCCGAGGCGTCCGACACCGAGCCGCGAAGCGCGACCGGCGCCGGAGCCCTCGAGGTCACGACCCCCGCAGCGCCCGCCGTGTCGTCGGCGCATCGGGTTCCCCGTCGGTCTCGGGCGAGCCGGATGCCGGTTCGTCGCCGGCGCGGCGCGCACGCCGCCGCTCTTTCGCACCCTCGACGAGGTTGTAGAGCGTCGGCAGCACGAGCAGCGTCAGCACCGTCGAGGAGACCAATCCGCCGATGACCACGATGGCCAGCGGCTGCGAGATGAAGCCGCCGTGGCCCGTGATCCCCAGCGCCATCGGCGTCAGCGCGAAGATCGTCGCCGCCGCCGTCATCAGGATCGGGCGGAGTCTGCGTGAGCCGCCCGCGACCGTGGCGTCATGCGCGTTCAGCCCCTTCTCGCGGTACTGGTTGACCAGGTCGACGAGCACGATCGCGTTCGTCACCACGATGCCGATGAGCATCAGCACGCCGATGAGCGAGGCCACTCCCAGCGGTACGCCCGTCGCGATCTGCAACAGGATGGCGCCCGTCGCCGCGAACGGCACGGAGACGAGCAGCAGCAGCGGCTGACGCAGCGACTTGAAGGTCGCGACCATGACGATGTAGACGATCAGGATCGCCGCGAGCATCGCGAGGCCCAGCTGCGTGAACGCGTCGGTCTGCTGGGTGACGACACCCCCGAGCGAGGCATCGGCCCCCGTCGGCAGCGACACGTCGGCGAGCGCCGTGTTGACGGTCGCGTTGGCCGACGTCAGGTCGTCGCCCGCCGGGGTGACGGTGACCGTGGCGGTGCGCTGGCCGCGCTCGGTCGTGATGGAGGTGGGCCCCTGGCTCTGCTCCACCGTCGCGATCTGGTCGAGTCGCACCACGCCCCCGGCACTCGGGATGGTGAGTGCCCGCAGATCGTCGATCGTCACCGGGACCTGGGATGCGGCGAGGTATACCGTCAGCGAGGTGCCGTCGATCTCCACCGAGCCCACCTGGCGCGGCTGCATGGTGCCGGAGACGAGCCCGCCGACGGCGACCTCGGACAGGCCGCGTGCTGCAGCGGCATCCCGATCCACCGTCACGGCGATGTAGGGCAGTGACGCGGAGAGGTTGCTCGTGACCTGCGAGATGCCGTCCTTGCCCTCGAGGCCCGACTGCACCGCATCCGTCGCCTCCTGCAGCGTCTGCTGGTCGGGGGCGGTCACATCGATCTCGATGTCGCTCGAGCCGAAGCCGCCGCCGGAGGAGGCGAGCGCGATGGTGCCCACGTCGTCGAGGTCGGCGAGGGCGGACTGCACGCGGTCGCGGAGGGCGAGCTGGTCGGCTCCCGCATCCGTCGTGATCGAGTAGGTGATGCCGCCGCTGCCGCCGGAGAACGCGTCGCGCACGGCGGAG
Organism: Microbacterium neimengense; assembly: GCF_054782995.1. Lineage (NCBI taxonomy): Bacteria > Bacillati > Actinomycetota > Actinomycetes > Micrococcales > Microbacteriaceae > Microbacterium > Microbacterium neimengense. The sequence continues at coordinate 803,466 of NZ_BAAGRK010000003.1, forward strand.
CCGCTCGAGCCGATCGAGACCTGCACGGTCTCGATGCCGTCGACGCCCTTGAGGGTCTCCTCCACGCGGGATGCCGCCGCATCCTCCGCGTCGAGGCTGGCGGCCGGGCCAAGGGTCTGCGTGATGGTCAGCGTGTTCTGACCGGAATCGCCGAGGAAGTTCGTCTTCATCAGCGGAGCCAGCGCGCCCGTGCCGACGAGCACCAGCAGCGCGATGCCGAGCGTCACCCACGAGTGCTTGAGCGTCCACGACAGCACCGGCAGGTACGCCTTCTGCAGACGCGAGGGCGGCGCGGACGGGTCCTCGGGGTCGATGTGCTCTCCGTCGGGACCTTCCACCGGCTTGCCGGGCTTCAGGAACCAGTAGGCGAGCACGGGCACGATCGTGAGCGACACGAACAGCGACGCGGTCATCGCGAGGGTGACGGTCAACGCGAAGGGGCGGAACAGCTCGCCCGTGAGGTCGCCGACGAAGGCGATCGGCAGGAAGACCGCGACGGTCGTGATCGTGGATGCGGTCACCGCCGCCGCCACCTCGCGCACGGCGAGCAGGATCGAGGCGCGTTTGTCGGCGTCGCCGACGTAGTGCCGGCGGATGTTCTCGATGACGACGATCGAGTCGTCGACGACGCGCCCGATCGCGATGGTCAGAGCGCCGAGGGTGAGGATGTTCAGCGAGTAGCCGAACGCCTGGATGCCGATGAAGGTGATCAGCACGCTCGTCGGGATCGAGATCGCGGTGACGATCGTCGCGCGCACCGACAGCAGGAAGATGAGGATGACGAGAACGGCGAAGACCAGCCCGAGCAGCCCCTCCTGCGCAAGCGCCTCGATGGACTGCTCAATGTAGGGCGCCTGATCGAAGACCACGGAGAACTGCGCATCTCCGCCGAGCGCGTCGCTGAGCTGCGGCAACGCATCGGTGACCGCACGGGAGACATCGACGGTGTTCGCCGCCGGGAGCTTGGTGACGGCGATCGTCAGAGCCGGCTCCCCGTTGACCCGGGAGAGCGATGTGACCGGATCGGCCGCTTCGGCGACGGTGGCGACCTGACCGATCGTCACGGTCCCCGCGCCGAACTGCGCCGCATCCGTCGGCACGAGCGGGAGCGCCGCGAGCTCGTCGACGGACGTGATCTTGGCTCCGGTCTGCACCGTCAGCGTCTGATCACCCTCGGTGATGGCGCCGCCGGGGAAGAGCACGCCGTTCTTGTCGAGCGCGTCGGTGATCGCCTGCTGTGTGAAACCGGATGCGGCCAGCTTCGCCGCATCCGGGGTGATGACCACACGCTTGCCGATGCCGCCGACGATCTGCGCGGCGTTGACGCCGGCGAGATCCTGGATCTCGGGGACGACGGCGGACTCGAGCCTGTCCTGGATCGCCTGCGCGTCGCTGTATCCCGTGACGGCCAGCTGGATGACGGGTAGATCGTCGATCGATACGGAGATGACGTTGGGCTCGACGCCGGTCGGCAGCTGGTCCTTGATGCGCCCGATCGCCAGGCTGATCTTCTGCTCGGCGGTGGCGAGGTTGGTGCCGTAGGTGAACGACGCGCGCACGATCGAGGCGTTGGTGGTGCTCGTCGCCGTCGTGGATTCAAGACCCGGGACGCCCTGGATCGCCGTCTCGATCGGCGTCGACACGTCATTGGAGACGACCTCCGGCGAGGCGCCGGGATACGTGGACAGGATCGACAGCTGCGGGAACTCGACCGAGGGGATGAGCTCCTGCTTGAGGCTGGTGAGCGCGAGCGAGCCGAAGATCGCCGCGACGATCGTGATGAGCGCGATCAGCGCGCGGTTCTTCAGACTGAGGACTGCCAGGTGTGACACGGGAGCGCTTTCATGACGGCCGACTCGAGAGGGTGCAGCGGCGAGGAGGCACGATACAGGGCTGTATCGAGGTCAGTATCTCACGCGTTCTCGCGCGATCGCCGGGGTCGCCGGGGTCGCCGGCCTATCCGGCGATGAGCCCGCCGATCGCCAGACCCGCGGCCGCGGCGGCGAGGGCCAGCACGAGTGTGCCGATCGTGTTGGTGGCGGCGGCCCACCCGCGACGGTCGGTCGCCATCACGGCGCTGACCGCGGCCACCGAGCTGAAGGTCGTGAAACCGCCCAGGAGGCCCGTGCCGATCACCGCGAGCAGCGCCGCATCCGACACCGCGCCGGTCAGAAGGCCGAGCGCGAAGGAGCCCGTCACGTTGATGACGAGCGTCCCCCAGGGGAATCGAGCGCCCGCGAGCGCGGTGACCGCGAGGTCAACGACGTAGCGCGCACCCGCACCGATCCCCCCCGCGACGGCCATGACGAGAAACGTGAGAGGCGTCATGCGGACCTCCTCCGCCCGAGCGCGAGGCCCGCCAACGCCGCAGCGAGTCCCACAGCCGCGGTGGCGAGGGTGAGTGCGACCGCCGCGCCGTCGACCGCCTGCACCGCGAACGTGCTGTAGGTCGTGTAGCCGCCGAGCACACCGGTTCCGAGCAGCTGGCGCAGATCGCGCGAGCGCGCGGTCTCGGCGCGACGGGTCAGCACCGCCGTCAGCAGGCCCAGCGCAAAGGCTCCGGTGACATTGATGACGGACACCGCGATCGAGTGCCATCCCGGCACATCCACGAGCAACAGCCCGGCGCGGGCGGCGGTGCCGAGGGCGCCGCCGAGGACGATCAGTCCGAGATGCCGCCACGAGAACCCTGCTGCCACGGGGCAACGCTACTCCCGCCGCGGACGTCTTCTTCCGACATCCGTCTGCGCTTCGTTCGTCACCCGTCGCCAGGGCTCACCCTTCGACGAGACGCCGGATCGCGGTCTCCGGCGAGACGCCCGACTCCAGCAGCCGCCCCTTCGCGTACGCCCGCCAGACGCGCGGATCGATGTAGCTACTGCGAGCAACCGAGGGGGTGTTGCACAGCACGGCCGCTGTCGCCTTCACGGCGTCGCGCTCGGCCAGCTTGCGCGCCTTCTTCGTCTCCACGTGACCGAGGCGCGCGAGGTTCTCCGCCGCGGTGACCGTTCCCCGCAGCGTCCGGAAGTCCTTCGCCGTGAAGTCTCCGCCGGTCAGCACGCGGATGTAGGCGTTCACCTCCCCCGGGGTGAGGGGCACACGTCGCCGTCCGCGCCGGTAGGCCAGCAGCGGCGAGCGCGGGCGCCCCGCCGTCAACTGTTCGAGAACGACGGCGAGATCCTCGTCCTCGATCCGAATGCGGGCGCGCACCCCGCTCTTCGCGGGGAAGTCGAGCTCGATCGCCCCCGCCTCGACGCGGACGTCGCGGCGCTGCAGGGTCGTGAGGCCTCGTCCGCCACCGCGGCGCAGGTACTTGGTCGAGCCGATGCGGATGGCACCCGCATCCAGCATCCGGAACGCCGCGGCGAGCACGGCCTCGCGCGAATCGTCCGCGCGCCGCAGCGCCGCCGTCACCCGTCCGCGAGCGCGCGGCAACGACTCCGCCAGGGCCAACGCACGCGCGTACTTGCCCTTGTCCCGACGGGCCGACCAGTCGGGGTGGTACAGATACTGCCGGCGCCCGGCGTCATCGGTGCCGACCGCCTGGATGTGGCCGTTGTCCTTCGCGCAGATCCACACCTCCCGCCAGGCCGGCGGGATGACGAGGGCTTCGATGCGGGCCCGCTCCGCGGCCGTGACCTTGGTACCGTCGGGCCGCGTATAGCTGAACCCCGAGCCGCTGCGCGTGCGGGTGATCCCCGCATCCGATCCGGGATCGACCCGGGCCAGTCGCGCCACGTCAGTGGTTGCGCAGAGCCGAGATGAGCTCCGCCTTGCGCTTGCCGGAGTATCCAGTGAGGCCGAGCTCCTTCGCTCGCTGGCGCAGTTCGGGGACTGTCCAGTCCTCGTAGTCGCCGGAGCGTCCGCCGCGCCTGCCGACAGCCGATCGGCCGTCGCGGGCGGCGGCATTGGAGATGCGCGCGGCCTTCTCCTTCGAGGCGCCCTCGTCGCGCAATTCCTCATACAGCTTCGGATCCTTCAGGCTGTTCGCCCCGCGTCCACCCGGCATGTCGGCCTCTCCCGCCCCGCGTCCACGAAGCGCTCCCCCGACGCTAGAGCGCCCCTCATCCGTCCATCGGCGGGCTTGACATGTGAGAGGACGCGCGCCCACGCGACTAGCACCGGGCGCTTTCGAGCGTCAACCCCTCTGACGCTGTGAGTGAGCAGTGGGAACGTTGGGATGTGCCCACGAGGCACCCGGGCCGCGCGGCGTCCCGGCGAGAACGAGGAGAATCCAGATGAACATCGCACTGCTCATCATCATCGTCGTCGCCATCGTGCTGGCGATCGTCGGAGGCCTCAACACAGCCCTGAACTGGCTGCTGTGGGTGGCACTCATCGTCGGCGTCATCGCGCTGATCGCGTTCCTGCTCCGAGTCATCCGAGGCGGCAGCAAGGTCTGACACCTCGAGAGAGGGGCATCCGTCACCGACGGGTGCCCCTTTTTCGTGCGCGGCTGTCCGCGGGTAGCGTGAGCGCATGGTCTCCGCGCGCGAGCACATCGATCCCACCCCCTTCGTCGAGGCGAACCGTGCCAACTGGGACGAGCGCGCCGAACTCCACGCCGCGCGCGACGGATCCGGGTACGGGATCGAGCGCTTCGTCGCCGACCGCGAGGCGCTCTCCGATGTCGTCCGCTTCGATCTGCCCCTCCTCGGCGACATCCGCGGCAAGCGCGCCGTGCATCTGCAGTGCCACATCGGCACCGACACGCTTTCCCTCGCGCGGCTCGGCGCGCACGTGACGGGGCTGGACTTCTCCGAGACGGCGATCGCGGAGGCTCGCAGGCTCGTCGCAGAGTCGGGTGACGAGGTCGACTTCGTCCGCTCCGACGTGAGGGATGCGGCATCGGTGCTCGAGCCCGCATCCTTCGACCTCGTGTACACCGGCATCGGCACACTGTGCTGGCTGCCGCGGGTCGACCAGTGGGCGCGGGTCGTCGCGACCCTACTCGCCCCCGGCGGGTCGCTGTTCATCCGCGAGGGGCACCCCATCCTGTGGTCCGTCAACGAGACCCTCGAAGACGACATCCACCTCCGCTTCTCCTACTTCGAGCCGGCCGAGCCCCTCGAATGGGACGACGACTCGACCTACGTGCCGACGACGCGTGCGCTGACGGCGACCAAGACCTACGAGTGGAACCACGCTCTGGGCGAGATCGTGACCGCGCTGCTGGATGCGGGCCTGCGCATCGACGCGTTCGTCGAACACGACAGCGTGCCGTGGGAGGCGCTGCCCGGTCGCATGACGCACCGCGCCACCGACGGCGAATGGGTGTTGACAGGCCGCTTCGCCGGCGTCATGCCGCTGACCTACACGATCCGGGCGACCAAGCCCGCCTGAGCTGGCTCCTGCACCGGGGGCACTCCGCCCGCTTGAGCCACACCCCTGCCCCTCGCCGGCGCCTCCCATCCCGCTTCACAACTCAGCCACATCCCGCCTGTTCCCGCATCCCCCCCCGGCCTGGGGCCGGTACTGGCTGAGTTGTGCACGCCGGCCCGCGTCCGAACTCCCGCAGAATCCCCGCGGCAGCGCGGCCGCGAGCCCGGATCGGCCGTTTCGCAGGAGTTCGGGTCTTCCGAATCGAGATATATCGTGTTATCTTCACAACGCGATATATCTCGATAGACGAGGAGAACGGACATGGCACCGGAAAAATGGCTCATCCACCCCGGCGAGACGCGCGTGATCGACCTGGACGACATCACGCACCTGAAGGTGGGTCTGGTCGGCGGTGAGATCGATATCGTGGCCCACGACGAACCCGGCGTGCGCATCGAGGTGCACGCGGTGACGACGAAAGACCTGCGCATCTCCGCAGAGGACGGCCGCGTCGAGATCGACCACCCGCAGCTGCGGTGGGACAACTTCCTCGAGGTGTTCCGCAACTTCGGCTCCGGCGGCCCCAAGGCCGAGATCAGCGTCGCGGTCCCCGCCGATATCGCACTCACCCTCGGCGTCGTCAACGCCAGCGCTCTCGTCTCCGGCCTCGCCGCGGACGCGCGGGTCAACACCGTCTCGGGCGACGTGATCGTCGACGGACTGAGCGGCGACCTCACCGTCAACGCCGTCTCGGGCGACGTGCAGAGCCGCGGGCTCGACGGCGCCCTGAACGCCAACAGCGTCTCGGGCGACGTGACGGCGACCGGCCGCATCACGAAGGCGACGATCGACACGGTCTCCGGCAGCATGATGATCGACGCGATCGGCCCGGTGCACCAGATCGGCCTGAACACCGTCGCCGGCAGCACCACCATCCGTCTGGATGCGGGACTGCCCGCCAACTACGTGGTGCGCAGCGTCAGCGGTCGCGTGCAGATCGACGGGGTGCCGCACTCCGGCCGCGGCAGCGGGCCGACCACGAACTACTCCGGTTCGATCGGCGAGCTCAGCGGCAGCTTCGTGGACGTGCGGGCGAACTCGGTCTCGGGCGACATCACGGTGCTCCGCCGCCCCGTCGGGGAGGACGAGCAGTGATGGCCCCGGTCTTCTCCCACGGCGACCTGCGCCTGTACCTGCTCAGCCTCCTCGACGAGTCGCCCCGTCACGGCTACGACCTCATGCAGGCGCTGGCCGACCGGACGGGCGGCACCTACACGCCCAGCGCGGGCACGATCTATCCCCGGCTCGCGAAGCTGGAGGAGGAGGGCCTGGTCACCAAGACGGTCGACGGTCGCAAGACGATCTACGCGCTCACGGATGCGGGACGCGCCGAGGTCGCGGCCCGTCAGGGCGAGCTCGAGGGTATCCAGTCCGACCTCGCGGACTCCGTGCGTCTGATCGCCCAGGAGGTGCGCGGCAGCGTGCGCGAGGCGATGCGGAGCCTGCGCGCCGATCTCGCCGCGGCGTCCAAAGCCGACCGGGACGCCCCCGCGCAGCCACGCGAGGACGACGAGCGAAGCGCCGCGCGCGAGCAGCTGCGACGCGCGGAAGCGGCCGTCACCGAGTTCCGCACGCAGGTGCGCGCCGACATGCGCACGCACGTGGCACGGGGCGGACAGCTCTCCGCATCCGCCGTCGACGCCTTCATCGAGGCGATGGATGCGGCCGCACGCGAGCTCACCCGGGGGCTGCGCGGCTAGGGACTACTCGACCCACGGATCGTCGGCGTCGGCCAGGGGCTCCTCGAGAGGAACGACGAGCACCGGCCGGTGCTGACGATGCGCCAGGCGCGCGGCGACCGATCCGGTGAAGAACTCCCGGAGGGTCTCACCGAATCCGCGCCGGCGCGTGCCGACCACGATCATCACGGCGTCCACCTGATCGGCGAGATCCTTCAGCGCCATCGCCGGGTCACCCACCAGTGAGCGCATCGTCCACGCATCCGGCGCGAGGAGCTGCTCGGCTCGAGCACGCACCGCGTCCGCCTGCGCCTGACCCGCCGCGAGGTTCAGATCGATCGGCGCACTGTGCTCCACCCCGTCGGGATCCGCGTAGGTGACGAAGCGCGTCACATCGACGTAGGCCACGACGAGATCGCGTCCGAACAGCCGCGCATAGCGGGCGGCTTCCATCCAGACCCGATCGGGAAGATCCGCCGTCGCTCCCAGCACGACCGGTCCCACAGCCTCTTCGCTCATGACTCCTCCGCGGGCGGCCGCGGGAGAGACCCCGCGAGCCACCGTGTTATTGTTAATGCTACTCTTCCCGGTTCAGAAACCGGACTACGCGGATGCGATGGGCGCCAGCTGCAGCCCTCGCCGTCAGAATATGAGGGGGTCTCGCATGGGGCGTGGCCGTCAGAAGGCGAAGCACACGAAGATCGCCCGTGAGCTGAAGTCATTCAGCCCGTCGGTGAACTACGCGGCGCTCGAGCGCGAACTCGGTCACCCGAGTGACGAGAACGAGTACGTCGACAAGTGGGCCGACCAGTACGAGGACGAAGACGAAGACGAGGACTCGCTCGAGGGCGCCCGGTAATCCACCGGCTCCCGCGGGGCGATACCTCGCCCGCTCGTCGTCACAGCCAAGCCGCACGGTGCACCGCTCCGGTGCCCGTGCGGCTGCTCTGTGGCGTCAGGACGTCTGCGTGCCCTCGACCCAGGCGAGGTACTCCTCGCTGACGGTCCCGGTCACGTAGCGACCGTCGAAGCAGCTCATGTCGAGGTCGGTGATGTCCGAGCCCTCGAGGATCGCCGCCTTCAGGTCGTCGATCTCCTGGTAGACCATGTAGTCGGCGCCGAGCTCCTCGGCGATCTCGGGGATCGTCCGGCCGTGCGCGACCAGCTCGTGCCGCGACGGCATGTTGATGCCGTACACGTGCGGGAACCGCACGGGCGGCGCGGCGGAGGCGAAGGTCACCGACAGCGCGCCGGCGTCGCGCGCCATCTGGATGATCTCCTTGCTCGTCGTGCCGCGCACGATCGAGTCGTCGACCAGCAGCACGTTCTTGCCTTTGAACTCGCTCGGCATGGCGTTGAGCTTCTGACGCACGCTCTTCTTGCGCACGGCCTGACCGGGCATGATGAACGTCCGGCCCACGTAGCGGTTCTTGTAGAAGCCCTCGCGGTACTCGATGCCGAGCTTGCGGGCCACCTGCATCGCCGCGGGGCGCGACGAGTCCGGGATCGGCATAACCACGTCGATCTTGCCCTGCGGCGTGTACTTCGCGATCGTGTCGGCCAGCCGATCGCCCATGCGCAGGCGCGTCTCGTACACCGAGATGCCGTTCATGACCGAGTCGGGACGCGCGAGGTAGACGTACTCGAACGAGCACGGCGCGAGCGTCGTCTCACTCGCGCACTGGCGCGCGTGGAGCGTCCCGTCGAGCGCAACGAACACGGCCTCGCCGGGCGCGACGTCGCGGACGACCTCGAAGCCGGCGTTGTCGAGAACGAGCGACTCTGAGGCCACCACCCATTCATCGTGGCCGTCCGGATTGGAGCGGCGACCGAGGATCAGCGGACGGATGCCGAACGGATCGCGGAAAGCCAGCAGACCGTGGCCGGCGATCAGGGCGATCGCCGCGTACGAGCCCTCGACGCGCTCGTGCACACGCGCCACGGCGCGGAACACCTGTTCGGCATCCAGCTCGAGACCGGGGATCTCGGACTGCAGCTCGCCGGCGAGCACGTTCACGAGCAGCTCGGTGTCGGAGCTCGTGTTGAGGTGGCGGCGGTCCTTGCGGAACAGCTCCTCGGTGAGCTCTCGCGTGTTGGTCAGGTTGCCGTTGTGCACCAGGACGATGCCGTAGGGGGCGTTCACATAGAAGGGCTGCGCCTCTTCTTCGTTGGACGCCGTGCCCTTCGTGGCGTAGCGCACGTGACCGAGCCCGATCTCACCGAGGAGGGCCCGCATATCGCGGGTGCGGAACGCCTCACGCACCTGCCCCTTCGCCTTGGCGATGTGGAAGACGCCCGAGCCCTCGGCGGTCGCGATACCGGTGGAGTCCTGTCCGCGATGCTGCAGCAGCAGGAGGGAGTCGTAGATGTCCTGATTGATCGGGCCCTGCCCGACCATTCCGACGATGCCGCACATGAGGTGTTAGTTCGCTCCGTCTCGCGTGCCGTCGCCGTAGGCGCCCACCAGGCGCACCGCGCCGCCGTCGACGCCCTTGGCGCCCTCGATCCACTCGCCGACGGCCCGTGAGCCCTCGCCCACCACGCCGACCTGCCACGCGTCGATTCCGTATCGAGCGAGGAGGGATGCGGCCGCATCCACGCGGTCGGCGGAGATGACCGCGAAGAACCCGATGCCCAGGTTCCACGTGCCCTCGGTGGCCTCCAGCTGCAGGTCGCCGAGATCGGCGAGCACCCGAAACACGGGCGCGGGCGACCACGTGGAACGGTCGACCTCGACCCAGCTTCCGGGCGCGAGCACCCGAGCGAGGTTCGCGCCGATGCCGCCGCCGGTCACGTGGCTGAGGCTGTGCACGTCGCCGCCGAGCTCGTCGATGAGCGCGAGGATCGGTGTCGTATAGAGGCGGGTGGGCTCGAGGAGTGTCTCACCCCACGTGCGGCCGAAGTCCGCGGCGTGATCGCCGTACTGCACACCGGCGCGGGCCACGATGTGACGCACGAGCGAGTAGCCGTTGGCGTGGAGTCCGCTCGAGGCCAGCGCGATCACCGCGTCGCCCGGGCGGACGCGGTCGGCGCCCAGCACGCGGTCGGCCTCGACCACGCCCGTCGCGGCCCCCGCGACGTCGTAGTCGGCCACTCCGAGCAGCCCCGGATGCTCGGCCGTCTCGCCGCCCACGAGCGCGGTTCCGGTGGCCTCGCAACCCTCGGCGATGCCGCGCACGATGGCGGCGATGCGCTCGGGGACGACCTTTCCGCACGCGATGTAGTCCGTCATGAACAGCGGCTTCGCGCCGACCACGACGATGTCGTCGACGACCATGCCGACCAGGTCCTGACCGATGGTGTCGTGTTTGTCGATCGCCTGCGCGATGGCGACCTTGGTGCCCACGCCGTCGGTGCTGGAGGCCAGCAGCGGCCGGCGGTAGCCGAGAAGAGCGGAGGCGTCGAACAGCCCTGCGAATCCGCCGACGCCGCCCAGGACCTCGGGGCCCTGGGTGCGACGCACGGCCGACTTCATGAGTTCGACGGCCAGATCACCCGCGGCGGTGTCTACACCCGCGGCGGCATAGGGATCGGGAGCCACCCCTTCAGCCTACCCGGCCGAGCGCGCCGTCGCTCCGCCGGGTGAGGGCCGTGCGACATCCGCACGATCGGTGGGGCGCACGTGTACGCACGAGGCGTAGGAGCCGGCCCAGATTCGATCGGTCGTGCACACGTCGCCGCACGGATGCGGATGCGATGCGCGCCTGGGCGCAACGCGACCCCGGCGAAGGGCGGGCGACCCCTACAATGTCGGCATGCCGAGCGCCGAGAGGCCGCAGTGGGTGGTCCGCGAAGACGCGGGGCCGAGCGTGCTCGCCGCGCTCTATCTGCGGCAGATGCTCGGGATCCGCAGCCCCGAGGAACTGCCAGGGCTGCGCGGCGTGCCGACCGACGCGCCCGAGGCGGATGCAGTGCTGGAGAGGCAGTGGCGGGCGCTGTGGGCGATGACCGTCGAGCCGCTGGCGCACCCCTCCGAGGTACCGCTGGAGCTCGTCGCGGGCATGGACACGCTGCTCGCGCTCCCCGCCGACGGCGCCGACGAGCTGCGTGCGGCGATCGTCCCGCATGCGGGCGCGGCGCTCGCTTTCGCCCGGTCCGCCAGCGCCGTCCACACCGATCGCGTGCGCGGCTCGTCGTACCGGGCGTACGCGAGCGCGATCGCCGTGCACGAGCGCGAGGTGGGCCGGCGCGCGCACTCGTTCGAGCTGAACGTGCAGGTGCTGCCGCTCGCCCAGCGCGGGCTCTGGTGGATCGGCTCGCTGACGATCGCCGTGACCGACGGGCTGCGCGGGGATGTGGTGGCCTTCGACGCGGCGATCCACCCGATCATCGCGGAACTGGCCTGAGCTCAGTCCTCGTCGCGGCGGACGTGGGCCACCTCGACCGAGACGTCGCGAGCGCGTCGCGCCAGCGCCCGGTCGAAGAGGAGGGCGATGACTCCGCCGGCCGTGAGGCCGACCACCGCGCAGACGAGGGCGAGGAAGCCGAACACCTGCATCTGGGTGTACTGCACGCCCGCGGCGCTCGGCTCATCGGTGCCGTGGAACACGAAGGTCAGGATCATCGCGACGAGCACACCCACGGCCGCACCCAGAACCAGGAAGACACCGTACTTGGGCGCGCGACGCACCCGCAGGGTCTCGACGTGTTCATCGGTGACCGTGCGGGGGGTCTGGGGGTCCTGCGGCTCGGGGGCCATGGGTCCATTGTCTCATCCGCGGCACACATGGCCGGGCCGCTCCGCAGGCGCATCGCTCCTATCGTGGATCGGATGAGAGCAGCTGTCGACCTGATGGAGGGCTTCGCCCTTCGCCCCCTGGCGTTGAGCGATGCGCGCGAGCTCGCCGCAGCGTACCGGCGCAACAGTGCGCACCTCGCCCCGTGGGAGCCGCTGCGAGCGGATCGCTTCTTCACCCAGGCGGGCCAGGAAGAGGACCTCCAGAGCCGGCTGGCGGCGAGCGCGGCCGGCACGGGGTACTCCCTGGGCGTCTTTCAGGACGCACGCATCGTCGGGAGGTTCAACCTCGCGGGGATCGTCCGGGGCCCGTTCCAGAGCGGAGGACTCGGCTACTGGGTTGATCGCGACGTCGCGGGCCGGGGCCTGGCGACGGCTGCGGTGAAGGCGATCCTGTCCGCCGCGCGCGGGGAGCTCGGACTGCATCGCGTCGAGGCGAGCACCCTGACGCACAATCATGCGTCGCAGAGAGTGCTGCGCAAGGCCGGCTTCGAGCAGATCGGCATGGCTCCGCGCTACCTCGCGATCGCGGGCCGGTGGCAGGACCACAACCTGTACCAGGTCATCCTCCACGAGTGACAGGACACGGCGACACGCCGAAGCGCCGGCCCCCAGGACCGGCGCTTCGGGTGTCGGCGCCCCGCGGAAGCCGTTCGCGGGGCGCCGAGTCTGTCAGGCTCGCTGACGGCGGCGCATGGCCACCATCAGGATGCCGCCGAACGCGATCACACCGATGCCGAACCAGAGCGCATCCGTCGGCGCAGCGGAACCCGTGGATGCCAGCGCGCTGTCGGTCGCGGCGTCACACGGCACCTCGGCGCCGAGCGGCAGCGAGAAGGTGACGGAATCCAGTGCCGTGCCCGCCTCATAGAAGCCGGCGAAGGCCTGCGCACCCGCCGAGGTGAGCGTCGCCGACGCCCCGGAGAACGTCACGCGGTTCGCTGACTCCTGAGCTTGAGGTAGGGACAGCGTCGCGAAGACGATGCCCGATGCGTTCGTGTCGGGCGAGCCGTTGAAGCCCTTCGACTGCACGTTCAGGATGAGCGACGCGGAGCTCGCGCTGGTGATCTGGATGCGGGGGTTGGACAACGTCATGTCAAGCGCGCCGCTGTGCCCCGTGTAGTGGACGGATCCGCCGAAGCTCACCCGTCCGCGGTCGGCCTCGGTGTTGAACGCCCCCGAACCCGCTCCCCAGCCGCCGGCGATCGCGCCATTCGCGACCGAGCCGGTGACGTAGGAGCGGAACGACTCCTTGACCCCCCAGTCGATGCTCGCGCCCGACACGGCGCGGGCGACGCAGACGGGAGCCGCGACCTGCTCGACGGCGGGGACGACGGCCGCCGCGGTGACGGAGAAGGGAGCGGATGCGACGACCGCACCGTTCACGCTGAGCTCGACCGTGTGCGCGCCCACCGGGAAGTCCGCGGGGACGTTCCAGCTGAATGTGACGGTGCCGCTGCCGCTCGCCGGCACCGTTCCGATGGTCACCGGCTCGGAGTGCGCGACGGCGGTCACGGCGTCGCCGGCCTGGAAGCCGCCGCCGGTGATCGTGAGCACGCCGCCCTGCTGCGCGCTCGCGCCGACCGGGAAGCCGACGAAGGGAGCCACGGGCTGCGCGACGGCGACCGGCGTGAACGTGTCGAGCGAACGGTCGGTGATCGACAGACCGTGTGCCGCGGAGGTCGCGACCTGGTAGCTCTTCGACGGATCGAGTACGCCGGCAGGCACCGTCAGCTGCACGGAGAACGCGCCGTCGACGACGTCGCCGGGGCGGACCCACGCCTGGGCGATCCACCCCGCCGACGGCAGCGGCGCCCCGCCGCTCCAGACGGAGCTCTCCCCGAAGAGGACATAGGCGCCGTTCGCCGCGCCCGCTCCGACGAAGCCGGTGCCGGCGACGGTCAGCACGTTCTGCACCGAGGGGTCCAGCGGTGCGCTCGGCGATACGGTGACGGCGGGCTCGCCCTCCGGCTCGGGCTCGGGCTCGGGGTCAACCCGATCGCCGACGTAGTTGACCGGGACCGACAGCTCCTGCTGCGCGTTCACGACACCGCCGGCACCGTAGGTGTACACACCCCAGTGCCCACCGGAGATGGCGCTGGCCGCATCCTTCGCGACGAGGTTCGCGGTGAATGTGCCATCGGTCGACAGCTCCGCCCACTGCTGACGGACCGCGCTCTGATAGGCGACGGGCACCTGAGAGACGGTGTCGGCGGTCAGTGCCCACAGCTGGGAGACGACCTTGCGCGTCGCCGAGGGCGCCGCCTGAGAGGGCCGCCAGGTGTCGAGGAACGAGCCGAAAACGACGTAGGTGCCCTGAGGGAGCGTATTGGGGATCGGTACCCCGCGACCGCCGACGTTGGCCGCGGGGTCGAAGCCAGAGCCGCGGACGACGAGCACATCATCGCTGTAGACGGGCTGTCCGGTGTAGGGCGTCGTCCCGTCGGCGAGGAAGACGGAGAGCGCCGGCGTGAACACCGGCTCGGCCTGGGGCGCGGTGATCGACACCGTGATCGCTGTCGAGGTCGACGCCGAGTATGCCGACGTGTCCGCGGGCGTGAAGACGGCCTTCAGAGTGTGGTCGGCGACGCTCAGCGAAGAGGTGCGCAGGACCGCGGTCCCTGCATCCAGGGGTGCGCTGCCGAGGGAGGCAGCCCCATCGAAGAACTCGACCGAGCCCGCTGCGGCGGGCGCGACGGTCGCGGTCAATGCCACCTCGGTGCCGGCCACGGCGGATGCCGGAACCGCTGCGAGCGTGGTGGCGGTTGCCGTCGCAGGGAACAGCGCCGCCCAGTCGATCGCGACGCCGGTGCGCGCGTAGAGGTTGCTCGCACTCGGGTTCGAGCGGGAGGGCCAGGCGATCACGTCGTAGGACTTCGTGCGGTCCAGCGTCGCGGCCGACTGCTCGAGCGAGCCGGAGATGGCGCCGGACGAGTCGGGGGAGACCGCTGCGGCGGGAATGCTGCCGCCGAGCTGGATGCTGCCGAGATCCGTGTCGGCGGGGATGAGTGCGATGTACAGGGACGGCTGAGACTGCCCCGGAAGGGCCGTGATGTTGCCGTAGCCGCCTCCCGTGACGGAGACGGTGACGGACGTGCCGGGGTCGACGGCGGCCGTCGCCGAGAGGGTGTAGCTGGCGGCCTGGGCGGGAACGGCGGCGCCGAAGACGGCGGCGGAGGCGACGAGCGCGGTCGCCACCGCGCTCGCGAGCAGGCGCCGCAGCGACGCTCGAGGTGATCTGTGCACGGGTAACTCCTTGCGGAAGGCGGGTCGGTGATCGCGGGACGGGACCCAACTTGCGATCGGGAGTTAGCTTAGCCTTACCAAACTCGAATCTGAGAATTCGATATGCGCCTGTTACGCGGAGCGACGTGGCAGGACGACCGGCCGACCGGTGTCGGGATCCGTCAGGATCCGTACCGGTGTGGCGTACACGGCCTCGACACGCTCAGCGGTGAGCACCTCCGCCGGCTTACCGAAGGCGGCGAGCGTCCCGGCGGCGACCATCGCCACCTCGTCCGCGTATGCAGCCGCCAGGGACAGATCGTGCAGCACCACCACCACCGCTCGCCCGGCGGCGGCGAGTCGGCGGGCGATGCGCAGCACGTCCTCCTGATGTCGGAGATCCAGCGCCGCCGTCGGTTCGTCGAGGAGCACCACGGGAGTCTCCTGCGCGAGCACCCGCGCGAGCGAGACACGCGCCTTCTCGCCCCCCGAGAGCGAGGCATAGGTCCGCTCGGCGAGATGCGCGACATCGGCCGCGGCCATGGCTTCGGCGATGGCGGCGTCGCCGGAGCCCTCCCCCTGCCACGGGGCGCGGCCCATCTCCACCACTTCGTACGCGGTGAAGGCGAAGGCCACGCGGTTCTCCTGCAGCAGCACCGACCGCATCCGCGCCAGTTCCGACGGCCGGAGGGCGCCGAGGGGTCGCCCGTCCAGGAGCACCTCGCCGGAGGCGGGCCGCACGTCCCCCGCCATGATCCCCATGAGGCTGGACTTGCCCGCCCCGTTGGGGCCCACGAGCGCGACGACCCGGCCGAACCCGATGTCCAGGCTGACATCGTGCAGGATGTCGGCGCCGCCCAGGCGCAGACCGATCGTGTCGAGACGGATGGCAGGCGCGCTCATGCCCAGCCCCCACCCCGCCGACGGCTGCGCCGGATGAGCCAATAGAAGAACGGTCCGCCGATGAGCGAGGTGAGGATCCCGATGGGCAGATCGGCCGCGGGCACGAGCGTGCGGGCCAGCAGGTCGGCGTAGACGAGGAGCACGGCGCCGCCGAGCAGCGCGGCGATCAGCAGCGGCCGATTGGCGGGGCCCAGCAGCATCCGCACGAGGTGAGGGACGACGAGCCCGACGAACGCGATGATCCCCACGAACGCGACGGCGACACCGGTCATGGACGCCACCAGGACGATGGAGACGATCCGCAGGCGCTCCACGCGCACGCCGAGGTGCGCCGCCGTGCGCTCTCCGAGCGCCAGCAAGTCGTACCTCCGCGCCAGCACGAGAGCACCCACGGCCGAGAGCACGCCGACGACGGCGACGACTCCGACCTCGTCCCACCGCGAGCCGTTCATGGACCCGAGCTGCCAGAAGACGATCTGCTCGCGGGAGGCGGTATCCCCGACGAACATGA
Source organism: Microbacterium neimengense (assembly GCF_054782995.1). NCBI lineage: Bacteria > Bacillati > Actinomycetota > Actinomycetes > Micrococcales > Microbacteriaceae > Microbacterium > Microbacterium neimengense. Next base: position 819,901 of record NZ_BAAGRK010000003.1, read on the forward strand.
ACACGGCCAGGGCCGCCCCCGCGAACGCGTTCACCGCGATGCCCGTGAGGATCAGCGTGACAGACTCTGTGCGCCCCTGGGCCCGCGCGGTCGCGTAGACGATGCCTGTCGCGGCGAGGCCGCCGAGGAAGGCGAACACCGCGGTCGTCCACCCCCCGAACGCCGCCAGACCGAGCGTGATGGATGCGGCCGCGCCGACGGCGGCACCCGAGGAGACACCGACGACGCCGGGCTCGGCGAGCGGGTTTCCGAAGATCGACTGCATCACTGCCCCGGCCGCAGCCAGCAGCGCACCCACGAGCAGCGACATCACGACACGGGGGAAGCGGATCTGCCACAGGGTCTGCTCGACGAGCAGATCGCCGGGTGCCCACGGGTTGGCGATGCCGATGGCGCGCAGCAGAGATCCGACGACCTCGGATGCGGGAATGGGCAGCTGCCCGACGCCGGCCGAGAGAAGCACCCCGACGATCAGCAGGACGGCAGCCGCGCCCCCCACCAGCACTCGACGGGTCCGCGGCACCCGCGCGCTCACGACGCGGCCGGCGCGTACACGGCGCGCGCCAGCGCCTCGAGCACCTCAGCCGATCGCGGACCGAACGAGAGGATCTGACCGTCCGCCATGTCGACGAAGCGGCGGTGGGCCCCGGCCGTCGTGATGGCGATCGCCGGCTTCGCCGCGAGAAGACCGTCGACGCCTCCGACGGACTCGATGCCGCCGGACATGACGAGGATGAGGTCGGGATTCGCCGCGACCATCGCCTCGTCGGTGAGAGGCCGCATCCCGTCCCACCCGAGCTCGCCGGCGACGTCCACGCCCCCCAGCGCGCGGATGATCTCGTCCGCGCCGGACTCCTCGCCGAAGAGGTAGTACACGCCGGCCGTTCCCCGCAAGTACAGGAACACCATGCGCAGCCGACCTGCGTCGCTCGCGGGAGCGATCGCGGCGATGTCGGCTCGCGCGCGCTCCACCTCGTCGCCGATGCGCGCAGCCAGGGCCTCCCCCGCCGCGGGCGCACCGAACACGGCCGCGACGTCGCGGGCCAGCTGCTGCGCCCCGGCGAAGGACGCCTCGTTCTCGACGAAGACGACGGGGATGCCCACATCCCTCAGCTGCTCGACCACGTCCCTCGGTCCGATCGAGCCGTCCGTGATGACGAGCGTGGGGCGAAGCGCGATGACGGCCTCGGAGCTGACCGTGTGCCCGCCCGTCGTGATGACGGGCAGATCCTCGACGCCCGGGAAGACGGTCGACACGTCGCGTCCGACGAGAGAGCCGCCGAAGCCGAGTCCCCAGACGGTTGCGGCCAGCGAACCGGCCAGGTCCATCGCGACGACGCGGGAGGTATCTGCGACCGTCACCTCGCTCACCCCGCCGAGATCGCGGGAGAGTGCGGTCGTCGGCAACGACTGTGGGGGCTCGTCGGCGACCGGGACGATCGCCGCGTCGGGCAGGACGGCAGTGGACGGACCCTCGTAGGAGCGCGGATCCTCGAGGACATTCCACTCCGACATCGGCAGGGCCTCGGCGGCCGAGACATCCGCGGACGACGACGGCGAGGGCGCAGCGCACCCGGCGAGCAACGCCGCGGTGGCCGCCAGAGCGGCGAGGAGAGCGCGGCGCCTCACGACGCGTCCTCGCCCCGGCGGCGTCTCAGCCGGGCGATGATCACCGTCGCTGCAGCAGCCACCGCGGCGAACGCGGCACCGATGCCCCACAGCCACACCGGGGCCGGCGTCTCGGCGGCGGCGGTCTCGGCGGCCGGGGTCGACTCGGGCACGGAAACCGCGGATTCGGGCTCGGGATCGGCGCAGGCGAACGTGACGTCGAAGGAGATCGGGTCGAACGCCGTCCCGGTCTCGTAGTTCCCGAACTGCGCGTATCCGTCCGCGGTGACGGCCGTAGGGACCTCCGTCGCGGACATCCCGGTGTCGGTCGTCGTGGGCGCCGCGGCTGCGAGGTCGAGTGCAACGAAGTCGACCTGAGCGGCGGAGTGCACCCGGTCGGTCGCCCCGGCCAGCGCATCCTCCATCGAGAGCCCGCTCACGTCGAGCAGGAGGTGCGCGCCCGACGAGTCGATGACGAGGGTGGGCTGGGCGATCGTGGTGTCGAGCAGCCCGTTGTGCCCGGTGAAGCGGACACCGCCGCCGAAGGACACCGACCCCTCGCCCGTCACGGGATCCACGCTCCCGCCGGTGGCCGGCCAGCTGAAGGCCGGCGTGGCGTAGGATGCGCCGTCGACGGGCTCCCACGACCCCTTCGCGATCGTGCCCGAGATATAGGAACGGAACGACTCCTTGAAGCCCCAGGTCAGCGAGCCGCCGGTCACCGCGCACATCTCGTCGACCGGTGCGGCAGACCGCTCCGCGCCGAGAGCGGGCGTGGGCAGTGCAAGCAGCGCGGCGGACAGCGCGATCGCGGACACAGCGGAACGAAAGAGCATGGTGGGACCATTCCGTGGCGAATGAGGTAAGGCTTGCCTACCCTATCGGATGGTCGTGGACCGCCCGGGAGACGTTACGGGCGCAACGGAAGCAGGTCAGAGACGTCCGACCGGGTGCCCGACGCGCGGATGCGGCCGGCGCTCGCCGCATCCGCCCACGACTGAGCCCCCGTCGCGAGGGCGATCCACGTGCGCGCGTCGGTCTCCACGACGTTCGGCGGCGTGCCTCGCGTGTGACGCGGCCCCTCGATGATCTGGACGGCGCCGAAGGGGGGAACGCGCACTTCGACCGTGTGGCCGGGCGCCTTCTCCGCGAGCAGTTGCAGGAGGTACCGCACGGCCGTCGCAAGGTCGGCGCGAGCGGGCTGGTCGGTCGCCGCCACCGCGGCGAGCGCGGCGCGGCCGGCGTCGGTGGTGATGCGCGGCATGACGCCACGCTACCCCGGCGTCCGCGGGCCGCTCTCGGTAGGGTGGGCGCGTGAAGATCCTCGTTCTCGGCTCCGGCGCGCGCGAGCACGCCATCATCCTCGCGCTCGCCTCCGAACAGGCGCACCACGAGATCCTCGCGGCGCCGGGCAATGCCGGAATCGCCCGCGACGCCACGATCGCGCGGGTCCCCGACGGAGGCGTGCTGAACCCCGAGGACCCCGCCGCCGTCACCGAGTACGCCAACGCCCACGCGATCGATCTCGTGGTCATCGGCCCGGAAGCGCCACTCGTCGCCGGCGTCGCCGACGCCCTCCGCGAGCACGGCATCCCCGTGTTCGGACCCGGCCGGGCCGCGGCGCAGCTCGAGGGCTCGAAGACCTTCGCGAAGCGGATCATGGATGCCGCGGGCGTCCCCACCGGCCGCGCGGTGCGCGCGCAGACGATCGACGAGGTGCGCGCAGCGCTCGACGACCTCGGCGCGCCGCACGTCGTCAAAGCGGACGGACTCGCCGCGGGCAAGGGCGTCATCGTCACCGACGACCGCGATGCGGCGCTCACTCACGCAGCGGAGTTCCTGCCGACCGGCGCCGTGCTCGTCGAGGAGTTCCTCGCAGGCCCCGAGGTCTCCCTCTTCTTCCTCAGCGACGGCGACACCGTGCGCCCGCTCAGCCCGGCGCAGGACTTCAAGCGCCTGGGTGACGGCGACAGCGGCCCGAACACGGGCGGCATGGGCGCCTACTCGCCGCTCCCCTGGCTCGCCGAGCGCTTCGGCGACGAACGCTCGTTCGTCGATCTCGTCACCGAGTCGGTCGCCCTTCCGGTCATCCGGGAGCTCGACCGCGAGGGCACACCCTTCATCGGTCTGCTCTACGCCGGCCTCATCCTCACCGACACCGGCGTCAAGGTCATCGAGTTCAACGCGCGGTTCGGCGACCCGGAGACGCAGGTCGTGCTGCCGCGCCTGGTGACCCCCCTCTCGCAGCTGCTCCTGTCGGCGGCATCCGGCACACTCGAAGACGAGCCGCGTCCGGAGTTCTCCGATGCGGCCGCGGTGACCGTCGTGCTCGCGAGCGAGGGTTACCCGGCGGCGCCCGTCACGGGCCGCGTCATCGAAGGGCTGGATGCGGCCGCATCCGTCGAGCGAGTGCACATCGCCCACGCCGCCACCCGGGACCACGACGGCGAACTCGTCGCGACGGGTGGGCGCGTACTGAACGTGGTGGCCGTGGCCGACGACTTCGCCACCGCCCGCGATCGCGCCTACCGCGCGCTCGATGCGATCGAGCTGGCGGGCGGGCAGTACCGCACCGACATCGCGTCGCGCGTCGCGGGCTGAGCTGCGACGCCCGCACCCCTTCCTCGGCGCAGCCCGAACTCCTGCACAACCGCGCCATGCAGGCGTGTGAGCACCGTCCGGGCGGGACCTGCCGGAGTTCGGGCACCCCCGGCGACGCTCACTGCACTCGGGCCTGCACCCATCCGGTCGAGATGTCCTCGGTGGTGGTGACCTGGAGCTGAACGGGACCCGTGTAATCGATCGAGGCCCATTCGTTCGACACGATCGCGTCGCCGCAGACGAACGTGCCACCGGCGATCGAGCGCTTCTCATCGCCGACAGCCGACGTCATCAGCTCGTAGGACACACGCCCTCCTTCGCACCATCCATCGATACGCAGCCCCTGTCCCGCCTCGATCACCCCGGGTCCGGCCGTGGACTCGTTGTAATCCTCCCGACGATCAGGGTTGAGCAGGAAGAGCGCGATCTGACTCGGATCGTCGGCATCCGGCGTGTGCCGCGGGCTCGGTACGGCGGATGCCTCGCCCGCCGCCGGCGGCGTCTGCCCGCCGGGCGACGCGGGGGGCGTGACGGAGGTGGTCGGATCGCTGTCGTCGGGTCCCGCCGTGCACCCGGCGATGCCGAGAGCGGCGAGGACCACACCACCGAGGAGGACGGGGCGGATGCGGCTGCTCATGCCCTCCACGGTAGGAAGCGCCCGCCGGGGCCGCCCACCCCGTTGATCCAGAAGCGAGCGCCGTCTACGGTAGGCGCCCTCATCCGGCCCGAACTCCTGCAGAACCACCGCGCCGAGGTCGGAAGACCCGTGGCTGGCCGGTTCCGCAGGAGTCCGGGTGCGCTCAGCGGCGCACGAGCTCCTTCGGACGCCGCATGAACAACACGGCGACGAGTCCCACCACGATGACCCCGGCGGGCAGCAGGGTGGCTTGCGCCATTGCGGTGGAGAACCCCGCGATCACGGGCCCCGGCAGGGTGCCGGCGCCGAAGCCGGAGGCGGCGTCCCCCGCGCCCGGGAGGTTGGCCTCGAGGCGGGCCTGCATGACCGCGGCGATCGCCGCCGAGCCGATGACCGAGCCGACGACGCGCGTCGTGTTGTAGATGCCCGCGCCCGCACCCGCCTGACGCGGCGGAAGTCCGCGGGTAGCGGTCGTTGCCAGCGGCCCCCACATCCCGGCATTGCCGATGCCCTGCAGAGCGGAGGGGAGCAGGAAGAGCCAGATCGGCGTCGTGGGATCGCCGATGAGGACCGAGTTGAAGACGAGCGAGCCGCCGACCAGGACGAGTCCCGGCACGAGGATCACGCGAGGGTCGACCCGGTCGAGCAGACGACCGGCCAGCGGGGCGAGCACGCCCGAGAGCACGGCCATGGGGATCATCAGCAACGCGGCCTCGGTCGGCGTGAGCCCCCGAGCCAGCTGCAGCGCGAACATGAACGGAACCGACATGGCCGTCACCGCGAAGCCCACCGCCGCGATGCCCGCGTTCGCCGCCGAGAAGTTGCGGTCGCGGAACAGGTCCAACGGCACGAGCGGCTCGCTGCGGGTGCGACCCTGCGTCCAGATGAAGATCGCGAGCACGACGACGCCGACAGCGATCATGAGCCACACCCACGGCGCCCAGTCGAAGTGCTCGCCCTCCTGCAGACCGAAGACGATGAGGAACAGCGCGAGGGCGGAGAGGAAGACGCCGACCATGTCGAAGCGGTGACGGTGCGTCTCGAGCTGCGGCACCAGGATCCACGCGAGGACCAGCCCGATGATTCCGACGGGCACGTTGATGAAGAAGATCCACTCCCAGCCGAGGCCGTCCACCAGCAGTCCGCCGGCGAGGGGGCCGACGAGCATCGCCACACCTGCGGTCGCACCCCACAGGCCCATGGCGGCGCCGCGCTGCGAGGGCGGGAAGGTGCGCGTGATCACGGCCATCGTCTGCGGCGTGACGAGCGCGGCGCCGATTCCCTGCACGGCGCGCATCGCGACGAGCATGCCGAGACTGGACGAGAGCCCGCACCCGAGAGACGCGAGCGTGAACAGCGCGAGGCCGATGAGATAGATGTTCTTGGGCCCGAACCGGTCACCGAGACGGCCCGTGATCAGCAGCGGCACCGCGTAGGCGAGCAGGTAGGCGCTGGTCACCCACACGACGTTGTCGAGGTTGTTCGTGTTCGGATCAAGCGCAGCCTTGATCGCGGGGTTGGCGACCGAGACGATCGTGGTGTCGACCAGGATCATGAAGAACCCGATGACGAGGGCCCAGAGGGCGGGCCATGGGCTGCGGGTGGCTGTGGTGGCGGTGGTGGGAGCGCTCATTCGCGAGCAGCCTTTCTCTGTGTGAGGTACCGGTCGCTGGTGCGGTCGTGCTCATCCGGCCCCCAGGTGAAGCTCGGGTCGCCGAGGCGCCCGAGGAAAGCGTCGAGCCAGGCCAGGTCGGCCTCGGCGAGTGCACGGGAGCGATCGACCTCGATGAGGTACTGCTCGGAGACTCCTCCCGGGCGGGCCTTGTTCAGCCCCGCGGCGATGTCGGCGATCTGCTCCGTCAGTGCGGCGCGGCGCACGGCGAGCAGAGCCGCGACGTCGTCGCGGTCGAGGTTGTGGGCCTCGGCGAGCGCGACGCGGAACTCGACCGGACGGTCGATGCGCACGAGCTCGGTGCGGATCCACTCGTCCAGCGACGCCAGCCCGGCATCCGTCAACGCGTACGCCGTGCGCTCGGGACGGTTGCCTTCGCGCTCGGTGCCCGCCTCGGCGATGAGACCCGCCTTCTCGAGCCGGGCGACCGTGTGGTAGACCGTGCCACCGGTGACGTTCAGGATGCGGTCGTCATGGCGCAGCCTCATGAGCCGCAGCATCTCGTAGGGGTGCATGGAGTCTTCGCGCAGCAGCGCGAGCACCATGATCCCCAACGGGGTGATCCGAGCCGCCATCCGATACTCCATCTCGATTAGTCCACATGGACTATACACCCGGCGCGTACCCTTCGCACATGCCGGATCCGCAGCGCGAGGCCGCCCGCCGACGCGGCCACGAGATCTTCGATCCGATCGTCGAGCCGCTGCTCGAGATGCCCGACGTGGATGTGGGCAGGATGTTCGGCTCGGAGGGCGTCCGCATCCGGGGCAAGGTCTTCGCCTTCCTCGGCTTCGAGGGCACCCTCATGGCCAAACTGCCCACGGCACGCATCGATGAGCTCGTCGAGGCGGGCATCGCCCGGCGCATGATCATGAGGGGGCGCCCCCTACGGGAGTGGGTCGAGGTCGGCACCGATCGGGCCGAGGCGTGGCCCGGGATCGTCGGCGACGCGTACGGCTTCCTCGACGAGATCACGCCCTGACGACCGTGACGGGCGAAGCCGCGGCCGCACGGGATAATGGGCGGGTGAACGACCCTGCGCTCCTCGACGGCTGGCGGCACGTGTACTCCGGGAAGGTCCGGGACCTCTACGTTCCCGACGACACCCCCGAAGGCGCTTCCGGTGAGCGCATGCTCGTCGTCGCGAGCGACCGCGTGAGCTCCTTCGACCGCGTGCTCGAGCCCGGCATCCCCGACAAGGGCGTGCTGCTGACGACCCTGAGCCTCTGGTGGTTCGACCGCCTCGCCGGCGGGGACGGCGGCCGCCGCATCCCGAACCACCTCGTCGCGGACCACGTGCTCGGCTCCGACGACACCGCGCATGAGCTCATCCCGGATGCGGTCGTCGGCCGCGCCATGCTCGTGCGCGCGCTCGACATGCAGCCCATCGAGTGCGTCGTGCGCGGCTATCTCACCGGCTCCGGCTGGCTCGAGTACCAGAGCACCGGAACGGTCTGCGGCATCCCGATCGCACCGGGCCTCACCGACGGCGACCGCCTGCCGGAGCCGATCTTCACCCCCGCCTACAAGGCGCCGATGGGCGAGCACGACGAGAACATCTCGTTCGAGCGCACCGCCGAGATCGTGGGGAGCGAGATGGCCGAGCGCCTGCGCGAGCTCTCCCTGGAGATCTACGCACGCGCCGCCGCCACCGCTGAGGAGCGCGGCCTCATCCTCGCCGACACGAAGTTCGAGTTCGGCCTCGACGAGCACGGCGTGCTCACCCTCGCCGACGAGGTGCTCACCCCCGACTCGTCCCGGTACTGGGATGCGGATGCGTGGCGCACCGGCACGACCCCCGCCGAGCGGATGGCGAGCTTCGACAAGCAGATCGTGCGCAACTGGCTCGCCGCCGCCTGGGTTCCCCGCGAGGGCGAGCCGCCGCGGCTGCCCGACGAGATCGCGGCGCAGACCTCCGCGCGCTACGCCGAGCTGCTGCGCCGACTGACCACCGTCTGACCGCCGCCGCATCCGCGTCGTCACACGGGCCGACCGGCACTACCGCCGCCCCCGTCGGCACGCCAGACTTTCCGCGAGACTGCACTTTCGCCACGAGATCACGGGTATTACCCGTGATCTCGTGCAGGAGATGCAGTCTCGCGGGATGAACACCGGAAAGGACCACCCATGCCCCTGTGGAAGATCCACGGAAACGGCCGCACCGTCGCTCCGGGCGACGTCGTCGCCCCCGACGAACGCCTGAACTGGCCCGCGACGATCGCGATCGGCGCACAGCACGTGATCGCCATGTTCGGCGCCACATTCCTCGTGCCGATCCTGACCGGCTTCCCGGTCGCCACGACCCTGCTGTTCTCCGGCATCGGCACACTGCTGTTCCTCGTGGTCACGAAGAACAAGCTCCCGAGCTACCTGGGGTCCTCGTTCGCGTTCATCGCGCCCGTGACGGCGGCGACCGCATCCGCCGGCATGGGTTCCGCGCTCGCGGGCATCGTCGCCGTGGGCGTGCTGCTCGCGATCATCGGTGTCGTCGTCCAGCTCGCCGGCCTCGGCTGGGTCGACAAGCTCATGCCTCCGGTCGTCGCCGGCGCCATCGTCGCGCTGATCGGCTTCAACCTCGCCCCCGCAGCCTGGAACAACTTCCAGCAGGCGCCCGTGATCGCCTCGATCACCCTGGCCGCCGTCATCCTGTTCAGCGTGCTCTTCCGCGGCTTCCTCGGCCGGATCTCGATCTTCCTCGGCGTCGTCGTCGGCTACATCGCCGCCGCCATCGCCGGCGAACTCGACTTCAGCAGCGTGGCGGATGCGGCCTGGATCGGCCTGCCCACCTTCCACATCGCCGACTTCGCGAGCGGCGGCACATGGAGCGCGATCGCGATGTTCCTGCCGGTCGTGCTCGTGCTGGTGGCCGAGAACGTCGGTCACGTGCGCGGCGTCGCCACGATGACGGACGCGTCCGTCAACCGCTCCACCGGCCGCGCCCTCATCGCCGACGGCGCCGCCACCACCGTCGCCGGGTTCTTCGGCGGCTCGGGCACCACGACCTACGGCGAGAACATCGGCGTGATGGCCGCGACCCGCGTGTATTCGACGGCCGCGTACTGGGTCGCCGGCGTGGTCGCGATCCTGCTGAGCCTCTCCCCCAAGATCGGCGCCGTCATCAACTCCGTGCCGGCCGGCGTGCTGGGCGGCGTGACGACCGCGCTCTACGGTCTGATCGGCATCATCGGCATCAAGATCTGGGTGGACAACCGCGTGGACTTCTCCCGCCCGGTTAACCAGTACACCGCGGCCGTTGCCCTCGTCATGGCGATCGCCGGGTTCTCGATGTCGTGGGGCGACTTCCAGCTGGGCGCAATCGTGGTCGCCACCGCCGCGGCCCTGGTGATCTACCACCTCGGCAACGCCATCGCGCGCTGGCGCAAGACGGGCGCCGACGACGGCGGCCCCATCCCGGCGGTCGGCCCGCTGGGCGGCGACCCCGAGTGAGGCGCGGGCGTCGCGGGCGGGGTCATCCCGCCGGCGGCGCCCCGCATCCGGTCGACCCGGATGCGGCGGCTCAGGCCGACTCGCGCCGGATGAGCTCGGACGACAGGATCGTGGCGTGCGGGGGGTTCTGGCCCGCGAGCAGCGCCAGCAGCACGTCGACCATCTGCTCGCCCTGCTGCTGCGAGGGCTGGCGGACGGTTGTCAGGGCAGGGGTCACCGCGGTCGCGACCGGCGAGTCGTCGAATCCGACGATGGCGATGTCGTCGGGCACGCTGAGGCCCGTGCGCTCCAGCGCCGCCAGCGCGCCGCGCGCCATGAGGTCGCTCGCGATGAACAGGGCGTCGATCTCGGCGCCGGAGGCGAGGATGCGTTCCATCGCCGCGTAGCCTCCGGCCGAGCTGAAGCCGCCGTCCTCGATCGGGCCGACCTGCAGCCCCGCATCCTGGAGCACCTCACGGTAGCCGGTGAGACGGTCGATGCCTGCGGGCATGTCGATGGGACCCGAGATCGTGCCGATGCGGGTACGACCCGCCTCAACGAGGTGCCTGGTCGCCGTGCGGCCGCCGTCGACGTTGTCGATGTCGACGAAGTACGCGCCGTCGCGGCCGTGGGCGGGCCGGCCGCCGTAGACCACGGGGACCGCCGCGGCGATCCGGTCGACGAACGTGTCGGTCGTGTGGTGCGAGACGACGATCGCGCCGTCGACGGCGCCGCTGCGCAGATAGGCCGCCGTCTTATCCCGCGGATCGTTGCTCGCGATGATCAGATTCAGCACGTAGTCGGACCTGCTGAGCCGGGCGTTGATGCCCGACACGATCGACGCGAAGAACGGGTCGCCGAAGAACCTGTTGGTGTCTTCCGGCACGATCAGCGCGATCGCCATCGTCGCCCGGCTCGCGAGCGAGCGTGCGGCCCGGTTGGGCACGTAGTTCAGTTCGTTGATGGCGAGTTCGACGGCGGCCACCGCAGCGGGACTCACTGCGGTGGCGCCGTTGACGACTCGGGAGACCGTGGACCGGGAGACCCCGGCCATCGCGGCGACGTCCTCGATGGTGGCGGTGGCACGACGAGGGTCGCTGGTCACGGTTCTCTACCTCTGCAGGACGGCGCCCTCGGGCGCGTTATCGATCGCACGGGCGGCGATGACCCGACGATACTCCAGAGCGCTGTCCTTCAACGTACGCACCTGGGTGTCGTAGTCGACGTGGACGATGCCGAACCGCTTCTCGTACCCCCAGGCCCACTCGAAGTTATCGAGCAGCGACCAGTAGAAGTAGCCGCGCACGTCTACGCCCGCGTCAGCCGCATCCAGGACGGCCGAAAGGTGTGCGCGCAGGAACTGGGTGCGCTCGACGTCCTTCACCCGGGCGACGCCGTCCTCGACGACGAGCTCGTCGTCGTAGGCCGCGCCGTTCTCGGTGACGTAGAGCACAGTGCCCGCGGGGGCGGCGTACTCGTCCGAGACGCGACGGAGGAGCCTCGTCAGACCCTCCGGCTGCACCTCCCAGTTCATGGACGTGCGCGGCAGGCCGCGGTCGTGCCAGTAGATCCCCTCCGCCGCCGGGAACGGCGAGCGCCCGGGACGATCGGTGGGAGCCTCGCCGGGCAGCGGGGGGTTCGGGTCGGGCTGGGCGCCCACGAACTCGCCGTGGTAGTAGTTCACGCCCAGACTGTCGATGGGCTGCGCGATGAGCTCGAGGTCTCCCGGACGGATGGCGGCCTGCCACGTCTCGACGGCTGCGGGGTCGACGACGCGGATGTCGTCGATCACGTCCTGCGGGTACGCACCGCGGAAGATCGGGTCGAGGAACCAGCGGTTGAACTGGCCGTCGATGCGGCGCGCCGCATCCCGGTCGCCCTCGTTCTGCGGGTCCACGGGGTCGGGGACGGTGAGGTTCAACGTGATCCCGAGATTCTTGCCCGCGTCGCGTCCGCGCAGCTCCTGCACCACCTGGCCGTGCCCGAGCAGGAGGTGGTGCGAGGCCAGCATGCCTTCGGCAATGGAGTAATGACCGGGGGCATGGATGCCGGCGGTATAGCTCAGGAACGACGAGCACCACGGCTCGTTCAGCGTGGTCCAGATGTCGACCCGGTCGCCCAGCGCGTCGTACACGTCCAGCGCGTACTCGGTGAACAGGTCGCTCGACTCCCGCACCGCCCAGCCACCACGCTCCTGCAGCGCCTGCGGCATGTCCCAGTGATAGAGCGTGAGCCAGGGCAGGATGTCGGCCTCGCGCAGCTCGTCGACCAGACGCTTGTAGAAGTCGAGGCCCTTCTGGTTGAGGGGACCGGCGTCCGGGCGCACCCGCGACCACGACACCGAGAACCGGTACGTGTCCAGACCTAGCCCCTTCATGAGCGCGACGTCATCGCCGTAGCGGTGATAGTGGTCGCACGCGACATCACCGTTGTCGCCGTTGATGACGGCACCGGGCTCACGGCAGAACGCGTCCCAGATGGATGCGGTCCGTCCGTCCTCGAAGGCAGCACCCTCGATCTGGAAGGCTGCGGTGGCCGCTCCGAACAGGAAGTTCCGCGGGAACGCGCGCAGAGCGTCGCTCATTGTCGATGTACCTTTCTCGCGCCGGGCCTCAGCCCTTGACGGCGCCTTGCATGATTCCGCTCACCAGCTGCTTGCCGGCGAAGACGAAGAGGATCAGAAGCGGGATCGTCGACAGCAGCACGCCCGCGAGGACGATGGAGTAGTCGACGAAATAGTTGGACTGCAGCAGCGACAGCGCGACGGGGAGCGTCGGGTTCTGCCGGTCGAGCACGATGAACGGCCAGAAGAAGTTGTTCCAGGCTGTCACGAACGTGAACAGCGCCAGCATCGCGGCCGCGGGACGCGCGGCGGGGACGCCGACCGTGAGGAAGGTGCGGAACGAACTCGCCCCATCGACGCGCGCCGCCTCGATCAGCTCGTCCGGCACGGCCTGGCGGATGTACTGCGTCATCCAGAACACGCCGAAGGCGCTCACCAGCGCCGGGATGATGATGGCGCCGATCTGTCCCGTCCATCCGATCTCGCTGAACAGAAGGTACAGCGGCACGACGCCGAGCTGGGTCGGTACGGCCATCGTCGCGATCACGAACACCAGCAGCCAGCTCGAGCCGCGGAACTTCAGTTTCGCGAAGGCCCATCCGGCCAGCGTCGAGAAGAACACGACGGATGCGGCGATGAGCGCCGAGCTGAAGATCGAGTTCCATAGCGCCGGCCAGAAATTGACGGCCGGGTCGTTGATGACCTTGGCGGCGTTCGCGATGAAGTTGCCGCCGGGGATCCACGACATATTGGGGTCGCGGATCGTGTACGAGTCACCGGAGCCGATGAGCAGCGACCAGTAGAAGGGGAACGCGGCGCTCAGCAGGACGACGCCGAGGGCGGCGTACACGAACCAGCCCGGACGCGACCCGCGCACCGGCCGCCGCCGGCGCGCCGGCTTGCGGCCGGGCTCCAACAGCGCTTCCTCCGCCGCGACGGGCGGGGTCTGCAGAGTGGTCATCGGAGGACCTCCGTCTTCTGGGACGTGCTGGCTCGGTCGGCTTCGACCGCTTCCTTGGCGGCGCGTCGGGCGGCGCGCATCTGGGCTCGGCTCATGTCGGACTTCTTGCCCTCGTCGCGCACCAGCCCGCGGGTGACGAAGAGGTTGATCGCGCCGATGGCGAGGATGATGAGGAAGAGGATCCATGCCAGCGCGGCGGCGCGGCCGAAGTTCCACTGGCCCCATCCGAGGTCGTAGAGCCACAGGGTGATCGTCAGCCACTGGTTGTCCGCGCCGCCGGTTCCGGTCTGGTCGTACATGCGGGGCTCGTCGAAGATCTGCAGTCCGCCGATCGTCGAGGTGATGATCACGAAGATCAGGGTGGGCTTCAGGCTCGGCAGCGTGATGGAGAAGAACTGGCGGACCTTGCCGGCGCCGTCCACGGTCGCCGCCTCGTAGAAGTCGCGCGGGATGGCCTGCATGGCCGCCAGCAGGATGAGGGTGTTGTACCCGGTCCAGCGGAAGTTGACCATCGTCGCGATGGCGATGTGGCTGGCGAACGCATCCGAGTGCCACTTGATGGCGGGGATGCCGAGGTCGGTCAGGATGGAGTTCACGAGACCGTACTGGTCGCCGAACATGTTGGAGAAGATGAGCGCCACGGCGACGGGCGCCATGACGTAGGGCAGCAGCACGCCCATGCGCCAGAACGTCTTGGCGCGGATGTTCTGGTCCAGCAGCACCGCGATGAACACCGCGAGGATCAGCTGCGGGACGGTGGAGAGCAGGAAGATCGAGAACGAGTTGCGCAGCGCCGTCCAGAACTTCGGGTCGTTGATGACCGTCGCGTACTGGTCGAAGCCGACGAAGGTACCCGTGCCGCGCACGAGATCCCAGTCCTGGAACGAGATGTACGCCGTGTAGGCGATCGGGAAGAGCCCGACGATCAGGAACAGGATGAAGAAGGGGGAGATGTACAGATAGGGGGACAGCTTGAGGTCCCAGGAGCTGAGGCTCTTGCCACCGAAGCCGATGCGCTTGGGGGATCTGGCCGTCGTGGACGAGGCGCTCACGTCGTTCCTTCGTTTCGTTGAGCGTGAGACGGGCCCGCGGGGTCGGCCCTGCGGGCCCGTCTCACTGCGGGATTACTTGATGGCCTCGACCTCAGAGACCCACTGGTCCCACGAAGCCTTCGCGTCCTGCGTGCCTTCCTCGACGCGCGTGAGCGCCTTCTGCATCGCGTCGTTGACCTGGAAGTAGAACTCGCCCTTGAAGGGGGTGACCGTCACGGCCTTCGCCCGCTCGGAGAAGATCTGGCCGACCGGAGCGTTGTTGAAGTACTCGTTGGTCGAGTCCAGCAGCGTGGCGTCGGTGAGCGCGTCGTTCTGGCTCGGGAAGGTGCCGGCGTTCTCGAAGGCCTTGACCTGGGTCTTGGCGTCGGTCAGCCAGTCGGCCAGCTTCTGCGCGGCCGCGACGTTCTTGCCGTTGGCGGGGATCGTCAGGTACGAGCCGCCCCAGTTGCCGCCGCCGTTGGGGAACATCGGCGCGACGTCCCATCCGGTGACGTCCTTCGCGTTGCCCGAGATGACACCGAGCATCCAGCCGGGGCAGAGCATCGTGGCGAAGTCGCCGTTGCTGAGACCGGCGAACCAGTCGTCCGACCACTGGCTGAAGTGCGCGGACTGCGTCGCGCTGGCCTTGGTGACCTGGTCGTAGATGTCCTTGACCTCGGCGTTGGTCGTGGCGATGATCTTGCCGTCCGAGGGGTTCTCGTACGCCGCCTCGACCTGGTTGATCATGCCCTGGTAGGTGCCGCCCGCCGAGTCGAAGAACGCCTTGCCGGTGGCTGCCACGTACTGGTCGCCGACCTTGAAGTAGTTGGCCCAGTCGCCGTCGAAGAGCTTGCCGACCTCGGCGCGGTCGGTCGGGAGACCGGCGGCCTGGAACAGGTCGGAGCGGTAGCAGACGGCCTCGGGGCCGATGTCGGTGCCGTAGCCGATGAGGTTGCCGTCGGCGTCGGTCGCGGCCTTGACCTTCCAGTCCAGCCAGCGGTCGGTCAGGTCGGTGGGGACCGGGGCGAGCATGTCGGAGTACTGCATGACCTCGGGCAGCCAGTCGACCTCGATCGCCTCGATGTCGGCGAGGCCCGTCTTGCCGAGCTTCTGGAAGTAGTTGGCGCGGGCGTCGTTGGACGTCGCGGCCTTGTTGTGGACGATCTTCACGTTCGGGTTCTCGTCCATGTACTCCTGCAGGAGTGCATCGGTGTAACCGAAGTCGTTGAAGGTGGCGATGGTCAGCGTGACCGGCGCGTTCGGGTCGGACTGCTCGCCGCCGCCGGTCGAACAACCGGCGAGGACGATGGCTGCGGTTGCGATGCCGGCGGCGAGGCCGAGCGGTCGCAGGGCGCGTGATTTCACGGGACACTCCTTTGTGGATGCGGTTCGGTGCCAGAAAGCTCTCGATGTCCCCAGGACTGGGAGCGCTCTCATCGGACGCGACTCACAGTATGGGAGCGCTCCCGAGAGGTCAAGAGAGCGCTCCCACCGTTCGGATAACGGTTGGATAACGCACCGGCACCGCGGGCGTCCTGCCCGCCTCTAGACTGGGAGCAGACCATCTCCCGCGCACCCTCGGAGCCGTTATGCCCACGATCGTCGTCGATGTCATGCCCAAGGCCGAACTGCTCGACCCGCAGGGCAAGGCGGTCCAGAACGCCCTGCATCGCCTCGGCGTCGAGGACTTCGGCTCCGTCCGGATCGGAAAGCGGTTCGAGTTGACGATCGACGGAGCCGTCGACGAGGCACTGCTCGAGAAGGTGCGCGAGATCGCCGATGACGTGCTCTCCAACGCGGTCATCGAGGACGTCGTCGGCATCGAGGTCGTCGAATGAGCGTACGCATCGGGGTCATCACCTTCCCCGGTTCGCTCGACGACCGCGACGCGCAGCGCGCCATCCGTGTCGCCGGGGCCGAGCCCGTCGCGCTCTGGCACGGCGATCACGACCTGCAGGGTGTGGACGCCCTGGTCCTGCCCGGCGGCTTCAGCTACGGCGACTACCTCCGGGCGGGTGCGATCGCGGCCCTCGCACCGATCATGTCCGAGGTGAAGGATGCGGCCGCCGCCGGCATGCCGATCCTCGGCATCTGCAACGGTTTCCAGATGCTCGTAGAGGCGCACCTGCTCCCGGGCGGACTGATCCGCAATGCGCACCAGCAGTTCGTGCGTCGCGACCAGCGCCTGCGCGTCGAGAACGCCGACACCGCCTGGACGAGTGACTTCAGGACGGGCCAGGAGATCGTCATCCCGTTGAAGAACGCCGACGGCGGCTACATCGCCGACGCCGAGACGCTCGCGCGCGTCGAGGGCGAGGGCCTCGTGGCGTTCCGCTACGTCGGGGTGAACCCCAACGGCTCGCTCGACGACATCGCCGGGCTCACCAACGAACGCGGCAACGTGGTGGGGCTCATGCCGCATCCCGAGCACGCGGTCGAGCCGGGCTTCGGACCCGACACCTCCGCCGCCATGCGCTCCGGCGTCGACGGACTCGGCTTCTTCAGCTCGGCCATCCAGGCCGTGGTGTCCGCCGCCGCCTGATCCGGGGTCAATTCCCCTCCCCTTCCCTGCTCGCCTGTCACAGATCGAGCCCCGCGCGTCGACCTGTGACAGGCGAACGTGCAGGGCGAGCACCGTGCCGCACGAGCGAGCAGCGACTCACGCCCCGGCGGGCATGACACGTGTCATGCCGCGGACATGACAGAAGCCTCCGGCGCGGAAGGTCGCCGCGCGGTTGGCTGAAGGCATGAGCGAACCGCGCGTGCAGATACCCGACACACCCCTCGCCTCGGATGCGGCCGCCGTCGAGCTGCGCGGAATCGTGCGCCGCTTCGGCCGCGCCGGCCAGCGCTTCACCGCCGTCGACGGCATCGACCTCCGCATCGAGCGCGGCGAGATCGTGGCGCTGCTCGGCCCGAACGGGGCGGGCAAGACGACGACGATCGACGTGCTGCTCGGACTCGCAGAGCCGGATGAGGGCAGCGCGCTCGTCTTCGGTGCCCACCCGCACCGCGCCGTGACGGCCGGCCGGCTCGCCGCGGTGCTGCAGACCGGCGGCCTGCTGTCGGATCTCACCGTGCGAGAGACGGTCACGGTCATCGCAGACCTGTACGGCGCGGGCTCACGCGTCGCCGAGGTCATGGAGCGCGCCGATCTCGCCGAGATTGCTCGCCGCCGCGTCGGCAAATGCTCGGGCGGCGAGAAGCAGCGCGTGAAGTTCGCGCTCGCGCTGCTTCCCGACCCGGACGTTCTGGTGCTCGACGAGCCCACCGCGGGCATGGACGTCACGGCCCGCCGCCGGTTCTGGCAGGCGATGCGCGCCGACGCGGATGCGGGACGCACGATCGTCTTCGCCACGCACTACCTCGAAGAGGCCGAGCAGTTCGCCCGGCGCACCGTTGTGATGAGTCGCGGCCGTATCGTCGCGGACGCCGCCACCGCGCACCTGCGGGCCTCCCTCGGAGGCCGACTCGTCTCGGCGACGCTCGCCGACGAGACGCTCGCCACGGCCTTCGCCGCAGAGCTGGTGGGCGACGAGTCCGCCGCCGACGTGTCGGTGGACGCATCGCGGCTCACGGTGCGCACCGCCGCATCCGACGCTCTCGCCGCGCGCCTGCTCGCCGCGGGCGCCAGCGACCTGGAGATCACCGCACCGACCCTGGAATCCGCCTTCACCCGACTCACCGAGGAGCCCTCATGAGCACGTTCGTCTCGCCCGCGATGTACCGCATCGAGGGTCTGCGTCAGCTGCGGAACCCCTACACGCTGGCCTTCACCCTGGCCATGCCGTTCGCGATGTATCTGCTGTTCGGGGCCAGCATGGACTACGCCTCGCAGAGCGTCGGTCACGCGAACGCGTCGTTCTACGTCATGGTCTCGATGGGCGCCTACGGCACCGCGACGGCGATGAGCTCGCTGTGCTCGCTCGCCGCATCCGAGGTCGGACAGGGATGGGGGCGCCAGCTCGCGCTCACCCCGCTCTCGACCGCCGGCTACGCACTGACGAAGGTCCTGTCGGCGATGTCCTTCGCCGCGCTGTCGGTGCTCATCGTCTACATCGCCGGGTATGTCACGGGCGCCGCGGCCGACGACGTGTGGCGCTGGTTCGCGTCGGCGGCCGTCACGCTCGTGCTCGGCTTGGTCTACGGCCTGTTCGGTCTGGGTGTCGGGCTGGCGTTCAACTCGGACTCGGCCGCCGCGCTCGCGTCGATCTCGATCACCTTCTTCGGCTTCTTCGGCAACGTCTTCGTGCCCCTGAGCGGCGTCATGCTCGACATCGCCAAGTGGACACCGATGTACGGCTACGCGGCCCTCGTGCGCTGGCCGGCGACGGGCGGTGTGCTCGTGGCCGGAGGGTCCGATGAGCTCTGGGCCGTGATTCTCAACGTCGTCGTCTGGGGCGCCCTGTTCGCCCTGCTGGTGCGCTTCGGCGTCGTACGCTCGCGGCGTCGTCGTTAGGCTCGAGCGGTGACGACCCCTTCCGCGCCCCGGCGCATGCCACAGGATCCGTGGCAGCGCTGGGGCTGGGTCATGGCCATCGTGTGGATGGTCTTCCTGGTCTTCCCGGTCGTCTCGCTGCTGTCGTCACCGTCACCCCTGGCCCTACTCGTGCTGGGGTGGGTTGCGCTGGCGGGGTTCGCCGTGGCCTACGTCGTGGGGTTCGTCGCGGGGATGCGGTCCGCCTGGGGCACGCCGAGCCGACTCGTGAAGACGCTCTTCTGGGTGCAGATCGCATGCGCTGCAGCCACCGTGCCCGCGATCGCCGACGGCGCCCTGAGCTTCGTGCCGTTCGTGATGTCGTACGCGAGCTATGGCCTGCGACGCATGTGGCACTGGGTGACGATGACCGCGGGCATCGGGCTCGTCGTCGTCGTGATCGTCATCACGGGCTCGATCGAGGACAACGTCCAGATCCTGTCGGTGGTCATCATGATCTCCGTCATCAACACCGTGACGAGCTGGCTCATCGGACGCTCCGTCGACACGGATCGGATCCGGCTGGAGCTCGCCGCCAGCGACGAACGAACCGCGATCGCCCGCGACGTGCACGACCTGCTCGGGCACACACTGACGGCGGTGAAGCTCAAGGCCGAACTGGCCGAGCGGCTCGTCGAACGCGACCCCGATCGCGCGAAGGCCGAGCTCGCCGACATCGTGCGGCTCACGGGCGAGGCGATCACGGGCGTGCGCAGCACCGTGACCGGCATCCGCGGGCAGGCGTTCGCGGAGCAGCTGGTCGCGAGTCGTGCGGCGCTCGAGTCAGCGGGGATGGCCGTCGTGGTCAGCGGCGACGCCGCATCCCTCTCTCCCGCCCAGTCGCTGCCGGCGGGGTGGATCGTGCGGGAAGCGACGACCAACATCCTGCGCCATGCGCACGCCCGCACGGTGCGCATCTCGGTGGCGCCGGGCGTCGTGACGGTCGACGACGACGGCCAGGGGGTGCGCCAGCGCCCGGGCAACGGCATCCGCGGCATGCAGGAGCGGGCGGCCGCAGCCGGCGCCGTGCTCGAGGTGGCTCCGGCGCCCAGCGGTGGAACGAGAGTGAGCATGACGTGGTGAACGCACCGATCCGACTGATGCTCGTGGACGACCAGGCGCTCGTCCGCGGCGCGATGGGCGCCCTGCTCGAACTGGAGGGCGACCTCGTCGTGGTCGCCGAGGCCGCCGATGGTGCGCAGGCCGCATCCCTCGCCCGTGACACGACACCCGACGTCTGCCTCATGGACATCCAGATGCCCGGGGTGGACGGGATCACCGCCACGTGTGAGGTGCGCGCGGCGAGTCCGGCGACCCGCGTGCTCGTCGTCACGACGTTCGCCCGGCCGGGCTACCTCCGCCAGGCTCTGGATGCGGGAGCCAGCGGCTTCATCGTGAAGGATGCGCCGGCGGATCGCCTGGCGGATGCGGTGCGGCGCGTGCACGCGGGGCTCCGGGTGGTCGATCCCGAGCTCGCCGAGGCGTCGCTCTTCGAGGGGCAGAGCCCGCTGACCGAGCGTGAGCAGCAGGCGCTGCGCCTGTCGGCCGACGGTCGGGCGGTCGCGCAGATCGCCGCGGAGATGTTCCTCTCGGCGGGCACCGTGCGCAACCACCTCTCGTCGGCGATTGGCAAGACGGGTACCGAGAATCGCTCGCAGGCGGCGCAGTTCGCCCGCGAGAAGGGCTGGATCTAGCTCTCGGCCGCCCGCGGACGTTCGTCCACGGTTGTTCGCCTGTCACAGATCGGCGCATTCCGCCCGATCTGTGACAGGCGAACAGGGGCGGCGCGGGCACGAGGCGAACCGGGGCGGGGCGGGGCGGGGCGGGCCCGGGCACGAGGCGAACCGGGGCGGGGCGGGGCGGGGCGGGCCCGGGCACGAGGCGAACCGGGGCGGGGCGGGGCGGGGCGGACCGGGCCGGCGCGGGCTCACACGAGGCGGCCACCTTCGAGGCGGAGCACGCGCCCGGCCGCCGCGATGAGCACCGGGTCGTGGCTCACGCACACGACGACGGCGCCGCGCCGTCGCTCCCGCTCGACGGCGGAGAGGATGCGGGAGCTGCTGGCCGCATCCAGCCCCGTCGTCGGCTCGTCGAGCAACAGCACGTCGGCGCGGCGGGCGAGCGCCTGAGCCAGCAGCGCACGCTGACGTTGACCGCCGGAAAGCATCGCCACGGGCCTGGCGGCGAGGTCGGTGATCTCCAGCGCGACCATCGCCTCTCCCGCATCCGTCCGCTCCGCGCGTGAGGGCAGCGGCAGCCGGCGCCGCCAGGCGCCGATCCGCACGAGCTGCGCGACCGTGAGCGGCAACCCCTCGGCGATGGACGACTGCTGCGGGACGAAGGCGATCCGGCGTGCCCCGTCGACGACGCCGGTCCGGCCCGGCCGCGCCCCGGCGAGCGCCTCGAGAAGCGTGGTCTTGCCCGCGCCGTTCGGGCCCGTGACCACGGTCGTCACGCCCGGATCGAGGCGCAGATCCAGCGGGTGCAGCAGCGTTCGGCGATCGATCTCGACACGCAGGCCGACCGCGTACAACGCGGGGGCCGTCGGCGGATCGGAGAGGACCATTCGACCAGTCTAGCCAGTTTGAGAACGGTTCTCATTATCGCTACGGTCGGGTGTCGTGACCCTCCTCCTCCCCCTCGAGCACGCGTTCCTGCTGCGCGCGCTCGTCGGCGGCTCGCTCGTGGCCGTGCTGTGCGCGGTCGTGGGCACCTGGGTCGTCATCCGGGGAATGGCCTTTCTCGGCGAGGCGCTGGCGCACGGGATGCTTCCCGGCGTCGCTCTCGCCACCGTGCTCGGCGCTCCCGTTCTCCTCGGCGGCGCCGCGAGCGCCGTGGCCATGACGATCGGGATCGGGGCACTGCGCCGGCGAGGGCGTCTCGCGTACGACACGAGCATCGGGCTCCTCTTCGTCGCGATGCTCGCCATCGGCGTCATCGTCATCTCGTACTCCGGCAGCTTCGCGACGGATGCGACCGCGATCCTCTTCGGCGACGTGCTGGCGATCTCGGCCGAGGATCTCGCGGTGCTGGGCGTGGCCACAGGGATCGGCCTGACGGTCGCCGTCCTCGCGCACCGCGCGCTGGTGGTCGTCGCCGTGGACACGCGCGTGGCCCGGGTCATGGGCGTGCGTCCGGCCTGGGCCGAGGCCGCCCTCACCGGTCTCGTGACGCTTGCGGTGGTCACGTCGTATCAGGCCGTCGGCTCGCTCCTCGTGGTCGGGATGCTTCTCGCTCCGGCCGTGGCCGCCCGACCGTGGGTGCGTGGGATCGGCGCCACCATGATGCTCGCCGCCGCCATCGGGGTCGCCGCCGTCACCGCGGGACTCTCGCTCTCGTGGCATCTCGGCACCGCCGCGGGGGCATCGATCGCCGCATCCGCCATCGCCGCGGCGGCGTTGTCCGCTCTGCTGCGCTCCCCGTTCACCTCCCGCCGCTCCGCCGCCGCGGTGCCGGCTCCGCTCTAGAAAGCTCCGTGTGCGTCATCCCCTCGCCTTCACCGCCCTCACCGCATCCGTTCTCCTGCTCGTCGCGTGCGCGAGCGCTCCCGGAGCCTCTCCCACCGCAACCGACGGCACCGGCCACGGGCAGGTCTCCGGCGCCGCCGAGGTGAGCGAGCCGCCCCTGCACCTGCTGACCGCGACGACGGACGGCCGATTGACGCTGCTCGACCTGCTCTCCGAGGAGACCTCGAGCCTCGGCCGCATCGACGTTCCGCTCACGACCGCCACGGACGGCCGCTACCTGTTCTCCGACACCGGCGACGGCGTCGAGATCGTCGACAGCGGGATGTGGACCTGGGATCACGTGGATCACTTCCACTACTACCGCGCCGAACCACGCGTGCTGGACAAGGTCCCCGGCCACGGCACGGCTCGTATCGCGACGACCAATTCGTCGACGACGGGCGGCACCGGGATCTTCTTCGCCGACGGGGAGGCCGTGCTGCTGGACACCGAGGCCCTCTCCCAGGGCGCGATCGTCGAGCGGTTCCGGATGCGGATGCCCCGGCACGACGGCTACATCGTGCCGGTGGGCGACCACGCCCTCGTCACGACCGGCGAGGGAACCGTCCAGGTGCGCGACCGCGACGGCGCCCTCCACGGCGACCCCGTCCCCTGCGCCGATCCCGCCGGCACGCTCACCACGCGTGTGGGCGCAGTCCTCGGATGCCGGGATGGAGTGCTGCTGGCCGTGGCCGCCGACGCGGGCATCAGCGTCGAGCGCATCGCGCTGCCCGACGGAGTCGCGGCTCCCCGCGTGTGGGCCAACAGGGAGGGGCGCCCGACCGCCGCGGGTCTCAGCCCCGACGGATCGATCGTCCTCCTCGACACACGCGAACGCAACGCGACGGCGGTCGCCGCCCCGAGGCCGCTTCTCGCCGTCACGGCCGTCGACGACGCATCCGAGCACGTGCTGGGGCTCACAGTCGACGGACGAG
Source organism: Microbacterium neimengense (assembly GCF_054782995.1). Taxonomy (NCBI): domain Bacteria; kingdom Bacillati; phylum Actinomycetota; class Actinomycetes; order Micrococcales; family Microbacteriaceae; genus Microbacterium; species Microbacterium neimengense. Next base: position 843,318 of record NZ_BAAGRK010000003.1, read on the forward strand.
TGAGCGTGATCGACGGCGCGACCGGTGTCGAGTCGGCCCTGACCGAGCCGCTCGTCGCCGCCTCGCTGGCGGCCGGCCGGGCGCCTACCCTCATCGCGGACGACCGACGCGCGTACCTGAACGGAGTCACCGAACGCCGGCTGTTCGAGATCGACTTCGCGGATGCGGCGCGCATCGCACGCACGTTCATCACGGCCGACGAGCCGGCCTTCGTCGCGGAGACCGGCCGATGACCGCCGGGCGGCGCATCGCCGCGTTCGCCGCCGCGCTCGTGGTCGCGGGCGCGCTGTCGGCCTGCGCCCCGACGATCGAGGATCGACCCCTCGTCGTGGTGTCCACCAACATCCTGGGCGATGTCGTGACGGAGCTGGTGGGCGACCAGGCCGAGGTCGTGACCCTCATGAAGCCGGACTCGGATCCGCACTCCTTCGAGATCTCGGCGCGGGAGGCGGCTCGGCTGCGCTCGGCCGACCTCGTGGTCTCGAACGGTCTCGGGCTCGAAGAGGGCCTCGCGCAGCACCTCGAAGCGGCGGCGGACGAGGGCGTCACCCAGTTCGTCGCGGGTGACGTCATCGACGTCCTGCCGTACGCGAGCGAGGAGGCGGACGGCACCGACGACCCGCATTTCTGGACCGATCCCGCGCGGATGCTGCAGGTCGTCGACGCGCTGGAGCCGACGCTCGCGGGCATCGACGGGGTGGATGCGGCGACTCTCCGCGCCGACACCGCCGCGTATCGCACCGAGCTGGCGGCGCTGGATGCCGAGATGAGCGAAGCCCTCGCCGCCATCCCCGCCGAGAGGCGCGCACTCGTGACCAATCACCACGTCTTCGGCTACCTGGCGGACCGCTTCGACGTGCGTCTCGTGGGTGCCGCGATCCCCGGCGGCACGACGCTCGCCGCACCGAGCGCCGCCGACCTCGCGGAGCTGGTCTCCGCCATCCGGGAGGCAGGCGTGCACACGATCTTCGCCGAGTCCTCCTCGCCCGATCGGCTCATGCGCGCCCTGGCCCAGGAGGCCGGCGTCGATGTCCAGGTCGACGAGCTGTTCACCGAGTCGCTCACCGCCGCCGACGGCGCCGCCGGCGACTACCTGACCATGATGCGCGTCAACACGCAGCGCATCGTCGCCGGGCTCTCCTGAGCCCATCCATACGGCCGCACCGGTCGGCGGGCCCGCCCGCGAACCCACAGAAACGAGGCACCACATGCACCTGAAACGTCCCGCGCTGCTCGCGCTCGGACTCGCCGCCGCGGCGACGCTGACCGCCTGCGCCGGCACCGCTCCTGCGCCCGCATCCTCGAGCGCCGCCGACACTCCCGCCGGCGAACGCGTCGCGATCAGCTACGAGGGCGGCATCCTCGTGCTCGACGGCACGACCCTGGAGACGGTCGGAGACCTCGTCTCCGAGGAGTTCACCCGGCTCAATCGGGCCGGCGACGGCTCGCACGTGCTGGTCACGATGAGCCAGGGTTTCCAGATTCTCGATACCGGTGCCGCATCCGGGTCCGAGCCGACGCTCACCGATCTCGTGTTCCCCGCGGACGCTCCCGGACACGTCGTGCGGCACGCCGGCAAGACGGTGCTCTACGCCGACGGCACGAGCGACACGACGATCATCGACACGGATGCGTTCGCCTCGATCGGCGAGGCCCTTCCCGCCTCGACGACGATCCCCGGCACCGAGGCGCACCACGGCGTGTCGATCGTGCTCGAGGACGGCACCTTCGTGACCACCGTGGGCTCAGCGAACGGTCGCACCGGCATCACGGTGCGCGACGAGGACGGCACCGAGATCACCTCGAACGCCGACTGCCCCGGCGTGCACGGCGAGGGCACGGCTGCCGACGAGGTCGTCGTCTTCGGATGCGAGAACGGCGCGCTGATCTACCGCGACGGCAAGATCGCGAAGGTCACGGCACCTGACGCGTACGGCCGCACCGGCAACATCTTCGTCACCGACACGAGCCCGCTCGTCGTCGGCGACTACAAGAACGACCCGGATGCGGAGGGCTACCTGCTCTCGAACGTCGCCTTGATCGACACCGAGAAGGCGAGCATGAAGGTCGTGCCGCTCCCGGAGGGCGTCTCGTACACGTTCCGCGACCTCGCGCGAGGCCCGAAGGACCTCGGCTACATCCTCGCCACCGACGGATCGATCCACGTGATCGATCCCGCGAGCGGCGATCTGGTGGACGAGTTCCCGGTCATCGCACCGTGGGAGGGCCCGCTCGAGTGGCAGGACCCGCATCCCGCGATCGTCGTGTCGGGCGAGATCGCCTACGTGACCGAACCCGCAGCCAGGAAGGTGCATGCTGTCGACCTGACGAGCGGTGAGGTACTCGCGAGCACGACGCTCGCCGTGACCCCGAACGAGGTCGCCGTCTCCTGACCGGAGGATGCCCCCTTGGGGTACCCACCCCACGTTCGCCTGTCACAGATCGCGCGGAACGCGCCGATCTGTGACAGGCGAACAGGTTGTGTGAGCCCATGACACGCGGGGCGGGCGCGGTGGGGCCTTGGTCCCGCATCCGAGGGCGTCGGGATGGGAGGATGTCAGCATGGCCGGCGCCCGTATGATCCCGGCGGACGACGGCGACGCCACCCCCCTCGATGAGACGCGTCTCGAACCCGTGCGGTTCGTCGCGCTCACCGATGCGGTGCTGCGCCTGGGAATCCTGATGCTGGGCGCGGGCGCCTCCTCCGCGCGCGTGCGCACCACGATGGAGCGCGTCGGCCGCGCCTGGGGCATCGAGACCATGAATGCCCGCGTCGGCATGCTCGACATCGTCCTCACGGTCAGCCGCGGCCAGCTCGTACGCACCCGCGTGGCAGAGGTCGCACGCCCCGTCGTGAACGCCGAACGCATCGCGGCCCTGCAACGGCTCTCGCACGAGGTCGAGGCCGAGGCGGGCGGGAGCGTCGACGACTTCGCCGCACGTCTGGATGCGATCGCCGCGCGTCCGGCCCGCTACGGGATGCTGCTCCGCATCCTCGCGGCCGGCGCGGCCTGCGCCGCATTCGCCCTGCTGAACAACGGCGGATGGGCGGCAGCGGTCGCCGTCGGCGTCGGCGCCGCCGCCGGTCAGGCGGTCCGGATGCTGCTGGGCCGCGCGCGGCTGAACGAGTTCCTTACCGTGTTCCTCGCCGCGGCGACGGCGCTGCTGATCTATCTCGGCGCCGCCCAGTTCTTCGAGGTGCTGGGCCAGCCGTTCGCCCACGACGCCGCCCTCACGAGCGCCGTGCTCTTCCTCGTGCCCGGCTTCCCGCTGGTCACGGGCGCGATGGACCTCGCCCGCCTCGACCTGAACGCGGGGATCGCCCGCGTGGTCTACGCGTGCCTCATCCTGCTCACCGCCGGCTCGGCCGTCTGGGCGGTGGCCGCCCTGTTCGCCACCTCGCCGGGCGCGGTCGTGACGCCACTGCTGGACGAGCCTGTGCTCGCCGTCATGCGCCTCGTGGCGGGGTTCGTCGGCGTGCTCGGTTTCGCGCTGCTGTTCGCCACTCCCTGGCGCATCGCGATCGCCTCGGCCGCGGTGGGCGCGATCGCGAACACCGCGCGTCTGACGGCGGTGGATGCGGGACTCATGCCCGCCGTCGCGGCGATGGCCGCGGGGCTGCTCGTGGGCCTCGGCGCCTTCGTCTGCTACCGCCGGCTCGACGCGCCGCGAGTGGCACTGACGGTTCCGGCGGTGGTCATCATGGTCCCCGGTGCGGCGGCGTATCGCGCCATCGTCGCCACGATCGACGGCGACACGCTCGCGGCGGTGCAGAACAGCGTGCAGGCGTTGTTCGTGGTGGCGGCGCTCGCGATCGGGCTCACGGTCGCAAGAGTCGTGTCGGAGAAGGAGTGGGGCGACCGCTCCCGCTGAACCGGCTGTCAGCCGGCGATCGCCGCGCCGATGACGGCCAGGCCCGCGTCGTAGAGGACGTGGGCGACGATGACCGAGGCGAGTGAGCAGCTCGGCCAGACCACTCGGGCTGTCGCAAGCATCGCTCCGATACACGCGGTCACCAACACCTGCACGATGTCGCCGCTGACGAGGTGGAGAAGCCCGAACAGCACGGAGGAGACGATGATCGCGCCGACGCGCGATGCCAGGGCGATCCGCAGCCGCCCCAGCAGATATCCCCGGAACATCAGCTCCTCGGCGACCCCCACCGTGAGGGAGGAGACGAGCGCGAACCACAGGGTGTTCTGTCCCGCGCCGACGATGCCGCCCACATCCGCACCCGCCAACGCCGGGACGCCGACGACCAGCGACAGCAGCAGGACCGCGAGCAGGATGCCGGCGATCATCTGCTGTGCGGGTCGCTCGCGGGTGAAGCCGAGCGGGATTGTCGTTCGCAGCCCGTCGAAGCGGTGCGCGAGGATGACGAGCACCACCATCGCGAGGTAGATCCCGAAGAACACGGTGAGACGGCCACTGGCGCCCGATACCACCGCGTACAGGAGCGCGGCCGCTGTTCCGACGGCCCCGACGAGGACCACGACGACGGCGATCGCCACCGCTGCGCGAGCGCGCGGCCGCGCCGGACGCACGACCCGAACGGCGGACATGGCGCCAGGCTAGGACGCGGGCCGGCAGGCGCCCCGTGCGTGCCGCAGGAGATAACCCTTCTGCGGGACGATTCGCACGGGATCCTCCTGCGCCAGGCCGGCGCCGGATGCGGCAGCGCAACACCCTCGGGGTTCATGGGCACGGTGGCTACGCTCGCAGCATGACGCCCTCCCGCCTCATCGTGTCCGTGCCCGATCCCGCGTTCGCCGCCGAGCTGGTGGACCTCGGTGAGCAGGTGGAGGTGATGGTCTGGCCGATGGACGCTGCCGCCCCGGCGGACCGGATCGACCTGGTCGTGCCGCCGTACATGAGCGCGCGCGACGTCGTGGCACGACTCGAGGGCGTCGAGACCCGCCTCGTGCAGAGCCAGTCGATCGGCTACGAGGGAACGGAGGAACTGCTGCCCCCGGGGATCGTGTTCGCGAACGCGGCAACCGTGCACGAGACGTCGACGGCGGAGCTGGCCGTCGCCCTGACTCTCGCGGTCCAGCGCGAACTCGATGTCTTCGCCCGTCAGCGCGACTGGACGCGCGCCTTCGCGCAGAGCCTCGCCGACCGCCGCACCACCGTGCTCGGCTTCGGCGGCGTGGGCAAGGCGATCGCCGCGCGCCTGCGCCCCTTCGAGGTGCACCTGCGCGCCGTCGCGACGCACGCCCGCACCGAGGACGGCGTCGAGGTGGCGGCGCTCGAGGACCTGCACGCCGTGCTCGCCGAGACGGAGGTGGTGATCCTCGCGCTCCCCGCATCCGAGCGCACCCGCGGCATCATCGGCGACGCCGAGCTGGCGGCCCTGCCGGACGGCGCACTGGTGGTCAACGTCGGACGCGGCACCCTCATCGACACGGACGCGTTGGTCGACCACGTGCGCCGCGGCCGCATCCGCGCCGGACTCGACGTCACCGACCCCGAGCCGCTGCCGGCGGATCACCCGCTCTGGGAGCTGCCCGGCGTGCTCATCTCGCCCCACGTCGGCGGCGCATCCACCGCGATGCAGCCGCGGATGGTGGCCCTCGTGCGCCGCCAGATCGCCCACCTGCTCGCGGGTGAGGAGCCCGAGAACGTCGTGATCCGCACCTGAAGCTCAGAACCCGGGAGGCAGCTCTCCCTCGTCGACGAGGATGACGTCGCCGTGGCGAGTGAAACGGACGACACCCCCGTCGGGGAAGCGCGCACGCGTCTCGTCGGGATACCGCATCCCACCCTCGCCCGCTCGCGGCGCGCGCATGACGTAGAAGTCGATGGCGGGTTCGAGCCCCGCGCCCGTGCACGTGCCTGAGCTCGAGCCTCCGGCATCAGACATCGTGGCCCTGACGATGATGCACGCGTCGGTCGCATAGACCTCCAGGCCCCTGTATGAGCCGTACGAGCGCAGGTCGTCCTGATCGAGCCCCGGGATGTCCCACTCGGTCATGGTCGGGGCCCCACCCGGCTGCTCGGTGAGCCGCGCGGCATGCTGCTGATCGTCGCGCGCACCCCATGGGAGCGTCCACGCCGTGAGTCCTGCGGCGACGACCGCCGTCACGAGGATGCTGAGGACCCACGCCACGCGCAGACGGCGATCGAGCGTCCGCGGCGCCGCCTCCGCGATCAGCGAGACCGGAGCGATGAGCGTGACCGGCGCCGGATCCTCGGCAGGAGGCGGATCATCCGCGGCGGCCGGAGCCGGCGCGGCGGCCGCTTCCCGCGCGGGTTCCGGCTCCGGCTCCGGGGTGTGCGAAGCGCTCGGCCGCCGGGTCGAAAGCGCGGCCTCGAGCGCGGCGAGCCGCGCGAACCCCGCCTCGTCGAGATCGGCATCCGGCCCGTAAGCGCGGGCACGCAGGCGCGCGAGCTCTTCCTCGGTCGGGTCGGGCATGTTCCTCCTTGCTCGGACGGATCTCGGGGGTCTCAGCGGCGACTCGGCAGCGCGCCCTCGTCGACGAGCACCGCGTCGCCGCGAAGCGTGAATCGGATCACGCCGCCGTCCGGGAACCGGTCGAGCACCGCATCCGGCAACGGCATGTTGGAGCCGACGTTCGAGCCGGTGACATAGATCTCCATGATCGGAGCCAGCCCCTCCCCGCCGCACGCGCCCCAGATAGGCCGCCGGGTATCGCCCACGGATGCCTCGAGGCACGAGTCGACGGAGTAGATGTGGAGCCCGAGGTACTCGCCGAAATAGCGCGCACCGTCTTCCATCGACATCGATCCGCGCGTGCGCTCATCTGTCGCAGTGTCGGTCTGCAGCGTCAACGTCGCAGCGCGTCCCGCGCCGTCCGAGGGACGCATCCACACCGTGACCAGCGCCGTTACGACGACCGCCACCACGATGCTCGCGAGCCAGACCCACCGCATCCTTCCGCTCGGCAGCAGCGGAAGGATGCGCGAGGCGGCGCTCGGTCGTGCGGGCACCGCCGGTTCCTCCGCGGGAGCCTCCGGCGCAGCGTCGGGCAGCGGCTGGTACACGACCTCGGGCTCGGGTGCGGGCGCGACGTCGTCCTCGCGCAGTCCGGCGCGCAGCCCGCGCCGCGTCGGGGCCGCGGCATCGGATGCGGCGCCCTCGGGTTCCGACGGTGCTCCGAAGAGCGCGGCGAGCGCGTCCGCGGCATCCGCCGCACGCCCAGGGACGGGCACGGCGGAGGCCCTGCCCTCCTGCAACTCGGCGAGCCGGGCGAGACCCGCCGCATCGATGTCGGCGGCGGGACCGTACGCACGCGCCTGCAGACGCGCCAGCTCGTCCTCGGTGTCGTCCGGCATAGGCCCATTCTGGGCTGCGACGGCGTCCGGGCGCATCAGCGGGTGTCGCGGTCCTCGCCCGACCAGAGATCGGCGCAGTCGATCATCCGAGCCCCGTGGGCACGCAGATAGTCACGGGCCCCGCGATCGCCGACGACGGATGCGGCCAGCGCCGGCCAGTGGTCACGGCCGATCACCACCGGATGCCCCGGGCGGTCGCCGTACACCGCCTGCACGAGCGCTGCGGCATCGGCATCGCTCGCCACGCGGCGCACCGCGGCGGCGGGGAGATCGGGTGTGTCCACCGTGACGATCGCGAGAGCGACCGCATCCGAGGCCGTCGCGGCGGCGAGCCCCGCGCGCAGCGAGGCGCTCATCCCCTCCGACGGATCGGCGACGAGGACCGGCTCCGCGTCGGCGGGCACGAGCGGCAGCACCTCGTCGAGGGTCGCGCTCACGGCGACGTAGATCGGCAGGCAGCCCGCATCCCGGAGCGCTCCGACGGCGAGCGCCAGCCACGAACGTCCGTCGGTGGTGCGGGCGAGCGCCTTGGGAGAGCCGAACCGGCGCCCCGCACCCGCGGCGAGAACGAGCCCGGCGACGCGTGGCTGGGGCATGATCAGGTCAGCGTATCGTGCACGAAACACGCGCTGGTTAGCGTGGGAGGATGCTCGAACTCGCCGCCGACCTGTTGCCGCTGCTGCGCGCGGGCCAGACCGTGGCGACCATCACCGTCACGGGAGTCGCCCGCTCCGCTCCTCGTGGTGCCGGCTCGGCGATGGCCGTGACGCGCGACGCCCGGGTGATCGGCTCGATCTCGGGCGGATGCGTGGAGGGTGACGCGGTCGCCCTCGCCCTCGCAGCGCTCGCCCGCGGCACCGGCGATGCGGCGCGGTTCGGCTTCACCGACGATCAGGCGTTCGCCGCGGGCCTCGCCTGCGGCGGCACGATCGACGCCGTCATCAGTGTCGTCTCGCCCACGGATGCGGTCGCCCGCGATGCGCTCGAGCGCACGGCGGCGGATCGCCCGGCCGCCATCGGCATCGTCGCCTCGGGACCTGCCGCCGGCACGCTCGTGCCGCACGACCCGGTGCCCGAGAGCGCCCTGCACGACGACCTGCTCGTGGTCGCCGCGCCTCGCCGCCCACGCCTCGTGATCCTCGGCGCGGGCGAGCACGCCGCAGCCCTCAGCCGGGTGGCCGCCGCATCCGGCTTCGCCGTCGCAGTGTGCGACGTGTGGGACACTCTCGTCACCGCCGAGCGGTTCCCCGAGGCCGACGAGCGGGTGTGCGCCCTCCCCCACGAGTACCTACAGCAGCTCGACGAGCGGGGCGAGCTCGACGAGCGCACGGCGGTCTGCGTGCTGACCCACGACCTGCGCCTCGACATCCCGGCGCTGCAGACCGCCCTCGCCCTGCCCGTCGGCTTCGTGGGCGCGATGGGTGCCCGGCGCACGGTGGCCCGACGGGCGGACCTGCTGCGCGAGGCCGGTGTGTCCGACACCGATCTCGCCCGCCTGCACTCGCCGCTCGGGCTGGATCTGGCCGGCGTCACGCCGTCGGAGACGGCGATCGCCGTGCTGGCCGAGATCGTCGCCGCGCGCCGCGGCGGGTCAGGCCTGCCGCTGCGCGCAGGCACCGGCGCCCTGCACCCGCGCACATCCGCGCCCGCATCCGCATCCGCATCGCGAGAGAGCATCCTCGCGCCGAGCGAGGATTCGATCGGATGCTCGCTCGAAAAATGAGTGCGCGCTCGGCGAGGGAGGCGCGCTCGCGGTGCTAGCCTGACCGCGCGTCCTAACAACCATGGCGGCAGCCAGGGCGGGGACTGCGACGAACCGTTCGTCTCAGCACCCGAGGAGCACGCATGTCTCAGCCCGTTGACAAGTCCCAGGCCGGTCTGACCGCCCGGCAGTACCACATCGGAATCGCGCCGGGAGAGGTGTCGTCCGTGGCTCTCCTGCCGGGCGATCCGTTTCGGGTACCGCTGGTCGCGGAGTTCCTGACGGACGTGCGCGAGGTCGCGCACAACCGGGAGCACCGCACGATGACCGGCTGGTACAAGGGGCGCCACATCACCGCCACCTCCACGGGCATGGGCTGCCCCTCGACCGCGATCGCCGTGGAGGAGCTCGCCCGCGTCGGCGTGACCTCGTTCATCCGCGTCGGCAGCTCCGCCGGACTCCAACCGGGCATCGAGCCCGGCGACCTGCTCGTCAGCGAGGGGAGCTTCCGCAACGACGGCACGACGGATGCATACCTGCCCAAGGGCTTCCCCGCGGTGCCGGACCTGTCGCTCACGCTCGCGTTGCAGCGGCACTCCGAGCGGCTGGCCGCCGCATCCGGCACGCGCTCGCACAGCGGCATCAGCGTGAGCGACGACGCGTTCTACGCCGAGACGCCGGAGTGGATCGGCGAGCTGAACCGGATGGGCATCCTCAACGTCGAGATGGAGGCGTCGGCGCTGTACATCGTCGCGCGGATGCGGGGACTGCGCGCCGGCATGGTGTGCGCCTGCTCGAGCAACCTCGTCGACGGCTCGTCGCTGTACGACGAGAAGAACACCGCGCTCAAGGACGGCTGGATGCGCTCGATCGAGGCAGCCCTGGAGACCGCGGTCGAGCTGGAACTGTAGCCTCCACGCGAAAGAGCACCCGTTCACCGAGTGAGCACCCCATCGGGTACTCGCTCGGTGAACGGATGCTCGCTCGGAGGATGACGCGCGGTCAGGGCTTGAGCAGCACCTTGCCGATGCGGCCGGGCTCGAAGTTGGCGCGGGCCGCATCCGAGATCTCGTCGAAGCTGAAGGTGTGCGAGGCCGGGAGCGTGAGAACGCCCTCGCCGATGCGCGTCACGAGCTCGCGCAGCAGCTCGCCGCGGCGCGCCGGCGCCATCGACGAGCTGACCTTGCTGCCCCAGAAGCCCTTGACCGTGGCCTGCTTGAAGATCACGTCGCCCGAGGCGATCTCCATGATCGGCGAGGCCATCGCGCCGAAGGCGACCAGCGTGCCGTTCTCGGCGAGCAGCGAGAGCACCTCGCCGGATGCGGCACCGCCGACAGAGTCCACACCGGCGACGATCGGGGCGCCACCGGTGATCTCGGCGACGCGCTCGCGCCAGTTCTCACCCTCGGTGGACACGACGTTGCCGATCCCCAGCCCCTCGAGCTCCGCCACGCCCGCGTCGCGGCGGACGAGTCCGAGCACGTTCAGGCCGCGGGCGACCGCGAGCTGCGCCACGAGGCGTCCGACGGCGCCGTTCGCCGCGTTCTGCACGAGCCAGTCGCCGCGCTCGAGCTCGAGGAACTCGATGAGGCTCAGGGCGCTGAAGGGCATGGAGACCAGCTGGGAGGCGGTGACGTCGTCCATCGCGTCGGGCACCGGGATCATCGCGGCCGCGTAGCCGATGAAGTACTCGGCCCAGACCCCGAACGTGCCGCCGGTGGCGACGCGCTGACCGACGCTCAGATTCTCGACGCCCTCGCCGACCGCATCCACGACGCCGACGGCCTCGGTCCCGGCTCGCGCCGGGAGCTCGGGCTTGAAGCCGTACGTGCCGCGCACGGTCCACAGGTCGTGGTTGTGGATGGGCGAGAGCAGCGTCCGCACGCGAACCTGTCCGGCGCCGGGCTCGGGGAGCGGGGCATCCTCGACGTGAAGGACCTCGGCAGGATCACCGAAGGCGGAGTGCACGATGGCGCGCATGTTGTTCCTCTTTCTCGTGGGGTGAGGGAAGACGGGGGCGTCGGATGGACGCCCCCGGAGTCGTTGCCGTCAGGCCGGGCTCTACTGCAGCAGCAGGCCGACCGTCGTCGCGATGACGGCGAGCAGCGGCAGGGTCCCCTGCGTGATCGCCGCGCGGGCCTTGGTGCGGTCGGAGAGCAGCAGCACGAGGGCCGCCGCCAGCATCGAACCGGTGCCGGTCAGCACGAGGGCCGCGCCCACCGCGTTCGCGCCCGCGGCGACTCCGACGATGCCGACGAAGACCGCGATCGCGAGGAACAGGTTGTAGAAGCCCTGGTTGTACGCCATCGGCTTCGTCATCTGCACCTGCTCATCGCTGCCCAGGCCGAAGGTCTGGCGGGTGCGAGGACGATCCCAGGCGAACGATTCCATCCAGAAGATGTAGACGTGCAGCACGGCGGCGAGGCCGGCGAACACGAGTCCGACGATGAGCATGGAATCCTCCTGTTATTGCAACGGTCGTTTCAATATATACTGCAATGGACGTTCTAGTAAAGGCGGTGGTCGGAATGGGTCGCACTCGCACCTTCGACGAGGACGCGGTCGTGCGCGCGGCGCGCGACGTGTTCTGGCAGCACGGCTACGCCGAGGCATCCGTTCCGGACCTCGAGGCGGCCACCGGACTCGGCCGTTCGAGCCTGTACCACTCGTTCGGCAGCAAGCGCGAGCTGTTCGTCGCGGCGATCGAGAGCTACCTCGACGAGGTGATCCGACCACGGCTCGCCCCTCTCCTGGGACCCGACGTGAGCACCGATGCGCTCGAGACCTACCTCACCGGTCTTGCCGCCGCTCTGCAAGCCCCTCGGACACATCTCGCCGAGCACGGCTGCCTTCTGATGAACACCGTGCGCGGCACCCTCGCCGACGACGAGCACGTCAAGCGGGCGGTCGGCCAGTACCGCACCGAGCTCACGACGGCCTTCGCCGCCGGCGTCGCCGCCCGCCGCCCGGATCTGGATGCGGAAAGCCACGCCGTCCTCACCCGCTCCTGCACCGCGCACGTGCTCTCCGCCATGGCCATCGTGCGTGCCCAGCCCGCAGCCGCCGCAGACCTGGTGGACAATGCCCGCATCCTGGCCACCGGGTGGACGCCGCGCTGACCCGGAGCCCGCGCCCGCACCGTCACGGCGCCCGAAATCCTGCAGAACCGGCCGGTCGGGGCCCCGACGGGGTCGGCACACCGTTTTGCAGGAGTTGCGTCGCCGGGAAGGGTGGGATGCGGTCCGCGCCCGAACACGGCTCCTGCCGCATCCGCGTGCGCGAACTCCTGCAGAACCGCCGCGCTACGGCCGGGCAGAGGACTGCAGGACAGGTTTTGCAGGAGTTGTGCTCGCGTGCGGGCGTAGCCTGCTCGCCGAGGGACCGCGGGCTCACGCCCGCGAAACACCCACGAAACGCCGCCCTGGTTCACTGAGGGCTGTTCATGTGACCAACATCCCGAGGCAGCCGTGGACATCACGACCATCACGAGTTTCCGCCCGGCGCGAAGCCGGTCCGACCTGCGCCTGAACGAGGGCGAGGTCTTCCTGGCGGGCGGCACCTGGCTCATGAGCGAGCCCCTGCCGGGCACCACCGGCTTCGTCGATCTCACGACCCTCGGCTGGCCCGAGATCGAGCTCACCGACGACGGCCTGCGGGTCGGGGCGACCTGCACCATCGCCCGCTTCCTCGCCTGGGCCGAGGGGCGCGCCGCCGACCTGCCCCCGGTGCCCGCCGAGTGGACCGCCGCGCACCTCGTCACGGATGCGGCGCACGCCCTCCTCGCCTCGTTCAAGATCTGGAACACCGCCACCGTCGGCGGCAACGTGTGCCGCTCGTTCGCCGCGGGCGCCATGATCTCCCTCGCCGCGGCACTCGACGCGACGGCGGTCATCTGGACACCCGACGGCGGCGAGCGCCGCATGCCCGTGGCCGAGGTGCCCACCGGCAACGGCACCAACGTGCTGGCCCGCGGCGAGGTCCTGCGCGCGCTCGAGTTCCCCGCATCCGCCCTGCGCTCCACCGTGCGCCTGCGCAAGATCGCCCTCGCCGAGCTGGGCCGCTCCGGGGCGGTCGTCACCGGCCGCGTCGACGAGGACGGCACGAGCGTGTTCACCCTCACCGCCGCCACGGCGGCTCCCACCGTGCTGCGGTTCTCCACGCTGCCGGATGCGGCGACCCTCGCTGCATCCGTCGGGTCCGTGTCCGGCTACTACACCGATCCCCTCGGCGCTGCGGACTGGCGGCGAGGGGTGAGCATCGAATTCGCGGAGCGGATCCGCGCCGAGCTGGAGGAGGCCGCATGAGGTTCGAGGTCAACGGCACCGGCATCGAGGCGGAACCTGCTCCCGGCCAGTGCCTGCGCACGCTCCTGCGCGAGCACGGACAGACCGAGGTCAAGAAGGGATGCGACGCCGGCGACTGCGGCGCCTGCTCGGTACTCCTGGACGGCGAGCCCGTTCACTCCTGCATCATCCCGGCCGTGCGGATGGAGGGCCGGTCGGTCACGACCGCCGCGGGCCTCGCCCCGCCCGGCGAGCTGCACCCCGTGCAGGAGGCGATCGCCGAGAACTTCGGATTCCAGTGCGGGTTCTGCACGCCCGGAATGAGCGTGACCGCATCCACCGTCTGCGAACACGACCTCGACGATCTCGACCGCAAGATGAAGGGCAACCTGTGCCGGTGCACGGGGTACCGCCCCATCCGCGAGGCCATCCGCTCCTCGGTGCTCGGCCCCGTACGCGAGACCGGGGCCGCGCCCACCGGCGCCGTCGGGACCTCGCTCGTCCCGCCCGCCGCCCGCCGCATCGTGCAGGGGCTCGAGCCCTACACGTTCGACGAGCCCGTCGTCGGCACCCTCGTGCTGCGTGTGCTGTCGTCGCCGCACGCGCACGCCCGCATCCGGTCGATCGACACGTCCGCCGCACGCGCGATCGAGGGCGTCGTGGCGGTGTACACGCACGAGGACGTGCCCGACGTCCTGTACTCGACCGGCCGTCACGAGCACCGCACGGACGACCCCGACGACACCCGCCTGCTCGACTCGGTGGTGCGCCACGTGGGTCAGCGCGTCGCCGCCGTCGTGGCGGAGTCGGCCGCGGCGGCGGATGCGGCCTGCCGCGCCATCCGCGTGGACTACGAGGTGCTGCCCGCCGTCTTCGATCCGGAAGCCGCCCGCACTCCGGGTGCGCCACTGCTGCACCCCGACCGCACGCCGCAGGACCGCGTCGACCACGCCGATCGCAACACGGTGCTCTCGCTGCAGGAGAACCACGGCGGCGACGTCGAGGAGGCCCTGGCGGGCAGCGAGGTCACCGTCACGGGAACCTGGCAGACCGGTCGTGTCACGCACGCACAGCTCGAGACGCACGGCTCGGTCGGATGGATCGACGACGATGGACGGCTCGTCATCCGCTCCAGCACCCAGGTGCCGTTCCTCGTGCGCGATGAGATCGCGCGGATCTTCGGCCGGGACCCCGCCGAGGTGCGGGTCTTCGCGGCCCGCGTCGGCGGGGGCTTCGGCGGCAAGCAGGAGATCTTCACGGAGGACCTCGTGGCCCTCGCCGTGCTCGACACGGGCCGTCCGGTCTCGTACGAGTTCTCGCGCACCGACGAGTTCCAGCGTGCCGCGCTGCGTCATCCGATGCGCGTCGCCGTGACGCTCGGCGCGACCCGCGACGGTGTGCTGACCGCGATGAAGCTCGACCTGCTGAGCGACACCGGCGCCTACGGCAACCACTCGCGGGGCGTGCTGTTCCATGCGTGCGCCGACGCGATGACGGTGTACCGCTCGCCCGTGCGCGGCATCCACGCGGAGGTCGTGTACACGAACAACGTGCCCTCCGGCGCCTTCCGCGGCTACGGGCTCGGCCAGGTGATCCTGGGGGTCGAGTCGGCGATGGACGAGCTGGCCCTCACCCTCGGCATGGACCCGTTCGAGCTCCGGCGCCGCAACGTGATCCGTCCGGGCGACGACCTGCACGAGCCCGACCTGCGCTGGGGCTCGTACGGTCTCGACCAGTGCCTGGATCTGGCCGAGACCGCGCTGCGGCGCGGCAACGGCGTCGACGCACCCGAAGGGTGGGCGGTCGGCGAGGGCATGGCGGTCGCGATGATCGCCACGATGGCTCCCTTCGGCCACATCTCCCACACCACCGCGACCCTGCGCCCCGACGGCACCTACGCGCTGCGCGCCGGCACGAGCGAGTTCGGCAACGGCACCACGGTCGTGCTGCGGCAGATCGCCGCATCCGTGTTCGGTGTCGACGTCGACCGGCTCGACCTCAAGACCGCCGACACCGATCTCGTCAGCCACGACACGGGAGCGTTCGCCTCGGCGGGCGTGACGGTGGCCGGCAAAGCGCTCTATGCCGCTTGCCTCGCCCTCGAGCAGCGGATGCTGCACATCGCGCGCGAGCTCGTCCCGGATGCGGAGCCCGAGCTCACTCCCCACGGCGTGCGCGCCGGCGACCGGCTGCTCTCCTTCGCGGAGATCGTGGCGGCGGCATCCGACGCGACGGAAGAGGGCCTCACGGCGACGGGCGCGGAGCTCGGCGAGGTGCGCTCGCTCGCGTTCAACGTGCACGCCGTGCGGGTGGCCGTCGACCCCTCGACCGGCACCGTGCGCATCCTCCAGTCCATCCAGTCGGCGGATGCGGGCACAGTGCTCAACCCCGCCCAGTGCCGGGGACAGGTCGAGGGCGGCGCGGCGCAGGGCATCGGCAGCGCACTGTATGAGGAGGTGCTGATCGACGAGGACGGCCGCGTGGAGAACCCCGTGTTCCGCACGTACCGGGTGCCGCAGTTCGCCGACATCGTGGACACCGAGGTGTACTTCGCCGAGACCCGCGACGACCTCGGTCCGTTCGGCGCGAAGTCGATGAGCGAGTCCCCTTACAACCCTGTCGCCCCGGCGATCGGCAACGCCATCGCCCGCGCCCTGGGCGTGCGACCGTACCAGCAGCCGTTCACCCGCGAGCGCGTCTGGCGGCTCGCTCAGGAGTGAGCCCCGGGGCTCCCGCGCGCCGTATCCCGCGGCGCTCCGAAACGCGGCGCCGCGGCGCCGGGCACGACGAATCGCGTCCCTCGAACACGTCGGGAGCACGTGATCCGCGTCGGGAGCACGTGATCCGCGTCCCTTGAACACTCTCGGCGCCCGCATCCGGCCGGGGCGCGGCGTTCCAGCCGGCCGGCGCAGTTTGTGGCACGGCGGGCCCGGTGCGATCCTGGGTCCGTGATGACCGATGCCCTGACCGAGCCGGATGCGGCGAGCCCCGCCGGCGCGGAGTCGTACATCGGCGTTTCGCTCGGGCGCCGCATCCGTGCTGCCCGCACGTCCAAGAAGCTGTCGATGCGGGCTCTGGCGGGCGCGGCGGAGATCAGTCAGCCGTTCCTGAGCCAGATCGAGGGCGGCCGCACGATGCCGTCGATCCTCACGCTCTTCAAGCTGGCGAAGGTGCTCGACATCTCCCCGTCGGAGCTGCTGCCGGCAAACGAGGAGCCGGAGCCGATCCACGTCGTCCGCCGCGGGGAGGGCGAGCTCGTTCCCGTCTCCGAGAGCGACGACGGCGCCGTCAGCCGGATCATCTCCTCGGCCGCCACGCGCGGCGCGACCGTGCAGGAGTACCGCATCGCCCGCGCTCCGTACGTGGGCGAGTGGTTCGAGTCCGACGGCGAAAACACGATCTACCTCGTCACAGGGTCCCTGACGGTCGAGCTGGAGGACCGCGGCTCGTGGACGCTCGGCGCGGGCGACGCCCTCTCCCATCCCGGAGCGTTGCGCAACCGCTGGCGCATCGACGGCACCGAGCCGGCTGTGCTGTTGCTCGTGCACGTCGCCGAGCGCTGACGCGCCGGACCCCGCATCCACATCCACGGAGGCTCACCCTCCGGCTACCCCCCCCCCCCCCCCCCGCAGGCCCACCCTCACCCCCGGCTCGCCTGTCACAGATCGTCGCCGTGGCGTCGATCTGTGACAGGCGAGCAGATCGGGCTGTTCCGGCACACGGTTCGCCGGAGAGGTAACGCGCGCGAAACGCGATTGGTATGTGTAATCAACGATAGGTATCTACGATCGGCAGCGTGCCTCCCACCGCGCGCCTCTTCCTGCCCGATCTCGTCGTCACGATGGACGACGAGCGCCGCGTTCTCACGGATACGGGCGTGCTCGTCACCGGCGACACGATCACCGACGTCGCCCCCCGCGCCGAGCTGATCGCGGCGAACCCCGATGCCGAGCGCATCGAGCTGCCCGACCGCCTGCTCATGCCGGGCCTGATCAACGCCCACCACCACTCCGGGATGCTGCGCGGCACCGCCGAGCACCTGCCGGTCTGGGAGTGGCTGCGACTGCACATCGACCCGATGCACCGCGTGCTCCGCCCCGACGAGGCCGAGGCCGCGGCGTGGCTCTGCTACGCCGAGGGACTCCTGGCGGGCACCACGACCGTGGTGGACATGTGGCGGTACATGGACGGTGCGGCGCAGGCCGCATCCGTCCTCGGCAACCGCGTCGTGACGGTCAACTACGTCGGCGAGCACCCCGACTTCGACTACTTCGACACCCTCGACGACAACGAACGGATGCTCAGCGAATGGACGGGCGCAGCCAACGGCCGCATCATGCCCTGGGTCGGACTCGAGCACCCGTTCTACGCGGATGCGGCGGGCCAGCGCCGCGCGATCGCGCTGGCGAACGCCTACGGCACCGGTCTCTACACGCACTGCAGCGAGTCGGAGATCGAACTCGCCGACTTCGCCGACCGTCACGGCGCGCGCCCCATGTTCGCCCTCGAGGAGCTCGGCTTCTTCGATGTGCCGCGCGCGATGATCGCCCACGCGGTGTGGCTGGATCAGGCCGAGGTCGACCTCATCGCCGCGCGCGGCGTCGGCGTCTCGCACAACCCGGTCTCCAACATGAAGCTCGCCAGCGGCATGGCGCCGGTCGCCGAGATGCTCGCCGCGGGTGTCAACGTGGGGCTCGGCACCGACGGTGAGAAAGAGAACAACAACCTCGACATGTTCGAGGAGATGAAGGTCGCCTCGCTTCTGGGCAAGCTGCGCACGATGGATGCGGCCGCGATGGACTCGTGGCAGGTGCTGGGCATGGCGACCCGCGGCGGCGCGGCGGCGATCGGCCGCGGCGACGAGCTCGGCGCGCTGACGCCGGGCCGGAAGGCCGACTTCGTGGCCGTGCGCACCGACACCCCCCGCATGACCCCGTTCATGCCCGACGGCGCATATCCCAACATCCACCACAATCTCGTGCACGCAGTGCGCGGCTCCGACGTCGACATGACGGTCGTCGACGGCGACATCGTCGTGCGGGACGGCCGCCTCGTGAACGCCGACCTCGGCGAGCTCATCGACCGTGTGCGCGCACTCGTTCCCGACCTCTTCGCCCGCCGCTCCGCGTGGATCGCGGCGCAGGGCGAGCTCGACGGACTGTTCCACTGAAAGGCACCGCATGACTCTCGCGCTCGATCACGGGCCGCTCCGCGAGCGGGTCGCCCGCTTCCTCGCCGATGACCCCGGACGCCTGCTCATCGGCGGACGCTGGGTCACCGCATCCGATACGTTCGCCTCGCTCGACCCGGCAACGGGCGAGACTCTGGCGCACGTCGCCCGCGCCTCGGCCGGCGATGTCGATGCCGCGGTGCGCGCGGCGAGTGCCGCACTGGAGAGCGCCGCGTGGGCACGGATGCGGCCGGCCGACCGCTCGAAGCTGCTGTGGCGTATCGCCGACGTCATGGAGGAGCACCTCGACGACCTCGCCGAGCTCGAGACGCTCGACCAGGGCAAGAGCCTCGGCACGGCGCGCTTCGGCGAGGTGCCGGCGGCCATCTCGCAGTTCCGCTACTACACGGGCTGGCCCACGAAGATCACCGGTGAGACGATCCCGACCTCGCTCACCCGCACGCCCGAGGGCAAGGACGTGTTCGCCTACACGCGGCGGGAGCCCGTGGGCGTGGTCGCGGCGATCGTGCCGTGGAACTCCCCGCTCATCATGACGGCGATGAAACTCGCCCCCGCCCTGGCCGCAGGCTGCACGATCGTGCTCAAACCCGCCGAGAACACCTCGCTCAGCGCGCTCTACCTCGGTCGCCTGCTGCAGGAGGCGGGGCTGCCCGACGGCGTCGTCAACATCGTCACCGGCTACGGACACGAGACGGGACAGGCGCTCGTCGAGCACCGCGGCGTCGCGAAGATCGCCTTCACCGGCTCCACCGCGGTCGGCAAGAAGCTGGTGGCGACCGCATCCGATCGCCTCGCCCGGCTCACGCTCGAGCTCGGCGGCAAGTCGCCGTCGATCATCCTGCCGGATGCGGATCTGTCGGCCGCCGTCGCCGGAGTCTCGCGCGGGATCTTCGACAACGGAGGCCAGGTGTGCGTCGCGAGCGCACGCATCTACGCGCACCGCGACGTGTACGACGAGGTCGTCGCCGGGATGGCAGCGGCGGGCGATGCCCTGAAACTCGGCCACGGCCTGGCAGTCGGCACCGATCTCGGGCCCCTCGTGAGCGAGACGCAGGCCCGGCGCGTCGCCGCCTACGTCGACGAGGGCGCGGCCGATGGTGTCACCGTCGTCACCGGCGGCGAGCGCACCGGAAGCGCTGGAACCTTCTTCACGCCGACGGTGCTGACAGACGTCCCCCCGCACGCACGCCTCATGCGCGAGGAGATCTTCGGCCCCGTCGCCGTCGTGACCCCGTTCGACGATCTCGACGAGGTCGTCGGCTGGGCCAACGACAGCGACTACGGGCTCGCCGCCAGCATCTGGACCGAGGGGCTCAGCAACGCCCACCGCGTCGCGGCACGCCTGCAAGCGGGAACCGTGTGGGTCAACTGCCACTCCTTCCTCGGTCCGGAGCTGCCCAAGGGCGGGCACAAGGAATCGGGCTGGGGTTACGAGAACGGAGCGCAGGGGTTGGAGAACTACCTCGAGACGAAGTCGGTGGTGATGGTCGTATGACAAGGATCGCGCTCGGGGTCTTCGAGATGATGAACCCCTCCAACGGGATGCCGACGTGGACGCATCCGGACGGCCGCGCTGACGATTGGGACCGCCTCGACTACTGGGTCGATCTGGCGCGCGAACTGGATGCGGCCGGCTTCGACTTCCTCTTCTTCGCGGACACCTACGGCTACGCCACCCTCGAGGGGCGGATGCCCGACGAGGTCGCCGCCCACGGCATCCAGTTCCCCGCCCTGGATCCGATGCTGGCGATCGCGACGCTCGCGCGGGCGACCGAACGTCTCGGCTTCGTGGTGACCTCGCCGACGACCGTCGAGAAACCCTACGGGACCGCTCGTCGCTTCGCGACGCTCGACCGCTTCACCGACGGACGCATCGGCTGGAACGTCGTGACCGGCAGCTCGCAGGCGACCACGGACCAGCTGTTCGGTGTGACCGAGATGCTCGACCACGACCAGCGCTACGACGCGGCCGACGAGTTCCTCGACACCTGCCTTCGTCTGTGGGAGCACAGCTGGGACGACGACGCCGAGCTGCGCGATCGCGATCGGGGCGTCTACGCCGACCCGGCGAAGTTGCACCGCGTGGAGGTCGAGGGCACGTATCAGCGCGCCGCCGGGATCTTCGCGGTGCCGCCGACCCCGCAGCGCACTCCGGTGCTCTTCCAGGCCGGCACCTCTGATCGCGGCCGCGCCTACGCCGCCCGCAATGCCGAGGCCGTGTTCATCCAGGGCCAGTCGATCGCCGCCGCGAAGGCGCACGTCGACGACATCCGCGCACAAGCCGTGACCCACGGACGCGATCCGCACGACATCGCCGTGATCTCGGGCATGACCGTGACCGTGGCTGCCACCGAGGCAGAGGCACGCACCCTCCGAGACGAGTACGAGAGCGTGCTGCAGCGCGCGGATGCGGCCGTCATGTTCGCCGGGATCACGGGGCTCGATCTCACCGGCATCGACCCCGACACCAAGGTCGTGGACCTGCGCACCGACCTCGGTCAGACCCTCATCCAGCGCTACGCGCGACAGAACGCCGAGATGCGGGTGGGCGAGATCCTCGACCAGTTCCGCACGAAGGCGATCCGCGGGTTCCAGATCACCGGTTCCCCCGAACAGGTCGCCGACGAGATCGAGGCGATCGTCGACGGCTCGGGGCTCGACGGCCTCATGCTCGAGCCGACCTTCGGCGGGCCCGGAGCCTATCGCGCGTTCATCGAGCTCGTCGTACCCGTGCTGGCCGAACGGGGACGCGTCAGCCCGCCCGTCGGCGCCACGCTGCGCGAGCACTTCGGCGGCGGCCCCCGCCTCGCCGCCACGCACCGCGCACATCGGCTCGCGGCGCGCGAGACCGCATCCCTTCCGTCCTGATCCGACGCCCCACATCCCCGGTTCGGGGTGCGATTCCTGCGGTGGGGCGCGAAATGTCCGCCCCAAAGCGCGAAAAGCGCCCCAAACCCGGAACAGACTCCACCCACCCGCACGAAAGAGAGACCACATGAGAGCCGACGCCGTCGAGGCGGTGATCCGCGGGCTCAAGCGAGCCGGCGTCTCCGTCGCCACGTACCTGCCCGACTCGCTGCTGAAGGAGCTGTATCCGGCTCTGGACGCGGACCCCGACATCCGCACCATCCCCGTCACGAACGAGGGCGAGGGCGCGGCCATCGCCGGCGGCGTGTTCCTCTCGGGCAAGCGCGCCGTGCTGGTCATGGAGAACTCGGGGCTGCGCGCGGCGACCGAGCACCTCGCCCGCATGGGACTCGGCGCCGGCATCCCGGTCGTCATGGTCATGAGCTACCGGGGCGAGATGGGCGAGAACAACTGGTGGGCCATCCCGCACGGCATCACGATGGAGCCGCTGCTGAAGGCCCTGCGCACGCCGTACACGATCGTCCGCGACGTCGACCAGCTCGAGACGGCGATCGTCCGCGCCTACGACACCGCCTACGCGTCGTACTACCACGCCGCCATCGTCCTCGGAGGGGATCTGGTCCGATGAGCTACTCCCGATTCGAAGCCATGAAGCTGCTCGCCGCGCGCCTTGCGGACGAGCTCGTCATCCTCTCCCTCGGCGGCGCCGTCGACGAGTGGTACAACGCGGCTCCGCACATGCGCGAGGCGAGCCTGTTTCAGCAGCAGCTCGGATGCGTGACGCCCGAGGCGTTCGGCCTCGCGGTGGGCCTGCCCCACCGCCGCATCGTCTCGCTCGACACCGACGGCGGCCTGCTGTTCAACCTCGGCATCCTCGCGACCCTCGGCAACGAGCGCCCCGAGAACCTGTTCATCGTCGTGTGGGACAACGAGCAGTACCAGTCGATCGGGGGACCTGCGACGCACACGGCGAAGGGCCGCGTCGACCTCGCCGCGATCGCGCGCGGCGCCGGTGTCGAGAAGGCCTTCACCGCCGAGACGCTCGAAGAGTTCGACGCGCACTGCGCAGCGGGACTCGCCGCATCCGAGCCGTACATCGTCGTCGCGAAGACCGACGGCATCCTCGAGCCGGGGATCAAGCGCAAGCACTCCGACGGACGCGAGGACAAGTACATCTTCGTGCGCCACGTCGAGGCCACGGAGGGCATCAGCATCATGGGTCCGAGCGAGCACAACTGATGGCGTCTCACCTCCTCGCCCTGGTCCCCCCGCGAGACGAAACGCTCCGCGCGGGGAGCCACTGATGCCTCTCGTGCGCACCCCCGCCGCCGGCTACGACGAGATCGTGGTCGGCGGTGGGGCGGCCGGATGCGTGCTGGCGGGGCGCCTGTCGGAGGATCCCGCGGTCCGCGTGCTCCTCATCGAAGCGGGCGGCGACCACCGCGGCGTGCGTGAGATCCTCGACGCGGCCCACTGGGACGCCCTCATCGGCGGCGAGTACGACCACGGGTACCGGTCGACGCCCACTCCGCACGTGCTCGGTCGCTCGCTCGCGATGCCGCGCGGCAAGGTGCTCGGGGGCTCGTCCTCGACGAACGCCATGCTCTGGTACCGCGGCAACCGTGCGGACTACGACGCGTGGGTGGATGCGGGCGCCGCCGGCTGGGGCTACGAGGATCTGCTGCCGTACTTCCGCCGGTCCGAGACCCGCGCCGGCGGCGATCCCGCCTACCGCGGGCTCGCGGGGCCCATGCGGGTCGGCCCCCTCGCGCACGTGCACCCGATCGCGCACGCGCTCATCGCCGCCTCCGCAGAACGCGGCCTTCCGGTGATCGACGACGCGAATGCGGCGTCCAACGAGGGCGCGACCTACCCGGACTACAACGCGATCCAGACCGACGACGGCGCGTTCGAGCGCTGGAGCACGGCGCGAGCGTACCTCGAGCCCGCGCTCGAGCGAGCGAATCTCGACGTGCTGGTCGACAGCCGCGTCCACGCGCTCGTGCTGGCCGCAGGCCGCGTCACGGGCGTCAGGCACACGGTCGGCGATGTCGCCGTGGAGACCACCGGTGCGCGCATCGTGCTGGCAGCCGGGGCGCTCGACACCCCGCGGCTGCTGCAGCTCTCGGGGATCGGGGACGCCGGCCGGCTCGCCGCATCCGGCATCCGCGCGACGCACCATCTGCCCGGAGTCGGCGAGAACTTCCAGGACCACCCGCTGATCCTGGGCATGAACTTCCGCGCCCGACACGACCTCGGTCCGGTGATCGGCAACGGCGGCGGCGCGATGCTCAACTGGCGCAGCTCCCACGCCGAGGCGGGGCCCGACCTCCACACCGTCGTCGCGCACGGCTCGCGCGGCGATGAGGCGCTGCACGCGCGGCACGACCTGTCGGGAGAGCGCGTCTTCGCTCTGGTCCCCGGTCTGTATCGCTCGCGGAGCGTCGGCTGGGTACGGGTGCGCTCGGCGGATCCGGATGCGGCCGCCGACATCCATCCGAACTATCTCGCCGATCCGACCGACCTCGCTGCGATGGTCGAGGCCGTGGACGCCGTGCAGGATCTCGTCGCCGCATCCGCCTACGCCGACCTCGCGGAGGGTCCGATCACGCCGGCCGCGGGGATGCCGCCCGCCGATAAGGTGCGGTTCGTGCGGGAGAACATCGGCACGTTCTTCCACTGCTCGGGCACCGCGCGCATCGGCACGGATGAGCTCGCGGTCGTGGACCCTGCGCTGCGGGTGAGAGGCCTCGAGGGGCTCTGGGTGGCGGATGCGTCGGTGATGCCGTCGATCCCCACGTGCAACACGCAGGCCCCCACTGTCGCGATCGCCGAGCGCGGCGCCGAACTCGTCGCCGCCGCCCGCTGACCCCTGGCCCGCCCCGACCTGCACCCGGTTCGCCTGTCACAGATCGCGCCGAGATCCTCGATCTGTGACAGGGGAACCCGGTTCGAGGGACCCGCGGGCTGTGGATCGCGAGCGTCGCCCTCTCGGCGATCTCGATCCTCACGGCGCTGGCGGACGGAAGCTACGACTTCGCCGACGCAACTGGGCGCGCATCGTGCTGCTCATCCTGGCCATCATCGCGGTGCTGGCGGGGCTCCCCACCTTCGCCACGGGCAACATCGTGGACATCCTCATCGTCGTGGTCGCGCTCGCAGCAGCCGTGCTGATGTACCTGCCGGCATCGAGCCCGTACTTCCGTCGCCGTCCCGCGGCCGCCTGACCGGATCCCGGGCCTGTTCGCCTGTCACAGATCGACGGGCTGCCGTCGATCTGTGACAGGCGAACAGTGAGCAGGAGGATCAGCAGCCGCCGGCGGCGCGAGTCAGGCTTCGAGGAGAGCGTCGAGGGCGACGAACGCGCCCTCGAACTCGCCGCGCAGGCGTGCCTTCGTGGCCGCATCCGCGAACGAGATGTCGATGCCGGCGAGGGCGATTCGCTTCGCCGTGGCCGCGTCGACGCCCAATGCCACGAGCCCCTCGCGGTACTCCTTGCCGATGTCGGTGCGGAAGAACATCGCGTCGTCGGTCGATACGCTCACCGTGAGTCCCGCGTCGATCATCGCGCGCAGGCGGTGGCCCTCGTCCAGCGTCCAGCCCGAGCAGATCGTCGTCGACACGGGAGTCGTCGCGAACCCGATGCCGCGCTCCAAGGCCAACGCCACCACGGCCGCATCGTCGACGATGCGGTACCCGTGGTCCAGGCGGTCGCAGCCCAGCACCTCGATCGCCTCGCGCACCGCATCCGGTGTCGCCGTCGGAGTCTCCCCGACGTGCGCCGTCAGCTTCAGCCCGGCGGATGCGGCGAGCCGGTACGCGGCGGCGAAGCGAGTGGGGTCCTCGGTGTTCTCCGGCGTCAGATCGTCCTGACCGATGCCCACGACCTCGGGGATGCCGTGCTCGATCACCTCGCGCACCATCGCGACCGCGGACTCGGGGCTGTCGCGCCGGTTGATCGCGGCGACGATGCGGAATCCGACGCCGAAGTCGGCCTCGGCGCGCCGCAGGCCCGCGATGATCGGGTCCATCACATCCCGGTAGCCGATCCCGCGGGCGGCGAAGTACTGCGGGTTCACGTAGTACTCGCGGTAGCGCAGGTTGCCCTCGGCGACGGCGGCCCTCACGCCCTCCCAGGCGACCCGCTCGAAGTCCGCCGGCTCGCGCAGCACGTCGTGCGCGGCGCGGAAGGCGACGAGGAACTCGGGCAGGTCGGCGAAGTCGAAGAGCGTCTCGGGGTCGTCGCCCCACAGCTCCACGCCGTAGCGCGCGGCCAACTCGATGAAGGTCGTCGCCGTCATCGTCGAGGCGAAGTGGCAGTGGAGTTCCGTCTTGGGCAGCAGCTGCAGGTAGTCGGCGTACGAGATCACGGCGTTCCTCCGGGTGTGCGGGGCCTGAGAACGCCCGCGCTCTTGACGACGAGAAGCCGGTACGGCTTCCCGTCCAGCGACCACCAGCGGTGCACGACGCCCCCGGGGAAGTGCACCGAGTCGCCGGCGGTCAGATCGTGCGCCTCGCCGTCGAGTTCGATCCGGATGCCGCCGGCCACCACATAGAGGAACTCCTCCTCCTCGTGGGTGAAGCTCTCACCGGGCACGAGCGCGTCGGCGACCACCTCGACCGGGTGGAAGGCGCGCGCGTCGTGCGCCAGCATCCGCGCCGTGCCGGATGCGAACCCCTCGGGCACGGCGCCGGAGCCGGCGCGCTGGATCTCGATCGCGGATGCGGCCTCGCGCGGCTCGTCGGAGGCCGCGATCAGCTCGATCGGACTCGTCTCCAGCGCCACCGCGATACGCCGCAGCGACGCCAGGCTCGGCTGAGCGAGCCCGCGCTCCAGCTGGCTCAGGAACGGATGCGACAGCTCGGTGGCCGCGGCCAGACGTACGAGTGTGAGTCCGCGCGCCTGCCGCAGCTCGCGGATGCGGGCACCGAGACGCTGCCCGGCCGCATCCTCGTCCGCGGCGATCGTGGCGACAGGGTCGGTCATGGTCCGAGGTTATGCGGCGGGCATCGCGACGCCGTGGCGCGCCGCGTAGTCAGCGACGGCCGCGAGGTAGGCGGCGCGGCGGGCGGGCGTCAGCCAGGAGGCCTCGAACGAGTTGATCGCGAACTGGACCAGGTCGGTCTCGGTCAGCTCCGCCTGCTCGGCGAGAGCGACGTAGGTGTCTGCGACATAGGCGCCGAAGTACGCGGGGTCGTCCGAGTTCAGCGTGACCTTGGCACCCCGACGGAGCAGCCCCACGATCTCGTCCGCCTTCATCTGCTCGGTCACGAAGGAATTCGAGACCGGGCACGTCGTGAAGCCGAGCCCCCGCTCGATGGCGAGGTCGACGAGAGCCGGGTCCTCGACGATGTTGGTGCCGTGGTCGATGCGGTCGACCTGGATCTCATCGAGCACCGCGCGGATGTTGTCGATCGAGCCGGGCTGGTCGATGTCGCAGTGCATCGTGAGCAGGAAGCCCTCGGCGCGCGCCCGAGCGAAGACCTCGGCGAATTTCTGAGGCGGGTTTCCGCGCTCGTCGGAGTCCAGCCCGATCCCAAGGATCCACTGCTTGTAGGGCAGCGCCTCCATGAGGGTCGCGAAGGCGAACTCGGCTGAGTAGTCGCGCAGGAAGCACATGATGAGCTCGGCAGAGATACCGAGCTCGCGCTCCGCGCGCACCACCGCACGGCGATAGCCGCCGATCACGTCGGCGAACGGCACCCCGCGGCCGGTGTGGGCCTGCGGGTCGAAGAACATCTCGACGTGCACGACGCCCTGCGCCGCGGCCCGCTGGAGATAGGCCCAGGCGAGGTCGTGGAAGTCGTCGGCCGTGACCAGGACCCGCATCGCCGGGTAGTACACCGCGAGGAAGCTCGTGAGGTCGGTGAAGTCGTAGGTGGCCTTCACCTCGTCGACGGTCTTCTCGGCGAGCTCGATGCCGTTGCGCTCGGCGAGCGCGAACTTGAGATCGGGCTCGAGGGTGCCCTCGAGGTGCAGGTGGAGCTCTGCCTTGGGCAGGCCGTGCGCGAACGCGGTGAGATCGGTCATACCGAAGATCTTCCTGGAATCGGCGGATGCGGCGCGAGTCGCCGCGGGGGGTCAGATACCGGTCTGGGCGCGCATGCCCATGCGGGCGAGCACCACGTTCTCGACGATCTGGATCACGTTGTACAGCACGAGCGAGACGACCGTGACGAGCACCACGGACGTCCAGAGCGCGCTGAACTGCGCCTGCGGGATGTAGCCGGCGATCGAACCGCCGATCCCGCCGCCGACGGCGAGCCACTCGGCGAGCAGCGCACCCGTGATCGCACCGGGCACCGAGATGCGCACGGCGGCGAAGAACGCCGGAAGCGAGGACGGCATGGCGATCTTGCGCAGCTTGGCCCACGAACCACCGCCGTAGACCTCGACGAGGTCGTTCATCTGCGCGGAGGCGGACTTGAGACCGAACGAGATGTTCACCAGGGCGGGGAAGAGCACGACGATCCCGCCGATGACGGCCACGGTCGCGATGTCGCGGCCGAAGATCATGATGATCACCGGCGCCATCGCGATCAGGGGCACCGAGCGCAGGAGCATCGCGACCGGCATGAGCGCATGCTCGATCCCCTTGCTCAGCTGGAAGATGCTGGCGCCGAGAATCGCGACGACCAGTCCCGACACGAAACCGATGAGCGAGTGCCCCAGCGTGACGGCCAGGTTCCCGAACATTAGTTCACGGTTCGCCTCGGCTGCCGGCAGCGTGAAGAGGTAGTTCCACACGTCGATGGGGCCCTTGGCGATCATGGGCGAGACGTTGAGGATCGCCAGCACACCGACCCAGAGGGCGAGCACGCCCACGAGGGTGCCGACGAAGGTCACCATTCCCCAGCCGAACGCCTTCAGGGCACCGGACGCCACCTGCTTGCGCACTGTCACCTGGATATCGGGCTTCTGTGTGGAACCCGGGCCCGCGATCGGCGGCTGAGCAGTCATCATTGTGGTCACTTCTGGGCTCCCTTCGACCAGGGCGCGATGAGGCGGGCGACGAGTCCGACGAGGGCGAAGCCTGCGAGTGCCACGGCGCCGGAGGCGAGGGCGAGTGCCCAGACGAGGGGCGCGTCGGAGTTCTGCTGCGCGAGGATCATCGCCAAGCCCACCCCGGCCTCGATCTTGCCGAAGAACTCACCGAGCACGGCGCCGAGGAAGGCGGCAGGGACGGCGATCTGCAGCGCATTGAGGATGGCGGGAAGTGCCGCGATGAGCCGCACCTTGCGCAGCTGCGTCAGCTTGCTGCCGCCGTAGACGGTGATGAGGTCCAGGCTCGACCGGTCGGCCGATTTGAGCCCGAGCAGCGCTCCGACGACGGTCGTGAAGAAGACCGACAGAGCTGCCAGGAAGACCGCCGTACCGCTGGGTTCGCCCGCCTTCGGAACGGGGAACAGCACGACGGCGAGCATGCCGATTGCAACGATCGGCACGCAGTAGGTGAGGATCGCGAACTGCATGGCCACGCCCTCGAACCGCGGAACGAGCAGAACGATGAACGCGAGCGCGAGAGCGAGACCGTTCCCCCAGAGGTATCCGATGCCGGCTTCGACCAGGGTCACCGAGAAGTTGCGGGCGAAGTAGTCCCAGCCGGTCGTGATGTAGGCCCCGATGACGTCGGGCGGACTCGGGATGATCTGCCGGCCCGAGGGGTTGAGGAAGATCGTCGAGATCAGCCACCAGAAGGCGACGAGGGCGATCCCGCCCATGATTCCGATGACCCATGCGGGGAGGCGGACGTCCTCCCACTGGACCGCTCTGCCCTTCGGCGACGCGTCAGTGGTCGTCATCAGCCGCGGCCCCTCCCGCTCCGAACAGGAGCTCCGAGGCCTGATCGACGTAGGAGTGGAACTCCGGGCTGCGCATCATCTCGGGCAGGCGCGGCCGAGGCAGATCGATCGTCATGACCTCCTTGATGCGGCCGGGGCGCGGGCTCATCACGGCGACCTGGTCCGAGAGGAAGATGGCCTCGGAGATGCCGTGCGTCACCAGCAGCGTGGTCGCCGGTTTCTCCGTCCAGATCCGCAGCAGCTCGAGGTTGAGCTTCTGGCGGGTCATGTCGTCGAGAGCGCCGAAGGGCTCGTCGAACAGCAGGACCTCGGGGCGCATGATGAGCGAGCGCGCGATCGACACGCGCTGCCGCATCCCGCCCGACAGCTGCGCCGGCTTGGCCTTCTCGAAGCCGCGGAGCCCGACGAGCGCGATCATCTCGTCGATGTACGCCTTGTCGGGGCTCTTGCCCGCGATCTCGAACGGCAGACGGATGTTGGCGTAGACGCTGCGCCACGGAAGCAGCGCCGAGTCCTGGAAGGCGATGCCGAGCTTGTTCTCGCGACGCATCTCCTTGGGGCTCTTACCGTCGACGCGGGTCGTGCCGCTCGTGGGCTGCTCGAGGCCCGCGAGGATCCGGAGGATGGTCGACTTCCCGCACCCCGACGGTCCGAGCAACGACAGGAACGTGCCCTGGTCGGTGTGGAGGTTCGTGTCCTGAAGGGCGACGACCGACTTGCGGCCGGTGGTGAAAACCTTGTTCAGGCCGGTGATCTGGAGGCCGGTGCCGAGCGCGGCATCGGTCGCGCCGGTCTCGACGACAGTCTGGGTCACGTCGATGGCTGCTTTCGCTCGGGGTCGGTGGGTCACCGACGGGGGGAGGGGAGTACGAGGGCGCCCGCGTACGGGCGCCCTCGCGGTGTCAACCTGCGTACTTGACCAGGTCGGGGTTCTCGCTGTAGAGCTCCTCGAGCAGCGAGGTGTCGAACAGCTGGTCGGCGGTCACGTCGATGCCGGCCTCCGACAGGCTCTTGATCGTGGCGTCCTTGAGGTCGTCGGAGATCGTGAACAGGCCGTTCTCGGCGGTCTCGTCGGAGACGACGAGGTCACTCAGCTGGGCGGCGGCACCGGCCTCGGAGTTCTTCGGGTCGAGGTTGAGGTCCTTGCCGTAGTCCTCGTAGGCGAGACGCGCACACTCGGCGGGGTCGGCGATCGCGTCGGTCCATCCCTGGATCTCGGCCTTCAGGAACGCCTTGACCTTCTCCGGGTTGTTCTTGATCATGTCGTCGGTTGCGACGAAGGTCTCGGCCGGGAACGCGAGGTTGTTGTCGGCGAAGGGCAGGTTGACCGTCTCGTAGCCCTCGTTCGCGACGATGATCGCCTCGTTGGTCAGGTAGGAGACGAAGCCGTCCACCTCGCCGTTCGTGAGGGGCGCCGGGTCGTACTGCACCGGGACGACCGTGACGTCGGACGTGGTCAGCCCGTTGGCGGCGAGGAACGCGTTGAACAGCGACGTGTTCGGGTCCTGCACACCGATCTTCTTGCCCTTGAGGTCGGCGACCGTGGCGATGTTGCCGCCGTCCTTCAGCGAGAGGATCGTGAACGGGTTCTTCTGGTATGTCGTGCCGATGATCTTCAGCGGCGCGCCCTCGCTCGCCACGACGGAGCCGATGGCAACGGCGTCGCTGAGACCGAAGTCGGCGGATCCGGCGATCAGCTCGGTGGCGCTCGTGGAGGGCCCGGGCACGAGCGTGGCGCTGCTGAAGCCCGCGTCCGTGTAGTAGCCCTTGGAGTCGGCGAAGAACTCGCCGCAGAACTCCTCGTTCTTGATCCAGCTGAGCTGGATCGTGGTGTCGCCCAGACCCGCGGCGTCCCCGCCGGAGGACGACGAGGATGCGGGGTCGCTGGATCCGGCACACGCGCTGAGCGCGAGGGCCGAGAGAGCGACGGCGGCGATGGACACGGCGACGCGCGTGCGGCGTGCGGTGAAGCGGGACATAAGCTGTCTCCCGGTTTGTCGGGTGGTGCACTTCGGGTGGTTGGGATGCCGGCGCCTCCCGTGCTCGGGTTCATCCCGGCGGCAGCGGTCTGCGTGACGAGTTCGACGCTAAGCGATGTAGATTTCACGAACACTGGCGCTCGTGTTTCCGCACCGTTACACCTGACCTATCCACAGGTCCGCGTCAAGAGGCTCATGCGCGCACGCGTGGACCGATAGCCTGGCGGCCGTTCACCACAGCGAACACGTCCCTTCAGCCTCCTCTGGCGGCACCGCCGTCCGAGCGCGCCCGAAAGCGAGTGCCATGCGTACCTCCCGCCTCCTTACCGCCACCGCCGTCATGGGGGCCGCCCTGTTCCTCGGCGGCTGTTTCCAGATCAGCGACCTCGGGGGCGGCCCCGAGGCGGTGCGCGACTCGGACACGGGCGAGATCACCGACGCCGGCAAGGCCGACGTCTTCACGCTCTCCGTGGGCGACTGCATGAACAACACGTCCAGCGAAGAGGTCACCGACGTCCCGGTCGTGCCCTGCAGCGACCCGCACGACACCGAGGTCTACTACGAGTTCTCGCTGCCGGACGGCGAGTACCCCGGCAAGGACGAGGTGTACTCCGCTGCTGAGGAGGGCTGTTACAACGAGTTCTCGAACTTCGTCGGCATCGCCTACGAGGAGTCCGCGCTGGAGTTCTCCTACTTCGCGCCCACCCAGCAGAGCTGGGACCAGGGCAACGACCGTCTGGTCTCCTGCCTCGTCGTCGACACGGCAGGTCAGGTCACCGGCACGCTCGCGGGCGCCGCGCGCTGACGGATCGCACGACGAAGGGGGCCGGGTCATCCCGGCCCCCTTCGTCGTTCGCGAGCTCAGGCGGGGTGCCGACCCAGTCGCTCGGCCACGCGCGGCAGGTCCTCGTGCACGCGGATGGTCGCCTCCGGCGCGAGCGGGTTCGTGGAGACGCCCTCCTCGCTGACGAGGCGGCCGCCCACGTAGACCCGTTTGAGGTTGCGGGGCGTCATCGACAGGACGTAGCTGCGCACGGGATGCCAGAGCGGTCCGACATCGGGCTTGCGGGGGTCGACCACGACGAAATCGGCGAACTTGCCGACCTCGAGGCTGCCGACGCGGTCGTCGACGCCCAGGATCGCAGCTCCCCCCAGGGTGTGCAGGCGCAGGACGCGCTCGGGCATCATCGACAGCGGATCCTTCGTGCGGGCGCGCTGCATGAAGATGCCCGCCCGCATGTTCTGCCACGGGTCGGAAACGTCGGTGCAGGCCTGATCGTCGAGTCCCATCCCGACCTTCATCCCCATCGCCAGCATCTCCGGCACGAGAGCGACCCCGGACGCGAGGCGTCCGTTGGATGCGGGCTGCCACGACATCGACGCGCCGCCGGCCGCGGTCTGCTCGATGATCTCGGGCGTGGTCTGGATGAAGTGGCCGAACATCATGCCCGGGCCGAGGGCTCCCGCATCCCGGTACATCGCGAACTTCGACTGCTGCAGCGGCACGGCCTCGGGCGACTCGAGGAAGTGGGCCTGGTTGGTCACCCCGAAGCGGCGCATCGCCTCCACCTCGACCTCGGCCGCATCCGGTCGCGGCGACCACTGCACCTGACCCATGATCGATGCGCCCAGCGCGAACGCGGGGTCCATCGCGCGCGAGTGGGCGACCTCGGCGGCGAACCGGTCGAAGATCTCCTCGTCGCTGCCGACGGTCGCATCCATGCCGATGGCGTCGACGAAGCGGATGCCGGCGTCGAGGCAGCCGTCGGCCTGACGGGTGTGGTACTCGAGTCCGCGCATCGCGGCGTTGCCGACGCGCTTGCCGTCGACCATCGACTCCCATGCCTGCAGCGGGTCGGTGAAGTTGTAGGCGGTGGTGACGCCGTTGCCGAGGAAGTCGAGGGCGCCGTGCAGGGTCGACCAGTAGATGTCCTCCGGCGTCGCCGCGGAGGTCATCCCGAGCATCGAGTCGCACCATCCGTAGAGCGTCTCGCCCACGCCCAGACCGCGTAGTCCGCTCGTGAACAGGTGCGAGTGGCTCGACACGAACCCGGGGGCGACGAACGCGCCGTCGACGTCGAGAACCTCGTCGGCGGTGACCGTGGGAAGTCCCGACCCGAGGGCCGCGATCCGTCCGTCCTCGACGAGCATCCACCCGTCCTCGATGTAGCCGGCGTCCTCGGTGCCGGCGGGCACGGTGATGAGGCGGGCGTGCGTGATCAGCAGGCTCATGGGACTCCTGTTCGGTTCGGGGCGGACGACACGGATGTTGGTGACGCTAACACTGCGATGTTTCGCGCGCGTGGCGCCGGAACGCGGCACGCCCCGCATCCGGTGGGGGATGCGGGGCGTGCCGTGGATGACTCAGCCGGCGTACGCGATGAGGTCGGGGTTCTCCTTGTAGACCTCGTCGAGCAGGCTCATGTCGAACAGGTCGGACGCCTCCAGCGTGATGCCGGCCCCGGCGAGGCTGGCGATCGTCTGCTTCTGCAGGGCGTCGGAGATGGTGAACAGGCCGTTCTCGGCGGTCTCGTCCGTGGTAATGAGCGCGTTCGTGGCCAACAGTCCGGCGATCGTCTTGGCGGGATCGAGGTTCAGGTCGGTGCCGTAGACCTCCTTCGCGAGACGCGCGCCCTCGTCGGGGTCGGCGAGAGCGTCGGTCCACCCGCGGATCTCGGCGACGAGGAAGGCCTTGAGCATGTCGCGCCGGTTCTTCAGGGTGTCGTCGGTGACCGAGAACGTCTCCGCGACGAACGGCAGGCCGTTCTCGGCGAGCGGCAGGTTGGCCGTCTTGAACCCGGCCATCTCGACCGTGATGGCCTCGTTCGTGAGGTAAGCCGTGAAGCCGTCGACCTCACCGTTGGTCAGCGGCGCCGGGTCGTACTGCACGGGGACGATGTCGACCTGGGAGGGGTCGATGTCGTTCGCCGCGAGAAGCGCCGAGAAGAGCGCCCGGTTGGAGTCCTGCACGCCGATGCGCTTGCCGATCATGTCGGCGGGCTTCACGATGTTGCCCCCGTCGGCCAGCGACAGGATGGTGAAGGGGTTCTTCTGCAGCGTGGCGCCGATGATCTTGATCGGCGCGCCCTCGGTGGCCACCGCCGTGCCGGCCGACACGGCGTCGTTGATCGCGATGTCGGTCGTGCCGCTGAGCAGCTCCGCGACGCCGGTCGAGGGGCCGGGGATCAGCTGCACCTTTCCGAGGCCCGCCTCTTCGTAGTAGCCCTTCGAGTCGGCGAAGTACTCGCCGGCGAACTCCTCGTTGAGAATCCAGCTGAGCTGGAGGGTGACGTCGCCGAGACCGGCCCCGTCGGACGATCCGGATGCGGCCGGCTCCCCCGACCCGCCGGCGCAGGCGGTGAGGGCGGCGGCCGAGACGACGAGGCCCGCGAGGGCGACTCCCAGGCGGGATCGGTGGCTGCGTGACATGGGTGCTCCTGGTGGTGGATGGGGTGGGTCAGGGGGTCTTCATGAGCGGCGCGGCGAGGTCGGCGACCATGCGGTCGGCGCGCTGGCGCAGGTCGCGTTTGCTGTCCGCGTCGAGCCAGCTCGCCTCGATCGCGTTGTCGGTGAAGGAGGCGAGGGTCTCGAGGCCGTACCCGAGCGCGTGAGCGAGGGCGCGGTAGTCGTTGGTGGGATCGGTGCCGAACATCGGCGGGTCGTCGGAGTCGATGGTCACGAGCAGTCCCGCATCCACCATCTGCTTGATGCGGAGGTGACTGCCGTCGCCGCTGCCGGAGTAGCGGCCGATGTCGCTCGAGACGGGGGTGCAGGTGAAGGGGATGCGCTCCTCGACGCACCGACGTGTGATGTCGGGGTCGTCGACAACGTGGTAGCCGTGGTCGACGCGGCTGCATCCGAGCAGGTCGAGGATGGTCTCGATGTTGTGCGGCGGCCCCGATTCGGAGTGCGCGGTGCGCTGCAGACCGGCCTCGCCGGCGAGCCGGAAGGCTTTCCAGAACTTCTCCGGCGGCCCGATCATCTCGGAGTAGTCGAGCCCGATCCCGATGACCTCGTCGTAGGGGTTGGCGATCATCGTCTCGACCAGCTCGGTGGCGGCCCCTGGGGTGTCGTTGCGGTTGAGGCCGACGATGAGATTGCTGCGGATTCCGGTGTCGGTCTCGGCGTCGCGCATTCCGGCGCGGACGCCGTCGATGATCGTGCGGTACCCGATGCCGGGGTGGCCGGGAGGGCTGAGGAAGATCTCACGGTAGAGCACGTTGTGCGCCGCACCTCCCGCCGTCAGCGACTCGTAGGTAACGCGGTGGAAGTCGTCGACGTCGCGGATGACGGAGCCCGCCACATCCAGCACGCGGAGGAACTCGTCGAGGTCTTCATAGCTGGCGTGGTCGAAGAGGTTCTCGGCGGTGCGTCCGCCGTCGAGCGTGACGCCGTGCTTGGCCGCCAGCTCGACGAGCGTCGTCGCCTGCACCGAGCCGATGAGGTGGCAGTGGAGGCTGACCTTGGGCAGGCCGCGCACGATCCGCTCGATCTCGGCCGTTGCGCTCATGGGCTCCTCGTACTTCTAAACTGAGGGAGACGCCCTCGGTGATAACTGACAGCATTCATATTCGACGGATGCGATGACGAGAGCATTCGGCTAACGTTTCCGGAGCGTAAATTGAGCGATCCCTCTCTCGATGCCGATCTCGGCTCGGTCATCGGTGCCGAAATCCGGCGACTGCGGGATGCGGCCGGACTCTCGACCCGCGAACTGGCCGCCGCGGCGGGGATGAGCCAGCCGTTTCTGAGCCAGATCGAGCGCGGAGCGAGCGCCCCGTCGATGGCGTCGGTCTACCGCCTCGCCCGTGCGCTCGGGGTGCGCCCCGGCGACCTGCTGCCGGCCGTGGGGGCCGACGAGGTCGATGTCGTCCGCGCCGGGGAGGGGCGCCGCATCCCCGTCGCGGAGCGGGACGACGCCGCGCTCGGGCGTGCGCTGCTGCTGCGTGAGAGCTCGGCGCTCGAGGTCGTCGAGTACGCCTTCGGTCCTGACGAGTACATCGCCGAGTGGTTCGAGTCGCCCGGCGAGAGCGGCCTGTATCTGGTCTCAGGGCGCCTCGAGGTGGACGTGCTCGGCGCCGGCACCTACGCGCTGGGGCCGGGCGACTTCATCCGCTTCCCCGCGGGCGCCCGCGACCGCTGGCGGCTCGTCGGCGACGAGCCTGTCGTCGCCCTCTTCGTCACGAGCGTCCCGCGCTCCCGCTGATCGCCCCGGCTCTTGGCCGTCAGCGCACGCGGACGTCGGCGGCGAGCGCCAGCACGGACTCGGCGAGGGCACGGATGCCGAGCGCCACATCCGGTGCCGAGACGGACTCCCCCGGATGGTGGCTGATGCCGTCGGGGTTGCGCAGGAACAGCATCCCGACGTCGGTGATCGCACCGATCGACATCGCATCGTGGCCGGCGCGGCTGAAGATCACGGCCGGGTCGGTGCCGCCGGGCGCATCGGTGGCGCCGATGCCCTCGCGCACGACGTCCTGCAGGAGCGGCGCGCACATGACGGCGGCGGCACTGTGCACTTCGCGTGAGCTCCAGCGCAGCCCGCGGCGGCCCATGATCGCGTCGAGTTCGCGGGAGAGCTCGTCCCACACATGGTCGCGGGTCTCATCGAACTCGCCGCGGAGGTCGAGAGAGAAGCGCGCCTCGCCGGGCACGACGTTCACCGCACCCGGGTAGGCCTCGAGCTGGCCGACGGTGCCGATGATGTGGTGCTCTTCGCGGCAGATGCGCTCGACCGCGAGCGCCGCCTCGCTCGCGCCGAGCAGCGCGTCGCGGCGCATGTCGTACGGCGTGCCACCGGCATGACGGGCCTCCCCCTCGACGACGAGTTGGAAGCGGCGTGCGGAGGCGATCGAGGAGACCACAGCGAGCGGCTCCCCGCGCCGGTCGAGCTCCGGTCCCTGCTCGATGTGCGCCTCGAGATACCCGATCAGCTCGTCGGGCCGCCGGGCGGCCTCGCCGATGCGCGCCGGGTCGAGTCCGAACTCGAGGAACGCCTGCCGCAGGCTCGTGCCGTCGGCATCCGTCAGCGCCCACCAGTCCTCGTCCCACAGTCCGGCCACCGCGGACGAACCGAGCAGGGCCTTGCCGAAGCGCGTGCCCTCCTCGTCCGAGAACGCGACCACCTCGAGGGCGAACGGGAGCGCGACGCCGAAACGCCCGTCACCGACCGGCGTCCGCAGGAGCCGGGCGATCTCGAGTCCCATGAGCACGCCCACGATTCCGTCGAAACGTCCCGCATCCAGCACGGTGTCCAGGTGCGAGCCGATGATCAGCGCGGGCGCGTCGGGGTCGAGCGTGTCCCCGATGATGCGGTCGAACCGGCCGATCTGGTTGCCCGCCGCATCCTGGCGCGTGCGCATGCCGAGCTCGCGCATCCACTCGGCCGCAAGGCGGTTCACCCGCGCATGCTCGGGCGAGAGATAGACCCGCTCGATGCGCCCCGGCGTCGCGGTGACGCGCGCGAGCTCGTCGCACCGCGCCATCACGCGCCGGGCGGCGGCCGCGATGCGGTCGGGCGAGACCTCCAACATCATGCGCGCCCCGCGAAGACGTCGGATGCGGCCTCGACGCCGCCGCCGGCGGGAACGGCGACGCCGTGCCGGCGCAGCACCGCCTCGAGGGCGGCCAGGGTCGTGAGGACGGTGTCCTTACGCGCGTTGTAGCCCATCGTGCCGATGCGCCACACCTTGCCGTGCAGCGGGCCGAAGGATGTGCCGATCTCGATGCCGAAGTCCTCCAGCATCGCGGTGCGTGCAGCATCGCCGGGCACGCCTTCGGGGATGGACACGGCCACGACGTTGCTCATCTTGTGCGCCACGTCGCCGAAGACGGCGAGACCGAGCGCCTCGACGCCGGCGAGCATCGCGCGGCCGGCGAGCTCGTGCCGGGCGATGACCGCCTCGCGACCCTCGATCAGCAGCAGACGCGCGCACTCGCGGGCGCCGTAGAGCATGCTCGTCGCCTCGGTGTGATGGTTGAGCCGGCGCGGACCCCAGTAGTCGAGGATCATGCCGAGGTCGAAGTAGTTGGAGCGCACGAAGTCCGGGGCGTCTTCGTCGCCCGCCTCGCGGATGCCGGCCTCGATCCGCTTGCGCGAGCGGACGACCTCGACGGCGCGCTCGCTCAGCGTGATCGGAGCGGAGCCGCTCGGTCCGCCCAGGCACTTCTGCAGACCGGCGGTCGCCGCATCCAGTCCCCAGGCGTCGGCCTCGAACACGTTGCCGCCCAGGGATGCGGTGGCGTCGGAGTAGAAGAGCACGCCGTGCCTCCGGCAGATCGCACCGATCTCCTCCAGCGGCTGCAGCATCGTGGTCGACGTGTCGCCCTGCACGAGGGCGAGGAGCGTCGGCTTGACGCGCACGACGGCCTCTTCGATCGCCGCGGCGGTGAACACCTGCCCCCACTCGGTCTCGATCGTGTGCACCTCGGCGAGCGCGCGTTCCGCGATCTCGGCGAGCAGGTGCCCGAAGCGTCCGAACACGGGTACGAGCACGCGATCCCCGGGGCGGATCAGGCTGACGATCGCGGCCTCGATGCCGGCGCGCGAGGTGCCGTCGACGAGCAGGGTCGCCTCGTTCTCGGTGGCCCACACCTGGCGGTACAGCTCCTGCGTCTCGTTCATCGTGTGGGTCATGAACGGGTCGTACTGGCCCACCAGCGGCGCCGACATGGCGCGCAGTACGGACGGGTAGGCGGAGATCGGACCCGGCCCCATGAGCAGGCGGGCGGGCGGGTCGATCGGGAGGGTGTCGGTCATGAGTGCTTCCTGGAGGATCGCGGTCAGAGCGCGGCGAGTCGGCGGCCGAGACGGACGAGGGCGATGTCGGTGCCGCTGCGCGAAACGAGGCAGACGCCGACGGGTGCGGGGCCGAGCTGCGAGCGGACGGTCAGCAGCGGGATCGAGAGGGCGGGGGTGCCGGCGACGGCCGCGGGCGTCGTCATGCGCAGCGTCGCCTGGCGCACGGCATCCACCTTCGCCGGGTCGGATGTGCGCATGGGCGCAGGACCGGGCACCGTGGGCAGCAGCAGTACGGCGCTCTGCAGAAGGGACTGGACGCGCTCGCGGAGCGGCTCGAGCGCCTGTCGCGCGACGCGCTCCGCGTCGGCCGTGACCTCGCTGGCGATGCGGAACCGCTCGGCGACCGCCGCACCCGTGGAGCCGGGGTGCGCCCGCAGCCAGTCGCGGTTGTTGCGCCACGCCTCCGCCGCCTGCACGGTACGGAACGGTTCGAAGTACTCGTCGAGATCGCCGATCGAGACCGTCTGGACCTCCGGAGCGTTCTCGGATGCGGCCAGCCGCTCGACGTAGGCGTCGAACGCCACCCGGGTGTCGGGCTCGACGTGCGTCAGCACCTCTTCGGGCACGGCGAAGCGCCAGGGCAGGTCGCCCGCGGATTCACCGAACACGCTCTCGGTCGACTCCGAGCCGTCATAGCTCAGGCACCAGTCGACGACGCGCTGGAGGGTGTTGCCGTCGCGCGTGAGCCAGCCGATTGTGTCGAAGGACTGCGCGAGGGGCAGCATCCCCTGCCGCGGCACGAGATTGTGGGTCGTTCGCAGCCCCCACAGCCCCTGGTACGAGGCGGGGACGCGCACGGACCCCGCGGTATCGGTGGCGAGTCCCACCTCCGCCTGCCCTGTCGCGACGGCGGATGCGGGCCCGCTCGACGATCCGCCCGGCAGCGCACCCGGGAGCGCCCCGTTGGGCGGGGTGCCGTAGTGCGCGTTGTCGCCCGCGATCGAGTAGGCGAACTCGTCGGTGCGCGCGATGCCGCGCAGCGACGCCCCGCCGCGCAGCAGATCGGTGACGGCGGGAGCCGTGGTCGACTCCGGCCTCGCGGTCTCGAGGAACGTCGGGTTGCCCGCGCCGATGCGGTAGCCCTTGATGGCGAAGAGGTCTTTGACGGCCACGTTGAGGCCCTCGAGCGGCCCCTCCCATGCCCCCTGCCACAGCGGGTCGCCGACCGTGCGCCACACCGATCGGTCCAGGGCCTGCGCCTTGCCCGTCACGTGCGCGGCCTCGATGACCCATCCGGTCTCACCACGGCGCCACAGCTGGGTCTGCAGCCCCGTTCCGCCCCCGGTGAACCGCGACACCGAGACGAGCAGAGCGAGATCGTCGGCGAGCGGACGGTACTCGATGCGCTGGATCGTCCGTGGCGCGACACCGCCGCGCACGCCGCGGAAGGCGCTGATCACGTCGTGGCCGACGAGCAGGCCCGCCGCATCCCCGCGCAGCGTCGCGTCGCCGGGGGCGAACATCTCGTCGAGCACCGCGAGGTCGTTGTCGAGGATGGCACGCTCGTAGCGGTCGAAGGCTGCCCGAAGGTCCGCGGGGATCTCGCTCATGCCCGACCCTCCGCATCCGTCGTGGAAGGTGCACCCGTGAAGTCCGATTCGCGGATGCGGGCGTGCACACCGCACACGATGTCGACGACCTGCGAGATGTCGAAGTCCGTCGCGGCCGAGAGATACGCGTAGGCGAGGTGCTCGGCCATGCCGTACCGCGCCTGAAGCAGGGTGAGGGCCGCGCGCACGCAGCGGCGCATCGCCTCGCCGAGGTCGGGGTCGAGTCCCGTGGGGACGAGGTACTCGGCGGTGCGCACGAGCGGGCCGAGGAGCTCGCCGAACTCGGCCAGTGCCACCGCGCGCGGCACGACGTCGAACCGCAGGGTGGCCCGCAGCGACGCCTCGAGCGCGGTGAGCGCGACCTCGCCGTCGCCCTGCGCGAAGTGCGGATCTCCGACGTACGCGAGCGCGCCCGCGACCTGCACCGGCAGGTACAGCACGGCGCCCTCGGTCAGCAGCTTGATGTCGATGTTGCCGCCGTGCGCGCCGGGCGGCACGGAGTGCGGGCGGTCTCCGCCTGCGACGGCCACACCCATCGTGCCGAGGAACGGCGCCAGCGGGAAGGTCACCGCGGCCGGTCCCCCCTCGATCAGCGGCAACGCGCCCAGGAGGGCGCCGTCCTGCTCCACGACGGGCGTGAAGACGCTCACGTTGTGCTCGCCGCGGGGCAGCTCACCCACGAGCGCACCCTTGCCGTGACGATTGCTGATCACGCCGTAGGGCACCCGCGGCTCGAGCCGCACGACCGTGATCTGCAGCAGGTCGCCCGGCTCTGCGCCGGCGACGTGGATCGGCCCTGTGACCACGTGCGGGCCGTCGGCCATCACGTCGCGCGAGAGGGATGCGGCGATCGCTACCGCATCCTCGAGCACCTGCTCCGCGGCGACGCCGTGCGCGCCGAAGAACGCGAGGGGGTCCTTGCCCTGGTCCTCGAGGATGCCCTCGTGGCTGACGGTGTCGACGGTGACGGTGGCGCCGGGTTCGATCCGGAGCACCGGCGCGTCGGTGGCGCAGGGCAGCCGGCCCCAGAAGACGTTCTCGACGGCGGCGGGAAGGTAGTGCTCGCCCGTGACGTCGCCGACGCCCGGCTGCAGGATGGGTGTGCTCACTGGCGCTCCTCGTCGATTGCCCCGATCAGCTCGCGCCCCACGCGCGCGAGCAGACCCTCGCCGCGACGGTACACCGGCTCGCCGTGCAGCCAGGTCTCGGCGACGACGCCGGTGAGACTCGCGCCGTCCCACGGCGACAGCGGATTGCGGTACTCGAGGGCCGCCGCATCCACGGTGAACGTCTCGTCGGGCGCGAAGACGGTCAGATGGGCGGGTTCGCCGACCGCGATCGTGCCGCGGGCGCCGAGTCCGCCGATACGCGCGGGCCCGGTCGTCATGAGCGGCAGGAACGCCT
This sequence comes from Microbacterium neimengense, assembly GCF_054782995.1. Lineage (NCBI taxonomy): Bacteria > Bacillati > Actinomycetota > Actinomycetes > Micrococcales > Microbacteriaceae > Microbacterium > Microbacterium neimengense. Next base: position 885,195 of record NZ_BAAGRK010000003.1, read on the forward strand.
CGAGCGGGATGCCGCGCTCGCGCGCTGTCGTGTGCACGCTCGACAGCCCCGTCTGCAGGCCCGAGATCCCCCCCCATGCGAGGCCGAAGTCCGGATCGCCCTTGAGCTCCGGGGTCGCGGGCGAGTGGTCACTGACGATCGCGTCGATCGTGCCGTCGAGGACGCCCCGCCAGAGCAGGTCCTGGTTGGCGAGGTCGCGGATCGGCGGGCAGCACTTGAAGGATGCGGCGCCGTCGGGGACGGTCGCCGCATCCAGGGTCAGATAGTGCGGGCACGTCTCGACCGTGATCCGCACGCCCTCGGCCTTGGCCGCTCTCACGTCGTCGAGCGCCGTGCCGTCGGAGACGTGCACGATGTGCACGCGCGCACCCGTGCGCCGGGCGGTCTCGATCACAAGCTGGATCGCGGCCCGCTCGCTGGCGGGCGGCCGGGAGGCGAGGAAGTCCGCGTAGTGCACACCGAGCGCGCCGTCGGCGTGCAGGTGCGCGGGATGCTCGGCGTGGACGATCAGCAGCCCGTCGAAGGCGGCGAGCTCGGTGAGCACGTCATCGAGCTGTTCCGCGCTCAGGTGTCCGAACTCGTCGATTCCCGATGGCGAGAGGAAGCACTTGAAGCCGACGACGCCCGCGTCGGCGAGCTCCCGCAGGCGGCCGATGTTCTCCGGCACGGCGCCGCCCCAGTAGCCCACATCGACGGCGATGCGTCCGCTCGCTGCGGCCCGCTTCTCCGCCAGGGCGTCCGGGGTCGTGGTGACCGGGATGCTGTTGAGCGGCATGTCGAGCACGGTCGTGACCCCGCCCGCGGCGGCCGCCGCCGTCCCCGTGTCGAACCCCTCCCAACTCGCCCGCCCCGGGTCGTTCAGGTGCACGTGCGAGTCGACGAGGCCCGGGAGCAGCACGAGATCGTCCGGCAGAACGCGTTCCGCATCCGGATCGAAATCTCCGATCCGGATGACGCGCCCGTCGGCCACGGTCACGGTCGCCGGGCGGAACGCCCCGTCGAGGAACACACGTCGCGCCGCGATGACGGTGGATGCGGGGGTCGTCATGCCGACAACGCTAAGTGCTCCACATTTCGCAAATGTAACTGTTACCAACATTCCCGACGCCCGCTTCCGGCGAGTCACGTGGCGGCAATGCGGGCTGGGTAGGGTGGCGCGCATGCAACTGGACGAGTTCAACGCCCTCGATGCCGCCGAGGCATCCCTGGTCGTGTCGGTGTGGGCGGCGGTGCCCGGCTGGGTCGACGCGATCGTCGCGGCGCGCCCCTACGCCTCGATCGATGCCCTGCGCTCCTACGCGGGCGACCTCGCGGCGGTCTGGTCGCGCGCCGACCTGGATGCGGCGCTCGCCCACCATCCGCGGATCGGCGAGAAGCCGGCGGGATCGGGCGCCGAGGCCGATGCCTCCCGGCGGGAGCAGGCCGCGATGGCGAGCGCGGCGGACGATGTCGCCGCCGCGATCTCCGCCGGCAACCGGGCGTACGAGGAGCGCTTCGGCCGCGTCTTCCTCATCCGCGCCGCGGGTCGCAGCCCCCAGGAGATGCTCGCCGAGCTGCACCGCAGACTCGACAACGACGACGACACCGAGGCCCGCGAGGCGACCGCCCAGCTCGCCGAGATCGCGCTGCTGCGCCTGGACTCGACGATCGTCGCCGACCGGATCGAGCCGGAGGAGGCGGAATGAGCCAACTGACCACCCACATCCTCGACGCGACCGCCGGGACGCCGGCGCCGAATGTCGCGGTCACCCTGCACCGGCATCTCGAAGGCGGGGGGATCAAGAGCGTCGCCGAGGGATTCACGGATGCGGACGGCCGACTCGCGATCGGCCCGGATCTTCTCGAGCCGGGCATGTACGCGCTGACCTTCGCGACGGGGGCGTACTTCGCCGATCGCGGCGTCGAGACGTTCTACCCGCTCGCGACGGTGACCTTCACCGTCGCCGACCGGCCGCACTACCACGTGCCGCTGCTGCTGAGCCCGTTCGCCTACTCCACCTACCGCGGGAGCTGACGCGCCCGGTCGCCGGCGACCGGCGACCAGGCGCGACATCTGCACGACGCATGGTGCGGATGTGAACGTCCGGGGCTGGAGGGGCGGCCTCCGCGCAATCGGTCGTGCAGACGTCCCCCGCGTGACCCCTCCGCAGCGACCGCGACGACTCAGCGCCGCAGCTCGAGGACGAAGGGCACCGCGAAGCTCGCGAGCGCCACCGCGACGGCCGCGATCACGAGCCACACCGGCGCGCCCAGAACACCGAGGACGAACCACGCGAGCAGAGCCGGAAGGGCGAGGAAGAACACCCCGGCGGCCAGCGCGAACACCCACCCGAGGCACCCGATGACGAACATGCCGGCCGCCGCGAGCGCGAAGACGCTGACTCCCCCGGTGTACCCCGAGGTGTAGCCGTTCGCCCACCGCACGCCGCCGATCTGCACGCCGAGCGCGAGGACACCGACGACGAGCACGATCCATCCGCTGACTCCCCCCGCGAGCAGACCGACGACGACCCCGACGCACACGACCAGCGACGTGATGATGACGGTGCGCAGGAAGTGCGTGGCCACGAGGCGCATGAACCTCGTCCAGAGCCAGGACCAGCCCCAGGCGGGAAGTGCCAGCAGGCCCACCCACCGCGCGGCGGCGAACCGCACCCGCGGACGGATCCGCACGGACGCAGCGAGCGTGATCGCCACCCAGCCGAGCGGGACGTGGACGAGGCCGACGAGCACGACGGTCGACTCGTCCACCCGCCCCATGGCGGCGAGCGGAAGCGCGATGAGTACGACCGTCGCCAGCAGCAGGTACGTCGCAGGCAGCCAGGACGGATGCGGGCGGTACAGCGAATCCATCAGCGAGCGTCGGCGGATGCGGCCGTGTCCGTGTCCGTCGAGGGGAAGCGCTCGCGCAGGTCTTCCACGATCGCGTCGACGATGGCCGCAGCGAGCTCTGCGCCGTCCGCAGGCCAGTCGGAGGCCTTCCGGCGCTTCGGGTGCCATCCGCGCTTTTTGAACGACACCGACTCGGCCCCTTTGGCCGTCTTGCGCCCGAACCAGGCCGGCACGTCGCCGTACTGCGACGCGCCGAAAGAGTAGGCGGCGACAGCCTCCCCACCCGCGGGTGCGTAGGAGAACTCGAACGCCAGGGCACCGCGGCCGACCTCTCCCTGCCGCGTCGACTCGCGCGTCCGGCGCATCTCGACGATGCCGGCATCGAGAAGCCGCCGATCGGTCACCGGCTTCGACTCGGCCGGATCGATGCCGCCGGCGAGTCGGTGGCCCACCGCATCCATCAGCGTTCGCGACTGCTGGTACGTGTCCTCCGTGTCGGCGATCACGAGCCTGGCCTGCTCGCTGTTGAGCGACACTTCCGGGAACCGGCGCTCGCCCACTTCCGGCTGTCCCGCGGGGCGAGGACGCCAGAGTTGCCACCCCTGCACCCGCGCCGGACGGCGGCGACGGATGCTGAGGTCCGACCGACGGCGCCAGCGCGTATTCCCGAGGGAGTACTCGAAGACCTCCGCGGCGAAGCTCGAGTCCGACTGCGTGCCCGCCTGGGTCCACGGGAGGAGTTCGTACTGACGCATCTCGTCGCCGGGCGAGTTCTGCGCGTGACGCAGACTGATGGTGAGTGCGCCGTCCTTCTGATTCACGGGCAGCAACACGTAGTCATTGCCCTCACCGACCCACGGCGCCTCCCCCGCGCCATCGGTCATCTGGCGCTCCTGGAGGGTCAGGAAGTGCGCCCCGGGCGGGACGATCGGATAGACGGCGGTTACCGCATCCGTTCCCTCCGCGTGCACGTCGATGCGCACGTCGCGGGCGACCTGTTCGGACTCGTTGACGATGACGATCCCACGGACCCCGGCGGAGCGGATGCGGTCGTGCGGCACCACGGTCCACGCCACCACGCGAGCCGCCTGCGCGGCCGCGGTGCGGCGCATCTCGAGAACGAGGGCGAGCACAGCGATCGGCACCGCGAACGCCGCGATCACCGTCGCGATCTGCGCCCAGAAGTCCCAGTCGACGTTCCCGTCCGGCATGCCCGTGTCCTCTCGCCGTGCGTCATGACGCATCGACGCTAGGTGCCACGGAGGGTGGGACCCCGCCGCGGAGACCACTCCCGGACGAATCCGGACATCGATCCCGGCGCGCGGACGATCGCTCAGTTGGCGTTGAGACCGTGGGCGCGGCTGTCGAGGGCGAGCTTCCAGAACGACTCGCGCTGCAGAATGGTCTCCGCGCGGGTCTTGGGGTCGAAGATCTCGAGGATCGAGTACTGGAAGTGTTCGACGATGTGCCCGTCGCCGCGCGTGAGTGTGAGCAGCTCGAGGTCCCGGTTGCCGCCGGAAAGGTTGGCGAGGTGCGCGTAGCCCGCCCAGCGCTGCCAGAGGCCGTTCGCCTCGCCCGACGCCGAGCCGATGTAGAGGCGCCCGTCGCTGAGGTCGGTGATGACGTAGACGCCTTTCACACTGGAAAGGGCGTCCTTCCAGCTCGGTTCGTCGTTCGCGATGATGCGCTGCAGATCCCGGTGGCGCAGCCGCACGTTCTGGTACCCGGGGAAGGCCCCGAGCTTCACGTCCGGGGCCAGCTCGTACACCTCAGGGCCGAGGGGGCCGTCCTGCAGGTTGTCGTAGGAGCGGAGGTAGAGGTTGCGACCGATGGGCTCGTTCAGCTTCACGATGAGGCGCTTCGCGTACTCGGAGTATCGATCGAGCGGGGTGAGCCGATAGCCGTCTTCGCCGAGCGTCTCGGGAACGGTCGGCTCGACGCGGAAGAAGCCACCGAACATGAAGTACTCCGGCCCGTAGGGGTAGTACTGCGCGAACGCGAGAACATATTCCGCGCGGCCCATATTGTTGTTCTGCTGTCGCGAGCGATACCGCGTCATCGCCAGCCAGGGCTCGGGGTCGTCGGCCATCAGCAGGTCATAGGCGGCGGCGCCGCCCACGCCCGCACGGATGTTGAACTTCACCTTCGTGCGTTCGGGTGCGGGCACGGGCAGGAAGTCGGCGAATCGGATCACGGCGCTCCTCGGGGCTCTGCCGGGAGCCTACGGTCGGGTCGGAGACCGAGGAACGTTCGTGGCCGCATCCCGGACGAACCCGGACTTGCGCGCGCTCCCGTTCCGAGCCGGCGGAGACGAAACGCCCCACGCGCACCCGCGGGGCGCTACGCTCACCGCATGTTGGGGACCATCTCTCGCGGCGTCGCGATCTTCATGCTCGTCTTCGGACTGCTCGCTCTCGGCGTCTCCGTCGCGGGCCTCATCGTCGAACCGACGGTCTGGCTCTGGTTCTCGCTCGTGCTCGGTGTGCTGCTGACCCTCCGCGGGATCATCGGGCTCGTGCGGGACGAGACCTCCTCACGCGGGTGAACGGCGCAGCGGGAGCACGGACGTGGCTGGCGGATGAACGGTCGACGACCATCCGGTGATCGACTGCTCTCAGGCGCTCACCGCCCCTAGCGTGTGATCGTCTGGGGGAGGATGCGTCATGCGTTCACGGTCATGGCACACGTTGGTGGCGCTGGCTGCATCGGTGGTTGTGCTCGGGTCGATGCTGCCGTTGAGCGCCCAGGCCACGACCGCCGCACCCATCTCGGGTTCGGGATCGACCGCCGTCCAGAGTCTCGTCGACGCCTGGCGTCGCGACCTCTCGGTCACGAGCGGGCAGGCCGTCGCGTACTCCGGAACCGGCGCATCCGCGGGCCGGGCGGACTTCATCCGCGGCAGCGTGGACTTCGCGGTGAGCGAGCTCCCTTTCCAGCGCCAGCCCGAGGACGGGTCCGCGCCGGAGCTGCCCGACCGCGAGTTCACCTACGTGCCCCTCATCGCCGGCGGCACGGCAGTCGCGTACAACCTCCAGATCGACGGACGCCGCATCACCGACCTGCGTCTGTCCGGGGCGACGGTCGCGGGCGTCTTCGCCGGCGACATCACCCGATGGAACGACGCCGCGATCGCCGCGGACAACCCCCGGCTCGAGCTTCCCGATCAGTCGATCACCCCGGTCGTGCGGTCCGACCGATCGGGGTCCACGGCGCAGTTCACGGCCTGGATGGCGGCGCAGTACCCGCAGATCTGGACCCACGGGGCGACACAGCTCTTTCCGGCGACGCTCGGCTGGAAGTCACAAAGCGGCTCGGTCGGGGTGACGGGCTACACCTCGTTCAGCGCGGGGTCGATCACCTACGTCGAGAACGCCTACGCGCACGGCGCAGGGCTCCCCGTCGCGGATCTGCGCAATGCGGCCGGCGCATACGTCGCGCCGGATGCGGCGAACGTGCAGACGGCCCTCGGGGCCGCGAGGACCGTCGACGACCCGAGTTCGCCCGACCACCTGACGCAGGTGCTCGACGACGTCTACGCCAACCCCGCGCCGACCGCGTACCCGCTCTCGAGCTACACCTATCTCATCGTCCCGACCCGTCTCGGGGGCACGTTCACTCCCGAACGCGCCGCCGCACTGCGCGCCTTCGCCGCCTACGCGATCGGCGAGGGCCAGGCCGCCGCGGCGGGCCTCGGGTACGCGCCTCTTCCCGCAGCGCTCGTCGCCGCGGGGCGCGCGCAGATCGCCCGCATCCCGGCGACGCAGTCGCCCGCCTCGGAGATCGGCATCGAGGCCGACGTACTGTCGCCCCACGACACGGAACTCTCGCTCGAGGTGCCCGCATCGACACCGGCGCAGCTCGACGCGCCGCAGATCGTCGACGGCCGTTCGGTCTCGACGGGCAATCTGACCACGTTCGCGGTGGTCGACGGTCGCGCACTCAGCCGGCCGGGGTACACCGTCCACACCACGATCACGGACTTCTCCTCCGGGTCCGCGGAGATTCCCGCCGAATCGATGACGGTCACCCCCCGACTCGAACCGGGGAGCACGGCCATCGGCGTCGTACCGGCGGCGGCGTTCGCGGGCTCCGCGGCGAGTACGGTCTTCGCGAGCGCACCTGCGGGCTCCGGCGTCGGCACCGCGGTGCTGGGTGCCGGGCTGCGCCTCGCCGCCCCTCAGGGATCTCCCGGAGGCACCTACCGGGCCACGATGACCTTCACAGTCATCTCGCGCTGATCCCCGGCGAAGCGGCGCACCGCATCCCTGCGTCGACGCACGCCCGCGGCGCCGGTAGCGCGACATCTGCACGACCGGCGGTACGGGAGTGAACAGATGCGGCATATGAGGCGGCATCAGGGAATTCGGTCGTGCAGATGTCGCGGCGTCATCCCTGCTTGCCGTGCGGGTCGGACTGGTTGAGCGTCCGGACGACCTGGTCGTAGTCGCCGCGCGCCTCGCCGTACCGCAGGAACTTGACCCGTTCGACCTGGATCTCCGGGGCGTCCGGCTCGTCGCGCAGCAGGTGCATGACCTCGTCGGCGAACGCATCGAGCGGCATCGCGAACGCGCTCTCGCGCTGACCCGGCAGGAGGTCGGTCGCCACGGAGGGCGGTTCGAGCTCCTTCACCGCGACGGACGTTCCCACCAGCTGCAGGCGCAGCGACTCGCTGAGCATGTGGATGGCCGCCTTCGACGCGTTGTAGCTGGGAGTCGCGGCGAGCGGCGCGAAAGCGAGGCCGGACGAGACCGTGATGATCGTCGCCGACGGCTGCGCGCGCAACTGTTCGATGACCGCGGCGATGAGCCGGATGGGACCCAGCACGTTGGTGGTGACGGTCTGCTCGGCCGAGGCGAGGAAGCCCTCAGGGGTGGTCCAGTCCTCGACGTGCATGACGCCGGCCATCGTGACGAGCACGTTCAGGGAAGGGTGACGTTCGATGACGGATGCGGCGGCGGTGCGCACGGAGGCCGCATCCGCCGTGTCGATCTCGACTGTGTCGATGCCGGGGTGCTCCTGCGCGATCTCCTCGAGGAGCTGCCGGCGCCGGCCTCCGACGATGACCGTGTTGCCGGCCTCCTGAAGGCGGACGGCGAGCGCCAGGCCGATGCCGCTGGTCGCGCCGGGGATGAAGACGGTGTTTCCGGTGATGTCCATGTTCCGAGCGTCGCCGGAGTCGACGCATCGGGGAAGGGAGCGGTCATCGGGGGATCGCCGATCCCCCGATGACAGGGGATGGCGGACGCCTACTATTCATGTTTCACTATTAGTGTGTCACGGATACAAGCTCGGCAGGAGGCGCAGCTCACGCGGGCGGTGCTGCCGCTGCTCACGCTGCAGCTGATCGATGCCCGGGAGTCTTACGGCTACGAACTCGTCGAACGGCTCGCGGCACTCGGCCTGGATGCGAGCACGGGGCTCGTCTATCCGGTGTTGAACCGGATGGAGCGCGACGGCTGGGTGACGACCACGTCCAAGCCCTCACCGAGCGGACCGCCGCGCAAGTACTTCTCACTCACCGCGGCGGGGGTGAGCGCCCTCGCCGACGCGCGCACGCAGTGGGAACAGACGGCCGCAGCGGTCGATCTGGCGACGAGCGCCTCTGGAAAGGAACGCACATGACCGGCTCCCGACTCACCCGGCGCTCGTCCGGCCTCCGCACATCCCTGTATCTGATGCGCCTGGACTGGCACCTCGAGGCCGTGGCGCCCGCATCCGAACGCCGACGCATCGTGCGATCGTTGCGTGAGGAGCTCGACCAGGATCCGCGCCCCCTCGAGGCGGCACTCGCCGACCTCGGGTCGCCGCGCATACTCGCGGCGCGATACGGCGAGGGCGGGCGGCGGCGGCCGCTCTGGTCGATCGGGGTGCTCACTGCAGGGTCCGCGCTCTTCGGCTATTGGGTGGTGTTCCTCACGTTCGCCGGCGGGATGCTGGCGGTGGTCGACGCGGCAGCGCCCATGAGCGCCCAGGCACGCTTCCTGTTCGTCCCGGTCGTCGCGTTCTCGAACGCGGACGGGATCGGCATCGGCTGGTCCGGCGGGGTGGAATGGCTTGTCGTTCCCCTCGCGGTGATGGCGATCGCACTCCTGGTCGGCGCACGGACCTGGCGCCTGTTCCGACGCGAAGAGCTCGCCTAAACCTCGTTCTCGATGAGATTCAGCTGCGTACCGTCGAGATCGATGAGGTGCGCGACACGACGCCCCCACGTCTGACGGACCGGAGCGTGGAGCCGCGGGCACCCGTCGGCACGCTCCACCACGCCGCTCGCCCGGACAGCGGCATAGAGCACATCGAGATCGTCGACACGCAGGCCGCACATGAACGAGCTCTGCGCCGGATCCAGCTCGGCGGCAGGAAAGAACTCGAGTTGAAGCTCGCCGCGCTCCAGGATCAGCCACGCGGTGTCGCGGTATGTCGGCCGGAACCCGAAGCCGCCATAGAACGCGACCGTCGCCTCGAAGTCGCGTGAGGGGAGGTGGGGAACCGCGCGGTCGCTCATGCGTCGGACCCTAACCGCGCGCTCTCACCCGCTCAAGCCCTCCCGCCCTTATCCCTGCAGGTCGGCGGGATGAGGGCGATGCCGCGTCACGGGCGGATCGTCGATCCCTGGTTCAGGATGCCGCGCGGCGCACACAATGGACGCATGGATCGCGTCGCTCTCGCCGACTTCCTCCGCTCGCGTCGCGAACGGCTGCGGCCTGGCGACGTGGGACTGTCGGCGGGGCCGCGTCGGCGCGCGAGCGGCCTGCGCCGCGAGGAGGTGGCGCAGCTCGCCGCGATGTCGACCGACTACTACACGCGCCTCGAGCAGCAGCGCGGCCCGCAGCCGAGCACGCAGATGCTCGCCTCGCTCGCGCGGGCGCTGCGGCTGTCGGCGGACGAGCGCGACTATCTCTTCCGCGTCGCCGGTCACAACGCTCCCGACCGCATCCTGGCTCGTGACCACGTGGCGCCCCCGCTGCAGCGCGTGTTCGACCGCCTCGCCGATACGCCGGCCGTGATCATCTCGTCGCTGGGCGAGACGCTGCTGCAGAACCGGATGGGCGCGGCGCTGCTCGGCGATCACACGGGAGCGAGCGGGTGGGAGCGGTACGAGGCGTACCGCTGGTTCGCGCATCCGGATGCGGCACGCGCCCGCTATCCGCTCGATGACCACGAGCGGCAGTCGCGCGCGCTCGTCTCGGGTCTTCGCGCTGTGCTCGCGGTCGAGGGACCACGTGCGCAGGCGCTCGTCGACGAGCTGCTGCGGATCAGCGACGAGTTCGCCGCGTTCTGGGAGCGGCAGGAGGTCGCGCGTCGGTTCAGCGACCACAAGGTGCTCGTACACCCCGAGATCGGACCGATCGAGGTGGACTGCCAGGTCCTGTTCACCGAGGACCAGTCGCAGGCCCTCCTCGTACTCACCGCGGAGCCCGGCTCGAGCGACGAGGAGAAGCTGCGCCTGCTGGATGTGGTCGGCGTTCAGGAGTTCGGCGGCGTCGACTGACGGCCCGGCGCTGGTCGCCGAGCGCCCGAGCCGCTCGATTCACCGAGCGCGCATCGACGCGAGGCGCCTCCGATACCGCGTGAGGATCGACCGTTCGGGATCTGCATCCGGGGCCGGTGGATGGTGAGCATCGACATAGTCGAAGACCTCCCGCCAGGCGCGACGTGTGCGCTGTGGGTCAAGCCCCGCGAACACGACGGCCAGTCCCGCGAAGGAGATGACCGCGACACAGAAGAGCAGGACGACGACCAGGTTCGGAAACGACCAGCTTTCGGTGAGTCGGGGGACGAAGCCCATCGTGGCCACGACCAGGGCAGTGGCAGACACCGCGACCGCCGTGTTCACCTGGGCTTTGCCGGCGAGCGCGATGCGCGCCTGCAGGCGTTCCTCTTCGGACAGAGACCCGTAAGCCATCACGTCGGCGGGTGTGGGCGTGCGCCGGAACTCGAACGATGTGACCATGCCGCCACGATCTCAGGAGGTCCCGACGCTGCGCCGTGACGTCTGCACCCTTCGTGGGCGACCGGCTGAAGCCGCCGGTCGCCCCCCGATCAGCGGGCGGTCAAGGGCATGACCAGGACGGCCTTGACGGCTGCGCCGGACTGCGTGTCGGCGATCGCCTTCTCGATCTCATCGAAGGGGTAGGTCGTCACGAGGGTGTCGAACGGGAACTCGCCGGCCTTGTACATGGCCAGCAGCTTCGGAATGAAGGTCTGCGGCACGGCATCGCCTTCGATGGCTCCGACCAGGGTCGCGCCGGAGCCCGAGAACAGGGCGACGGGAGCGACCGCATCCGGCTTCGGCACGCCGACCGTCGCGATCTTCGCACCGAAGCGGGCAGAGGCGACGAGGTTTCCGATGACCGCAGGGATGGCCGTCGTGTCGAGCGCGTACTCGGCTCCGACGCCGCCGGTGGCCGCCTTGATCTGGTCGACGACGTCGTCCGCCTTACCGTCGACGAGGTGCGTGGCGCCGAGGCGCTTCGCGGCCTCGAGGCGCTCGGGCAGAACGTCGACGGCGACGATCGTCGTCGCCCCCGCGGCCTTCGCCGCCATGATCGCCGACAGTCCGACCGCCCCGGTTCCGCTGACCACGAGCGCGTCGCCCGCGCCGACGCCGAGCGAGTTGAGTACGGTTCCCGCGCCGGTCTGGACGCCGCATCCGAGCGGACCCACGAGCTCGAGGGGCACGTCCTCGTCGATCTTCACCGCGTTGCGCGCCGCGACCAGTGCGTGCGTCGCGAACGACGACTGCCCGAAGAAGCTGCCGACGACCTCGCCGCCGTCGGGGAGAGCCATCGTGCCGGTTCCGTCGGCGCGCACGCCGCCGATGTTGAGGAGCATGAACTGCAGGCAGTATGCCGGGCGTCCCGCGAGACAGTTCTCACAGCGACCGCACGAGGCGAACGACACGGCGACGTGGTCGCCCTCGACGAAGCCGGTCACGTCAGCGCCGACGCGCTCGACGATGCCGGCACCCTCGTGTCCCAGCACGCGCGGGAAGGCGCTCGGGATGTGGCCGTGCTGCACCGCGAGGTCGGTATGGCACAGGCCGGCCGCGACGATGCGGACGAGCAGCTCGTCGGGACGGGGATCCTGGAGCACGACGTCTTCGAAGACGAACGACTCATCGACTCCGTTGAGCACGGCTGCGAGGGCGGTGGTGGACATGGCAAACCTCCTGAGAAAACTCAATGCGCACGTATGTAACCGTGCGCAACGTCAGGCTACGCCCGCCCCCAGGAGCAAGGATCCGAGACCGCTTCTCAATTTCCCGGCCCTCGCGCCCGCGCACGGCTGGTGAGCATCGGTCGTTGAGCAAGCGCAGCGAGACGAAGCGCGCCCACCCGCGACCACGCCGCGATGTCGGAGGCCCCTCCTATTCTTAGAACATGTCTTCGAAGGTTGCGAGCGTGGTCGGTCTCTCCGACGCGGATGCGGCGGCGCTCGCATCCATCGCACACCAGGTGGATACGGCGCAGGCCGAGCTTGCCGCGGCGCAGGCTCGTCTGGTGCGCGCCCTCGCCCGCGCGGAGGAGCTCGCGTGCCGGATGAGCGACGGGCAGAGCCGCTCGGCACGGGGCGCAGATATGGCCCACCGCGCGATCGCGAGCGAACTGGCGGTTCCTCTGCGGATCTCCGACCGCACGATGCAGCGCCGGATGGTCGAGGCGGCCGAGCTCGTGACGAGCTATCCGGCCACCGTCGACGTGTGGGAGGCGGGGCTGATCACGCAGGCGCACGTCCGCGTGATCAGCGAGAGCGGCGGCAGTCTTCCCGCGCACACGCGCGCGGAGTTCGAGCAGTACGCGCTCGTGCGGTGCGAGGAAGACACCGCGGGCCGCGTACGCACCAGCGTGCAGATGATCGCGGAGCGGCTGCATCCGCGAACCCTCACCGAGCGCCACCGCGACGCGGCCGAGAAGCGCGCTGTCACCGTGCAGCCGCTCGACGACGGAATGTGCGAGCTGACCGCCACCATCCCCCTGCTGCTGGGTGACGCCATCCACGACCGCCTCACTCGCATGGCCACCGTCATCCACGATGCCCGACGTACTGCCGCGCAGCGACTCCGCACAGGCGGTGACACCACAGACGAGATCGTGGCGTCCGACACGCGGACGATGGATCAGGTCCGCGCGGATATCCTCGCCGACCTCCTCCTGAGCGCGGCCCCGACGGCCGATCCCACGGGCGATGGCGACCAGCCCGGCGCTCTCGGCGCCATCCGCGCCCACGTGCAGGTCGTCGTGCCGGCCCTCACCCTGCTTCACGCATCCGAGCACCCGGCCGACCTCGCCGGGCGCGCCCCGATCGATGCCCACACGGCTCGGCTCTTGGCGGGAACCGCACCCGGATGGGATCGCCTCCTGACTCACCCGGTCTCCGGCCAGGTGCTCGCCACCGACCGCTACCAGCCCACCCCCGACCTTCGACGTCGACTGCGCGCCCGCGACGCGCATTGTCGGTTTCCCGGATGTCGGGTGCCGGCCATCCGCCACGAGCACGACCACACGCACGACCACGCCCTCGGCGGGCGCACGAGGCTCGAGAACCTCGAGGGCCTGTGCCAGCGCCACCACTCCATGAAGCAGTTCACCGGCTGGCGGGTGAAACAGGTTCACGCGGGCGTGCTCGCGTGGACCTCGCCCCTCGGATACACCTATATCGACGAACCGCCGTCGCCGAGCGTGCACTTCATCCCCGAGTACGGTCCGCCGGATACGTGCCACCCGCCCGAGGAACCACTCCCGCCCTTCTGAGCCTGCGTCCTGCCGGACAACCGACCGCGCGCACGCAGTAATTCGGCGCGCGCGGCGTCGAGGAGACGTGTCGAAAGCGGGCCGCAGCGATCGGCGGCGAGGAGCCAGGCGCCGCGGGTGCGTCGCAGAGATCGGGAAGTGTGAGTCGCAGAGATCAGCGGCGAGGAGCCACACGTCGAGAACAGGTCGCAGAGATCAGCGGCGAGGAGCCACACGTCGAGAGCGGGCCGCGGAGATCAGCGTCGCGAACGGGCCGCAGAGATCGGGAGGAGCGGGACCGCGAGCCCGAGGAAGGCGACGAGCGGCCACCAACTCGCGGCGACCAGAGCGAGCGCAATGCCGAGGACAGCGAGTCCGAGAGCGAGCGACCAGACCGCGGCATCGAGCCACACGGGCACGTCGGGCGAGGCGAAGGCCATGCCCCGAGGGTACGGCGCACGCGTGCGTCGGCGACGAAATTCACACGCGGCCCCCAGCCGCGCGCAGCGACCGATGCTGTGCGCACCGGATGCGAGGGCCCATACTCGGGACCATGACGCCGACCGAGCAGACGCGCGACATCCGCGCCGTCGCACCTGCCATCGGCCTGGCAGTCCTTCAGCTCGTCCTGACCGGCATCGTCCTGGTGTTCGCGTTCTGGGATGCGTTCTCCCAGATCGACTGCGCGGAGTGCTTCCCGGCAGTGCAGACCGCGCGCTGGGTGCTCACCGCATCCTTGGTCGTCGGGTGGGCGGTGACGCTCGCCGGGATCGTGACGGGCTACATCCGGCAACGAGCACGGTCGTGGACTCCGCTCGTAGGCAGCGCCGTCATCCTCGGCGGCTATCTCCTGTTCCGCAGCATCCTCTACACAGCCTGATCACGAGGTCGCGTTCTGATCACACGCCGCGTGAGGCGGGATCAGGCGTGGAAGACCGAGTGCAGGTCGTCGTGCCCGGCCACCGAGCGGCCGCCCAGCGCATCGAGCTCCATCAACACCGCAACGCCGGCCACCGAGCATCCGATCCGCTCGACGAGGTCGCGCGCCGCAGCGATGGTGCCGCCCGTCGCGAGAACGTCGTCCAAGAGCAGCACGCGCGTGCCGGGCGCGATGTCGTCGTGCATCTCGATCGTCGCGGTGCCGTACTCGAGCGCGTAGTCGACGGACGCGGCCGGCCGCGGCAGCTTGCCCGCCTTGCGGATCGGCACCAGACCGACCCCCGCGGCGATCGCGGCGGCACCAGCCAGCAGGAACCCTCGCGCCTCGATACCGGCGACCACATCGTAGGTTCCGGCGAACGGCTCGAGCATCGCGTCGATCACGACGCGAAGGCCCTCACCGTCGGCGAGCAGCGGGGCGATGTCGCGGAAGAGCACGCCGGGCTCCGGGTAGTCGGGGATGACGGCGATGAGCTTTTCGGCGCGCTCGAGCGCGGCGGAATTCGAGGGGGTCACCCGTCGATGGTAGTCGCCGCACCGTGAGCATCGCCGCGATCAGAACCGGGCAAACCAAGAGCACGCCACGGAAAACCGGGCTTCGAATCGATACGATCCCACCCGCTACCATCGGATGCATGACCTCGACGCACGATGCCTCGACCTTGATCGCCGCGCCCGGATCCGAGTGGTGGCGCACCGCCGTGATCTACCAGATCTATCCGCGCTCGTTCGCGGACGCCAACGGCGACGGCATCGGCGACCTCCCCGGCATCACCGCGCGCCTCGACTCGCTCGCCGAGCTGGGCATCGACGCGATCTGGCTGAGCCCCTTCATGGTCTCGCCGCAGAAGGATGCCGGCTACGACGTCGCCGACTACTGCGACGTCGACCCGCTGTTCGGCACGCTCGACGACTTCGACGCCATGCTGGCCAAGGCGCACGGCCTCGGCATCCGCGTGATCGTCGACCTCGTGCCCAACCACTCCTCCGACCAGCACGTCTGGTTCCAGCAGGCCCTCGCCGCCGCCCCCGGCAGCCCCGAGCGCGCGCGGTACATCTTCCGCGACGGCAAAGGCGAGAACGGCGAGCTGCCGCCCAACAACTGGGAATCCGTGTTCGGCGGCGGGATGTGGGAACGCGTCACCGAGGCCGACGGCACCCCCGGCCAGTGGTACCTGCACATCTTCGACGTGAGCCAGGCCGACTTCGACTGGACCAACCCCGAGGTGCAGGAGTACTTCCGCGGCGTGCTGCGGTTCTGGCTCGACCGCGGCGTCGACGGATTCCGGGTGGACGTCGCCCACGGCATGATCAAGAAGGACGGCCTGCCCGACTACACCCCTCCCGCCGACGGCGACTCGATGGGCGGCGACGACGAGGACGTCCCGTACTGGGGGCAGCCGGGCGTGCACGAGATCTACCGCGATTGGCACAAGGTGCTCGCCGAGTACGACGGCGACCGCGCACTGTGCGCCGAGGCGTGGCTGCCCACGCCCGACAAGACGGCGCTGTGGGTGCGCCCCGACGAGATGCACCAGGCGTTCAACTTCCCGTACCTCACGACCGCCTGGGATGCGGACGCCCTCCGCACGGTCATCAGCGACTCGCTGCGCGCGTTCCCCGCGGTCGGCGCCCCGGCCACGTGGGTGCTCTCTAACCACGACGTGATCCGTCACGCCTCGCGTCTCGCGCTGTCGGCCGAGAGCCCTCAGGGCGAAGGCATCGGGCCGCTGTCCGAGGCCCAGCCGATCCCCGAGCTCGGCCTGCGCCGCGCCCGCGCAGCCACCGCCGTGATGCTCGCGCTGCCCGGCTCCGCCTACATCTACCAGGGCGAGGAGCTCGGACTCCCCGAGGTCATCGATATCCCGGACGACGCGCGCCAGGATCCGACGTGGTTCCGCACCAACCATGAGAAGTACGGCCGCGACGGCTGCCGCGTGCCGATCCCGTGGGAGGCCGCATCCCCCGCGTACGGCTTCAACGGCACCGGAGCGTCATGGCTGCCCCAGCCCGCCGAGTGGGCGCAGCACGCCCGCGACGTGGAGCAGCGCGATCCCGACTCGACGCTGGCGCTCTACACGCACCTGCTCCGGGTGCGGAAGGCGCACGGCCTCGGCGCCGCCCCCTTCACCTGGCTCGACGGCTACCCGGAGACGGTGCTCGCCTTCCGCAGCGGCGACGTCACAGTGATCGCCAACCTCGGCACCGACACGATCGATCTTCCCGCCGGCGAGGTCCTCGTCTCGAGCGAACCACTCGAGGGACGGGTGCTTCCCGCCGACACGGCCGTCTGGCTCGCCGACGCCTGATCGTCGACTCCGACGCGCGCCGGCGCCCCCTGGGCCGCCGGCGTGCTCGTTTCTGTGAGAGCCCCGGCGCGCTCACGCACGTGGGTATCCCGGCGCGCACGCGCCTGCGGGTACTTCTCCGCTCAGGGCCCCCGAGTAGGGTCGGGACATGGCTCTCGACCTCGAAGCGCTGTACATCGACCTGCATCGCCACCCCGAACTGTCGTTCCAGGAAACGCGCACCGCGGGCGTGATCGCCCGCACGCTGGAGACGCTGGGCATCCCGTTCAGCGAGGGCATCGGACGCACCGGCGTCGTGGCCACACTCGTCAACGGAGACGGCCCGGTCGTCTGGCTGCGTGCGGACATGGACGGCCTGCCCGTCGCCGAGCGCACCGGACTCGCCTACGCGAGCACGGCGCGCGGCGTCGACCCGCAGGGCGCGGACGTGCCGGTCATGCACGCGTGCGGCCACGACATGCACGTCACCGCACTCCTGGGTGCGCTCGAACGGCTCGCGGCGACCACATCCGAGTGGTCGGGAACGGTCGTTGCCGTCTTCCAGCCGGCCGAGGAGTTCGGCGCGGGATCGAAGGCGATGATCGCCGACGGCGTGCTGGATCGTTTCCCGCGACCCGACATCGTGCTCGGTCAGCACGTCACGCCCTTGCCTGCGGGGACGATCGGAGTCCGACCCGGAACCCAGATGGCGGCGTCGGACGGGCTGACCGTCACGCTGCACGGACGCGGCGGGCACGGCTCGCGCCCCCACGCCACGATCGACCCGATCGTCATGGCCGCCGCGACGATCATGCGCCTGCAGACCGTCGCCTCGCGTGAGGTCGACCCGCGCGAGGTCGCCGTGGTCACGGTGGGGTCGATCCATGCCGGGCTCAAGCACAACATCATCCCGGCCGAGGCGACGCTGCAGCTCAGCCTCCGCTACGCGGACGACGGGATGCGGGAACGCGTGCTCGAACGGGTCGAGCGGATCATCCGCGCCGAGGCCGATGCGTCCGGTGCAGAGGTTGCCCCCACCATCGTCAACGACCACACGTTGCCGCCGACGATCAACGATGCCGATGCGACCGCGCGGCTGGCGGCGGCCTTCCGCCGCGCCTACGGCAACGCGGCGGTCGTGGACCCCGGCATGTTCACCGGCAGCGAGGACGTCTCCTGGTTCGCGCGCGAGGCCGGCGTGCCGCTCGTGTTCTGGTTCTGGGGCGGGGTCGATCCGGAGTTGTTCGCCCGCGCGAGCGCCGAGGGAACGATCGACCGCGACGTGCCGACGAACCACTCGCCCTTCTTCGCTCCCGTCCTGCATCCCACCATCGAGCGCGGCGTCGAGAACCTGGTCATCGCCGCGCGGGAATGGCTGGACTGATCGGGATCTGCGGGCGTAGCGCTCGCGGTCCGCAACGATGGACCCCGTCGACGTAAGCGTCACGAACAGCGCGCGGTCGCCGGCAAGGAGGGCGTGCAGCATCACGGACAGGAGGGCGCGATGACCGCACCGGTGAACGACACCCCCCTCTACGAGCCGCCCGAGCCTGTCGAGGACTGGAACCCGCTCGCGCAGATCGTGCAGATCTTCGCGGAGGACAACGGGTGGCCGTACTACCCGCTCGCGGTCCGCCAGCCGCTTCCCGGTGTCGTCTTTCGGGAGCGCGACGGCACTCCGCGCTTCATGCAGCGTTCGGTCAACATCGTGCGCATCCCCGGACCACCGCTGACCGAGATCGGCAACAGCTTCTACACCGAGATCGCGGTGGGCAACCAGTTCACCCAGAGCTGGGGCTACGTCGCTCTGCAGCTGGATGCGGCAGCGCCGCCTCTGGTGCTCGTGAACCAGAGGCTCGCCCCCCGCTCACCGCTGCCGTCCCTCCCCGACGTCACACCCATGCCGTTCAAGGAGCAGGACCGGTTCCTGCTCTACGCAGACCCCGGCGCATTCGCCTGGGCGGACTGGCTGTTCGACGACGAGGTGCAAGCGCTCCTCGACGACGGAACCCTCGGCTTCCACGTCGAGATCGCGCCCGGTTCGCTCTTCCTCTATGCGCCGCATCCGCTCGCCGTCCCCGACCCCGCCGTCTGGCAGCGCCTGATCGCCCTCGTCAGCGCGCTGCGCACCCGCCTCGGCGGCCGTCTCCCGGAGCCGGGGGCCCCCATCGCATCCCCGCGTCCGCCCGTCCCGAATGAGCCGCCTTACGTCAGCACCTTGGTCCCGCCCGCGAGCGCCACGGGTCAGGCCCGCGTCCCCCAGCCGGCATCACTCCCTATGCGCTCGAACGAACTCGCCGTCAACTTCCGACGCACCTGGGTGGTGTGGACCCTGGTCCTCGCCGGTGGCGTCGTGGCGGGCGGCGCGTCGATCATCCTCGCCGCATTGCGCTGATCAGCGCCCGGCTCCCGCATCCGCCGTCGCACGGATCGGGGCCGGCTGCCGCATCCGCCGGTCCAGGGCGCCGAGTCCTTTGTCGATGAGGATGTAGACGTAGGCGACGACCTCGAGCGCGAGGGTCAGGCCGACGATCCACAGCACGACCCCGCCGAGCCCGTTGCGGTCGACGTTCATGAACGGGTAGGGGTACTGACCCCCGCCCGCGAACCGGCCGCCGGCGGCCCCGTAGACGAACGCGAACGCGAGATACACATACGGGATGAGCGTCCACAGCGGCGGATCGAACCAGCGGCCGCGTCCCTTGGGCACGAAGAGCAGCCAGTCCGCGATCGCCAGCGAGGGCGTGATGATGTGGATCAGGTTGTCCGTCAGTGTGAACGGCTGATATCCGTTGCCCTGCGTGTAGGTCTCGGGCACGAGCACGATGAGGTAGATCAGCATCGTCACCGTGATCGCGAACGCCACGGCGAGCGAGAACCGCGGAGAGGGCGTCGATGTACCGCGCGGCCCGTCCGAGCGGAGGTCGGCGATCGTGCGCACGGCGAGCACCACCATCCAGATCAGACAGAGCAGGTTGCTGAGCACGGTGTAGTACAGGAACTCGACCGGGCTCGGGCGCCCATCCAGGATGCCGGTGACCCTCCCGATCCCCCACGCCATGAGCACCGCCGCGACGAGGCGATAGGCGAGAGCGAGGCGGCGATCGGGCACATGCATGCGCTACATCGTAGGTCGACGCACGAGCCGTCGATCATCACGGAACGATGACGGCATGGCAAACACCCCCCGCTCGCGTTGCGCGGCCTGAGCGATCGGCGTAGTGTCGCGCGTCGTGGCCAACGACAGCGCCGAGCCGGCGCCCGAGACTCCGATCGCGAAACGCCTGCTGATCGGGGACCCTCTCGCGTCCACGGATGCGGACGATCACCTCCTGCGCAAGCGCATGGCGCTGCCGATCTTCGCGTCCGACGCACTGAGCTCTGTGGCCTACGCGCCGCAGGAACTGCTCATGATCCTGATGATCGGCGGGCTCTCGTTCCTGGCCTTCAGCCCCTGGATCGCGGCCGCGGTCGTCGTCCTGCTCATCGTGGTGGTGCTCTCGTACCGTCAGCTCATCAAGGCCTACCCGTCGGGCGGCGGCGACTACGAGGTGGCACGAACGAACCTCGGGGAGATCCCCGGCGTCATCGTCGCCTCGGCCCTGCTGGTCGACTACATCCTGACCGTCGCCGTGTCGGTCGCGTCGGGCGTCGACAACATCATCTCCGCACTGCCGGGGCTGAACCCGTGGCGCATCGAGTTGGCGGTCGGATTCGTCATCTTGATCGTGATCGTCAACCTCCGTGGTGTGCGCGAGGCCTCGCGGGCCTTCGCACTGCCGACGTACATCTTCATCGGATCCGTCGCGCTCATGATCGTGACCGGCATCATCCGCATGATCCTCGGCGACCCGCCGGTCGCCTCCAGCGCCGCGTTCTCCGTGCAGGCCGAGAGTCTCACGCAGGCCGCGGTCATCCTGCTGATCCTGCGCGCGTTCTCCAGCGGGTGTTCCGCCCTCACCGGTGTCGAAGCGGTCTCGAACGGCGTGCCCGCGTTCCGCCGCCCCAAGGTCAAGAACGCGCAGCGCACCCTCGTCGCGATGGGCGCGGTCGCCATCCTGCTGTTCTCCGGGCTGACGATCCTCGCGCTCGTCTCGGGCGTGCACTATGCGGAGAATCCGTGCCACCTCATCGGGTTCGACTGCACGCAGCCCCAACCGAGCCTCATGGCGCAGGTCGCGGCCGCCACCTTCGGGATGAACTCGATCCCCTTCTTCATCATCCAGGCGGCCACTGCCTGCGTCCTGCTGCTCGCGGCCAACACCGCGTTCAACGGCTTCCCGCTGCTCGGCGCCGTGCTCGCGCGCGATGGATATGCCCCGAAGGCGATGAACACGCGCGGCGACCGCCTCGTGTTCTCGAATGGCATGATCCTGCTGGGATTCGCGGCGATCGTCGTGCTGATCGCCTCACAGGCGAACCTGACCACCCTCATCCAGCTCTACATCATCGGCGTGTTCGTGTCGTTCTCACTCGGACAGATCGGGATGGTTCGCCACTGGCGGCGCGAGCTCCGCGCGCTCAACCAGCTGCCCGCCGAGGCCCGCAACCAGAAGTCGGGGCGCTTCGAGCGGCGAGAGATCATCTCGGGTCTGATCATCAACTCCCTCGGTGCGGGCCTGACGGCGGCGGTGTTCATCATCGTCACGATCACCAAGTTCACTCACGGCGCCTGGTTGGTGTTCCTCGCGATCCCGGTGCTGTCGATCCTGATGATCGGCGTGCACCGGTACTACCGCGATGTCGAGCACGAGATCACCTACGACGACGACACCCACTTCGGCGCGGCCGGCGACATCGCGATCGTGCTGGTCGGGCGTCTGCAGAAGCCCGTGGCGAAGGCGATCGACTACGCTCTCGCCGCGCGTCACGACAAGACGATCGCCCTGCACGTCGCCGTCACGAAGGAGTCGGCGGATGCGGTGCAGAAGGAGTGGGAGGACCACCGTCCGCCCGTGCCGCTCGTGATCGTCGAGTCCCCCTACCGGACGTATGCCCAACCGGTGATCGCCTTCATCGAGAAGTACCGGGAGAAGCACGGATCCGCCGTCGTCACGGTCTACCTGCCGCAGTACATCGTCGGTCACTGGTGGGAGAGCTTCCTGCACAACCGCCGCGCCCGCCGCATCGCGCAGCAGCTCATGCTCGTGCACGGCGTCACGATCACCCTCGTGCCGTGGCTGCTGGACTCGTCGGAGGTCATCTACGGCCGCCGCTCGCGCCCCCTCCCCGGCCAAGAGCGCGCCGGGCGCCCCACCACCCGCAACATCAGCGTCGCGCGTCACGGCGAAGGCCAGAGCCGGAACTGACCAGGAGCGGGCATCGGCGCCGCCGAGCCGCATCCGCATCCGGTCGCGCATCCGCATCCGCATCCGTCCGGTCGGAGAATCGCCCGAATGTCGGAGGACCCACGCCTCATCCTCCGACATCGGTGTGTTTCTCCGACGCGGGAGACGGATGCCGGGGCCACCGGCCATCCGCGCACGGCGCCGGGTGCCCGCGGCGCAACTAGCCTGGAGGGGTGAGCTCCTCCCCCCTCGACGCCGCCGCCCTGCGCGCCGACTTCCCGATCCTCGAGCAGAAGATCGGCGACGCATCGCTGGTGTATCTCGACTCCGGTGCGACCAGCCAGAAGCCCCGCGCCGTGATCGACGCGGAGGTCGACTTCCTGCTGCGCGCCAACTCCGCCGTGCACCGGGGTGCGCACACCCTCGCCGCTGAGGCGACCGAGCTGTACGAGGACGCGCGGGCCCGCGTCGCAGGCTTCGTCGGCGCCGACGAGGAGACCCTGGTGTGGACCAGCGGGGCGACCCTCGCCCTGAACCTCGTCGCCTACTCGATCGGCAATGCGACCGCGGGGCGCGGGTCGGCCGCATCCGCCGCCCTGGCGCTGCGTCCGGGCGACGAGATCGTCGTGACGGAGATCGAGCACCATGCGAACCTCATCCCGTGGCAGGAGCTCGCCGCGCGCACGGGCGCCGTGCTGCGCCACATCCCCGTCCACGACGACGGCACCCTCGACCTGGATGCGGCCGCCGCACTGATCGGCGACCGCACGCGCATCGTCGCCTTCACGCATGTGTCCAATGTGCTGGGCATCGTGAACCCGGTCACCGAGCTCGTCTCGCTCGCCCGCGAGGTCGGCGCACTGACCGTCATGGATGCCTGCCAGTCCGCGCCGCACCTGCCGCTCGACCTGCCGGCGCTGGGCGTCGATCTCGCCGCGTTCTCCGGTCACAAGATGCTCGGCCCGTACGGCATCGGCGCGCTCTACGGTCGCCGCGAGGTGCTCGAGGCGCTCCCGCCGTTCCTCACCGGCGGGTCGATGGTCACGACCGTGACGAAGGATGCGGCCGAGTTCCTGCCACCGCCGCAGAAGTTCGAGGCCGGCACGCAGCCCGTGTCGCAGACCGTCGCCCTCGCGGCCGCCGTCGACTACCTCGACGCCCTCGGGATGGATGCGGTGCATGAGCACGAGAGCGTCATCGGGCGGCGCATGATGGCGGGTCTGAAGGACATCCCCGGCATCCGATTGCTCGGCGATGCCTCCGGCGCCGACCGCGTCGGGCTCGCCGCCTTCGACGTCGAGGGGGTGCACGCGCACGATGTCGGCCAGTTCCTCGACGCCCGCGGCATCGCGGTGCGGGTCGGGCACCACTGCGCCAAGCCGCTGCATGCCCGGTTCGGGCTCACCGCGTCCGTACGGGCGTCCGCCTCGGTGTTCACGACCGAGGCCGACGTCGACGCCCTGCTGGGCGCGGTCGGCGACGTGCGCGCCTACTTCGGAGCGGACGCATGAGCGGACTCGACGGGCTGTATCAGGAGCTCATCCTCGACCACTCCAAGAATCCGCACGGTACGCCCATGGCTGACGCCGAGGGGCGCACGGCGACCTCGCACCAGCGCAACCCGATCTGCGGCGACGAGATCGAACTGCGGGTGCGCCTGCACGACGACGGCACCGTGCGCGATGTGACCTTCGCCGGGGCGGGGTGCTCGATCTCGCAGGCCTCCGCATCCATGCTGGCGTCCCTCGTCGACGACATCATCGACGAGGAGGGTTCGCTCCCGGCGGATGCGGCCCGTGAACGTATCGAGCGCTTCCGCGAGGCGCTGCGCTCGCGCGGAACCGTTCCGCTCGACGAGGAGACGTTCGGCGACGCCGCGGCGCTGTCCGGAGTGTCCAAGTTCACCGCGCGCGTGAAATGCGCGATGCTCGCCTGGGTCGCCCTCGAAGACGCCCTCGCCCGCGCCTGACTGTCCGCCGCCGCACGCGGTCCTGCCCACGGCTGGACACGTATGGGCGGTGCTGTCCTCCTGGCGCCCGAACCGCGACGCACCTGCGCAACCGCCACACCCCTCCGCAACAGCGACGGTCGATGACTGTGGGGGATGCGAAGAATGTGGCACATGGGAGCCCGACCCCCTTGGGCGAGGCCGACGCCGGGACCGGGGCCGAGCCCGGGACCGGACCGAGGCCGACGCCGAAGCCGGGGCCGGCGCAGCGGTGTCGAACCGCGACGCGTATGCGCAACCGCGCCACTTCTGCGCAACAGCGACAGTCGATGACTGTGGCGGATGCGGAGAAGTAGCGCGGTTGGGAGAAGGTTCAGCGGAACGAGCAAGAGCCCGCGGCTCAGGCGGCGGAGCCTCCGGAGCGCCCGCGGCCACCGCGACGGCGCCGACGCGGCGCGTCACCGGAACCGGCACCCGCGGCGGAGCGCTCCGAGCCCGAGCGGGCGGATGCGGCGTCGCCACCGCGCGCGAGCGACTCCACCCACGCGCGCTGCTGCTCGCTCACGGAGTCACCGATCGTGCGGCCGCCGCGCGGCGCGACGTTCTCGGCCGTGTGCCCCTGGGGGCGTCCGGCGCGACGGTTCGGCGTGCGCTCGGCAGCGGCGCTGTGACGCGCCTCGGCGGGAGCAGCACCGCGGACGGGCGCGTCCGTGCGGCCGGTCGAACGAGCGGGGGCCGCAGCGGAGCGACCGGCGCCAGCTGAGCGCCCGGCGCCGCCGGTGCGTCCGGAACCGGCAGCCGCGCCCGCAGCGCGACCGGCTGCGGAGCCAGAACGGGCCGGAGCCGCCGCGGAGCGCCCCGCACCACCCGAACGGGGAGCCGCGCCACCGGCACGACCTCCCGAACGCGAACCGCCGGAGCGACCACCCTGCGCGGGAGCGGTCACGGGCGACGGCTTCACGAGCGGTGCCGGCACCCCGACCAGCTCGGAGACGGCGGCGTGCGACGCATCGACACGCTCGAGGGGCGCGGAGATCGCGGCCTTGCGCAGCAGATCGGCGAGGTCGCGACGCTGCGAGTCGAGCACGACGGTCACCACGGTGCCCTCGGCGCCGGCGCGGGCGGTGCGGCCGGAGCGGTGCAGGTACGCCTTGTGCTCGGCGGGCGGGTCGACGTGCACGACGAGCTCGACGTTGTCGACGTGCACGCCGCGGGCGGCGACGTCGGTGGCCACGAGCACGCGCACGCCACCCGCATCCGGATCCGCGCCGAAGGCCGCGAGGTTGCGCTCGCGCGCGTTCTGAGAGAGGTTGCCGTGCAGATCGACCGAGGGGATGCCGGCCGACGTCAGCTTCTTGGCGAGCTTCTTCGCCTGGTGCTTGGTGCGCGTGAAGAGGATGCGGCGGCCGTTTCCGGATGCGAGGCGCTCGACGAGGTCGTTCTTGTCGTCGTCGGAGACGTGGAAGACGCGGTGGGTCATCGCGGCGGCGGGGACGCTGGACTCGTCGACCTCGTGGCGCACCTCGTTCTGGAGGAACTTGCGCACCAGCGTGTCGACGCCGCGGTCGAGCGTCGCGCTGAAGAGCAGTCGCTGACCGCCGGTCGGCGTCGCGGCGAGGATGCGGGTGACACCCGGCAGGAAGCCGAGGTCGGCCATGTGGTCGGCCTCGTCGAGCACGGCGACCTGCACACGGTCGAGGCGGATGACGCCCTGCTTCATGAGGTCTTCGAGGCGACCGGGGCAGGCCACGACGATGTCGACGCCGGAGCGCAGCGCCTGCTCCTGCGGCTTCTGGCTGACGCCGCCGAAGATCGTGGTGACGTTCAGGCCCACGGCGGCCGCGAGGGGCGCGAGGGTCGCGGCGATCTGGGTCGCGAGCTCACGGGTCGGGGCGAGCACGAGGCCGGTCGGGCGACCGGCGGTGCGCGAGACGCCCGTGAGGCGCGCCACCATCGGCAGCGAGAAGGCGATGGTCTTACCGCTGCCAGTGCGGCCGCGGCCGAGCACGTCGCGTCCGGCGAGTGCGTCGGGCAGGGTGTCCTGCTGGATGGGGAACGGCTCGGTCTTGCCCGAGGAGGCGAGGACGGCGGCCAGGGGCGCGGGCACGCCGAGATCAAGGAAAGAAGGCATGAAGAAGTGCTTTCGGATGAGGCGATCGATCGTGATCGCAAGACGGGGCGACGGCGCGGATTCGCGCATCGGTTCGCCGCTCGAGAAGAGGGCCCAGCGCCCGGAGGCGGAGCACGCGTATCGACGACGCAGCCGCCCGAAGGCGACACATAACCCTAACACCGCTACGCGCGCTCGCATTCCGGATGCGGCAAGCCCCGGCCTTCGCGCGGGCCGCGACGGCACCGGTACCCGCTCGCGGACGACTCCGGCGCGCCCCGGTGGCACTCCGGCTGACCAGCCGAGACCCCGCGCCTTCGCCGACTCCGAAACACCGAACCGGGCCGCCGGCCGAAGCCGCGCAGCCCGGTTCGTCGCCCGCCGCCTCAGCCGGCCAGCACCTCGCGCTCGAGGCGCGCGTAGCTGGCCTCCATGCCCTCGGTCATCCCCGTCGCGAGCACCATGTCGCGCGTGGCCGCATCCGGATACTCGATGAGCAGCGTGAGCAATGTCGCGCCGTCCTCCTCGTAGAGCGACAGGTCATTGGTGGTCGAGGGGAAGTCCGTCCCCGTCATGTGCTCGGTCGTCACCCAGCGCCGCTCGGGCACGACGAGCTGCGTCTGTCCGTCGAACCCGAACGGCTCGCCGACGACGCCCGCGCCCGGCGCCCACGCGTAGAGGTAGTCGCCGCCGGCGACGAGGTCGATCTCGCAGGTCGTCATCGTCCAGCCGTCGGGACCGAGCAGCCACCGACGGACGAGCTCGGGCTCGGTGTGCGCCCGCCAGACGACGTCGCGAGGGCCGTTGATGAGCCGGGTGATGCGCACGTGCTGATCGCTGAGGATCTCGGTGCGCGTGCCCTTGCCCTCGGCGTACGCCCGCAGCTCCTGCAGCACCGCGTCGAGCTGGTTGAACGCGAGGGTCGAACCCTCGACGGCGCCCATCGCGATGACCTGCTCGAGGGCGTCGAGCGAGTCGAAGTGCGAGACGTTCGTCAGCCGCGAGCCGGTCTCGGTCGGCGCGAAGGTGAAGGTCATGTGCTGCACCGGCATCCCCTCGACGGGAACGCCGTCCGCATCCGTGAACATGTCGCGCACCTCGAACATCGTGGGCTCATCAATGGCCACGAACTCCCACGCCCCGCTGTACGGCTCGCCCTGAGGGCTGGTCATCGTGTAGCGCGCGGTGCCGCCAACGGCGAAGTCGAACACGGTGAAGGACGCGGGATATCCGGGCGGACCCCAGAAGCGCTCCAGCTGACGCGGGTCGGTGAGCGCGCGCCAGAGGCGTTCGACGGGGGCGTCGACATCGGCGACGAGCGTCATGGTGAGCGCTTCGGGATCATGTGTGACGGAGGTGACGGGCATGGGGATCTCCAGGTGGGTTCGGCGGATGCGGCCGGTGCCGCATCCGGGTCAGGGCTCTTCGGCGAGCAGGTCTTCGAGGCGGGAGATGCGCGATCGCCAGAGCTGCTCGTACTCGGCGAGCAGCAGGCGGGCGCGGGCGATCGTTGCGGGATCGGCGCTCACGAGCCGCTCCCTTCCTTCGGTGCGCTTGGTGACCAGGCGCGCGGTCTCGAGCACGGCGACGTGCTTCTGGACGGCCGCGAACGACACGTCGTACACGGCCGCGAGGGCGGAGACCGACTGCTCGGCCTCGATCGTGCGCCGCAGGATGTCGCGACGCGTGCGATCGGCGAGGGCCCGGAAGATCCGGTCCACCTCGGCGTCGCTGAGTTCCGTTTGTACAACCATTTGGTTGTACGTTAGCGCGCGGATGCGGGTGGCACAAGTGTCGCGTTGTCGGTAGCTCAGGTGGCCTCGGAGGGTGCCCAAACTCCTGCAGAACCGGTCCGGCGCGCCGCGTGGGGGGGCACATCGACGGATTCTGCAGGAGTTCGAGCACGTCGGCTCAGCGCATGCGCCACCGCACATCGCTTCCGCCGCCAACGCGTGCACAACTCCTTCAGAATCTCCGCGCGAAGTCGTCCCGGCCGAGATCCGGCAAAGTCTGCCGGAGTTGTTGCGCTCGAGCAGCAGATCCGCCGCCGCGTCAGAGGTGCACGAGCGCTCCGTCGTCGTCCTCGGCGGCGAGCACCAGGAAGTCGACGACGAGCTGCACGATCTCATCCGTCTCGTCGACGCCCCAGTACACCGGGTAGCTCCCGTCGCCGTGGCCGGAATCCGCAGCGACACCGACGTCGCCGTCGCCGAGCGGCACCTCGAGCGCGATCGGATGCGGGGCGCGCAGGAAATCGCCGAACGCCTCGGCCTTGGCACGGCGGCTCATCTGCGCATACGCGGGATAGTCCACGATGCAGACGCAGCCCGCATCCACCCCGATCACGTGCCCCGATCCGGGCAAGGATGCGGGATGCCAGGTGACCGGCATCCGATCGCTGAACCGCACGCGCACAGCCGCATTGCGTCCGAACGCGGTCACCCGCTCTACCGGGTACGAACCCGGCGGCACCCGATGAGCGAGGGGGCGTGCATCGTCGTTCTCGTAGCCGAAATCGAGCACCGCGAGCACGCCTGAGCGTGTGACGAGCGTGCCGACCGGGCTCACTCGCGCCTCGCCGGTCTCACCCTTCGCCGACGAGACGGCTCGGTCGGTGAAGTTGTGCTGCTCGTCGAGTCGCGACTGCGCGGCGGGCATCGGATCCCACGGCGCGTCCGTCGCCGTGCCGGCGAGCGCCTCCTGCACCGCATCCGCCGACGCGAACGGGAGGGTCGGGTCCTCGAAGTGCTGCGCGACCGAGCGGATCCGCCACCCGCCGCCCTGCGCCACCAGCGTGAACTCGCGGAACATGTCCAGCGGATGCGAGAACACCTCGGTCAGCACGTACGCCTTCTCGCCCACCACCTCGCTGCGAACGATCCGCTCGACAGCGACGCCGTACTCGGGCGGACGCCCGAACGATCGGAACTCCTCGGTCGTATCGGCGGTGAAGTGCTCGTCGCGCACGAGTGCGGCGCGGGCGCCCCATGCCTCGAAGGCGTCGCGGTGCCCGGATGCCGGATCCCGCCGCTCGAACGCCGGCGCCACCGCCCGCCACTGCGCGTCATAGTCCGCGAGGAAGCGCTGCACACGCTTCTCCACCGCCTTCTGCAAACGAGAGCGCACCATGGACGCGAGGCTAACGAATGCGTCGCGCGAGGCGCAGTGGCGGCTCTACACGTCGTCGTAGGCGTCGGGGAAGACGCGCCCCTGGGGTCCGGACTCCGGCAGCCAGTAAGGCAGCGCGCCCGGCGCCTCCCACACCTCGGTCAGGAAGGCCTCGAACGACGGTGCGATCACGGGCCACCCGCCCACGACACCGTGGAGCTCGTGGAAGCTGTCGTAGACGCGACCGCCGCGGCGTGCGGACATGTCGACCGACAGATGGTCGCCGCCGGGAGTGCGCGCGATCAGATAGGCCGCACGGCTCACCGCATCCTCTTCACCGGAGTCGCCGACGATGACCGGGTTCGCGGGCACGACCTCGTCCGGCGGCAGCACGGTGAGCTCGCGCGCCTGACCGGCGAAGAGCACCGCGCCCCCGCAGCCGTCGTAGAACTCCCGCACGCCGTCGGGGAGACGCTCGTCATCGCGCCGGAGGAGCGGGATCGAGGCGGGCGGCAGCACCTCGCAGTCCGCGCGCAGCCGGGCGTGCTCCAGGAGTTCGGCGATGTCCACGCATCCATTCTCCGGGCCGCGACGGGCACCTCGCGCAGCGCGGCCGCGCCCCAGGCAGATCACCGACGGCTGCGGACGCCCGCTTCGCCCGCCCCAAATCCTGCAGAATCCGATTTCTGGCCGCATCGAGGCGACCTTCGCGCGATTCTGCAGGAGTTGTGCACGGGATCCGCGCGCGCCACCAGCCCCTCAGACCGCGAACGGCGCGAACTTCGCGAGCGCCTCCTCGGTCGCGGGTGTGAAGAGGTTCACGAGGTTGCCGTCGGGGTCGCGCAGCAGAACCGCGCGGTTGCCCCACGGCATGAGCGCGGGCTCCGTGACCCACGTGTCCACGACGTCCCGCAGTCGCGCGTACTCGGCGTCGACGTCGGCCATGAGGAACTCGATGATCACCGACCGGTTGTGTCCCGCCTCCGCGGCGCCGGGGGCGAACGCCGGGACAGTCCGGGAGCTTCCTATCGCGAGCGTCGCGGACGAGGTGGCAAGCTCCGCGAAGACATCTCCCGTGCGGGATACTGCGGCCCCGGTGATCAGCTGGTAGAAGTCGGCCAGTCTGGCGACGTCGTCGGTGATGATGCGGACGGAAACGAGGTTCATGGAATCTCCCGGGTGCTCTGCCGAGTCCTTCTCGACCTCGCGAGTCTGACCGGCGTGCGCGACAGCGTCCTGTCGGAGTTTCCGCGCGGATGTCAGAGCGTCAGCGGCTCGAGCGTCCCGTAGACGATCTCGATGTCCTCCGCCGTCAGCACACGCCGCTCGGGCACCTCGGCGGTGACCACGACCTCGCGGATGCGGTCGGTGCGAAACGCACGGATGCCGTCGCGCAGCCGGCACCACGCGATCAGGAACCACGCGCCGCTCGACGCGACGTACCCGAGCGGTTCGATCTCACGCTCCGTCCGCACGCCGGCACGGTCCTCGTACTCGATCCGCAGCACGCGCGGATCGGCGAGCGCATCGGCGAACACGCGCGGAACGGGGCCCACGATGGCATCCTCGCGGAGGAAGTGCACGCGCTCCGCAAGACCTCTGGCCGCTTGCGCGTCATCGCCGCGCATCGCGAACACGAGCTTGCGCATGGCCGTTTCGGCGGCGGAGCGGAACGGCGCGGCGCCCATGGACTGCAGCGCGACGGCCATCGCCATCGCCTCCTGCGGCGTGAAGTTCACCGGCGGCAGGGTGTGCTCGGGCGACACGCAGTAGCCGCCCGTGCGTCCCGGTTCCGCCCAGATCGGCACGCCGCTCTGCTGCAGCGCGCTGATGTCGCGCTCGATGGTTCGCGCGCTGACCTCGAACCGCGCGGCCAGCCAGCGGGCGCTCCGGGGACGCGGTGCCACGGCGCGCAGCTCCTCGACGAGAGAGTAGAGCCGATCGGTCCGATTCACGCTCCGACGATAGACCCGGGCGCGACGCGCGGAATCCCGCGTGCAGGGCCGACGGCTCGACGCGGTTGACGCCGCATCCGCCGCACCCTAGCCTCGGAGTGCTGTGCCTCATCCGGCGCGGCATCAGCCGAGGAGACCGACCCATGCACGCACGCGACGGCCTGCGTCAGAACGCGGCCCTGCAGCTTCTCTCGAAGCGCAGCGGCCGCTATGAGTCGTACCCTCCGGCGCGCAGCATGTGACGAGTTTCGTCGCACGCCCCGCACCGAAAGGTCCGGGGCGTTTCTCTTTCCGCGGGGAGAACACCCGGACCGGCTGGTCCACCCCACGCAAGGAAAGGAATCATGGAGAAGCTCTCCGCACGGCTCATGTCGTGGGCGCGCCTGAGCGACGACAAGACCCTCGATCAGGCGCGCACCTCGGCGCGGATGCCGTTCATCCACCCGCACATCGCGCTGATGCCCGACGCGCACCTGGGCAAGGGCGCGACGGTCGGCTCGGTCATCCCGACCCTCGGCGCGATCATGCCCGCGGCCGTCGGTGTCGACATCGGATGCGGGATGATCGCCGTCCGCACCCAGTTCTCGCTCCCGCAGCTCGCCGACCGCGACCTCGCGCCGCTTCGCGAGGCGATCGAGCGGGCCATCCCCCTCTCGGCCGGCCACGACAACCGCAAGGTCGTCGCCACCGCCGGGCCGCGCGTCGCCGAGCTCGAGACCAAGGCCGCCGCATCCGGCTTCGACCCGGCCTCGTACGTCGGCCACTGGCGGCTGCAGCTGGGCTCGCTCGGATCGGGCAACCACTTCATCGAGGTGTCGGTCGACGAACTCGACCGTGTCTGGTTGTTCCTGCACTCGGGTTCGCGCGGCATCGGCAACAGGATCGCCACGCATCACATCGCCGTCGCCCAGCGGCTGGCGAAGCAGTGGTGGATCGACCTGCCCGACCCCGACCTCGCCTACCTCGTGGAAGGCACGCCCGAGTTCGCGCGCTACATCCGCGAGCTGCAGTGGGCACAGCACTTCGCACTGCTGAACCGCGAGGAGATGATGGACCGCGTCGCGCGCCAGCTCGGCGAGTTCCTCGGCGAGGACGTCGTCGAGCACGAGCGGATCAACTGCCACCACAACTTCACGCAGCCCGAGCGCCACTTCGGTAAAGAGGTGTGGGTGTCGCGCAAGGGTGCGATCCAGGCGGATGCGGGCCGTCCCGGCCTCATCCCGGGGTCGATGGGCACGGCGTCCTACGTCGTCGAGGGGCTCGGCAACCCGGTCTCGCTCAACTCGTCGCCCCACGGAGCCGGCCGCGAGTACTCCCGCTCCGCCGCACGGCGCACGTTCTCGCGCGACCAGCTGCGGGAGGCGATGGTCGGCATCGAGTTCCGTGACACGGACGCCTTCGTCGACGAGATCCCGCAGGCGTACAAGCCGATCGACCGGGTGATGACGGATGCGGAGGATCTCGTGTCGATCCGGCACTGTCTGCGCCAGCTCGTCAACGTGAAGGGCGACTGACCTCGGATCGCCCCGCTCGCCTGTCACAGATCGATGCGGAACGCGCGATCTGTGACAGGCGAGCCGTGGGTGGGACGGGCGGGCGTGCGGCGGCCGGCGGCGGCGGCGGAGCGGATGCACGAACTCCTGCAGAATCCGCATCCCCGGCCGAGAACACCGCGCACAGCCCGTTCTGCAGGAGTTGGGCCGCACCAGACCCTGGGCACCGCACCGCCCGCGCCCCGCCGCGCCGCGCCCAACTAGACTGAGCAGGTCCGGCACCCCGATCCCTGGAGCTCAGCCGCGTGACCACTCCCGCCACCGCCTCGCGTCCTGCCGCCGATACCGTCGAGAACGCTCGCGCCACCCCCGAACGCGAGCAGCCGTACGCCGCTCTCGGCCTGAAGCCCGACGAGTACGACCGCATCCGCGAGATCCTCGGCCGCCGTCCCACGAGTGGCGAGCTGGCGATGTACTCGGTCATGTGGAGCGAGCACTGCTCGTACAAGTCGAGCAAGATCTACCTCCGCCAGTTCGGCCAGAAGGTCACCGACGAGATGCGCGAGCGACTCATGGTCGGCATGGGCCAGAACGCCGGTGTCGTCGATGTGGGCGAAGGCTGGGCGGTGACCTTCAAGGTCGAGTCCCACAACCACCCCAGCTACATCGAACCCTTCCAAGGCGCGGCCACCGGCGTCGGCGGCATCGTACGCGACATCATCTCGATGGGCGCGCGCCCGGTCGCCGTCATGGACCAGCTCCGCTTCGGCGCGATCGACAACCCCGACACCGCCCGCGTCGTCCACGGCGTCACGAGCGGCATCTCGTTCTACGGCAACTGCCTGGGCCTGCCGAACATCGGCGGCGAGACCGTCTTCGACAGCGTCTACCAGGGCAACCCGCTCGTGAACGCCCTCGCGGTCGGCGTACTGCGCCACGAGGACCTCAAGCTCGCCGACGCCACGGGCCCCGGCAACAAGGTCGTGCTCTTCGGCGCCCGCACCGGCGGCGACGGCATCGGCGGCGCCTCCATCCTCGCCTCCGACACGTTCGCCGACGGCGGCCCGACCAAGCGCCCCGCGGTTCAGGTGGGCGACCCGTTCGCCGAGAAGGTGCTCATCGAGTGCTGCCTCGAGCTCTACCGCGACGAGCTCGTCGAGGCCATCCAGGACCTCGGCGCCGCCGGCATCTCCTGCGCCACGAGCGAGCTGGCGGCGAACGGCGGATCCGGGATGCGGGTCGACCTCGAGAAGGTGCTGCTGCGCGACCCCTCGCTGACTCCCGAAGAGATCCTGATGTCGGAGTCGCAGGAGCGGATGATGGCGATCGTCGCTCCCGAGAAACTCGAGGCCTTCCTCGCCGTCGTCGACAAGTGGGAGGTCGAGACGAGCGTGCTCGGCGAGGTCACCGGCGACGGGCGCCTCGCGATCTTCTGGCACGGCGAGCAGATCGTCGACGTCGACCCCTCGACCGTCGCCGTCGACGGCCCCGTGTACGAGCGTCCGGTCGCCTACCCGACGTGGATCGATGCACTGCAGGCGGATTCCGCATCCGCTCTGCCGCGTCCGACGGATGCGGCGGCGTTGCGCGAGCAGTTCCTGCAGCTGCTCGGCAGCCCCAATCTCGCCGACACCTCGTGGATCACGAACCAGTACGACTACTACGTGCTGGGCAACACAGCGCTGAGCTTCCCGGACGACGCCGGGATGATCCGTGTCGACGAGGAGTCCGGCTTGGGCTTCGCGATTGCGACCGACGCGAACGGCCGCTTCTGCCAGCTCGATCCGTACCAGGGGGCGAAGCTCGCCCTCGCCGAGGCGTACCGCAACGTCGCCGTCACCGGCGCCATCCCGACCGCCGTCACCGACTGCCTCAACTTCGGCAGCCCGGAAAACCCCGAGGTCATGTGGCAGTTCTCGCAGGCGGTCGAGGGCCTCTCCGACGCATGCCTCGAGCTCGGCATCCCCGTGACCGGGGGCAACGTCAGCTTCTACAACCAGACCGGTGACGTGCCCATCCACCCGACCCCCGTCGTGGGCGTGATGGGCATCATCGACGACGTCGCCCGCCGCATCCCGAGCGGCTGGCAGGATGCGGGCGAGAACCTGTACCTGCTGGGAGTGACGGCCAACGAGCTGAGCGGCTCAGCATGGGCCCAGGTCGTGCACGAGCACCTCGGCGGTCGCCCGCCGGCGGTCGACCTCGCCGCCGAGAAGCGCCTGGCTCAGCTGCTGCGCGCCGCCGGCGACCAGGGACTCATCTCCAGTGCCCACGACCTGTCGGAGGGCGGCCTCGGGCAGGCACTCGCCGAGGGCGTCATGCGCTTCGGCGTCGGCGCGCGCGTCTGGCTCACCGAGATCATGGAGCGCGACGGGGTGGATGCCGCATCCGCTCTGTTCTCCGAGTCGACCGGTCGCGTCATCGTCAGCGTGCCGCGCGAGGAGGACGTGAAGTTCCGGGGCCTGTGCAACGGGCGCGACTACCCCGTGCTGCGCATCGGTGTCACCGATTCCGGCGACGGCGAGTCGGTTCTCGAGGTGCAGGACGTCTTCAGCCTCTCGGTGTCCGAGCTGCGGGAACGCTCGCGTGCGACGCTGCCCGCCGCGTTCGGCCCGACAGTGACCGAGGACGCCTGATGAGCGACGACGAGGACTACGAGGGCTTCGCCGACAAGCGCCAGATGCGCATGAAGGTCGTGGCCTGGGTGGTGATCATCGCGCTCGTGCTCGTCGGCGGCGGCTCGACCGTGCTCGCTCTGCTCTTCGGCTGAGCCGGCGCGATCGCGTTCGGGCGGAAGCCTGCAGCGTCCCGCGTGCTCCGCTGCGTCGCCCCTGCTCCGCGTCCCGCGAGCCTCTGCTGCGACGTCTGCACGATCCGTGGTGCTCGTGTGAACACGAGAGGCTCGTGAGGCGGCATGCAGCTCGCCCGCCGTGCAGACGTCAGTTCGCTGCGCCGACCGGGCGAGCATCTCCGCATCCTCTCGGCCGTCCATCACGCCGCGCCGTAGCATGGAGACGTGGGACCCCTGCTCGAGTTCCTCGCGGTCTGGTGGTGGACCGCCCCCGCTGCGGTGGGTGCCGGCACCGTCGGATACGTCGCGGCGACGACCGGGCGGCGCCGGGCGCGTCGTCTGGCGCTGGATGCGGCCCGGCACCAGGAGCAGCACGCGGTTCGCGAGCTGCTGAGCGCCCGCGCGCGCACGCGCGCCGCGCAGGCCGAGGTGCAAGCGGCTCGCGCCACCCGCAGCACGTCGCACTCCGAGGCGCGCCGCGCTCTGAACCAGGCGCGCGAAGCGCAGCGCACGGCGACGCTCCTGCTACGAGCTGCGCGCACACGCGTGAAGGCGGAGCGCGCGCAACTGGCGGCACGCGACGCCGAACTGCCGCTGGCGAGAATCGTGCGCGAGCACGACGAGATCGCCGCCCGCTGGCTCGAGTACGAGACCGATGTCGAACTCGCGATCGCCGTGCCGCAGATGAGCGACCCGCACCATCCGGAGACGGCCGCCTACCTGCAGGCGATGCAGCGGGCGCAGTGGCTGCGTCCGCCGGGCGGCGCGACACGCATGGACCCCGCGGATTTCGTGGCCTATGCCGCTGCGGTCCGGGAGCTGAACGAGGTGTTCGCGGCTGCAGAGACCGCCGCGCTGCGTGCGTCCGCGGAGCGGGGACGACGGCGCACCGAGGTTCCGCCGCGCGAGCGCGCAGCCGCATCCGAGCCGCCTCGCGTCATCCGCACCGAGCCGGCACGCCCCCTGGAGGAGGCGCCGTGGCCAGCGCCGCCCGTGCAGGAGACACCCGGACCGGCCGAGCGCGTCATCCGCACCGTGTGGCCCGTGCCGCGCCGCTCCGGTGGCACCCGTCGCGACCCTCGCCCCTGAGCTCGCGGGAGAACCCGCTCCGCCGTCAGCGCGGAAGTGTCAGGATCTCCGCGCCGGTCTCCGTGATGGCGACCGTGTGCTCGGTGTGGGCGGTGCGACATCCGGTGGCGCTGCGCAGCGTCCAGCCGTCGTCATCGGTCACGAGCTGATCCGTGTCGACCATGACCCACGGCTCGAGCGCGAGCAGCAGGCCCGGACGCAGCACGAAGCCGCGACCCGGGCGCCCGGCGTTGGGGACGTGCGGGTCCTGGTGCATCGTCGTGCCGATGCCGTGGCCGCCGAACTCGACGTTCACCGAGTAACCGGCCTGCTTGAGCACCGTGCCGATCGCGCGGGACAGATCGCCCACCTTGGCGCCGGGCTTCGCGGCCGCGATACCCGCGGCGAGCGCACGCTCGGTCGCCTCGATCAGCGGGACGCTCTCGGCGGGGCGGGCCTCGCCGACGATGAAGCTCACGGCCGCATCCGCCGAGATCCCGTCGAGCGTCACGGCGAGGTCGAGAGTCAGCAGGTCACCGTCGGCGACGCGCTCGTCATGCGGCATGCCGTGCAGCACGGCGTCGTTGACGGCGGTGCAGATGTAGTGGCCGAACGGTCCGCGACCGAACGAGGGCGCATAGTCGACGTAGCACGAGACCGCACCGGCGCCGAGGATCATCTCCTTCGCCCAGGCATCGATCTCGAGCAGGTTGGTGCCGGGCACGACGCGCGAGCGGATCGTGTCGAGGATCTGACCGACGAGAGCGCCCGTCCGGCGTGCGCGGTCGACCTCGGCGGGCGTGAAGATCTCGATCATGGCAATGACTATTCTCCATCGTCGCCGCCGTTGTGGTCGGCGCAGCCCGCCGGGGACGCGGAGAACTCTGGCCTCGTGACCCGCGATCCGCCCATCCCGGCTCCTAACATGGAGAAGTGGATCAGCTGTTCGCGTTCCTCCAGCACAACTGGTGGCTCGCCTTCCCTCTCATCGGCGTCGCCGGCGGTGTCGCCCGCGCGTGGGAGCGCGGCGCCAAGCGGCGGCACGAGAGGCGACTCGAGCTGATTCGAGCCAAGAGCGGCGCGATCGCAGCGGCGCCCGCCGAACCGCGCCCGCAGTCGACGGCGTCCGCACTCGAACGCACTCTCGCCGAACACGACGCGACCACGGCGCGCTGGCTCGAGTACGAGCTCGACGTCGCGAAGATGATCGCCTACCCCGCCATGAGCGACGGACGCCAGGAGCTCACGGCCGCGTTCCTGCGCGCCAAGCGGGTCGCGGATCGGATGCGGCCGGCATCGGCGGATGCGAGGATCACCGCGGCAGAACTCGCCGCGTACCAGAACGCCGTCACGGACTACGAGGTGGCCTTCGACGTCGCCGAACGCGAGGCGCGACGCGTGAGGGATGCCGGGTTCACGCCGTCCGAGCGCAAACGCCTCGACACCGCGCAGCAGTTGCTCTCGGTCGCGGTCGACGAGGCGGCGACTCCCGCCGAGCGACAGCTCGCGTACCGCAGGGTACGCGAAGAGCTCGACGGGTTGATCTCGCTCTCCGATGCGGCGATCGACGAACTCGAGCGACGCGTCGCCCTCGAGCTTCCTGCCACCGCCGCCCGGAACGGCGCCGATGCGTCGGAGGCCGGTCCCCCGGCATCCGCGACCGGGTCGGATGAAGAGGGGCACCGGCGCGAACCGCCGATGCCCCCGGGCCCCCGCGACGCCCCCCAGCGACACTCACGTCCATAACGCAGGCCACGTCGTCTCAGGCAATCGCCTGTGGACGCCGTCCAAAGATATACCACGTCCACCTTCCCCTTCAGGAGCCATGCCAGAGTCACTGCGCGCACGCAAGAAGCGCGACACCGAGAACGCGATCGAGATCGCGGCCGTCGAGCTCGCCCTCGAGCGCGGCCACGCGAATGTCACGGTCGCCGACATCTGCAAGCGCGCCGACGTGTCGCGCAGCACGTTCTTCAACTACATGAGCTCCCGCGAGACCGCGCTGTTCGGTCGCTCGCTGCACCTGCTGCCGGCCGAGCAGGCTGCCGTCATCATCGAGATGTCGGCGGATGTCCCGCTCACCACCGCGGTCTTCCGGCTGATCATCGCCTCGATCGGCCACGCGCAGATCAACGCGGTGGTGGCGGAGGGACGCAATCGGATGCTGCTGGAGCAGCCCGACACGCAGGCCGCGATCCTCGCGCCCTTCCTCTCGCTGACCACGGAGCTCACGGCGTTCCTCGCGCCGTGGCTCGCGGCGCACCCCGAGCGCCGGCGGCTCGCCGACGATGACACGTCGATCGTGCGTGAGGCATCGCTGACGGTACTCGTGACCGTCTCCGCGTTCCAATCACTCATCTCCGATACGACCGGCACGGGCGACGTGGAAGCGACCGAGGCAGCGTTCCGCGATTCGGTCCGCAAGCTCGCCCTGCTCGCCGAAGAGAGCGCGCGCTGAAAACCAGCACGTGCTGAACGCCGGAACGCGCCGCACCCCGAAGGATGCGGCGCGTTCGGCGACGATCGTCAGGACGTCAGTGCGTCCACCCACGCCTGGTTCTCGGCGATCCAGTCGGCGACCGCCGGGGCGTAGTCGTTGCCGCTGCCGCCGGAGTTGAACATCGCATCCTCGAGCGAGTACAGGGTGTCGTTGTCCATCTTGAACGACGCGAGCCAGTCGTTCACCTCGGGGAAGTCGTCCTTGAAGCTCGACGACGTCACCGTGTGGATGCCCTCGGCGTCGCCGAGCAGGCCGTCCGGATCCTCGAGGTCCTTGAGCGGGAAGGCGTTGTAGGCCCAGTGCGGACGCCACAGCGTCACGGCGATGTCCTTGCCCGCATCCGTCGCCGCCTGAAGCTCGGTGAGCATCGCCGGCGTCGAGGACGTGACGAAGTCGAGCCCTTCCAGGCCGTAGCCGGGGATGACCTCGTCCTGCGTGACGGTCACGAGACCCGATCCCGCCTCGATGCCGACGAGACGGTTGCCGAAGACGTCGGCGTTGTCGGCGAGCTCGGTGAGCGAGTCGATGGGAGCATCCTCGTTGACGGCGATCGTCAGCTTGGCCTCGTCGTTCCAGGCGCCGAGGTCGACGAGGTCGTCGCCGTAGGTCTCCATGTACTGGGCGTGGGTCAGCGGCAGCCAGGTGTCCAGAGTCAGGTCGTAGTCGCCGTTCGCGATACCGGTGTAGACCGCTGCCGGGTCCGCGTACTCGAGCTCGACCTCGTAGCCCTGCTCCTCGAGCACGTTCTTCCACAGCTCGGACGCGGCGATGCCCTCGTCCCAGCCGTTGAACACGGCGATCGTGATGGGACGCTCGCCCGACCCTTCGCCCGCGTCGCCGGCAGCAGAGCAGCCGGTCAGGGCGAGGGCAGCGACGCCCGCGAGGGCGATGCCGGCGGTCAGGTTCTTCTTGGTGACAGTCATCTGCAGTCCTCTCCGTCCGCGTGCTGTCGCGGACAAGGTCGGTACGGCACGTCGAGTGTCGACGGCCGCTCGCGAGTGATGAGCTCGCAAGTTCTCGGATGGGCCGGGCGCGCTCAGGCTGCGCGGGCGAGCGCGCGGCGTCGGCTGAGGAGCGCGCGCTTCGGGCGGGGGCCCGCGAAGCTCGAGGTGACGCGGTCGAGGATCATCGCGATGATGACGACGGCGAGACCCGCCTCCACGCCCAGCGCGATGTCGATCCGGCTCAGGGCCTGCACGATCTGACCGCCGAGTCCGCCCGCTCCCACCATGCCGGCGATCACGACCATCGACAGGCTCAGCATGATGACCTGATTCACGCCGGCCATGATGCTCGGAAGTGCCAGGGGCAGCTGGATCTGGCGCAGGATGCGGCCGGGCGAGGCGCCGAAGGCGTGACCGGCCTCGACGACCTCGGTGTCCACACCGCGGATGCCGAGTTCCGTCAGTCGCACACCCGGAGACATCGCGAACACGATGGTGGCGACGATGCCGGGCACGGGTCCCACGCTGAACATGATCAGGGCGGGGATCAGGTAGACGAAGGCGGGCATCGTCTGGAGGAAGTCGAGCACAGGTCGCACGACGGCGGACACGCGATCGCTGCGAGCGGCCCAGATGCCGAGGGGAAGGGCGATGGCGACCGCGATGACGGCGGCGATGATCACGAGCGCGAGGGTGTCCATGGCCGCATCCCACTGATCGATCGTGACGATCAGCAGCAGCCCGATCGCCGTGCCCAGGGCCAGCTTCCACCCCTTCGCGAAGAACGCGAGAGCGACGAATACGGCGATG
Organism: Microbacterium neimengense; assembly: GCF_054782995.1. Taxonomy (NCBI): domain Bacteria; kingdom Bacillati; phylum Actinomycetota; class Actinomycetes; order Micrococcales; family Microbacteriaceae; genus Microbacterium; species Microbacterium neimengense. The sequence continues at coordinate 925,999 of NZ_BAAGRK010000003.1, forward strand.
ATCACCCAGAACGGCGGACCGGACAGCACCGTGTCGAGCCCGTCGTAGAGGGCACGGAAGGCAACGCTGATCCCGTCGAAGAGCCACGAGAAGGTCTTGATGATCCAGCGGACGGCGGTCTCGACGACGTCGCCGAGGGGGAGGCGGAAGAGATCGTTCATCGCGCACCTCCCGTGGTCGTGGCTGCGGGTTGGTCGACGACCGCCAGCGTCTCGGTGAGCACGCTCGCCGGCACGGATGCCGGCACGTCGATGATGGGGTTCTCCCGCGTGACGGCGGGAACGTTGCCGAGGGCGGCGAGGAGGGTGACGCGGGGAATGACGCCTACGAGGCGCTGCCGTTCATCGACCACCGCGACGGGGTAGGGCGACTCCACGGCGTGCTCGACCACATCCGTCAGAGGGTCGTCGGGCGAGACGACCTGCTGGGAGCGCTGCACGATGCGGCGGAGGTCGGTCTCTCCCGCCTTGACCGCGCGGATGACGGCGCGGTCGGTCACGGCACCGATGTAGCGGCGGTTCTCGACGACGGCCACGGCCCCGGCCTGGAGGTCCCGCATGACGCGCAGAGCTCCCCGCATCCCGGCCGACACGGGCGTGGTCGCCTGCGGCGGCGCCATGACGGACGAGGCGGTCAGCACGCGCGCCCGGTCGACATCCTGCACGAACTGGGCGACGTAGTCGTTCGCCGGATCGGTGAGGATCTCCTCCGGGGTGCCGTTCTGCACGATGCGGCCGTCGCGCATGACCGCGATGCGGTCCCCCAGGAACATGGCCTCGTTCAGGTCGTGCGTGATGAAGACGATCGTGCGGCCGAGCTCCTGCTGCAGCTCGATCAGCTGTTCCTGCATCTCTCGACGGATGAGGGGGTCGAGCGCCGAGAAGGCCTCGTCCATGAGCAGGATGTCGGTGCCTGAGGTGAGGGCGCGGGCGAGGCCGACGCGCTGGCGCATGCCACCGGAGAGCTCTCCCGGCATCGCGTCGACCCGATCGCCGAGGCCGACCTTGTCGAGGATCTCCCGGGCGCGCTCGCGCCGCTCCTGCGTTCCGACGCCCTGGATCTCCAGCGCGTAGGCGGCGTTGTCGAGCACCGTGCGGTGCGGAAGGAGCGCGAAGTGCTGGAACACCATCGAGATCGACGAGCGTCGGATGCGGCGCAGCTGCGCGGCCGAGGCGGTGGTCACGTTCTGGCCCTGCACGAGCACCTCGCCGGCGCTCGGGGGCAGCAGACCGTTCAGCATGCGGATGATCGTGGACTTGCCGGAGCCGGAGAGGCCCATGATCACGAAGATCTCGCCCGGGTCGACGGTGAAGCTCGCGTCGATCACCGCGGCCGTGCCGCGGTCCGACACCTCGGCACGGGTCTTGCCCGCGCGGAGCTGCTCGATGACGGACTTGGGATTCTTGCCGAAGACCTTGAACAGGTTCCGCGCCTCAATGGCATGTTCGACACTCACGTGGATTGCACCTCGGCAGTCCGGTGCACAGACTGCATCGGTCACGCCCGGGTGGACGACCACGGGCGGCCGCGTCGGGAGGCGCGACACGCACGGGCTCCGGGCATAGGACCCGGGCACGGTCGTCGACCGTACGCTCGCCGACGCCCTCCCGAAGGGGCATCAGGCGACCGCGGACTGGTCGTGGGGCCCGGCGACGGGCCTTTTCCAACGTGTCATGCGTTTTCGGGGTTCGCAAGTCGGCCCCCTCGGTTGCCGTATCCGAACGATCGCGCTAACGCGCCCGCGTGATATCAAACGTCGCACCTGGGCGCACGTGCGGTGTGAGTACCGACTCCGGTCGAGCTGGGCAGGGCCGGCTCACAGCGGGTCGGGCTCGATGAAGAAGTTGTCGCGGAACAGGCCGGTCGGATCCCAGAGCGCCTTGAGCCGGCGGAGTCGACTCAGATGCGCGGGCGGGAAGGCCCGCGCCAGGACCTCCGGGCCGGTATCGGTCTCGAAGCTGAGGTACATGCCCTCCATCGCCGGCACCAGATCCGCCCACCGCTCCTCCAGCTCCTCCGAACCGCCGCCGAGCATCGCGAGCAGGAAGTTCGCGTCCCGCCATCCGTACGCGGCCGCGTCCGCCGCGACGTTCGCGACCGCACCTCCGGCGGAACGGATGCTGAGGATGAACGGCGCCCCCGACGACAGCAGCCTCGTGATCTTCACCGCCACGTCGTGGTCGAGATGGCGAACGAGGCCCGAGTGCCCGCGGGGTTCGCCCTGCCCGTGCTGCTGCTCTCCGCCGACGGGCAGCTCCAGCAGGGCCGCGTACGGGAGCATCTGCACGGACTGGTTCGCCATCGGCGCCAGCCGCGCGAACGGCTGCAGTCGCTCCACGACCGTGTCGGGATCGTGCTCGTCGACGAGGATCAGTGCCTGCACGACCGCTGGCGCGCCCGGGGCTGCGGGGCCCATCATGAGCGTCCCCGTCACGGTCGGGTCGGCGCTCTCGATCGCCTCCCCCCATCCCTCGAGGAAGGCGGTGAGGTCGTCGGGGACGAAAGCGAGCATCGCGAATCCGACGCGCTCGGAGACGGGGTGCGCCTCGAACTCGAACGAGACCACCGCCCCGAAGTTCGCCCCGGCACCGCGCACGGCCCAGAAGAGGTCGGCGTTCTCCGAGGCGCTCGCGCGCACGAGCTCGCCGTCCGCGGTGACGACGTCCACCGCGCGGAGGTGGTCGATCGTGAGGCCCCGTTCTCGCACGAACCAGCCGATCCCCGCCGTCGTGGCCAGTCCCCCCACTCCCACGCCGCCGTAGTCGCCCGCGGTGATGGCGAGGTTGTGCGGCGCGAGTTCCCGCGCGACCTCGCCCCAGCGGGCGCCCGGGCCGACGCGCACCTCGTCGCCATCGACGACGATCGCGTTCAGGGCATCGAGGGCGATGACGATGCCGCCGTTGTTCAGTGAACGCCCCGACAGGCCGTGCCCGCCGCTGAACAGACCCAGGGGCAGATCCCGATGCCGTGCGGCGAATCGCACGGCATCCTGGACCTCCGCCGGGGACTCCGGACGGATGATCAGACCGGGACGGGCGCCACGGAAGTAGCTCGACGTGTACCGGGCGTAGCCGCGGTCGCCGGGCAGCAAGACCCGCGCCGCGAGCGCGTCGGGGATCGGGTCGTCGGCGAAGGCGCGGGCCGATGATGCGACGGCCGCACGTGACGCCTGCCGGCTCCGCTCGACCCGGTCTCGGATGCGGGGAGCCGTTTCGGTGGCGAACGTGCGGAGTTCCCGCGGGTCGTCCGCGCCCATGATGAAGACGCTGATCCCGTGCTCGACCGCGAGCTCGGCCAGGTCTTCCGCGTCGTACTGCGGGGTCACGTTCAGCAGGCGGGTCACGTCTCGCGGATCACGTCCCGCTGCGCGGGCGGAATCATCGATGACGCGGTTTCCGCGTTCGATGTCGCCCGGCTTCATCCAGGGCAGACTCGGCAACCACCCGTCGCCCTTGCGTCCGATGATCCGCTGCATACGAGGTTTGTACGCACCCACCCAGATCGGGATCTCGTGCGCAGGAGCCGGCCCGCGGGCGGCGCCGGCCACGCGGTGAAACTCCCCCTCCACCGAGAGCGGCGACGGATCGGCCGTGTCCCAGAGTCCCCTGATGATCTCGAGGGCCTCATCCAGGCCGCTCACCGCCTCGGCAGGGGTCAACAGCGGGGCGCCCATCGTCGCCATCGCATCGAAGTACCCTCCCGTGCCGATCCCCAACTCGGCCCTTCCCCCGCTGAGCCGGTCCAGGCTCGCCACGGCGCGAGCCAGGACGGCAGGCTGGCGCAGCGGGAGGTTCAGCACGTTTCCCGAGACGTGGATGCGGGATGTCTTCGCGGCGACCCACGCCAAGAGAGTCCACGTGTCCTGGAGCACCGGCTGGTACGGGTGGTCCTGGAACGTCACGAGGTCCAGGCCGAGCTCCTCGCTGAGGATGGCCAGGTCGACCGGGCGTTGCGGGGCGGACGCGATCGGGGTGACGAAGCTGCCGAATCGCAGGGGGTGGAGGTAGTCGGGCATGCACTCAGCCTTGGCAGACGGAACGTCATTGACAAACGCTGCGTAAGTTACTTACTTTTGGTGCGTGACTGACGCTTCCGCCGACGCAGCTCGCGCGCCGCTCCACATCGACGACGAGGAATGCCGGCGTCTCGCGGGCGTGATGGAGCTCGTCGGCAAACGTTGGTCCAGCGGCATCCTGCTGGCGCTGGGGATGGGGGCGGAGCGCTTCAGCGAGATCGAGCGTCGCGTCGCAGGCCTCTCCGCCCGGATGCTCAGCGTTCGCCTCCGCGAGCTCGAGGGGGCCGGTCTCGTCGAGCGCATGGTCGCTCCCACCACCCCGGTGAGCATCTCGTATCGTCTCTCCGCACGCGGGCGAGAGCTGCTGCGTTCCCTGCAACCCATGGCGCAGTACGCCAGGCGCTGGGAGCCTCCCGTCTCGCAGGATTCGAATCCGTCCTGACGCGACCCGTCGCCCGTTCCGTGAGGCGACGCGCGCTCCGGCTCGCGTCGTAGCGGAGCGAACTCGCATCTCGCTTCTTGACATTTCCGCATCCGTCGTTGCATGGTTAGTTAGTCAAGTAATGAACCACTGAACGGGGATCCAGTGATCGAAGAGGGCAAACCGCTCTTCCTCCAGATCGCGGAGAGCGTCGAGGACGCCATCGTCGACGGCACCCTCCGCGAGGGGGACCAGGCGCCGTCGACGAACGAACTCGCCGCGTTCCACCGCATCAATCCCGCCACCGCGGCCAAAGGAGTCAACATGCTCGTCGACAAGGGAGTGCTCCACAAGCGCCGCGGCGTGGGCATGTTCGTCGCCCCGGGTGCCCGCGAGGCACTGCAGAACGAACGCCGCTCCGCGTTCGCCGACCGCTTCATCGACCCGCTGCTGACCGAAGCCCGACGGCTCGGGCTCGGCCCGGAGGACATCACTCACCTCATCGCCGACCGCGCCGCCACCAACGAAGGAGAGAACCAGTGACCGCCGTGATCGAGGTCAGCGCACTGACCAAGCGATACCGGGACACCGTCGCGATCGACGACGTCAGCTTCCGGATCGAAAAGGACGCCATCTACGGCCTTCTCGGACGCAACGGAGCGGGCAAGACGACGATCATGTCGATCCTCACCGCGCAGAACTTCGCGACCTCGGGACAGGTGCGCGTGTTCGGCGAGGACCCGTACGAGAACGCGCACGTGCTCTCGCGGGTCTGCTTCGTCCGCGAGAGCCAGCGCTACCCCGACGACGCCCTCCCCGCTCACGCGTTCCGCATCGCCCGGCTCTTCTTCCCGAACTGGGACCAGGAGCTCGCCGGGCGGCTCATCGCGGACTTCCGCCTGCCGATGAAGACACGCATCAAGAAGCTCTCCCGCGGACAGCTCTCCGCCGTCGGCGTCATCATCGGCATCGCCTCGCGCGCCGAGATCACCTTCTTCGACGAGCCGTATCTCGGACTGGATGCGGTCGCCCGCCAGATCTTCTACGACCGGCTCCTCGAGGACTACGCCGAGCACCCCCGCACCATCATCCTGTCGAGCCATCTGATCGACGAGGTGTCGAATCTCCTCGAGAAGGTCATCGTGATCGAGGGCGGACGCGTTCTGCTCGACGAGGACACCGAGGCGCTGCGCGAGCGCGCGACGAGTGTCGTCGGCGACGCCGAGGCGGTCGACGCGTTCGTCGCCGGCCGCGAGGTGCTGCACCGCGAGAGCCTCGGCCGCGTCGCATCCGTCACCGTCCTCGGCGCGCTCACCCCGGACGAGCGCGCGCGCATGCGGGATGCGGGCCTGGAGCTCGCGCCCGTCTCCCTCCAACAGCTCGTCGTGCGCCTCACGCAGCGCGTCGAATCCCCCGCTCTCGAGAACGGAGTCGTGCGATGAACCGCATCCTCAAGGTCGTGCGCATGCAGCTGACCAACAGGCAGACCTTCCTCTGGGTTCCGCTCATCGTCCTGGGCGGCGCCTTCGCTCTCAGCCTCGCGGTCTACGGCATCCTGTACAGCGCAGGGGTCACCGGTGCTTTCTACGGCGGTGGCGCACAGGCGCCGCTCTGGTACTTCGCGGTCATCGGCGCCCAAGCCCTGACCATGACGTTCCCGTTCTCGCAGGCGATGAGCGTGACGCGCCGCGAGTTCTTCATCGGAACGATGCTGACGGCAGTTCTCACCGCCGCCATGCTCGCGGTCATCTTCGTCATCGGCGGGCTCATCGAGACGGCGACGGGGGGCTGGGGACTCAACGGCTACTTCTTCGCCGTCGGGGTCGTCTGGGAATCGGGAGCGGCGCTGGCAGGACTCTTCTACTTCGTGCTCGCCATGCTGTTCTTCGTCTCCGGCTTCTGGGGCGCCACGATCTTCAAGCGCTTCGGCACGTTGTGGCTGATCGTCACGCTCGTCGCGGTCGCCGCAGTCATCGTGCTCGCCCTGTTCGCCGTCACGCGCATGGACGCCTGGCCGTACGTCATCGACTGGTTCGCGTCGATCGGCTTCGGCGGAATCACCCTCCTGACCGCGGCGGTTGCCGCGGTGCTGGCCGCCATCGCGTTCCCGACGCTGCGGCGCGCCACGCCCTGAAAACGACGGGATGATGGAGAGGGCGCGATCTCGGCCCGCTACCCGAGTCCCGCCGTCGACAAGGAGCACAGCATGAGCGAGTTCGCACGGCGCGTCGATGCCATCACCATCGACCAGCTGCGATCCACCGGGGCCACGAAGTGGTCGGCAGAGGACGGAACCCTGGGCGCGTTCGTCGCGGAGATGGACTTCGGCATCGATCGGAAGATCACCGAGGCACTGCACCGCGCCGTGGACGCCGGGTCGTTCGGCTACATGCCGCGGGGGATCGCCACGGATCTCTCCGAGGCGACGGCGGAGTTCGTCGGACGCCGCTACGGCTGGCAGGTTCCGGCAGCGGATGTATGGGGCGTGCCGGATGTCATCGTCGGCCTCGAACTCGCGATGGAGCACTGCTCGGCTCCAGGCTCCAAGATCATCGTGCCGACGCCCTCGTACATGCCGTTCCTGTTCGTGCCGCCGATGCGGGGACGAGAGGTTGTCGAGGTCCCGCTCGTCGTGCGTGAGGGCCGCTATGAGTTCGACCTCGATGCCCTCCAGCGCGCGTTCGACGACGGCGGGAACCTCCTGCTGCTGTGCAACCCGTACAACCCGGTGGGACGCGTCTTCAGTCGCGAGGAGCTCGTCGCCGTCTCCGAGGTCGTCGAACGCAACGGCGGACGCGTGTTCTCCGACGAGATCTGGGCGCCGCTCGTCTTCAGCGGCTCCACCCACATCCCGTACGCATCGATCTCGGAGGCGGCCGCACAACACACGATCACGGCGATGAGTGCATCCAAGGCCTGGAACCTGCCCGGGCTCAAGTGCGCGCAGCTCGTGCTCACGAGCGACGCCGACCGGGAGAAGTGGGCGAAGGTCGGCCCGTTCGGCGGCCACGGCACCAGCAACCTCGGTGCCATCGCCAACGCGGTGGCCTACCGCGACGGCGACGACTGGCTCGCCGAGCTCGTGCCCTATCTCGAACGCAATCGCGACACCCTGCAGAACCTCCTTGCCGAGGAGGTCCCGGACGCCTGGATGCCGAAGCCCGAGGGAACCTACGTCGGGTGGATCGACTTCCGAAACGCCGGCCTCGGTGACGCACCCGCCGAGTTCTTCCAGCGGGAGGCATCGGTCCAGCTCACGGAGGGGACCATGTGCGGGGTGGCCGGCACAGGCTTCGCGCGGCTCATCTTCGCGACCCCGAAGCCGGTGCTCGAGCACGTCGCGCGTCGGCTCGGCGACTCGCTGCGCGCGCGTTCGGCGGCGTGAGGGTCGAGGCTGATCGCCCCGCGCGGAGCGGGATCAGTCGGTGGCGGACGCCGCCGCCTCGTGGTGCCGGATCACTTCGGCGACGACGAAGTTGAACCACTTCTCGGCGAACGCCGGGTCGAGGTCCGCCTGCAGCGCCAGACTCCGCAGGCGCGCCAACTGCCGCTCCTCGCGGGCAGGGTCGGAGGGCGGAAGGCCATGCTCCGCCTTCAGGGCTCCCACGGCCTTCGTGCAGCGAAAACGCTCCGCGAGCATGAACGTCAGCGCAGCATCGATGTTGTCGATGCTGGCGCGCAGCCCCTGGAGGGTGGAGATCGGGTCGACGGGCTCGGTCATGGCGTCCTCCTCGCGCTCGACACTACCGCGCGGGCCGCACCCTAGAGTGTGGGCATGACCGATGAATCGGCTGGGTCCGTCGATCCCGCATCCGCCCCGCCCACCGCCACGGGTCTGCGCTGGCGCGCCGTGCACCACCCGTTCGCACTGGGGTTCTTCGTCACGCTCGGGGGCCTCCTCGCGCTGGTGCTCGGACTCGCCGTCTCGAACCTGTCCACGGTGCTCATCTACGTGGCGTTCGCCCTGTTCGCAGCTCTCGGCCTCGATCCCCTCGTGCGCTTCCTCGAGAAGCGCGGCGTCGCACGCGTCTGGGGCATCGTGATCGTGTTCGTCGGCTTCGCGATCGTGCTGGTCGGGGTGCTCCTGCTCATCATCCCGACAGTGGTTCAGCAGATCGCGGAGTTCGTGAACGGGGTGCCTCAGCTGATCACCAACTTCCAGAACAGTGATCTGTATCGCAGCCTGCACGACAGTTTCGGCAGCGTCCTGCCCGACATCCTCGGTCACGTGCAGGACTTCATCACCAATCCGACCAACATCGCCTCGATCAGCGGCGGCGTGCTGAAGGTCGGCGTCTCGATCGTCACCGGGATCTCCGGCGGGATCATCGTCCTGGTCCTGAGCCTCTACTTCACGGCTTCCTTGCCGATGATGAAGAAGTCGCTCCTCTCGCTCGCCCCCGCCTACTCGCGCACCAAGGTCGCCTCGCTCACCGAGGAGATCGCGGACTCCATCGGCGGATACCTGCGCGGCATGGTCGTGCTCGCCCTGTGCAACGCCGTGTTCGTGCTCATCATGTTCCTCGTGCTCGGCCTGCCCTTCCCGCAGTTGTTCGCGGTGGTCGCGTTCTGCATCACCCTCATCCCCCTCGTCGGAACGGTGCTCTTCTGGGTCATCGGCTCGGTCTTCGCTCTTTTCGCCAGCCCCATGGGCGCACTGGTGTTCGCAATTGCCTACCTCGTATACATGCAGCTCGAGGCATACCTGCTCACGCCCCGTGTCATGAACCGAACGATCTCGATCCCGGGCTCGCTCGTGGTGATCGGAGCGCTCGTGGGCGGCACGCTGCTCGGACTGCTCGGCGCGCTGGTGGCGATCCCCGTCACCGCGTCTGTCCTTCTCATCGTGAAGCAGGTCATCATCCCGAAGCAGGACGCGAAACTGCATCCCGACGCCTGAGGCCGGGAACTCCCCCGTCAGCGGATGGGCAGCAGGCAGGTCGGGGAGGGCACAGCCACGCGAGAGCGCACACGGCCCGCGATGCCGGTGCGAAGGTCCAGCGACACGGCGGCGACCTCGTCCGACCGCTGACCGGCGACCAGCACCGTGTCGCGCGAGACGACGTGGTGGCGCGGCCAGTCCACGCCGCTGTCGGCCAGCGCGACGAACTGCAGCTGCTCCCCCGCGCCCGCCACCCGCACGGTGGCGAGGGTGTTGCTGCCGCGCACGCCGGCGACCAGGAACGACCCGTCGGAGGATGCGGCGAGCTCCGCCGCGGTGTCGCCGTCGAGGGTTCCGGCCAGCTGCACGCCGCCGACCAGGCGCCAGGCACCCGACGCATCCGGCGCCAGCACGAACACCTCGCGCGAGAGCTCCGCCACGACGTAGAGGTGACCGCTCGGGTGCCACACGCCGTGGCGGGGGCCGCTGCCCCGGGGAAGCACGACCTGGCCCGCCGCCCGCAGCCCGTCGCCGGACGGGCGCCAGAACCGCACAAGATCGAAGCCCATGTCGGTGGTGGCGACAGCTCCCCCGGGAAGAAGGATGCTCTGGTGGGCGTGCGGGGTGCGCTCCAGCACGGGGGCCTCGAGCTCGGGTGCGACGGGCGCCTCCGACTCCCCCAGGTGCGGGATGAGGTGCGCGTAGTCCTCGCCCGCAACCTCCCGCAGGGCACGGGCAGCCGCCTCGAGGCTCACGTCGGCCGCCTCGGCGACGGCGGTCGACACCGACATTCCCGAACCGGCATACGGGTCGATGGGAGCGGGCGCGACAGAGGGTCGCGACGGACGTCCGGCGACGTCCAGCGTCATCCGCACGACGCGTCCGTCCCCCCAGCACGTCGCCATGAGCCAGGCGCCGTCGGGCGCGACGGCGATGTGGCAGACCGCCTCTCCCGCGGGGATCGCCGGCCCGAGGCGCTCGTAGCGGGACTCACCGGTGCGACGGAAGGCCTGTACCGCGCCCGCCGACTCGAGAGCCGCGTAGATCACGTCGAGGGTGGGATGGCGCGCGACCCACGAGGGCGAGCCCTCGACGGGGGCGACCACGCCGGCGAAGGCGAGAGCCGATCCCGCGAGCGACTGATCGGCGGCACCGGCATGCAGCTCGCCGATGCCCTCGCCGATGCCGTCCATCTCGGCGCCGTAGCCGCCGGTGAGCAGCCGCACGTCAGTCGACGAGGTCGTGGCGCACGATGACGGCGTCGCGGGCGGCGCCCACACCGATGACCGAGATGCGGGTACCGCTCAGACGCTCGAGGGCCAGCACGTAGTCCTGCGCCGTCTGGGGCAGCTCCTCGAACGTGCGCGCGGTCGAGATGTCCTCGGACCAACCGGGCAGATACTCGAGGATCGGCTTGGCGTGGTGGAACTCGGTCTGGTTCACCGGGACCTCGTCGAACCGCACGCCGTCGACGTCGTACGCGACGCAGACCGGGATCTGCTCGAGGCCGGTCAGGATGTCGAGCTTGGTGAGCACGAGGTCGGTGATGCCGTTGATGCGGGTGGCGTAACGGGTGATGGGTGCGTCGTACCAGCCGACCCGGCGCGGACGGCCCGTCGTGGTGCCGAACTCGAACCCGCGCGAACGCAGCCACTCGCCCTGCTCGTCGAAGAGCTCGGTCGGGAAGGGCCCGGACCCGACGCGCGTCGTGTACGCCTTGACGATGCCGACGATCCGGTCGAGCCGGTTGGGGCCCACGCCCGACCCGGTCGCGGCGCCTCCGGCGGTCGCCGACGAGGAGGTGACGAACGGGTATGTGCCGTGATCGACGTCGAGCATCGTGGCCTGACCGCCCTCGAAGACGACGACGTCTCCCGCATCCAGCGCGTCGTTGAGCAGCAGCCCGGTGTCGCAGACCATGGGGCGCAGGCGCTCCGCGTACGAGAGCAGGTCCTCCACGATCTCGTCGACCGTGATGGCGCGGCGATTGAACACCTTCACGAGCAGGTGATTCTTCTGGTCGAGGGCGCCCTCGACCTTCTGCCGCAGGATGTTCTCGTCGAACAGGTCCTGGATGCGGATGCCGACGCGGTTGATCTTGTCGGCGTACGCCGGGCCGATCCCGCGCCCCGTGGTGCCGATCTGACGCTTGCCGAGGAAGCGCTCGGTGACCTTGTCGAGCGTGCGGTGGTACTGCGTGATCACGTGGGCGTTGGCGCTGACCCGCAGACGCGAGGTGTCGACGCCGCGCGCCTGGAGCGCCTCGAGCTCGTAGAAGAGCACCTCGAGGTCGACGACGACGCCGTTGCCGATGACGGCGTTCACGCCGGGCGAGAGGATGCCGGAGGGCAGCAGGTGCAGCGCGTACTTCTCGTCGCCGATCACCACCGTGTGCCCGGCGTTGTTGCCGCCGTTGAACTTGACGACCCAGTCGGTGCGCGAGCCGAGCAGATCGGTGGCCTTGCCCTTGCCCTCGTCGCCCCACTGGACGCCGACGATCACGATGCCTGGCATGGGTGGCTCCCTCGAATCGGGTGGCAGATGACGGCGCCTTGCGGCACCGGAAGACGCGAACCCGTCGAACGGGAGGTCTTCCGGCAGTCTATCGAGCCGGTCTCGCGCGAGCGCGCGGGGAATATCCCGATCGTCCGGCGCATTGCCTTCCGTGACGCCCGATTGGGCACCCTGTCCCCGAGTTCCGAGAATGGACGCATCATGTCCGCCCGAGAAGACCACGCCCGCTGGCACGCCGCGCGCGAACGCGCCGCAGCCGCCCCCACCGGTAACCTCGCCCTCGTCGAGACGCGCTGGACCGGCGCGCGCGCCGATCTCGGCGCCGCGCAGGCCTCAGCCGCACCCACGGTGCAGGTGACCGAGATCGAGCGCACCGACATCGACACGGGCGAGCCGCAGCACGGTCTGCGCTTCTGGGATGCGGCCTCCCCCGCGATCGGCGCCTTCGAACGGATCGACACGTACGACTACGACCCCGACTGGGTCATCGACGGCACGTTCCGCCCGGTGGAGGCCGCGCGCACCGTTCCCTTCGAGCACATCCGCGACAACGGCGGCACCCGCGATCTCATCGTCCCCGGCGACATCACCGCGACCATCGGCGGGGTGGAGCGCACCCTCGCCGCCTTCGACGACGGCGGAAAGCTGCTGCTCGTGTTCGGCGACACCACGAACGGCGTCGAGACCTACGGGCCCGGTCGGTTCCTGTTCGTGCAGCACGTCGAGGGCGACCCGCACCGGGTAGTGCTCGACTTCAACCGCGCCTTCGTGCCGCCGTGCGGATTCTCCGCGCAGTACAACTGCCCGCTTCCTCCCGCATCCAACCGTTTCGAGGTTCCGGTGCGCGCGGGCGAGAAGTCCGTCGTCTTCCGCGACGGCTTCGACATCTACGCCGCCTGACGCGGCGCCGCACAGCATCCCGACCCCCACCCACAGCACCCTGGAGTATCCCCGCATGAGAAGACCTCTGCTCGCCGTGACGGCCGCCGCTGCCGCAGCCCTGCTGCTGGCCGGCTGCGCCGCCGGTTCCGGCACGGCCGAGAACGCCGACGACGCCACGATCGTGATCGGCTCGCTGTACGAGCCGCAGAACCTGAGCAACACGCAGGGCGGCGGTCAGGGCGTGACCGAGGCCTTCAACGGCAATGTCTACGAGGGGCTCTACAAGCTCACCGACGACGGCGAGGTCGAGCCCCTGCTCGCCGAGTCCGAGGAGGTCAGCGACGACGGCCTGACCTACACGATCACGCTGCGCGACGGCGTCGAGTTCCACTCCGGCAAGAAGCTCACCTCCGCCGACGTCAAGGCGAGCGTCGAAGCCGTTCTCGCGGACGACTCGAAGTCGGCCCGCAAGTCGAGCTTCGGCCCGATCGCGGACATCGCGACCCCCGACGACAACACGGTCGTCTTCACGCTCTCGCAACGTTCGATCTCGTTCCTCTACAACCTGAGCTACGTGTGGATCGTCAACACCGAGGCGGGCGATCTGACCACGACCGAGGACGGCACCGGCCCCTACACGCTCGACGAGTGGAAGCAGGGCAGCACGCTGACCCTGAAGCGCTTCGACGACTACTGGGGCGACCCCGCCAAGAACGCCGAGGTCGTCTTCACGTACTTCACCGACGCGACGGCCGAGAACAACGCGCTGCTGACGGGCGAGATCGACCTGATCACCAGCATCCAGGGCCCCGACCAGCTGGCACAGTTCGACGGCAACAGCGACTACGTCGTGAGCGAGGGCACCTCGACCACGAAGGAGCTGCTCGCCTTCAACGACCGCGTCGCCCCCTTCGACAACGTCGACGTACGCAAGGCCGTCTACTCGGCCATCGACACCAAGAAGCTGCTGAGCTCGATCTGGGGCGACTACGGCACCCTCATCGGCTCGATGGTTCCGCCCACCGACCCCTGGTACGAGGACCTCACCGGCGTGAACCCCTACGACCCTGCGCTGTCCAAGACGCTTCTCGCGCAGGCGGGCTACGCCGACGGCTTCACCTTCACCCTCGACACCCCGAGCTACGACCCGCACCCCGCCGTGGCGGAGTTCCTGCAGTCGCAGCTGGCCGAGGTCGGGATCACGGTCGAGATCAACACGATCAGCGCGGACGAGTGGTACACGAAGGTCTTCAAGGACCGCGACTTCACCGCCACCCTGCAGGAGCACGTGAACGACCGCGACGTGGTCTGGTACGGCAACCCCGACTTCTACTGGGGCTACAACAACCCGCAGGTGACCCAGTGGGTGTCCGAGGCCGAGCGGGCCACGACCGTCGACGAGCAGACCTCGCTGCTCAAGCAGGTCAACGAGCAGATCGCGGCGGATGCGGCTAGCGTGTGGCTGTACCTCTACCCACAGATCGTCGTGGCCTCCAGCGACGTCAGCGGGTACCCGGTCAACGGCTTGAACTCGCAGTTCTTCGCCTACGACATCGTCAAGTCCTGATCCACGGATGATGCCGCCGACCGACCGGGTCGGCGGCATCATCCATTCCCGGTGAACCCCATGGTCGTCTACCTTCTGCGTCGGGCCGCGTTTCTCGCGGTCTCCCTCGTCGTCGCCATGGTCGTCATCTTCGTCCTGCTGCGGCTGCTGCCCGGCGACCCCGCCAACGCCCTGCTCTCGGTGGACGCGACCCCGGAGCAGATCGCGGCCGCCCGCGCCCAGGTCGGCTCGGACCAGCCGCTGATCCAGCAGTTCGCGACCTGGGCCGCGCAGCTGCTGCGCCTCGACCTCGGCGAGTCGTACATCTCGTCGCGCTCGGTCGGCGACGAGGTCGCTGCGCGCCTCGCGATCACGCTCCCGCTCACCCTGCTCGCCTTCGGCCTCGCCCTCGTCGTCTCGCTCATCGTGGGCATCACCGCCGCCGTGAAGGCCGACCGCTGGTACGGCATCCTGCTGTCGGGGTTCGCGCAGCTCGGAGTCGCGGTTCCGGTGTTCTGGGTCGGCGTCATCCTGGTGTGGATCTTCGCGCTCCAACTGGGTCTGCTTCCCTCGGGCGGGTTCCCCCGTCACGACTGGGAGGATCCGGCGGATGCTCTGCGCTCGCTGACCCTCCCCGTCATCACGATCGCGATCGTGATGAGCGCGTCGCTCAGCCGCTACGTCCGCGCCGCGACCCTCGACGTGCTCGGCAGCGACTACCTCCGTACCGCTCGGGCGGGCGGCGCCTCCCGCGCCGAGGCGCTGCTGCGTCACGGGGTGCGAAACGGCGCCGTTCCGGTCGTCGCCGTGCTCGGAATCGAGCTGTCGACGACGTTGCTGGGCGCTGTGGTCGTCGAGAGCGTGTTCACGCTGCCGGGTCTCGGCAGCATGCTGCTCACCGGCATCGAGCAGCACGACTTCGCCAACATCCAGGGCGTCCTCGTGGTCAGCACCCTGTTCGTGCTGCTCGTCGGTTTCGCCGCCGACGTGGTGCAGCGTCTGATCGACCCGCGCCTGCGCACGAGCGTCTCGGGCAACCGATGAGCGGTGCGACACTGAAGGCGCAGACGGATGCGGTGGCCACCGCATCCGTTCGACGGCGCCGACCGCACGCAACATTGGTCATCGGGATCGTGCTGGTCGGACTCGTCGTGCTCACCGCGATCGTCTCGCTCGTCTGGCTGCCGTATCCGCTGAGCGACATCAGCGGTGACCGGCTCGAATCGCCGGGCCCCGCGCACCTGCTCGGCACCGACCGCCTGGGGCGCGACCTGCTGAGCCAGCTCATGGTGGGCGCCCGCATCGCCCTGACGGTCGGGGCGGGCGCAGTGCTGATCGCCGCCGTGATCGGGATCTCGCTGGGGCTCGTGGCCGCGTTCGCCCGACCCTGGCTCGACGACACGCTCTCGGCCGCGCTCGACGTGGTGATCGCATTCCCCGTGCTGCTGCTGGCGATGCTCGTGGTCGCCGTGCAGGGCCCGTCACTGTTCTCGGCGATCCTCGCGATCGGGCTGGCGATGTCAGCCGTTGTCGCCCGGCTGACCCGCATCCTGGCGCGCCGCGTCCTCGGCGAGCAGTACGTGATCGCCGCGCGCACGAGCGGAACACGGCTGGGCGGCATCATCCGCCAGCATGTCCTGCCCAACATCGCCCCGACGCTGTCGGTGAGCCTCGCGCTGCAGTTCGGCATCGCGGTGCTCGCGGAGGCGAGCCTGTCGTACCTCGGTCTCGGCGCCCCGCCGCCCAACGCATCGTGGGGGCGCATGCTGCAGGAGGCGCAGGGAACCGTGCTGACCGCGCCCGTGGGCGCCATCGCCCCCGGCATCGCGATCGTGGCGCTCGTGCTCGGCATCAACTTCCTCGCCGACGGACTGCGCGAGTGGACCGACCCGACCCGGCGGAGGTCGCGATGAGCCTTCTCTCGGTGTACGGACTCTCGGTGCGCGCGGGCGGCGCGACGCCCGTGCGCGACATCTCGTTCGAGGTCGCGCCCGGCGAGCGCGTCGGCGTGATCGGCGAGTCCGGATCCGGCAAGTCGCTGACCGCCCTCGCTGTGCTGGGTCTGCTGCCGCAGGCGTTGTCCGCATCCGGTTCGATCCGGCTCGACGACCGGGAGGTGGTGGGCACCCGGGACGCGGACCTGCGGCGGCTGCGGGGCCCCGTCGCACAGATCGTGTTCCAGGAGCCGCTGACCGCTCTCGACCCGCTGATGCGCGTGGGACGTCAGATCGCCGAGCCGCTGCGACGCTGGCGGGGGCTTCGCGGGGCGCCGCTGCGCGAAGCCGTCGCCGCGGCGCTGGCGGAGGTCGCCCTGCCCGACACCCGCATCGCCCACGCCTACCCGCACGAGCTGTCTGGCGGACAACGACAGCGCATCGCCATCGCGATCGCTCTGGCGGCCCGCCCGCGCCTGCTCATCGCGGACGAACCGACCACGGCCCTGGACGTCACGGTGCAGGACGGCGTCCTCGCGCTGCTCGAACGCCTCGTTGCCGAGCGGGGCATGGCGCTGCTGTTCATCAGTCACGATCTCGCGGTGATCTCCCGCATGGCCGAGCGCGTGATCGTGCTGCGCCAGGGCGCGATGATCGAGCAGGGAGCCGTGGCCTCGGTGCTCAGCGAGCCCGCGCACCCGTACACGGCGCAGCTGATCGGCAGCGCACGCATCCTCGACACAGCCCTCGACGCGGGTACGCGAGACGAAGGGGGTGCGCGATGAGCGTGCTGGAACTTCGCGCGGCAGGGTTCGCGTACGGATCGCAGACGGTTCTCGAAGACGTGTCGCTTGCGGTCGGCGCCGGTGAGTCCGTCGGCCTGGTCGGCGAGTCCGGGGCCGGAAAGTCCACGATCCTGCGCCTGCTGCTGGGGCTGGCGCGCCCGCGCGACGGCGAGGTGCGTTTCGACGGCGCGCCCCTCGCGTTGCGCGATCGCGCGCTCATGCGGCGGTTCCGCGCGAGCGTGCAGCCCGTCTTCCAGGATCCGTACTCCTCGCTCGATCCCCGCCAGCGCATCGATCGGATCGTCGGGGAGCCGCTGCGCTCGCTGGGGCTCGCGTCAGGAGCGGATGCGGCGGCCCGCGTCGCCGACGCGGTCGCCGCCGTGGGGCTCTCTCCGGACACCCTCGAGCGCTATCCGCACGAGTTCTCCGGCGGTCAGCGGCAGCGCATCGCGATCGCCCGAGCGGTCGTGTCGCGCCCCCGCGTGCTCCTCGCCGACGAGCCGGTGAGCGCGCTGGATGTGACCACGCGCGTGCAGGTCATCGAGCTGCTCGCGCGCCTGCGCGAGCAGACGGGCCTCGCGCTCGTGATGGTCTCGCACGACCTCGGCGCCGTCGCCGCCCTGTGCGAGCGGACGGTGGTGCTGCAGCACGGCCGCGTCGTGGAAGCGGCGCCGACCGCCCGCATCCTCACCGCCGCCGAGACCCCGTACGCGCGCGCACTCGTCGCCGCCGTCCCCCGCCTCCCCCGCTGACCCAGCTCCGGCCTCCGTGCCCCGCCGCGCGCCGGGCTCCCCCCTCCCCGAGTTGGGTCGCAGGTGCGCAAGAGTCTGGCGCCCCGCGACCACGCGCCCCCGGCGACACCGACCACCAGCCGCGCTCGGCCCATGCGCACGGATACGCTGACTGCATGCGTGCCCGACTCCTCGCTCTCCCCCTCGCCGTCGCCGCCCTCGCCCTCCTGTCCGGATGCGCGAGCGCGGCCCCCGCCCCCGCCGTCACCGCGCAGAGCACAACCTCGAGCGCCGATGCGCCGACGGCCGGTACCTGCACCTACTCCGCCGGCGGCGCCGCGGCGCGCGAGGTCACGACCCCGCCGTCCGAGCCCGCGGTCACCGGCACCGTCGCCGTGACCCTGCAGACCTCGGCCGGCGACATCCCGATCACCATGGATGCGGACCGCGCCCCCTGCACGGTGAACAGCTTCGTCTCCCTCGCCACCCAGGGGTACTACACCGACACGAACTGCCACCGCCTCACGACCTCCGGCATCTTCGTCCTGCAGTGCGGCGATCCCACCGCGACCGGAATGGGCGGTCCCGGCTACCGCTACGCCGACGAGCTCGACGGCTCCGAGACCTACCCCGCGGGAACCGTCGCCATGGCCAACGCCGGCCCGGGCACGAACGGCTCGCAGTTCTTCCTCGTCTACCAGGACACCCGACTGAACCCGGACTACACGGTCTTCGGACACATGGATGCGGCCGGCACCGCCGTCGTGCAGCAGATCGCCGCAGCCGGCACCGACAGCGGCGGTGCCGACGGCAAGCCCAAGACCCCGGTCACGATCACCGGGGTGAGCATCGGCTGATCGCGGCCGCATCCGTCTCCGGCGGCGCGGACGCGATCAGCGCTTCGTGAACGTGTCGGTGATGTCGTGCCAGGCGTACACGCCGGTCGGCTGCTCGCCGTGCGCGAAGTCGATGAGGATGCGGCGGGCGTCGTCGACGCCGAGCAACTCGTTCGCGAGGATCGCCTGGCTCGCCCGGAATCGCTCCAGCCGCACGTCGGGTCCGGACGTGTCGGGATCCGTCGCCGCCACCCCGTGCCAGAAGCCGCGGACGCGGGCGAGGCCGCGACGGCGGCGGCGCCACTCGACCGTCAGCCCCGCGCGGCCGCCGGCCGTCTGCGCATAGTCGTCGGATGACGATTCGAGGATGACGTAGCCGGGGCCGTTGACGTCGTCGATCCAGCTCACGGCGGCGGCGATGAGCGCGTCCGACGGCTCCTCGTGCGTGCCGAGCGTCTCGGTGCGCAGGACGAGTCCCGGATGCGGCGCGTCCTCGAAGCTCTCGGTCGGCGGCCACCACACCCGGTCGGCTGCGGTGCTGTACGCCCAGACGGCCAGCGAGTGGCGCGCCGCCGTCGCCCAGACGAGCGGTTCGAGCTGATCGGCCGCATCCCAGGCGCAGTGCAGCGTCGCCGTCTGCCCTGCCGGTCCGTAGTCGGCGTAACGACCGCCGGGAGGCAACTCCTCCGGCGCGTCCTCGTAGCCGCGGAAGCTCTGACGCATCTCGCGTTCCCAGGCGGCGATGGATGCGGCGGGTGCGGTCCCGATCTGCGCGTCGAACCACTCCTGCAACCGGTGCACATCCCGCGGCGCACCCGCGGGATCGAACACGGCGATATCGAACGACATGTGCTCCCCCTGATCTTCGCCGCCCAGTCTTCCCCTCGCCACGGCGGCAGGCGAGTTGTCCACAGCACCGGACGGCACGGGCCGCATCCGTCGGCTCAGTAGAATCGAGGGCATGTCCAAGGTCCTGCAGTCCCTGCCCGTCGGCGAGCGCGTCGGCATCGCGTTCTCCGGGGGCCTCGACACCTCCGTCGCCGTCGCCTGGATGCGCGACAAGGGCGCCGTCCCCTGCACCTACACGGGTGATCTCGGCCAGCCCGACGAGGACGACATCGCCTCGATCCCCGGCCGCGCGCTGCAGTACGGCGCCGAGGTCTCGCGCCTCGTCGACTGCAAGACCGCGCTGGTCGAAGAGGGGTTCGTTGCCCTCGCCTGCGGCGCCTTCCACATCCGCAGCGCCGGACGCACCTACTTCAACACGACGCCCCTCGGCCGCGCGGTGACGGGAACCCTCCTCGTGCGCGCCATGAAGGAGGACGGCGTCGACATCTGGGGCGACGGCTCCACCTACAAGGGCAACGACATCGAGCGGTTCTACCGCTACGGTCTGCTCGCCAACCCGGCGCTGCGCATCTACAAGCCGTGGCTGGATGCGGACTTCGTCACCGAGCTCGGCGGCCGCAAGGAGATGAGCGAGTGGCTCGTCGCGCATGACTTCCCGTACCGTGACAGCGCCGAGAAGGCCTACTCGACCGACGCGAACATCTGGGGCGCGACCCACGAGGCCAAGACGCTCGAGCACCTCGACGTGTCGCTGGAGACCGTGGAGCCGATCATGGGCGTGCGGTTCTGGGACCCGGCCGTCGAAATCGCCACCGAGGACGTGACGGTCACCTTCGAGCGCGGCCGCCCCGTCGCCCTCAACGGCGTCGAATACACCGACCCCGTCGAGCTCGTGTTCGAGGCGAACCGCATCGGCGGACGTCACGGGCTGGGCATGAGCGACCAGATCGAGAACCGCATCATCGAGGCGAAGTCCCGCGGCATCTACGAGGCTCCCGGCATGGCGCTGCTGTTCATCGCCTACGAGCGTCTGGTCAACGCCATCCTCAACGAGGACACCCTCGCCACCTACCACGAGCAGGGCCGCCGCCTCGGCCGCCTCATGTACGAGGGGCGCTGGCTGGAGCCGCAGTCGCTCATGCTGCGCGAGTCGATCCAGAAGTGGGTCGGATCCTCCATCACGGGCGAGGTGACCCTGCGTCTGCGACGCGGCGAGGACTACTCGGTGCTCGACACGACCGCTCCCCACATGTCCTACGGGCCGGAGAAGCTGTCGATGGAGCGTGTGGGCGACGCGGCGTTCGGGCCGACCGACCGCATCGGACAGCTCACCATGCGCAACCTCGACATCCAGGACTCGCGCGCGCGGCTCGAGCAGTACGCGGGTCTGGGACTCATCGGCGGCGCGACCGGCGCGCTGATGGGCGAGCTGCGCCGCGGTGCCGCGGAGGAGATCGTCGAGCACGCCGAGCCCTACGACGCCGAGCGCGAGGATCTCGCCGAGGCGACGGATGCGGTCAACGAGGCAGCCGCCTTCGACTCCGGAACCGACTGAACGGACAAATTGCACACCACTGTGCAATTTCGGGCGTAGACTCCTCGTCATGCCCACCGCTGTTTCGTCGCGCCCTGACGCCCTGCGCAACCGCGCTGCGCTCGTCGCGGCCGCCACTTCTCTGATCGCGCGCGACCCGCACGCGTCCATCGCCTCGATCGCCGAGGCGGCGGGCGTCAGCCGCCGCGCCGTGTACGGCCACTTCCCCGACCGCGGCGCGCTCGTGGCCGAGCTCGTGCGTTCCGGCGCCGAGCGCTTCAACACTTTGGCCGCCGAGACCGTCACCGACGAGCCGGCGCCCCTCGCCCTGGCCCGCCTCGCGGCGCGCCTCTGGGACGAGGCCGCACAGGTGCAGGTCGCCGCATCCCTCGCCCTCGACGACGCGCACATCGAGCAGACCGCCTACATCCTCGCCCCCGTCCGGCGCCGCCTGATGGCGATCGTGCGCGAAGGACAGGATGCCGGCACGCTGCGCACCGACCTGACTCCGGCGACGCTCGCGCGACTCATCGAGGAAGCGGCGCGCATGGTGATCACCCGCATCGACGCGGCGAGTTCGCACGCGCGCGGGCTCGCGGTGCGTACCGTGCTCAGTATCGCTGGACTCTCCTGGCGCGAGACGGACGTTCTGCTCGAGGCTCACCCCGAGCTGGCGGAGGAGGAGTGATGCGCGTCGAGGCGATCACCGT
Organism: Microbacterium neimengense; assembly: GCF_054782995.1. NCBI lineage: Bacteria > Bacillati > Actinomycetota > Actinomycetes > Micrococcales > Microbacteriaceae > Microbacterium > Microbacterium neimengense. Next base: position 947,638 of record NZ_BAAGRK010000003.1, read on the forward strand.
CAGCAAGGGGCGTGGCGGCCAGGCCCTCGCGCCCGTGTCCCTCGCTTACGAGAGCGGCAGCGCGCGACTCGCCACAGCCGAGACCGAGCAGCGCCCCACGGTGCTCGGACTCATCGCGAGCGGGCGGATGCGGCCCGACACCGGCGTGGTGCTGATCGGCGGCGCGGAGGACAACTCCGCGGTACGTCGCAGAGTGGCGCTCGTCGACGCGCCCGACGTGTCGGATCCCGCTCCCAACGTCACGGTGTTCACCGTCGTCTCCGAAGAGCTCATGTTCGCGGGGCGCCCGTCGAACCCGATCGCGACCAAGGCGTGGCTCACCGAGGCGGCGCTGCTGGAGATCTCGCGCACCCCCATCGCCGACGTCGCCCCCGCGGACCGGCTGCGCATCCTGCTGGAGCTCAGCGTGCTGCGCCCGGATGTGGAGGCGCTCGTGCTCGTCTCCCCCGACCGACACGGGGGCGATCCGCACGTGTGGTGGGAGCTGGCGGAGGAGTTCGCCGGCCGCGGGCTCGCGGTGCTGGTGATCGCCGGCCAGGCGGCCGGGGCGGTGCTCGCAGGCCGAGCCGCACGAGCCGAGATGGATGAGACGGAGGTGGCGCGATGAAGGTTCCCGCGATGATCACGGCGGAACTGCGCCGACTGACGTCCACGAAGATGTCGGTCATCGCCCTGATCGCCCTCATGTGCGTGCCCGTGCTCTACGGCGGCCTGTACCTGTGGGCCAACCAGGATCCGTACGGCCGCCTCGACCAGGTACCGGTGGGCCTCGTCGTCCTGGATGCAGGTGTGACCGAGAACGGCCAGACCACGAACTACGGCGACCAGGTCGCCGACAACCTCGTGAAGGACGGCACGTTCGACTGGCAGCGGATGAGCGCCGACGGCGCCCAGGACGCGCTGAAGCACGGGGCGGTGGACTTCACCGTCACGATCCCCGCCGACTTCTCCGACGCCCTCCAGTCGGCCGCCGGGACCTCGCCGCGACAGGCAGGGCTCGAGCTGTCGACCAACGACGCGAACAACTACCTCGCCTCCACGATCGGATCCCAGGCGATCGAGAAGATCCGCGCCTCGGTGGCGAAGCTGGTCGGCACCCAGGCCGCGAACCGCCTCCTGACGGCGATCAGCGACATCCGCGGCAATCTCGTCACCGCGGCAGACGGCGCCTCCCAGCTCGCCGACGGGGCGGCATCCGCTCTGGCCGGATCCCAGAAGCTCGGGGACGGCGCATCGCAGCTCGCGGACGGGACGGCCCAGCTCTCCTCCGGCGCCTCGCAGCTGGCCGGCGGAGCGTCGCAGCTCGCCGACGGCGCGAGCCAGGTGGCGGCGGGCACGGCCACGCTCGACGGCTACGCCGACCGCGCAGCCACCGCATCGCAGGGCCTGGTGAACGATCTGCCCGCCATCCGCTCCGCGATCGCCGACGAGCTCGCCGCGCGCGGGCTCACCCCCGACGAGATCAATGCCGTGCTCGCGCGCCTCGACACCCTCGGCGGCGACGTGTCGTCCGCGAACGACCGGGTTCAGTCGGCGGTGAGCCAGATCGACCGGCTGAACGCCGGCGCCGCACAGGTGTCGCAGGGCGCGGCGAGTCTCGCGAGCGGCTCCGCACAGCTCGCGGACGGGGCGGCGTCCGCGGCCAACGGGGCTGCGGCACTGCGCGACGGCACCGGCACACTCACCTCTGGTCTGTCCCAGCTGGATGACGGCGCTGATCAGCTCTCGAGCGGACTCGCCGACGGCGTCGCGAAGATCCCCGACTCCGACGCGGCGCTGCGCGAGCAGCAGGCCGACACGATCGCCGACCCGGTGGATGTGGAATCGAGCAAGGTGGCCGCGGCGGCCGACTACGGCGCAGGCCTCGCCCCCTTCTTCGCCTCGCTCGCGGGTTGGATCGGCATCTACGCGCTCTTCCTCATCGTGAAGCCCATCTCGCGCCGCGCGGTCACGGCGCTGCACTCCCCCGTCCGCATCACCCTGGCCGGCTGGCTGACGCCGGGACTTCTGGGCGGCATCCAGATGATCGCGCTGTTCGGCGTCCTGTCGCTCGCGCTCGGCTTCACGTTCGCGAATCCCCTCGCGACGCTCGGCATCATGGTGCTCGCCTCGCTGACGTACGCGGCCATCATCCTCGCACTGAACGTGTGGTTCGGATCGGTCGGCCAGTTCCTGGGTCTCGTGCTCATGGTGCTGCAGCTCGTGACGGCGGGCGGCACGTTCCCGTGGCAGACCCTGCCGGCACCGCTGACGGGACTTCATCATGTGCTGCCGATGGGCTTCGTCGTCGATGCGATGAGACAGCTCATGTACGGCGGAGATATCGCCAGGATCGGCAGCGACATCACGGTACTGGTCACCTGGATGCTGGGCGCCCTGGTGCTCGCGGCCCTCGGCGTCACGCGGATGACGCACAAGCGCACCCTCCGCGACCTCGCCCCCTCCCTGATCGGCTAGCGCGCCGCATCCCTCGCGATCCCCTCCGCCAGACCGCGAGACTGCATTTCCGGCACGAGATCACGGGTAATGACCGTGATCTCGTGCGCGAGATGCAGTCTCGCGGGGCGTGGTCGGCGGCGGGGACGGATGCGGGCGCATACACCGCACGCCCAGGGTCCTGCCACGGTTCGTCCAGAAAGCCCCCCTACGGTGTCCAGGTCGCCCGCGAGCCCGAACTCGTGCGGCGGCAGCCCCGACGACGGGGCCTGTCCACCCTGCTGGCGCAGCGCGTGATCGTCCCCGACGTCACTCGCGCCCGCGCGTTCTCCGTGCCCCGCGTCAGGCAGGCCGCTCGACCCTGGAGCCCTATGCCCCGCTTTCGTCGCGCCCTGTTGAGCGCTGCCGCCCTCGTGGTGGCCGTCCCCCTCCTCGTTCCCACGGCGGCGTTCGCAGCCTCCGACGACGAGGCGCCCACGCCGACCCCGTCGGCCTCCACGCCTCCCGCCGATCCTGCGCCCCGCACGATCGACCTCGACGCGTCGCTCTACCTCACGCTGGCCCGCTCGGTCTCCGCCTCCGCGGCGGGGAAGGCCGACACCACGACGCTCGACAAGGAGATCGCCCGATTGAGCTCGTCCACCGAGCTCTCGGATGCGGTGGCCGAAGCGTCCATCACCGTGCTGCGCGATGCGACCGCTCGCGTCACCGCGGAGCGCACCGCGTACGACGCCCAGGTCGCCGCCGAGCAGCAGGCGGCAGCCGCGGCGGCAGCCGCCGCGCTCGCGCAGGCGAACACGCCGGACGGCGCTCGCGCAGCGGCCCGCACGATGGCGGCCGAGAACTACGGCTGGGGCGACGACCAGTTCTCGTGCCTCGAATCCCTGTGGCAGCGTGAGTCGAGCTGGAACTACCAGGCGTACAACGACGGCAGCGGCGCGACCGGCATCCCGCAGGCCCTGCCCGGCTCCAAGATGGCTTCGGCCGGTGACGACTGGCAGACCTCCGCGATCACGCAGATCCGGTGGGGGCTCGACTACATCGACCGCGCATATGGCACGCCGTGCGCGGCGTGGGGCCACTCGCAGGCGACCAACTGGTACTGAGAGCCCTCATGACGAAGGGGCACCCGCGCGATGCGGGTGCCCCTTCGTCATGTCCGGGTCAGAGCGCTGCGCGCAGCCCCTCGACGAGCGGCGTGGTGGGACGCCCGATGAGCTGCGACAGCGTGTGGTCCTCGGAGTCCAGCGCACCGGCGGCGATTCCCGCATCCAGCGCGGCGACGAAGCCGGCCGTGCCCTCATCGAGGCCTGCGCCGCGCAGGGTCTCCAGCAGGTGCTCCTCCGACAGCGCCACATACGTCACGTCGCGCCCGTGGATCTCGGCGGCGGCCGCAGCGATGTCCGCGTAGCCGAATGCGACATCACCCGCGAGCTCGAGCACGCGTCCGAGGTACGCGTCGTCCGTCACCACGATGGCCGCCGCCTCGGCGAAGTCGGCGCGGGCGGCTCCTGCCACCTTCCCATCGGCGACCGCAGCGGCGATCACGCCGGACTCGGCGGCGCGGGCCACATCCTGCGCGTAGTTCTCGATGTACCAGTTGTTGCGGAGGATTGTGTAGCGCAGGCCGGATGCGGCGAGCGCCTCCTCGGTGGCGACGTGCTCGGCTGCCAGGGGCAGCGGGCTCGTGGTCGCGTGGTAGATGCTCGTGTAGACCAGCCCGCCGACCTTCGCGGCGACGGCGGCGTCGATGACCGCCTGGTGCTGGGGCAAGCGCTTGCCAACCTCGGAGCCCGAGACGAGCACGACGCGGTCGACCCCGGCGAAGGCCGCGTCGAGGGTCTCCGGAGCGTCGTAGTCCACGACGGCGGTGCCCACCCCGCGATCGGCGAGGTCGGCGACCTTGTCGAGACTGCGCGCGCCCGCGACGATGTCGGATGCGGCGACGCCGCGCTCGAGCAGGCTTTCGACGATGAGACGGCCGAGGTGTCCGCTGGCGGCGGTGACGAGAATGGTCATGGGAGTGTCCTTTCGATCCGGTACGTGGGGGTAAGCCCACCTTCCGCCTGAAACATTCCTTTTGTCAGGTACCCACTTCGGAGTAAGGTACCGACGTCATGGTGAGTTATGTGAATTTGCAGGCCCTCCCGGAGGGATTGTTCACCCACGCGTGCCCGACGCGGACCGTTCTCGATCACGTCATGAGCCGCTGGGGGGTGCTCGTGCTGTCGGCGCTCGTGGGCGGCACCCTTCGCTGGAGCGAGCTGCGCCGCGCCGTCGACGGCATCAGCGAGAAGATGCTCGCCTCGACCCTGCGCCAGCTCACCGCAGACCGCTTCGTCGAGCGGGAGTCGTTCCCGACCGTGCCGCCGCACGTCGAGTACCACCTCACCGACCGAGGTCGTGAGCTCATGGCGCGGATGCTGCCGCTGCTGGAGTGGATCGCCGTGAACGCCGATGAGATCGTGGCGGGGGAGTCGGAGCCGGCTACGGCGTAGCACGAGCAGGTCAGCGCGGGTCGGGATCCTTGTCGCGCAGCTCGTCGACGTACATGGCCTCTTCGTCCAGCGTGCGGTTGCGGTAGGCCTGCCGCCCCACCATATGCGCCGACAGCGGCGCGGTCGCGAGCTGGATGAGGGCGATCGGGATGAGGAAGGCCACGGCGGCCCAACTGCGAACCGACAGGGCGATCGCGAGGCAGATGAGCAGGAAGCCGAGCACCTGAGGCTTGGTCGCGGCGTGCAGGCGCGTGGGGACGTCGTGGAAGCGCAGCAGGCCGATCGCCGCCGTCAGGCACAGGAGCGCGCCGATGAGGATCAGCACGAGAGCTGTGGTGTCGAGGACGGCATCGATCGGGAACCCCGCATCCGCCTGGACGTGCGCGATCATCGCTGGTTCGCATCCTTCCTCGCGACGAACCGCGCGATCGAGATCGATCCGAACACGCCGATCGCGGCGATCACCAACAACACGGGCAGCGTGCGGGTGTGGTGGTTGATCGCCATCTCGGCGCCCAGCACGCACATGACCTCTGTCAGCAGCACGTCGCTGGCGACCGCCCGGTCGAGGATCGAGGGCCCCGTGATGACGCGCCAGAGCGTGAGCAGGGCGGCCACGGCGAAGACGATGTAGATCGCCACGAGCAGTGGGTTCATCCGCTGGCCTCCTTCGCCTGGGCCTCGCCCGTGCGGGCCGGCGTCACCTGCGCGAGCTGTGCGCGCGAGCCGACCGCGCGCACGATCCGCCGCTCCCACCGCTGCACGTGACGACGCTGCGCCTCGACGTCCGCGTCCGAGTTCACGCCGATGACGTGCAGGTACAGGATGCTCTCGTCGCGGTCGATGTCGATCACGAGCGATCCCGGGATGAGGGATGCGGTGACGGCGGTGTGCGCGAGGATCAGCTCATCGTTCGTGGCGAGGGGCACGGCGATGACGGCGCCCCCGGGATAGCGTCGGGGATTCACGACCTGCCAGGCCACGAGCAGCGAGCCCTTGACGAGCGCGCCGAGGAAGGCAAGCACGAAGACCAGGCCGTACCAGAGGTTGACGCGGCCGGACAGCTCCACCGGCGGCAGCCGGAAGACGCGGGTCACGAGGATCGCCGCCACGAGTCCGGTCAGGAACGCGATGACCGTGAACTGACCCCACAGCAGCATCCACAGGGCGACGAGCCACAGGAAGAACGGCAGTTGCCGCCAGGTCTGGGCGATGAGTCCCTTGGGGCCGCGGAGGTGTCGGATCACTGATCGACCTCCCCGGACTGCGTCTCCAGCTGCACGAGCTGCACGGGCTGCAGCAGCGCGTCGCCGATGCGGGTGCACATGTCGTAGAGGGGCCCGGCGAACACCGTGAGGGCCACCGTGACGGCCACCATGCCCGCGGTGGCCGCAGTCATGACACGGGGGATGACGCGGCGTTCGGTCTGGATGCCGGCGGCCGGGGCGTTGCCGAGGTACTCGACGCGAGCCTCGACCTCGGGCTCCTCCGTGTCGTCCTCGCGCCAGAAGCCGAGGTTCCAGGCACGCATGAGCGCATAGAGCGTGAGCAGCGAGGTGACGATACCGGCCACGATCAGAACGATCATGAGCGGCGTGCCGACCTGGGCTGCGGCGTCGAAGAGTCCGTACTTGCCTATGAAGCCCGAGAACGGGGGGAGCCCGCCGAGGTTCACGGCGGGGATGAAGTACAGCACCGCGATCACGGGGGCTGCGCGCATGAGCCCCTTGAGCTTGAGGATGGAGGTGCTGCCTGCGCGACGCTCGATGAGTCCGACGGCGAGGAACAGAGTCGTCTGCACCACGATGTGGTGGACCATGTAGTAGATCGTCGCGCCGATCGCCGCGGGGGTCGCGATCGCGAGCCCGAACACCATGTAGCCCACGTGGCTCACGAGGGTGAAGGAGAGGATTCGTTTGAGCTCGGCCTGGGCGACCGCACCGAGCACACCGACGATCATTGTGGCGAGGGCGACGATCAGCAGCAGCACGTTCACGTTGCTGTCGGGGAAGAGCTGCGTCTCGGTGCGGATGAGGGCGTAGACGCCGACCTTGGTCAGCAGGCCCGCGAAGACGGCCGTGACCGGCGCGGGTGCGGTGGGGTAGGAGTCCGGCAGCCAGAACGACAGCGGGAAGACGGCCGCCTTGATACTGAAGGCGAGCAGCAGCATGAGGTGCAGCGTGAGCTGCACGTGCTGCGGCAACTCCCCCATCCGCTCCGCGATCTGCGCCATGTTCACGGTGCCGAGGGCGCCGTAGATCATGGCGATCGAGGCGAGGAAGAGGATCGAGGAGACGAGCGAGACGACGATGTAGACGATGCCGGCACGGATGCGGGACTCGGTGCCGCCGAGGGTGATCAGCACGTAGGACGCGACGAGCAGGATCTCGAAGCCCACGTAGAGGTTGAAGAGGTCGCCCGCGATGAACGCGTTGAAGATGCCCGCCGCGAGGATGAGGTACGACGGGTGGAAGATCGAGACCGGGGTCTCCTCGTCACCGTCGGCGGCGCCTTGCCCTACCGAGAAGAGAAGGACGGCGAGCAGCACGACGCTCGAGACCACGACCAGCAGCGCCGCCAGCCGGTCGACGTAGAGCACGATGCCGAAGGGGATCGGCCAGCCGCCCACAGCAACGGCGAGGGGCTGGCCCGAGTCGACGACCACGAGCAGCACCGCCGCGATGGCGAGCACCGCCGTGAGGGTCGTGATCGAGACGGCAACCTGCACGCGCCGGCGCCTGCCGAACACGAGCGCAATGGCTGCGCCGATGAGTGGCAGGGTGACCAGAAGCGGAACCAGTGCGTTCATCGCTCACCCTCCTCGTCATCGGTGCGCCTCGTGGTCGGTCGATCAGTCGGCGCGTCGTCGCGGATGCCGGGCACGTCCAGGCTGCCGAGCACCGTGATGGGAACGCTCGCCGCATCCACGAAGTCCGTCGTCGCGTCGTCGGCGGTGATCTCGTCCTCCATGGCCTCTTCGTCTTCGACCGCACGGCCGCGCAGCGCGATGTCCTCGACGTCGTCCTCGACGGTGTCGGCCTGACCCAGCTGCCAGGAGCGGTAGATGAGCGCGAGCAGGAACGCCGAGACCGCGAAGGTGATCACGATCGCCGTCAGCGTCAGCGCCTGGGGGAGAGGGTCGGAGAACTCCGCCGAGTCGGCGCCTTTCGCAAAGAAGGGCGCCGTTCCGGGGAAGCCCATCACGATGAGCAGCAGCAGGTTCGCGGCGTTGCCGAGCAGCAGGAAACCGATCAGCACCCGGGTGAGGCTCCGCTCGAGCATCGCGTACACGCCGCACGCGAAGAGCACGGCCATCACGGCGATCAGGACGACGGAGACGCTCATCGGGTTCCCGCCCCCTGCTGCTCCAGCTGGAGCTTCTGGCGGTCGACCTCGGCGCCGAGGCTGCGGAGCACGTCGAGCACGAGCCCGATGACGACGAGGTACACGCCGATGTCGAAGATCGTCGACGTCACGAACTCCACGTGGCCGAGCACGGGGATCGTCACGTCGAACCAGGTGCTGGTCAGGGGGTCGACGCCGAAGAACAGCGGCACGACGGCGGTTCCGACGGCGAGCAGCATGCCCACGCCCAGCAGGCGCCCCGCATCCGTCGGTGCCGCGGCGCCGAGCTCGTAGCGGCCGCCGGCGACGTAACGCATGACGAGCGCCATACCGGCGATGAGACCGCCCGCGAACCCGCCGCCGGGAAGGTTGTGACCGGCGAACAGCACGTACAGCGAAACGATGATGATCGAGTGGAACAGGATCCGCACGACGACTTCGAGCAGGATCGAGCGGTTCTCCGGCTTGACCTTCGCGCCTCCCACGAGCCAGGCGCGACGACCGCTCTCGCCCGCGCCCTGGGGGCGCAGGCCCTCCGACGTCTCGAGCAGCGGACGACGGCGGGGAAGGCGGGGAAGCGGTTTGGTGAAGTCCGAGAGGGTGTCGGAGCGGTGGGTGACGAACACGAGTGAGGCGACGCCGGTGGCCGCGAGGATGAGCACCGACAGCTCGCCCATCGTGTCCCAGCCGCGAAGGTCCACGAGGGCGACGTTGACGACGTTGCGCCCGTGGCCGATTTCGTAGGCGAGTTCCGGGAAAGCGAGCGAGATCGGCGTCTCGACGCGCGCGGAGGTCGCGACGATCGCGACGAGAGCCATCGTGAGGCCGACGGCTCCGGCGAGCACGGCTCGCGCGAGCGGAGCGACCGACGCGTTGTGGTCGCCCATCCGGGCCGGGATGCGCCGCAGCACGAGCGCGAACGCGACGAGCGTGACGGTCTCGATGAGGATCTGCGTCAGAGCCAGATCGGGGGCGCCGCTCGTGGCGAAGAGCACGACCATGCCCAGGCCCGTGACCGAGACGAGCACGACGCCCGTGTAGCGCTTGCGGGCACGCACCGCGATGATGCCCGCGACGATCATGATCGGGGCGACGAACACCTGGGTCGGCGACTGCCAGGCATCCAGCTGCGCGCGCCACTCCGGCGTCGCCAACAGGGTGACACCCTGCGAGACGACGAAAACGAGGAAGATCGTTCCCACGTAGACCGGCAGCGAGCCGCGCTGCGTGAGCGTCGTCGTCCACACCGAGATGCGGGCGATGAGACGCAGGACCGCGTTGTAGGCGTCGGCGGCGGTGAACGGGAGAATCCTGCGCCGCTCGGCCCACCGCACCTTCAGAGCGAACCAGAACAGGAATGCGCCCACCGCGAGCGTGCCGAGCGAGAGGAACAGCGCGGGCTCGAGGCCGTGCCAGAGTGCGAGATGCGTGGCCTTCTCGCCGGCCGCCGGGGCGAGCTCGGCGTATCGCGCGAACGCGGTGTCGATCCAGGGTGCGGCGAGCCCCGACACGAGCGTGAGGCCGGAGAGGATGACCGGCGCCGCGAGGAAGCCGACGGGCGGGTCGGGCCACTCGGTGCGCTCGCGCGGTGCGCCCGCCGCATCCTTCTTCGTCCAGAACGCGCCCCAGACGAAGCGGATGCCGTACGCCGCCGTCAGCGCCGAACCGATGAGGATGCCGATGAGTGCGACCGTCGCCCACACCGATCCGTCGTCGAGGAAGGCCGCCAGCGCGGACTCCTTCGCGACGAACCCGATGGTGGGGATGACGCCGGCCATGGACGCGACGGCGATGATCGAGAAGGTCGCGAGCGTGGGCGCTTGCCGCCCCACTCTGGAGAGTTCATTGATGTCACGGGTGGAGAGCTGGCGGTCGATGACGCCCACCACGAGGAACAGCGACGACTTGAAGAGAGCGTGGCTGAGCAGGAGCGCGAGACCGGCGAGCGCCGCCTCCCTGGTGCCGAAGCCGAGCACGACCGTCAGGAAGCCGAGCTGACTCACCGTGCCGAACGCCAGAATGCGCTTGAGGTCGGACTCGCGAAGGGCCTGCACGCCGCCGAGCAGCATCGTGAACACGCCGAGGCACACGATGATCGGACGCCACGGATCAGCCTCCGCGTAGACGGGCGCGAAGCGGGCGATCAGATAGATGCCGGCCTTGACCATCGCCGCCGCGTGCAGATAGGCGCTGACGGGCGTGGGCGCGGCCATGGCGCCGGGGAGCCAGAAATGGAATGGGAAGATCGCGGACTTGCTCAGCGCGCCGACCAGAAGAAGGACGAGTGCGGCGTTGACGGTGGGACCGGTGGGGGCCTCGGCGAGGATCGTGGAGATGCTGGTCGTGCCCGCCGCCACGACGAACAACACGACGCCGATCAGCATGACGAGTCCGCCGAGCGTCGTCACCAGCAGCGCCTGCAGCGCGGCACGACGGCTGACACCGCGCGCGTGGTAGAAGCCGATGAGCAGGTACGAGAGCACGCTCGTGATCTCCCACAGCATGACCAGCACGACGATGTCGTCGGTGAGCACGAGTCCGTACATGGCTCCGGCGAAGGCGAGGAGCACAGCGGAGAACTGGCCGAGGCCCTCGCGTTTTCCTGCGAAGTACCAGCGGCAGTAGAGCATCACCAGAGCGCCGACGCCGGTCACGATGAGCGTCAGCACCCAGCTGAGCATGTCCATCCGCATCGAGAGCTGGATACCGAGCGAGGGCATCCAGTCGTATGTCTCGAAGGGAATGCCACCCGACAGCACCTGCGGAGCGAGCCAGAGCGCGTGGCCGAAGGCGATGATCGGCAGCAGGGCCGCGACCGCGAAGGCGCGGGCGCCGAGGCGGGAGACCAGCCAGGGGAGCAGAAGCGGAACGAGGGCAAACGCAGCGAGGAGTACCAGCAAACGCGGCCTCCTCGTGGTCGTCGGGGCTCCGTGGCAGACGGAACCACCCAGGCGATCGGGGTGTCGCTCTCTATTCTACGGGGCGGATCACACGCCCGGCGCCAGGACCGTCGAAACCGGTCCCGTCGTATTACCCGGACGGAACACAGAAGTCAGCAGGATGTCGGGGGGAACGACGCCCTCGAGCATCGCCGACACTGCGATACCGGCGGCGCGCCCCTTCTCCGCCGCGGGCTGCACCATCGTGGTCAGCGTGAGGGGGGCGACGCCGTCGATCGAGACGCCGTCGAAACCGGTGACGCTGACGTCTTCGGGCACGCGCAGCCCAGCGTCGTGGACGGCCCGGATGATGCCCGCCGCCAGCACATCGCTCTGCGCGAGGATCGCCGTCGGCCGCTCGCCCGGTGCCGTGAGGATGGCTCGGCCCGCCGAGTAGCCCTCGTCGATGAGACTCGCCCCCGCCGCATACACGCGGGCGTCCTCGAACACGTCGAGGGCGCCCTCCAGACGTTCGCGCGTGACGTCGACGGTGATCTGCGAGACCGATTGCGGATCGAACCATCCCGTGCTGTGTCCGCCGCCGACGGGAAGGGCGACCACCACGACGCGACGGTGTCCGAGCTCTCGCACGTGCCGAGCGATGACGGCCTGCGCGTCGTGATTGTCCAGGCGGATGCGGGGGATCCCCTCGCCGGCATCGCCCTCCACGACCACCACCGGAACACCGCGCCGCTGCAGCACCTCAAGGTCGTCACGCAGCCGTGTGCTGCATCCGATCAGGACGAAGGCATCAGCCGGGGCTGCGGGGAGGGCTGCTCCCCCCGATTCGTCGTCGCGGAGGAGGAGCAGACCGCTGCCGCGTTCGGCCACGCCCTCGGCGAGCCCGTCGAGCATGATCGTGGTGACGGGATCGCGGAAGGCCGCGCGCAGCCGATCGCCGATGACGACACCGACGACGCCCGAGCGTCCCAGACGCAACGACGCCGCACGCGGATCCGGCCCTGCGTAGCCGAGTTCCGCAGCGGCCGCGAGCACGCGTGAGCGGGTCGCCTCGGAGACCGCGGTCTTGCCGCTGAACACCACCGACGCGGTCGAGGCGGCGACTCCCGCCTGACGTGCGACGTCGGCGATGGTGGCACGGCGTGCGTTCATGGTCCCTCGATGCTAACCCCCCACGTCACGACACGGATCGAATCGATTCGGTAGGGTGTGCTCATGGAAACAGTGCTGTCCCGTTCCCAGGTCGTGCGGTGGCGCACAGCCGTCTTCGCCATCTTCCTCGCGAGCGGCCTGAGCATCGCCACCTGGGCGTCCCGCGTGCCGGCGATCAAGACGGCGCTGGGCATCGACAACATCCAGGTCGGCATGCTGCTGCTGGGGATGGGCGTCGCCTCGATCCTCGGCCTCACGGCCAGCTCCGCGATCCTCGCGCGGTTCGGAGCACGCCGGGGCATGCTCGGTGCGCTGTGCTTCGTCGTGCTCGGGCTCGTTCTCATCGGGGTCGGAACCGACTACCTGCACATGTACGGCGTCGTGCTCGCCGGTCTCGCACTCTTCGGATTCGGCAACGGCTCGCTCGACGTGATGATGAACGTCGAGGGCGCGGCGATCGAGAAGCAGACCGGCAAGACGATCCTGCCGCTGTTCCACGCCTTCTTCAGCTTCGGAACGGTCATCGGCGCGGGTCTCGGCACGGCGGCCGCCGCCATCGCGTTCAGCGTCGTGGCGCACACGGCGATCGTCGCGGTCGTCATCGCCGTCCTGGCCGTCGTGACGGCCTCCAATGTGCCGGTCCGCGACGTCGCGATGGACGTCGACGCGGAGGATGCCCCGAAGGGATGGAGCGAGCGCATCCGTCTCGCGCTGAGCGCATGGAAGGAGCCGCGCACGTACACGCTGGGCGTCATCATCCTGGGCATGGCCTTCGCCGAGGGCGGTGCGAACGACTGGCTCTCTCTCGCGGTCGTCGACGATCACGGGGCCGACCCGGCGCTCGGACCCGCGGCGCTGACGGTGTTCTCCGTAGCGATGACCGTCGTACGGGTGTTCGGCGGTCCGCTGGTCGATCGCTTCGGCCGCGTCGTCGTGCTGCGCTCGCTCGCCGTCACGGCGGCCGTCGGACTCGTGCTGTTCATCTTCGCCCCGAACATGCCGCTGGTGTTCATCGGTGCGGCGCTGTGGGGGATGGGCGCATCCCTCGGCTTCCCGCTGGGCATGTCGGCCGCCGCCGACGACCCCCAGCACGCGGCGGCGCGGGTGAGTGCGGCGGCGACGATCGGTTACGTCGCGTTCCTGTGCGGTCCGCCGATCCTCGGCTTCATCAGCGAGCACATCGGCCTGCTGAACACCCTGCTGATCATCGTGGGACTGATCGTGGCGTCGGGCTTCTTCTCGGGCGCCGCCCGCCCGCTGGTCACCGCATCCGACGAGAAGGCGCCGCGCGGTCACTGAGCGGCGTCACCCCGGGCGATCGCCACGGCGTGCGAACGACTCTCGGCGCCCAGCTTCGTCAGCACACTCGACACGTGCGTCTTCACCGTCGGAACGGAGATCTCCAGCAGCGCGGCGATCTGATGGTTGGAGCGCCCTTCCGAGAGGGCGGCGAGCACCTCACGCTCGCGCGGCGTCAGCGCGTCGAGCGCCGCGGTAGCGGGGGAGTGCTCCGCAGGCCGCGTGCGGCGCGCCAGCACCCGCCGAGTGACCCGAGGGTCGAGGACCCCGTCGCCGCGGGCGACGCTGTGCACTGCATCCACGAGGGCCGCAGCCGAGACCGTCTTCAGCAGGAATCCGACAGCACCCGCGTCGAGCGCCGCATCCACCAGCTCGTCCTCGTCGAAGCTCGTCAGCACGAGCACGTCGCTCGTGTCGTCTTCGCGGATGCGGCGGGTCGCCTCCACGCCGTCCATGCCCGGCATCCGCAGGTCCATCAGCACGACGTCCGGCCGCAGGGCCCGCGCGTTGCGCACCGCCACCGCGCCGTCGGCAGCCTCGCCGACCACCTCGATGCCGTGGGCCACGAGCATGATCCGCAGTCCCTCACGGATGGCGGCGTGGTCATCGGCCAGGAGCACTCGCGGCGCGCTCATCCGGGCACCGCCGCCGGGATGTGGGCCTCGACGCACCATCCATCGGCGCGGGGTCCGGCATCCAGCCGGCCGCCCAGGGCCTTCGCGCGTTCGCGCAGCAGCTCGAGACCCCAGCCGTTCCCGACGAGCCGAGCGGGCGGCGCGGATGCTCCACGGGAGTCCACCCGCACGGACACCTCCCCGGCCTCCTCGACGAGCCGGATGCGCACCTCGGCTCCGGGTGCGTGACGGACGCAATTCGCCAGCGACTCCTGCACGATGCGGGCGACGGCCTGGTCCACGGGCGTGCTGAGATCGGCGTCGAGGTCGTTTTCGAGCGACACCTCCAGTCCGGAGCGGCGCGCGGCCTCGGCGAGGTCGTCGATCGAGGCGACGCCCGCCGGCGCCGCGATCTGCGCGCCGCCGTCGCGCAGCACGGCGATCATCGTGCGGAGCGTGTCGTGCGCCTCCCGCGACGAGTCGCGCACAGCCCGGAGTGCGGCGCGATCGGCATCCGGATCCGGCGGCATCGACAGCGCCGCCTCGGAGCGGATCGCCATCGCCGCAACATGGCCGGCGACGACGTCGTGCAGCTCGCGCGCCATGGCGTCGCGTTCGCCCTGCACCGCCGCATCCCGCTGCCGCGCACCCTCGTGTCGCGCGTCCTCCGCCTGCTGCCGATGCAGCGCGACCAGCTCCCGCGACTGCGCCACCGCGGTGCCGTACCAGTACCCCAACCCGGCCAGGGCGCCCAGCTGCAGAGCGACGAGGAAGGCGGCGCGCGCGTCGCCGGTGATCCACCCGGCCGCGATCGACATGACCGCGACGACCGTCACCGTCCCCGCGAGGATGCCGCGGCGGTGCTCGGCCTCGCGCGTGGCGACGTACAGCACGTCGACGGCGACGATGAGGGGAACCAGCCCGCCGAACACGAAGACGTCGACGGCCATGACGATCGCCGCGGCGATCAGCGCGGGGATCGGCCACCGATCACGCACGAGCACGAGCGCCACGGCGGCGAGCGCGGGGATCAACGCCCACCACGCGGATGCGGCGGCGAACACACTGGGCACGATGGCACCAGACACCGTGAGTCCCAGCGCGCCGGCGGCGAGCGCGATCAGCAGGTAGATGAGCGCGTCGGCGGGCCCCCGGTGCCGGCGCACCCAGTCACGCAGCCGGGAGACCTCTGCTTCGCCCATGCGTTCATGCAAGCACAGGCATGCGTCTGCGGCATCCGTCGAAGGACGGAGGCGCCAGGGCGAGGGTGCGTCCTTCGCCCGATGTGCGCAAGCCGTCCCCGCCGAAGACTCGGAGCGTGGACCTCATTCCCGGCGCCCCCTTGCCGCTCACCCTGTTCGTGCTCGCCCTCGTCGACGGGCTGAGCGTCGGCACCCTCGTCATCCCCCTGCTGCTCATGATCGTGCCGGGCAAGGTGCGCGTCGGGCGCCACCTGGTCTATCTCTCGACGATCTCGCTCTTCTACCTCGCGGTCGGCGTGCTGTTCCTGCTCGGGCTCATGAACGTCATCGACGTGGTCGGCGACTTCTCCTCCTCGACCGCCGGGGCGGTGGTGCGCCTGGTCGTCGGCGCGGCGCTGCTGATCGCCGCCTTCGCGATCCCCGCGAACGAGAAGCGGATGCGGGAGCGCCCCGACGCCGGCCCCGGGCGCATCGTCCGGTGGCGCGACCGGCTGGTCGCCGACGGGGTGCCGGCGCGCACCGTCATCGCCGTGGCGATCGCGGCGGGAATCGTGGAGCTGGCGACCATGCTCCCGTATCTGATCGGCATGACGCTGCTGGCCGAGTCGCCGCTCGCGCTCCCGGTGCAGGTGGGAGCCCTCGCCGCATACTGCCTCGTCATGATCCTGCCGGCGCTGGTGCTGCTGGGTCTGCGGATCGTCGCGGCGCACCTGATCGAGCGTCCCCTCGAGCGTCTCGCAGCATGGCTCTCGCGCACCGCCGGCGAGACCACATCGTGGATCCTCGGCATCATCGGCTTCCTGCTGGCTCGTGCCGCGGCGACCGAGCTCGGCTTGTTCGATCTGCTGTGAGCGTCGAGGACGGGCTCCGCGGCAACTAGGCTCTTCGGGTGCGTCTCGTCATCGCCCGCTGCTCCGTGGACTACACCGGCCGCCTCAATGCCCATCTGCCCCTCGCGACTCGCCTCCTCGTCCACAAGGGCGACGGCAGTCTCCTCGTGCACTCCGACGGCGGCTCCTACAAGCCCCTGAACTGGATGAGCCCGCCGTGCTCACTGGCCGTCGAGGAGCCCGACGAGGATGCGGCGAGCGCCGGCGTCATCGAGCAGTGGCGGGTCACGCACACCAAGACCGGCGACGCGCTGCTCGTGCGCCTCTACGAGGTGATCCACGACTCCAGCCACGAGCTCGGCGTCGACCCGGGCTTGCAGAAGGACGGCGTCGAGGCCGACCTGCAGCGTCTGCTGGCCGAGCAGGTGGGGGTCATCGGCGAGCACCTCACCCTCGTGCGCCGCGAGTTCCCCACCGCCATCGGTCCGGTGGATCTCATGCTGCGCGATCCGGACGCGGCCACGGTCGTCGCCCTGGAGGACGAGACGCCGCGCGCGCTGCACGTCGCCGTCGAGGTCAAGCGGCGAGCGGGGATCGACGCGGTGGAGCAGCTCACGCGCTACCTCGACCTGCTCAACCGCGACTCGCACCTGCGGCCCGTGCGCGGTGTGCTGGCGGCGCAGGCGTTCGCGCCGCAGGCGCGCACCCTCGCGACCGATCGCGGCATCGACTGCGTCGTCCTGGACTACGAGGCCATGAAGGGCATCGACAGCGGACTGCCGACGCTCTTCTGAGCGGCGCGAACCCCGCCGCGACGATCGGCCGCCCGGCGCACGATAGCGTGGGAGCCATGTCCGTCGGATCCCCGTTCTCCTGCATCCTCTGGGACGTCGACGGCACGCTCGTCGACGCATCCGATGGGATCCTGCGCCGCCTCACGATCACGCTCGAGCACTTCGGCCTCCCGGCGCCGACGCGCGCCGAGCTGGTGCACTGGATCGGACCTCCCCTGTACGAGTCCTTCCAGCACCACGCCGGGATGACCCCGGATAGCGCCACGGACGCGGTCACCTTCTATCGCGCGCTGGGCAAGGCCGACGGCTACACCACCGACGTCAAGCTGTACCCGGGGGTCAAGCAGATCGTGGACGACCTCGCCGCCGCGGGCATTCCCCAGGGCACGGCGAGCTCCAAGCCCGAGAACCAGGTGCAGGCGCTCATGCTGCACTTCGACCTCGCGGAGCACATGACGGCCATCACGGGCGCGACGCCCGACGAGAAGACGCTCGCGACGAAGGCGGACATCGTCGCCGAGGCTCTGCGCCGGATGCGGGCCGCCGGCGTCGACACCTCGCGCCCCGTACTCATCGGGGATCGGCACCACGATGTGGACGGTGCGACGGCCAACGGCGTCCCCGTGATCTTCGTGCGGTGGGGTTTCAGCTGGCCGCACGAGGCCGAGGGCGCCCAAGCCGTGGTCGACAACGCGGACGAGCTCCACGCGCTGCTGCTGGTCGACTCCGACGCCTGAGCCCTCCGCGTCGCTATCGTGAGCGCATGACGACGGACGACGCCGCCAGCCGACCGAGGCCCCGCACGGCGATGCGCATCGCTCGTCGCGTGCCCGCGACTCTCGTCCTGGTCGCCGCACTGCTCGTGATCGGGGTCGTCACCGGTGCCCTCTGGCATCCCTTCCATCGGAACCCCGGCATGGAGCTGTGGGCTTACGGCTGGCCCGCCCTCGAGGCCGGCCGCTGGTGGACGCCGTTCACCGGCACCTTCATCGTCGGCCACCCCGGCCTCTACCTGTTCACGGTCGCGAGCTTCGCGGGGATGGCCTACCTCGAATTCCGCCGCGGCACCCGCGTGGCGCTCGCTTACTTCGCGATCGGCCAACTGTTCGCGGTGCTGGCGGCGGCCCTTCTCGTCTGGGCGCTCTCGCTCACCGGCTGGCAGTGGGCACTCACGCAGGCGGGCGCACTGGATGTCGGCCCGTCCGGCGGCGCGTTCGCCGCCATCGCCGCCGCCGTAGGGCTCCTTCGCGCGCCGTGGCGGATGCGGGTCTGGTTGCTCCTGCTCGGATACGTCTTCGTCACGATGCTGTTCTGGGGGAATCTCGACGACATCGAGCACCTGCTGGCGGTAGTCCTGGTGCTCTTCGTGGACCGCTCGCTGCGCCCGCAGCGCACGACCGTGCGGGAGCAGCGGCTCGTCGCCTTCCTCGGACTCGCCATCCTCGCGGTCCTCGAGATCATCGTCTTCATGGTCCCGACCGACGGGCCCTTCGGACCGACCACGCCCGGCTCGGGCTCGGTCTGGGATGTGGCGATCGACGTGGTGGCGATCGCGCTCATCGCCAACGGGCTGCGACGCGGCCGTCGGTGGGCGTGGATCCTCGGGCTCGTGCTGACGGGCCTCAATCTTCTGTCGCTCGCTCTCCTCATCGCCCTGATCGCCCTGACGAGCTGGACCGAAGCCGCCGACGTCCTCTCGGGAGATCCCTCGCTCTCGCTCGCGACCGGCGTGCTCTGGCTGCTCGTTCTCGTCTACCTCGTCTGGGTGCGCGGCGCTTTCCGCGCGCGCCGGCGCACCCGCATCGGTCAGCCGCCCGCGCCGGATCAGACCGCGCTGCGCGACCAGCTGCACCGCTTCGGCGGGGGGACACTGTCGTGGATGACGACCTGGGAGGGCAACCACTACGCCCGGGTGTCGGAGAGCATCGTCGCGTTCCAGAGCCGCGCTTCCGTCGCGCTCGTGCTGGCCGATCCCATCGGTCCGGAGGCCGACGCCGGTCCCGCCGTGTCGGCGTTCATCGACTCGGCGGAGCGTGCCGGCCTCATCCCCTGCTTCTTCAGCGCGGGAGAACGAACCCGTGACGCGGTGCCCGAGAGCTGGCGCAGCCTCGTGGTGGCCGACGACACGATCGTGGACCTTCCCGGACTCGAGTTCACCGGCAAGGCCTGGAACGCCGTCCGCACCTCCTTCAACCGTGCGGGGCGCGAGGAGATGACGTTCCGACTCACGCGGCTCGCCGACGAACCATGGGGGATCCGCGCACAGCTGCGCGCGATCTCCGAAAGCTGGGTGGGCGACAAGGGCCTCCCGGAGATGAGCTTCACCCTCGGCACACTGGCCGAGGCCGCCGACCCGGAGGTGCGCCTCGCGCTGGCGATCTCGCCCTCGGGGGATGTCGACGGGTTCCTGTCGTGGCTGCCCGTCTACGCGCCGGGCGGCGGCATCCACGGCTGGACGCTGGATCTCATGCGCCGACGCGAGGGCGGGTTCGGGCCTGTGATGGAGTTCCTCATCGGCTCATCCGCCAAGGCCTTCTCCGAGGAGGGGGCGCAGATCATGTCTCTGTCGGGAGCGCCGCTCGCGCACGACTACCCGCCGGATGCGGGGCTCATCGCCGAGTTGAGCGGCAAGCTCGCCGAGGCGCTGGAGCCCGTCTACGGCTTCCAGTCGTTGCATCGCTTCAAGGAGAAGTTCCACCCGCGCTACGAGACCATGTACCTGCTCTACCGCGACGAGAGCGACCTCACGCGCATCTCTCTCGCGCTCACACGGGCGTTCCTGCCGACGGCGACGCTGCGTCAGTTCGCCGGCGCGGGTCTGGAACTCGTCCGCGGCACCACCTGACGCGAACGCAAGAGGGACGGGATGCCGCGCATCCCGTCCCTCTTGTCGATTCGCGCCTCAGAGAGCGCGGATCTTCGCTGCCTGCAGACCCTTCGGGCCCTGCTCGACCTCGAACTCGACCCGCTGGTTCTCCTCGAGCGAGCGGTATCCGTTGCCGTCGATCGCGCTGAAGTGAGCGAAGACGTCCGCGCCCCCCTCATCGGGAGCGATGAACCCGAAGCCCTTCTCGGAGTTGAACCACTTGACCGTACCCGTCGTGCTCATGCCTTGCCTTCTTGTGCGTCCGGCACCCTCTGCGCCAGTGACCTCCCACCGTAGCGGCGCGGAGTGATCAGTGGGGAAGAGTTGCAGATGGTGACGAAATCGTTGCACGCGCGACGCGGGCCGTTAACCATTCGACGCCCGGGCCGAGCAGAGCTCATAGGCCCGGGCGTCGACGGATCCCCCCGGATACGTCGCGCGGAGCGCGACAGCGATCACTCTACTGTGTCGCCGCCGAATCGCCACAGATATTCCCCGGCGACAGGGCAAAACTCCGCGGTCGCTCGGAAGGCCGCGCCGTAGACTGGTCCCGCCATGGCCGACCACCCGACATCGCGGCCGCCGCGCCGTCGCCGGATGCTCGGAGACGAGGTCTTCGAGCTGCTCGGTCGCGCCATCCGCGACGGAAAGCTCGCCCCCGGACAGTCCTTGCGCGACGTGGAACTGGCCGAGCGCTTCGGCATCTCGCGCACACCGGTGCGCGAGGCGCTGCAACGGCTGGAGCGCATCGGCCTCGTGGAGATCTCAGCGAACCGGTTCACCCGTGTCACCGTGCCGACCGAGCGCCTCATCACGGACACCCGCGCGTTCATCGTCGGTTTCACGGCGGAGGCCCTGCGCGGCGCACTGCCGACCTGCTCGGACGAACAGCTGAGCGTCCTCGTCGCCGCATACGACCGCATGCTCGCGACTCCCGTCGGAACGGGCAGCCACACCGAGGCGTCGACCGCTTTCTTCCGGACGCTGTCGATGGCCACCGGCAACATCGTGCTCGGCCGTTTCATCCGCGAGACGTCGCTCACGCTCGAGCGGAATCTGCAGGGCTGGGCGTTCATCGACGTCGCATCCGACGCGGGGCGCCGCACCGGCGATGCCCTGCGCCGCTCCCTTCTCAGCCGCAACGCGGCGCGTGGCGACGCCATCCTGCGCGCCTACCAGCGCGAGCGCGGGGAATGAGAAAGGCCCCCTCCTGCTGGGGGGAGCGGAGGGGGCCGTGGAGCCCTTCGATTGGGGGAGGTGAAGGGCTCGTGCACCTAGAGTACCCCTGTCCCCCATATGGGGGACAAATCGATGTCATCGCATAAGCAACACTCAGGTTCTCCTGCGATAGCCGTCACGCCCAGTCGAGGGCGGATCGCCTCTGCCAGTAGCTCTCCGGATCGATCGCGAAGAGCGGCATGTGCAGGGGATCGGCCGGGTCACTGCGCTCGGCTCCGCGACGCAGCTGGTCGTCGGTGGCGGCGCCGCTGAGCACGATGTCGGCCCACTCCTGACGACGAGCCACCGCGAAGGCGTACTCGTCGACGGTGAGGGATGCGGTCCGCGCCGCATCCCTCACCACCGTCGGCGCGTGGGAGTCACTCAGCCAGCCGTTGGCCAGCACCTCCTTCAGCACGACGGTCCACCCCGCATCGTGCGCCCGCGCGAGAGCGGGGCCCGCCGAGGGCTCGAACACGTTCCACGTGGACTGCACGACGGAGAAGAGCTCGCCGTGCTCGTTCCGCGCCCGGTCGATGACCTCCGCCTGGCGGGGTCCGCTCGTGGAGATCCCCACCCGCACCCCGGTGTCGCGGATCTCCCCGATCCGCTCCCGCAGCGCACCGTCGGCGAGCGCCGGTGATTCAGGGGTGACCGAGTGGATGAGATAGAAATCCGGTGGCCCGCCCAGCGCCGCGAGCGTCTGGGGCCACTGCCGGTCGAGCATCGCGAGCGTGTGCTCCTTGCGCTCATGGAGCGCTGCCCCGGGGTCCCAGCCCCCGACGTACTCGTAACCCCACTTGGAGCCGATCGTCAGCGACGCCCGGCGATCGGGGTGCGCGGCGAGCCAGGAGCCGAGGAACTCCTCGGCACGGCCATAGGAGCGCGCCGCATCCAGATAGCGGATGCCGAGCGCCCATGCGGTGTCCAGGAGCGCGTGCACCCGACTCTCCATCGCCGCGACGGAGCGCGCGGCGGGGGATCCGAGATCGTGTTCGCGATCGCTCGTGATGTAGGCGGGGCGTCCCACGGCCGCGAGACCGAAACCGAGTTCCGCCGTGTGCGCTGACTCCTGCATGTGCCCATCCTCCGCGTCGCTGCCTCCAGTATCGGATGCGGCGCGCGAAGGGTGGTGGGCGCCGCCACCCGAGCGGCGCCCACCGCGGCAGCGGGGGCGGTGTCGGCGATCCCGTCACGACCGCCCGACGCGGCATGATGACGAGCTCTCCCCCCAGAGGGACACCGCCGCATCCGCGGCAACGTTTCCAGACAACCCGATCGGATGCGGGCCGTCATCATCCGTAGGGATGAAATGCCCTCGTCCTGCGGTCGGATCCCTCCGGCCGCCACGCGAGCCGGTCGCCACGCGAGCGAAGCGAGACGAAACGGGCCCGAAGACCCAGTGCACTGCCAGGTACCGTCGCTGCCGCGCGAAACGTACGCAGTGTAGGAAGGAAGAGCAACGCACTCTCACGACATCAGGGGGACATCGTGGAGGACACCGGCTACATCCGTGCGCGCCTGAGCGCACCATCGCGCGCGGGCGCCGCCTGGCAGGCCACGCTCCGCTTCATCAACGGCGACGGCGACGCGGTCGCCCGCCGCGAGGTCGAACTTCGAGCGAGCCGCGCCGAGGACGTACCCGCCGCGCTGGTCGCAGCGATCGCCGCTCTCGTCGGCGACGGGATCGAGATGGCCGAAGGCCTCCCGCCGCTGACCGGCGACGTCGTCGAACTCGAGGTCCCGCTGCGCTGCCGCCAGAGCGCATCATGAGCGCCACCCCGGGGGAAGAGCCACCCGCCGGGCGCGCACCCGTCCAGCGCTGCAACGTGCGCGTTCGTCCGGCGACGTCCGTGCTCGATCGGCGACACCGCGGTTCGAGGGACGCGAACCGCGCTCCTGAGCCGCCTGCGCCAGCAGGTGGCGTCCTTTGAACAGCGGGGTGCCGCATCCATCACATGTTCACGAGACGTGAGATGTGCCGCGGATCACCCGAACGCGACAGGTCGGGTCCCTTGAGCGCGCCGCCGGTGAGCACGAACGAGCCCACAGAACGCGAGAACCGGCCGGGATGAATCCCGACCGGTTCTGTCTGTGCGCGAGGGGGGAGTTGAACCCCCACGCCCTTTCGGGCACTGGCACCTGAAGCCAGCGCGTCTGCCTATTCCGCCACTCGCGCGAGTCGCTCACCAGAGATGCGCGAACTCAACCTGCCGATCGTATCACGCCCGATCATGACCCGAGAAGTCGGCCGCGCACCCCTCCTGCGGAAGTCCTGCATGGCCTGTTCAGCCCGTACAACTACGATGGTGCCACCCGTCCAGCCGCCTGAGGAGTCGCGTGGGACTACTTGACAGCTTCGAGAGAGGTCTCGAGCGCGCCGTGAACGGCGCGTTCGCCAAGACCTTCCGCAGCGGCGTCCAGCCGGTCGACATCGCCTCGGCCCTGCGCAGCGAGCTCGACACGAAGGCCGCCGTCGTCTCGCGCGAGCGGATCCTGGCACCCAACACCCTCACGGTGCAGCTGGCGCCGGCGGACTTCGAGCGGATGCGGGCGCTCGGCCCGTCACTGACCGACGAGCTCGACGCGCTGGTGAACAAGCACGCCCGCGCGCAGGGCTACACGTTCGCCGGGCCCCTGTCGATCTCGCTGGCCAACAACGCGAGTCTGTCGACCGGTCAGGTCCGCGTGGAGTCGTCGACTGCGGCGGGGCGGGTCGCGTGGAGCGCCGTGCTCGACATCGCCGGCAAGCGGCATCCGCTCACCGCCGCCCGTACCGTCATCGGCCGTGGGAGCGACGCCGACATCACGGTCGCCGACTCGGGCACGAGCCGCAAGCACGTCGAGATCCTCTGGGACGGCGAGAGGGCGATGGTGCGCGACCTCGGGTCGACCAACGGCACGAAGCTCAACGGTCGAAAGATCGACGAGGCGCCCCTGCCTCCCGACGGGACCGTGTCCATCGGACGCACCGACATCGTCTTCCGCATCGTCGCCCAGGCGACCGGGGGTCGTGCGGCACGCGTCGACGACGATGCGACGCGTGCCTTCTCGCTCGACGACATCGACCGCTGGGGGAAGGCCTGATGAACGAGCTCCCGCTTCTGCTCCTGCAGATCGGCTTCCTGCTGCTGCTGTGGTTCTTCGTCTTCGCGGTCGTGTACTCGCTGCGCGCCGACCTCTTCGGCGTACGCGTGCGCAAGATGCCCGAACAGGCTTCTGCCGCGGCTCCGGCACCCGCCGCGGCAGCCACCGCGCCGGTCGCCCCGAAGGCCTCGCCGCGCAAGTCGTCCAAGGGGCAGAAAGCGACGACGGATGCGGTCTCGCGCATCGTCATCACGAGCGGGCCGAAGGCGGGCCTCGAGCTTCCGCTGGGCACGGAGCCCCTCACGATCGGTCGCTCGAGCGAGTCGGGACTCGTCATCCGCGACGACTACACCTCCAGTCACCACGCGCGTCTCATGCTCTGGGGCGACCAGTGGATGATCCAGGACCTCGACTCCACCAACGGCACCTGGCACAACGGCGAGCGCGTCGCGAGCCCCGTCCCGGTGCTGGTCGGCGCCCCGATCAAGGTCGGCGCGACGACCTTCGAGCTCCAGGGCTGATCCGTCGAGATGGTCTTCCAGGGCTCGAGCGCCGCACTCTCGCACACCGGAAAGGTGCGCTCGAACAATCAGGACTCCGGATACGCCGGTTCGAACCTGTTCGTCGTGGCGGACGGCATGGGCGGCCACGCCGGCGGTGACGTGGCTTCCAGCCTCGCGATCGCCCGCATCGCGCAGCTCGACCGCCCGTTCGCCTCGACGGTGGACGCCGAGCGCGCCCTGCAGCAGGCCGTGACCGACACCGCCGGCGACATCATCGACACGGTCCGCGTGCGTCCCGCCCTCGCCGGCATGGGAACGACGGTCAGCGCGCTGCTGATGGTCGACGACTACGCCGTCATCGCCCACATCGGCGACTCTCGCATCTATCTGTTCCGCGACGGCGCGATGACGCAGATCACGACGGACCACACGTTCGTCCAGCGTCTCGTCGACTCCGGCCGCATCACGCCGGAGGAGGCGCGCTACCACCCTCGACGCTCGGTGCTCATGCGGGTGCTCGGCGACATGGATCCCGATCCCGAGATCGACACGTTCATCATGCCGACGCGTCCGGGCGACCGATGGCTGCTGTGCTCCGACGGCCTGTCGGGCGTCGTCGACGACGCCCACACGCAGAAGGCCCTCGCCGCGGGGCAGGCGCCCGCCCGCACCGCGGATCTGCTGCTGAAGCAGGCGTTGGATGCGGGGGCTCCCGACAACGTGACGGTCGTCATCGTCGACATCGGCGGTCACCATCCGGTCTTCTCGGGAACGCCCACCATCGTCGGCTCGGCCTCGAACCCCACCGGCGTCGTCGTGCCCGCCGCTCGCCCCGGGCGCTCTTCGTGGCTGCACCCCGGCCGGCAGGCGGCGAACGAACCCACCCACTTCGAGCCGGCCCCGGAGTTCCTCGAGGAGCTCATCGAGGAGGACCGCCGCCGCGCCCGTCGCCGCCGCATCGGCTGGCTCGTCGGGCTCCTGCTCGTTCTCGCCGCCCTCGCCGGCGCCGCGTTCGCGGGATACAGCTGGACGCAGACGCGCTACTACGTGGGCGCCGACGACGATTCCGTCGTGATCTACCAGGGCGTGCAGCAGGGGATCGGACCGATCTCCCTTTCCAGCGTCTACGAAGACACCGACATCGCTCTGGCCGATCTCAGCCCGTTCGACCGGCAGAGCGTGGAATCCACCATCTCGGCGCGCTCCCTCGCGGACGCCCAATTGATCGTCGACCGACTCCGACCGGCAGAGGGGCAGTGATGACCGCCGACGCCCCCGCGACCGACACCTCCGTGATGCGGGCCCTCCGCCGCATCCGGATGCCGCAGAAGCAGCGCAACCGCGAGCTCGGGCTGCTGCTGTTCGCCCTGGCGATCAACGGCGCCGCCGTCGCACTCGTGCAGCTGGGCGCGAAGGGGGCGATCGACCCGAGCTTTCTCTACTACTCCGGCGGGCTCGGCCTGCTCGCCCTCGCCCTGCACGTCGTGCTGCGCTTCGTCGCGCACGACGCCGACCCGTTCGTGGTGCCGATCGCGACCGTGCTGACCGGACTCGGCCTCGCGATGATCTACCGCATCGATATCGAGATCGACAGCGAAGGGTGGGCCGCCGCGTCCACGCGTCAGATCGTGTGGGCGGCCATCGCGATCGCCGCGGCGATCGCCGTCGTGCTTTTCCTGCGGAACTACCGCGTGCTGTTCCGCTACACGTACGTCTCGGGCTTCATCGGCGTCGCCCTCCTGCTCCTCCCCTTCGTACCGGGCCTCGGCACCAACCAGAATGCCGACGTCTGGGTCAGACTCGGATTCTTCTCGTTCCAGCCGGGTGAGCTGGCCAAGCTCGCGCTCGCCATCTTCTTCGCCGGCTATCTGGTGCGTACGCGCGAGAGCCTCACGTCCGTGGGCAAGAAGTTCCTCGGCATCACGTGGCCGCGTGCGCGCGATCTCGGCCCCATCCTCGTGGTCTGGCTCGTCTCGCTCGGCATCATCGTGCTGCAGCGCGACCTCGGCACGGGACTGCTGATCTTCGGCATGTTCGTCGCGATGCTCTACGTCGCGACCGGAAAGACCGGGTGGGTACTGCTCGGCGTGGGTCTCGCCGTCGCGGGCGCCGTCGCCGCATCCCAGGTGCTGACGTACGTGGGGTGGCGCTTCGCAAACTGGCTCGACGCCTTCAACCCCGAGATCATCGACCGCACGGGCGGCAGCTACCAGCTCGTACAGGGGATCTTCGGTCTGGCGCACGGCGGTCTTCTCGGCACGGGCCTCGGACAGGGCCGGCCCTCGATCACGCCGCTGGCGCAGAGCGACTACATCTTCCCGAGCCTCGGCGAAGAGATCGGACTCATCGGCGTCTTCGCGATCCTCTGTCTCTACATGGTCTTCACGAGCCGAGGACTCCGCGTCGGCGTCGCCGGGCAGGACGACTTCGGCAAGCTCCTTGCGACCGGACTCTCGTTCACGATCGCCCTGCAGGTGTTCATCATGGTCGGCGGTGTCACACGCGTCATCCCGCTCACCGGCCTGACGACGCCCTTCCTCGCCGCCGGTGGTTCCTCCCTCGTGGCGAACTGGATCATCGTCGCGCTCATCCTGCGCATCTCGGATGCGGTGCGCAATCAGCCCCGGGTGGTGATCGGATGACCCGCGAAGTCCGCCGGCTCAGCTTCGTGATGCTGGCCATGTTCCTCGTGCTGTTCGGTTCGACCAGCGTCATCCAGGTGTTCCAGGCATCGGCGCTGGCCGAGAACGGCGAGAACCGGCGCGCACTCTACGACTCCTACGAGATCCAACGCGGGTCGATCATCGCCAGCGGTGCGGCGATCGCCTCCTCGAGTCCGAGCGACGACGTGTACAGCTGGCAGCGCAGCTACACCGACGCGGACATGTGGTCGCCCGTGACGGGATACATCAACGCGGCGCTGGGCTCGGCAACCGGCATCGAGCAGGCCATGAACCGGGAGCTCTCCGGAACCGGCGGCGGCCAGTTCTTCTCTCGCGTCGAGCAGATCTTCACCGGGCAGCCCCCGCAGGGCTCGAACGTCGTCCTCTCCCTCGATGCCAACGTGCAGAAGGCCGCATACGACGCGCTCGGCGACCTGCAGGGAGCGGTCGTGGCGATCGAGCCGAAGACCGGCCGCATCCTCGCCATGGTCTCCAAGCCCGGCTACGACACCAACCTGCTCGCCTCGCACGACCTCGCCGCGGTGCAGGCCTCGTACAACGACCTCATCAACAACGCCCTGCAGCCGATGTCGAACCGCGCCATCTCCGGCAGGATGAACCCACCCGGATCCACCTTCAAGCTGGTCGTCGCCTCTGCGGCGCTCGCCTCGGGTGACTGGACCCTCCAGTCGACGCTGCCGAATGTCGCCAGCTACACGCTTCCGGGCACCTCGACCTCCATCAGCAACGCCGGCGGCGGCGCGTGCGGCCCGGGTGAGACGGTGACCGTCGCCGACGCACTGCGCCTGAGCTGCAACATCCCGATGGCGGAGCTCGCCGTGCAACTCGGCGACGACGCGATCCGCGCCGAGGCGGAGAAGTACGGCTTCAACACCTCGTTCGCGACGCCTGTGGACTCCGCGCCGTCGGTCTATCCCACCGCCGCGCTCAGCGACGACAAGACGGCCCTCACCGGGTTCGGCCAGGGCGACGTCCGGGCGACGCCGCTGCAGATGGCCATGGTCTCGGCCGGGATCGTGAACGGCGGAGTGGTCATGAACCCCCAGATGGTCGACCAGGTCATCGGGCCGGATCTCTCGGTGCAGCAGAAGTTCGAACCGACCGAGTTCGGTCGGGCGCTGGATGAGGATCTCGCGAACCAACTGGCGAGCGCCATGGTCGCCAATGTCAGTGACGGCGTGGCGTCGAATGCAAGAATAGACGGAGTCGACGTGGGCGGTAAGACGGGGACGGCGGAGAACGGCGGGACCAACCCGTACACGCTCTGGTTCACCGGCTTCGCGCCCGCTGAAGACCCCGAGGTCGCGGTCGCAGTGGTCGTCGAGAACGGCGGCGGGCAAGGTCAGTCGGGCAGCGGTAACTCCATCGCAGCGCCCATTGCAAAGAAGGTCATGGAGGCGGTGCTGGGACGATGAGGCCGACACAGGGAGCGACGTTCGGTGGGCGTTACGAGCTGGATTCGCGCATCGCCATCGGCGGTATGGGCGAGGTCTGGGAAGCCACTGACCACGTCATCGGACGCACGGTGGCGATCAAGATCCTCAAGGACGAGTACATGGGGGACCCCGGGTTCCTCGAGCGGTTCCGCGCGGAGGCGCGCCACGCCGCACTCGTGAACCACGAGGGGATCGCGAGCGTCTTCGACTACGGCGAGGAGAACGGATCCGCGTTCCTCGTCATGGAGCTCGTGCCCGGTGAGGCGCTCTCCACGATCCTCGAGCGCGAGGGGTCCCTGTCCACGGACAAGACGCTCGACATCGTGGCGCAGACCGCATCCGCCCTGCAGGCCGCGCACGCTGCCGGCCTCGTGCACCGAGACATCAAGCCGGGAAACCTGCTCATCACTCCCGACGGCCGCGTGAAGATCACCGACTTCGGGATCGCGCGCATCGCCGACCAGGTCCCGCTGACGGCGACCGGTCAGGTCATGGGCACGGTGCAGTACCTCTCGCCCGAGCAGGCGTCGGGGCACCCCGCATCCCCCGCGACCGACATCTACTCGCTGGGCATCGTCGCGTACGAGTGCCTCGCGGGCAAGCGCCCCTTCACGGGTGAATCGCAGGTCGCCATCGCGATGGCGCAGATCAACGAGCAGCCGCCGCCCCTGCCGCCCACCGTGGCGGTTCCTGTGCAGAACCTCGTCATGGCGATGATCGCCAAGAAGCCCGAAGAGCGTCCGGCATCCGCTGCGGCCGTCGCCCGCGCCGCCAGCGCGTTGCGCCGGGGCGACGTGACGGCTGCGACGGTTGCGGTTCCCGCTATCGGTGGCGCCGTGGGCGCGGACGACGCGACACAGCTGCTCGGGGTCGGCGAGACGCAGGCGGCGACGCAGCTGCTGAGCGCCTCGACCGCTGCCTCTCCTGTGGCCGAGCCGGCGGCGCGCAAGCGCAGCCCCTGGACGTGGCCGCTCGTCGCGCTCATCGTCCTGCTGCTGATCGTGCTGGGCGGAACCCTCTGGGCTATCTTCGGCAACCAGAGTTCCGACCCGGGCCCGACCGGATCGAACACGCGCACGACCGCGTCGAGTCCGTCGTCCACTCCCTCTCCGACCACGTCGACGGTGGATGTCGCTGCGCTCGATCTGGTGGGCAAGACGTGTGAAGAGGCGACGGGCATCGCGCAGCAGGCCGGACTCGAGGCTTCGTGCACCCCCGGCAACCCCGCCCCGAGCCCCGACCAGGTCGGGCTGGTCTACAGCGTGAGCCCGACGGGCAACGCTCCCGAGGGTTCGCAGCTCACCCTGACCGTCTACGCGGACCAGACTCCGATCGGTGCGCCGACCGAGCCCCGCATCGAGGTCAACGGCCAGAAGGCCTCCACCGTGACCGCCGGCTCGACGGTGCAGATCAACTGGGACGGCTTCACCTGCCCGTCGGGCACGGGGTCCGTGGTCAGCTACAACTTCACCGCGGTCAACGGCATCTTCACCTCGACGGGTCAGTCCACGGCCGCCGCAGGTCCGAACCAGCGTCCGATCCCCCTCGAGGTCGGAACGAATACCGGACAGGCGCTCATCGTCAGCTACACCGTGACCTGCTCCGGCTCGGGCGACGGCACGACGCGCAACTCGGAGACGTCACCGCAGGCCCAGGCCAACGTGCAGTCCTCGTCGCCGTCGCCGACACCCACCAACCCCCTCCTGGGCGGGAACTGAGCGCAAGCCGCCGACTCGCCCCGGATTCTGCCAGGGCGGGTCGGTTAGGCTTTCATCTGTTGCACCCAGGGAGTCGCCGTGTCAGATGATCCACGCGTACTCGCCGGTCGCTACCGCATCGATGAGCTCATCGGTCGCGGCGGCATGGCGAGTGTGTTCCGCGGCTACGACCTGACCCTCGACCGCGAGGTCGCACTGAAGATCCTGCGCCGGGAGCTCGCTGACGACGCCGCTTTCCGTACGCGTTTCCGGCTGGAAGCGCAGGCCGCCTCCCGCATGTCGCACCCGACCATCGTGCGGGTGTTCGATGCCGGCGAAGACACTGAGACGACCCCCGACGGCGTGGTGCACCCCGTGCCGTTCATCGTCATGGAGCTCGTCAACGGCGATCTGCTGAAGGACATCATCGCCGGCGGCGATGTGCCCGTGGCCGATGCGGTGCGCTACGTCGACGGCATCCTGGAGGCGCTCGAGTACTCCCACCGCGCCGGCGTCGTGCACCGCGACATCAAGCCCGGCAACGTCATGGTCACAGCCGCGGGCCAGGTCAAGGTGATGGACTTCGGGATCGCACGGGCGGTCTCGGACTCCTCCTCGACGGTCGCCGAGACGACCGCCATCATCGGCACTGCCGCGTACTTCTCTCCCGAGCAGGCCAAGGGCGAGCCGGTGGACGCGCGCGCCGACCTCTACTCGACCGGCGTCGTTCTCTACGAGCTGCTCACCGGTCGGCCTCCCTTCCGAGGCGAGACTCCGGTCGCCGTCGCCTACCAGCACGTCAGCGAGACCCCGGTTCCGCCCAGCGAGCACACGGAGAGCATCCCCCGCGGTCTCGATGCCCTCGTGATGCGGGCGCTCGCGAAGGATCCCTTCCAGAGGTTCCAGGATGCGGCTTCGTTCCGCTCCGCGCTGACCGCGGCCGTGGGCGGCAAGGCGCCGAGCAAGCGTCAGCTCGGGGCGCTCACGAGCGAGCTGTACGGCGCGAATCCGCGTCAGGCAGCCGAGACCGCGCGGTCCCTGCGACAGCTGTCGACCGACACGACGATGCGTCGCACGCAGGCGGGGCCGCCGGTCGCGTGGATCTGGTCCGGCGTCGCCGTGCTCGCCGTGCTGCTGGTCTCGGTGCTGTTCTGGGTCGTCACCATCCGTCCCGGCGACGCCGTGCCGGATAGTGCGCGCATCGTGCCGGACCTGACGACGATGACGTACGACCAGGCCGTCGACGTCCTCGAGGAGCACGATCTGCTCTCGGATCGCGTCCCCGTCGCGGACGATCAGGTCGCCGAAGGCAGCGTCGTGCGCAGCGAACCTGGCGCGGGCGACTCCGTGCAGGTCGGTCAGACCATCAAGCTCTACGTCTCGACGGGTAAGGAGAGCGTCGCCGCACCGACGATCGTCGGCCTCAATGAGACCGATGCACGCCACGCGCTGACGACGGCGGGCCTCGCTGTCGGCACCATCACTCCGGTCAACGATGCCAAGGCACCCGCCGGTGAGGTGCTCAGCGCGAGCACCGCCGCCGGCGACGTGGTGGCGGGCAGCGAGATCCCGGTCGGAACGACCGTCAACCTGCGCGTCGCGAGCGGGCGCGTCGTCCTGAACGACGTGACGGGTTACACGATCGAGGCCGCGACACGGGACCTCGAGGCGCTGGGCCTGACCGTGGTACCGAGCGCCGATCCCGGCTGCAAGGCGACGGGGACGACCCCGACCGTCCGGGTGATGTCGCTCGCGCCGGGTGAAGTGCCGATCCGCTCCGAGATCACCCTCACTTACTGCGCGGGCTGACGCTCGCTCCCCGATGGGGCGTGAGCGTCAGCGCGCGCGCCGGAGCGTCGTTCGCGCCGAGTGAGGCCAGCCAGGTGGCGAGCATCCGGTAGCCGTACTCCGTCAGCACGCTCTCCGGGTGGAACTGCACCCCGCTGAGCGGGAGCTGGCGATGTTCGAGCGCCATGACCGTGCCCTCGGGCGTGCGGGCGGTGACGCGCAGCACGTCGGGAATCGTCTCCGCTTCCACGGCGAGCGAGTGATACCGGGCGGCGGAGAAGGGGGAGGGAAGACCCCGGAGGATGCCGCTGCCGTCGTGAACGATCGGCGACGTCATCCCGTGCATGAGCTCGGGCGCCTGCGCCACGCGGGCACCGAAAGCCACCGCCAGCGCCTGGTGGCCGAGACAGACTCCCAGAAGCGGCGTGCCGGCCTCGGCAGCGGCCACGACCACGGCGAGCGACGATCCGGCGCCCTCGGGCGCGCCGGGGCCGGGTGAGACGAGGACTCCGTCGAATCCCGCGAGAGCGGCCGGTGCCGCCTCCGCGTCGATCTCGTCCGACTCGCGCATCACGGTGTCGGCTCCGAGCTCACGCAGGTAGCCCACGAGCGTGTGAACGAAACTGTCGTGGTTGTCGACGACCAGCACGCGTACTGCGGTCACTGAACGGTCGACTCCTGCGGGTCGACGATCGACGAGATCCACGGGAAGACGTACCAGAACAGACCGTAGAGGACGGCCGCCGCGACGACGAGCACGATGAGCAGTCGCACCCACCAGGGGCCGGGAAGGATGCGCCAGAACGCCGCGTACATCAGGTCACCGCCTCGCTCAGGGATGCCGGCGCGCCCTCGGCTCCCGGCGTGAAGGACTCGAATACGGCGTAGGCCACGAGACGCTCCGAGAACCCGTAGCGCGGACTGCAGGTCGTCATGGTCAGATAGCGCCCGTCGGCCTCGACGCCCTGTTCGCGCGGGACGGGAAGCAGCACGTCGACGGAGTCCGGGGTCACGTACTCCATGCTGCGGTAGCGGTACGTGTACCAGCCGTCCTGCGTCTGGATCACGATGGCGTCCCCGACGTGCAGGTCGGGCAGATTCATGAAGGGTGCACCGTGGCTGCCTCTGTGCGCGGCGACGGCGAAGTTACCGACAGCGCCCGGCATCTGCGTGCTGGAGTAGTGGCCGATCGCGCCGAGGTCCAAGCTCTCCGAGCGACCGACGCCACCCGCGATCTGCACGGCGTAGTCGGGACCGAAGCGCGGGATGTGCATGATGCCGAAGACCTCGCCGCTACCGGCATCCGGGAGCACGATCGGCTCTGCGGCGCTCACCGTCGGCGCTTCGGCGTCGGGAGTGCTCGACGCGCTCGTCGACGGTGAGGGTGACGACGAGTCGTAGTTCTGCGCCCACTGCTCAGCGATCGCTTGGCCTGCAGCATTGTTCTGCTGGCCCTGGATCCAGTCACCGATCCACAGCTGCCAACCGACGTACAAGAAGGCCAACACACCGACGGTGATGAAGATCTCTCCGATGACCCCGAGCGCACTGATCCGCCGGCGCGGCCGCGTGGCGGCGCTCCGGCGCGAACGCCGCGTGGCGGCGGGCGGGGTGTCGGACACAAGGGGAGTCTAACCGTCGCAGGTGACGCAAAAGCCTGACCCCTAGAATGTGCACATGGCACGCTCCGACAACGACGAGGACCTCACCCCCGCTGGCGCCGGTGAGCCCGCTCCCAACCCCGTGTGGTTCAAGCCCATCATGATCGGTCTCATGCTCGTGGGACTCGTGTGGGTTCTGGTCTTCTACCTCAGCGGGATGCAGTTCCCCATTCCGGGCATCGAGGCCTGGAACCTCGTGATCGGGTTCGGGATCGCCTTCGTCGGCTTCCTCATGACCACTCGGTGGCGCTGACGGCTCAGTGCCGAAGAATTACATCCGTGTGATTCATCCCCACGTGTGGATGAACCTGTGGATAACTCTCCCGCTCATCGCCAGATCGCGGGCGCCAGAGCAAGCAGTCCGATGAGGATGACCGACCATCCGGTCAACAGCGCGATCTGCAGTGCGCGCCGCCGACGCTCGCGCGTCATGACGTAGATCAGCCCGACGACCGCTCCGGCGACCAGGCCACCGACGTGCGCCTGCCACGAGATGTTGAAGCCGGGCACGAACCCGATCACCAGGTTGATCGCCAGCACGATGATGATGCCGGTGATGTCGTTGCCCAATCGACGCGCGATGACCATGAGCGCCCCGAAGAGCCCGAAGATCGCCCCCGATGCGCCCACCACGAACGAGCTGGGGGCGATGAGGTCCACGAGCACGGAACCGCCGAGTGCGCTGATCAGATACAGGGTGAGGAATCGGGCGCTGCCGAGCACGGGCTCGAGGATGCGTCCGATCATCCACAACGTGAGCATGTTCAGACCGACGTGCCAGAAGCCGGAGTGCACGAGGCTCGCTGTGAGGAGCCGCCAGGGCTGGAACTCGCCCGTGAACTGGGGGTAGAGATAGCGGGCGCTGAAGCCGAGCCACTGGGTGAGCGGGAGTCCGAACGAGAGGACGAAGATGGCGGCGCACAGGGCGATGATCGTGTACGTCACGATCGGCCGGCCGCCGCCCGCGGCGAGCGCCACGGGGGCAGACCGGCCCCATCGTCGCTGCGCCTTCTTCTGTGCGGGCGTCGCGGCACGTCGCTGCTCAGCCATGCACTCCGGACAGATCACCCCGACCGGTGCCTGCGTCTGACACTCGGGGCAGATGGTTCGCAGGCACCGCTGGCAGAGCACGAAGCTCTGACGGTCGGGATGCCGGTAGCAGAAGTTCTCGCGGTTGTTCGCGAAGCTCTCGCTCGTCACGGGATGCGGGTGGTCAGACCTGCGCGATGTCGATCGACTCGATCACGACGGGCTCGACCGGCCGGTCGCCGGCTCCGGTGGGAACCTGGGCGATGGCGTCGACGACCTGACGCGACGCGTCGTCCGCGACCTCGCCGAAGATCGAGTGCTTGCCCTGGAGCCACGGGGTCGGGTCGGTCGTGATGAAGAACTGCGATCCGTTCGTGCCCTCCACGGCTCCCGTGATGGCGTTGCGGCGCTGACCGGCGTTGGCCATGGCCAGCAGGTAGGGCTTCTGGAAGGTGAGCTCCGGGTGGATCTCGTCGTTGAACGTGTAGCCGGGGCCGCCCACGCCCTGACCGAGCGGGTCGCCGCCCTGGATCATGAAACCGGGGATGATGCGGTGGAAGATGACCCCGTTGTAGAGGGGGCCGGAACCGGGCTGACCGGTCGACGGGTCGGTCCACTCTCCGGTTCCGTCGGCGAGGCCGACGAAGTTCTGGACGGTGCGGGGTGCGTGGTCCCCGAACAGGTTGACGACGATGTCGCCGTGGTTGGTGTGAATGGTGGCGACGGCGGTGTGCTGAGGCATGTTGTCATTGTCTCAGAGTTCGCTGCAAGCCCTGCCGTTCGGAGCCGATCCCTCTGGCAAGATGGGCTCACGACTACCCACGGATTAGGGGGATCTCGCATGAGCCTCAGCCGCAAGCGTAAGAAGGAGCTCCGGAAGCTCCAGGGCCACGCCAACAAGGTGTGGGAATCGCAGCAGGTGCTGGTCGGTGAAGCGGCGGACATCGCCCGCGAAGCCGGCCGCCAGCTCGGCAACTACAACCGCGAGCACGTGGTGCCCGCGGTGCGCGAAGGGTACGACCGCTACGCGGCACCGTACGTGGACCGCGGCGTCAACATCTCGAAGCACGTGCTCAGCGACAAGGTCGTTCCGGCCGCGGGTGCGCTCGTGGGCGGCGCCCTCTCGGTATGGGATGCGGCGGGCGACACCCGTGCGCGCATCGCTGCCGGACGCGGCATCGACCTCGACCCCGCCACGTACAAGAAGAAGGCGGCCAAGTACGGCGCGAAGGCGTCGAAGCAGCTGGCCAAGCGTCTCGCCGTCGAGTCCCCGAAGAAGCGGGGCATCGGCGCCGGCGGCGTGATCGCGCTCATCTTCGGTGT
Organism: Microbacterium neimengense; assembly: GCF_054782995.1. Classification (NCBI taxonomy): domain Bacteria; kingdom Bacillati; phylum Actinomycetota; class Actinomycetes; order Micrococcales; family Microbacteriaceae; genus Microbacterium; species Microbacterium neimengense. The sequence goes on from NZ_BAAGRK010000003.1 coordinate 984,000, forward strand.
GGCAGCGGCCGCGGGCGTGCTCTACGCCGCCTGGCAGACGCTGCGCGCCGACGACGAGCTGTGGGTGGCGGACGACCCGCTGAGCGCGCCCGACGCGTGAACGAGGATCCGACCAGGCGGGTGCGGGAAGCCGCATCCGCCCTCGGTCTTTCGGTGGAGGTGCGCGAGCGCCCCGAAGCACGGAGTCTGCCCGAGGCGGCCGAGCTCCTGGGGATATCGGCCGTCGACATCGTCAAGACGCTCGTCGTCAAGCGCAGTGACGACACGTTCCTCTTCGCCCTGATCCCGGGCGACCGGGCCATCGCGTGGCCCAAACTGCGCCAGCTCGTCGGCGTGAACAAGCTCAAGCTGCCGGATGCCGATGTCGCTCTCGCCGCGACGGGCTACGAGCGCGGCACCATCGTTCCCCTCGGCAGCACGACAGCCTGGCCCGTCTTCGCCGACGAGTCGATCCGCGGACGCCGCATCGCGCTCGGTGCGGGCGCCCATGGATTCAGTCTCTTCGTCGACGCAGACGCGCTCCTTCAGGCGCTCGACGCGACCGTGGCGGACATCTCCCAGCAGCTCTGAGCGACCGCAGCCGGCTCAGCCGAGCGCGGGGTCTCCCTTCGGGATCAGATACTCCCGCTGCAGCCAGTCTCCGAAGTGCGCACGCGCGAGGCAGCTCTGCGCCGAAGAACAACCGATCACGGGGTCGTGTGCGGCGTACACAGCGAACAGCGAGGCCTTGCGCTCCAGTTCCGTGCCGGTGATGTTCGCCGCTCGCTCGGCCGACGGATAGCCGACCGCATACTCCACCTGCGCGCTCGGCGCAGCGCCCGCATCCACGGCGCGCGAGACGAGTGTTCCGACGGACGAGTGGTCGGGGTGATCGCCTGCCGAGTCCGGCGCCTGTTTGGGGAGGTGTGTGAGCACACGATCCGGCGCGTAGCCGGCGAGGATCTCGGCGATCGACTTCTCCAGCGTTGCGACCGATACGGATCGCCCCGCGTCGATCGTGCGCAGCGACGGGAGCGCGCCGCTGAGCAGCTTCTCGAGCGTCTGCTGACCGGTGTAGATGAATGTCGTCCCGCTGAGTCCGCCATCCGGGAGCCGGAGGAAGAGGAGGGACACGCGATCGTCGCCATTCGGCCTGGTCATCGTGACCGTCATGCCGCTGGCGAGTGTCACCGACCGGTCGATCCACTCCCCGCTACGTCCGAGCATGGCGTCATAGGCCGCACGGATGCCCTTCTCGCGTTCGCTCGCGTACGTGGACTCGCCCTCTCCCGCGTCCGAGTAGGTGAAGAAGAAGGTGCGCACGCAGGCGCCGCTGCCCAGTTCCTCGTCGATGACCGGATTGCCGAAGATCAGGTCGTCGTCGTAGTGGGCCCAGAAGGAGACGACCGTGCGGCCCGCACACGGCTGTTCGATGAAATTCAGCGGCGACGTGAAGGAGGCCACATCCGTTCGTCCCAGAGCCGACGGGATGTCTGCGCACTGGTCCGACGATGCGAAGAAGAGCGCTCCCTCTGCCGCTGGCTGGGGGGCCGCCACGATCTGAGCGCCCAGGGAGGCCGGGTCGGTCCCGAGTGCCGTGGAACACCGATCGACGATGGTCTGGACGTCCTCTGCGGCGAGTGTGTTCGGCGGTGCAGCGGGGGATGTGTTCTCGGTCGTCGGAGCGGGAGACTCCTGCCCACTCGCCGCGCACCCACCGATCCCGAGAACCGCGACCATCACAGCCGCAGCGGACAGAACACGCCATCGCACCACTGATCATCCTCACTGCACGTCCGGCGATCATACGTGCCGAAGGTCACGGCTGCGTCGGCGTTGCGTCCCATCCAGCCATCCGGCGCCCGATGTCGACCAGCCGTACGCAGCGGAGAGAGTCGGCTTCCTCCGGCGTGAACCACTCGGCACGGTCGGTGGATCCCCCCACCTCGTTGCGCAGGCGCCCGCCTGTGATGTGCGCGCGATACACGATGCGCAACGTGTGCAGCGCGGATGCGGTCTCCGCGAGGCGCTTGGTGGCGGGGATCACACGCGAGTCGATCCCGAGCAGCTCGTCGACGACCACTCGGTAGCCGGTCTCCTCACGCACCTCGCGTCGCACTGCACGCTCGGGATCCTCGCCCTCCTCGAGCCCCCCGCCCGGCAGCGTCCAGGCGCTGCGACGACCTTCGTTCCAGTGGGCCAACAGGATGCGTCCGGCATCGTCGGTGATGATCGCGTAAGCGGCGACACGCATATCCATGACGTGACTTTACCGGGGTGTGGATAACTCGCGCTGCCGTTCACGATGCTTCGCTAGCGTGACCGCGTGCCTCTGGACCCCGAAGAATCCCTCGCGCAGATCGAGCGCGACGTCCGGCAGAGCGCTGACCGCGCCGCCAAGATGCCCGCTTTCGAAGCGACCGTGTCCGCGATCCGCGGCGCCGCCTGGTCTTCCGCGCGCGATGTCTACGTGCAGGTCGACTCCACCGGCCGCGTGCAGACACTCCGCCTCGGCGAGACGGCTCTGGCCCGTGGCGCACAACGACTCGCCTCCGACATCCTCGCCACGATCGTCTCCGCGGAGAAGAACGCTCACGCGGCGACGATCGACGCCGTCTCCGAGCTCCTGGGCGACGACGACCCCATCACGGAACAGCTCCGCTCCACCGACACCCCCTGATACGTCCGAAAGAGCCCCGAATGACCGAGAACATCGCCCTTGATTTCGATCGGCTCCGGCAGCATGCCGCGCTGGTCACCTCGCTTGCCGATGACGTCACCGGCGCCATCTCGATGCTGAAGGGAGGCGATCTCGCCTCCAACGCTTTCGGCATCCTGTGCGCCTTCCTCGTTCCCCCCTCGATGGCGATGTCGGCGGCGGCGACCGGTCTCTTCGGGGCGGATCAGTCTCTGCTGCTTCGCACGGCGGGCGAGTTGCGCAGCACCGCCGCGCAATGGGAGCAGTTCGAGGACGACACGGTGACCACCCTCCGCGACCTCGAGAATGCGCTGGGCCTGTGATGACCACTCCCGCCGCCCTCGCCGCATCCGGCTCCTCCTTCGCTTCGCCCTACTCCGGCAGCAAGCTCCTCGACTCCGGCCATGCGCTCTCGCAGGCCGTGCGCAACGGCGACTGGCTCGAAGGAGGTCTCGCCTTCCTCGACACGCTGGGCAACGCTGCGGCCGCGCTCGCGGATCCGATCGGAACCCTGGCGAGCATCGGGCTCGGCTGGGTGATGAAGTACCTCAAACCGCTGAGCACCTGGCTCGACCAGCTGGCCGGCAGTGAGGCCAACGTCGCCGCCGTTGCTCAGCAGTGGACCAACGCCGGCAGCGCCCTGCGCGACACGGGAAACACCCTTGTGACGCGTCTGTCCGATCTCGACGGCCTCAGCGGTGACACCGTGCGCACCTACGTGCGATTCGCGCAAGACACCGCCAAGCACATCGCCGCATCCGGCGACTGGGCAGACGCCGCGGCCGGCGGACTGCGCAACGCCTCGTCACTCGTCGCCAAGATGCAGGGCGTCGTCAAGAATGCGATCTCGCAGGTGGTCGCCACCGCGATCGAAGCCATGGCGGTCGTCGCCGCATCCTTCGGCCTCGGCATCGGCTATGCGATCGCCCGCGTCGTGACCAAGGTCAACCAGCTGGTGAACAAGGTCGTGCGTCCCCTCACGCAGGTCGTGCGCTCGGTGAAGTCCCTCGTGGGCTTCGTGCAGCAGCTCGGCTCGCTGTTCAAGAGCACCGAGAGGCTCAGCTCGACCCTGCTGGGCGGCGGCGCGAAGTCGGCCACCGTGACCGCGGGTGCCGTGGTCGATGCATCGGGAGCCACGAGGCTCGGCAACACCGCGCAGGCGAATCTGATCAGCGCCGGGCAGAAGGCCGACGACTGGCACTTCACGCCGACCGCGGTCGTCTCCACCGGCATCGGAGCGGAAGGAACGCTCACCGCCGACGGATCGATGATCGGCGCCGCGAGCGTCGGGAGCGTGCACGGAACCGCGGACGGCGGCGGCATCGGCGCGGGCGGGGCATACGCCTCCGGCGGCGGGTCTGTCTCCGGCGCAGGCGGCAGCACGGGCAGCCCGTCATCGATCATGGGCACGGGTGCTGCGGCATCCGCAGCCACGGCGGCGAGCGTCGGCAGTTCCCATGCAGCGGCCGGCGGATCCCGCATGATGACGCCGGGCGGAATGATGGGCGGTGCGAGCCGCGACGGCGGGCAGCGCAGCGGTCTCGGCATCCGTCAGGTCGTGCGCGAGATCGTCATCGAGGCGGATGCGGGAGAGGAAGAGCTCGCCACCGCAGAGCGCGACTGAGTCGCTCCTCGAACGCCCCTGTGCCTGTCGGTACGGGGGCGTTCGTCGTTCTCCGATCGATGCGGGTTTGCGCCCAGTCCGATAGCTTCGTATACCAATGGGAGCGCTTTCCGCAGCGTAAGCGAACCGACTCGACCACAGCGCTATGGACTCGGGGATACACATGACCGAATCGACGGACGCGGACCGTGTGCGTTGCAAGAATATCGTCGGAGCCCTCGGAGCTATCGTTTTCGGCATGGTGGTCGGCTGGATGATCGCCTTCTTCTGGCCGAGTGCGGCCCTCGTCGCTGTCTCCGCAACGGGGGCGGTGCTGCTGCTCGTCGGTGCAGTCGTGTTCATGCTGATCACGGGCGGACAAGGAACGTCCTACTCGCGCGCCGACTACTGGGCCCGTCTCATCACCCTTGCAGGGGCGTTCACGGTCGGCCTCGGAGCCCTTGCCGCTCTCGACCAGAAGGTGCTGAGCTTCTTGGCGATGGCCGGTGCCCTCTCACTGGTCGTCGTGCTCTCGTGGGTCATCCGTAAGCTCGGGAAGCATCTCGATAAGAAGCTCGATGAGAACGATGAGAGGAAGGCATCGGGGCAGACCGCCGGGGAATGAGTGGCCGAGCACGCTGGCCCTCATGCTCAGCCAGCCTCGATCGCGCCCGCTCAACGAAAGGCCGGAACATCTCATGATTCGAAACTGTGGAGCCTAGGAGATTCGAACTCCTGACATCCTGCTTGCAAAGCAGGCGCTCTACCAACTGAGCTAAGGCCCCGTGAGAAGGGTGGTGGGGCTACCAGGACTTGAACCTGGGACCTCTTCATTATCAGTGAAGCGCTCTAACCGCCTGAGCTATAGCCCCGTTCGGCACCTCGCGGCGCCAACCTCCAAGACTTTACCGGATGCGGACCGGTTTGACCAATCGCGGTCAGTTGGAGGTGAAGCCCACCAGCAGACCGCCGGTGACCTTCACCGCGAGGTTGTAGATGCCCGCGATGACCGCCCCGAGAACCGTCACGACGATGAGGTTCAGAATGGCGACGACGGCCGCGAACGCCATGACCTGCGGGAGCCCCACGAACTGGCTGAGCGAGAGCGAGCCGTCCGAGAACGACTTGAAGAACTCGTCGGCCTGACCGATGAGCCCCGTCGTCTGCACGACCAGGTAGACCAGCAGGAACGACACGACGGTGACGATCGCCAGGGCGACAGCCGCCAGGAACGACAGCTTGACCGCCGACCAGAAGTCGACGTAGACGAGGCGGAGACGAACCTGCTTGGCGCTCGTCTTGCTGCTCGACTTCTTGGCGAGCTTGTCGGCTACCGTGCTCATGCGTCAGTACTCTCCTCGGGAACGGGGGCGGCCGCGTCGGTCTCCTCCGGTGCATCGGCATCCGCTGCATCCGCAAGGCGCCGCTCGCTGTTGCGGGCGATCGCGATGATCCGGTCATCGTCATCCGGTCGGGCGAAAACGACGCCCATGGTGTCGCGACCCTTCGCAGGGACCTCGGCCACGGCAGAGCGTACCACCTTGCCACTGGCAAGAACCACAAGGACCTCGTCGTCGTCCCCGACGATCAGAGCGCCCGCCAGATCTCCCCGATCCTCGTGCAATTTGGCCACCTTGATGCCCAGTCCGCCGCGGCTCTGGACGCGGTACTGGTCCACATCCGTACGCTTGGCGTACCCGCCCTCCGTGACCACGAACACATCGCCGTCGACGGAGGCGACGGATGCCGACAGCAGGCTGTCGGTGCCGCGGAACGACATTCCCTTCACACCCTCGGTCGAGCGGCCCATCGGGCGCAGCGACGCATCCGTTGCCGTGAAGCGCAGCGACATGCCGTGACGGCTCACGAGCAGGATGTCGTCGCTCTCGTCGACCAGGAGCGCGCTGACGAGCTCGTCCTCCTCGCGCAGACGGATGGCGATGACACCGCCCTGTCGGTTGGTGTCGTACTCCGACAGGCGCGTCTTTTTCACGAGGCCACCGCGGGTGGCGAGCACGAGGTAGGTCGCGACCGCGTAGTCGCGGATGTCGAGGATCTGCGCGATCTCCTCATCGGGCTGCAGCGCGAGCAGGTTGGCGACGTGCTGACCCTTCGCGTCGCGGCCGGCCTCGGGGACCTCGTAGGCCTTGGCCCGGTAGACGCGTCCCTTGTTCGTGAAGAACAACAGCCAGTGGTGGGTCGTCGTGACGAAGAAGTGCTCCACCACGTCGTCGGCACGCAGCTGCGCGCCCTTCACACCCTTGCCGCCGCGGTGCTGCGACCGGTAGTTGTCGCTGCGGGTGCGCTTGATGTATCCCGCACGGGTGATGGTGAGCACCATCTCCTCTTCGGGGATCAGGTCTTCCACCGACATGTCGCCGTCGAACCCGTAGAGGATCTGGGTACGACGCTCGTCGCCGTACTTCGCGACGATCTCCGTCAGCTCCTCGCGCACGATCGTGCGCTGGCGGGCCGGCGTGGCCAGGATGTCCTGGTAGTCCGTGATCTGCGCCTGCAGCTCTTCAGCCTCATCGATGATCTTCTGCCGCTCGAGGGCAGCCAGACGACGCAGCTGCATCTGGAGGATTGCGTCGGCCTGGATGTCGTCGATGTCCAGCAGCTTCTTCAGCCCGCCGCGCGCATCATCGACTGTCGCGGACGCACGGATGAGGGCGATGACCTCGTCCAGCGCGTCGAGGGCCTTCAGGTACCCGCGCAGGATGTGCATGCGCTCTTCGGCCTTGCGCAGGCGATATGCGGTGCGACGCACGATCACGTCGATCTGGTGCGTGATCCAGTACGAGACGAAGCCGTCGAGCGAGAGCGTGCGCGGTACGCCGTCGACGATCGCCAGCATGTTGGCGCCGAAGTTGTCCTGCAACTGCGTGTGCTTGTACAGGTTGTTCAGGACGACCTTGGCGACCGCATCCCGCTTGAGCACGACCACGAGTCGCTGACCGGTACGGTCGCTCGACTCGTCGCGGATGTCGGCGATGCCGGTGATCTTGCCGTCGCGAGCGAGGTCGCGGATCTTGACGGCGACGTTGTCGGGGTTCACCTGGTAGGGCAGCTCGGTGATCACGAGGCACGTGCGGCCCTGGATCTCCTCGATGTTGACCACCGCGCGCATCGTGATCGAGCCGCGACCGGTGCGGTACGCCTCGATGATGCCGCGCGTGCCGAGGATCTGCGCGGATGTCGGAAAGTCGGGACCCTTGATGCGCTGGATGAGCGCCTCGAGCAGCTCCTCCTGCGTCGCCTCCGGGTGATCGAGTGCCCACAGCACACCGTCGGCGACCTCGCGGAGGTTGTGCGGCGGAATGTTGGTGGCCATACCGACGGCGATACCGACGGATCCGTTGACGAGGAGGTTCGGGAACCGCGCCGGGAGCACGACGGGCTCCTGGGTCTGCCCGTCGTAGTTGTCGACGAAGTCGACGGTGTCTTCCTCGATGTCGCGCACCATCTCGAGCGCGAGCGGAGCCATCTTGGTCTCGGTGTACCGGGGGGCCGCCGCGCCCTGGTTACCGGGGGAGCCGAAGTTTCCCTGGCCGAGAGCGAGCGGGTAGCGCAACGACCACGGCTGAACGAGGCGCACGAGCGCCTCGTAGATGGGGGAGTCGCCGTGGGGGTGGTACTGACCCATGACCTCGCCGACGACACGGGCGCACTTCGAGAAGGACTTGTCGGGGCGGAAGCCGCCGTCGTACATGCCGTAGATCACGCGGCGGTGCACGGGCTTGAGGCCGTCTTCCACGCGCGGCAGCGCGCGGCCGACGATCACGCTCATGGCGTAGTCGAGGTAGCTGCGCTGCATCTCGGACTGCAGGTCGACCTGGTCGATGCGACCGTGGTCGTGCTCGGCGGGCTCCGTCGTCGGACGCTCTTCGTCAGTCATTCGTCTCTTCTTCTCTGCGTCGGTGTCGTGTCATCTGACGGATGCGGCTCGCGCCGCATCCGGTGGGATCAGATGTCGAGGAACCGGACGTCCTTGGCGTTGCGCTGGATGAAGTGGCGGCGGGATTCGACGTCCTCGCCCATGAGCGTGGAGAAGATCTCGTCGGCTGCGGCGGCGTCGTCGATCGTCACCTGCAGAAGGGTGCGGGTCGACGGGTCCATCGTCGTCTCCCACAGTTCCTTGGCGTTCATCTCGCCCAGACCCTTGTAGCGCTGGATGCCGTTGTCCTTCGGGATGCGGCGACCCGCCGCGAGGCCCTCGGCCAGCAGCGCGTCGCGCTCGATGTCGCTGTAGACGTATTCGTGCGGCGAGTTCGACCACTTCAGGCGATACAGCGGCGGCTGCGCCAGGTACACGTAGCCGGCCTCGATGAGACCGCGCATGTAGCGGAACAGCAGGGTGAGCAGCAGCGTCGTGATGTGCTGTCCGTCGACGTCGGCATCGGCCATCAGCACGATCTTGTGATAGCGCGCCTTCTCGATCGAGAAGTCCTCGCCGATACCCGTGCCGAAGGCCTGGATCATCGCCTGCACCTCGTTGTTGCCGAGGGCGCGGTCGAGCCGGGCGCGCTCGACGTTGAGGATCTTGCCGCGCAGCGCCAGGATCGCCTGCGTGTGCGGATCGCGACCCTGCACGGCAGAACCGCCGGCCGAGTCGCCCTCGACGAGGAAGATCTCGCTGATCGAGGGGTCCTTGCTCGTGCAGTCCTTCAGTTTGTCGGGCATGGACGCCGACTCGAACACGCTCTTGCGGCGCGCGGTCTCACGAGCCTTGCGGGCCGCCATCCGTGCGGTCGCGGCGTCGATCGCCTTGCGGACGATGTTCTTCGCCTGCTGCGGGTTGCGGTCGAACCAGTCGCCGAGCTGATCGCCGACGACCTTCTGCACGAATGCCTTCGCCTCGGTGTTGCCGAGCTTCGTCTTGGTCTGACCCTCGAACTGGGGCTCGGAGAGCTTGACCGAGATGACGGCCGTCAGACCCTCACGCACGTCGTCGCCGGAGAGGTTGTCGTCCTTCTCCTTGAGCAGGTTCTGCGCGCGGGCGTACTTGTTCACGAGGGTCGTGAGCGCCGCACGGAAGCCCTCTTCGTGGGTTCCGCCCTCATGGGTGTTGATCGTGTTCGCGTAGGTGAACACGTTCTCGGTGTAGGAGGTCGTCCACTGCATCGCGAGCTCGAGCGCGATGTGGCGCTCGGTGTCCTCGGACTCGAAGTCGATGATCTCGTCGTTGACGACGTCGGCCTTGCGCACCCGGTTGAGGTACTCCACGTAGTCGACGAGCCCCCGCTCGTAGAGGAACTCGTCGTGCGGCTGCACGGCCGCCACCTTGCCGTCGACCTCTTCGTCGACCGTGTGGTCGGGCCGCTCATCTCGCACGGTGATGGTCAGGCCCTTGTTCAGGAACGCCATCTGCTGGAAGCGGGTGCGCAGCGTGTCGTAGTCGAAGTCGACCGTCTCGAAGATCGCGGGGTCCGGCCAGAAGGTGATGGTGGTTCCGGTCGCCTCGGTCGCCGAGCCCTGCGCGAGCGGGGCCTGGGGCACGCCACCGTTGGCGTACGACTGGTTCCACTCGTAGCCCTGGCGTTTGACGCTCACCTCGAGCCGCGTCGAGAGCGCGTTCACGACCGAGGAGCCGACGCCGTGCAGACCGCCGGAGACCGCGTATCCGCCGCCGCCGAACTTGCCGCCGGCGTGGAGGACGGTGAGCACGACCTCGACCGTGGACTTGCCCTCCGTCTTGTGGATGTCGACGGGGATGCCTCGACCGTTGTCGACGACGCGCACGCCGCCATCGGCCAGGATCGTCACCTCGATCCGGTCGCAGTAACCGGCGAGTGCCTCATCGACGGAGTTGTCGACGATCTCGTAGACCAGGTGGTGGAGTCCGCGCGGACCCGTGGAACCGATGTACATACCGGGGCGCTTGCGAACCGCCTCGAGTCCTTCGAGAACCTGGATCTCGTCTGCCCCGTACTCGTTCCGGACCGGTTCGGGGGTGTTCTGTCCGTTGTGGGGAACGCTGGAGGGGGTGGGGGACGTCATATGTTTCGAGCGCTCCGGTTCTAGTAGACGGACCATCCCAGTCTATCAAGCGGAGGCTCCGCGCGGGGCGTGTACGCCCGTGTGGCGTCTTAAACGGACGCGAGATACGTCCGTACATGCCTTATCCGTAGGTATCCCGGGGACCGCGCCCTGGAACGGCTCTGGGACCCCATTTCCAGGAGGGGACGTCCGGGCCGACGAAGCGGACATTTTGGACACCCGCATCCGGGAACCGCTGCGCGATGGTCGTGACGATGTGTGTGCGCATGAGCCGTAGCTGCTTCGCCCACGCGGTCGAGTCGCACTGCACGGTGAGCACGCCCGCATCCAGTCCCACGGGACGGGTGTGCCTGGCGGTCTCCTCGCCGGCGACGACCTCCCACTGCCGAACGAGGTCCGCGCGCGCGAGAAGCGGATCCCAGCCGGCCTGTTTCGTCCAGTGCGCGAGCACGTCTCCCACGCCGTGCGGGTCCCGGCCGGGCGTGAACGGCGCATCCTCGTCGCCCGTGCCGCGACGCGTGCGCCTCTTCGCGCCGCGACGCGAAGTCGGCTCGAGACCGCGCAGACGCAGGTAGGTGCTGAGAGTCTCCGGGACCTCGTCCTCGTCACTCATCGTCGCTGACCTCGAGAATGCGTCCCGCCTCGACGCGCACCGTGCGTCCGCGGAGTTCTTCGGGAACGTCCGCCTCGACGGCGGCGGTCACCACGACCTGCTCGAAGCCCGCGACGAGGGATGCGAGCCGCATCCGCCTGTCGGCGTCGAGCTCGGCGAAGACGTCGTCGAGGATGACGATCGGGTCTCCCAGCAGCGAATCGACGCGCAACAGCTGTGCGGAGGCGAGTCGAAGCGCGAGCGCCACGGACCACGACTCGCCGTGCGACGCGTAGCCCTTCACGGGAAGCGAGCGGATGCGGAGCATGAGGTCGTCGCGGTGCGGACCCACGAGCGTCACACCGCGGTCGAACTCCGCGGCGCGCTTCGCCGCGAGGGCCGCACGGAAGGCGTCGGCCGTGACGACACCGGACGCCACGGCCTGATCGTCGCCGTCTTCCGGATCGAAGCCTGCGATGGAGTTCGCCCATTCGAGCTCGGGCGAGTGATCGGCCCCCGCGATCGCGGCGTAGGCGGCGACGAGATGCGGATGCAGGTCGGCGGCGAGCCGCGCGCGGGCCTCGATGATCTCGGTGCCGAGCGCGATGAGCTTGTCGTCCCAGACGTCGAGGGTCGGGAGCGCGTCGCCGCGAAGTCCCCGGGCTCGCGCGGACTTCAGCAGCGCGGTGCGCTGCTTGAGCACGCGGTCGTAGTCGGCGAGGACACCGGCGAGGCGGGGGGAGAGCTGTACGAGCAGCTGGTCGGCGAACCGCCGGCGCGCGGAGGGATCTCCCCGCACGATCTGCAGATCCTCGGGCGCGAACAGTACGACCTGCGCGTAGCGCGGCAGCTCCGCGGAGCGCACAGGTGCCCCGCCGACGCGTGCCTTGTTCGATCCCTGCTTGTTGATCTGGATCTCGAGCTGGATGTGGCGCTCACCGTGACCGAGACGCGCACGGACGAAGGCCGCATCCGCTCCCGAACGCACCAGCGGCGCGTCCGCCGACACGCGATGCGAGCCGAGGGTCGCGAGGTAGGTCACGGCCTCCGCCAGGTTGGTCTTGCCCTGGCCGTTGCGCCCGACGAGCAGGTTCGGCCCGCGGGTGAACTCGAGGTCGGCGTGTTCGTAGTTACGGAAGTCGACGAGACTCAGGCGTTCCACGATCACCCGACAACCCTACGGCGACGGTGCGACGCGGTCAGCGCAGCAGCAGGTTCGGCTGCAGCAGGTACTTGAACTCGCCCTCGCCGGCGCGTTCGACGGAGGTCTGCGGCGTCACGAGGATCGGGCTGAGCTTGTTCGCGTTGTCGCTGGAGGTGAACGTGATGCGCGAGAACTCGCTGCGCACGGCCGAAAGCGACTCGAGCAGGTACTGCGGGTTGAGCCCGAGGGTCACATCGTCGCCGGTCAGCGTCGCGTCGACAGACTCAGACGCGCGCGCCTGCTCGGTTCCCGATGCTTCCATCGCGACGCCCTCGGCGGTGAACGTGAAACGCAGCGGTGCGGAGCGGTCGAGCACGAGCGCCACACGACGCACGGCCTCGGCGAGCTCCGCGGTGTTCACCACCGCGTGATGCGCGGTCTGCTCGGGGAAGAGGCGACGCACGGGCGGGAAGTTGCCCTTGATCAGCAGCGAGGTCACGGTCTTGTTGCCGGACGTGAAGGCGATGATCTCGCGATCGCCCGATCCGGAGAACGCGATCGAGATGTTCTCGCCGTGCGAGAAGGTCTTGCCGACCTCCTGCAGCGTGCGCGCCGGGACGAGAGCCGTGGTGCTCTCACCATCGGTCGTGGCGGGACCGTCCCAGGGGATCTCGCGCAGTGCGACCCGGTAGCGGTCGGTCGCCACGAGGCTGAGCTGCGTTCCGCTCACCTCGAGCTGGACACCCGTGAGCACCGGCGTCACATCGTCGCGCGACGCGGCGAAGGCCACCTGGGCGATCGCCGTCGCGAACTCCTCCGCGGGAACGAGACCGGACTCGCCGGTCACCTCGGGGATCGCCGGGTACTCCTGCACGGGCATCGATGCCAGCGTGAAGCGTGCCGAGCCACAGGTGAGCAGGATGCCGTCGTCATTCACCTCGATCTGAATGGGGGCGTTGGGCAGGCGGCTGGCGATGTCGGAGAGCAGACGGCCGTGGACCAGGATCGTGCCGGGCGCCTCGACCGAAGCCTCGATCGTGGTGCGTGCGGATGCCTCGTAGTCGAACGCGGAGAGGGAGAGCCCCTCAGAACCGGCTTCGATGAGCACGCCCGCCAGGATCGGCTGCGGGTTGCGCTGGGGCAGGAGCTTGACGACGAACGATACGGCTTCGCTGAAAACGTCGCGATTGACCTGGAACTTCACAGTGCTCCCTCTCCGGCGGGCTGGGCTTACCCATGCTAGTGCTGCGAATGGTCCAGGCGAAGAACACGCTTCTCGCCCCCAGAGGTGATCGCACGTCAATGAAGAGTGATTTGAGATTCATCTTGTTAACAACTGTGCAAACTGTGGATAAGTCGGTGGATGACTGTCGGCGCATGGGAACTACACACGTGTGAGATGTGGACGCGCTGCGGACGGAGCTGTCGAACGCGGATCGTGTCATTCGCCGAGCTCGAGCGTTCTCCACACGCGATCGCCGTGTCGTTCACATCGGGCGTCGGCGTTTCGCACAGTTATCCACAACTTGTCCACATGTGTGAAAGCGGAGGATGAGGCCGTGCGGAGCGATTGTCAAATGAGAGTCTTCGCGCGCAGGAAACGACGAACCCCACAGCGCGGGGCCGTGGGGTTCGAGGGATGTCAGCGCCCTGCTCTACCGAGCTGCGTGGTGATCTCCGAGACCTGGTTGTAGATCGAGCGACGCTCCTTCATGAGGTCGCTGATCTTCTTGTACGCGTACATGACGGTCGTGTGGTCGCGGTTGCCGAAGAGCTGACCGATCTTCGGCAGCGAGAGGTTCGTGCGCTCCCGGCACAGATACATCGCGATCTGGCGAGCGGTCGCGATCGCCTGCGAGCGGCTGGACCCGTAGAGGTCGTCGACCGACAGCTTGAAGTACTGCGCCGTGGCCGTGATGATGTCCGTCGGCGAGATGACGTTGGTGTCGTCCTGGTCGACGATGTCTCGCAGCACCTGCTGCGCCAGTGACATGTCGAGCGTCGACCGGTTGAGGCTTGCGAAGGCCGAGACGCGGATGAGGGCGCCCTCGAGCTCGCGGATGTTGCTGGAGACGACTGTCGCGATGTACTCCATGACCTCCGGCGGGATCTGGAGCCGCTCGTTCTGCGCCTTCTTGCGAAGGATGGCGATGCGGGTCTCGAGGTCCGGCGCCTGGACATCCGTGATCAGACCCCACTCGAACCGGCTCCGCATCCGATCCTCGAAGCCGGTGAGGTGCTTGGGCGGAACGTCGCTGGTGATCACGACCTGCTTGTCGTGGTCGTGGAGCGTGTTGAAGGTGTGGAAGAAGGCCTCCTGCGTCTCCGCGCGTCCCTGGAGGAACTGGATGTCGTCGATCAGGAGGATGTCGACATCGCGGTAGCGCGCCTGGAACGCGGAGCCCCGGTTGTTGGCGATGGAGTTGATGAAGTCGTTGGTGAACTCTTCGCTCGACACGTAGCGCACGCGGATGCCGGGATACAGGCTCAGGGCATAGTCGCCGATGGCGTGCAGCAGGTGAGTCTTTCCGAGCCCCGAGTCGCCGTAGATGAACAGCGGGTTGTACGCCTTGGCGGGCGCTTCGGCAACCGCGACGGCCGCCGCGTGGGCGAAGCGGTTGGACTGGCCGATGACGAACCGGTCGAAGGTGTACTTCGGGTTCAGGCGCGTATCTGCCCGAGCGGATGAGGGATCCGCGGCTTCGGCCGCCGGCGCGGGTGCGGCGACGGGTTGCTCGATGACCATGGTCTGCACCGGCACCTCTGCGGTGAGGTGCGCATCGATCAACTCCGGATTGACGACGACTCTGAAGCCGGTGACCTCGTTCGTCGACGCCTGCGCGAGGGCTTCGAGGATCATCGGACGAAGGCGCTTGTTGAGCTGTGCAGCGGTGAGGTCATTGGGGACGTCGAGGTACAGGAACCCCGACATCACGCCCTGCGCGAGCGCCAGATTGAGGAACCCGTGCATCTGCGGCGAGACTCGGGCGTCGCTGCCCAGGATCTCGAGAGCCGCCGACCACACCGGGACGTCGGGAGTGTCTTGCGCGGTCATGGTCCCCTTCTTGGCCCGGCGAGAACGCGCCGGTGCGCGACACCTGTGGATAACTGCGCGAGCCACGCTAGTCAGCGAGGCTCCAGAGAGCAAACTCCGGCGTCGTTCCGGGGGTGTGTCGATTCAGGGTGTCGGGGACAGCGCTGTGGATAATGGCGGGTTGACCTGCGCGGTTTGAGTTCTCGCGGTTCGCGCCTTAGTCTTAGTCGGTTGACTTATGCCCTCGAGGCAGTCCCCGACCACGTCTGAAGGCTTCGCCTTCGGGTGGCAACCGTTTCCCGGAGAGATCCCATGAGCAAGCGTACGTTCCAGCCCAACAACCGCCGTCGCGCCAAGAAGCACGGCTTCCGCGCTCGCATGCGCACCCGCGCCGGCCGCGCCATTCTTTCGGCACGCCGCGGCAAGGGCCGCACCGAGCTCTCGGCCTGACCCTTCCGTTGCTCTCGCGGCCGAACCGACTGACCGACGGCGCCGAGTACAAGGCTGTCGTCCGTCGCGGCGTGCGATGTTCCGGTCCCCACACCGTCACGTACGTGGTGGCATCCGGTGACGATCGCGCCGCACGGTTCGGATTCATCGTGAGCAAGAAGGTCGGTACGGCGGTCGCTCGCAATCGCGTCCGCCGGCGACTCAAAGCAATCTGCGCGTCCGCGCTCCCGACAGTGGTTAGGGGCGCGGACGTTGTCGTGCGCGTGCTGCCCGGTGGAGCGGACGCATCGTTCGCTGAGCTGGACGCCGAAGTGAAGCGATGCCTGGCGCGGAGGGCGTCGTGAGCACGTCGACGCTGCCGATGGCGTCCGTCGGCGAGGCGACGATGCCGGAGCACGGCTGGATCCGCGCGGTTCCGCTGCTGCCGCGCAACATCATCCTCGGTCTTCTCCATGGTTACCGTGCGACCATCTCGCATACGTATGGGGATGTCTGCAAGTACTACCCGTCCTGCTCCGCCTACGCGGTGGGGGCGGTTCAGCAGCACGGTGCGGTGAAGGGCGCGGCGCTGACCGCAGCTCGAATCGCTCGGTGCCACCCCTGGGCCGAGGGCGGGATCGATGATCCTCCTGCCCACGCGAACTTCTCCCACGCACTGACCCGGCACGGATTCGTCGTGCCACTGAGAAAGGACTGATCCCCGTGGATCTGGTACTTGCGACCGCGACGCAATCATCGGGCGGCTTCGACCTGATCGGGACGATCCTGTGGCCGCTCAAGTGGGTCGTCGAGCTGGTGCTCGTCGCCTGGCACGCGATCTGGACGTTCGTCGGTCTGCCGGCGGACTCCGGTCTGGCCTGGGTGCTGTCGATCGTCGGCCTCGTGATCGTCGTGCGCGCGGCTCTCATCCCGCTCTTCGTCAAGCAGATCAAGAGCCAGCGCAAGATGATGGAGATCGCTCCAGAACTGCGCAAGGTTCAGGAGAAGTACCGCGGTAAGCGCGACCAGCTCTCCCGTGAGGCCATGAGTCGCGAGACGATGGCGCTGTACAAGAAGCACGGCACGACGCCGATCTCCGGTTGCCTCCCTCTTCTCGTGCAGATGCCGATCTTCTTCTCGCTCTACAGCGTGCTGAACGACGTCGCGAAGCACGCCACCCTCGGCGTCGGCGGCGTCGGACTTCTGGATCCGAATCTGACGGCGCAGTTCTACAACGCGAATCTCTTCGGCGCGTCCCTGCACGACAATCTGGTCGGCGCGTGGGGCCGCCCGGATGGCACCGTCACGGTCGTCATCCTGCTCGTTCTTGTCGTCTTGATGATCGCGTCGCAGTTCTTCACGCAGCTGCAGATCATCTCGAAGAACCTCTCGCCCGAGGCGAAGACGGGCCAGGCGTACCAGATGCAGCGCATCATGCTCTACATCCTGCCGTTGGCCTTCGTCTTCTCCGGCATCTTCTTCCCGCTCGGCGTCGTCGTCTACTGGTTCATCAGCAACATCTGGACGATGGTGCAGCAGTTCCTCGTCATTCGGAACCTGCCGACTCCTGGCTCCGAGGCCGCGAAGGCTCGCGAGGAGCGTCTCGCGCGTCGCGGCAAGGCCATCGACAGCAGCGGCAAGGTCGTTCCCATGGAGAAGTACCAGGCCGAGCAGCAGCGTCTCCTCGAGGAGGCGGAGCGCAAGCGCGCCGCAGCCCCCAAGCGTCAGCAGCCCGTCGGCAAGCAGCGCGCGAAGAAGCAGTCCGGCAAGCAGCCGCCCGCCGCCAAGAGCGGTGCATCCGACTCCGAACCCTCCAGCTGAGAAGACCGTCATGACCTCTGATCTCTCCCCCGCCACGACCGACTCGGTCGAGCAGCTCGAGCAGGAAGGCGACGTCGCCGCCGACTTCCTGGAGGGTCTGCTCGACATCGCCGACATCGGTGGTGATCTGGCGCTGGATGTTCGTAACGACCGCGCGTACGTGTCCATCGAATCGGATGGCGACGACTCTCTTCGCGTGCTGGCGGACCCGGACACGGTCAGCGCTCTTCAGGACCTGACCCGCCTCGCTGTGCAGAACCGCACCGGTCGGTTCTCGCGCCTCATCCTCGATGTGAGTGGCTCACGCGACGCGCGTCGCCGTGAGCTCGAGGCGCTTGTCGACCGCGCCGCTTCGCGACTGGAGGACGGCGCATCGCAGGCGTCGCTTCCTGCCATGTCCAGCTACGAGCGCAAGGTGGTGCACGACATCGCGGCCGAGCGCGGACTGGTTTCCGAGTCGTATGGCGAGGGCGCGCAGCGTCACACCGTTCTCCGTCGCGCGTGAATGTTTCACGTGAAACACTGATGGACGGTCTCGAGCAGGAGCCGGATGCGGCGGCCGCGATCTTCGGTGACGGCATCGATCGCGCCCGCGCCTTCACGCACAACCTCGCTAAGGAAGGCGAGCTACGGGGTCTCATCGGACCGCTGGAGCTTCCTCGGCTCTGGAGTCGGCACATTCTGAACAGCGCGGTGATGGCGCCGCTTGTCCCCGCGGGTCGGATCGGCGATGTCGGCTCCGGCGCGGGTCTTCCCGGAATCGTCGGAGCCATTGCGCGCCCCGACGTCGAGTGGGTGCTGATCGAACCGATGGAGCGACGCACCCAGTGGTTGCAGGAGCAGGTGGACGACCTTGCGCTGAGCAACGTCGAGGTCTTCCGAGGTCGGTCGCAGGACTGGACGCACGGAGCGGTTCTCGATGCCGTGACCGCTCGCGCGGTGAGCGCCTTGCGCACCCTTCTTCCGATCACGGCACCTCTGGTCCGTGACGGCGGAGAGTTGATTCTCCTCAAGGGGGCGGCCGCCGACGCGGAGATCGAGAAGGCTGCGAAACAGGCGCGCTCCCACCGTGTGGTAGATCTGCGTGTCGAGGTCGTGGGGGATGGCCTTCTGGAGACACCGACCCGAGTCGTCCGCGGTCGGGTGCAGCGTTCCTGAGTCGATGTTTCACGTGAAACATCACGGCGTGGCTGTCGATGGCGACGATTAGAGTGGACAGAGTTCGATGCTGGCGAAAGGCGAAGTGTTTCACGTGAAACAATCCGACGACACCGCGACGGACTTCGGTGACGACACTCCTCTTGCTCGCGAACTCGCGGACCTCCGTGCGCGACGGCGGGCGCTCGAGAACTCCACCGTGACACTGCCGACCGGGACGCGCACGCTGACTGTGTCGAATCAGAAGGGCGGTGTCGGTAAGACGACGACCACTGTCAATCTGGCGGCCGCACTGGCCAGTGTCGGCGCTCGCGTGCTGGTGGTCGACCTTGATCCGCAAGGAAACGCATCCACCGCTCTGGGTGTGCCGCATACCGCCGACATCCCGAGCGTCTACGACGTGCTGATCGACGAGTTTCCTCTCGCAGACATCATCCAGACGAGCCCCGAGTCTCCGCTGCTTACCTGCGCGCCGAGCACGATTCACCTCGCAGGCGCAGAGATCGAGCTGGTCTCGCAGGTTGCGCGCGAACATCGACTGCGTCGGGCGCTCGAAGAGTATCTCGCCGCGGCCGAAGAGCCGCCGCATATCGTCCTCATCGACTGCCCGCCCTCGCTGGGATTGCTCACCATCAACGCCTTCACTGCCGCGGATGAGGTGCTCATCCCCATCCAGTGCGAGTACTACGCTCTCGAGGGCCTGAGTCAGTTGCTCGGCAGTGTGCAGATGATTCAGAAGCACTTGAATCCACCGCTTCACGTGTCGTCCATCTTGCTGACGATGTACGACGGGCGCACCCGGCTCGCACAGCAGGTCGCCGAGGAAGTGCGGTCGCACTTCCCGCGGGAGGTGCTGGCGACCGTGATCCCGCGCTCCGTGCGCGTCTCCGAGGCGCCAAGCTTCGGCCAGACTGTCATCGCCTACGACGGCCAGTCGGCGGGCGCGGTCGCGTACCGCGAAGCGGCCGTCGAACTACTGGGTCGTGAAGCCGATGGGGCCCCGTCGACCACGAACGAAGGAGAACACTGATGGCCAAGCGAACAGGACTCGGTCGAGGAATCGGCGCTCTCATTCCGACGTCGGAGGCTTCCGAGGCGCGTCCGGTCGACGTGTTCTTCCCGGGCGCTCCCGCGCCGAAGACGGATGCGGTGACCGAAGACGCTCCGCAGGAGGAGCTGCTGGCCGTCCCCGGGGCCCGCCTGATTCAGGTGGACCCGCACGCCATCGTTCCCAACCCCCGTCAGCCGCGGACGAACTTCGACCCGGATGACCTCGCTGAGCTCGTGCATTCGGTGCGCGAGTTCGGCGTCCTGCAGCCGGTCGTCGTGCGCGACACGGGTGACGGTACCTACGAACTGATCATGGGGGAGCGGCGTACACGCGCCGCACGCGAAGCGGGCCTCGAGACCATTCCCGCCATCCTCCGCGAGACGGCGGATGAGGATCTGCTCCGGGATGCGCTTCTCGAGAACCTCCACCGGTCGCAGCTGAACCCGCTCGAGGAGGCGTCCGCCTACCAGCAGCTGCTCGAAGACTTCGGCATCACCCAGGAGCAGCTCGCGACACGCATCGGACGCTCGCGTCCCCAGATCTCCAACACCATCCGGCTTCTGCGCCTGCCGGTCCCGGTGCAACAGCGCGTCGCCGCCGGTGTCCTGTCTGCGGGCCACGCCCGCGCGATCCTCTCCGTCGAAGACGGGGAGAGCATGCAGCGTCTCGCTGACAAGATCGTGAACGAGGATCTCTCCGTCCGTGCAGCTGAGGCCGCGGCCAAGGGCGCCGCCGTGGTGAAGCGCCCAGCGCCGAAGGCGGGAGCGCGTCGCGCACATCTCGATGAGATCGCGGAGCGTTTGGGTGATCGCCTCAACACCCGCGTGAAGATCTCCATCTCTGCACGAAAAGGCCAGATCGCGATCGATTTCGCGACCATTCAGGATCTGAATCGCATCCTCAACGAACTCGGCGAAGAAGAGCTCGGCACTTCGCGCTGATCGGAGCGG
The DNA here is from genome assembly GCF_054782995.1 of Microbacterium neimengense. NCBI lineage: Bacteria > Bacillati > Actinomycetota > Actinomycetes > Micrococcales > Microbacteriaceae > Microbacterium > Microbacterium neimengense. The sequence goes on from NZ_BAAGRK010000003.1 coordinate 1,004,459, forward strand.
AGAATCGCTTCTGACGAACCGAAAGCGGGCGGTTGGGCTCTGCGTTTCGTCTCGCTTCGCTCGCTCAACGACCGGTGAGGATAGTCCGGTCGTCGAGCGAGGAGCGGACGAAACGCTCGTGACCCCGGTCGTCGAGCGAAGAGCGCAGCGACGAGACGAAACGGAAACGATGCGGTCGGGACTCCGACGCGTTGTGCAAAACGTAGGCTGGAATCATGACCTCCGAATCCCCACGCCGTCGAGCGAGTCTCGAGTTGCTGCGGGCGGAAGCGGCGGACGAACTGGCGGCGCTCATCCACGAGCGACTTCGTGAGGGGGAAGACCCATGGGACTTCATGGAGGACCTTCCCACGGTCGATGAGCTCGTCGTGTTCCTCCTGCGCGCAGAGAACATCGCCGAAGCCGGCGGCACCAAGCCGTCCGAGGCGCGTCACTATCGCGTGCTCCGTCAGATCGCCCTGGACTATCCGCCGCTGACCCGCGCCGTCTGGCGTCTGCTCGGCGAGACGAACACCTCACGCCGCTGGGACGCCACTGTGCGCCCCGAGGCATCCTGAACAGCACAGAGAAAGGCCCCCGGAGAATCTCCGGGGGCCTTTCTCAGTAAGGGGAGGATCAGCCGATGAAGGCGGCCAGATCCTGCTCGAGCGCGAACTTCGGCTTCGCGCCGATGATCGTGGTCTTCACCTCGCCGCCCTGGAACACCTTCATCGCCGGGATGGAGGTGATCTGGTACTTCATCGCGAGATCGGGGTTCTCGTCCACGTTGAGCTTGAGGACCGTGATCTTCTCGGGGTTCTCCGCCTGGATCTCATCGAGAACCGGGGCCACCATGCGACACGGGCCGCACCACTCCGCCCAGAAGTCCACCAGGACAGGACCGTCTGCTTCGAGGACGTCCTGGTTCCAGGTGCTCGAGCTCGTCGCCTTCGCGCTCATTGTCATTTCCCTTCGTAAGTCTTACTCGTACCGAACACCCGACGGGGTCCGGATGTTCCCTCAGACGACCGGCAGACCCTCGATCTGGTCGGCGTCGGACTGCGGTGCGCCCGCCTCGTCGAGCGCCGCGAGGAAGTGCTCCGCGTCAAGAGCGGCAATGGTTCCGGATGCGGCGGCGGTGACCGCCTGACGGTAGGTCGGATCGATCACGTCGCCCGCGGCGAAGACACCGGGCACCGAGGTGCGCGAGGACCGACCGTCGACCCAGATGGTGCCTTCGGGGGTCAGGTCGAGCTGGCCGTGGACGAGCTTCGTGCGCGGGTCGTTGCCGATCGCGACGAACACACCCTGCAGGTCGAGCTCGCGCGTGGAGCCGTCGACCGTGTCCTTCAGGACGACACCCGTCACCGCTTCATCGCCAAGGATGTCGACGACCTCGCTGTTCCAGACGAACTCGATCTTCTCGTTCGCCATCGCGCGCTCCTGCATGATCTTGGAGGCGCGCAGCTCGTCGCGACGGTGGATGACGTAGACCTTGGTCGCGAAGCGCGTGAGGAAGGTGGCCTCCTCCATCGCGGAGTCGCCGCCGCCGACGACGGCGATCGTGCGCTCACGGAAGAAGAAGCCGTCACAGGTCGCACACCACGACACACCGCGTCCGGAGAGGTGCTCCTCCTTCGGCAGGCCGATCTTCCGATAGGCGGAACCCGTCGCGAAGATCACGGCAGCGGCCTCCTCGACCGCGCCCGATCCCAGCTGCACGCGCTTGACGGGGCCGGAGAGGTCGAGCTCGGTGACGTCCTGATAGAGGATCTCCGCGCCGAACTTGCGGGCCTGCTCCTCCATCTTGGTCATGAGCTCGGGGCCCTGGATCCCCTCGGGGAAGCCGGGGAAGTTCTCCACCTCGGTGGTGTTCATGAGCTCACCGCCGACCTCGACGGAGCTGGCGATGACCAGCGGCTTGAGGTTGGCCCGGGCCGCGTAGATGGCGGCGGTGTAGCCCGCGGGGCCGGAGCCGATGATGATGAGCTGACGCACGTGCGTTCTCCCTCGTGGTTTCAAAGTGCTCAACATATGGTATCCGCGGGACATTCCCGTGGGCCGTTTGTCAGCGTCTGGAAAGGATGCGGCGAAGCGGTCGCAGCGCCGGGGCCAGTTCGGGCGTGCGGAGGGCGGCGAGCACGCCCAGGTAGACGACGAGGGTGGCCGCTCCGATGATGCCGGTGCCGATGGCGCCGTAGATCTTGTCGGAGGTCGTCCAGCCGGTGTCGCCCCCGAGGAGGAGGTAGACGCCCCATCCGGCTGCGGCAGCGGGGATCGCGGCGACCGTGTAGCGCCCGATGGCGGCGAACCAGGATCGGATGCCGAGTGAACCGATGCGTCGGCGCAGCAGGATGGCCGCGAGTACGGCCTGCACGGTGATGGCGATCGATTGCCCCAGAGCCACCGCGGCCGCGAGCCACGGGGTGGGCGCGAGCCACGCGGCCGCCAACGCTGTGACGATGACGAGGATGGCCTGCACCGTCGTGAACACGAACGGGGTGCGCGTGTCGTCGTACGCGTAGAACGTGCGCTGCAGCACAAAGAGCACCGAAAGCGGCAGAAGGCTGACGAGGTAGGCGATGAGCACAGGGGCGAGTTCGGCCGCATCCGCCGCGTTGTTCACGATGATGCGGGATGCCGGGACGGACGCCACCACGAGAGCAGCCGTCGCCACGACGATCAGCAGGCTGATGATGCGGATGCTGCGCGAGACGTCACCGCGCACTTCATCGTCCCGGCCCGCCGAGGCGTGCTCGCTGATCTGCGTGAAGTACGGCGTCCCGATCGAGAGGACGATCACGGAATAGGGGAGCATGAAGATGAGCCACGCGGTCTGGGTGGCGAGCGTCGAGGCGCCGTCGCCGGTCGCCTCGGAGATCACCCGGCTCTGGATCAGGCCGGCGATCTGACCGACGACGACCATTGCCGCGGTCCATCCCGCGAGACGGCCCATGTTCCGAAACCCCAACCCGCGCCAGTGGAAGTCGGGGCGCAACCGGAGCCCCGTGCGCCGCCAGGACACGAGCAGGATGAGTGCCTGCACCGCGATGCCGAAGGTGGCTGTGCCTCCCAGAGCGGCGATGGAGGCGGCGCTCCAGTCCGACACCGCGGAACGATCTCCTCCGATGACGAGCATCAGCAGCAGGAACCCGGCGATGGAGATGACGTTGTTGAGCACCGGCGCCCAGGTGAACGGCCCGAAGATGCGGCGGGCGTTGAGCGTCTCCCCGAGGAGCGAGTACAGGCCATAGAAGAAGATCTGCGGCAGACACCAGTAGGCGAACGCGGTGGCCAGGGCGTGCTGCTCGGGGCTGTACGCCGGCGCGTAGAGCGTGATGAGCACGGGTGCCAGCAGCATCGCCACCGCGGTGACGGCCAGCAGCACGACGATCCCCGCGGTGAACAGGGCGGAGATGAAGCGCTGGCCCCGATCCTCCCTCGCGCTCGCGCGGACGATCTGCGGCACGATGACCGCCGTGAGCACACCGGCCGAGATGATCGCGTAGACGTTGTTCGGCAACTGGTTTGCCTGCGCGAAAGCATCGCCCGCCCGGGACGACATCGTGCCCAGGACGGCGACCAGCACGATGGTGCGGATGAGTCCGGTGAGGCGGGAGACGAGCGTTCCCGCTCCCAGCAGCACGCTCGCCCGGCCCAGACCGCTCACGCGTTCTCCTCGATGTCGTCGTCCGTGGGTGCCGCATCCGCCTTGTCGCGTCTGCGGCGGCGGATGGTGCGGACGACGCCGATCGTGAGGAAGCCCGTGGCCAGCACGACCAGCACGACCAGACCTATGCCCTCCCAGTCGGCGCGCACGTTGACGTCGACCGTCTGCGTCTGACCGATGGGCACGTACGCGGGGCTGCGCAGGCTGAGATCGATCTTGACGTCGCCGTTGCCGATCCGCGCGTTCACGGGGACCTCGACGAGCGTGTTGGCGGCGGCCGCGGCGACCACGGCGTTCTCACGCTCGACGTCGACGCGCAGATCGTCCGGAGCGGCGACGAGCACGACGTTCACCGGATAGGGCAGGTCGTTGCGCACCCAGAAGCGCAGATTGGTTCCCGCGGTGAGCAGGTTCAGCGCCGTCGAGGGCACGATCGACACCGAGTCGAGCGTCGTCGCGGTGGCTTCCGCGTGTGCCTCGACGGCGCTCTGCCACCCCGACGGATCGCCGAGCCATCCGCCGCCCAGCACCTGAAGGATGGCGGCGCGCTCACGGCCGGTGAGCAACGACGGGTCGTCGAGGATCGTGGCGAAGCTGTCGATCTGTGCCGCATCGGAGAGCATGCGCGTCAGCGCTGCCGGGCGCGCCGGATCGACCGAGCCCGCGGAGACGTCAATGTCGGTCGGGGAGGCCCCGAGCACGCTCGACAGGCCCACTGCTGTCATGCCCGTGGTCGCCGCGGAGATCGCTCCGCGCAGGCCTTGGGGGTCGCGCGTGGCCGATCTTCCCAGGGTGACGAGGACGGGGGAGCCCTGCGCCGACGCCGACGCGAAGGTCAGATGCGCGGCCGCGGCCGCCGCATCCGCCGCACGCGTGGTGGGTCGGGTGGCGGTGGACGCGGCCTGCAGCGCCGAGGACGCGCCGGCCGATGCGACGAGCAACTCTCCGCCGCCGGTCCGCGCGTGCGAGGGGGATGCGGCCGACACCTGTGTGCTGTCGACGATCGTGAGCGCCCCGGGCGTGGCCGTGGTGAGCCATCCGACGAGCTCGGGTGAGGCCGTGCCCGACGGCGGCCAGTAGATCGTCGGCTCTGCGCCGGCACCCACGTCCAAGAGAGCCTCGAGGGTCGGCGGCGTGGACTCGGATTGCTGCTGGTCCGTCGGCGCCGGTGTGGGGGCGGCCGGCTGCGCCTTCAGATCCACATACGCGTTCAAGGATGTCGGCGCGAGCGGTGCGCCGAGTCCCGCCGCGAACTGCGTGCTCACATCGGCGTCGCCGTACTGCAGCGCGAACCGTGGGTTCGGCAGGTCCATGAGCCGCTGCAGCCATGCCCGCGCGGACTCCGGAGCAGACGTGCCGCGCGCCCGGATCGAGGCCACGATCGCGGGATCGACCGCGAGGATCGCCGAGGTTCCCGTGACGGCATCGAGCTCTGCGGTCAGCGCACCGTCGGATGCGGTGAGGGAGGCCAGCTGATCGGTCGACAGCATCCCCGCCGTCAGCGCGGGAGCCGTGATCGGCACGACGACCGCGACGGTGCCCGAGGGACCGGTACCGATCGTGACCACGGAGCGCGCCGACGTGCCCGCAAGGCTGACCCACAGGGGATAGACCCCCGCGCCGCGGCCCGCGAGCGCCGGGTCGTCGGCCGCGACGATCACACTCGCCGAACTCGATTGCCCGGGTGGGGTCTCCTCGACCGCGCTGGATCCGATGACGCGCCCCGCCGGGGTATCGGCCGACCCCGACAGCCAGGCGCCGAGAGCCCCGGAGCCGTCGAGCGGCGCATCTCCGATCATCAGCTCCGCCGTTGACCCGGGAGTACGCGAAGCCGTGCTGTTCTCGAGGGAGACGAGGGCCGTGAGCGCCTCGCCCGCCGCCAGTACCCCCCCGGACAGCGGTGCGACCGAGACCACGACGGTGCCGGTCGAAGAGGGCGAGGGGGTCGGAGTGGCGGCCGCCGCGGGAGCGGCGATCCCCAGGACGATCGCGACGGCGATGAGCGGCGCGAGCAGAAGTCGTCGCCGCCGGAACGCGGGGGTGCCCGTGCGGGCCGAAGTCGGAATCATTCGTAGCTGAGAAGGCTCCTGTGCGGCGAGAGTCCGCAGGTGTCGGGAGCGAGTCTACGGGCCCCGGCCTGGGATTCACCGAGCGCACGCCCGGGTTGAATGGACTCATGCACACCGCTCTCGCCCACCGCCTCGCCGACGATCTGCACGCCGCCGGCTTCACGACCGAGGCTCTTCGCTCGCTCATCGGCGAGGCGGCAGAGTCCGCGCTCACTCGGACGGTCGCCGTCCCGGCCCGACGGGTGCTCGCGCGGCATCCGCACGATGTCGTCGCCGTGCTCGCGCGCCTGTTCGTGCTGGGGGACGTCGTCGATGCCGCATCCGTCGCTGCGGCACTGCCCGGCACGGGACTCGAGGATGCGGAACGGCTCGGCGTGATCGAGCGACGCGGTCCGGACGTGGCGCCCGCGGTGGCGGTGCGCCCGCACGTCTTCGCCGACGGAGGCGAGGGGTGGATCGCGAGCGATCTGGACGAGCTGGCAGGCGTGTTCCCGTTGCGCCCGGACCACGTGCTGGGCGTCGGGGGTGCGGGCCGGACGCTCGTCTCTCTGCTGCCCGCATCCGGGAGCGGACGTGCCCTCGACCTCGGATGCGGCTGCGGGCTGGTGGCGTTCGAGCTGTGTCGGCGGGGCTTCGACGTCGTCGCGACCGACATCTCGCCGCGGGCGCTGTGGTTCACGAAGCTGGGCGCGGCGCTGAACCACCTGGAGGGCATCGACATCCGCGAGGGGAGTCTGTACGAGCCTGTCGGCGACGAGAGCTTCGAGCTGATCGCCTCGAACCCGCCGTTCGTCATCACCCCGCGGGTCGACGGCGTTCCCGCCTACGAGTACCGCGACGGCGGCCGGGCAGGGGACGAACTCATGCGCGAGGTCGTCGTCGGCGCCGCATCCCATCTCGTCGACGGCGGCCGGGCGATCATGCTGGGCAATTGGGAGGAGCGCGATGGCGTGTCCGGGCGGGAGCGGGTGCGCGCGTGGACGGAGGGCGTCGGCGCGTGGGTGATCGAGCGCGAGCAGCTCGACCCGGCCCGCTACGCGGAGCTCTGGGTGCGCGATGGCGGCACGAGGCCCGGCAGCGACGAGCATGAGGCGCTGATCGGCGCCTGGCTCGACGACTTCGAGACCCGCGGGGTCATGGGCGTGGGGCTCGGGTGGGTGCAACTCATGCGCGGCTCGGGACTGCGCCGGTTCGAGAAGGTGGCGCAGGGGGTCGACACCGCCGTGCTCGCCGCGCACACCGCCGCGGTGTGGCGGGCGGCGGCATGGCTGGATCGGACCGACGACATGGTGCTCGCCGCATCCGTGTTGCGCGTGGCCGCCGACGTCACCGAGGCGCGGCATCACCTTCCCGGTGCGGAGGCGCCCAGTGTGATCGAGCTCCGACAGGGAGGCGGCCTTGCCCGCACGGTGTCCGCCGATCCGGCGCTGGCCGCACTCGTCGGGGCGAGCGATGGGGAACTGCCCGTGGGCGTGCTCATCGACGCGATCGCCGACCTGCTCGAGGTCGATGCCGGAGCGCTCCGCGCGGACCTGCTGCCGCGGGTGCGCGAGCTCGTGCTGACCGGGATGCTGGACGTGCCGCACGACCCGGCCGATTAGGCTCGTTGCATGCTCAACATGGCCGAGGGTCTCGCGCGGCTGGGCACTCTCGCCTCCTCACCCGTCGTCGTCGTGCTCGCCGACGCATTCGTCGCTGCGGGGCGCGAGCTCGCCGTCGTCGGCGGCCCGGTGCGCGATGCGCTCTTGGGGCGCACGACACACGACCTGGACTTCACGACGGATGCGGACCCCGACGAGATCCTGCGCATCGTCACGCCGATCTCGACCGCGCAGTGGGACATCGGCCGGGCGTTCGGCACGATCGGCGCCCGCATCCGCGGCGAGCAGGTCGAGATCACCACGTACCGCGCGGACGCCTACGACGGCGAGACCCGAAAGCCGGTCGTCGCGTTCGGCGACTCGCTCGAATCCGACCTCGTCCGCCGCGACTTCACCGTCAACGCGATGGCGCTCCGGGTGCCGGGCCCGCAGCTCGTCGACCCGCACGGCGGCATCGAGGACCTCGTCGCGGGCGTGCTGCGCACCCCCACCGATGCGCGCATCAGCTTCGGCGACGACCCCCTGCGGATGCTCCGCGCGGCGCGCTTCTCGTCACAGCTGGGTTTCACGGTCGACGCCGACGCGGTCGCGGCGATCACCGAGCTGCGCGAGACGCTCGGGATCGTGAGCCCGGAGCGCATCCAGAGCGAGCTGGTGCGTCTGCTGCAGACCGACGATCCGGTGCGCGGCCTGCGGCTGCTGGTCGAGACGGGGCTGATCAACCAGTTCCTCCCGGAGGTGCCGGCCTTGCGCCTCGAGGTCGACGAGCATCACCACCACAAGGATGTCTACGAGCACTCGCTCACCGTGCTGCGGCAGGCGATCGAGCTCGAGCGCACCCGGCATCCGGACGCCGCGCCCGACGTTCCGCTGCGTCTCGCGGCGCTCCTGCACGACATCGGCAAGCCCGCGACGCGCCGGCTCGAGCCGGGCGGTGCGGTCACCTTCCACCACCACGACGTGAAGGGTTCGCGGATGGCGCGCAAGCGCCTGCGCGAGCTGCGGTTCGACTCGGCGACGATCGACTCCGTCGCCCTGCTGATCGAGCTGCACCTGCGTTTCTTCGGCTACGCCGAGGGCGCATGGACGGATGCGGCGGTGCGCCGCTACGTGCGCGATGCCGGCGACGAGCTGGAGCGCCTCCACATCCTCACCCGCGCCGACGTGACTACGCGCAACAAGCGCAAGGCCGCGCGGCTGCGTCTGGCGTACGACGACATCGAGCGACGGATCGACGAGCTGCGGGCACAGGAGGAGCTGGACGCCATCCGGCCGGAGCTCGACGGCAACGAGATCCAGCGCATCCTCGGCATCTCGCCGGGCCGCGAGGTGGGCGAGGCGTACCGGTTCCTGCTCGATCTGCGGCTGGATGAGGGCGTGCTCGGGCCTGAGGAGAGCGAGCGTCGCCTGCGCGACTGGTGGGCGGCGCGGGGCTGAGCTCCCGCGGCGGGCGCGTGGCCGCATCCGTTTCGAAGCGGATGCGGCCGGAGCCTCAGACCGTGGCGGACGCGGCCGCAGCGATCGAGCGACCGCCTTCGCGCGCGGCGTCCTCGGCGGCGGATTTGATGTCGGCGGCGACCTCGGAGAACTGATCGAGCGCGGGGTTCACGCCCACGAGGGTGAAGGAGCGCTGCACGACGCGCAGGTCGAGGCCCCACACGTCCTCGAGCACGCGACGGAGCCACGCGGTGGAGTGGTCCCAGCCCTCTTTGGGCGTGCCGGCGTCGTAGTTGCCGCCGAGCACCGTGACCAGCACGGCGGGCTTGCCGCGCAGCGCCGTACCCTGCGGATCGATGCGCGGGTCGGTGTAGGCCAGGTCGAACCACGTCTTCGCGTGCTGCGAGACGCCGTAGTTGTAGAGGGGGATCGTCAGCAGGAGGGCGTCGGCGTCGATGAGCTCGTCGGCGAGGCGCGTCGCGAGGGCGAGGGCCTCGCGCTGCTCGGCGGTGCGGTCGGTTTCCGGGAGGTTCCTGCCGGTGACCGCCGCCGCCCATGCCGTGGCGGGGATCGGCTCGGCAGACAGGTCGCGACGGACGACGGTCTGGTCGGCGTGGGTGGCGAGCCACTCCGTCTCGACGATGTCGCCGAGGGCGCGGCTGGCGGAGGTGGGGGGAAGGATGCTCGCATCCAGACGGAAGAGGGACATGGTGCTCCAATCGACCTAGTAGCTATGAAAAAGAGAGTGGCTACGTGAACGCTAGCACGACTAGACTGAGGGGCGTGGCCGGAGAGCAGCACGATGAGCGTCAGTGCGACGCCGCCGTGTCGCGCGCCTTCTCCGTTCTCGGCAAGCGCTGGAACGGCATGATCCTCGACGTTCTGGGTGAGGGGGCGTTGTCGTTCGTGGGACTGCGCCGGGCCGTCACCGGCATCAGCGACGCCGTGCTGTCGGATCGCCTCGTCGAGCTGGCCGACGCCGGCCTGGTCGTGCGGGACGTGGATGCTGGCCCTCCGGTGGCGGTCTCCTACACGCTGACGGATGCCGGCGTCCGCCTCGTGCCGATCCTCGCCCAGCTGGGTGCCTGGGCCGACGGCAACCTCTCCGCCTCCCGCTGACGCCCGCGTCCCGGCCTCCGCCCTCCGGTGCGCCCGCCCTGCCCCGCCCGCGCGCGCCGGTCCGCCCGTCCCGCACCGCCCGCACCGCCCGCGCTCCGCGCGCCCCGCACCGCCGTCAGCATGTCCCACTTCCGGCAGGGCATGTCCCACTTGGCGCAAGAAAGCGGGCCCAGAACTGCGCAAAGTGGGACATGGCCAGTTGGTGACCCCGCACACACCAACGTTCCCCTGTCACAGATCTACGGGAAAACGTCGATCTGTGACAGGGGAACAGGGGGGCAGGAGGGCCCAGGGGCAGGAGGGCCCTCGGGGGTCGGGGGTCCTCAGTCGGGAGAGTCCGCTTCGAGGGCCTCGCGCACCAGGTGACTGATGTCGACGCTCACGATCCGCGCGGGTCCGGCGGGGGCCGGCGGCGGAGCCGCGGGGGCGTCACCGTTGGCGAACGCATCCGGGCGACCCTGACCGATCATGCTCACGGCGTCACCTCCGTCTCGGGCGCGGGTTCAGGAAGGGGTGCCGTATCCGTCCCGGTGCTGGCCCCGAGAGTCGGACTCGGTGTCGGCGTCGGCTCCGTGGCTGCCTCGGACTGCGCGGGCACGGCCGGAACCTGCGCGAACGGTGCCCGGGGTAGGGACGGGATGGCCGTATCCACATCCCAGGTGCTCACCCCGGTGGCCTCGCGCAGTGGGAACACGTTCCACAGAGGGGTGCGTCCCGTGCCCTCGTAGGCCGTCGTGACGGGGCCTCCGCCGCCGAGGAAGTACTCGTCCCACCACCAGCCGTTCGTCCGACCCTCGATGCCGACGGTGGTGAGCGGGGTTCCCTGGTCGGTGTACAGCTGTACGTCCTCGATGGGGTTGCCCTCGGCGTCATACGCGTAGAGGTTGCGTACGCGCTCCCCGTCCAGGACGAGACCGGGTTGGGTCGTGTCGCCCGGGTAGGCGTAGGCGGGCGCCGCCTGTGCGGCGAAGTACTGCGGCAGCACGGTCGGTGCCGCGATGAGCGCGATCGCCGCGACGATCGTCGCCGCGACATTCAGCACACCGCGCAGCCCCCGCACCCAGCGGCGAGGCAGCCAAAGACCGCGTCCCCACTGGATGCTGACGATCACGAGGACGGCCAGGACCACCCATGCCACGACGTTCGTGGGCACGTACTCCACGCGGCCCGTGAGCGGCAGAGTGAGGGACATCAGGATGAGGTAGAACGCCACACCGCGCGCGAGCCACCAGACGGGCCGCAGCGACACGAGCAGGTCCAGGGTCGCGGACCCGAAGCGGGACGCGCGGATGCGGGTCGCCGCCGCCCGCCGGGTTCGTTCGAGCCGTTCGCGCACCGTCACCTTCGCTGTCCGACCGGTGCTGCGCTCGGGAAGTCCCGCGGCCGCACGGAGCTCCGCGGCGTAGGTCGCCGCATCCGGGAGCGAGAACGCCTCGCCGCTGTCCTCCGCCTGCTCGGACAGGTCGGCTTCGAGGCCGTCGAGGAGGTCGTCGACCTCGTCGACGGGCAGATCGTTCAGCTCCGCGCGCACGGCGGCGGCGAAGGTCGGGATGTCGGCCCGGGGCTCAGTCGTGGCGTTCATCGTCCTTCTCCGATCGTGCGCAGCGCGGCGGGTTTACGAGAGGCGTCGAGCAGCGTGCTCAGTGCGAGCGAGAACGAGGTCCAGTCCTCGCGCTGCGCGTCGAGCGCGGCGCGCCCCTGCGGGTTGATGGCGTAGTACTTGCGGTGCGGACCGCCGTCCGAGGGCACCACGTAGCTCGAGAGCGACCCGGCGCTGTAGAGCCGGCGAAGCGTTCCGTACACGGATGCGTCGCCCACCTCTCCGAGCCCGGCGTCGCGTAGGCGTCGCACGATGTCGTACCCGTAGGCGTCCTCGTGCTGGACGACCGCGAGCACCGCGGCATCCAGCACCCCCTTCAACAGCTGCGTGGTGTCCATCCGCGCCCCTCTCTTGTCTGCGAAGCAAGGTACCACGCACTGCACAGTAGTGCGAGCAGTACGGTACCGCGTGTCGCACAACCGCCCCTGTCGCCACGTGCGCGGCGTGCCTACACTGAAGCGACCTGGTCACCGTCGATCGGAGTCGTTGTGCCCTCGCCCTGGTCTCTGCGTCGCGAGGCGTCGGCCGAGAGTTCGCGCCTGCTCATCGAGCGCGCGCACGAGGAATTCGTCGGCGGCAACGCCCAGGATCCGAGGGTTACCGCCGTGCGCGGTCTCGTCCGCGAGAGCTGGCAGCGCTCGGCGCGGAGTCTCGTCGGCGTGGAGGCCGTGCCGCCCCTGGATCTCATCTCGGACGAACTCGATGAGTACCGGCGCACGCATCCCCTCGCGAGCGTCATGGACATGATCCGCCAGTTGCTGCTGCCGGGCGACAAGGACGAGTCGGGCGTCGTCGTCGCGGTGGGGGATGCGGCGGGCCGCCTGCTGTGGGTCGAGGGCGATCGCCGCATCCGCGACCTCACCGGCGACATGGGCTTCGTCGCGGGGGCGAACTGGTCGGAGGAGGCCGTGGGCACCTCGGCGCCGGGCACGGCCCTCGCGCTCGAGCGCTCCGTGCAGATCCGCGGAGCCGAGCACTTCAACCGGCTCGTCCAGCCGTGGTCGTGCACGGCGGCGCCGGTGCGCGACCCCGAGAGCCGGCGCGTGCTCGGCGTCATCGATGTGACCGGGGGCGCCGAGGCCACGACACCGCAGGCGCAGCTGCTCGTCGACGCGACGGCGCGGGCGATCGAGGGGGAGCTGCTGGTGGCCAGACTGCGGGCGCGCGCCGAACCGGCCGCGAAGAGCCACTCGACACGGCGCACGCGCGGGGCGTCCGAGCACGCCACCCTCCGCGTGCTCGGGCGTGACCTCGCCGTGCTCGACGTCGTCGACGACCGGGGTGGCACCGTGACCGAGCTGAGCGCGCGGCACGCGGAGATCCTGCTCATGCTGGCGGTGCACCAGCAGGGACTCTCCGCGGAACGCCTGGCCGCCCTCGTCTACGGTGAAGCCGCGCCGGTGGAGACCCTACGCCCCGAGATGGTGCGGCTGCGCCGGGTGCTCGACGCGGTGGCACCGGCACTGATCCCCGCATCCCGGCCGTATCGGCTGACGAGTCCCCTGCAGACCGACGCCGACCACGTCGTCTCCCTCCTGGACCGTGGCGCGCACCGCGTAGCCCTCACGGCGTATCGCGGCCCCGTGCTGCCGGACTCCCGCGCCCCGGGGGTGGAGGAGCTGCGGCAGAGCGTGCAGGCGGCGCTGCGCGAATCCCTCCTCGCCGGGGCGGGGCTCGACGTGCTGCTGGCCTACGTCGACACGGATGAGGGACGCGAGGATGCGGACGCGCTGCGCCTCTGCCTCGAGATGCTCGCCCCGCGTTCGCCGCGTCGCGGGCCGATCGTCGCGCGCCTGGAGCAGCTCGGCGCCTAGTCATCCCGGCGCGCAACCCGATGCAACCCGGGGGTGCTTACGGTTTCGGGCAACGAGCGCGGCGCTGATGCCGCCTCCGTCCTGATCGTCGAAGGAGATGACATGACCATCGTTGAAGACGGCGTCTCGAGCGTCTACGCCGCACCCGGGTCCCGCGGGTCGGTCGCCGAGTACCGCAGCCGCTACGGCCACTACATCGGCGGGGAGTTCGTCGAGCCGATCAAGGGCCAGTACTTCGAGAACATCACCCCGGTCACGGGCAAGCCGTTCTGCGAGGTCGGTCGGGGCACGAGCGAGGACATCGACCGCGCCGTGGATGTGGCGTGGCAGGCGTTCGAGAGCTGGAAGAAGACGACACCCGCCGATCGCGCGAACATCCTCAACAAGATCGCCGACCGCATCGAGGCGAACCTCGAGAAGATCGCCGTCGCCGAGACGTGGGAGAACGGCAAGCCGGTGCGTGAGACGCTCGCCGCCGACATCCCGCTCGCTGTCGATCACTTCCGCTACTTCGCGGGGGTCCTGCGGGCGCAGGAGGGCTCGCTCAGCCAGATCGACGAGGACACCGTCGCGTACCACTTCCACGAGCCGCTGGGCGTGGTGGGTCAGATCATCCCGTGGAACTTCCCGATCCTCATGGCCACCTGGAAGCTCGCCCCTGCTCTCGCCGCCGGCAACTGCGTCGTGCTGAAGCCCGCCGAGCAGACACCGGCATCCATCCTCTTCCTCTTCGATCTCATCGGCGATCTTCTGCCGGCCGGCGTCGTGAACATCGTCAACGGCTTCGGCATCGAGGCGGGGGCGCCGCTGGCGCAGCACAAGCGCATCCGGAAGGTCGCCTTCACGGGTGAGACCACGACGGGCCGGCTCATCATGCAGTACGCCTCGCAGAATCTCATCCCGGTGACGCTCGAGCTCGGCGGCAAGAGCGCGAACATCTTCTTCGAGGATGTGGCACGCGACCGCGACGCCTACTACGACAAGGCCCTGGAGGGGTTCACGTTCTTCGCGCTGAACCAGGGCGAGGTCTGCACGTGTCCGAGTCGCGCCCTCCTCCAGCGCTCGATCTACGACCAGTTCCTCGGGGACGGCCTGGAGCGGGTCGGCAAGATCGTCCAGGGCAACCCGCTGGATCCCGCGACCATGATCGGCGCGCAGGCCTCGAACGACCAGCTGGAGAAGATCCTGTCGTACATCGAGATCGGCAAGGCGGAGGGGGCCAAGCTGCTCGCGGGAGGAGAGCGCGTAGATCTCGGCGGCGACCTGTCGGAGGGCTACTACGTCGCGCCGACGGTGTTCGAGGGCCAGAACAGCATGCGCATCTTCCAGGAGGAGATCTTCGGTCCGGTCGTGTCGGTGACGAGCTTCGAGGACTTCGACGACGCCATCCACACCGCGAACGACACCCTCTACGGGCTCGGCGCCGGGGTCTGGAGCCGTTCGGCCGACACGATGTACCGCGCCGGGCGCGGTATCGAAGCCGGGCGCGTGTGGACGAACACGTACCACCAGTACCCGGCGCACGCGGCCTTCGGCGGATACAAGCAGTCGGGCATCGGACGCGAGAACCACCTGAAGATGCTCGATCACTACCAGCAGACGAAGAACCTGCTCGTCTCCTACGCCGACGGGCCGATGGGCTTCTTCTGAGTCAGGCCCACCGCGCCGGGGCATGTCCCCCTTCGCGCAGGCCCACCGCATCCGTGTCCCACTTTCTGCAGGAATCAGGGGTGAAACCTGCGGCAAGTGGGACACGGGATGCGGGAAGTGGGACATGAAGGGAAGGGGAGAGGGATGGACGAGGCACCGATCGAGCGGACGGCCGAGCGCGTCGCGGTGACGGATGCGGCCGCATCCCTGCTGGCGGAGTTGACCGCGCAGCACGGACCGCTCATGTTCCACCAGTCGGGCGGATGCTGCGACGGCTCCGCACCCATGTGCTACCCCGTCGGAATGTTCCTCATCGGGCCGAGCGACGTGCGACTCGGCGCGCTGCATGTCGCCGACCTCGCACCCATCGAGGTCTTCATGTCCGAGTCGCAGTTCGAGTACTGGAAGTACACGCACTTGACGATCGATGCCGTTCAGGGGCGCGGTGCCGGATTCAGCGTGGAGTCGCCGACAGGCATGCGGTTCCTCATCCGTTCCCGGATGCTGGATCCCGCCGAACTCGAAGCCTTCGGCCTCGCGGCGCGGTGATCAGACGCCGACGCGCTCGCGCGCGGGGGCGGGGGTCACGACGACCTCCGGGTCAGGATCGCGGCGGAAGATGATCTTGAAGATGGGGAAGAACACGGCGCACGAGATGAGGGCGTTGATGAGCATCGTGACGACGTCGGCCAGCGCCTCGCCCGTCGCGCCCATCGCCCAGACGGTGATGAACAGGTCGTAGACCGGCGCCTTGTAGAAGCCCTGCAGGGCGGCCGCGCCGAACGTGATCACGACGTAGGCGAGCGTGTACCAGAGCGCCGCCCACCACGGGTTGCTGTTGGACTTGAAGGTGATGGTGCGCTGCGCGAAGAAGTTCACGACCTGCGCGATCGCGAGCGTGAGCTGCACCGCGAGGAAGTAGGCCAGGCCGCCCCCGCCCGCCGGAAGAGCGCCGGCCGCGTAGTCGAAGATGAAGTAGTCGGAGCCGATGGGCAGCGCCTGGAATCCGGTGTCCACGAGCGGCGTGAGGGCGAAGACGGCCTTGAACACGGGCATCAGCACGAGCTGGAGCACGGTCATTCCGACGTTGAGCAGCGAGAACACGATCAGCTGCGCCCACGTGGGGCGGGCGTCGGCGAAACGGGTCCATCCCCGTCGGATTCCTGCGAACATCCGTGGCTCCTTCCGAGGGCTCCGCCGCGCACCTGCATCCCGGTCTCGCGCGACGAAGCCGCAGGGAGTCCATCAGGCCGGAGAGCCTCCGACGTCCACGGGCGCAGAATCTGTCGGTTCCGCCGCACGAACGGTCACCGACGAGAACGACGAAGGGATGCGACCCCTGCGGGCCGCATCCCTTCGTTCGTGTGAGTCGCGAGACTCAGGCGCAGAGCTTTGTGAGCTCGTCGGACGCCGTCTTGAGGCGCTCGCTCGAGGCCTGCACGTCGTCGTTGATCTTGGTGAGCTCGTCGAGCTTGGAGGGGTCGGAGCCGGCGGCGGCGAGGGCCGACATCGACTCGCCGATCGTCTTGTACTCGTCGGAGACGGCCTGCAGCGGCTTCTTCACGTCGGCATTGGTGATCTCGGCGAGGGCATCGTCGAGCCCCTTCTGCACCGTCTCGAACAGGTCGGTCGTGGCCTCGCTGTCACCGGAGGCCGCCGCCGACATCGATTCGCTCAGCTTGCTCTGAGCGTCGCTGAGCTTGTCCTGGGCGATGGAGCACGCCTCCTGGACGGACTGCGACGAGGCGCCGGCATCGCCGCCGCCGCCGTTGCCTCCGCCCGCGCAACCGGCGAGGGCGAGAAGGGCGATGGCCGAAAGGGCCAGGGGTGCGAGTTTGCGCATGAGGATCCTCCGTGTGCTGCGTGTGCGGACGTGGGTCCGCCCCCATCACGGAAGACGCCCCCGCTCTTCACGCTAAAGGGCCGCAGCCGCGCGACGTCCCCCCGTGAGAGGGATCTCATTCTGTGCTAAGGATCGACGTAGGCTATGGCGGTGGATACGACGCGCATCGCGGAGGCGATCGTGCGTCGCTTCGCCCGCCGCACGAATCTCATGGTCGCCTCGCGCACCGTGCGGGTCGACGCCTCGCCCGCACACCGCGCCGTCGCCGAGCGACTCACGGATCTGCTGCACGACCTGGGTGCGGTCGTGACGACGGGGTCGGCCGCGGATGCGGGGATGCTGCGGTTCGACTTCGCGGCGCTTCCCCCCGACGCGGATCCCACGGACGTGCCCGTTCTCCTGGGCGGTGCGCCGCTGCCCGAACGGCCCGATGCCGCCGCACGCATCGCCTTCGCCGCGGCTCACATGCCGGTCTCTGCCGCCCTCGCCGATCAGATCGACGTGCGCGGCCTCCGCATCGGCGTGTGCATGGTGCTCGAGCCGAAGACGGCCCAGCTGGCGCTCCTGCTGCGCTCTCGCGGCGCCGACGTCGCGGTCTACGGGCACCCCGACGAGACGGATGCGGCCGTCGCCGCGGCGCTCGCGGAGAGGGGGATTCCCGTCGACGGCGGCGCCGACCTGTCGGGTCTCGAGGAGCGTGCCGCGGCCGAGAGTTTCCTGCGCCGCGGCTTCGACATTCTCATCGACGACGGCTCGCACCTCATCCGCCTCGCCCACGAGATCGACCCCGCGATCGCCGCCTCCTGGATCGGTGCGAACGAGGAGACGACCTCGGGGCTCACGCCGCTGCGGCGCATGGATGTGGCAGGGAAACTGCGCACCCCGGTCATGGCCGTCAACGACGCCGCCGCTAAGACCCGGTTCGACAACCGCTACGGGACCGGGTTCTCCTGCGTCTTCGCGGTCGCGGATCTTCTCGATGAGCGCGGGCTGACGGTGCGCGACCAACCGGCTCTCGTCATCGGCTACGGCCCCGTCGGCGAGGGCGTCGCGGCATACCTGCGCGCCCTGGGCGCGAGCGTGGCCGTCGCCGAGGTCGACCCGGTGCGGGCCCTCACGGCGCGCCACGACGGCTATGCGGTCGGCCCCGCATCCGAGCTGGCGGACGGCGCGCTCGTCGTGTCGGCCACGGGCGTCGCCGGCACGATCGACGCGGCGATCGCCGAGCGTGCGGTGGCGGTCGCGGTCGCGGGCGGCGTGCCGGGGGAGGTGACGGCGGCCGCCGCCGCATCCGCTGCTCTCGTGCTCGGCGGTGGCGGAGCGGTGAACATCACCGCCGCCGAGGGCAACCCGATCGAGATCATGGACCTGTCGTTCGCGGTGCAGCTCGCGGCCCTCGACCATCTGCTGCGCACCCGCCCAGGCGTCGGTGTGCATGCCCTCCCGTCCGAGATCGACGACCGTGTCGGCCGTGCGGCGCTCGCCGCCCGCGGCGTGCGGATCGACGAGCGCACCGCTTCCGCCGGTACGGATGCGGACTGGCGCTCGGCCCGCTACGAGGAGACCCGCGGATGAGCGTCGTGCTGTACTCGGCCGATCTGGTGCTGCCCATCACCGCGCCGCCGATCCCGCAGGGGGCGATCGCCGTCAGCGGCGGCCGCATCCGCCACGTCGGCGACCGTGACTGGGTGCGTCGCGAGCTCACCGCCCGCGGCGCCTCGTTCACCGAGGTGCACTGGCCGGGCGTGCTCCTGCCGGGACTCGTCAACGCGCACTCGCACCTGCAGTACACGGGCATGGCCGAGGTGGGACGCGGCAGCTACGGCGGCTTCGAGGACTGGGCGGCGGCCTTCGACCCGGTCTACGAGCGCGGACACGACTGGAAGGCGGACGCGGACGCCGGAGCGCGCGCGGTGATCGAGGCGGGCACCACCGCTGTCGCCGACATCGTCACCGATGCACCCGCCGCCGGAGTGCTCCACGACGCAGGCTTGCACGGCATCACCTACTGGGAGGTGATGAGCTGGACGAACGCCGACTGGGCGGCGACCGGCAGAGCGCAGGTCGAGGCGGCGCTGGACGCGCTTCCCTCCCCACCCGGCACCGGGCTCTCACCCCACGCGCCGTACTCGCTCGACGTCGAGCCGCTTCTGGAGATCCCCGACATCGTGCGTGAGCGCGGCGGCCGCATCCATCTCCACCTCGGTGAGGCCGCGTTCGAGCGCGAATCGGGCGCTCCGCATCCGACGCCGTGGCAGGAGCGCCGCGCCGGCAGCTTCCGCGAGCTGCGCGGGGACGGCTTCGGCACGGGTGCGACGGAGTTCGTCGACCAGCTGGGTGTGCTCGGACCCGACTGCCACATCGCGCACGGCGTCTACATGACCGCGCGCGACCGCGCGCTGCTGCGCGCCCGCGGCACCTCGGTGGCGCTGTGCCCGCGCTCCAACGCGGTCATCGGCCTCGACGAGCCTCCTGTGGCCGCCTACCTCGCCGAGGGCAACGGCATCGCCGTCGGCACCGACTCGCTCTCCTCGAGTCCCTCGCTCGACCTGCTGGCGGATGTGGCGGCGCTGCACCGCATCGCCAGGGCGCAGGGCTACTCCGACCGCGGGCTTGCGGCGCAGCTGCTGCGGGCGGCGACCCTCGGCGGCGCGCACGCGATGGGCATCGACACGGGCCCCGATCGCACCGGCTACCTCGCGGTCGGAGCTCTCGCCGACCTCGCCTTCCTCGACATCCCCGTGACGACGATCGACGACACGATCGAGCACCTTGCCACCGACGGCGCCGGTCATGCCGCGGCCACCGTGATCAGCGGCGGGTTCCGGCACACGACACCCTCCTTCACCGAGCACACCGGAGTCAGCGCATGAGCACCCGTCCCGCCACCGCCGTCACCCTCGATCTCGCCCCGCATCCCGAGGGCGGGTGGTTCCGCCGGATGTGGACCGCGACCGCGGGCGTGGAGACGCCCGCGGGCCCGAGGCCGGCGGCGACCTGCATCCACTACCTGCTGACCCCCGGCGAGCACAGCGCATGGCACGTCGTCACGAGCGACGAGATCTGGCTCTGGCACGGACCCGGAACCCTCGAGCTGAGCTTCGGGGGCGACGGCGACCAGCCGATCGCCGAGCGCACCGTCACCCTGGGCTCCGACCTCGCGGCCGGACACCTCGCGCAGGTGACGGTGCCGGCCGGCGTGTGGCAGTCGGCCCGCCTCGGGGGCGACGCCGAAGTGCTGGTGAGCTGTGTCGTTTCGCCAGGTTTCAGCTTCGAGGACTGGCGACTCGCGCGTGATTTAGGCTGAGCGCGGCGTCCGACACAGCAACCCGCCGACGCCCGACCCGACACCCCTCTTCCTGCTTGGAGTCCCCGTGATCACGACCTCCCGCCTCCGGCGTCTGACCCTCGGCACCGCCCTCGGCGCCGTCGCCGCGCTCGCCCTGACCGCCTGCGCCTTCGCGGGGGAGTCCGCCCCCGCCGCATCCGAGGACGGATCGCTGCCCACCCTCACCGCGGGCAAGCTCACCATCGCGACGGGTGAGCCGGCCTACGACCCCTGGATCGTCGACAACGACCCCTCCAACCAGAAGGGCTTCGAGTCGGCCGTCTCCTACGCGCTGGCGGAGAAGCTCGGCTTCTCGGCCGACGACGTCGTGTGGGTGCGTTCCACGTTCGACAGCGCGATCGCGCCCGGACCCAAGGACTGGGACCTCAACATCCAGCAGTTCTCCGTGACCGACGAGCGCAAGCAGGCCGTCGACTTCTCGTCGCCGTACTACACGACCTCGCAGGCCGTCGTCACCTCCGACAGCTCGGCCGCGGCGAACGCGACCACGATCGACCAGCTCAAGGGGTACACGGTCGGCGTCATGAGCGGCACGACCAGCTACACCGTCGCCGCCGAGGAACTCGGCACCGACAAGCTCAGCGTCTTCAACAACAACGACGACGTCGTGCTCGCGTTCCAGTCCGGCCAGATCGACGCGTTCGTCATCGACCTGCCCACCGCTTTCTACCTCGCGAACGCAGAGCTCGACGGCGGCAAGATCCTCGGCCAGTTCGCCGACACGACCGGCGGCGACCAGCTCGCCTACGTGCTGCCCAAGGGCTCGGAGCTGACCGACCCCGTGTCGAAGGCGCTCGACGAACTCCGCGAGGACGGCACGCTCGACGAGCTGCAGAAGACCTGGCTCAGCGAAGCCGTCGACGTTCCGGTCCTCGGCTGAACATGACCACCACCGACGCCGCGTGGCAGCCGAGCGAGCTCGAGCTCGCCCGGCGCGCCACGCGGCGCCGGCAGTCCACGAGATCGGTGCTGATCGCGCTCGCCAGCACCGTCGTCTTCGTGGCCGTCATCGGCTACGCGATCGTCTCCAGCCCCGGCTGGGAGGACGTGCGCCGAAGCTTCTTCGACGTCGACATCGCGCTCGCCGCCTTCCCCTCGGTGCTCGCCGGGCTGTGGGTCAACATCCAGGTGCTGCTGGTCGCTGCCCTCGCGGTCGCCGTGATCGGCACCCTGCTCGCGGTGATGCGCTCGCTGCGCGGGCCGGTCTTCTTCCCGCTCCGGGCCCTGGCGACCGTCTACACCGACCTGTTCCGCGGCATGCCGCTGCTGATCGTGCTGTACCTCGTCGGGTTCGGCATCCCCGCTCTCGGCATCTTCGGCCGCGTGCCGGTGGTGCTCTGGGGCACGATCGCGATCGTGCTCACCTATTCGGCGTATGTCGCCGAGGTGCTGCGCGCGGGCATGGAGGCGGTGCATCCCTCGCAGCGCATCGCCGCCCGCTCGCTCGGACTCAGCCACGCGCAGACCCTGCGCATCGTCGTCATCCCGCAGGGTGTGCGCAAGGTCGTGCCCGCCCTCATGAACGACTTCGTGTCGATGCAGAAGGATGTGGGACTCATCTCCGTCCTCGGTGCCGTCGACGCCGTGCGCGCCGCCCAGATCCAGGTCGCCGCCACCTACAACTTCACCCCGTACATCGTGGCGGGGCTCCTGTTCGTCGCCATGAGCCTGCCGATGATCCGCCTCACCGACTGGGTCTCGGCACGCCTCGCCCGCCGTGAGCAGACCGGGGGTGTCGTGTGAGCGTTCTCGACGTCATCGGCGTGCGCAAGGACTTCGGCGACCACCAGGTGCTGCGCGGCATCGATCTGAGCTTGGCCCAGCACGAGGTCGTGGTGCTCATCGGCGCCTCCGGCTCGGGCAAGTCGACGCTGCTGCGCACGATCAACCTCATCGAGCGGGTTGACGACGGCCGCATCCTGCTGAGTGGGGACGACATCACCGATCCCACGGTCAATCAGGATGCGGTGCGCGCCCGCATCGGCGTCGTGTTCCAGCACTTCAATCTCTTCCCGCATCTGCGCGTGATCGACAACGTCACCCTTGCGGCGCGCCGCGTGCACGGGGTCCCGCGGGAGCAGGCGCGTGCGCGCGGCATGGAGCTGCTCGAGACGCTGGGCCTCGGGGCGAAGGCGCGCGAGTTCCCCGACCGCCTCTCGGGCGGGCAGCAGCAGCGCGTCGCCATCGTGCGCGCGATCATGACCGATCCCGAGCTCCTGCTGCTGGACGAGATCACGAGCGCGCTCGACCCGCAGCTGGTCGGCGAGGTGCTCGATCTGGTGCGCGAACTCAAGACCCGCGGCTCCACCATCCTGATGGCGACGCACGAGATGTCGTTCGCACGGGAGGTGGCCGACCGCATCGTGTTCATGCAGGGCGGCACGATCATCGAGCAGGGAACTCCCGCGCAGGTGTTCGACGCCCCGCAGCATCCCGAGACGATCCGCTTCCTCGAGCGCGAACGCCGTGGCGGCGCCCTCGCCTGACCCCGTGCAGCGCTGGGTTCAGCGGCCGAGGGAGAACAGGAAGACGAGCGCCAGCACGTAGGCGCCGACGAAAGCCGCCAGGATGAGCAGGCCCTTGAGTAGCTCCCGCTTCTGGCGCAGACGCCGACCGCCGGCGGCGACAACGGGCGGTGGGGTGAGCAGCGGAGGCAGCGGCTCGTCGGATGCGGTCTCCGGCAGCTTGTCATCACGCCAACGCGTCCATCGGTCGAGCTTCTGCGTGACGGCATCGACGGTGGTCATGAGCCACGTCCAGGTCGCGGGGTCCGTGGTGACCAGGGGACGCTTCCCGTACAGGAACAACCAGTCGTCGACGATCTCGACGTCCAGTCGGGCAGCATTATCGATGAGCCGCGCCATGATGTCCGGCGTGAAGAGGTAGAGCGCGTCGCGTTCGTAACCTTCGGGGCAGTACAGCGCGAAGTACTGGTCGAACTCGCCCTCGAGGCTCAGGCGCTGTTCAGGGCCGAGCGTGACGGGCAGGTTGGACTGACCCCACAGGCCGTTGTTGCCCAGAGCGTCGAGCACGATGTTCGGCAACGCGGTATCGAGCTTGATCGCCACGTAGCCCCAGTGGTACTTCGCACCCCGTTGGTTCGAGTAGCGGTAGTTCGCGAACTCGACGAAGCGGCCGCTTTCGCGGCGCAGGACGGGGAAGGCCGCGCGGAACTTGCCGCGGTGGAAGATGACGCCTGGAAGGTCGCGGTCGATCTCCTTCCACTCGTTGACGAGACCGTTGGACCGCGCGAACATGTCGGTCCGGTACTTGAAGACCCGGTGCCGCTCGAATGCCTCGCTGTACGACTTCCATCCGCCTGCAGCGAGTAGCAGGGCGCCGAGCAACGGCAGCACTCCCCACAGCAGTGTGAACTCGAGGGACTCTCCCACGAGACCGACGAAGATTGCGAAGAGCGCGAAGGCGGTCCCGCCCACCCCGAGCAGCATCATCACGTTGCCGAGGGCTCCGTCGTCTGGCCCCGTCCTGGTGGGATTCCTGCGGGTGAACTCCTTCAGCTCGGCGGGGTCGACGGGGGCCGTGAGCGGCGTCGTGTCGAGCGTCATCGGTTCACCGCGTCCGCATCCCACTGCAGCGACGAATCCGCGGGCAGCGGGAGGGCTTCGAGCGCAGGATCCGCGCACAGGGCCTCGATCAGCGCCGCGTCGCCGCCGATGATCGTGGAGTCGAAGTCCACCTCGGTCGCCAGCACCCACGACCGATCCGACGGCCACATGAGCGACGGGGACGCGGCGAACTGCGCGAATCCGGCCCGCTCCATCTCCGCATCGCGCCAGGGGACCTCGTGCGGCCAGGTCGGATCGGCGAAGACGTCCAGCGGGCCCCAGAACAACACGTAGTCGCGGCCGGGCAGCGACAACCGTGGCCCACGCGAGACGCCGTCGTCGAGGATGCCGGGCTGCCAGCTCTCCTTCGCATACGGGCGGTTGAAGGGGTCGTGCATCGCGTGGGCGAGCATCTCCTGGTGGCGCTCGAGGTCCGGCTCATCGGACGAGGAGGAGAGGAACGCCCGCGACGGTGCGATCCCGAGATGGCCGACCAGTCCGCCCCATCCTTCCCACACGGCGGCGTACCCGACGGCGGTGCCGCGGGCGGCGAGGTGTCGGCCGATGGCGGCGAGGGTCGCCGCATCCAGCTCGCCCTCGCGCGGGGCGTCGTACTCCCACCCGTCGTCCGAGCGCGTGCGTGCCCCGTAGACGGGCCCGTCCACCGGCGCGCGGCCGACCAGCGCGCCCCACTGCGCCGTCGGGTGCAGTTCGGTGCCGAAGGATGCGGCGGCGTCGCGCCACCGGGCAGCCTCGGTGTCGATCTCCGGCTGGGCATCGGCGAAGGCGTCCCATGCGCGGCGGTGCTCGTCCTGCGGAAGAGGCGGCCACGCCATCCCGACCGGACGCGACCGCGTCGTCGGATGGAACACGCGGGCATAGGCGGCGAAGCCGCGGGGGACGACATCGTGCATCGTCCCCTGCCATGGATCGTCCGTCCGTTCGCGCAGCCAATCGCCGACAGAGACGTCCGGGGTCCACTCCATGCCGCCACGCTACCGGCCGCGATCAGGCCCGGATGCGGCGGCGAGCCGCATCCGCTAGACTTCTGAGGTTGTCTGGATACGTCTGTGTCCCGGCACGTGCATTACACCCTCCTGCTGCCGGGAAGTGCCCGGCAGCCGTTCTAGTCCGAAGGAGGTGGGTTAGTGACGCACTCGCACCAGTACGAGCTCATGGTCATCTTCGACCCCGAGATCGACGAGCGTCAGGTTGCCCCCAACC
Source organism: Microbacterium neimengense (assembly GCF_054782995.1). Classification (NCBI taxonomy): domain Bacteria; kingdom Bacillati; phylum Actinomycetota; class Actinomycetes; order Micrococcales; family Microbacteriaceae; genus Microbacterium; species Microbacterium neimengense. The sequence continues at coordinate 1,029,380 of NZ_BAAGRK010000003.1, forward strand.
TCGACAAGTTCCTGAAGGTCATCACCAACGATGGCGGTTCGGTGGACAAGGTCGATGTCTGGGGCCGTCGTCGTCTCGCGTACGAGATCCAGAAGAAGTCCGAGGGCATCTACGCCGTCGTCAACTTCGTCGCCACCAGCGAGGCCACGCAGGAGCTCGACCGTCAGCTGAAGCTGAACGAGTCGATCCTTCGCACCAAGGTCCTCCGTGCCGAAGAGGCGATCGCTCAGGTCGCCGCCGAAGCCAAGCGCTCCGAGGAGAAGGCAGCCCGCAAGGCCGCCGCTCCCGCGAAGGCAGCGAAGGCTTAAGGCTCATGGCCGGCGAAACCGTCATCACCGTCGTGGGTAACCTCACGGCCGATCCCGAACTGCGTTACACGCAGAACGGGCTCCCCGTCGCGAACTTCACGATCGCCTCCACGCCGCGCAACTTCGATCGCGCGTCGGGTGAATGGAAGGACGGCGAAGCGCTGTTCCTTCGTGCATCGGTGTGGCGTGAGTTCGCCGAGCACGTTGCGGGCTCGCTGACGAAGGGAAGCCGCGTCATCGCGACCGGCCGCCTGAAGCAGCGCTCCTACCAGGACCGTGAGGGCAACAACCGCACCTCCATCGAGCTCGAGGTCGACGAGATCGGCCCGAGCCTGCGCTACGCCACCGCTCAGGTGACGCGCGCGGCCGGTGGCAACAGCGGTGGTGGCGGCGGACAGTCGCGCGCCCAGGTCGCCGACGAGCCGTGGGCGACCCCCGGCTCGCCCGCAGGCGGCAACAACACGGCGAACGGTGCCGACGCATGGGGCGCCCCCGGCGCCTACGGCGACGACACCCCGTTCTGACAACACACTTCTTTTAAGGAAACAACATGGCTGGAAAGTCGAGCGGCGACCGCCGCAAGCCGCGGAAGGGCGCGAAGAACGCTGCTCCCGCGAAGGCGATCCGCGTCGGCGTCATTGACTACAAGGACGTCGCCACGCTTCGCAAGTTCATCTCGGAGCGCGGAAAGATCCGCGCCCGTCGTATCACCGGTGTCTCGGTGCAGGAGCAGCGTCTGATCGCCCGCGCGATCAAGAACGCCCGTGAAATGGCGCTCCTGCCCTACGCTGGCGCAGGCCGGTAAGGGGTACCGACATGGCAAAGCTGATTCTCACGAACGAGGTCACCGGGCTCGGTAGCGCCGGTGACGTGGTCGAGGTCAAGAACGGGTACGCCCGCAACTACCTCATCCCTCAGGGCTTCGCTGTCGCGTGGACCCGTGGTGGCGAGAAGCAGGTCGCGTCGATCCGCGCCGCCCGCGAGGCTCGCGCGATCCACGACCACGAGGACGCCGTCGCACTGAAGAACGCTCTGGAGGCCGACAAGGTCAAGCTCACCGTCAAGGCGGGCGCTGAGGGTCGTCTCTTCGGCTCGGTCAAGACCGAGGACGTCGCCAACGCCGTCAAGACCGCCGGCATCGGCGAGATCGACAAGCGCAAGGTGCAGTTCACGTCGCCGATCAAGTCGGTGGGTGTGCACGAGGCCACGGTTCGTCTGCGCGACGACGTGACCGCCGTGATCTCCCTCCAGGTGGTCGCCGCGAAGTAACGCCTTCTCAGGCATGCCGGATGGCGGGGAGTCGGTGAGACTCCCCGCCATCCGCCGTTTCCACCCTCAGATCCGAGCGTGACGGCGGCGGGCGATGAGCGCGATCAGCGCGCCGAGCCCTGCCAGGAGGAAGGCGCCGAGCGCGAGGCCCGCCACATCCGCTCCGCCCGTCATTGCGAGCGATCCGTCAGCCGCCCGCGCATCAGCGCTCACGACGCCGGTCACCGCGGCGGGGTTTCCGTTCGCACCAGGCGTTCCCGGGGTTCCGGGGGTGCCAGGCGTTCCGGGGGTGCCAGGCGTGCCGGGGGTGCCGGGGGTACCGGGCTCACCGGGGGTTCCGGGCTCACCAGGCGTGCCGGGCTCACCAGGGGTTCCCGGGGTGGTTTCCGGGTTCTCGGTGGTCGAGTCGCCGGTCACCGAGATGGCGTTGCCGCCGAGGGTGATCGGCGCCGTGATGGGCAGGCCCAGCTGCGTGCCGCCGAGGATGCCGTCCTCACCCGAGGTCAGCGCCGGGACCGTGCCGCTGCCGGTGGGAGCGACCGTTTCGGCGTCGGTGGAGGTGCTGTCGCCCGTGAGCGAGATGGCGTTGCCGCCCGCGGTGACGGGAGCAGTGATCGGAGCGAGCACCTGGCTGCCGCCGAGGATGCCGTCCGTACCGTCCGTCGTGGCTCCGTCGGCGCCGCTGGAGCCGGTGGTTCCGGCAGCCGTGGTGGCATCGGTGGTGGTGCTGTCTCCGGTGAGCGAGATCGCGTTGCCGCCGACGGTCACGGGAGCCGTGATCGGAGCGACGGCCTGGGTGCCACCCAGCACACCGTCCGTGCCGTCCGTCATCGCGCCGTCGGTGCTGCCCGAACCGGTGGATGCGGGCGCCGTGGCGGCGTCACTGGTGGTGCTGTCGCCGAGCAGCGAGATGGCGTTGCCGCCGACCGTCACCGGTGCGGTGACGGGGGCGACGACCTGGGTGCCGCTGGCGGTGCCATCGGACCCTCCGGTCATCGCGCCGTCCGCGCCGTCGGATCCGCTGGTTCCTGCGGCGGTGGTGGCATCGCTGGTCTCGCTGTCGCCGAGCAGCGAGATGGCGTTCCCGCTGACGGTGACCGGTGCGGTGACGGGTGCGACCACCTGAGTGCCGCCGGCGACGCTGTCGGTGCCGTCCGTGGTGGCGGGCGATCCCGCATCCGACGTCGGCGCGGCGGGAGCCGTCTCGGCTCCGGATGACGTGCTGTCACCGGTGAGCGAGATGCTCGTGCCACTGACGGTGACGGGGATCGTCACATCGACCAGCGCCTGGGTGCCGCTGGCGATCCCATCGCTGCCGGATGTCTCGTTCGAACCCGTGCTGGGCGTGGGCGCAGCGACCTCGGTCGCCGCATCCTGCGACGCGGAGTCTCCCAGGAGGGAGACGGCATTGCCGCTGACCGTGACGGGCACCGCCACGTTGATCAGCCCTTGGGTGCCCGAGAGCAGGCCGTCCTGCCCGTCTGTCTCGGCCGCGTTGGCGACCGTTGCTCCGGCGATGGCGATGCCGCCGCCGATGAGCGCTCCGAGGAGCACTCGCTTTGCGAATGTACGCATGATTCTGTCTCCTGATTGATCGATTCGGACCGCGCGGAAGCGCGGATGCACGCGAGCGTGCAGGGATGTGTCGCGTGCGGGACGCGACCCGAATCGGTCAGTCGGGGGCGACGTCGGTGTCGAAGACCGGCGAGGAGGGAAGATCATCGTCGCCGTCGCGGGGGGCGACGGCCGAGCCTGCGGAACCGGGCCATGCGGAGCTCTCCACCCATCCGAGAGCGGAGCTCAGCGAGCCGGACGAGGAGCCCGAGGAAGACGACCCGGAGGGCGCAGAGCTCTCCCAGGGAACGGAGTGTCCGGGCAGCGGCGGTGCGCCGAAGAGATCGAGGCTGTTGACGGACGCGGCTGCACCCGGCGTGGCGAACGCGGCTCCGCCGGTGATCGCGTATCGCGCGTCCGCCGTCAGCGCGCCTACCAGGGCTGCGCTCGCCGCCTCTTGCGGTGTGAGCGGGGTCGAGAGGGCGCCGTCGGTGCCGGGTAGCGGGGTGGTCGGCAGGAGGCCGCCGTTCGTCGGGTGGTCGGGCGTGCCGACCACGGTGTCCACGGCGTCGTCTACCGAGCCGATCACGCCGGGAACGGCACCAACCACACTCGGAAGGTCGATCGCGCCGATGACGTCGGAGACGACGGGCACTGGCTCCACGATCGCCCCGACCCCGTCGACGACAGGCTGCACGACGTCGGTGACGACGGGTTGCACGATTTCTGTCACGACGGGTTCGACAACGGGCTGGAGATCCGGGACGACCTCGGGCACGTAGGCGACGGTGTCCGCCACGGTCGTGGTGACGGTCGAGACGGTCTGCGAGGCCGCATCCGTCACCGGGGCGACGGGCGGAAGGATGTCGCCGACCGCGCCCGTGGTCGCGCCGACGAGGTCTGACGCCGCGCCTGTGACGCCGCCGACGAGCCCGATGAGGCCGCCGCGATCGTCGTCGTCCGCGTGCGCGGAGGAGGTGGAGGTCAGCACGGCGACGCCCGCCCAGAGCAGGCCGACACCGGCGGCGAGCAGGAGAATCCGGCCCGCGCGTCGCGATGTTCCGTTCACTGACTCGTCCACGTCACCCCCTGTGCGTCATCGGCAGGGCCAGTTGTGCCCGGCAACTTACTGGTGGGCCGGCGTGTCGCAGGGGGGCTTGCGCAACGGCGGAAAACGTGGCAGCCGGAGTCGCGTCGAACAGGTCATCGAGAGGCTGCTCCTGTGCACAACTCGGGTCGTTTCGCAACCTTAAAGCAGGACTTCAACCACATGACATTCCGCAGGTGTGGGTAACAGGAAAACCCAGATCAAGCGTTCGAAAACTGGCGTGTCGGAGCGAGGGTTATCCACTTATCCACAGTGCTCATCCACAGGGTGCGCGGCGTTTCGCGCAATTTCCCCACAGGGTTATCCACAGGGTCGTTTGCGTGGGAAATGGGCCGACTTTAGCGTGGGGGAGGCTTCAGAGCCGGCCCGAGAAAACGGCCCCGCGCGCGTCAGGGGAGACGCAGTGTCGGAGGCGGGTGATGTGCTTACGCATCGTCCCGTTTCCGTGTGCGCGGGTGCGCGTAGCGCGGGTCGATCACGTTCGAACAGCGACGCCTTTCGGCGCCAGAGGGGAGTGTGGGCACTCGTGTCCATCGCCGACATCCCAGCGGACCGCCTCGAGCCCCGACGCGAGTACGAACGAACGCCCCCGCACGACGTGCTCGCCGAGCAGAGCACCCTGGGCGGCATGCTCCTGTCGAAGGATGCGGTGGCCGACGTCATCGAGAGCCTGCGCGGTGCGGACTTCTACGTTCCCAAGCACGAGCTGATCTTCGAGGCCATCCTCACGCTCTACTCGCACGGCGAGCCGACCGACGTCATCGCCGTCACCGACGAGCTCATCAAGACCGGTGATCTGCAGCGCGCAGGTGGAGCGGATTACCTCCACACGCTCACCTCCATCGTGCCCACGGCGGCGAACGCCGGCTACTATGCCTCGATCGTCTCGGAGCGTGCGCTGCTGCGTCGGCTCGTCGAGGCGGGCACCCGCATCGTGCAGATGGGCTACGCCGGTCAGGGCGAGGCGACCGAGATCGTGAACTCGGCTCAGGCCGAGATCTACTCGGTCACCGGCGCCGAGACCACCGAGGACTACGTGCCCCTCACGACGGCGGTGGATGCGGCCGTCGAAGAGATCGAGGCGGCCCGCGGTCGCGACGGTTCGATGACCGGTGTGCCCACGGGCTTCGCCCAGCTCGACGAGCTGACCAACGGCCTGCACGGCGGTCAGATGATCGTCGTCGCCGCCCGCCCCGCCATGGGTAAGTCGACCCTCGCGCTCGACTTCGCCCGTGCGGCCGCGATCAAGCACAACATGCCGGCGATCTTCTTCTCGCTCGAAATGGGCCGCAGCGAGATCGCGATGCGCCTGATGAGCGCCGAAGGGGCCATCCCGCTGCAGAACATGCGCAAGGGAACCCTCGACCAGCGCGACTGGACCACCGTCGCCGCCACCCGCGGCCGCATCAACGACGCGCCCCTGTACATCGACGACAGCCCCAACATGACGCTCGTCGAGATCCGCGCCAAGTGCCGCCGCCTGAAGCAGCGCGTCGGGCTCAAGATGGTCATCATCGACTATCTGCAGCTGATGACCAGCGGCAAGAAGGTCGAGTCGCGCCAGCAGGAGGTCAGCGAGTTCTCGCGTGCGCTCAAGCTGCTCGCGAAGGAGCTGCAGGTTCCCGTCATCGCGCTGTCGCAGTTGAACCGTGGATCCGAGCAGCGCCAGGACAAGCGCCCTCAGGTGAGCGACCTGCGCGAGTCCGGCTCGATCGAGCAGGACGCCGACATGGTGATGCTGCTGCACCGCGACTCGGTGTACGACAAGGACGTGCGTCCCGGCGAGGCCGACCTCATCATCGCGAAGCACCGTAACGGTCCGACCGCGACGATCGAGATCGCCTTCCAGGGTCACTTCTCGCGCTTCACTGACATGGCCGCGGGGATGTAGCGGGGACTGTCCTTCGGGGCCGATCAACGGCCCAGAAGACCCGTGACCCTCTGGGGCATGGGCGAGGATGGGAGTGTTGGTGGCGTCGCTGCCACCTGTTTGCTCGCTCTACAGCAGGAGTGCCCACCTGTGGTGAATCACGTCGCCTTCATCTGGAACATCGCGGAGTCTCTTCGCGGCCCGTTCAAGCCCTCCGAGTACGGGTCGGTCGTCCTGCCTTTCACGGTGCTCCGCCGCCTCGACGCAGTCCTCGCCGACACGAAGCCAGCCGTACTCGAGGCTGCGAAGGGCATCGACTCGCTTCCCGAGATGATGCAGGCGATCAAGCTCCAGGAGGCGGCGGGGCACCAGTTCTACAACACCTCGCCGTTCGACTTCGCCAAGCTCGTCGCCGACCCGCAGGACCTTCGCGCGAACATCGGTGCGTACCTCGCGGGGTTCTCCCCGAGCGTGCGGGACATCTTCGAGCGCTTTGAATTCGACAAGACGCTGAACAAGCTGGCAGAGAAGAACAAGCTGTTCGCGGTGACCGAGAAGTTCGCGCAGGCTGACTTCCATCCTCGTGCGGTCAGCAACATCCAGATGGGCCTCGTTTTCGAGGAGCTGATCCGGTTCGCGAACGAGAAGTCGAACGAGACAGCTGGCGACCACTACACCCCGCGCGAAGTCATCAAGCTCATGGTCGAGCTGTTGTTCGCGCTCGACGACGACGCCCTCTCGAAGTCGGGCGTGGTGCGGTCCATCTACGACCCCACTGCCGGCACCGGTGGCATGCTTTCCGTCGCCGACGAGTACCTTCGCACGCTGAACCCGGGCATCCAGTTGAGCCTGTATGGGCAGGACTACAACGACGCCTCGTACGCGATCTGCAAGGCAGACATGGTCATCAAGGGTCAGGACGTCGACCACATCGCTCTCGGCGACACCCTCACTGAAGACGCCTTCGACGACAAGAAGTTCGACTACGGTCTCTCCAACCCACCCTTCGGAGTCGACTGGAAAGACCAGCGCAGCTATGTCGACGACGAACACGCCAAGCTCGGCTTCAACGGACGCTTCGGTCCTGGAACGCCCGCCGTCAGCGACGGGGCGATGCTGTTCCTGCTGCACCTGGTGTCGAAGATGCGCAAGCGCGAAGATGGCGGCTCACGCGTGGCGATTGTCCTTAACGGGTCACCGCTGTTCTCGGGCGGCGCCGGCGGCGGCGAGTCGAACATCCGCAAGTGGCTGCTCGACAACGACCTCGTCGAAGCCATCATCGGGCTGCCGAAGGACATGTTCTACAACACCGGCATCTCCACCTACATCTGGGTCCTCTCCAACCGCAAAAACGAGAACCGCAAGGGCCGTGTGCAGCTCATCGACGGGCGCGAGATGAAAGTGAAGCTGACGCCGAAGAGTCTCGGATCCAAGCGCAATCAACTCTCCCCGAAGGACATCGAGACCATCGTCGGCCTGTACGCCGGGTTCGAGGAGGGTGAGCACTCGAAGATCTTCCGCAACGAGGACTTCCTGTACCGCACGATCACCGTGGAGCGTCCGCTCAAGCTGAACTGGCACGTCAGCCCCGAACGCATCGACGCCGTGCTCGAAGCCAAGGCCATCCAGAAGCTGAACGAGACGGATGCTGCAGCCCTCCGCTCCGCCCTCGAAAGGCTCGGCGCCGGAACCGTCTGGAAGAACCGCGCCGAGTTTCAGAAGGCGCTGAAGGACGCCGCGAGAGCCGAAGGCCTTACGCTCGCCGCGCCGCTACTCAAGGCGCTGACGACCGAACTCGGTGAGCAGGACGACACCGCGGACACCTGCACTGATGCGAAGGGCAACCCGGAGCCGGATGCGTCGCTCCGCGACACCGAGAACGTGCAGTGGGAAGAGGATGTCGACGCCTACGTCGCCCGCGAAGTTCTCCCGTACGCGCCCGACGCGTGGGTCGACCACTCCAAGACCAAGGAAGGCGCGGAGATCCCCTTCACCCGCCACTTCTATAAGTACGTCCCGCCCCGACCGCTCGAGGAGATCGACCGCGATCTCGACGCCGTCATGGACCAACTCCGCGCAATGCTTGTCGAGGTGGAGAAGTGACCTGGCAGCCTGCACATCGTTGGGAGAAGACAACGTTTGGGCGACTTGCCCGCATCGGGAACGGCGCGGACTACAGCAGCATCGAAGTTGAAGAGGGCGGGTATCCGGTCTACGGGTCAGGCGGCGAGTTTCGTCGCGCGTCGAGCTATCTTTACGACGGCGCCTCGGTGCTCTTCGGAAGGAAGGGCACGGTGGATCGCCCTCTCTACGTCGAGGGCAAGTTTTGGACGGTCGACACGATGTTCTACAGCGTTATCGACCGGTCCAGGCTTCTTCCTCGCTTCGCCTACTACTGGGCGACGACGCTGCCATTCGGAGCCTGGGCAACAGACACCGCACTGCCGAGCATGACGTCGACCGCGATCAAGGCCGCTCCCATTGCACTCCCACCCGTTTCCGAGCAGCGGGCGATCGTGGAGTATCTGGATCGGGAGACGGCGCAGATCGACGCGTTCATCGCGAAGAACGAGGAACTCATCACCCTCCTCACCGAACGCCGCGCCGCGGTCATTGCACACGCAGTCACCCGCGGTATTGACGCCGGAGCCTCGCTCCAGGCGAGCGAGGTCGAGTGGCTGGGAGAGGTCCCAAGTCACTGGTCCGTTCAGCGGTTGGCATCGACAGTGGCCCGCGCACGGAACGGCGTCTGGGGCGCCGATCCGGAAGGTGGTGAAGACGACTTGCGCTGCGTGCGCGTGGCAGATTTCGATCGGCCAATGCAACGGATCCACGATGATGCGCACACGCTTCGAAAGCTGACGCCATCTGAGCGCGCTGGTCGAACGTTGCGAAACGGTGATTTGCTGCTCGAAAAGTCCGGTGGTGGCGAGAAGTCGCCGGTCGGCTTCGTCGTGCTCTACGACCGAGATGAGCCGGCAGTTTGCTCCAACTTCGTAGCTCGGGTAGAGCTGCGAGAGGGAATGGATCCCAAGTTCTGGACTTACGTCCATGGAGCGATGTATCGGCTGCGCATCACCGAGAAGTCGCTCAAGCAGTCCACCGGGATCCAGAACCTCGACCAGCGGGCGTACTTCAACGAGTACGTCGCAGTGCCGCCCTACCGTGAACAGTGCGCGATCGCTGAGGACATCGAGCAACGGACTGCGGACATTGACGCTGCGGTGGGCGCAGCGCGACACAGTGTCGCTTTGGCCCGCGAGCGTCGTGCCGCACTGATTTCGGCGGCGGTGACCGGCAAGATCGATGTGGGGGTGGCTGCATGAGCGGTGTTGCGGGGGCGCATCTGGAGTCGGTGCTGGAGAACGAGATCGCCGAGCACCTTGCCGCGAACGGCTGGCTGTACTCGCCGACCGACGCCGGCTACGACCGTGAGCTCGCGCTGTTTCCCGAGGACGTGCTCGGCTGGCTCGAGGATTCGCAGCCGACCGAGTTCGCGAAGGTTGTCCGACCCGAAGACGCCGGCGACCAGCAGAAAGCGGCGGGCGACAGCATCCTGAATCGGCTCGCGAAGTCGCTGGATCTGGACCCGTTGAAGAACGGGGGGACGATCCGGATTCTGCACGAGGGCTTCTCGATCGTGCCGCTACATGGTGGCGCGGTGAAGTTCCGTATGGCGCAGTTCCGGCCAGCGACGACCAACAACCCTGGGACGCTCGACACCTACGCGAAGATGCGAGTGCGGGTGATGCGTCAGGTGCATTACTCGGCGAAGCATCCGAACAAGGCGTTGGATCTGGTGCTGTTCGTGAACGGCATCCCGGTCGCGACCATCGAGTTGAAGACCGACTTCACGCAGGCGATCGGCAACGCAGTTGACCAGTACCGGTTCGACCGGTCACCCGCGGGTGAGCCGTTATTCGGGTTCGCGAAGCGGTCGCTGGTGCATTTCGTGGTGTCGAACTCCGAAGTGCGGATGACGACGCGTCTCGCCGGCGCGGCGACCCGGTTCCTGCCCTTCAACAAGGGCGCGGACGAGGGGGCGGGGAACCCGGCCAACCCTAACGGTTCCGCATCCTCCTACTTCTGGGAGGAGATCCTGCAGCGCGACACCTGGTTGCAGCTGCTGGCTTCGTTCGTGCACCTACAGGTCGAGGTCGACGTCGACCCCGACACGGGCAAGAAGTCGAAGTCCGAGAAGGTGCTGTTCCCTCGGTACCACCAGTGGCGCGCCGTGACGCGGCTGGTCGAGGCGGCGCGTGCGGAGGGCGCGGGGAACCGATACCTGGTGCAGCATTCGGCGGGATCGGGAAAGACGAACTCCATCTCGTGGCTCGCGCACCGTCTCTCCCAGCTCCACGACGACCAGAACGCGAGGGTGTTCGACACGGTCGTGGTGGTCACCGACCGGACGGTGCTGGACAAGCAACTGCAGGACGCGATCGGCCAGTTCGAGAAGCAGGCCGGGGTGGTGCAGTCGATCACGAAGGATGCGGGCGAGTCGAAGTCGAAGCAGCTCGCCGCAGCGTTGACCGGTGGCAAGAACATCGTGATCGTGACGATTCAGTCGTTCGAGGCGCTCATCACCGCGATCCAGACCCTGCCGGAGTTGCAGGGGCGTCGGTTCGCGGTGATCGCGGACGAGGCCCACTCGTCTCAGACCGGATCCACCGCTGGCGCGCTGACCAAGGTGCTCTCACCGGACGAGCAGGCCGCGGTCGCGGAAGGCGCGCCGATCAACTCAGAGGCGTACCTGCAGTGGGCGATGGAGGTCACCGCAGCTGCTCCCAACATCTCCTACTTCGCGTTCACCGCGACCCCGAAGGCAAAGACCCTCGAGCTGTTCGGGCGAGTCCCGGAGGGTGCGGGCCCGGATGCGACGCCGGAGCCGTTCGATTTGTACTCGATGCAGCAGGCGATCGAGGAGGGCTTCATCCTCGACGTGCTGCAGAACTACACGCCGTACAAAGTGGCGTGGAAGCTGCAGCATCCCGACTCCGACTACGACGATGGCGGTGAGGTCGACGAGTCGACGGCGGTGAAGGCGCTGGTGCAGTACGTGCGGCTGCATCCAACGAACATCAGCCAGAAGGCGAAGATCGTCGTCGACCATTTCCGCACCTTCGTGCAGCCACTGTTGGACGGCAAGGCGAAGGCGATGGTGGTCACAGGGTCGCGGGTGGAGGCCGTGCGGTGGAAGAAATACCTCGACGCCTACATCGCAGATGCCGGAGTGCAGGGTGTGCGATCCCTGGTCGCGTTCTCGGGCACGGTCGAGGATCCGGAGAATGTCGGTGAAGGTCTGACGGAGCGCACCCAGAACCCGGGGGTGCCGTCGGATCTCGCGGAGGCGTTCAAGCCGTCGACGTTCAACGTGATGATCGTGGCGGAGAAGTTCCAGACCGGGTTCGACCAGCCCCGACTCGTTGCGATGTACGTCGACAAGAAGCTCGGCGGAGTCCAGGCCGTGCAGACTCTGTCGCGGTTGAACCGGACGTATCCGGGCAAAGACAAGACCTTCGTCCTCGACTTCGTCAACGACCCGCAGGAGGTGCTGGATGCGTTCCTGCCCTACTACCGGAAGGCAACGCTCACCGCGACGACCGACCCGAACCTGATCTACGACCTCATGGTCAAGCTCGACTCGGCCGGGATCTACGACATGTCGGAGGTCGAGCAGGCGTTCGACGCCGCCCTCTTCGGTGGGGTCAACGCGAACTCGAAGGTGTCGGCGGCCACGAAGCCGGCCGTGGAGCGGTTCCAGAAGCGATGGGTCGCCGCGGTGCTGGATGACGACAAGGCCGAGCAGGACGAGTTGCGGCTGTTCAAGGCTGATGTGGGCAACTTCGTGAAGTTCTACGGCTTCATTTCCCAAGCCCGCAACCTCGGAGACACCGACCTGCCCCGCCGGCACTACTTCTTCCGCCGTATCCTCCCGCAACTGTCGACCGCGACGATCCTCGAACCCGTCGATATCTCGGATGTCACCCTCGTCGGCTACAAAATCAGCGCGGGCGAGTCCGTGAAGCTGAACCTCGAGCAGGGCCCGGGGCTGGATCCGATCACGGCAATCGGATCGGGCGCGATCCACGAGAAGCACCGCAGCGCGCTCGAGGAGATCATCCAGAAGCTCAACGAACGCCTTGGCGACAAGTACGGTCTCGGCGTCATCGACCTGCAGATGAACCACATCGTCGGCAAGCTGGCGTTGGACGTCGATCTCGCGAGCCAGGCAGCCGTGAACTCGCCGCAGCAGTTCGCCGAATCCCCGGCTCTGCCGAAGGCGTTCCAGAAGGCTCTCCTCGGGGTGCGTGACGAGACGCCCGCGTTCATCGACGACTTGTTCAACGACAGCGGGCTGTTCGCCGAACTGGGGAAGGCGTTGCCGGCGATGCTGTACGAGTACCTGAAAGACCAGGGGGCGTCGCGTGGCTGACCTCAAGCTCTTCCGCGTCAGTTCGGGCGTTGCGACCGAGCTGCACAGCACGACGGTCGCGCTCGAGCGATCATTGCAACACCTGATCGAGCGGAACATGGAAGAGATGTTCGCGACTCGGTTTCTCGCGAGCGAGTTCTCCACGGGGCACAGACACGGCGGCCGCATCGACTCGCTCGGGATCGACGAGAACAACTCGCCGGTGATCTTCGAGTACAAGCGGGCAACCAACGAGAACGTCATCAATCAGGGCCTCTACTACTTGAATTGGCTCCTCGATCAAAGCGGAGTTCACGCTTCTCGTGATGGAGAGGCTCGGACGTGACGTCGCAGACGCGATCGACTGGCGTGCGCCCCGCCTTGTATGTGTTGCGAGCGGGTACACCCGGTACGACGAGCACGCGGTCGAGCAGATCAACCGCGCGATCGACCTCGTCACCTACCGCGACTTCGGCGGCGAACTGTTCGCGCTCGAGCTCGTCCACGCGTCTCGAGTCGAGCCCCAGTCGGCGAATGATGCACCTGACGTAGCGAGAGGTCAGGGGCGGACCGTCACAGAATTGTTGAGTCAGGCATCCCCGGAGCTCACGGCGTTGTACGAGCAGTTGGATGCTTTTCTCGTCGCGCTCGGCGATGACGTGTCGAAGAAGGCGACGAAACAGTACTTCGCGTATCGGCGGCTGAAGAACTTCGCCTGTGTCGAGGTACACCCGCAGTCCCGAAACCTCCTCGTGTACCTGAAGGTCAACCCCGATGACGTCGAGCTCGAGGAAGGCTTCTCACGCGACGTCCGCCACATAGGGCACTTCGGAACCGGCGATCTTGAACTTCGGATCTCAACTCAGCAGCACCTGAGCAGGGCGCAGGAGCTTCTTCATTCGAGCTACGAGAACAGCTGAAGTACGCACACGTCGCCGTCGCTATGCACGACGAGGCGGTGACGCCGTCACGAGAGCTGGAGAAGACGGGAGGTGCGCCTCCCCTCGTCAGCGACCTGCGTCGTCGTCCGTCCAGAGGCGGGGGCCAGCACCTTCGCCGCCGAGGGTGTCAGCGGGGTTCTGCAGAGTACAGGTCCGCAGACTCAGGCAGCCGCAGCCCATGCAGCCGGTCAGGTCGTTGCGCAGGCGTTCGAGTGAGCGGATGCGGCTGTCGAGCTCTTCGCGCCACATCCGGGACAGGCGGGCCCAGTCCTTCTTCGTCGGTGTGCGGCCTTCCGGAAGCGAGTCGAGCGCGGTGCGGATGTCCGCCAGGGGAACGCCGACGCGCTGTGAGACGCGGATGAAGGCGATGCGACGAAGCACGTCCCGGCGGTAGCGACGCTGGTTGCCCGCGCTCCGCTCGCTCGTGATCAGACCCTCCCGCTCGTAGAAGTGCAGCGTCGAAATCGCGACGCCGCTGCGCTGGGCGACGTCGCCGACACCGAGGATGGGGCCACGCGCGGTCATTTGACCTCAACCTTAGTTGAGGTTCTAGCGTGGCGACATGACTTCGCCCCACCACGACGACGCGCATGACGCAGCGGTATCAGCCACCCTCCCGCCCGCATCGGAGGGGGCTCGTCGCGCGATGCGGGTGCTCGACCCGCGGTACCGGTGGGTGAGCATCGGACTGTTCCTCATCGTGATGCTCGACGCATTCGTCGCGCTCGGCGTCACCACGATGATGCCGACGGTCAGCCGGGAACTGGACGGCGCCGGGTTGTATGCCTTCGCCTTCGCCGGGCCTGTCGCGGTGAGCGTCGTCGGAATGGTACTCGCCGGCATCTGGTCCGATAGGGGGAACCCGCGTCATGCGCTCATCGTCTCGGTGATCGTCTTCGCCGCCGGGCTCACGGTGGTGGCGCTGGCCCCGAGCATGTGGGTCTTCGTCACCGGCCGTCTCGTGCACGGCCTGGCGGGCGGGGCGATCACCGTGGCCCTGTACGTCATCGTCGCCCGGGTCTACCCCGAAGCACTGAGAGCGAGGGTCTTCGCCGGGTTTGCGGCCGCCTGGGTCATCCCCTCCCTCATCGGACCCGTCATCGCGGGCGTGCTTGCCGAGACGGTCGGGTGGCGCTGGGTGTTCCTGGGCGTGGTGGTGCTCGTGCTCCTGGCGCTGCTGATCGTCGTCCCCGCGATGCGTGAGGTGCACGGGCCTGCGGATCGAACCGTGGTCGGCCGTGGAGAAGTCGTGCGAGTCGGCCTGGCCGTGATCGTCGCATCGAGCGCCCTCGTCATCGCCCTCGCGGCCGAGTCGCGCGGAGTGATCCAGTGGCTCGTGCCGATCGTCGCGGCGGCCATCGCGCTCATCGCGCTTCGTCCGCTGCTGCCGGCGGGAACGTCACTCGCGCGTCGTGGGCTGCCCAGTGTCGTGCTCATGCGCGCCCTCGTCGCTTCCACGTTCTTCGCGGCGGAGATCTACGTTCCGTTGCTCTTGGTCTCGCAGTACGGCACCTCGGCTGCGGTCGCCGGCCTCGCGCTCACCGTCGCTGCTCTGAGCTGGTCGGCAGCATCCTGGGCGCAGGGGCGACTCCCGCGCATCAGTCACGTTCTAGCCGCCCGGCTCGGGGCGCTCGGCCTCACCATCGGCGTCGCTTCCCTCTTCGTCGTGGCGTGGACCGGCGCGACGCCCGTCGTCGTCGTGGTCGGGTGGGCGTTCGCCGGAGCGGGGATCGGTCTGATCTACCCCCGGCTCGGCGTGCTCGCCCTCGAGTACTCGACGACAGCGAATCAGGGCTTCAACAGCTCTGCGCTGACCATTGCGGAAGCGACCGCATCCGCCGTCGCCGTCGCCGCCACCGCGATCGTGTTCTCCGCCTTCGGCGGTGCCGCATCGCCGGGCGCGTTCGCGGCCGCCTTCGTCGTCGTGGGAGCACTGTGCGTGCTCGCCTGGCTGTGCGGACCGCGCATCGTGCGACGCTAGCGCTGCGTCTCCGTGTCCCGCCGCGCGACGTGCTCGGAGCGCAGGATCGCCCACACCTGCTTGTCGTGGAAGACACCACCGTTCCGCCACGCGCCTCGAAGGGTGGCTTCATGCCGCATCCCCACGCGTTCGGCGACCGCTGCGCTTCGGACGTTGTCGGCGCGGCACCGCCACTCGGCCCGGTTCAGTCCGCGGTCGAGCAGCGCCCAGTCGAGGAGCGTGGTCACCGCACGCGTGACGAGTCCTCGGCCCTCGGCGGCAGGTTCGAGCCAGCATCCGATCTCGCAGACTCCGGCGGCGGCGCTGAAGGTCACGAACATCACGCCGCCGCGCAGCACGCCGTCGACCCAGATCCCGTACAGACGCCCGCCGTCGGCGGCGGCCGAGTTCGCATAGCGGGCGAGGGTCGCGGCGGCGCCCTCGACGGAATCCGTGACGAACGACGGCCCGACCCATGGGCGGATGAACTCGCGCGCCCGGTCGAGGTGGTCGGCGAACTCCGCCGCCTGCCAGATCTCGAGGGGACTCAGATAGGCGCTCGCGTCGAGCTCGTGTCGGAACATGGGACCAGCGTTGCATAACGACTGTTATGTCGTCCAGACTGAGCGGATGACGGGATCGGATGCGTACCGGCAGCGGCGCGAGGATGTGGCTGCGGCGGTGTGGCGCGTTCTCGACCAGGCCGGCTTCGCAGGCCTGTCGATGCGCGCGGTCGCCCGCGAACTGCATGCGACGACCGGCATCGTGACGCACTACTTCCCGTCGAAGCGGGAGCTGACGAGCTTCGCGCTCGAGCTGCTCGCCGAGCGCTCCGGCGCGCGGGAGCGCCCTGCCACCGCCCGGGGCCCCGCGGATCTCCGGTCCGCGCTCCTCGACATGCTCCCGCTCGACTCCGTCTCGCAGACGTCGAACCGTATTTGGATCTCCTCCTGGGACGCCGCTCTCGCCGACGAGCGCCACGCCGCAGAGCACGCCGAGCGTTACCGGGCCAGCAGGACCAAGGTCGCCGGCCTCGTCGCGGATTTCCTCGGTGTCGATGATCGAGACGGCGAGCGGGTCGAGCGCGTCACCGAGACGCTGCACTCCTTCGTCCTCGGCCTGACGGTCCAGGCGGTGCTCGACCCCGCCGCCTATCCGCTGGAGCGTCAGATCGCGCTGCTCGACGGGCTCCTCCGCGACCTCGGGTAGGAGTGCCCGCGAAGACGCGGGGAGGGGAGCTCAGCGCGAGTGACCGAGCGCCCGCTGGATCAGTGTGACCTGAAGCGGCAGACGGACGAGCGACACCGCGAACGCGGCCCATGCCTTCAGTGTGCGCCGGCGACGGGCGCGGCGCCCGAGGTCGATGCTCATCTGCGCGTTGGCGGGCCAGACGGCGGCGAGCACCACCGCGCTCGCCCGGCCCGCGGCCACGCGCGTCGCCGGCACGGCCAGGCCGACGGCGCACGCCAGCTCGGCGGCGCCCGAGGCCAGCACCAGCGCCGTGTCCCACCGCCGAAGTGCGCGGGGGATGATCGGCGTGAACACGCTCGGTCGCGCGAGATGGATGACGCCTGACACTGCGAACGGAACCATCACGATCCACGGGATGGTGGCGGTGGGCTTCTTCGCGCGACGGGTCATCAGGCCATTGTGCGGCCGCTCGGTCGGGATCGGGAGCGGAATTCGGTAAGACACGTCGACTCGTCGCTGTACCTGGCTGCAGAGACAATGGACCGATGCCCCGCATCCAGCTGACCGGAACCGTGATCTGCGCGAACGAGGAGCAGTCGGCGCTCGTCGCGAGGTACTTGCCGCGCCACATCGAGCTCACGCGGGCAGAGGCGGGCTGCATCCGGTTCGACGTGACGCCGACGGACGACCCGCTGGTGTGGGCGGTGTCAGAACTGTTCGCCACGGAGGACGCGTTCCGAGCGCACCAGGAGCGCGTCGCGGCGAGCGAGTGGGGCACCGCGACCGCGGGGATCGAGCGGAAGTACTCGATCGTGGCGCTCTGACCCCCGCGACCGCCGCTCCTCGACAATCCCCGCGGCGAAACGCGCGTCAGAACTTCGCGCCTGTGGCGACGATGATCACGCTGAGCAAGGCAGGGATAGCGGTGAGGCAGAGCGTGACGATCGACAGCAGCATCGCCGCGACCCCGATTCTCGCCCCCCTCAATTCCGGCCGTGCGCGTAACCGAGATCGCGACGATATCGCGAGCACGATGGCAACTGCGGCTGCAGCTACGGCCGGAAGGGGGAGGGCGATGAGCGCCATCGATGCGACGGCGACGACAAGCCCCAGAACGGCTCTGCCGTCCACGGGCCGTCGCCGATGAAGAGCGGTTTCACTTGTCTCGTTCATGTGAGGCCTCCCGTGACAAGCCCATGCATGTCACGGGAGGCGCCTCTTCCCAATCAGTAGGTCGTCGTCCAGGCCTGCGTTGCATTGACCCGCAACGACAGATACAGATCCTCGCTGGAGAGGCCGTTCCAAGACGTGAAGCGGGAGTACATGGTGACGACCGCTTCCTGCTGCGGTGTCGCGCTGGCCCGCACTGTGGTGAGGGTGGGTGCGGTCGCGGTCCCGTAGTGAGCGACGACCTGCGCGTCGCGGGCATTGGAGATGCTCGCCCCGCTTGCCCAACGCGAATAGTCAGCGCGGAACTGAAGGCTCATCGTTCCGTTGCCGTTACTCACGAGGCAGTTTGCGTAGCTCGCGTACCCGCCGCCGCTGTAACTCGTGCAATCGGAGACCGCCCGCGTTCCCACTGCGCCCTCGTCGACTTCTTCGACCGGCTTCTCGAAACCGGTTACGGAGATCGAACCGTCCTCGAAGACGCTGACGAATTCTGTCTGCTGGGCCGAATCTCTTTCGTATGTGGTGACCGGCTCTGCGCCGCTCGTCATCGAATCGAGAATCTCACCGGCGTCGAGCTGTTCGAGCAGTGCGCTTTGCGTCGCTTCGTCGACGCCGTACCGGTCGTAGAACTCCTCGAATGCGGCAGCGTCGGCGGTGGTG
The DNA here is from genome assembly GCF_054782995.1 of Microbacterium neimengense. Classification (NCBI taxonomy): domain Bacteria; kingdom Bacillati; phylum Actinomycetota; class Actinomycetes; order Micrococcales; family Microbacteriaceae; genus Microbacterium; species Microbacterium neimengense. Next base: position 1,047,826 of record NZ_BAAGRK010000003.1, read on the forward strand.
GTGGTGCTGGTCGCACTCGCTGATGTCGCACCGAGGAAAACCATGGCGCCCGCCGTGGCAACAGCCAAGCAAGCCTTCGTGATCGTGCTTTTCTTCATTATCTTCTGTCTCCGGTCTTCGTCAGCTGAAGTTCTGTTCGGACCATGCCTGCTGCCCGTTCACTTTGAGAGTGACAACGGCAGTGAAAGAGGTCGCGGTCGACGAATACTGGGATGTCGCCGTGGCGCGAGCAGGGTCGCTCATGGTGCCGTTGCTGCGATCGATTCGCAACACCGGGGTGGTTGCTTGGCCGCCGATCGCGTAGGCGTAGGGCGAACGCACCGCATTGATGATTCCCGCACCATTCGAGACCCTGGTGTAGTCAGCGCGGAACTCGACATCCAGATAAACGCCGTTCGAACCGGTTACCGCGCAGTCGTAGTAATTCGCAAACCCGGACCCGCCGATCGACGAGCTACATGACCCGACGCTCTTCGTCGTGAAGTCATCCGAGGATTCCGTCGCCTGAGGCGTCTCCAGCTTGGAGATGCTGATCGACCCGTCAGCGAATGTGTCTCGGGTGACAATCCAACCGGCCTCAGCGCTGGTGGTACTGCTCACCGGCTCTGTTCCGGTCATGGAGTCGGGAAGAACTCCGGAATTGAATTTCTCGATCAGATCCTGCGCCACGTCGGGTTGTACGCCATTCTCGACGTACCACGAGTATTGCTCGTCGTCCACCGTCGTTTCGGCGGCGACCGCTGTGCCCGAAAGTCCGACCGTGCACGCTAGCACTGTCGACCCGAGGATTGCGGCCATCATCTTTTTTCGCATCATCACACTTTCCGTATATTCTCATCGCGTATGCATAGCGCTCGCATTGGGAGGCGATCGCGGCAGCCACGATGCCATGGTCCAGATGTGGGATCAAGGAACTCTCCGGAAACGTCCAGACTGTTCGCATCCTCACGACATTCCCGAAGGCCGTGCCTGCCGCTCGCTCGACGAGCGGTCGTTTCTGTACGTTGAGCGAGCGAAGCGAGACGAACGCAGTCGCGGGACCGAGCCGAGGGAGCGGGGATGCGGTACGACCTCAAGCGTGATCTCGGAGTGCTGTACAGGCCTCCGACGGGTCGATTCGTCCAGGTCGATGTTCCACAGATGCAGTACCTCGCGATCGACGGGCACGGCGACCCCAACACCGAACCCGCGTATCCGGCCGCGGTCGAGGCGCTGTACGCGTCGGGCTACCAGATCCGCAGTGCGTTCAAGACGCGTAGCGGTTCGGACTTCGTCGTGGGACCCCTCGAAGGGCAGTGGTCGAGCGACGATCCCACCACTTTCGTGCAGGGCAGGAAGAGCCACTGGGACTGGACGATGCTGATCCCGCTGCCCGCCCCGGTGAGCGCGGAGGATGTCGCGGAGGGGCTCGCCGCCGCATCCGTGAAGAAGCCCGCCGCGCCGATCGCGCAGGTGAGGCACCTCACGATGACTGAGGGGCTGTGCTTGCAGACACTCCACATCGGTACCTACGACGACGAGGCGCCGGCACTGGCGCACCTCCACGACGAGATCATGCCTGAGCTGGGTTTCACGTGGAACGGTCGGCACCACGAGATCTACCTGGGGGATCCGCGGCGCACAGCGCCGGAGAAGCTGCGGACGATCCTGCGCCAGCCGGTCGCGCCCGCCTGAGGCGGGCGTTTCGACTGGCGGTGCTCACTCAACGACCGGCGGGCGCCGCATCCGCCACCCGTGCGGAGAGGGAGCGCGCCGCGGCCGCGAACTCCGGCGGACCCAGCACGGTGAACGGCGCATCGAAGCGCAGGACCCAAGAGAGCACTCCGGCCCACGACCAAGACCCGATCCGGATGCGGCATGTCTCCTCAGAGACGGCGACTCCCTCCGCGTCCGCGAGCCACGGCGCGGCAGCGCGAAGCGGCAGCTCCAGGAGGATCTCGCCGTAGACAGGCCATCTGTCCGGGCCGTCGGATCCCTTGGCCCTCGCCGAGAGAAACGCCGCGGCATCGCCATGGGGAATCGGCCGCGGCGCGAACCGCGCACCGAGCGGGATGCGCGGCACCATCCGATCGAGGCGGAAGATGCGCCAGTCCGGGGCGTCGAGATCCCACGCAACCAGGTACCACCGTCCTCCGCGGGCGACGACGGCGTGTGGCTCGGCACGGCGCGAGAGCTCGTCGCGGTAGTCGAAGCGCAGGACGCGGCGACTCTCCGTTGCGGCGCTCACCGCCTCCACCACGGCGGGGTCGACCGCATCAGAGCCTGCGGCGTCGGTGAAACGGATGCCGTCGATGCGGTGTCGCAGTCGGGACGGCATGACCTGCCGCACGGTGGCGAGGGCGCGCGCGGCAGCCTCGGCCATATCCACACCCGTCGCGGGAGCGCTCTGCAGCGCGACGGCGATCGCCACCGCCTGTTCGTCGTCGAAGAGCAGCGGCGGCAACTCGGACCCCGCGGCGAGTCGGTATCCGCCGTCCGGGCCCTTCGTGGCGTCGATCACGTACCCGAGCGCCCGAAGCCGCTCGATGTCGCGGCGCACGGTGCGCGGAGTCACGTCCAGACGCTCGGCGAGCAGCCCGCCGGGCCAGTCGCGCCGCGTCTGCAACAGCGAAAGCAGCGACAACATGCGGGAGGACGTCGCGGACATGTCTCCCATTCTCGATCGAGTAGCGGACAGAAAGCGTCCTCTACGTCACCGATCGTGGAGATCGCGGCGCCCGCCGCATCCCATCGACCGAGGACACACCATGACGATCACGACCACCACCCACCTCAACTTCCGCGGTGCCGCACGCGCGGCGCTCGAGTTCTACCAGACCGTCTTCGGCGGCCGGCTCATCGTTGCCACCTACGCGGACATGGGCATGCCCGCAGACGTCCCCGGTGCCGACCGCATCGTCTTCGGCCAACTCGAGAGCGCCGACGGATTCCGCGTCATGGCCTACGACATTCCCGGGCAGGATGCGGGCGGCGCGGATGCCGGAACGACCAGCCGTACGAACGGCGTGACCCTGACCGACCGCACGTTCTTCCAGTCCGTGCGCGGCCAGTCGCTGGAGGAGATGACGGTGATCTGGGAGCGTCTCGCCGAGGGCGCCGACATCATCGAGCCGCTCGCCGCCTCCGCGTGGAGTCCCGGGTTCGGCATGCTCACCGACCGCTTTGGCGTGACCTGGGTCGTCGACGTGCAGGCGCCATACGCGGGCTGATCACGCGCCGGCGTTTCGTCTCGCGGAGCTCGATCAACGACCAGAGCCGGGGTTGCCGGACGAGCTCCGCGGGAAGCGATGACGGCCGGTGGAGTCCCGCAGGACGGCCCGATGCGCCCGGGGCGAACCCGATCCGGCTCGTAGGGTGAGCACGTGACGCTGCTGATGACCCTCACCTCCGGGCTGCTCTGGTTGACGGCGGGCAAGACGCGGCGCGACCTCTCGGGCAGCGCTTACCTGCAGAGCCTCGATCCAGCGCGCTCACCCGCACCCGTCCCCCGTGACGTGACGCGCTGGGGAGAGATGACCGCTGAGGAGATCGACGGTCGCCTCGTCCGACGCTGGCAGCCCGAGAAACATGTTGCGGGCCGTGAGTTGATCTACTTTCCCGGCGGCGGATTCGTGAACCCCCTCGCGACGGCGCACTGGTGGATCATTCGCAGGCTCATGACCCGCACGCGCGCGGCCGTCACGATCGCCGACTACCCGCTCACCCCCGAGCACACCTACGCGCAGGCCAGCGCTTTCGTCGATGCGGTCTACGCGCACGTCGCCGACGACCCCCGAACCACGACGCTGTTCGTCGCCGGGGACTCCGCCGGCGGCAATGTCGCCCTCTCCCTGGCGCTGCGCGTGCGCAACGAGCGCCGCCGCCCGATCGACGGCCTCATCCTGCTCGCCCCGTGGGTCGATCCGACGATGCGCAATCCGGATGCGGCGCGTCTGCAGCGTCGCGATCCGTCGCTGCGGTGCGAAGGTCTACGAGCGGCGGGCATTGCTTGGGCGGGAACCCTGCCGACGGACGACCCACAGATCAGCCCGATCTTCGACACCCTCGCCGACCTGCCCCCGACTCTGCTGTTCCAGGGCGGGCGCGACATCTTCCTCGCCGACGCGCAGCGCTTCGCCGAGAAGGCGCAGCAGGCGGGCAGCTCTGTCCGGCTGGTCGTCGAGCCGGACGGCTTCCACGTGTACCCGGGGGCCTACTGGACGCGGGAAGCGCGCGAGGCCTACGACCTCGTCGCTCGTTTCGCAGGCGACCCCGCCGGCGTGAGCCGGGGTTAGGTTCTCGCCATGTCGGATTGAACGGGGGTCACTCCTTATCGGAGTCGCCGGCCTCGTCGGTCTTCTCGTCGGCCTTGCCGCCCTGGGAGGTTGTGCCGATGACGACGAACGTGATCGCCAGGACGAAGAACGGCAGCGCGATCGCGACGTTGTCCATCGTGAGCCAGAAGACGACGGCCAGGGTGAAGAAGGTGAAGCCGACCGTCGCGTACGTCGAGTTCCAGGACTGCTTCCGGTCGCTCATACCGCGAGCCTACGAGCGCGCCACCGCCTCGCGGATCCCCCTCGCGACGGAGAACGTGCGCTTCTCACGGCCCGTGCCGCGTCGCCGCACCCATGCCGCTGCCTACGCTCGTCGGCGGTGCACCCCTTCTACGATCCGACCCTGACCTACGAGCAGAACTACGCGCGCGGGCCGTTCGGAGCGTTCGCCGAAACGATGGCGGATGCGGCCCCTTCGCCCCTCGGGAACAGTTTCCTCGGTCGGCCGGTCGGCATTCCGTTCGGCATCCCGGCGGGGCCCTTACTGAACGCACGCTTCGTGGCGGCGGCTTTCGCGCACGGCTACGACCTCGCCGTCTACAAAACCGTCCGCACGCGCGCGCACCCGAGCAACCCGTTCCCGAACGTGCTCGCCGTGCACGTCGAGGGCGACCTCGCCCCGGATGCCGGTGCCGTCCGCGCGGACGGCGACTTCACCGAGCCCCTGTCGATCAGCAACTCGTTCGGGGTGCCCTCGCGCGACCCCGACATCTGGCAGCCCGACATGGCCGCGGCGGTCGCCGCCGCCGGCGAGGGTCAACTGCTCATCGGCAGCTTCCAGGGCACGCGGGGATCCGCCGGCGAGCTGGCGCTCGTCGCCGATCACCTCCGCGCCGCCCGGCTCGTGGTGGAGACCGGCGCGCCGGTGCTCGAGCTGAACCTGTCATGCCCGAACGAGGGCGCCGCATCCCTGCTCTGCTTCGACACGCCGCGTGCACGGCGCATCCTCGCCGTCGTGAAAGACGAGATCGGCGACATCCCGTTGCTCGTCAAGCTCGCGCACTTCGGGGTGGATGCGGCACTCGAACGCTTCGTCGACGCGACCGCGGAGTTCGTGGCGGGCTACGCCGCGGTCAACACGGTCCCCGCTCGGCTCGTGACCGCATCCGGGACGCCCGCGCTCGGTGCCGGACGCGAGAGCGCCGGTGTCTGCGGCGCCGCCATCCGCTGGGCGGGGCTCGAGATGACCGCCCGGCTCGCCCGCATCCGCGCACTCCGCGACGCCGACTTCGCGATCGTCGGCACCGGCGGCGTGGCCGGCGCCGACGATTACCTTGCGTATCGCTCGGTCGGAGCGGATGCGGTCATGAGCGCCACGGGTGCGATGTGGCATCCGGAGCTCGCGCGCGAGGTGGCGCGGGTCACCGGGGCGGGCTGACCTGCGTTTCGTCTCGCTGCGCTCGCTCAACGACCGGGAGAAGCGGGCGTACGAACCCCTCTCAGGTATCACGCGGGCGATACTTGCGAGGGATGCGGAGGCAGCGACCCGCTTCGTAGCGTCCAAAGGGTGGACGTCGTCACCGATCTCATCCTCCAGGCCGCCGCCTCGCCGTGGCTGCTGCCGGTCATGCTCGCCGCGGCCGTGATCGACGGGTTCTTCCCGCCGATGCCCAGCGAGACCGTGCTCGTCGCGGCGGCCGCTGTGTCCGCAGCCACCGGCGACGTCCCGACGCTCCTGGCGTTGTGCCTCGTGGCGGCTCTCGGTGCTGCGATCGGCGACAACATCGCCTACGCGATCGGCCGCAGGGTCGGTACGACCCGCTATGGCTGGATGCGGCGTCCCCGCGTCGCGGCGGCCTTCGAGCGGGCCCGTGCGGCCCTCACCACGCGCGGCGCCCCCCTCATCCTGGGAGCCCGCTACATCCCGGTGGGCCGGGTCGCGGTGAACATGTCGGCCGGAGCGCTGGGATACCCGTGGCGCCGGTTCGCTCCGCTGAGCATCGTCGGCGGGATCAGCTGGGCGCTCTACAGCGTGCTCATCGGCACCCTCGCCGGGCAATGGCTCGGACATCAGCCGGTGCTGAGCGCCGTGATCGGCGTCGCTCTCGCCCTCGGGGTGGGCATCGTCATCGACCGCGTCGCTGCGCTTCGTCGCCGCGCGCGCGAGATCCCCGAGGCGATCGAGCCGGTGTCGGCCACACTGAGAGCATGACCGAGATCCCGCGCTCCGGCCCACGCTCGCGCTCGCAGATCCTCGGGCTCGTCGCGCTCGCCGTCACCGGCGTCGCCCTCTTCAGCACGCTCGTGCCGCTGCACGCCGTCTTCTACGGCACTCCGTTGCCGCTCGTGATGCTCCTGGGTGCGGGAGTGTGCGCGGCGCCGTGGATCTCGATCACGCGTCCCCGCACCGCCATCGTGGTCTTCGGCGTGAGCGCGTTCGTGCTCCCGCTGGTCGTGAGCGTGCCGCACGACGGCGCGTGGCCGTGGCCGTGGTCGGTGCCCGCGATGATCGCCTTCCTCGTCTTCGTCCTGGTGATCACGACGCTGCACGGCTGGCGACTCGGGCGGTGGCCGTGGGCCATCGGCAACCTCGGTTCGCTCGTCGCGCCGCTGGTGATCACGGATGCGGCACCCGCCGCCACCGCGAACCTCATCGTGACGGCGTCGATCTCCACCGCGGTGCTGCTGATCGGGGTGCTCCTCGCGGGCCGCATCCGGTTGAACGAGCAGCTGACCCGCGAGCGCGAGCTGACCGCATCCGAACAGTCCCGGCGCATGCTGGTCGAAGAGCGCACGCGCATCGCCCGTGAGCTGCACGACGTGCTCGCTCACAGCATGTCGGTGATCCAGGTGCAGGCTTCCACGGCCCGTTACCGCCTCAGCGATCTTTCCGACGAGACGGTGCAGGAGTTCGACGACATCGCGGCGTCGGCGCGCGCGTCGCTGGGGGAGATGCGCCGGCTGCTGGGCGTGCTGCGCACCGAGGAGCAGACTCCCGAGCTCGTACCCCAGCAGGGGATGGCGGACATCCCCGGCCTCGTCGACAGCGTCCGGCGCGCGGGCGTGCAGGTGGGCCTGTCGCTCGCCGTCATGACGACCCCGCCGCCCGCGGGCGTGCAGATCGCGGTGTACCGGATCGTGCAGGAGGCGCTGAGCAACGCGGTGCGCCACGCGCCGGGGGCAGCAGTCGAGGTCAGGGTCGAGGCGCGCGACGGGCGGGTCACGATCCGCGTGCACAACAGCACGTCCCCCGAGCAGCCGGTCGACGCCTCCGGAGCGGGTCACGGGCTCCGCGGCATCCGCGAACGTGTCGCCCTGCTGGGCGGGACGGTCACCGTCGGCGCCGATCCCGCGGGAGGATGGACGGTGGCGGCGGCCCTGCCGACCGCCGGCGAGGAGTCCCCATGAGCATCACCGTGCTGATCGCCGACGACCAGGCGATGGTGCGCGCGGGTTTCGCCGCGCTGCTGGACGCCCAGGACGGCATCCGCGTCGTCGGCCAGGCGGCCGACGGGCAGGAGGCGGTCGCCCTCGCGGCGCGTCTCGACCCCGACGTCATTCTCATGGATGTGCGGATGCCGCAGCTCGACGGGATCGCGGCGACTCGCCGCATCCTCGGGTCCGCGTACCCCGCCGCCCAGGTGCCGCGCATCCTCATGCTGACCACGTTCGACATCGACGACTACGTCTACGACGCGCTCCAGGCGGGAGCGAGCGGCTTCCTGCTCAAGGACGCACTGCCCGAGGAACTCGTGCAGGCCGTCCGGGTCGTCGCCGCCGGTGACGCGCTGCTCTCGCCCCGCGTCACGCGCCGGCTGATCTCCCAGTTCGCCACCCAGAAACCGCGCGCGCCGCGGGGCGGGGCGCAGCTGGCGGAGCTCACCGACCGGGAGCGCGAGGTGCTGGTGCTGCTCGCGAAGGGCATGTCGAACACCGAGATCGCCGGCGAACTGTTCATCGCTGAGCAGACCGTGAAGACCCACGTCGGCAAGCTGCTCGCCAAGATCGGCGCACGCGATCGCGTACAGGCCGTGATCTTCGCATACGACGCCGGTCTCGCCGAGCCCGCATCCTGAATCTCACCCCGCGGTAGGGGGTACGACGACCCCTGGGTGTGATGCCCCGGCCGCCACGGCGTCCATAGCCTTCTCGAGACCCACTCGAGGAGGACGCATGGTCATCACGCTCACCGCACCGCGGACCGCGATCGTACCCGCCGCGGGCCGCGATACCGGGATCGATCTCGCACGCGCGATCTGCGTCGTCATCGTCGTTCTCCTCCACGCCGTCATGGTCGGCGTCACCGTGACTCCCGCGGGCCCCGTCTTCGCGAACGCCGCCGAGGGCACCGCCTGGTTCGCCCCGCTCACCTGGGCTGCGCAGATCATGCCGCTGTTCTTCGTCATCGGCGGCTACGCGGGGGCGCTCGCCTATCGACGGATGCGTCGTACCGGCGGGACGCCGGGCGCCTTCGTGGCCGCGCGCGTGCACCGCCTGCTCGTGCCGGCGCTTCTCACCTTCACGGTCGTCGCGGTCGCGCTCGCAGCGCTCCTGGCCGCCGGGGTCGACGGCGAACTCGTGCGCATCGCTGGCTTCCGATACGCCCAGCCGTTGTGGTTCCTGGCCGTCTTCCTGCTTTGCCAGGCGCTGCTTCCCGCGCTGCTCGCCGCCCACGAACGCGCGCCGCTCCGGACGATCGCGCTGCTGGTCGCCGCCGCCTGCGGCGTCGACGCGCTGCGTGCGGTGACCGGCCTCGACGCCATCGGCATGCTCAACCTCGCGTTCGTGTGGCTGGCACTGCAGCAGCTCGGCTTCGTCATGGCCGACGGCACGATCGACGCGCTGCGCCGACGCACCCGCATTGTCATTGGCCTCGCGGCGGTCGCCGTGCTGGCGGCGAGCATGATCGGCGGCGTCTTCTCGGCCGATCTCTACGAGAACCTCAACCCGCCCACGACGGCGCTGCTGCTCGTGGGGATCGCGCAGACCGCGCTGCTCTCGCTCCTGCGCGCACCGCTCGCCGCGGCGAGTCGCCGCCCGTCGGTGGCAGCGTTCACCGGGTTCGTGACGGCCCGCACCATGACCATCTACCTCTGGCACATGCCGGTGCTGCTCGCCATGGCGGGGGTGTCGGCGCTCGTCGCCCTCACCACCGGGCTCGAGCTGCCCGAGCCCTCGAGCCCCACCTGGTGGCTCACCCGTCTGCCATGGTTCGTCGTCGCGCTGTCGCTGACGGCGGCCGTGGCGTGGGCGCTTGCGGGCCTGGAACGGCGCCGGATGCCGAGACCCACCGCATCCGTCGCCCGCATCTGTCACGCCGTGCTGCTCGGACTCGCCGCGATCGTCCTGCTGCTGGCGGCGGGCACGAGCGTACTGACCGCGATCGCCGCGATCGCCCTCGGGCTGTGCGCTCTCGCCCGCATCCGCGGCGGCGCGCAGCGACCGGCTCTGACGGCGGGCTGACACGGCTGACGCGCATCGGGCGTCGGAGAAACGCGCTCCGGTCGGAGGAACCGGCGGGAATCCTCCGACATGCGTGCGAATCTCCGACCAGCGGAGACCAGCGGAGACCAGCGGAGACCACCGGATGCGGCCGCGAGCCCGCTCAGGCGCCGCTGAACCAGAGCCAAGCGATGGGGGCGATCATGACGACGCCGAGCACGATCGAGGCGATCGACAGTCCGTAAGAGGTTCCGCGCCGGGCGCCGACGACGGCCCCGACGGCACCCAGGAGCAGCACGAGGGCGCCGATGACGGCGAGCATGGGGATGAGGAGGATCCCCAGCCACCAGATCGGGTTCATGTCGGGGATGAAGCCGATGAGGAAGATGCCGACGGTCGGCAGGATGGCGATCGCCGCCATCGCGACACCGGTCGTGCCCCAGGCATCCAGCTTTGGCTTGCGGCGGCGGATCGGCTGCTCGGATGCGGTCACTTCTCCCTCTCGGTCGACTGCCCCGACAGTACCGGAGCGTGTTCGCCTGTCATAGATCGACGCGAGGCCGTCGATCTATGACAGGCGAACTGGGGTGGTGAGGGCAGGACAGGGCGGCAGGACCTGAGGACGTCAGCCGATCGTGGTGCCGAAGAGGCTGCCCACCGCGTAGGTCGCCGCGAGCGCGAGCGCGCCGCCGGTCACCGTCCGCGCGATCGCTCGGGGTCGGTTCGCCCCGCCGATCCACGCGGCGACGTAACCGGTGACGGCGAGGGCGATGAGCACGGCGACGAAGGTCAGCGCGATGCGCAGCGGATGCGGCGCGAGCAGGATCGTGGCCATCGGCAGCAGCGCACCGACGAAGAACGCGATGGCGGATGCGAGGGCTGCGTGCCACGGGCTCACCACGTCGTCGGCGTCGATGTTGAGTTCGGCCGACAGATGGGCCTTCAACGCATCCTTCGCCGTGAGCTCGGTGGCGACCCGGGTCGCCGTCTCCTCGCTGAGCCCCTGTACCCGGTACAGCCCGATCAGCTCCTCGAGCTCCTCCTCGGGCTGCTCGCGCAGCTCGCGCGTCTCCTTCGCGATGAGCGCGCGCTCGGAGTCGCGCTGGCTCGACACCGACACGTACTCGCCGAGCGCCATCGAGATGGCGCCGCCGACGAGAGCGGCCGTGCCGGCGAGGAAGACGGGAGCGACTTCCGAGGTGGCTCCCGCGACGCCGACCACGACGGCGGCGGTCGAGACGATCCCGTCGTTGGCGCCCAGAACACCCGCGCGCAACCAGTTCAGGCGCTGCGACAGACCTTGGCGGTGGGGCTCATCGGGGTGGACCCCGTACTCGGCGGATTCGCTCACGCCGTCAGGCTATTCCGCGCGCCGCGCCGGCACCACGAAGGTTAGGCGGCGCTTGCGCCTCAGCCCGCGGCGCGGCGCACCAGTTCGCGGAACGTCTTCTCGGCGGCCGGAGTCATCTCCAGCACGGCGAAGGAGGTCGGCCACATCTCGCCGTCGTCGAGCGCCGCCGTCTCGTTGAAGCCGATCGAGCCGTAGCGGGTCTCGAACTTCGCGGCGGGCTGGAAGAACACCACGACCTTGTCGTCCTTGGCGTAGGACGGGAATCCGTACCACGTCTTGGGTGCGAGGTGCGGCGCCTCCTCCGTGACGATCACGTGCAGCCGTTCGGCGATCTGACGGTCGCTACCCGTCAGTGCATCGATGGCCTCGAGGCAGGCGTCGTACTCCTTCGCCCGCTTCGCGGCGCCCTTGACGCCCTTCATCTCTTTGAGCTCGGCGGCCCGCTGCTTCATGGCCTCGCGCTCCTGCGCGGAGAATCCTGTGCTCATGCCTGCTGCTCCTTGTTCTGCTGGATGCGGATGAGGTTGCCCGCGGGATCGCGGAACGCCGCATCCCGCAGCCCGTAGTCCTGCTCGATGGGTTCCTGCACGATATCGGCCCCGGAGGCCTCGACGCGCGCGAAGACGGCGTCGAGATCGTCGGTGGCGAGGTTGACGCCGAAGTAGCTGCCCTTGGCGATCAGCGCGAGGAGGAACTCCTGCTCCTCGTCTGACAGGTCGCGCCCCACGCTCGCCGGGTGCAGCACGATGGCGGTCGAGGGCTGACCGGCGGGTCCGACGGTGATCCAGCGCATCTGCTCGAAGCCGACGTCGAGTCGGACGTCGAACTCGAGCACGTCGCGGTAGAAGGCCAGCGACGCATCCGCATCGGTGTGGGGGAGGAAGCTGGAGTGAATCGTGATGTCCATGCCGCTCACGCTAGGGCGCCCGGCGTCCGTCACGCTTCTCGATTCCTGACCGGACGCGTGAGGTGCTTGGCGATGCACGGCAGCATCCCCTCGCGAAACGGCGGGTCCTGCGTGCGATACACGCTGGGAGGCACGCCGACGAGCTCGGTGAAACGCGTGCTGAAGGTGCCCAGCGACGAGAAGCCGACCGCGAAGCAGATCTCGGTCACGCTCAGATCGCCTCGACGCAGCAGCGTCATCGATCTCTCGATGCGCCGCGTCATCAGGTACTGGTACGGCGACTCGCCGAACAGTCGACGGAACTGCCTGCTGAAGTGACCGGCCGACATCAGGATGCTGCGCGCCAGCGCTTCGACGTCGAGCGGCTTCGCGTAGTCGCGGTCCATGCGGTCGCGCGCTCGCCGCAGCTGCGCGATCGTCGCCAGATCCGGACCCTCGACGCGTGTCGCCACGAGGCGATCATGCCAGCCGGTCAGCGCGCGCGGCTACGCACGGCGCCGGCCGCGCACAGGATCACGGCAGCTCCTCCGACCGCGGTCGCCCAGGTCAACGGCTCGCCCAGGATCAGCGCCGCCCACACGATCGAGAGCACCGGCTGTACCAGTTGCAGCTGGCTGACCCGCGTGATGGGCCCGATCGCGAGCCCGCAGTACCAGGCGAAGAAGCCGAGGAACATGCTCACCACCGCGAGATAGCCGAATGCCGCCCACTGGCCGGGCGTCGCCGTCGGCGGATCCGCGACCGCCGAAACCGCCGTCAGCGCCGCCATCACCGGAGCCGCCACCACGAGGGCCCACGAGATCGTCTGCCACGAGCCGAGCTCGCGCGCCAGCAGCGCCCCTTCCGCGTAGCCGATCGCGGCGGCCGCGACCGCGCCGAGCAGCAGCAGGTCCGACCAGTGGAAGCCGCCCCATCCGCCGCCGATGACCGCGAACACCGTCGCGGCGACGGCGCCCGCGGCGGTGAGAAGCCAGAACGTCCGTCCGGGCCGCTCGCCGGCGCGCAGCACCGCGGCGACCGCGGTCGCGGCGGGCAGGAGCGCGATCACGACGGCACCGTGGCTGGCCGGTGCGACCGTGAGCGCGTAGGACGTCAGCAGCGGGAAGCCCGCGACCACACCGCCGGCGACGACGACGAGCCGCATCCACTGTCCGCCGCGCGGGAGGCGCGACCGGGTCGCGGCCAGGGCGATGGCTGCGAGGGCGGCGGCCACGACCGCACGCCCCGACCCGACGAACAGCGGCGACAGCGAGGCGACGGCGACGCGGGTGAAGATCACCGTGAACGAGAACGCCAGCACGCCGAGCGCTCCCCAGAGCAGTCCGGATGCGGCGGATCGCGTCATTCCCCGAGTCTGCCCGCGCGCGGCTTGTCGTCACGGGGTCCAATCCGCAGCGCGTGGCCGCCTCCTTCCGCGCGCGTGCGGCGGCTGCCAGCATGGCGGCATGGACGACGACGCCACCGACATCGATGGCTTCCCGCCGGAAGTCGCGACGCGGATGCGGCAGATCCGCTTCGCGCTCCTGGATGCGGTGGGAGCGGACGCGGAGGAACGGATGCGGTACGGCATCGCCGCGGTCATGCTCGGCGGACGGTACGCCCTGCACTACGCCGGGTGGAAGAAGCACATCGGCCTGTACCCCGTGCCGTCGCTCGCGGAACCGCTCGAGAGCGAGGTTGCCCCGTTGCGCTCCGGTAAGGACTCCCTGGTTCTGCCGCACGCGCGGGAGCTGCCGCTCGAGCTCATTTCGCGCGTCGCCGCAGCGATCGTATCGATGCGCCGGGAGGCGTGAGGACTCAGGCGCGGGAGAACTCCGACGCCCGGGCGACCTGTTCTGGCGTGGGTGTGACGCCCGTGTAGCGCGCGAACTGTCGTGCCGCCTGGAGCGCGATGACCTCGGCGCCGGTGATGACCGCGACGCCGCGTTCCCGCGCGGTGCGGATGAGGGGGGTCTCGGACGGGAAGGCGACCACGTCGAACACGCGCTCCGCGGCTTCGATGTGCGCCTCGCTGAAGGCGAGCGCGTCCGCATCCGCCCCGTTCATGCCGAGCGGGGTCACATTCACGACGACCGCATGCCCGGGCGCCGGATCCTCGGTGACGCTCCGGAAGCCGTAGCGCTCCGCGAGAGCCTGGCCCGCCTCGGCGTTGCGAGCGACGACGGTGAGCTCGCGAAAGCCCGCGCCGTGGAACGCTGCCACGACGGCCTTCGCCATCCCGCCTGACCCCCGCACGAGCACGGATGCGGCCGGGTCGACGGCGTGCTCGGCCAGCAGCTGTGCGACGGCTTCGTAGTCGGTGTTCGAGCCGGACAGCCGGCCGCGGTCGTTCACGATCGTGTTCACGGAGTCGATCGCCGCGGCGGAGGGCTCGATCTCATCCAGCAGGGGGATGACGGCCTCCTTGAAGGGCATCGACACCGAGCATCCGCGGATCCCCAGGGCGCGGACTCCCGTGATCGCCCCGGCGATGTCGTCGGTGGTGAACGCCTTGTAGACGAAGTTGAGGCCCAGTTCATCGTAGAGGTAGTTGTGGAAGCGCGTGCCGATGTTCGACGGCCGCCCGGCCAACGAGATGCACAGGGTCATGTCCTTGTTGAGAATCGGCACACCTCATTGTGGCGCGCGCGGCCGTCGTCGTCCGTTCACGGCAGGCTCCTCACCAGCACGACCTAGACTGGAGGCATCCGTTCCGCCGCCGTACCCACCCCCACGAGTCGAGCCATGACCAGCAGTTCTTCCGCGCGCGCCTTCGAGCCGCGCCACGTTCAGTTGGTGCGAGCCCTCTTCGCGGCCGTGGCGGCCGTGATGATCACGTTCTCGCCCGACCACTCGGCCGCCGTCGGGCTGTCGGTGTTCAGTGGCTTCGCGATGGCGTCGGCGATCGTCTGGCTGCTCTCGGCGTGGCTCGTGTACGGACCCGGTCAGCGCCGGCTGCCCATCCTGCTGGGTGCTCTCACTCTGATCGCCGGGGGCGTCTCCGGCATCCCGACCCTGCGCACGACGCTGGCCTTCTTCGTGATCGTCATCTCGTGGGCGCTGATCACGGGACTCATCGAGGGCATCGCGGGCCTGCGGGCCCTCCGCGCCGCAGAACGCGGCAGCGCCGCTCGCTTCGAGGCGCGTGACGCTCTCACGGTCGGAATCGTGGGCGTGCTGCTCGCTCTCGGAACCCTTGCCGTGCAGCCTGCCTACGCGCTGCAGTACAGCATCGAAGAGGCCGGCTCGTTCACCCTTACCGGCATCACGATCGCCGTCGGACTCTTCGGCGGCTATGCGGCGATCGTCGCGGTCTACCTGGGGATCGCGGGCTTCTCCCCGCGCCGCGAGCCCGCCCCCGCGCCCGAGGAGGCGGCATGACAGACAAGCCCACCCGTCGCGACCTCATGAAGCCCGCTCAGCTGATCGGGCTCGCTCTCGCCGCCGCCCTCTTCGCCGGCGTCGTCACGCTCATCTCGATGGGTTTCTTCCAGAACCGAGTCGCCGGACAGTCGGGCCACGCCTTGATGGTCGGCGGCATCGTCGCGGGGATCACCTTCATCGCGACGCTCGTGATCATCGCGCTGCTGATGCTCGCCGTCGACCCGGCGCAGGTGAACCGCACGGTCGACCGCGCGGTGCTGCTGCCCAAGGACGAGTCCGAGGACGCATCCGGCGACAGCCCCGCATCCGACTCCGCCGACGGCGGCGCCCCGCCCCGCGCCTAACGCCCCGCGCTCCCGCGCCCCCTGCTCGTGTGGGCTTCCCGCTCGGGCGCGTGCGCCCGCTCGCGCGTGTCGGTGCCATCTCGCGAGACTGCATTTCCGTCACGAAATCACGGGTAAACACAGTGATCTCGTGCTGAGAATGCAGTCTCGGGAAGCGGGGGTAGGGGGGGAGCCCCGGATGCGATCGCGCTCTGCATCCGACCGCGTCTGCGGGCCAGGTGCGCGTCGCCGGATCACGAGACTGCATCTTTCGCACGAGATCACGGGTAAACACAGTGATCTCGTGCAGGAGATGCAGTCTCGCGGGCGGGATGGGATGGGCCCAAAGCCGTGGTGCCGAATGCGGTCAGCCCCGGATGCGGTGAGCCCCGGCCCCCCGGATGCGGCGCGTGCCGGATATGGTCCCGCCCCGGATATGGTCCCGCCCCGGATGCGGTCAGCCCCGGATGCGGTCCCGCCCCCGGATGCGGTGAGCCCCGGATGCGGTCCCGCCCCCGGATGCGCGCCGCCGCCGGCCCTCAGGCGCCGGCGACGAGGGAGGCGGCGAGGCCCGTGTAGGTGGCGGGCGTCAGGGCGAGCAGACGCTCCTTCGCCGCGTCGCCGATGTCGAGGCCGCGCACGAATTCCGCGAGATCAGAGCCGCCGACGCGGTGCCCGCGGGTGAGTTCTTTCAGCAGCGCGTACGGGTCGGTGATCTGCGAGCGACCCGCGACGACCTCGGCGCGGATGACGGTCTGGATGGCCTCGGCGAGCACCTCCCAGTTGGTGTCGAGGTCGGCCAGCAGCACCTCGCGCGAGAGCGAGATCTCGCCGAGCCCGCGCAGCAGGTTGTCGAGCGCGAGAAGGGAGTGACCGAACGCGACGCCGATGTTGCGCTGCGTGGTGGAGTCGGTGAGGTCGCGCTGCAGGCGGCTCGTGACGAGGGTCGATGCAAGGGTCTGGAACAGCCCGCTCGCGATCTCGAGGTTGGCCTCCGCGTTCTCGAAGCGGATGGGGTTGATCTTGTGCGGCATGGTCGACGAACCGGTCGCGCCCGCCACGGGGATCTGCGCGAAGTAGCCGAGGGAGATGTAGGTCCACACGTCGGTCGCGAGGTTGTGCAGGATGCCGCCCGCGTGCCGCGCGCGGTCGTAGAGCTCGACCTGCCAGTCGTGCGACTCGATCTGGGTGGTGAGCTCGTTGAACCCGAGCCCCAGGCCCTCGATGAAGCCGCGGGAGATCTCGACCCAGTCCGCATCCGGATCGGCAGCGAGGTGCGCCGACCAGGTCCCGGTCGCGCCGGAGAACTTCGCCAGGTACTCGGAGGACTCCAGCTGAGCGAGCACCCGCTCCAGGCGCCACGCGAAGACGGCGATCTCCTTGCCCATCGTGGTGGGGGTCGCGGGCTGGCCATGGGTGCGGGCGAGCATCGCCGCATCCGCCAGTTCGACCGAGACGGTTCGCAGGCGCTCGATGACCTGCCGCAGCTTCGGCAGCCATACCTCGGTCACGGCGCGCTGGACGGTGAGGGCGTAGGACGTCGAATTGACGTCCTCGCTGGTCAGAGCGAAGTGCGTGAGCTCGGCGATGCGGTCCAGCCCCAGAGAAGAGAGGCGGTCGCGCACGAGGTACTCGACGGCCTTCACGTCGTGGCGTGTGACGGCCTCGCGCTCGGCGAGCCAGTCGATCTCGGCCTGGCCGAAGTCGCGGTACAGCGCGCGGAGGGAGTCCTTCTCGGCGTCCGTCAGCGGCGACTGTCCGAACAGGCGCCGGTCGGTGAGGGTGATGAGCCACTCCACCTCGACCTCGACGCGGGCGCGATTGAGTCCCGCTTCCGACAGGAAGTCGCCGAGGGCGGAGACGGCGGCCTGGTAGCGACCGTCGAGGGGGCTGAGCGGCTGGGCGGGGAAGTTCGACACGGTACTCCGTCGAGGGCGGTGGGCCGCGCGGGTCATCCCGCGGAGCGGATGGCGGGTTCGAGTTGCCGGAAGAGCGCCCGGCACGCGCTCTCGATCATAGCGAGCACCTCGTCGAACGCCTCGGGGCCGGCGTAGTAGGGGTCGGGGACGTCGAGGCTGTCGTCGGGCTGCGGGTCGAAGGCGCGCAACAGCACGACCTTGTCGGAATCGTTCTCCGACCGCGCCCAGGCGCGCAGGTTCCGTTCGTGCGATCGATCGAGCGCGATGACCAGGTCGTTGCGCTCGTAATCCGCGAACTCGAACTGCCGGGCGCGGTGATGCCGGCCGTCGTATCCGTGGCGCTCCAGCGCCTCGACCGTGCGCGGATCGGCGGGCTCTCCGACGTGCCAGTCCCCGGTGCCGGCGCTCGTGGACACCACGCGGTCGCCGAGACCCACCGACTCGGCGAACCAGCGGAAGACGATCTCGGCCATCGGGGATCGGCAGATGTTCCCGGTGCACACGAAGACCACGCGGAACGGCGAGGACGCGGGCATGCGTCCATTGTGGTCCTGACGACCTCTCCTGCACAGCCACGATCTCGCGGCGAGCGATCCGCGGATCGGATGCGGCCGCACCTCGCCCCTCTGACGCGGAGCGAGCATCGGGGGATGACAGACACCCTCGACGATGTCGTCTTCTCCTTCGACGCGGCACGGCGCGACGTGCTCGCAGCCGTGGAGCTCATCGAGACGGTCATCCGCGATGCCACGGGCCTCGCCGCAGCGACGGCCTGGGCGTCGCCGGCGATGCGCGCCTTCCAGCTCGCACACGATGCGTGGACCGCCGCGCTCGCCGATGAGCGCCAGCGCCTTCTGGCCCTCGACGACGTGATCGCCGAGATCCGCAGTCAGGCCTTGATCACGGGTGGCGGCAACCTCTTCGGATGGTGGTCGTCGTGACCGACGAGGTCGGCATCTCCTCCGGTGGGGCGGTCGCCGTCGACACGGCGCGGCTGCGGGATGCGGCCGCTGTGCTCGTGGGGGCGGCGGCACGTCTGGACGAAGCCGTCGCCGACATCGCCCGCGCCGATGCGCGCATCAGCGCGCACACACTGCCGGTGCTGGGGCTGACCCAGGACGACCGCCTCCGCGAGGTGGGCGCGCTGGCGGATCGCGCACGTGAGCAGCAGGACCGGCTGCTCACGTGCGCGGCCGTGTACGAGATCGCCGAGATGCGCGCCGAGGCCGCTCTCGCATCCGCTGCGGGAGACGCGGGTGCCGTCGAGCGGGCTCGAGATCGGATCGCCGCCATCGAGCACGCCTATCCGGGGGCAACCGAGCTGCTGCGGGCGGATTCCGGCTTCGGCGACGGCTGGACATGGTTCACTCTGCTCATGCCGTTCCTGGCGGGAGCGAGCCTGGCCTCGGGGGCTGTCATCGCGCGCCTCACCGCGACGCGCGGCCGCATCCCGTTCGGCACGCATCCGTCACCGACGGGGCGACCCGTGCCAGAGATCGTGGCGCTGCCACCCGCGGAACACTCGGCCGCGGCCCCCACGGCGCTCGCGCCGGCCCTCGGGCGGATCCCTCAGGGCAGCGAGGCGCGGGTGCGCATCGAGAAGTACGCGACCGCATCCGGAACGGCGTACGCCGTGTACGTCGCCGGCACGAGCGGGCTCGGCGGCGACGAGGTGTGGGACATGGTCTCGAACGTCCAGGGGTACGGCGGTGAGCAGTCCGACGCCTACCTGGCACTAGCGGCGATGCTCGCCGAGGCGGGTGTGCAACCCGGCGACACGCTCTATCTGTACGGCCACTCGCAGGGCGGGATGCTGGTGGGCCAGGTCGCGGCGACCGGCGACTACGACGTGCGGGTGGTCGGGACCGCGGGCTCCCCGACCGCGGCCGATCCGGGCCCCGAGGCGATCGCCGTCGATCTGCGACACGGCGACGATCCGGTGGCGATGCTTGCCGGTGGGGGATTCGCGACCCGCGTGGGGGCGGAGGGAAGCATCGTGGCCACGCGGGTCGTCGACCCCGCGCCGGGTCCGCAGGATCTGGGCCTTCCCGCGCACCACCTCACCGCCTACGCCGAGACGGCCGGACTCGTCGATGCCTCGGCTGATCCGCGCGTCGCCCAAGTGCACGAACGGATGGCCGAGCTCGAGGGGGCCCGCCTCATCTCGGCGCAGGAGTTCGGCGCGCGTCAGGTCGACGCCGGACGCCGCGCCGGTGCTGTCAGTCCCGCCGCTTCGGGCGCAGGATGACGCCGAAGATGCCGTTGATGACGGCGATGACGAGGGCCGCGACGACGCCCCACCAGAAGCTCTCGACCCGCAGGCCCCAGTTCCAGAACCCGGTGATCCAGCTGGTCAGCCAGAGCAGGAACCCGTTCACGATGAGCGAGAACAGGCCGAGTGTGAGGACGTAGAGGGGGAAGGCGATCACCCTCACGACCGATCCGACGATCGTGTTCACCAGCGCGAAGACGAGTGCCACGATCAGCAGCGACAGTACGATCTCGAGCGTTCCGCCCGGCGGGAACGCGATGACGCTGACGCCGAGGACCGGGATGAGGGTGACGACCCAGATCGAGAACGCATTCACCACGATGCGGATGAGAAAGCCCATGCCGGAAGTGTGGCACGCGCCCCGCATCCGCGCTCCTAGACTCTCGGTGTGACTGAGCCGATTCCCGTTCGTGTGCGCCCAGAGATCGCGGCCCTGCCGGTCTACCGACAGGGAAAGCCGGCCGGTGCCGACGCGTTCAAGCTCTCGAGCAACGAGAACCCGTTCTCGCCGCTGCCGCGCGTGCTGGCGGCCCTCCGCGCCGCCGAGACGGTGAACCGCTACCCGGACGCGACCGCGGCGAGACTCCGAGTGCGTCTGGCCGAGCGCTACAACGTCGACGCCGACGAGGTGCACATCGGCGCCGGAAGCGCATCGCTGCTCTCGCAGCTGGTCCTCGCGGTCGCGGGCCCCGGCGACGAGGTCGTCTACGCGTGGCGGTCCTTCGAGGCGTATCCGAGCTTCGTCACGGTCGCCGGCGCCGACCGCGTCGAGGTGCCGCTGACAGCCGAGGGCCGTCACGACCTGGTCGCGATGGCCGAGGCGATCACCCCACGCACCCGCGCCGTGATCGTCTGCAGCCCGAACAATCCCACGGGCCCTGTGGTGACGCAGGCCGAGTTCGACACCTTCGTTACGGCGGTCCCCGCCGACGTGCTCGTCATCCTCGACGAGGCGTACGCCGAGTTCGTGACCGCGCCGGACGCGGTCGACGGCCTGCGCCGCACGGGCGTCACCCGCCCGAACGTCGTCGCCCTCCGCACGTTCTCCAAGGCCTACGGACTCGCGGGGCTGCGCATCGGCTACGCGATCGGTCACCGCCGTGTGCTGGACGCAGCGCGCGCCGTCGCCATCCCCCTCTCCGTCACCGCCACGGCGGAAGAGGCGGCGCTGGCCAGCCTCGACGCCGACGCCGAGCTGCTCGAGCGCGTGCGGGTGATCGCCGAGCGTCGCGACCGTGTCGCGGCGGGTCTCCGTGACGTCGGATGGCGGGTCCCCGACGCGCAGGGGAACTTCGTCTGGCTCGCCACGGGAGAGGCCACGACCGACGCCGCCGCGGCCTTCGACGAGGGCGGGCTGGTGGTCCGCGCCTTCGCGGGAGACGGCGTGCGGATCTCGATCGGCGAAGAGGAGTCTGTCGAGCAGATCCTACGAATTGCCGCATCCGTTGTGCGCGACCTCCCAGAGGGCCATCCCGCCAGCAGATAGCGTAGAGCCCGTGACCTCGCCCGACACGTTCTCTCCGGCCGACGACGACGCGCGGATGGTGCGGGTGCTGGCGGCGGACGGTTCGTTCGCGCCGACCCCCGCCGCCGAGCCCTACCTCGCCGCCGTCGCCGCGGTCGATGACGCCCAGCTCGAGACCTTCTACCGCGACATGGTGGTGGTGCGCGCCTTCGACCGGCAGGCGACGAACCTGCAGCGTCAGGGTCAGCTCGCCCTCTGGCCGCCGAGCTGGGGGCAGGAGGCCGCGCAGGTCGGGTCCGCCCACGCCGCGAGAGCGCAGGACCACCTCTTCCCCTCGTATCGCGAGCACGTCGTGTGCACCATCCGGGGCGTCGACCCGATCGACATCGTGCGGCTCATGCGCGGGCTCACGCACGGCGGGTGGAACCCGTACGACCCGAAGAACGGCAACACCCACATCTACACGCTCGTGCTCGGCTCGCAGACGCTGCACGCGGCCGGCTTCGGCATGAGCCTCGTCTTCGACGGCAAGACGGGCACCGGCGACGTCGATCGCGACGAGGCCGTCATGGTCTACTACGGCGACGGCGCGTCCAGCCAGGGCGATGTGCACGAGGCGATGGTCTTCGCGGCGAGCTACCGCGCGCCGCAGGTCTTCTTCCTGCAGAACAACCAGTGGGCCATCTCGGTCCCCGTCGCGACCCAGGCCTCGGCCCCGCTCTACCGACGCGGCGAGGGCTACGGCATGCCCAGCGTCCAGGTGGACGGGAACGACGTGCTGGCGAGCTTCGCCGTCACGCGCCAGGCCCTCGACGAAGCGCGCGCGGGCGGCGGTCCCCGCGCGATCGAGGCGATGACGTACCGCATGGGTGCGCACACGACCAGCGACGACCCGACCAAGTACCGCACCTCGGCCGAGGAGCAGTCCTGGGCCGAGCGCGACCCGATCGCCCGGATGGCGGCCTACCTGCGCTCGCGCGGTGCGTCGGACGCATTCTTCGCCGACGTGGATGCGGCCGCCGCCGACTACGCCGAGGACGTCCGCGCCCGCACGGTGGCCCTCGGCTCCATCGGCACGGAGATGATGTTCGACCACGTCTACAGCGAGCCGCATCCGCTCGTCGACGAGCAGAAACGCTGGCTGGCCGAGTACGAAGCATCGCTCGAGGGAGGCCAGGCATGAGCGAGATGACCACCCTTCCGATGAGCAGGGCCCTGAACGCCGGTATGGCCCAAGCCATGCGCGACAGCGACCGCGTGCTGCTGATGGGCGAGGACATCGGTCCGCTCGGGGGCGTCTTCCGCGTCACCGAGGGCCTGCAGGCCGAGTTCGGCAAGAACCGCGTGATCGACACCCCCCTCGCCGAGTCGGGCATCATCGGCACCGCGATCGGGCTCGCGATGGGCGGATTCCGCCCCGTCTGCGAGATCCAGTTCGACGGCTTCGTCTTCCCCGGCTTCGACCAGATCACGACGCAGCTGGCCAAGCTCACCAACCGTCACGAGGGCGCGCTGCGCATGCCCGTCGTCATCCGCATCCCGTACGGCGGGCACATCGGCGCCGTCGAGCACCACCAGGAGAGCCCCGAGGCGTACTTCACGCACACCCCGGGCCTGCGTGTGGTGAGCCCGTCCACGCCGAACGACGCGTACTGGATGATCCAGGACGCGATCGCCTCCGACGACCCGGTCGTCTTCCTCGAGCCGAAGAGCCGCTACTGGCCCAAGGGCGAGGTCGACCTGTCGGCGCGTGCGCTGCCCCTGCACGCGTCCCGCATCGTGCGGCGGGGCACCGATGTGACTCTCGTCGGTCACGGTGCGATGGTGTCGACCCTGCTGCAGGCGGCCGCGCTCGCCGAGAGCGAGGGAACGAGCTGCGAGGTCGTCGACCTGCGCTCGCTCTCCCCGGTGGATTACGGCCCCATCCTCGACTCCGTCGCCCGCACCGGCCGCATGGTCTACGCGCAGGAGGCGCCGCAGTTCACCTCGCTCGGATCCGAGATCGCCGCGACCGTCACCGAGCGCGCGTTCTACTCGCTCGAGGCGCCGGTGCTGCGCGTGTCCGGCTTCGATGTGCCCTTCCCGCCCGCCAAGCTCGAGGGGCAGTACCTGCCCGATGCCGACCGCATCCTCGAGGCCGTCGACCGCGCCCTCGCCTACTGACCCCCGCCCCTCGTCCCCATCCCCGCCCCTCACCCCCTCATGACCGCGAGACTGTCCCCACACCCTCTCCACGCCCGCTGCGCGGACGCGGAGCCTCTGGGCGCGTGGGCCCATTTCGAGCACGAGATCACGGTGTTTACCCGTGATCTCGTCACAAGGATGCAGTCTCGACGGTGAAGGAACGGCGAAAGGAACCGCAATGAGCACTCAGACCTTCCACCTCCCGGATGTCGGCGAGGGTCTCACCGACGCCGAGATCGTCACCTGGCACGTCAAGAGCGGTGACACCGTCGCCGTCAACGACGTGATCGTCGAGATCGAGACGGCGAAGTCGCTGGTCGAGCTGCCGTCGCCCTTCGCAGGCGTGGTCGGTGAAGTGCTCGTCGAAGAGGGGCAGACGGTCGACGTCGGCGCTCCCATCATCACCATCGCGGATGCGGCGGCTTCCGCGTCCGATGTCCCCGCACCCGGCGACCCGGGACTCCCGGCCCCCGCGGCCGAGCCTGAGGCGGGCGGTTCCGTCCTCGTCGGCTACGGCTCCGCCGGTGCCGTCACCTCGCGTCGTCGCAAGCCCGCCGCGGCACCGGCCGCATCCGCCGCCGGCGTCGTGGCGAAGCCGCCCATCCGCAAGCTCGCCCGCGACCTCGGTGTCGACCTGTCCGCCGTGACGCCCAGCGGTGCCGGGGGCGAGGTGACGCGCGACGACGTCGTCAAGCACGCGTCGCAGGCGAGCGTCTTCCGCAACATCGAGACGCCCGAGTGGCCCGAGGTGCGCGAGGAGACGATTCCGGTCGCCGCATCCGTCGCCGAGGCCGACCCGCGCGAGGAGTCCATCCCGGTGAGGGGTGTGCGCAAGGCGACGGCGGGTTCCATGGTGCGTAGTGCCTACTCGGCGCCGCACGTAACGGTGTGGACCGACGTCGACGCGACGCGCACGATGGAGCTCGTGAAGCGCCTGAAGGCGTCGCCGGACTACGCCGACACGAAGGTCTCGCCGCTGCTGATCATGGCCCGCGCGGTCATCTGGGCCGTGCGCCGCACGCCCATGGTCAACGCCGCGTGGGTCGACGGCGACGACGGTGCGCAGATCAACCTGCGCCACTACGTGAACCTCGGCATCGCGGCGGCGACGCCGCGTGGCCTGATCGTCCCGAACATCAAGGACGCCCAGAACCTGAGCATGCGCGAGCTCGCGAAGGCTCTGGAGCGCCTGACGCTGACGGCGCGCGAGGGCAAGACCCCGCCCGCAGATCAGCAGCAGGGCACCATCACGATCACCAACATCGGTGTCTTCGGGATGGATGCGGGAACCCCCATCATCAACCCCGGCGAGGCCGGGATCATCGCGATGGGAACCATCCGGCAGAAGCCCTGGGTGGTCGACGGCGAGGTGCGCCCGCGCTTCGTGACCACGGTGTCCGGTTCGTTCGATCACCGCGTCATCGACGGCGACGGCATGAGCCGCTTCATCGCCGACGTCGCGGCTGTGCTCGAGGAGCCCGCTCTCCTCGTGGAGTGACCCCCGCCTGGGCCCGCACCCGCCTGGCGTCCGCCCCCGGCCCGCAGCTGCGAACGCGGCTAGCCGATCCCGAGGCAGGAGGCCATCACGGCCTGGTGCACGGGCAGGAGTGCTCTCTTGAACGCGTGACCGACGAAGGCGGGATGTGACACCGCGTCCTCGCTGACCTCCCGCCCGCGGTTGAACGGCGGGCACGGGTTCAGCCGGACACCGCGAGGCGCGGCATCCAGCAGGGATGCGGTGATCCGATACGGCTCGAGGATCTCGGCGTGGCTCCCGGGGTCGTCGGTGATGATCACGTCGGCGGAGCGGATCGCCGTGTCGAGGTCCTCGACCCATCGCGCGCCGGGTGTGCGCAGCTGGGCCGGCGCGCACTGCGCCATGTCGAGCCCGAGCGCCCGAGAGGCTTCCTGCCACGCGCGCGAGATGTTGCCGTCAGGCCCGACGAACAGGAAACGTGTCGCGGCGAGATCGCGGTTCTGTCGCAGCATCCACAGGTCGGCGAGGACCTCGCAGGGGTGGTTGATGCCCGTCATCGCGTTCACGATCGGGAGCGCGCCCGGGGCCGCGAGCGCCTCCAGCACGCGGATGTCGCCGTGGCGGGCGACGACGAGGTCGGCCCAGCCGGCGAGATAGTTCGCGACGTCCGCGTGTGCCTCCGGCTTGTCGAGGGTGGACTCGGGAAGGACGACCGGCTGCAGTCCCATGAGCGCCGCGCCGCGCTCGAACGTGACGCGGGTGCGAAGACTCGTCGCAGGGAAGAACATGACCGCGCAGCCGGACGTCTTCGGCCCCCGCCCAGCCTCGTACGCGTCGGCGAGGGTGAAGACCTGCTCGATGTCGGCGGATGTCCAGTCGTCGAGGCGGATGAGCGAGCGCATCCCGCTACCGTATCGACGCGGATGCGGCCGGCTCGCCGCATCCGTCTGGCGCCTACCCATCCAGTGGCCACACTTCTGCGCAACTGCGCCTGTCAATGACTGGTGCATCTGCGCAGGAGTGGCGCAACTGCGCACATGCGACGCAACTCGGGCACAGGGAGGGCAGGTGCAGCTGGCGACAGCGCCCGGCACGGCAAGCGCTGCCTACCGATTTTGATAACGATTATCAGTAGGCGTAAAGTGATCGCCATGCCCCTGAAGACCCGACTTCTCCTCGCGCCCGCCCTCGTCGCCGGCGCCGCCCTCACGCTCGCCGGATGCGCGTCGGCCACGGCCGATCCGTCGCAGAGCGCCGCATCCACCGGCGCGATCACCATCGTCACCTCGACGAACGTGTACAGCCAGATCGCCGAGGAGATCGCGGGGGATGCGGCTACGATCACGCCCGTGATCTCGTCGGCCGCGCAGGACCCCCACGACTACGAGGCCACGGCCGCCGACCAGCTGACGGTGCAGAAGGCCGACCTCATCATCCAGAACGGCGGCGGGTACGACGCCTTCATGGATTCGCTCATCGACGCGAGCAAGTCCGAGGCGCCGGTGATCGTGGCCGCCGAGTACTCCGACAGTTGGCAGGGCACCGAGGCGACCGAGCACGACACGGACGAACTCGAGGCCAGCCCGCACTCCGAGCTGGAGCACGACCACGACCACATCGAGGGCTTCAACGAGCACGTCTGGTACGACCCGCACACGATCGAGCACGTGACGGAGGCCATCACCGAGGAGCTCTCGCGTCTCGTCCCCGACAAGGCGGAGACCTTCCAGGCGAACTCGACGGCGTTCCTCGCGCAGGTCGCCGGTCTCGAGAAGTCGCTCGACGACATCAAGGCGGCGCACAGCGGCGCCGAGGTCTTCGTGACGGAGCCGGTGCCGGGGTACCTGATCGCCGCCGCGGGGCTGGAGAACGCCACGCCCGACGAGTTCAGCGAGGCGGTCGAAGAGGGCCAGGACGTTCCCGCGGCCGTGCTGCTCGAGGCTCTCAACGAGGTCAAGTCGGGCGAGGTCAAGGTCGTGATCGCGAACGCGCAGGCGGGCGGCGCCGAGACGACGCAGATCATCGACGCGGCGGGTGCCGCGGGCATTCCGGTGCTCGAGTTCACGGAAACGCGTCCGGACGACCAGACTTACATCCAGTGGATGCAGAAGAACATCGAGGACCTCGCCGGAGCCCTCGCCAAGTGACGACCGAGCGCGACCCGCTCGTCATCGCGTCCGCTGCGCTTCGGCGCGGCGGACGCGACCTGTGGCGTGGGTTGGATCTGACCGTCGCGCCCGGCGAGCTGGTTGCCGTGCTCGGGCCCAGCGGTGCCGGAAAGACGACGCTGCTGCGGGCCATCCTCGGCCTCGACCGGCTCAGCGAGGGAACGATCACCGCTCTCGGCGCGCCGGTCACCCGAGCGGGAAACCGCCGTATCGGCTACATCCCCCAGCAGCGACCGCTGCCGCGCGACACCTCGATGCGGGGCCGTGACGTCGTCGCCCTCGGCGTGGACGGGCACCGCTTCGGTCTGCCGATCTCCCGCCGGCGCGACCGGGCGCGGGTCGACCAGCTCCTCGCCGCCGTGGGCGCCGAGACCTTCGGCGACCGCCCCGTCGGGCTCCTCTCGGGCGGGGAGCAGCAGAGGCTTCGCGTCGGGCAGGCGCTCGCCGACGACCCGCGCCTGCTGCTGTGCGACGAGCCCCTCACGAGCCTCGACCTCGCCAACCAGCAGGCGGTGGTGTCGCTCATCGACCGGCATCGCCGCGAGCGTCAGGCGGGCGTCCTGCTGGTGACCCACGACATCAACCCGGTGCTCGACACGGTCGACCGCATCCTCTACATCGCCGGCGGCACCTTCATGCTCGGCACCCCCGACCAGGTGCTCGACTCCACCGTGCTCAGCGACCTCTACGGCGCGCCCGTGCACGTGCTCCGCGCGGGCGGGCGCCTCGTCGTCGTCGGAGCGCCGGATGCGGAACAGTCGCACCACCACCATCACGACCACGAGGACCA
Source organism: Microbacterium neimengense (assembly GCF_054782995.1). Classification (NCBI taxonomy): domain Bacteria; kingdom Bacillati; phylum Actinomycetota; class Actinomycetes; order Micrococcales; family Microbacteriaceae; genus Microbacterium; species Microbacterium neimengense. The sequence continues at coordinate 1,075,743 of NZ_BAAGRK010000003.1, forward strand.
CGCATGAACTGGAGCGACGTCGGCGACGCGCTGTTCGGAGGCGTGGCGCAGTACGGCCAGATCCTCGAGCTCGTCCAGAACTCGGTGTGGGCGGGCGCCGTCCTGGGCATCGTGGGCGGTCTCATCGGCGTGTTCGTGATGCAGCGCGACATGGCCTTCGCGGTGCACGGCATCAGCGAGCTCTCCTTCGCCGGCGCCGCCGCGGCACTCCTGCTCGGCTTCGACGTCGTAACGGGATCCATCGTCGGCTCGATGATCGCCGCAGCCCTCATCGGCTGGCTCGGCTCCCGCGCGCGCGATCGCAACTCGATCATCGGTGTGCTGATGCCCTTCGGCCTCGGCCTCGGCATCCTCTTCCTCTCGCTGTACAACGGACGAAGCGCCAACCGGTTCAGCCTGCTCACCGGGCAGATCGTCTCCGTGCAGACGGGCCAGCTCGGCGTGCTCATCGCGATCGCGGCAGTGGTGCTGGTGGGCCTGCTGCTCATCTGGCGCCCGCTGCGCTTCGACTCGCTGGATCCGCAGTCGGCCGCCGCGCGCGGCGTGCCCACGCGGGCCGTCTCGCTCGCGTTCATGCTGCTGCTCGGGCTGATCGTCGCCGTCGCCGTGCACATCATCGGCGCGCTCCTCGTGCTCGCGCTGCTCGTGACCCCCGCGGCGGCCGCGATGCGCATCTCGACCGGCCCGCTCGCGGTTCCGCTGTGGGCGGCGCTGTTCGGCGTCGTCTCCGCCGTCGGCGGCATCCTGCTCGCGGTCGCGGGCACTCTGCCGGTGAGCCCGTACATCACGACGATCTCGTTCGTCATCTACCTCGTCTGCCGCGGGATCGGCGCACGCCGCGACCGTGTCACGCGTGCTGTCTGAGAAGACTGCCCGGCCCGCTGCCAGGGTGCGCGGGTAGGATTCGGGCATGGCTCAGCGCAACACCTGGCAGCGCGAGCGCGTCCGCGAAGCCCTTTCCGACGCGCAGGGTTTCGTCAGCGCCCAGACGCTGCACGCGCGGTTGCGTGACGACAACACCGGCATCGGCTTGGCCACGGTGTACCGCGCGCTCGCGGGGCTTGCCGCCGGCGGCGACGCCGACTCGCTGCAGAGTCCCGAGGGCGAGAACCTCTACCGCGCCTGCGTGACGAGCGGCCACCACCACCACCTCATCTGCCGTCAGTGCGGTCTCACGGTCGAGATCGAGGCCTCGGAAGTCGAGGAGTGGGCCCAGCGCACCGCCGCGAGCCATGGTTTCACCTCGGCCGAGCACGTCGTCGACATCTTCGGGCTCTGCGGTGCGTGCACCGCCGCCCGGACGAATGAGCGTGACGACTAGTCGCACCGAGCGCGCGAGGTCGGCGCCACCGCGGCGCTCGTCCGGCTCGCGTACGTCCGTAGCGCTGAGTCTCGGGCTGGCGCTCATCGTCGTCATGGCGGCGATCTACATCTTCGCGCCGCAGCTGCTTCCGGCGGACGTCCCGACGCGCCTTCAGGACGGAGTGACCCTCGCGCTCAGCGTGCTCATCGAGTCGTTGCCGTTCGTGGCGTTGGGAGTCGTGCTCTCGATCCTCGTCCAGGTGTGGCTGCCTGCAGGAGTTCTCGAGCGCTGGATGCCGCGTCGTGCCTGGGCGCGGAGGGCGGTGCTGTCGCTGCTGGGCATGATCGTGCCGGTGTGCGAGTGCGGGAACGTCCCGTTCGCGCGGGGCCTGCTCATGCGGGGCTTCAACGTCTCCGAGACCATGACCTTCCTGATCGCGGCGCCGATCGTGAACCCCATCGTCATCATCACGACGCACCAGGCCTTCGGCTTCAGCGACGGCATCCTCGTCGCGCGTCTGCTGGGCGGGTACGCGGTCGCGAACCTCATCGGATGGCTCTACAGCCGCCACCCGTCACCCGACGCGCTGCTGACCGACCGGTTCCGCGCGACGTGTGAGGTCGCCGTCCACGAGCGCGGCGGGCGCGGGCGCCGCTCCCTGGCGCAGTTCCTCGTCGAACTGCGCGCGGTCATGCCGGCCCTCGTCATCGGCTCGGCGCTCGCAGGTGCGGTGCAGGTGCTCGTGCCCCGCAACGCCCTGCTGGCGATCGGCTCGAACCCCGTGCTGTCGATCGTCGCGATGATGATGCTCGCGATCGTCGTCTCGATCTGCTCGAACATCGACGCCTTCTTCGCGCTGTCGTTCGCATCCACATTCACTCCCGGCTCGCTCGTCGCCTTCCTGGTGACCGGACCGCTGGTGGACGTGAAGATGATCGCCCTGCTGCGCACGACCTTCTCCTCCCGGGCGCTCGTCGGGATCGTCACGACGGTCCTGCTGTTCGCCTTCGCGCTCGGAGCGGTGGTGAATCTCCTTGCGTAGCGTTCTCACCCGCTGGCTGGGCGCGGGGCTCGCCGCAGCCCTCGCCGTCATCACCCTCGTGCTGGCTGTCACCGGCCGCATCGGCCTATACATCAACCCCGACGGCGCCTGGTTCGCCATCGGCATGGCCGTCGTCGTGCTCGTCGGCACGGCTCTGAGCTTCGTGCTGCCGCTGGGCGCGGAAGATGACCACGGTCACGATCACGGCGAGGTCCACGACGGCGACCACGCGCATCACGGTCACGAGCGCCGCGTGTCGCCGGGCGCCGTAGCCGCAGTGGCGGGCGGCCTTCTCGCCTCGGGCGTCGTGGTCACCATGCTGGCGCTTCCTCCGGCATCCCTCTCGGCGGAGCTCGCCGCTTCCCGCGACGTCGGCGCACCGCCGCTGTTCGCGGGATCGGATGTGATCTCGCTCGCCTCGACCGGAGACACCTCGAAGTTCGGAGTGGGGGACTGGGCGGCGGTGTTCGCCACGGCGACCAACCCCGATGCGTTCGAGGGCGATGCGGTGACACTCACGGGTTTCGTCAGCGGCGACACCGACGGCGGGTTCGATCTGAGTCGTCTCGTCATCACGCACTGCGTGATCGACGCGCAGCCCGCGAGACTGGCCATCTCGGCGGATGCGGCCGCGCCGTCCACCGGGCAGTGGGTCACCGTCTCGGGCACGGTGCGCGCGACCGGCTCCGGACAGTTGGCGATCGTCGCCGAACAGGTCACGCCGATCGACGAGCCGAGCGATCCCTATGAGTACTGACGCCGCGCGCCCCTCGCGGCGCGAGCAGTCCCGGCGCCGCCGCATCCGCGCGTACCTCGGAGCATTCGCGATCGTGCTCGCGGTTCTGGCGCTCGCGGGCGCCGCCGCGGGCGCGGTCGGAACCCTGCAAGGCCCGCGGGTGACGAACGTGCAGTTCGACCCGCAGGCAGCGGTGTCCACATCCGGCTCACGCCTGATCCTCACCACGACGCAGACGCTCACCTCGATCGACCCCTCGCAGGTGACGGTGAGTCCCGTCGCGGACTTCGCGGTGGAGACCTCCGGCCGCACCATCGGAGTGCGCTTCACGCTGCCCCTGCGCGACGACACCGACTACACGGTCTCCATCGCGGGTGTCACGGGGCAGGGATCGGATGCGGCTGTCACGCTCACCGAGAGCTTCCACACCCCGCCGCTGTCGGTCTACCTGCTCCAGCGCGGCGAGGACGGTGAACACGACACCGTCTTCCGCACCTCGCTGTCGGGCGAGGACGCGGTCCCCGTCTTCACGCACCGCCACATCGAGGACTTCCGGGCGACGAACGCCCACCTCGTGATGTCGGTCGTGGACGACGACGGCTCGAACGAGCTCATCGTGACCGATCCCGACGGGCAGGGACAGCGATCGCTGCCTCTGCCCGGCACGGGGCCGATCCAGGACCTGCAGACCGCCGACCGCGGCGAGACCATCGGCTACACCTACACGGACCCCGACATGACGGCCGCGGGGGCGCGGGCGAGCGTGCTCTACACCGCCTCGCTCAAACCCGCCGACGCCGACACCCCGCCGACCCGCATCGACGTGTCGGGCGAACCGGCGAGCGTGGCGCAGTGGAGTTTCGTGCCCGATACCGACAGCATCCTCATGCTCTCGTTCCAGGGCCGGTTGCTGCTCGCGCCGCCGTCGGGAGCGAACCCCGTCGACCTGGGAGCGGCCGCGCAGATCGAGGGCATCGCCCGCGGCTCGACCACGGCCATCGTGCTGCGCGCAGACGGGCTCGTCACGATCTCGCTCGTCGACGGTTCGGAGGAGCCGCTCGTGTCGGCGCAGGACGCGACGGGCTACCTCGGCGGCGTCGTTCCGCTGACGGGCGATCGGACGTTGCGTCAGTACACCGACCCGAACGGCGCCGGCTCCTCGCTCCTGCTGGTCGATGGTGAGGGCCACGCGAAACCGGTGTTCACCGTGGCGGCGAGCTCGGCGCTGCTGCAGACCTGCGTCTCGCCGTCCGGGCGGTACGCGGCCGTGCTCGTGCAGCCGGATGCGGCCAAGAACCCGTACGTGACGAGCTACGCTCTGCCGGTGCCCGAGACGGTCGAGACCCACATCCTGGATCTCGACAGCGAGACCGAGGTTTCCAGCCTCGGCGCCTTCGACATCTCGTGGTGCCAGGTTCCGCTGCGATGACGACCCACGTGCCGGCCACGCGCGAGGCGCTGACCGATCTGCCCGTGGAGGTCGCGCCGCGCCTGCTCGACGCGCTGCTCGAGGTCGAGCTGGACGGCGAACGCGTCGTGTTGCGCCTCAGCGAGGTCGAGGCGTACCACGGGCGCGGCACCGGTGACGTGCCCGACCCGGGGTCGCACGCCCGCATGGGGCCGACGCCCCGCAACGCCACGATGTGGGGCGAGCCCGGCCACCTCTACGTGTATCTGAGTCACGGCATCCACTCGTGCGTGAACGTGGTCTGCGGGCCTACGGGGGTCGCCGGCGGTGTGCTGCTGCGCGGCGCGGAGGTCGTCGAGGGTGCGGATGCGGCCCGTCGCCGTCGCAGCGCGCGCGGTGTCGTGCGCCATGACCGCGACCTCGCCCGCGGACCGGGCCGTCTCGGCGATGCGTCGGGGCTGCGCCATCCCGTGCACGACGGCATCGACGCGGTGACCGGTGAGACGCGGGCAGGAGCTCGCGCCCGACTCCTCCTGCCGGTGGGCCCCCGCCGAGACATCGCCACCGGACCGCGCGTCGGGGTGGCGGGTGTGGCCGGCGGCGACGAGTTCCCCTGGCGCTTCTGGATCCCCGACGACCCCACCGTCTCGGCGTTCCGTTGGGGACGCGGCGCGGGACCCGCGCTCAGCGCAGCGCGGTGACCGCGGCGAAGGCCGCCTTGAGCGCCCGCATCCGCTTCTCGTAGCGGGCCGCGAGGAAGATGAGCGCGACCCCGCCGAGACCCAGCCACAGCCACCAGAACGCCACGTAGGCGGCGGCGATCCACGGCCACAGCTGCGCGATCGCGTGCACGAGCAGCACCGCCGAACCCACCACGAGCGGCGCCTGGAGAGCGCGGACCGCTCCGATGATCACGAGGGCGATGGCTACGACGCCCAGGGCGATGACGCGCCACAGCGCTGCGTCCGGGTCGAAATCGTACGCGAGCGACGGCAGTGTCAGCAGCGCGAGCCACCCGCCGAGTGCGGGCCACGAGCGTCGGGCGGGTTCGGCCCGCATCCGGGCGATGCCCACCGCGAGTCCCGCGAGAGCGGGCGGCACCGTGATCACCTCGATCATCATGATGACCGCGGGCGCCGTGGACGCGGCGGTGACGAGGGCGAAGGCGCCGGCGGCGCCCAGCAGCACGAGACCGCTCCGGCGACGCAGCGCCCAGCCGGCCGTCCCCGCCGCGCTCAGCACGACCATGATCAACAGGACGCGAACCGTGATCTGCGCCGTTTCGAACACGGTGAGCTCGGCGATCGTGAACGCGCCGACCGCTGCCGAGAGCACGATCATCGCGGCGAGATCGACACCCGGGCCCGCGTGGGTGCGCAGCGCCGCGATCGCGATCGCGGCGACCAGCCCGAGCGCCGCGAGACTCCAGATCTCCGGTTCGACCGTGAACAGCGGTGCGGCCCGCTCGGTGAGAAGCAGGATACGGATCCCCGACGCCGTGGCCAGTGTCACCGCGCTCGCGACCGCCGCGACGGCCGCGACCCCGCGCCAGCGCTCGCGCCCCAGGACGAGAGCGGACGCGACGCCGACCAGCGCCGCGGCGCTCATCGCAACGGCGGTCGTCGCGGGCGCCCCGTCGAGTCGCAGGGCGACGGTTGTGACCACGAAGGCGGAGCCCACCGCAGCGACGGATGCGGGGACGCCTGCCCGCGCACCGATCCGGACGAGGCCCGCCGCCACGGCGACCGTGCCGACGCCGACGACCAGAGACGCGATCGTCGGCGCCGCCGCATCCGTTCCGGCGCTGCGGACCGCCATCGCCCAGGCGGCGACGAGGAGTACGAGCGCGGAGGGCGTCTTGAGGCGGCCGATGTCGGGCAGCGGGGCGAGCACGAGGATGAGGGCGGCTGCGAGTGCCAGCGAGATGACCAGCCATGTGCGCAGCGGCTCGACGGGGGCGAACACGCTCGGCAGAGCGGTGATCGCGAGGCCGACCAGCCACGCGGTCCGTTCGAGGGGGCGGGTGCGGTCGGCGCGCAGGGCGGCGACAACGGCCCCCGCCGCCAGCGCGACGCCGGCCGGAGCGAAGGCCAGCTCGACCTGGGTGAACACGCCGCTGGCGAGCATCAGGGAGCCGGCGATCAGCGAGACGGCCCATGTGGTCCAGCGCAGCGCCGGTGTCAGCGGGATGCGGCGCGCGCCGGCGGAGACCAGGTGCAGCGCGAGCAGGGCGAGCATGAGTGCCAGGCCCACCACGAACGAGTCGTGCGTCGCAACGGCGTCGACGACGGCGCCCGCGGCCACGAGGGTCGCGACGGGACCCGCAACGGTCGCGACGCTCACCGCGGCTGCGGAGCCCGCCCGCGCGAGGCCGACGCAGGCGATCAGCGTCACCGCCACGGCGGCCGCCGCCCACACACTCGCCACCTCGGGTCCGGTGAGGACGAGGCCGCTCACCGCGAGCAGCAGTGCGCCGAGCGCCGTGGCGGCCGCGGCGAGTCCGGGTGCGGACGAACGCAGCCGCGGCCAGAACGCCGACGTCCCGGCGATGGCCGTGGCGGTCGCGGCCACGACGACGCCGCGCACCGTGTCTGCGTCGAGCGCGGTGACCGCGGGAGGCAGAAGACCCACGCCCACTCCGAGCGCCGCCGCGACCGTCGCCTCGGGGATGCGGCCGAGCCGATTCAACAGGAGTGCGAAGACGACGAGCCCCGCGGCCGGTGGGACGACGTACGCCTCGAGGGCGGCTCCGGGCCACGCAGAGGCGAGCCACAGCCACAATGCGGCGGTCGCTGCCGCGAACGCCGGCCAGGCCAGCAGGCGCCGCGGCGCCGCTGCCACGGGCACGCCGCCCGCGGTCGTCGCCCGCCAGCCTCGGGTGATCGATGCGGCGCCGACCGCGATCGCGATGGTCGCGACGAACGCGCCGCCCCACTCCGCCGGCACGGGGAAGAGCACCCAACCGCCCGGGAGCGGCGTCGGCCACGCCGCTACCGCTATCACGATCGCCGCGCCCAGGTCTGACGCCAGTCGCACCCGAGGAATGCGGGTGCGGAGCGCGACCGCCGCAGCGCCCGCGACGACGAGCGCTGCCACCGCCGCCAGCACGAGCGCAGCGGTGAACGGCGGCGCGACGACGAGGGTGAGCAGAGCCGCCGCACCGGATGCTGCGGCGGGCGCGACGAAGAGGGCGCTCGCCCAAGAGATGGTGCCGTCGCGGTGGTGCGCGGTCAGCGCGATCAGCGCGACGACCAGCAGGGCCGCTCGCGCGATGCCCAGACCCGGCTCGAGCAGGGCGCGCTCGGCGAGGGGCGAGGCGCCCAGTGCCGCGGCGGCGGGGAGCGCGACCGCGAGCAGCACGGTCGTCGCGAGGGCGAGCGCCCGGCGCGATGCGCCCTCGCGCCAACCGAGCAGCGAGGCGAGCGCCGCCACCAGGGCGACCCACTGCAGCAGCACGAACGCGCAGCCCGCGGCGGTCGCATCCGATGCTCCGCCGAGCTGCACGGCCAGCGCGTTCGGCGCGATCGTCGCCGACACTGCGAGCACGCCGATTGGGAGCACGGCGAGAGCCATCGCGAGCCCGCCCGTGGCGCGCACGGCCAGCCGGTGAGCCACGGGCAGCAGCGCGGCGACGGCGACCGCAGCGACCCACAGCCAGACTGCCGACAGCCCGGTCAGGTAGGCGGCGCCGGGGCCGATGAAGCCCGCGACGACCCACCCCGCCGCGTCCGCACGCCTGCGCATCGCGACGACGGATACGGCCGCCACGACGACGCCTCCCGCGACCGCCGCCGCCGGGATCAGGGTGAGGGCCGCGGCGGAGGTCAGAAGGAGCGCGCCCACGATCGGACGGACGTGCCGCAGGGTGGCTCGTCGCGCCGTGGGGGCGAGGAACACGAGCACGCTGAGCACGGCCGCGGCGACGAGTGCGAGCAGCGGGATGTCGAGCGAGCCACCGGCGGCCTCGAACGCCGGCGTGCGCCACAGCGGCCAGTTCCCGTACATCGCGACCGCCGCTCGCGCCGACCACATCACCATGTGCGCGGCGAGCGAACAGACCGCGACGATCCCGGCGGCGATGGCCGCGGGGACCAGCCAGGGCAGCCGGGCCCGCAGACGATCCAGCGCGACCGCCGTGGCGACTGCCAGGACGGGCGCCACGAGCACGCCGAACACGGGCAGATCGCTGCGGGCAGCGAGCTGCCACCCGGCGGTCGCGAGGGCGAGGGTCGCCAGCACGGATGCCGCAGCGCCGAGCCACGGGCCGGCGACGCGCTCAGGCGCCGCCGGGCGCAGCACGAACGCGTACGCCGAACCGATCACGAGCACGCCGCCGTTGGCCCAGATTGCTGCGCCGATCCCCTCAGCGAACAGCGGCGTCAGCAGCGCGCTCGCCGCGAGGGCGGACAGGCCGACGATCGCGAGCACGAAGCGCTCGACGGCGCCGGCCTCGCCCGACCGCGCCGACGATGCGGGAGCCGGAAGCGCGTGCGCGAGCCCGCCGGCCGCGGCGCCCAGCAGTCCCGCGATCAGCGCCTCGGGCGACGGCAGTGCGACGGCGCCCCCGACCAGGAACCCGATCCCCGCGGGGAGTGCGAGGGACGCGGCGAGATCGGGGGTGCGCAGACGCGAGACGCGTGCCCACGCGCGGCAGACGACCGCCACCGCGAGGGCGCCGATGCCCGTCCACACGGCCGGTCGAAGGTTCGCCGTGCCGAACAGATCGTTGGCGTACACCGCCCAGGTGTCGAGTGCCAGCAGCACGACGCCGAGCGCGGCGATGCCCTCCGCCGTCGCCGTGAGGCCCCGGCGCCGCAGGAGCGACGCGCCGCCGATCGTGAGGAGCGTGATCGCACCCACGATCACCGCGCGCAACGCGATGCCGGCTACGAACCAGGCGAGCAGCAGGAAGAACACCGCCGCGACGCCGACGAGCGAGACGCCCACGATGAGCAGGAGCACCGGCACGGTGAGGCGGCGTCGGCGTGGCTCGGGCGCGGGAGCCGGCGACTGCGCCCCGGGAGGTGGGGATGCGGGGGCCGCGGCAACAGGTGCGGAGCGAACGGGATCCACGCGCGCGGCCTCGGCCTCGCGCCGGGGGACGTCCGGTGCCTCTGAAGGTGCGACGACGCCGGGCGCGGCGACGACGGCAGCCGGTGGGGCGGCCTGCTGCCGGGCGGCGAGAGCGGCCTGTTCGGCGAGGGCCGCCCGTTCCGCGAGGGCCGCCTGGCGCGCGGCGACGGCGCTCTCGCGGACGGCGGCCATGATGCTCTGGCGCGTGGCCTCCGCATCCGCCATCGTCTGGCCGATCGCAAGGACCTGGCCCATGCGCGGGTCGTCGAGAGGCTGCCCGCAGGCGGGGCACGGCGAACCGCTGATCACCGTGAAGCAGGAGGGGCACTTGTGGGGGTCGCCGAGCTCGCGCGCGGATGCGGGCCAGCGGCCGCCCTGCGGTGTGTCCGTCATCGTCTCCCCCGAATCGACGGCGTCGCAGCCGTCACGCCATCGTGGCAGTGCGGCACGCACCGCGAGCATCAGCGTGCGGTGCGCTGTGGACAACGGCGGTGCGGAGATCGGTGGGGGAGGGCCCCTCGTCAAGGCGACACGCCGCGCGTGCTAGACTGACTCCTTGTCTGTGCGCACTCCTGCGCGCAGTTCGTGTCCACATCCTCTTCCGGGTCGGAAACGGCCGGGTCGATCGTGGGCGCAGACAAGGGATCTTGGGTGGCGCCGTCCGGCGTCACGGTACAGAAGGAGACATCACCATGGCAGCAGTGTGCCAGGTGACTGGAGCGGTTCCCGGCTTCGGTCACAACATCTCGCACTCGCACCGCCGGACGAAGCGCCGCTTCGACCCGAACGTGCAGAAGAAGACGTACTACGTGCCCTCGCTCGGTCGTAACGTCAAGCTCAACGTCTCGGCGAAGGGCATCAAGGTCATCGACGCACGCGGCATCGAGTCCGTCGTCAAGGACCTCATCGCGAAGGGTGTGAAGCTCTAATGGCGAAGAAGGCACAGGACGTCCGTCCGATCATCAAGCTGCGTTCGACCGCCGGCACGGGCTACACCTACGTGACGCGCAAGAACCGTCGCAACAACCCCGACCGCATCGTGCTCAAGAAGTACGACCCGGTCATCCGCAAGCACGTCGAATTCCGAGAGGAGCGCTGATCCATGGCTAAGAAGAGCAAGATCGCGCGCAACAAGCAGCGCCAGGAGGTCGTCGACCGCTACGCCGCCAAGCGCGCCGAGCTGAAGAAGGCGCTCGTCTCGCCCGAGTCCACCGACGAGCAGCGCGAGGCCGCCCGTGTCGGCCTGCAGAAGCTGCCCCGCAACGCGTCGCCCGTGCGCCTGCGTTCGCGTGATGTCATCGACGGCCGCCCCCGCGGTGTGCTGTCGAAGTTCGGCATCTCGCGTGTGCGCTTCCGCGACATGGCCCACCGCGGCGAGCTGCCCGGTGTGACCAAGTCCAGCTGGTAAGCACCCGCATCCGCACGAAGGCCCGGAACCCTTGAGGTTCCGGGCCTTCGTCGTTCTCGGACGCCACGATGGGCCGATTCCGACCCGTTTGGGTGATTTCGGGTGAGACACGCCGTCGGATGTGGGCGGTTCACGCCCAAAATCCGCGGAATCACGGGGTTCGTGGGTATATTCGTGCTCGGTCGATCCGACCAACCGGGGCCGAGCCCCGGACCGAAGTCAAGAAAGCGGCGTACCGCCGCCTGGAGGACAACCCACATGGCCGACAAGTCCATCACCAAGACCGAGCTCGTCGCGAGCATCGCCAGCGCCACGGGACAGAGCCAGTCCACCGTGTCGAGCGTGCTCGACTCCCTCTTCTCCACGGTCTCCGAGGCCGTCGCCAAGGGCACCAAGGTCTCCATCCCCGGTTGGATCGCGTTCGAGCAGGTCGAGACCTCCGCTCGCACCGGCCGCAACCCGCAGACCGGTGCCGAGATCGCCATCCCGGCCGGCAAGCGCGTGAAGGTCACCGCCGGTTCGAAGCTCAAGGCTGCCGTCAAGTAATCGACGACCGTCTGTGAGGGGGGGAGCCGTGAGGCTCCCCCCTTCTCGTTGTCTAGGCGTGCTGACAGCGCAGCGCGCCTAGGCTGGAGCAGTGATGACGACCGCCTCCGCCCGCGCCGCCGGCCCCCGCTCGGGCGGGCCCGGAGCAGCCTCGGCGACCACGCTGCGCGTGGCGGGCCCGGTGATCCTCGGAGTCACCGCCCTCGTGGCTCTCATCGTCGCCCTGGCCTACGGCGGCGGTGCCGCGCCGCTCGTCATCGCCGACGCCGGACCCGTCGTCCGATGGGGTCTTCCGATCGCCACCCTCGTGCTGAATCTGGCAGCCGCGACCATGGTGGGCGCGCTCGTGCTCGCGCTGTTCGGTCTGCGGCCCGAGGATCGCGCGTTCGAGGTCGCGCTGGACACCGCATCCATCGGGGCCGCGCTGTTCACCGTCGCGGCCGCTGTCACCGGCTTCTTCACCTTCGTCAACGTCTTCAACGCGGCCCCGAGCGCGGATGCGGTCTTCGGACAGCAGCTGGGCCGTTTCCTCGTCGAGGTCGAACTCGGCCGTACGTGGCTCATCACCACCGTCGCCGGCGCCGTGCTCACGGTGCTCACCTTCGCGGTGCGTGCGTGGACGCCGACCCTGCTCGTCGCGATCCTGGCGCTCGCCTCCCTCGTGCCCATGGGAACGCAGGGCCACTCGGGGGAGCTGGAGAACCACAGCGTCGCGGTGACGTCACTCGTGCTGCACATCCTGGCCGCCGCGGTCTGGCTGGGCGGTCTCGTGCTGCTGGTCGTGATCCGACCGGTTGTGGCGCGCTCGGGTCAGATCGCCCTGCTGCGGCGCTACTCCAGCATCGCTCTCGTCGCGTTCATCGTCGTCGCGGTGTCGGGCTCCGTCCGCGCCTGGGTCAGTGTCGAGGCGCTGCCCGCCCTGCTGAGCCCCTACGGCGGCATCCTCGCCGTCAAGGTCGTGGCTCTCATCGGACTCGGCCTGCTCGGCGCCTGGTACCGGCTGCGGCTCATCTCGCGGATGAACGAGAACGCGAGCGCGCGGCGGTTCTGGACGCTCATCGGGGTGGAACTGGCACTCATGGGCATCGCGAGCGGGGCCGCCGCCGCGCTCGCGCGCACGCCCCCGCCCACCGACCAGCAGCCGCCGGTCGCCCGCACTCCCGCCGAGTTCCTCACCGACGCTCCCGTGCCGCCGGAGCTCACACCGTTGCGGTGGATCACGGCGTGGAACATCGACCTGCTCTGGCTGTTCGTCGTCGCCTTCGGGATCTTCTTCTACCTCGCCGGCGTGTGGCGCCTGCGTCGCCGCGGCGACCACTGGCCGCTGTACCGCACGATCATGTGGGTCCTCGGCATGCTGCTGCTGCTGTGGGTGACCTCCGGCGCGGTGAACGCGTACCAGGAGTACCTGTTCAGCGTGCACATGGTCGGCCACATGCTGCTGACGATGGCGATCCCGTTGCTGCTCGTGCCCGGTTCCCCGGTCACGCTGGCGCTGCGCGCCATCCGCAAACGCGACGACGGCACGCGCGGCGGCCGCGAGTGGATCCTGTGGGCGGTGCACACGCCCTTCGCGAAGGTCGTCACGCATCCGATCTTCACCGCACTCAACTTCGTCGCATCGCTGTGGATCTTCTACTACACCGACCTGTTCCGCTGGTCGCTCTACGACCACCTCGGACACATCTGGATGGTGACGCACTTCCTGATCACGGGCTACCTGTTCGTGCTGTCGCTCATCGGGATCGACCCGGTGCCGCTGCGCTTCCCCTACCCCTTCCGGCTGCTGACCCTCGTCGTCGTCATCGCGATGCACGCCTTCTTCGGTGTGGCGATCATGATGCAGACGGGCCTGTTCGCCGCCGAGTGGTTCGGCTCGATGGGTCGCACGTGGGGCGCGACGCCGCTCGAGGACCAATACGTCGGCGGCGGCGTCGCCTGGGGCATCGGAGAGATCCCGTCCCTCATCCTCGGCATCACGGTGGCTATCCAGTGGAGCCGCAGCGACGAACGTCTGCAGCGCTCCAACGACCGTCAGGCCGACCGCACCGGCGACGCGGAGCTCGAGGAGTACAACGCGCGCCTGGCGGCCATCGCGGCCCGCGACGCGCGCCGCGGCGAGGGCTGACTCAGAGCCCCGGGTCGTAACCGCCGACGCGGATCGACGCCGTGCCGTCGGGGAGGATGTCGATCGTGCCGTTCACCACGAACGGCACATCCTCGGACACCTCGCGCAGCGAACCGTCGGCCAGTGAGCGCACCTCGAGATCGATGTGCGCGACCGCATCCGCGTCGGGGATGACCCATCCCGCCCCGTTGGGAAGGACCTCGACGGTGGGCTGCTGCGTGATCGACCAGGTCGGGAGCTTCTCGACGCGGTTGCGCACGACGAAGCCGAACGGGCATCCCGTCGGCTGCAGCACCTGCTGCGTGCTGCACGCGGTGAGGAACTCCTCGACCCGCTGCTGGACGACCTTGACGAATTCGTCCGTCGGCTTGGTCTGCACCGTGACGGGGACATCGACCATCGGCGCATCCGCGAGAACGGCGAGCCCCTCGGAGGTCGAGAGCGCACTGTCGACCGTCACCGAGTAGAGGTTGGGCGAGAACACCAGCAGCGACACGGGGGCGACGGGATCGGCGTCGACGCCGTCGGGGGAGACCTGGCGACGGTCGACGCGGAATCCGTTGACGTCGAAGGTCGACGAGCCGAGGACCATGAGGTTCATGACTGCGAGGGGACTCTGGCTGAACCGCCACGTCGGGATGATGCCGAGCGTCCCGTTGCTGCGCACACGGAACGAGGTGGTCCCGTCGTGTCCGCCGGCGACGTAGCTGGCCGTCACGACCGTGTCGGCGCCGTCGACCTGCTCGGACACCACGCGGGCGTCGGTGAGGGAACTCAACGCGGCGCTGCGCAGGAGCGCGTCGGACGCGGATGCGGGCAGTCCCGCATCCGTCAGCTCGGAGGAATCGAGCGAGACGCCGGGCAGGGCCAGAGCGTCCGCGGCCCGTCCCGATTCGAGCATGTTCAGATAGCGCTGCACGAAGGCGGACGGGCTGTAGAACTCCTGGTACAGGGCCGCAGTTCCCGCCCCCAGGGCCGCGAGCAGGAGGGCGCCGATGAGGCCGAGCGTCGTGAGATCGAACGCCAGGCGCACGCCGGGGCGCCGGGATCGTCTCAAGCGGCTCACAGAGCAAGTCTAGGAAAGCGACCCCGCGAAAGCCCGGGGAGTCGCCGTCGGGCGTCATCCGGCCGCGTGGCGCCTAGCATGGATCGGTGAGCACCTCCGCCCTCTCCGCCGAGCAGCAGGCGCTGTTCCGGCTGATCGAGGACACCCGGGAGCACGTGTTCGTGACGGGCCGTGCGGGCACCGGCAAGTCGACGCTGCTGCAGCATCTGGCGTGGAACACGTCGAAGCAGATCGCCGTCTGCGCCCCGACCGGCGTTGCCGCCCTGAACGTCGAGGGGCAGACGATCCACTCGTTGTTCCGGCTGCCGATCGGTCTCATCGCGAACAGCGAACTCGACCAGTCGGATGCGACGCGCAAGCTGCTCAACGCGATCGACACGCTCGTGATCGACGAGATCTCCATGGTCAACGCGGACCTCATGGACGCCATCGACCGCGCGCTGCGCCAAGCACGGGGCCGGCGGGCCGAGCCCTTCGGCGGCGTGCAGATGGTCATGTTCGGCGATCCGTACCAGCTGGCGCCCGTGCCGCCGCGGGGCGACGAGTTGCGCTACGTGCGCGATCACTATCACTCGTTCTGGTTCTTCGACGCGCACGTGTGGGCGGGGGAGTCCAGCGGTGACGGGCTCATGGACATGGGGCGGTACGGCGCCGATCTCCACGTCGCCGAGCTGCGCGAGATCCATCGGCAGTCGGATCCGGGTTTCAAGGCGCTGCTGAACGCCGTGCGCTACGGCCAGGTCACCGCGGACATGGCGAAGATCCTCAACGACACGGGCGCTCGCACGCCGCCGGAATTCTCCGCCGACGAGCCCATCATCACGCTCGCGACCCGCAACGACCGCGTCAACGCGATCAACCGGCGCCACCTGGACGCCCTTGCCGGTCGCGTGCAGACCGCGCACGCCGAGGTCAGCGGCGACTTCGGTCGTGGAGAGGCCGCCTTTCCCGCGGAGCAGGAGCTGCAGCTCAAGGTCGGCGCGCAGGTGATGTTCCTGCGTAACGACACGCAGTCCTACGGGGACGGGCCGCGGTGGGTGAACGGGACGATCGGCACGGTCGTCAAGATCGCCGGGAGCATCGTCCGCGTGGAGATCGACGGCCGCGACTACGACGTCGAGCCCGCGGTCTGGGAACGTTTCCGTTACGCGTACGACGCAGCATCCCGCTCGCTCAGTCGGGAGGTCGTGGCCGAGTTCACGCAGTTCCCGCTGCGTTTGGCGTGGGCGGTCACGATCCACAAGTCACAGGGGAAGACGTACGACCGCGCCATCGTGGACCTCGGCGCGGGGGCCTTCGCGCCCGGACAGACCTACGTCGCGCTGTCTCGACTGACCTCGCTCGACGGCCTGTATCTGTCGCGGCCCCTCCGGCCCTCCGACATCCGCGTGGACCCCGACGTGCAGCGGTTCATGTCCCGCGCCCGCGCCTGACGCATCCTCTGCGGGATGCGGCGCGGAGTCAGGCGGCTGCTTCGGCCTTCGCTCGGGCCAGGTCCTCGAACAGCTCGGTGTTGAACCGGTAGGCCAGCAGCACCTCGTCGATCACGCGCTCCTTCTCGGCCTCGTCCCAGGGGGCGGCGTCGAGCTGCACGCGGTAGTGCTCCTTGAACTCCTTCGGGTCCGCGATGTCCGCGAAGATGTAGAACCCGATGCCGTTGGTGTCGAAGCCGAACCGCCGCTGCATGAGCTTGCCGATGAACAGCCCGCCCGACAGGTCGCCGAGGTAGCGGGTGTAGTGGTGGGCGACGAATCCGCCCGGCCACGTCGCCCCCACCTGGTTGATGCGATCGACGTAGCGCCGTGTCGTCGGCAGCGGCTCGATGCGCTCGCGCCAATCGGGACCGACGAGGAATTCGAGGTCGGCGGCGAGAGCGGGAAGGCGGGTGAGGCGCTCGCTGATGAACACCGCCGCCACCGGGTCGCGCCGCATCCGCTCGGCCGCCGACTCCAGCGCCTCGTAGATGAACCAGTGCTGCGCGACGAGCGCGACGTAGTCATCGCGCGTGCCCTCGCCCTTGATGAGGTCGGACATGAATCCGGCGCCCTCGCTGCCCGAGTGGGCACCGCTGGAACGCTCGCGGAGGGCTGCGGAGAACGGGATCGGGTCGCTCATGCGGCCCACTATACCTTCAGGTAAGCAGAACCTAAATCGTCAATTCGCCCAGGGGCTCGGATGCGGTCAATGAGGTCGCGGCTCGATGCCGAGTTCGGCGCACGCGGCGTCATAGAGCGCAACGATCTCCCGGCGTACCTCGCTCCGCTCGGTGATGGGGCCGCCGGGCCATGCCAGCCGCATGTCGATGCTCGCGCCACCGGCCGCCGTGATGACCCAGTCGCCGCCGTCGCCGTCGAATCCGACCATGCGGGCGCCGACGGGCGCCGGATGCGGGCCGAAAGCGCGCGCGAAGAGCATGTTGTCGTCGGAGTGATCGGAGTTCATGTGCCCGAGAACACCGGTCAGTGTCTCTTCGTCGAAAACGTGCGTCATGCAGCACAGCCTAAGAGCCGTGATGGTCTTGTGATGTGGGTGTGTTTGAATGCTGGAGCACGACCGCGGGGGTGAAATGCCGATCAGTTCCGGCTTCAAACGCGCTGCCGCCGCGATCGCCGGCGCAGCCGTCATCGTTTTCGCGCTCGCGGGATGCACGCAGGCCAAGAGCGTCGAGATCGACGTCCCCCCGCAGGTCGAGGGCGCGTTCCCCGCCGACACGCAGGCGCAGCTCGAGTCCGCGGTGAACTTCGCGATGGCCGCGACCGGTTCGACCGGCGCGATCGTCGGCGTCTGGGCGCCCTGGAGCGGATCCTGGGTGGCCGGAGTGGGCGACGCCTCGGCCGACGACGTGTTCCGGGTGGGCGAGCTGACCCGGCCGATGATCTGCGACGTGCTCTACGAGATGGTGGATGCGGGCAAGGTCTCGCTCGACGACGAGGTGCGCACGTACGTCCCCAGCGTCGCCGGCCTCAGCGGTGTGACCCTCGGCATGCTGTGCGACGGAACGAGCGGTCTGGGCTCCTACGGCGCTGTGCTGCAGGACGACGCGATCGGGCTGCCCTCACGCGAATGGAACGCTGCGGAGCTCGCCGCCTACGGCATCACCGGATTCGACCCGGCCACGGCCGGCACCGCGTGGCGCGACTCCGACACGGCGTACGTGCTGCTCGGACTCGCCCTCGAGAACGCCGGCTCCGAGACCGCCTCGGCCCTGCTCGACGAGCACGTGTTCGGCCCGCTGGGGCTGACGCACACGAGCCTTCCCGGGCGCACGGCCGCCAAGCCCGGACAGCCTTCGCTGAAGGGTCTGCTGTCGCAGCCGGGCCCCGACGGCGCCATGAACTGCGCCGAGCCACGCGACATGACCACGATGTCCTCCAGCTTCGGCTTCACGAACGCGGGAGTCGTCTCCACGATCGCCGACGTCGGCCGCTACACGCAGGCGCTCGCCACCGGGTCGTTCGGCGGTGAGGAGCGCTTCGCGTCCCCGATGCTCGTCTCGCCCGACCAGCCGTCGTGGCTCACCGCCACGGGCGGCGCCTTTCAGGCCGGTTCGCTCATCGGACAGTTCGGTTCGGTGCCCGGGTACATCACCGCATCCTTCGCCGACCCGGCCACGGGCATGACCGTCTCGGTCGTGCTCAACAACTCGGCCGCGACCGACTGGGTGGGCGCGTACCTGGCGTGGGAGCTCGCCTCCATCGCCTCCAAGGCGCCGGCGGCCAGCGGCCAGAGCATCCCGGATGCGGGTCTGCCCTGGACCGCGCAGCAGTATCACGACGCGATCGCCGCTGCGGCCGTGTGCCCGCTGCCCGCTTCGTGACCGCTCGCTCCGGATCCACCTCCGCCGTCGCCCTCGTCCTGGTCGGCCTCGCCTGCCAGGAAGTCGGCGCCTCGCTCGCCGTCCTGCTGTTCGATGAGGTCGGGCCCCTCGGCATGGTCATGCTGCGGCTCGTCTTCGCGGCGATCGTGCTGCTGCTCATCGCTCGGCCGAGCGTGCGGGGGCACTCGCGGGCGGCGTGGTGGGCGGTCGTGCGATTCGGGCTCGTGCTGGCGCTGATGAACGGGCTGTTCTACCTCGCTCTCGAGCGCCTGCCGCTCGGCGTCACCGTGACGATCGAGGTGCTGGGGCCGTTGACGCTGTCGATCGTCGCCGCGCGCCGGGCCTCCGCGTGGCTCTGGGCAGGGCTCGCGTTCCTGGGCGTCGTCGCGCTCGGCGGCGGCGGGTGGGACCGTCTCGATCCGCTCGGCGTGGCCTTCGCCCTGGGAGCCGCCGCGAGCTGGGCGCTGTACATCCTCGCCTCGGCGCGGGTCGGACGGGAGTTCGTGCGGCTCGACGGCCTCGCGTTGGCCATGGCCGTCGGCGCCGTGCTCTCGCTCCCCTTCGGCATCGTGGATGCGGGTGGCGCGCTGCTGCGGCCCGACCTGCTGGCGCTCGGGGCCGGGGTCGCCGTGCTCTCGTCGACGATCCCCTACGCGCTCGAGCTGTCCGCATTGCGGCGACTGGCCGCATCCACGTTCGCGATCCTCATGAGCCTCGGGCCGGCCACGGCGTCGATCGCCGGTTTCCTCCTGCTCGGGCAGCACCTGAGCGTGCTCGAGATCGCGGGCATCGCGCTGGTGATCGCCGCCAGCATCGGCGCCGTGCTCATGGCGCCACGTGCCCGGCGCCAGGACGAACCGGTGGCCTGAGTTCTCAGCCCGCGAGGATCGTGTCGATCAGGTGGTCGGCCACACCCGCGTCGACGTCGAGCACGATGCGCGTGCGCACGCCGTCGTGGTCTCGCATCACGACCCGCTGCCCGCGCAGGTCGGCGATCGTCTGACCGCGCCCCGGTCCGTCGGTGACGTCGACCGTCACCGGTACGCGGGGTGCGCGTGACGGGGTGATGCCGCCGACGATCGCGGCGGCGAGCGGGTCGTGCAGCGCGCACGTGCGGTGTCCGTAGGTGTCGCGGTAGAAGTCGAAGTAGTGATCGAGGATGTGTCCGATCGCCGAGACGAACGGGCGTTCGTCGGCGACGAGCCGCTCGCGCTGCTGCTCGCTCATGGTGTGCTCCATGGTGGCGTCCAAGGGCACGAGCGTGACATCCCAGTCGGCCGCGAGGAGGGCTGCCGCCGCCTGCGGGTCGTTGTAGACGTTCGCCTCGGCGGCTGCCGTGATGTTTCCGGGCGCGAGAGCAGCCCCGCCCATGGCCGTCACGGCGGCGACGCGCTCGGGCAGGGTCGGGTCCGCCTCCAGGGCGTGCGCGAGATTCGTCATCGGTCCGATCGTCAGCACGTGCAGGCGCCCGGCGTAGGCGTGCGACAGGTCGATCAGCAGCTCGACGGCCGTGCGGGAGTCCGCCGCCCGCGGGCTTCGCGGCAGCTCGACGCCGCCGATGCCGTTCTCGCCGTGCACCCACTGCGCGCCGCCCCCGTAGGGGTGGTCGAGATGATCATGTGCGCCCTGCGCCACGGGGATGTCGTCGCGACCGGCCAACGCGAGCAGGTCGAGCGTGTTGCGTGTCGCTTCGGCTGCGGAGATGTTGCCGCTGACGGTGCCGACCCCGACGAGGTCGACCGTCGGGGAGGCCAGCAGGTACGCCAGCGCGACGGCGTCGTCGACGCCGGTGTCGCAGTCGAGATAGACGGGGGTGGGCTCGGTCATCGTTCTCCTCGGTGGGTCGGGGCGCGACCCCCTCGTCCGCCTGTTCGGTTATATCTCGTCCCGGGCCGAGGCGCCGCATCCGGGGTCTCGGCCCGTGGTGGAATGGGGGGATGCTCGGTCCTCTCTGCGTCGTCGGAAGCATCAACGTCGATCTGACGGCCACCACAGGGCGGCTGCCCGGCGCGGGCGAGACGGTCCTGGGCGGACGGTTGCGGCGTGACCCGGGCGGCAAGGGCGCCAACCAGGCGGTGGCTGCGGCGCGTCTGGGCGCTCGCGTGCGCATGGTCGGCGCCGTGGGCGATGACACCGACGGACACGCGATGCTGCAGAACCTGCGGGATGCGGGCGTCGACACGAGCGATGTCTGGCTCGGCGACGATCCCACCGGGACCGCGCTGATCATCGTCGACGAGGCCGGCGAGAACCAGATCGTGGTCTGCCCGGGAGCCAACGACACCGTGCGGCTCGACGACGTGGAGTTTCCCGCGGGCGAGGCGGTCCTGGCGCAGCAGGAGATCCCGGTGTCCGCGATCGCCGCATTGGCCGAGGTGCCCGGTTTCCTCGCCGTGAACGCAGCACCCGCGCGCGAGGTGCCGACGGCAGTGCTCGAGCGTGCGGACCTCGTGATCGTCAACGAGACCGAGTACGAACTGCTGCCCGCGCTCGCCGCCGCTCGCCGCGTGGCGATCACCTACGGCTCTGCCGGCGCGGCGCTGCGAGAGGGCGGCCGCGAGGTCGCGCGGGTGAGTGCCCCGAAGGTCGACGCGATCAGCTCCGTCGGGGCGGGCGACGCGTTCTGCGCCGCTCTGACCCTGGCGCTGCATGCCGGATGGGACGACGTCGCGGCACTCACCGCCGCCTGCGCCGTCGGCGCGGACGCGGTGACCCACGAGGGGGCGCAGCCGCCCCTGCGGCGGCTCGACACCTACCGCTGACGCGCCCCGGCGACGCGGTGAGCGCGTCGAACCCGTGGGAATTGTCTGGACAGATGTCGAAGCACCCAGTGTGAGGCGCGGAGCTATCGTGAACGCACCCTCGGCCCCTGCGGCTCGAGAGCGCTCCCCCTCAACGACTGTGAAACAAGACACCCTGGAGGCTTCCCATGGCTTACGTGACCACCGAAGACGGCGCAGAGATCTACTTCAAGGACTGGGGCAGCACCGACGCCCAGCCCATCGTGTTCCACCACGGCTGGCCGCTCTCGTCGGACGACTGGGACGCCCAGATGCTGTTCTTCCTCAGCAAGGGATACCGCGTCATCGCGACCGACCGTCGCGGCCACGGCCGTTCCTCGCAGATCGGCACCGGCCACGACATGGACCACTACGCGAGCGACGTGAACGCGGTCGTCGAGCACCTCGATCTGCACAACGCGATCCACATCGGACACTCGACGGGCGGCGGCCAGGTGGCCCGCTACGTCGCGAAGTACGGCGAGCCCCAGGGGCGCGTCGCCAAGGCGGTGCTCGTCTCGTCGGTGCCGCCGCTCATGGTGCAGACGGACGCCAATCCCGAGGGCACCCCGGTCTCCGTGTTCGACGGCTTCCGCGACGCGCTCGCCGCCAACCGCGCCGAGTTCTACGAGGCCGTCGCGTCCGGCCCGTTCTACGGTTTCAACCGTGAGGGCGTCACGCCCTCGCAGCCCGTCATCGACAACTGGTGGCGTCAGGGCATGACCGGCAGCGCCCTCGCCCACTACCTGGGCATCAAGGCGTTCTCCGAGACCGACCAGACCGAGGACCTGAAGGCCATCACGGTCCCCGTGTTCGTCATCCAGGGCGACGACGACCAGGTCGTCCCGTACAAGGATGCGTCGCTCAAGCAGCACGAGCTGCTGCAGAACTCGACGCTGAAGATCTACGAGGGCTACCCGCACGGCATGCTGACCACGCACGCCGATGTGATCAACCCCGACATCCTGGCCTTCATTCAGGAGTGACCCGCTGACACCCGGCCCCGATCCCGCAGCCTGCTGCAGGGTCGGGGCCGGGTGTCGTCCGGGTGTGGCAGGCTTGCGAACAGCACCCCTTTCCCTCCCGAAGGATCGTCATGCCCATCGCCGCCGATGACCCCCGCCTGCTCTCCCCGTACATCGCGAAGGCGACCCGTTACGACGATGTGCCGTTCGCGCGCGCCGGCGCCAGCGGGGTGCGCCTGCCTCGTGTCTCGCTGGGGCTGTGGCAGAACTTCGGTCGCGGTCGCTCGATCGAGACGCAGCGCGAGATCCTTCTCCACGCGGTCGATCGCGGCGTGGTGCACATCGACCTCGCCAACAACTATGGCCCGCCCTACGGCGCCGCCGAGACGACGTTCGGCACCGTGCTCGAGAGCGATCTGCGGCGCTACCGCGACGAGCTGTTCCTGACGACGAAGGCTGGCTACGACATGTGGCCCGGGCCGTACGGTGACGGCGGGTCGCGCAAGTACCTCGTGCGCTCGCTCGAGCAGAGCCTCACGCGGATGCGCACCGACTACGTCGACGTGTTCTACTCCCACCGGGTCGACCCCGAGACGCCCCTCGAAGAGACGATGCAGGCGCTCGTCGACATCGTGCGCAGCGGCAAGGCGCTGTACGTCGGCATCTCCAACTACCCGGCCGAGCTCACGCGTCGCGCCCACGCCCTGCTGGCCGCCGAAGGTGTGCGCCTGCTCGTGCACCAGCCGCGCTACTCGCTGTTCGATCGCGTGCCTGAGGCGGAGCTCTTCCCCGCGCTGCGCGAACTGCAGGTCGGCAGCGCCGTCTTCTCGCCGCTGGCGCAGGGTCTGCTGACCTCCAAGTACCTCGACGGCACGGTCCCGGCCGACTCGCGCGCCGCGGACAGTCACTTCCTCAACAGCAGCGCACTCACCGACGACTACCTGCGCCGCATCCGGGGCATCGACGGCGTCGCGCGGGATGCGGGTCTGTCCATCCCGCAGCTCGCGATCGCGTGGGTGCTGCGCGACGACGTCGTCACCACCGCGATCATCGGCGCCTCGCGCCCGGGCCAGATCGATGACGCGATCGCCGCGAGCAAGGCCGAGCTCTCGCCCGAGGTCGTCGCCGCCCTCGACGAGTTCGCCGCACCCGTCGGCGGCACGGTCAACTGACGCGGGTAGCGTTCGACGCGGGTTCACGCGCGGGCACGTCGCCCGCGGCAGGATGGGACGCGGAGGCAGGAATGTCGCGAAACGACCAGAAGAAGCTGGCTCAGCACCGGCGGATCGTAGAGCTGCTCGAAACCGAGCCGCTCTTCGTGATCACCCGTGCGCTGCAGAACGTGCCGCGCAAACGCGAGACCACGGAGGGCGGAGCGCGTGCGGCCGTCGAGCGCTGGAACGCGCTGCTGCGCACGCATGACGTCGACGGCCTGCGGCAGGCGCTCCTCGGTGACGACGACGAGAGTCGCGCGATGCGCAACAACTCCGTGTTCGGCGGCGTCGTCTCCCGCGAGGAGAGCGAGGCGTGAGCCGGCTGCTCGTCGGCATCGAGACCGGCGGCACGAAGATCGTCTGCGCGGCGGCGCCGGAGGGCGATCCTCGCCGCATCCTGACTCGGACCTCGGTCGCGACCGGCGAGCCGGACACGACGCTGGCGGCGGTGGGGGACTTCATCCGGTCGCTCGACGACGAGATCGCCGGTGTCGGGATTGCGGCCTTCGGCCCGCTCGATCTCGACCGGGCCTCGCCGACGTACGGATCCATCACCTCCACACCGAAGGCGGGCTGGGACGGCGTCGATGTGCTGGGCCGCATCCGCGCCGCTGCCGTCGGCGCTCCCGCCCGCATCACCACCGACGTCACGGGTGCCGCCCTCGGTGAGCTGCAGTGGGGTGCGGCTCGGGAGGCGAGCGACGTCGCCTACGTCACCGTCGGCACCGGCGTGGGTGCCGGGCTGATCGCCGCAGGCCGTGTGCTGGTGGGCACCGGCTGGCCCGAGATCGCTCACCTCCCCGTCGCCCGCCACGCCGACGACACGTTCGCGGGCATCTGCCGCTTCCACGGCGACTGCCTCGAGGGAGTCGCGTCGGGCCCCGCCGTCCGTGCGCGCAATGGCGTGGACACCCAGGAGCTGGATGCGGCCGCCCGCGCGAAGAGCAACGAGATCACCGCGTTCTATCTCGCCCAGCTCGCCGCCACGCTGTACTTCACGCTGGGCATCGAACTGGTCGTGTTCGGTGGCGGCGTGCTCAAGACGCCCGGGTTGATCGAGGCGCTGCAGGAGGCCGCCGCGGTGCGCGTGGGTCCCGCCGGGGCGCGCGGTTCGTCGCGCGCTCTCGCCATCGCCCGCACTGAACTCGACGGCGAGGCGGGACTCTACGGCTCGCTGTTGCTCGCCGAGCAGGCTGCCGCAGGCTGAGCGGTTCGCGCGTTCGGGGCACGTTTCGTGCGTTGGGGCGCGCAGTTCGCGCCCCAACGCACGGAGCGCGCCCCAAACGCAGGGATGTGGGTCTACGCGGCGCGGGGTGCTCGCCGGTCGAGGGCGGCCTGTATCGCCACGACCGCCAGCACGGCGGCGGCGCCGGCGGCGGCCAACAGCACCGGGCCCATGACCTCACCCGACGGCGCGGCGGCGGTGCCTGCCGCATCCTGCCAGGGCCACAGGGCGCGCAGGGACCCGAGCATGAGGCCGGTCATGATGGCGAGCATCGCCGCGTGGAAGCGGGCGAGCAGCATCCGGAGGATGTTGACGAACAGGCTGAGGCCGACGATCGCGCCGATCGCGAAGGCGAGGATGTAGGGAACGTTGCGCTCGTTCAGGGCGACGAGCGTCGTCTCGTAGAGGCCGAACACGAGCAGCAGGAAGGCGCCGGACAGGCCGGGGAGCACGAGGGCGCAGACGGCCACGGATGCGGCGAGGGCGACGATCACGAGCGGCGGATCTTCGAGGGTTCCCGAGGGAAGCCCGGTGAGGAAGAAGGCAGCGACCGCCGCGGCGGCCGCGACGATGGCGAGGCGCCAGGTCCAGTCGCGTCCCAGCATCCGGATCGGGATGAGCAGGGATGCGGCGATCATGCCGCCGAACACCGCGCGGGTCTCGGTCGGGAACTCCTGCACCAGCGGGGCGAGGAGTTTCGCGCCCAGCACCACCGCGAGCACCATCCCGAGCAGCACCGGCGCGACGATCCGCCAGCGCACGGCACGGAAGTGGGATGCGGAGCGCGCCACGCCCTTGCGGCGGAAGACATCAGTGAGTGCGAGCGTGCCGCGCACCACGTGGCTGGCCGCTTCGATGAGCGTCGCGTAGACGCCCACGATGAGGGCGACCGTGCCGCCGCTGACCCCCGGAACCACCTCCACCGCGCCGATCAGCGTGCCGCGGACGAGATCCACAGCGGGTCGGAGGGGTGAACGTCGGTCGGCAAGGGTGTCGGCCATACCTCCCCACGCTACGGGAGGGGCCTGTGAGGGGGCTGCTCGGGCAGGATGGAACCGCATCCCGAACGCGACGAAAGGCGGGTGGTCATGGCTGTCGATGAGACCGCGGCATACCCCGAAGAGCCCTGGTATCTCGGCGGCTCTCTGGACGTCTCCATCTTCCTCGTTCCGGAGCATGAGCTTCCCGCGTTCGCGATGCCGCAGGGCCGTCGTCCGCTGATGGTCGGACGCCGGGTCGTCGTGGGCGTCGCGTCGGTGCGGTACGTGCCGGGCGGCGTGTTGGCCTACGACGAGCTGCTCGTCGCGATCCCCACCCTCGGTGCGGGCGGCGCGGCGGTGACGATCCCGCAGATCTGGGTGAACAGCGACACGTCGCGTCGGGGCGGGCGGGAGCTGTGGGGAATCCCCAAGGAGCTCGCCGACTTCGGCCGTTCCGGCTCCGTGACGACGATGCGCGTCGACGGAAGAGACGTCGTGAGCGTGCGGGCGCGCCGCGGATCGCCCCTCTTGCCGGGGATGCGGCAGATCCCGCTGCCCGTGCTGCAGATGCTCGACGGTGTGCGCACACGCTCGGTGAATCGCGTCATCTCGAAGGTGTCCGGGCTGCGGACGTCGTGGCGCTTCGCGGCCGACGGGCCGCTCGGATACCTGCGCGGCCGGCGGCCGATCATGAACATCGCGTTGCACGACGGGTCCGTGGTCTTTGGCATGGACGTCGAGCGGAGCGCAGAGAGCG
Source organism: Microbacterium neimengense (assembly GCF_054782995.1). Lineage (NCBI taxonomy): Bacteria > Bacillati > Actinomycetota > Actinomycetes > Micrococcales > Microbacteriaceae > Microbacterium > Microbacterium neimengense. The sequence continues at coordinate 1,102,191 of NZ_BAAGRK010000003.1, forward strand.
CGGATGCCGCGCATCCGGTCGATCGGGGTGTCGCCGTCGTCACCGGTGGCGCGCGGGGCATCGGCTACCAGGTGGCGCAGGATCTGGGTGCGGCGGGCTACACCGTCGTGATCGGCGACCTGGACGAGGACGAGACGGTGGCCGCGGCGGAGAAGCTGGGCCGTGGTGCCGTCGGTCTCCGGCTGGACATCACCGACGCCGACCTCGTCTCCGCGGTGGTGGACTGCATCGAGACGGAGGTCGGTCCGATCTCCGTGTGGGTGAACAACGCGGGCATCATGCCGACGGGGCGGTTCGCCGAGCAGGATGCGGATGTGGCCCAGAAGACCATCGACGTCGACTACACGGCGCTCGTGCGCACCACATCCGCCGTGCTGCCACGGATGATGGCGCGCCGCGAGGGCACGATTGTCAACCTCGCGAGCGCCACCGGTCTGAAGCCGCTCGCCGGTCTCGCCGTGTACTCGGGCGCGAAGGCCGCCGTGATCGGGTTCAGTGACGCGCTCCGGCGCGAGCTGCGCGGCACCGGCGTTGATGTGCACGTCGTTCTCCCGAACCTCGTCTCGACGCCGATGGGCGCGGGCATCACTCCGCCGAAGGTGTCGCCGGCCGTGACCCCGGAGCAGGTGAGCCGCGCCGTGGTCGACGTGATCGGCTCGTCGCGCTTCGCGGTGACCGTGCCGCGGGTGCTGAGCCCGGTGCTCCGCCTCTCTAGGCTCCTGCCGACCGCGGTGCAGGACTGGCTGGACGACGTGATCGGCACCGACCGCATCGGCCTCGGCGGCGACCCCGAGGTGCGAGCCTGGTACCTCCGCGAGGTGGATCAGCGGCTGGGGTGAGCCGGCTCGGTCTTCGCGCCGGGTTTGGGGCGCGTTTCATGCGTTGGGGCGGGAGAATTGCGCCCCAACGCAGTGATCGTGCCCCAAACGGGAGTCGTAGGGAGGGGCTGACGGTCCCCGACGCTCCTCCACGTCCCGCTGCGCGGGCCGCGGAGCCTCTGACGGGAATCGTCCCCACCGCCTTCTCCACCCGCGGCTGCGCCGCGCGCGGAGCCTCTGGCGGCGTGGGCCCACCCAAGGGTTCGATTCGCTCAACCGATAGATGCACGAAGCGGCCCGGACAAGCCGGACCGCTTCGTGCATTCAGAGGGGCTGACGGGAATCGAACCCGCGCTGTCTGCTTGGGAAGCAGAAGTTCTGCCATTGAACTACAGCCCCGGGGGTACGCGGCCAGCATAGCAAAGGGCATTGCTCGCTAGGCTGGGCGGGTGCTGCTCTCGGATCGCGACATCAAGCAGGAACTCGCCGACGGACGCATCGGGCTGGAGCCCTCCGATCCTCAGATGGTGCAGCCCTCCAGCGTCGACGTGCGCCTCGACAGGTACTTCCGGCTGTTCGACAACCATAAGTACCCCTTCATCGACCCGGCGGAGGATCAGCCCGAGCTCACCCGGCTGATCGAGGTGCGCCCCGACGAGCCGTTCATCCTGCACCCGGGCGAGTTCGCGCTCGGCGCCACCTTCGAGCGCGTCACCCTGCCCGACGACGTCGCCGCCCGCCTCGAGGGCAAGTCGTCGCTCGGACGGCTCGGCCTGCTGACCCACTCCACGGCCGGCTTCATCGACCCCGGGTTCACGGGACACGTGACCCTCGAGCTCTCCAACGTCGCGACCCTGCCGATCAAGCTGTGGCCCGGCATGAAGATCGGCCAGCTCTGCTTCTTCCGCCTCAGCTCGCCTGCCGAGAACGCCTACGGCTCCGGCCCCTACGGCAACCGCTACCAGGGCCAGCGCGGACCCACCGCATCCCGCTCCTCGCGCAACTTCCACGTCACCGACGTGGGCATCACGGATGCGGGAGCCGCCGGCAGCTGACCCGGTTCAGCCTCGCGCGCGGTCGCGGCCGAGCGTCGCCGCCATCCGTGCGGCCTGCCGCAGCGTGAGCTGAGGCAGGTAGCACCGCACGAGCGCGAGGCCCGTCGCCGGCAGCGCCGCCGAATCGGCGACCACGAGCCACACGGGTGAGAAGTCCGGCTGGAACTTGCGCTTGAAGCTGTGCAGCGAGCGGAACCCGTAGCCCGGCTCCAGCAGCGATCCCGCGAGATCGAGCATGCGCTGCACCGCATCCGATTCCGCTCCCGCCTCGGCCGTGTACGCGAGGGGCGCGCCCGACAGGCTCAGCGTCTGCAGCCCCTCCTCCTTGAGCTGCACGACCACCGCGCCGATGACGAACTCCATCACGCCGTTGAACGCCTCGTGCCGCCGACGCATGACATCCAGCACGTAGCCGCGGGGCCCCTCGGGGCCGTACAGCGGCAGCCAGCTCGTGATCGCCTCGATGCGGCCGTCGTCGGCGATGGCGAGCATGAGTCGCACATCCGGATCGTCGACCTGGTCGAGCCCGCCGAGGGTGAACTCCATCTCGGGGAGCTCCTTGTCGGCCAGCCACGACTCCGACAGCGTGCGCAGCTGCAGGTGCTGCGCGATGCTGAGATCCGCCCAGCGCGTCCACACCGCTGTCACGCCCTCGCGCGCCGCCTTGTTCGTCGCCGTGCGGATGTCCTGCCGCTTCTTGCCCGCGGGGGTCCACTCCTGCGCGTCGAGCAGCGCCTCCTCGGCGATCCGCAGCCGGTACCAGCCCCGCGACGCGAGCTCGGAGCTCGGTGCGTCGCTCACGCTGTAGAACACCGGCCGCCATCCGTTGTCGCCGCAGAACGCGGCGAACTGTTCGAACACCCGCACGTCCGCGAACGCCGGGCCGAAGGGACCGCCCACCGTGACGGCGACGTTGTGGTGCACCTGATACGCGATCGCGGCGGTGCCGTCGGGCGAGAACCAGTAGGAGTTGCCGGGCCAGGTCGACATGAAGCTGAACGAGTCGCCGCCGCCCGCGCGCAGCAGCTCGCGTGCGCGGATGCGGTCGTCCCGCTCGCCGACGGCCGCCGGCGCGAAGATCAGGTACGCCGTCGCGAGCACCGCCCCGGCCCAGAAGATCGCGGGCGGCAGGTACCAGAAGATGCGCGCTTCGAAGGTCTCCGGCACGAACGAGACCACGTCGGGCGGCAGCAGCGTCGGAGGGATGAAGCGCAGCGGCAGAGCGAGCAGGATGTCGCCCAGATCGATCACCGGGGCATGGCCCTGGCGGGTGAGCACCTGTCCCGCGGTCGCGACGAGCGCGGTGAGCAGCGTCGCGGTTCCCAGCACCACGAGGTAACGCCGCCGCGCCGCGGGGCTCGACGTCACGCGGAGGTGCCGGCGCAGCACGAGCAGCGCGATCGTCGTGCCGAGCGGTGCGACGGCCGCAAGCAGCGCGCCCGAGATCGTCTGCCAGACGTACGTCTCCGCATCCGTCCCCTGATACGCGGCGATGTCGGCGACCGTCTCGGGCTGCAGCGTGATCCACTGCACGAGGATCCAGCCGAACACCGCCGCGTTGAGCACCACCGCGATCCACAGCGCCGCGCGCCGGCCGCGGAGGATGCCCCACGCCGCGATCAGCGCGATGATCATCGGCAGCAGCGCGATCCAGCCCGCCGCGGGGAACACCTCGGCCGCCGTCGTGTACTCGGACGGACAGTCGACCGCGGAGCCGAACGCGCACGTCGTGCCGTCGACCACGACGATGGGATCGATGCTGAGGAACCCGTAGAACGACAGCAGGCCGGTGCCCGATCCGAACCACGTCGCGATGACGGGTCCGATGCCGCCCACCGCCACGAGGGACGCGAGCAGCACGCGGATCTCGTGGTGCGAGCTGCGCACGACCAGGGTCCGCGCCCGCCGGCCACCGAGGAGGAAGCCCACGCCGAGCCCGACCGGCAGCGCCACGAGGATGAAGAGGCTGTCCGCGTCGCCGCGGTAGAGGAAGAGCACGCAGACGGCGAGAAGGGATGCGAGGCGCACCCGCCGTCGCCAGAGCGCACCGATGAAGCAACTGGCCGCCATCGCCGTGCACACGATCGCGGCCAGCGGGGTGAGCGTGAAGAAGAAGACGTCATTGAGCGGCAGGAAGGCCAGGAAGTGCTCCTCGAGCAGCCCCACCGCGATCGAGACGGAGGTGACGAGCAGCCCGCCGGCGATGTAGGAGATCGCGGCCCGCGCCGTGCCCATGACCCGTTCCGCCTGCCCGACCACGACAGTCGCAAGCACGAGCGTCGTGAGCAACTCGGGGATGGATCCCGTGACGAACATCGGGGTGATCGCCGACCACCAGCGGAAGTCGTCGAACGAATCATTCCAGGGCGGGAGCAGCCCGGTGTCGGCATCGGGGGCCGAGGTGATCACGATCTGCGCGACGCTCGTCACCAGCATCACGAGCAGAAGCCCGGTCGTGAACGGATGCCGCCGCAGCCACGCCGCCACCATCGCAGCGATGCCCCGCATCCGGACCAGAGGCGACTCCGAAGCGGATGCGGGTGAAGCTGTCGACATGGCGTCATTGTCGCAGGACGACCTTTCGACCTCCTTCGCGCCACGGCGCCGGCCGGAGCCCTAACCTGGAGCGAGAACGCGACCACGGGGCCGGGAGACGACACGATGACGGTGCAGGAAGTGCTCACGGAGTACGACGTGCTGGGAAACCCTCCCGACGCGCTGCGCTCGGTGGTCGAGCTCGCCGCCTTCGTCGCCGAGGTCCCGATGGCGACGATCAACATCATCACCGACGATGCGCAGCACCAGCTTGCCGCCGTCGGGTTCGACGCGGCCGTCTGCCGACGCGAGGACTCGATGTGCGCCCTCAACCTGCATCTGGGGCAGCCCGTCGCCGTCGAGGATGCGAGCGCGGATCCGCGCTACCGCTCGAACCCGTTCGTGACGGGTGACCTCGGGGCTGTTCGCTTCTACGCCAACCATCCGCTCGTGCTCGCGGGGGAGACCATCGGCACGCTCTGCGTCTTCGATACCGCGCCGCGCCAGGTCGACGAGCATCGGACGGCGCTGCTGGCCGTGCTCGCCGCGCGGATCGTCGACATCCTCGAGCTCGAGCGGCGCACGCGCTACCTGCACTCCGTGCTCCAGCGCGCGGACGAGTTGCGCGACGAGCTGCGTCGCTCGAACGACCATCTCTCCGCCTTCGCGGGCCAGATCAGCCACGACCTCGCCGGGCCCCTCACCTCCGTCACAATGTCGCTGCACCTGCTGCAGGAGCAGTTCGAGGAGGAGCTGAAGGTCCCCCCATCCGTGGAGAACTGGGTCGCCGCGGGCATCCGCGGCACGTCCCGGATGCAGGAGATGATCCGCGACATCCTCGCGTTCGCGCGCCTCGGCGGGGTGCTGAACCTCGCCCCCACCGACCTCGGTGCGCTCGCGCACGACGTGCGTGCCGACCTGGGCGTCACCGACGACGACCCGCGCATCACGATCGGCGAGCTGCCCGTCGTCGCCGGCGATGCCACTCAGCTGCGCGCCGTGCTGCAGAACCTCGTCTCCAACGCGCTGAAGTTCGGCGGCTCCGATCCTCGGGTCGAGCTGCGCTCGCACCGCACGCCCGAGGGATGGCGCATCGAGGTGGGCGATCGCGGCCCCGGCATCGACCCCGCCGACGTCGATCGCGTCTTCGACCCCCTCGTCCGCGCGAACACCGAGGTCGAGGGCACCGGCATCGGCCTCGCCACCTGCCGTCGCATCGTGCAGGCCCACGGGGGCTCCATCGGCATCCAGCCGCGCGAGGGCGGCGGCACGACCGCGTGGTTCGAGCTGCCCGCATCCCGCGACTGAGGCGGCCTTTACCCTGCGGCGCCCGGGGGCACAAGAGGTCAGAGGGCGTCTCGAGCCTCTTGTCTACGGTTGGGTGGTGAGCACCGCACCCGAATCGGCCACCCCGCCCGCATCCACGCCCACGCGAGGAATCGCCCGGTGGGTCTTCTGGCCCGCCGCCTCCGTCGTCTTGGTCGCCGCGGCATTCGCGATCGTCTTCCCGAGCGCAGCGGAGGTGTTCTTCGGCACCATCCAGACCGGCATCGTGAACACCTTCAACTGGTACTACGTGCTGATCGCGGCGTTCTTCGTGGCCTTCGCCCTGTTCATGGGCTTCAGCCGCTTCGGTGACATCAAGCTCGGGAAGGACACCGACGAGCCCGAGTTCTCAATCGGCGCCTGGTTCTCGCTGCTGTTCGCGGCCGGAATGGGTATCGGCCTCGTCTTCTACGGCGTGAGCGAACCGCTCAGCCACTATGTCGATCCGCGCCCCGGTGTCACCGGGACACCGGAGCAGCTCGCGCAGGGCGCACTCACTCAGACGTACCTGCACTGGGGTGTGCAGGCGTGGGCGATCTACGTCGTCGTCGGGCTCGCTCTCGCGTACGCGATCCACCGCCGCGGGCGCCCCATCTCCATCCGCTGGGCCCTGGAGCCCCTGCTCGGGCGCCGCGTGCGCGGCGGCTGGGGCAACGCCATCGACGCGATCGCGCTGTGCGGCACGATCTTCGGCGTCGCGACCTCGCTCGGCCTCGGCGTGCTGCAGATCGGCTCCGGGCTGCAGGCGGCTGGTCTGCCCGAGCCCGACACCCTGATGAACGTGTTGATCATCGGCGTGATCACCGTCTTCGTGCTCTTCTCGGTGCTCTCCGGCGTGACCAAGGGTATGAAGTGGCTTTCGAGCGCGAACCTCATCCTCGCTGCGGTGCTGCTCGTGTTCGTCCTGGTCTTCGGGCAGACCGAGTACCTGCTGCGCGAATGGGTGCAGTCGATCGGCGCCTACCTGCAGAACTACGTCGGCCTCAGCTTCACGGTGAGCGCCTTCCAGGGAACGGCCGGCGAGGAGTGGCAGGCGGCGTGGACCTCGTTCTACTGGGGGTGGTGGATCGCCTGGGCCCCGTTCGTGGGCGTCTTCATCGCGCGCGTCAGTCGCGGTCGCACGGTGCGCCAGTTCGTCATGGGCGTCCTCCTCGTGCCCACCCTCGTCGGCATCCTGTGGTTCGCGGTGCTCGGCGGTTCGGGGCTGTACCAGGAATTGCACAACCCCGGGTCGATGCTCACCGACGGTGAGGTCGACCTGCAGGGCGCGCTCTTCCGCCTGTTCGAGTTCCTGCCCGGCACCCCCGTGCTCACGATCGGCGCCATCGTGCTGATCGCGATCTTCTTCGTCACGTCCGCCGACTCCGGAGCCCTCGTCATGGCGATGCTCGCCACCGGCGGCAACCCCGAGCCGAAGCGGTGGGTGCGGGTGTTCTTCACCCTCGCCACCGCCGTTCTCGCCATCGCGCTGCTGATCGCCGGCGGCCTCACGGCTCTCCAGTCCGCCGCCATCCTCATCGCGCTGCCGTTCAGCGTGGTGATGCTGCTCATGTGCTGGGCGACGATCGTCGCCTTCCAGCGCGAGAGACGCGTGTACGACCGGGTGCAGCGCGCGCAACTCCTTGAGCAGATCGGCGACCACTACGGTCTCGAGGTCGAGCAGGAGAACGAGGGCGGACTGCGCATGCCCGCGTGGATGCGGCGGGCCCGCACTAACGTGAAGGAGTGACAGAGCTCTTCTACCGCTCGGCCCGCCTCGCGGACATCCCCGCCGAAAGGCTGTACCGGCTGATGTGGCTGCGCGTCACGGTGTTCGTGGTCGAGCAGGCCGCCGCGTACCCCGAACTCGACGGACGCGACCTCGAGCCGGATGCGGAGCTGTTCTGGGCAGAGCAGGAGGGTGAGGTCGTCGCGACCCTGCGCCTGTTGCACGACGCCGGCACGGGCCACGCGCGGATCGGACGCGTGGCGACGGCTCTGGCCGCGCGCGGGCGGGGTGTGGCCGCCGAGCTCATGACGCGCGCTGTGCTGCGCGCGGGGGAGCGATGGCCCGGCGCGGCGATCGTCCTCGACGCGCAGGAGCACCTCGCGCCCTGGTACGCGCGCTTCGGGTTCGTCGTCGACGGCGAGCGCTTCCACGAGGACGGCATCCCCCACGTGCCGATGCGGCGAATCGCCGACTGAGCGGGAATGCGCCGCATCCGTCCGCGTTCTCCTTCCCCATGACACGCGTCGGAATCATCGGAGCAGGACACATCGGATCGGCCCTCGCGAAGGGCCTCGTCGACCGCGGATACGAGGTGGCGATCGCCAACTCCCGCGGTCCCGAGACGCTGGCAGAGCTCGTGGCGGAGCTCGGTCCGAAGGCGCACGCCGCCACGGCAGCGGATGCGGCCGCCTTCGGCGAGTGGGCCGTCGTCACCGTGCCGCTCAAGGCCATCGACCAGCTGCCGGTCGCGGAGCTCGCGGGCAAGATCGTCGTCGACACGAACAACTACTACTGGGAGCGGGACGGCCGCATCCAGGCGCTCGAGGACAAGCAGACCACGACGAGCGAGATGCTGCAGGAGCGTCTGCCCGAATCCACCGTGGTGAAGGGCTTCAACCACATCATGGCCGCCCAGATCAACACCGACGGCACCCCCGCGGGAACCGAGAATCGCCGAGCGCTGGCGACGGCGGCCGACACCGACGACGGCCTCGCCTTCATCACGGCCCTCTACGACGAGTTCGGCTACGACACGGTCTCGACCGGTCCCCTCGCCGAGAGCTGGCGCGTCGAGCGCGATCAGCCCGCCTACGTCGTGCGCCAGAACGCCGACGAGCTGCGCGCCAACCTGGCCCGCGCCACGCGCTGACCCGCATCCGCCGCGCCGCCCTCCCTAGACCGCGAGACTGCATCTTTCGCACGAGATCACTGGATTTACCCGTGATCTCGTGACGGGGATGCAGTCTCGCGGTCTCTGGGGCGGGTTACGACGAGGGAGAGGCGGCGAGGCGGCGGGATGCGGCGCGCACCGGGATGAGCATCGCGAGGCCGATCGCGAGCACCAGGACGATCCCGAGGATGCCCCAGTACTGCTCGCCGCCGATGACCACGAACAGTCCGAACGCGCTGGGCGCGAGGAACACCGCGGCGCGGCCCGTGGTGGCGTAGAGGCCGAAGACCTCGCCCTCGCGTCCGGGCGGGATGAGTCGGGCGAGGAAGGTGCGGGATGCGGACTGCGCCGGCCCGACGAACAGGCACAGGATCAGGCCGAACACCCAGAACATGCTCGCGCCGCCGGCGTGGAAGATGAAGATGCACGAGCCGCTGACGATGAGTCCGATCAGCGCCACGAGGATCAGCGGCTTCGGGCCAAAGCGATCGTCGAGGGGTCCCGAGGCGATGGTCGCGAGACCGGCCACGACGTTCGCCGCGATGGCGAAGATGATGACCTCGCCCGGGCTGAAGCCGAAGGTGCCCGCCGCCAGCACGCCGCCGTAGGTGAAGACGCCCGTCAGACCGTCGCGGAACACGGCGCTGGAGAACAGGAAGTACACCGTGTGGCGGCTCTCCCGCCACAGCTTCGCGATGTTGCGGAACAGCAGCCCGTACGACGCGAAGAAGCCCACGTGCTCGGCCTCGATCGGGCGCAGGAGCGTGTTCTCCGGCACCGCGAACAGCACGGGGATCGCGGACAGGCCGAACCAGAGAGCCGCGACGATCATCGACACGCGCACGGCCCAGCCGTTCTCGCTCGTCACGCCGAACAGCCCGACCTCGGGATTGATGAAGCCGAAGTAGACGATGAGCAGCAGCACGATGCCGCCCAGGTAGCCCATGCCCCAGCCGAAGCCCGACACCTTGCCGACGGTCTTCGGCGTCGAGACCTGAGCGAGCATCGCGTTGTAGTTGACGGATGCGAGTTCGAAGAACACCGTGCCGACCGCGAGCAGCACGAGGCCCAGCCACAGATAGGCGGGATCGGGGGCGACGAGCGACATGAGTGCGAGCATCAGCACGACCACGGCCGTGTTGATGGCGAGCCAGCGCTTGCGGTGCGCCGATACATCCGAGCGCTGCCCGGTGACCGGGGCCGTGAGGAGCACGACGATGCCGGCCGCGGCGAGCGCGAACGACATGGCCGCCGAGGTCTCGGCCGTGCTCCCGAACGAGCTGCTGGTCAGGTACACCGTGAACACGAAGGTGGTCGCCACGGCGTTGAAGGCCGCGGATCCCCAGTCCCACAGCCCCCAGGCGATCACGGGCCCGCCGCGGGTGCGTGCGGGGGTCGGGGTACCAGCGGCGAAGGCCGCCTCAGCTTCCGCGGGGGCCGGCGCAGGCTTGTCGGACATATCGGGCACGGTAGGACCTCTCGGTGAACAGCCGGTGCCGCGGATGCGCCGGCCCTCGTCGTCGCGGTGCGCTCAGCGTAACCGTTGCCACCGGCATCCCCGAGGAGCAAAGTTGAGCGCATTCATATCAAGTTCACTTGACGCTCAGGTTCGATGTGTCTATCCTTGAGTCATCGCGGCTCAACCTGAGTCGGCGAGCAGATTTCACACACATCGGGCCGTCGCATCCGTGAGGGCCCTTGCAAAGGGAGAGGGAAACACATGCCCCGTGCAGTAGGTATCGACCTCGGTACGACGAACTCCGTCGTCAGCGTCCTCGAGGGCGGCGAGCCGAAGGTCATCGCGAACGCCGAAGGCTTCCGCACCACCCCGTCCGTCGTCGCCTTCACCAAGGACGGCGAGGTTCTCGTGGGCGAGACCGCCAAGCGTCAGGCCGTCACCAACGTCGACCGCACGCTCACCTCGGTCAAGCGCCACATGGGCACCGACTGGAAGACGCAGGCGATCGACGGCAAGCAGTACACGCCGCAGGAGATCTCGGCCCGCATCCTTCAGAAGCTCAAGCGCGACGCCGAGCAGTACCTCGGTGACAGCGTCACGGATGCGGTCATCACCGTGCCCGCGTACTTCAACGACGCCGAGCGCCAGGCCACGAAGGAGGCCGGCGAGATCGCGGGCCTGAACGTCCTGCGCATCATCAACGAGCCCACCGCGGCGGCCCTGGCCTACGGCCTCGACCGCGGCAAGGAGGACGAGCTCATCCTCGTCTTCGACCTCGGTGGCGGAACCTTCGACGTGTCCCTGCTCGAGGTGGGCAAGGACGACGACTTCTCGACCATCCAGGTGCGCTCCACCGCCGGCGACAACCGCCTCGGTGGTGACGACTGGGACCAGCGCGTCGTCGACTACCTCATCAAGCAGTTCAAGGACACGACCGGTGTCGACGTCTCCAGCGACAAGATCGCGCTGCAGCGCCTCAAGGAGGCCGCGGAGCAGGCGAAGAAGGAGCTGTCGAGCTCGACTTCGACCTCGATCAACCTCCCGTACCTGTCGCTGACCGACTCGGGTCCCGTCTCGCTGAGCGAGACCCTCTCGCGCGCCAAGTTCGAGGACCTCACCAAGGACCTCCTCGACCGCACGAAGAAGCCCTTCGACGACGTCATCCGTGAGGCCGGCATCAAGGTCGACGACATCGACCACGTCGTGCTGGTCGGCGGTTCGACCCGCATGCCGCAGGTGACCGAGCTCGTCAAGAAGCTCACCGGAGGCAAGGAGCCCAACAAGGGCGTCAACCCGGACGAGGTCGTCGCCGTCGGCGCCGCCCTGCAGGCCGGCGTGCTGAAGGGTGAGCGCAAGGACGTCCTGCTCATCGACGTGACCCCCCTGAGCCTCGGTATCGAGACCAAGGGCGGCATCATGACCAAGCTCATCGAGCGCAACACGGCCATCCCGACCAAGCGCAGCGAGACCTTCACGACCGCCGACGACAACCAGCCGTCGGTCGCGATTCAGGTCTTCCAGGGCGAGCGCGAGTTCACCCGTGACAACAAGCCGCTCGGCACGTTCGAGCTGACCGGAATCGCCCCGGCCCCCCGCGGCATCCCGCAGGTCGAGGTCACCTTCGACATCGACGCGAACGGTATCGTCCACGTGTCGGCGAAGGACAAGGGCACCGGCAAGGAGCAGTCGATGACCATCACGGGCGGCTCGTCGCTTCCCAAGGAGGACATCGAGCGCATGGTGCGCGAGGCCGAGGAGCACGCTGCAGAGGACAAGAAGCGGCGCGAGTCGGCTGAGACCCGCAACCAGGCCGAGACCCTCTCGTACTCCGTCGACAAGCTGATCTCCGAGAACGCCGACAAGCTGCCCGCCGAGGTCAAGGACTCCGTGCAGGCCGACGTCGACGCGCTGAAGGCGGCGCTCGCCGGTGAGGACGACGACGCGGTCAAGACCGCGTTCGACAAGCTCAACCAGAGCCAGAGCCAGCTGGGCGAGGCCCTCTACCAGGCCGCACAGGCCGAGGGTCAGCCCGCCGACCCGTCCGCCACCGACCCGGGCAGCGGCACCACGCCGAACCCCGAGGAGGACGTCATCGACGCCGAGGTCGTCGACGACGAGGACGAGAAGAAATAAGAGATACGACCATGACGGACAAGAACTTCGAACAGCCGGACGACGGCGACGAGGTTCGGCCCGGCGAGGAGGGGTCGGAGGCGCACGCCTCCGACCCCGCTTCGCAGGAGCCGGAACTGACGGTCGACGACATCCTGGGTGCCGAGCAGAACGCGGATGCGGCTGCGGAGGACCCCGACCTGCTGGGAGACCTCAAGCGCCTGCAGGCCGAGTACGCCAACTACCGGCGTCGCACCGAGGAGCAGCGGGAGGTGGAGATCGAGCGCGCGAAGGGCTCGGTCGCCAAGAACCTGCTGCCCGTGCTCGACGATCTCGACCGTGCCGCCAAGCACGGCGATCTCGCCGATGGCACCCCGTTCGCGGCGATCGCCGAGAAGCTGCGCGGCGTTGCCGAGCGCATGGGCTTGGTCACCTACGGTGCGGCCGGCGATGCGTTCGACCCCCAGCAGCACGAGGCGATCTTCCAGCAGCCGACACCCGGCCAGACCGAGGCGACGATCCTCGAGGTGGTCGAGGTCGGTTACCGACTCGGCTCCGTCGAGCTGCGCCCCGCGAAGGTCGTGGTCGCCGTGCCGGCGGACTAGGAGGAGAACGTGGCCAGTCAAGACTGGTTCGACAAGGACTTCTACGCGGTGCTCGGCGTCGCGAAGGACGTCTCCGACGCCGATCTGAAGAAGACGTACCGCAAGCTCGCCCGGCAGTACCACCCCGACTCGAACCCGGGGGATGCGGCGGCAGAGGCACGCTTCAAGGAGATCAGCGAGGCGTACTCGGTGCTCAGTGACAAGGAGCAGCGCGAGGAGTACGACCAGATGCGCGCCATGGGCTCGGGCGCTCGCTTCACGGCGGGCGGCGCGGGTGCGGGCGGCTTCGAGGACGTGTTCTCGCGCTTCGGCCAGGGGCGTGGCGGCAGCCAATTCGACTCGGGCGGCTTCGAGGACTTCTTCACGATGTTCGACCGCGGCGGCGGGGGCACGTTCGGCTCGGGCCGCTTCGGTCAGACGTCGGGCGGTTACCGCGGCTTCGGCGGCCCCACCAAGGGTGCCGACGTCACCGCGCGGACGACGCTCGATTTCGCGACGGCCGTGGGCGGGGAGACCATCACGCTCCAGGGCGAGGACGGCAAGCCGTTCAAGGTGAAGATCCCCGCCGGCGTCGCCGACGGGCAGAAGATCCGGCTCCGCGGCCGCGGGCGTCCCTCGCCCGACGGCGGCGAGGCGGGAGACATCGTCGTGCAGGTCTCGGTGCGGCCGCATCCGGTCTTCACCCGCGATGGGCTCAACCTGCGCCTGACCGTGCCGATCACCTTCACGGAGGCCGTGCTCGGCGCGACGATCGAGGTCCCCACCCTGGGCGGTGATCCCGTGCGCCTGCGTGTGGCCCCGGGCACACCGTCCGGTCGTGTCCTGCGGGTCAAGGGGCGCGGCGTCCACACCCAGAAGGGCACGGGCGATCTGCTCGCCGAGGTGCAGGTGGCGGTTCCCGCCCACCTCGACGACGCGGCCAAGGAGGCGCTCGAACGCTTCCAGGAGCTCGAGCCCAAGGAGAACCCACGCGCCGAGCTGATGGCCAAGGCGCGCAACTGACGAATGAACCGCGGGTGCCGCATCCGGATCCGGATGCGCACCCGCGGTTGACGACACGATCGGGGCAAGGAGGTGAGCGGGATGGACGAGAACGAGATCGACGACGAGGCGCCGGTGTTCGCGATCGCGACGGCCGCGGAACTCGCCGGCATGCACCCGCAGACACTGCGTCAGTATGACCGGCTGGGTCTGGTCGTGCCCGGACGCACCAAGGGCGGCTCGCGCCGGTACTCGGTGCGCCACATCGAACAGCTGCGCGAGGTGTCGCGCCTGTCGGCGGACGGCATGAGCCTGCCCGCCATCGCCCGCATCATCGAGCTCGAGAATCGCGTGCGAGAGCTTCACGGCCGCGTGCGAGACCTCGAGAACGCGATGCGCGCTGAGCTCGAGCGGCGGCCCGGAGCGCGCGTGTTCGCCGCCGGCCCCTCGGGCTCCGTGGTCCCGCTGCGCTCGGGCACGCGCGTGCGTCGCTCCACCGAGATCGTGGTGTGGAGACCCCGGCGCGAGCTGCCGCCCGGGAACTGAGTCCACCGCGCGGCGATTTGACCCGCGGACGAGCACGATGCAACGCTGACTGTTAACCGACGACAGTGAGGTGCTCGTGTCCGATCTCCGCCCCCTCGCCATGGGTGACCAGATAGCCCACCGTCTTCGCGTCGAGATCATCAAGGGGATCATCCCCGCCGACACGCACCTCGCCGAGGACGCCCTCGCGACGCGTTTCGACGTCAGCCGCGGCCCGGTGCGCGATGCCTTGCGGCATCTGGAGGCGGAGGGTCTGGTCGAGGACCGCCGCAAGCGCATCTACACGCGCGCTGTGGGCATGACCGACATCGAGGAGCTGTACATGCTGCGCGAGGTGCTCGAGTCCCTCGCCATCCGCCTCGCCATCGCCAACGCCAGCTCGAAGGATTGGGACAGGGTCCAGGCGATCGTCGACGACATGGCCGCCGCCGCCGAGAGCAATGACGGCGAGCGTTTCGCGGATGCGGACATGCAGTTCCACACGAGCTTCTACGTCAACGCGCGCAACCGTCGGCTCATGGAAGCGTGGCGCCCGTACCAGCGCATCTTCGCCATCTTGTTCGAGCTCAGCGACACGAGCGACATCGCCTCGGCAACCGCCGATCATCAGGGCTTTCTCGATGTGATCCGTACCGGGGACGCCGATGCCGCGGTCAAGCGACTGCACCTGCATCTGACGCTGGCCAAGGGGCACGTGCGCGACGCTCTGCGCAGCCTTCCCGACGCCGCTCACTGACGGCTACGTCGTCGATACCCGCGCCACGGGTATTTGACACGGCCCGTTTGCTGTCCTATGTTGACTGTTAACAGAAAACAGATCGTTCAACGGTGACCGGTCGCTCCGCCTGGAGCAGCCCTGACCCGTTTCGAGGAGGGGCTCCCAGATGGCAGGACACGATTCGACCGCACCGGTGGGTGCAGGTCGCACCGTCATCGTCGGACCGGTTCGCTACCCGGCCCTGTGCGCCTCCGGCCGCGCGCTGCTCCTCGAGCACGGCTTCACGCTCGTCGAGAACGAGTCCACCGTGCCGTGGACGGCCGAGGAGCTCCACGCGCGCATCGCGGATGCCGACGCCGCCGTCGCCGGCGTCGAGGTCTACGACGCCGCCGCGCTCGAGCGCGCCGGCCGGTTGCAGATCATCTCCCGCCTCGGCGTGGGGCTCGACAACATCGACCTCGACGCAGCCCGCGCCCGTGACATCCGCGTCGTGAACGTTCCCGGCGGCAACGCCGCGGCGGTCGCCGAACTGGCAATCGGCTTCATGCTGGCGCTGCTGCGCCGCATCCCCGAGCTGGACGCGGCGACCAAGAACGGTCGATGGGATCGCTACGTCGGCCGCGAGCTTGCGGGAAAGAGCATCGGCCTCATCGGCTTCGGCGCCATCGCGCAGACCGTCGCACGCCGCCTCGCCGGCTTCGACGTCGACCTCGTGGCCTTCGACCCGTTCGCCGACCGGCAGACGGCCGAGCGTCTGGGCGTGCGCCTCGTCGACCGCGTCACGGATGTCGTGCGCGACGTCGACATCGTCTCGGTTCACGCGCCCCACACCCCCGACACGCACCACACCGTCGACGACGACCTGATCGCCGGGATGCGTCCCGGCACCCTCCTCATCAACACGAGCCGCGGCGGCCTGGTCGATGAGGCGGCGCTCGTGCGCGGACTCGCGTCCGGCCGCATCGGCGGGGTAGGACTGGACGTGTTCGAGGTGGAGCCCGTCGCCGCGGACAACCCCCTCTTCTCCTTCCCCAACGTCGTCGTGGCCCCCCACGCCGCCGCCGACAGCGCGGAGGCGTACGAGCGCATCGGCCTCGCCACCGCGCAGGCCATCGTCGACGTCTTCGCGGGCCGTGTGCCCGCCGCCCTCGCCTTCTGACCCGAACCCCACGCACCACCCACCTCCTGAAAGGAACAACGATGTTCACGACACGCAGACCCCGTCGGCTGGTCATCGGTATCGCCGCCGGCGCCGTCGCGGCGCTGGGCCTCACCGCCTGCGCCAGCGGCACAGGCGACGCGGGCGATTCCGCCGACGTCTCCGAGATCACGGTCGTCGCCGCCAACAGCCCCTGGGTCGAAGGTCTGAAGACCCTCGGCGCCCAGTACGAGCAGGAGACCGGCGTCAAGGTCAACATCGAGGCCTACGGCAACGAGCAGCTCAACGACAACTACAAGGTCAAGCTCAACGCCCAGTCCGCCGACTTCGACGTCATGGCCTTCCAGGTGCAGGACGTCATGCGCGAGTTCTCTCGCAACGGCTGGCTCACCGACATGACCGAGCAGGTCGAAAGCGACGCCGACTGGAACTGGGAGGACTTCCAGTCCGCCGCCCGCGACGCCGTGGAGCTCGACGGGGTCGTCTACGGCGTTCCCGTCATGACCGAGCGTCAGATCGTCTACTACCGCACCGACCTGCTCGAGGCGGCCGGCATCGCCGTGCCCAAGACGCTCGATGAGCTGAAGGCGGCGGCCGCCGCCCTCAACGACCCGGACAACGGGATGTACGGAATCGCCATGCGCGGCTCCCGCGTGCCGCTGGTCACGCAGCTGTCGTCGTTCCTCTACAGCTTCGGCGGCGACTTCCAGGACGAGGACGGCAACGCCAGCGTCGACACCCCGGAGGCGAAGAAGGCCTACGAGTTCTACGGCGACCTGCTGCGCGAGTCGGGCCCTCCCGGAGCCACCAACATGGGCTGGGTCGAGGCATCCGCCCTCTTCGCGCAGGGCAAAGCGGCGTTCTACATCGACGCCGACAGCCAGGCGTACACCTTCCTGGATGCGGACAACAGCGCCGTCGTCGACACCGTCGGCTTCGCGCAGTTCCCCGAGGGACCGGCCGGCTCGAAGTTCTACAACATCGTCCCGCAGACCGTCGGCATCAACGCCTTCTCCAAGAAGAAGGAGGCCGCGTGGGAGTTCATCAAGTGGGTGACCAACGAGGAGAACACCAAGTGGCTGCTGGCCAACGAGACGGTTCCCGGCGCGCGTGAGTCGGCCTGGAACGACGCCGAGGCCACCGCATCCTTCCCCGCGGGTCTCGTCGAGATCATCCAGAACGTGGGCGACCACGGCGTCGGCCACGACAGGCCCCAGCTCGAGCAGGTCGCCGCGGCCCGTGAGATCGTCGGCGGTCCCGCCATCACCGCGATCGAGGGAGGCGACGTCGCAGACGCCGCCAAGACCGCGAACACGCAGTTCCAGGAACTGCTCGACTCCGAGAAGTGATCTCCCGGTCCCGGGCGGCGCTCGCCGCCCGGGACCACCCGGACCAAGGAGGCTCCGTGTCCTCGCTCACCGCGCGCAGGTCGACGTACGGCAACCGCGCTCTCAACTGGATCGACGCTCGTCTGAAGTGGATCCTGATCGTCCCGTCGGTGCTGTTCATCGCGCTGCTGATCGCGTTCCCGATCGGTTACACGGTCTTCCTCTCGCTCACCGACTCGGCGGGCGCCGTCACCCGGCCCTTCTCGTTCGTCGGCCTCGACAACTACGTCACCTGGCTCAGCGACACCGACCGGTTCTGGCCGGCGGTCGGCCGCACCGCCTACTTCACGATTCTGGCGCTGGGCATCGAGCTCATCCTGGGCCTGGCGATCGCGCTCCTGCTGCGCAAGACCTTCCGCGGTCAGGGCCTGGTGCGCGTGTTCATCCTGCTGCCGCTCGTGGCCACGCCCGTCGCCGTCGGCATGATGTGGCTGCTGATCTTCGAGCCGTCCATCGGCTTCGCCAACAGCGTCATGCAGTTCCTCGGCCTTCCGCGTCAAGGCTGGCTGAGCGATCCCTCGACCGCGTTGAACACCCTCGTTTTCATCGACGTGTGGCAGTGGACGCCGATGGTCATCCTGATCCTCCTCGCCGGTCTGTCGACCCTCCCGGAGGAACCGGACGAGGCGGCCCGTGTGGACGGCGCCAACGCGTGGCAGCGCTTCCGTCACATCACCCTGCCGCTGCTCGCCCCGGTGATCGGTGCCGCCGCCATCCTCCGTTCCATCGATGCGATGAAGACCTTCGACATCATCTACGCCACCAAGGGCATCGGAGGCGGATCGAGCCACGAGGCCGAGACGCTCAACATCCTCGCCTACGGGCAGGCGTTCCAGTTCTCGCAGTACGGCAAGGCATCGGCGCTGCTGATCCTCTTCTTCCTGCTGATCGTGGTGGTGCTGCTGGCCCTCGCGATCCTTCGCAAGAAAGGAACCCGGGTATGAGTGAGACCCGCGCCCTCGTCCAGCCCGTCGGCCGTCGCGGCCGTCGCGCTGCCGCCCCGAAGCGTCGCCCCCGCCGCCCGATCGACATCGCAGGCCAGACCGCGCGCGTCGTCGGAATCGTCCTGGTCGTGCTCGCCTTCCTCGTGCCGCTGGTGTGGATGCTGCTCGCGAGCTTCAAGCGCAACCTCGACGTCGTGAACCCCGATAAGATGTTCGCGTTCGAGCCGACGCTCAAGAACTACGAGACCGTCTTCACGGTGCAGAACTTCCTGCCGGTCATCGGCAACAGCCTGCTCGTCGGTGTCGGAGCCACCCTGCTCGCGCTCGTGATCGGTGTGCCCGCGGCCTACGGCATCGCCCGGTACAAGGTGCGCAGCACGACCGGGTTCCTGCTGATGGCGCGCGTGATCCCCGGTGTCAGCCTGCTGATCCCGTGGTACTTCCTCTTCTCGCAGGTGCAGCTCGTCGGCAGCTACACGGTGCTGATCCTCACGCACCTGTTCGTGACGATGCCGCTCGTGGTGGCGATCATGTCGAGCTTCTTCGACGGCATCCCGACGGAACTGGAGGAAGCGGCGCAGATCGACGGCTCGAGCAAGATCGGCGCCTTCGTGCGCGTCGTTCTCCCCCTGTCGCTGCCCGGCATCGCGACGGCGTCGATCCTGTCCTTCATCTTCAGCTGGAACAACTTCCTGTTCGCCCTGGTGCTCTCCAGTCAGTCCACGCGCACGCTGCCCGTCGCGATCGTGAACTTCACGAGCTACGCGTCGGTGGATTGGGGTGGGCTCATGGCCGCTGCGGTGGTCATCACGGTGCCGGTCATGATCGTGGCGCTGTTCGCGCAGCGCTACGTCGTCAGCGGCCTGACCGCCGGCGCGACCAAGGGCTGACATGGGTGAGGCATCACGCACCGCGTGGGTCGTCGGCGGCGGAACCGGCATCGGTCGCGCTGCGGCCCAGGCGCTCGCCCGCGACGGGTTCCACGTCGTCGTGTCGGGCCGTCGGGCGGCGGAGCTGGACACGACTCTCGATGCGGTCCATCAGAGCGGCGGTGCCGCATCCGCTCTCGTGCTCGACGTCACCGACGACGCCGCCGTGCAGGATGCGGTCGCGCGTCTCACCGAGAGCCACGGCCACATCGACACCCTGGTCTACTGCGCGGGCACGAACGTCGCCGGACGGTTCTGGGACCAGGTGTCGGCGACCGACATCGCGCACGTCATGGACGTGAATCTCCAGGGCGCGGTGCGCGCGGTCCACGCGGCGCTGCCCGGGATGCGAGCGGCGGGTGCGGGACTCGTCGTGCTGGTCTCCTCGTGGGCCGCGTGGCGCCACTCGCCCGGCGCGGGCGCCGCCTACGCCATGAGCAAGACCTCGCTCGGCGTGATGGCCGAGACGCTCAATGCCCAGGAGCGGCTGCACGGCATCCGTGCCACGCACCTGTGTCCCGGCGAGGTGGCCACCGACATCCTCGACACCCGGCCGAACCCGCCCTCCGCCGAAGCGCGCGCCCTCATGCTCGCGCCCGACGACGTGGGCGAGACCGTGGCCTGGATCGCCCGCCAGCCGACGCGCGTGTGCGTGAACGAGCTGGTCCTGACTCCCACCGCCAACACCTCCTACGCGTGAGCGGCTCGCTCCGCATCCTCTGAAAGGCACCGACATGACCCGTCGCGACATCGTGACCGCCATCCCCACCAGCTTCCACGCCGACGGCTCGCTCGACCTCGACGGCAGTCGCTCGATCTTCCGGTACGTCGGCGAGTCCGGCAACGAGGGCGCCTTCGTGCTCGGCACCACGGGCGAGTTCCCCGCGGTCGACGACGACGAGTTCGCGCAGCTCATCCGCGCCGCGGTCGAGGGCCTCGCTGGCCGCATGCGCGTCATCGCCCACGTCGGACAGCCGAGCGCCTACGAGGCCGTGCGCCGCGTGAAGATCGCGAAGGATGCCGGCGTCACCGAGTTCGCCGCCCTCACCCCCTACTACCTGCCCGCTGCCGAGTCGGCCGTCTACGACTACTTCGTGCAGGTCGCCGAAGCGGTCGGCGACGGTGCCCTCTACGTCTACATCTATCCGCGACGCAGCGGCATCACCGTGAGCCCCGAGTTGCTGGCGCGCCTCGCCCAGCTCGGCCCGGTGGTGGGCGCCAAGGTCAGCGAGCTCAGCCTCGACGAGCTCGCCGCGTACCGCGCGGTCGTTCCGGACGAATTCATCCTCTACACCGGTGCCGACAAGGATCTCGTGGCCGCAGGCAAGGTGGGTGCGCAAGGCGTCGTCTCCGGCGTCTCCTCGGTGCTCCCGAAGCCCTTCCGCGCGCTCGCTGCGGCGGCGGATACCGGCGATGCCCAGAAGATCGCGGACGCCCAGGCCGCGGTCGACGACATCGTCTCGGTCATCGGCGGGGACATGGCGCGGATGAAGGCCGCGTACCGGTCGATGGGCGTCGCCGACGGCACCTGCCGGATGGCTCTCGTGCAGCCCGACGAGGCGGCGCTCGCCGAGATCGAGCGCGTCATCGCGACGTACCGCTGAGTCTGCCGTGGCATCGTCCGTCGCCGTGCTCGGCAGCGCCAACATGGACCTCGTCGTCCGTGTCGCCTCCGCGGTGCGCCCGGGGGAGACCGTCAGCGGGTCGTCGTTCGCGACGGGGCCGGGCGGCAAAGGGCTGAACCAGGCTGTCGCCGCCGCGCGTGCCGGGGCGAACGTCTGCTTCCTGGGAGCGGTCGGCGCGGATGAGTTCGGGGGGCGCCTGCGCGGCTTCCTCCTCGCCGAGGGGATCGACGCATCCGGACTCGTGCCGAGCGCGGAGCCCACCGGAGTCGCGGCCATCACGGTCACCGACGACGGCGAGAACGCCATCGTCGTCGTCGCGGGGGCGAACGGGGGCGACCGGCTGTCAGACTCCGACCGGGCCGCGATCGCCGGCGCCGGCTACCTCGTCCTCCAGTTGGAGCGGCCGGTCGTGCTGGTGCTGGAGGCCATGCGGTGGGCCCGCGGACACGGCGTGACGACGGTGCTGACGCCGGCGCCTGTGCCCGATGCCCACATCGACGAGCTGGTCTCGCTGAGCGACATCCTTCTGGTCAACGAACACGAGGCCGCCGCGCTGAGCGGCGATGCGGATGCGGCGGGCGCTGCCCGCGTGCTCAGCCGTGCCGCCGGGACGGTCGTCGTGACCCTCGGTGCCGAGGGCGCGCTGGTCGCGCAGGGCGGCGAGGTCACGGCCACCGTGGCCGCGCGTCCTGTCACCGCCGTCGACACCACCGGTGCGGGCGACACCTTCGCCGGCGTCCTGATCGCTTGGCTGGCCGCCGGCGCCACGTTCCACTCCTCGCTCGAGGCCGCATCCGCTGCGGCCGCTCTCACCGTCACCCGTCCGGGGGCCGCGGCGTCGATGCCGCGACGCGCCGACATCCTCACCGCTCTGCAAGGAGAACGATCATGACCTACATCCTCCCCACGGCACCTGCCGCTCTCGTGGCGCCGCCGCACACCGCGTACCTGATCTCGTCGGGCGACCTCCGCGAGTCGGCGAACACCGCCGGCTGGCCCGCGCAGGTCGAGCTGGAAGCCGCCGTGACCCGCGTGCTCGGCGATCTCGGCTGGAGCGTGATCAGGGCCAACGACGTCGACCCCGCCACCGGTCACGGCTTCATCTCGAGCCAGCGCATGGGCATGGAGGTGTTCAAGAGCATCCCGGCCGATGCGCCGCTCATCGTCGCCGAGGCGGTGTGGCAGTACTCGCACCACGTGCTCGCGGGGCTGCGCACCCACCGCGGTCCGATCCTCACGGTCGCGAACTTCGCCGGCGAGTGGCCGGGCCTCGTGGGCCTGCTGGGGCTGAACGCGGGCCTGACGAAGATGGGCACGCCGTACGCGACGATCTGGTCGGTCGACTTCGCGGACGACTGGTTCCGCGAGGGGCTGCTCGAGTGGACGCGCACCGGCCGCATCACCCACGACACCTCCCACGTGCGGCCGCTGCCCGCGCTGCCGGAGAGCCCGGAGCGGGAGCTCGGCGAGGCGATCGGCCGACAGCTGCGCGAGGAGAAGGCCATCATCGGCGTCTTCGACGAGGGCTGCATGGGCATGTACAACGCGATCTTCGACGACGAGCTGCTGAACCCGACCGGCATCTACAAGGAGCGGCTGTCGCAGTCCGCGCTCTACGCCGAGATGCTCGCCGTCACGGATGCGGACGCCGACGCCGCGTTCGACTGGCTGATCGAGCGGGGGATGACGTTCCGCTTCGGCGAGGACCCGGCCACCGAGCTCACCCGCGACCAGGTCCAGTGGCAGCTGAAGATGTACATCGCCGCGCTGCGCATCGCGGACGACTTCGGTCTGGATGCGGTCGGCATCCAGTACCAGCAGGGCCTGAAGGACCTCGTGCCCGCATCCGATCTCGCCGAGGGCATCCTCAACACGAGCGAGCGGCCGCCGGTGTTCTCACGCGACGGCCGCCGGGAGCTGCACGCCGGCCGGGCGTTGCCGCACTTCAACGAGGCCGACGAGGGCGTCGCGGTCGACGCGCTCGTGACCGACCGCGTGTGGCGCGCGATGGGACTCGTGCCCGACAACACGCTGCACGATGTGCGGTGGGGCGAGGAGTTCGACGGCGAGTTCGTGTGGGTCTACGAGATCTCGGGGTCCGTTCCCGCATCCCACCTCGGCGGCTGGGACAAGGCCGAGGGGTGGCGTCAGGGACACGTCTTCTTCCCCGCGGGCGGCGCGACGATCAACGGCGTCAGCAAGCCGGGCGAGCTCGTCGTCTCGCGGGTGTTCATCGCCGAGGGCGTGCTGCAGGCCGACATCTTCCGGGCGAGCGCGGTCGAGCTGCCCGAGGAGGAGTCCCGCCGGCGCAAGGAGGCGACGAACCCGGAGTGGCCCATCGCCCACGTCGTGCTGCACGGCATCGGCCGCGACCAGTTCATGGCCCGTCACAAGGCGAACCACGCTCAGGTCGTCTACGCGCCGGACGCCGAGACGGCCGACCGTGCGCTGATCGCGAAGGCCGCGGCCTTCGACGCCATGGGCATCCGGGTCAACCTGGTCGGCGACGTCGCCGTGTGAGGCGGCCGGGTGCGCTCTAGAGTGCAGGTGTGCACGGGGACGGGCGGCAGCAACGCGGCGCGGGGGTGAACCCGCGCGGTGAGACCGCGGCCACCGCCAGGTGGGAGCGGATGACGTACTGGCCGCTGACGGTGGCGGCGCTCGTGTTCATCCTGACCCAGACTGTGCACGTCATCGCGGACGTGTCAGGAGTCGCCGCGATCATCACCTCGTCGATCCTCGCGATCACCTGGGTGATGTTCATCGGCGACTACCTCGCGCGGCTGTCCATGTCGCGGCCGAAGGGGCGATGGTTCCGCACGCACCTCTTCGACCTCGCCGTGGCGCTGCTTCCCTTCCTGCGTCCCGTGCGCCTGCTCGGGGCGCTCACGCGCGTCGCTTCTTTCACCCGCACCGCCGCCAGCTCGCTACGGGCAAGGATGCTCGTGTACGGCATCGCCGCGGCGCTGCTGTTGATCTGGACGGCGGCCCTCGCCGTGCTCGACGTGGAACGTCGCGCGGCGGGCAGCAACATCCGAAGTTTCGGGGACGCGGTGTGGTGGGCGTTCTGCACCGTGACGACGGTGGGCTATGGCGATTTCACCCCCGTCACCGTGCCAGGGCGCACGGTCGCGGTCGCGCTCATGGTGGGCGGGGTCGTGCTCGTGGGACTCATCGTCGCCACCTTCTCGTCGTGGGTCATGGAGCGCGTCACCCGCGGCCATCCGGAGCAGCTGCCCGCCACCCGCGCCGACGTCGCGCGGCTCGAGCAAGAGCTGGCGGCAACACGGGCGGCGCTCGCCGCCGCGGAGAAGCCCACGCCCTGAGCGAAATCCTCCCGCCGGTGGATGCGGGGTGTCGGAGCTCGGGCCTAACCTGTGCACGGCGTGTGAACCGCGCCCCGCCCGGGGAGGCATCGTGCTCGTAAAACTCCTGCTGCGCTATCTCGCGCCCTACCGCTGGTGGCTGCTGGGTCTGCTGGTCTTCCAGTTCGCCTCAGCCATGGCATCGCTGTACCTGCCGCGTCTGAACGCCGACATCATCGACAAGGGAGTCGCCCGCGGCGACACCGGCTACATCTGGTCGACCGGCACGCTCATGCTCGTGATCTCGCTCGGGCAGATCACCGCATCCGTCATCGCGACCTTCTTCGCCGCCCGCGCCGCGATGTCCGCGGGCCGCGACATCCGCCGTGACGTGTTCCAGAAGGTCAGCGGCTTCTCCGAGCGCGAGGTGTCGCAGTTCGGCCCCGGGTCGCTCATCACCCGCAACACCAACGACGTCCAGCAGGTGCAGATGCTCGCGATGATGGGCTCCACGATGCTCGTCACCGCGCCTCTGCTGGCCATCGGCGGCATCGTCATGGCGGTGCAGCAGGACGTGGGGCTGAGCTGGCTGATCGCCGTGGCGGTGCCCGCGCTGCTGATCGTGGCGGGCCTCATCATCGCCCGCATGGTGCCGTTGTTCCGGCAGTTCCAGAAGAAGCTCGATGCCGTCAACCGCGTGATGCGCGAGCAGCTCACCGGCGTGCGTGTCGTGCGCGCGTTCGTGCGCGAGTCGATCGAGGCCGAGCGCTTCCGCCTCGCGAACACCGACATCATGATCATCGGGCGCAAGGTCGGGTCCCTCTTCGTCCTCCTGTTCCCGCTCGCGATGCTCGTGCTCAACGTCACGGTCGTCGGAGTGATCTGGTTCGGCGGCCGTCAGATCGACGCCGGGGGCGTCGAGGTCGGAACGCTCTTCGCCTTCATGCAGTACGTCGGGCAGATCCTCATGGGTGTGCTCATGGCGAGCTTCATGACGATCATGATCCCGCGCGCCGCCGTGTCGGCCGAGCGCATCGGCGAGGTGCTCGACGCCGAGGGCGGGCTTGCCCGCCCCCCGCAGCCCGTCACAGTGTTCCCCGCGGCCGGAACCCTCGAGCTCGACGACGTGTCGTTCAGCTACCCCGGCGCGAACGCCCCCGTGCTGCAGGGCATCTCCTTCCACGCGGAACGGGGCGAGACCGTCGCGATCGTCGGTTCGACCGGCTCCGGCAAGTCCACCCTCGTCTCGCTCATCCCGCGGCTGTTCGACGTCACCGGCGGTGCCGTGCGGGTGGCGGGCGTCGATGTGCGCGAGGCGGATCTCGACCTGCTGTGGAAGGGCATCGGCCTCGTGCCGCAACGCCCGTTCCTGTTCAGCGGAACCGTCGCCTCCAACCTGCGCTTCGGTCGGGAGGAGGCGAGCGACGACGAGCTGTGGGAGGCGCTCGAGATCGCCCAGGCCAGGGACTTCGTGTCCGAGATGGCCGGCGGGCTCGAGGCGACCATCGCGCAGGGCGGCACGAACGTCTCGGGCGGCCAGCGTCAGCGCCTCGCGATCGCCCGGGCCATCGTGCACCGCCCCGACCTGTTCGTCTTCGACGACTCGTTCTCCGCGCTCGACCTGCGCACGGACGCCAGGCTCCGCCAAGCGCTCTGGGAACGCCTGCCGGAGGTGACCAAGATCGTCGTCGCGCAGCGGATCTCGACTGTCACGGGCGCCGACCGCATCGTTGTGCTCGACGGAGGTCGCATGGTGGGTGCGGGCACGCACGAAGAACTGCTCGCCGACAACGACACGTATCGAGAGATCGTCGAATCGCAGCTGGGGGTGGACGCATGAGCACGCCCGATGCACCGACCGAAGAAGAGCGCCTCGAACTGGAGCTCGCCGAACAGGCGCGCCAGAACTCGGGCAGCTGGGACTCCGTCGCACCCGGCAAGGCCGCGAACTTCGGCAAGTCCTTCCTGCGGCTCATCGGGCTGCTGAAGCCCCATGCCCTCGCCTTCACGCTCGTCTCGCTGGCGGGTGCCGCCGGCGTCGTGCTGGCCGTCATCGCCCCGCGCGTTCTCGGCGAGGCGACCAACGTCATCTTCGAGGGCGTGGTCTCCGCCGGCCTCGGCGGCCAGTTCCCGGCGGGCACCTCGCAGGCCGACGTGGTCGCCGCCCTGCAGGCGGCGGGCCAGGGGGACATCGCCAACATCGTCGGAGCCATGCCGAACTTCGAGGTCGGCGCGGGCATCGACTTCGAGCGACTGCGGGTGGTCACCATGGCCGCCCTGGCGATCTACATCGCCTCCGCCGTGCTCACCTGGTTCCAGGGCTACGTGATCAACGTGATCATGGTGCGCACGATGTGGCGCCTACGCGAGTCCGTCGAGGCGAAGATCAACCGTCTGCCGCTGTCGTATTTCGACCGGGTGCAGCGCGGTGAGCTCATCTCCCGCGTCACGAACGACATCGACAACATCACGCAGACGATGCAGCAGTCGCTGTCCACCGTGGTGACGTCGGTGCTGACGGTCGTCGGCGTGCTCGTGATGATGTTCTCCATCTCGTGGCAGCTCGCCCTCGTCGCCCTCGTGTCACTGCCGCTCATGGCGGTGATCTTCGGCGTCATCGGACCGAAGTCGCAGAAGTCCTTCGCGTTGCAGTGGCGCAAGGTGGGGCGGCTCAACGCACGCGTCGAGGAGTCCTTCTCGGGCCACGCGCTCGTCAAGGTCTACGGACGCGAGGCGGATGCGCGCGAGAAGTTCCAGGCCGAGAACGAGGAGCTGTACCGGGCGAGCTTCCGGGCCCAGTTCCTCTCGGGCATCATCATGCCGGGCATGATGTTCGTCGGAAACCTCACCTACGTGGGCATCGCGGTGCTCGGGGCGTTGATGGTGGCGTCGGGGCAGCTGCGTCTCGGCGACGTGCAGGCCTTCATCCAGTACTCGCAGCAGTTCACGCAGCCGCTGTCGGAGCTGGGCGGGATGGCGGCCGTCATCCAGTCGGGCACCGCATCCGCCGAGCGGGTGTTCGATCTGCTCGACGCCGAGGAGCAGGAGCCCGACTCCGACGACGCTCCCGCGCCCGCGGGCGGCCGGGGCGTCATCGAGTTCCAGAACGTCGCGTTCTCCTACTCGCCCGACAACCCCCTCATCACCGACCTGTCGTTCCGGGTCGAGCCCGGACAGACGGTGGCGATCGTCGGACCCACCGGCGCCGGCAAGACGACGCTCGTCAACCTGATCATGCGTTTCTACGAGCTCGACGGCGGCCGCATCCTGCTCGACGGCCAGGACATTGCCGAACTCACGCGCAACGATGTCCGCTCGCGCACCGGCATGGTGCTGCAGGACCCATGGCTGTTCGCGGGGTCCATCCGCGAGAACATCCGCTACGGCCGCGCCGATGCCACCGACGAAGAAGTGATCGAGGCCGCCGTCGCGACGCGCGTCGATCCGTTCGTGCAGACGCTCCCGGACGGCTACGACACGGTCCTCGATGAGGATGCGGCGAACGTGTCCGCGGGCGAGAAGCAGCTCATCACGATCGCCCGCGCGTTCGTGGCACGCCCCGAGGTGCTGATCCTCGACGAGGCCACCAGCTCGGTCGACACCCGCACCGAGCTGCTGCTGCAGCACGCGATGGCGGCGCTGCGCGAGGGACGCACCTCGTTCGTGATCGCGCACCGGCTCTCGACGATCCGCGACGCGGATCTCATCCTCGTGATGGAGCACGGCGACATCGTCGAACAGGGCACGCACGAGCAGCTCATCGCCGCCGAGGGCGCCTATTGGCGTCTGTACCGCTCGCAGTTCGAGCAGGCCGCGACCGAGCTGGTCGAAGAGGCGTCCGGGGCCCCTGCGGCGACGGCCGAAGCGGCGGCGGAGTCGGTGACCGCCGAAGACGTTCCCTCGGCCCCCGTCCCGCCGTCGGCGCCGCCCGCCCCCGGCGTTCCCTCGAGCTGAGCCTGACCGCCCGGTCCGTCGGGACCGGCCGGTCAGGTCGGGTCGATGCGCAGGATGTCGGGCGACTCGCCGATCGGCAGGTCATCGACCGCTCGCAGCGTGCGGGCGAGCGCATCCACCGCCGGGACGGCGGTCTTCACGCGCTCCCGGTCGCCGAAGACGGCGGTCAGCGTGACGAGGTGCGTTCCGATGTCCCACGTGTAGGTCGCGAACGGCGGCGACTTCGGGTTCGACGGCAGATCCATCAGCAGACGCTCGCCCGTGCCGAGGTGCGGATTGCGGAAATCCTCGGTGTCGTCGTACTCCATGGGCATCATGGCGCGCGCCGTACGCAACTGCGGCGTGGCCTCCTGCACCTGCGCGAGGACGACGACGAGCTCCGGGTCGGCGCGCCACATCCACGCCAGGACGCGTCCGGCGGCGCGTCGCATGAGCAACGGCGTCGCCTGGCTCATGAGCCAGGCAGCGAAGCCGCTGCCCGTGCGCTGCTCGGCGCCCGCTGCGAGCGAGCCCTGTGCCATCAGCATCCGCAGCGCCTTCTTGCGGTGACGACGGCCCCGCAGCCCCAACGAATCGGTGACGGGAACCCACTGGGCCTCATCGGCGTCGGCCTGCAATCGCATCATGACAACCAGAGTAGGCGGGGTGCCTCGGTGGTGCTCGGGAGGGCTCCGGTAGACTCGGCATGCCTGCGCACCCCGCAAACGACCCCCCCCAGAGAGGCAGCCACCACACGTGACTACCCCCTCGACGCCCGATGTCCCCGAACCGGCGCCCGATACCGACCGCCCCCTCACGATCGTCATGGGCTGCGACACGTTCGCTCCCGACGTGAACGGTGCCGCACGTTTTGCCGAGCGCCTCGCCGCCGGTCTGACGAGCCGGGGCCACGATGTGCACGTCGTCGCCCCTGGCCTCAAGTACCGCACGTATCCGCCGGCGACCGAGATCATCGAGGGCGTGCCGGTCATGGTGCACCGGCTGCCGGCTGTGCGCTGGAAGCCGCACGACTGGCTCCGTTTCGTGTGGCCGTGGCGCTCCAAGCACTATGCGCGTCAGGTTCTCGACAGCGTGAAGCCGGATGTCGTGCACATCCAGTCCCACATCGTCATCGGTCGCGGCCTCGCGCGAGAGGCGCGCAAGCGTGGCATCCCGGTCGTCGCCACCAACCACGTCATGGCCGAGAACATCCTCGACTTCACGACGCTGCCGCCCGTGCTCGACAAGGTCTTCGTCAAGCTCGCGTGGGATGACGCATCGCGCACCTTCGACATGGCGCGCGCAGTCACCACCCCCACACGCCGTGCGGCCGACTTCCTCGAAGCGACGATCGACATCCACGGTGTCATCCCCATCAGCTGCGGCATCGACGCCTCCGGGTACACGGCGGATCTGTCCCCGCGCGACGGCAACCGCATCCTGTTCGTCGGGCGCCTCACCACCGAGAAGCACGTCGACACCCTGCTGCAGGCCCTGACCAAGCTCGACCCCGCTCTCAACGCCACCGTCGAGATCGTCGGCGGCGGCGACCAGCGCAGGTCGCTGGACGCGCTCGTGCAGCAGCTGGGACTCACCGACCGCGTGACGTTCCACGGTCGTGTGGAGGAGGAGGAGCTGCGCCGCATCCTCAGCCGTGCGTCCGTCTTCGCGATGCCCTCGATCGCCGAGCTGCAGTCGATCGCCACGATGGAGGCGATGGCGTCGGGTCTGCCCGTCGTGGCCGCCGACGCGCTCGCCCTCCCGCACCTCGTGCACGACGGCGAGAACGGCTGGCTCTTCCGGCCCCAGAACGCCGCCGACCTCGCCGAGAAGCTCACGCGGGTGCTCACCGCATCTCCCGAGGAGTATCGCGCGATGCAGGAGGCATCCCTGAAGGGTGTCGAGATCCACGACATCGCGCGCACCCTCGACACCTTCGAGAAGCTGTACCGGGGCCAGCCGGTCGAGCCGTGACGGCAGCCGGGCCGCTTCGGCTGTTCTTCGACGCGCGGTACATCCGTACGGACTTCCACGACGGCATCAGCCGTTACTCCGCGGAGCTCGCCGCCGCGGTGGCGGCGGCCGCGGCGGATGCCGGTGTCGAGGTCACCTTCCTGGTGCACGACGCCCGGCAGATCCCGCTGCTGCCGGCCGGTGCGCAGACGCTCGCAATCCACGCGCCGACCTCGTGGCGCGAGCCGTTCACGGCTCGGCTCCTCAACCGATTCGCGCCGGACGTCGTCTTCTCGCCGATGCAGACGATCGGCACGGGCGGGCGTCGCTACCGCGTCATCCTCACGCTGCACGACACGATCTACTACCGCCACCGCACGCCTCCGAGGGATCTGCCCACCCCGGTGCGTCTGGGCTGGCGACTCTTCCACCTCAGCTACCTTCCGCAGCGGCTCACCCTCAACGCGGCCGATGTGGTGGCCACGGTCAGCGAGACGAGCAAGCGGCAGTTCGCGGACGTGAACCTCACGTCCCGCCCCGTCGTCGTGATCCCCAATGCCCCGCAGCGCCTGGCCGACCGCCTCGACGGCGTCGCGGTGGATGCGAGCGGACCCGTGCGCAACATCGTCTATATGGGCTCGTTCATGCCGTACAAGAACGTGCGCAACCTCGTGCGCGCGATGGCGTCGCTTCCGGGTCGCACCCTGCACCTGCTCAGCCGCATCTCGACCGAGCGCCGCGCCGAGCTCGAGGCGATCACGCCCGCCGGCGCCGACATCGTGTTCCACAACGGCGTGAGCGACGAGGAGTACGCGCGCCTGCTCGCCGACCGCGCGGTGCTCGCGACGACGAGCCTCGACGAGGGCTACGGCCTGCCGATCGCCGAGGCGCTGGAACTGGGCGTGCCCGCCGTCGTCACCGACCTCGAGATCTTCCGTGAGGTGGCCGGCGACGGCGCCCTGTACGTCGATCCGCACGACCCGCGGGCGTTCGCCGCGGCCGTCGCGAGGCTGGACGATCCCGACGTGCACGCCGCGACCATCGCCGCCGGTCGGGACCACGTGGCCCGGTTCTCCTGGGAGCGCTCGGCCCGCATCCTGCTCGACACCGTGCGGGCGATGACCCCCCACCCGCGCGCCTCGCGTCCCTGACCCCGTCCCGCGGGACTGACCCGCATCCCGCGCGCGCCGGCCCGGGAGTTACGCGCGGGCGGTGGCGCCGGCGTGCTCGAGCGACGCGCGATGCGGCGTCTCGGGCGTCGGGGCCGCAGCTCGGGTCCCTTGACCAGGAGCCGCGGGGACGACGGGCCCGGCGTGCGCGGTGGGGGTGGTGGTTGGGGCGGGGGCGGTGGCCGCGCGGGCGGAGGGGGCGACGGGGTCGTCGCGGTCGGGGAGGCGGCTCCAGTCGGTGCGCACCGGGCCGTAACCGTCTCGCGCGACGGCGATGACGGTGGCGGTGATGGCCACGATCGAGAGGATGCCGAGGACGATGAGTGCGATCATGGCAGAAAAGCTACGTGTTGTGCGATCGTGCCACGACTGGCAGGATTGCCCATAAGCGCGTTAATCCTGCCAACCCGGGAGATCTGATGAGAACTGTCGCCGTCGTCGTCCAGCACGGGTTCACCCCGTTCGAATTCGGCTTGGCGTGCGAGGCGTTCGGCCTCGATCGCACCGACGACGGCATCCCGATGTTCGACTTCCGCGTCTGCGCCATAGAGCCGGGCGCCATCATGTCCAACCTCGGCTTCTCGATCAATGTCGAGCACGACCTCTCGTTCGCCGACGAGGCCGACCTGGTGGTCGTCACGCCGGTCCCGCGCGACACCTGGGGCACGATCGACGCGCGGCTTGCCGACGTGCTACGTCGGGCGGAGCGCCGCAACGCCTGGCTGCTGAGCGTGTGCAGCGGGTCGTTCGTGCTCGCCGCATCCGGCGTTCTCGACGGACGCCGCGCGACGACGCACTGGAAGTACACGGATCGCATGTCCGAGATGTACCCGAGCCTCGACATCGACCCGGACGTGCTCTACGTGCAGGACGGCAAGGTCATCACGAGCGCGGGGACGGCGGCAGGGCTGGATGCGTGTCTGCATCTGCTTCGGCAGGAGCTCGGCGCCGAGGCGACCAACACCATCGCGCGCCGCATGGTCGTGGCCCCGCAGCGCGAGGGCGGGCAGGCGCAGTTCATCTCGCGCCCGCTCGCGCAGACCGCGTCGCTTTCGCTGGCTCCCGTGACGGAGTGGATGGTGCAGAACCTCCGCCAGGATCTGTCGGTCGAGCAGCTCGCGGCGAAGGCGCACATGTCGCCCCGCACATTCGCGCGGCGGTTCAAGGCCGACCTCGGCGCGACACCGGCCTCCTGGCTCGCCCGCCAGCGGGTGCTGCACGCGCAGCGCCTGCTCGAGCAGACGGACTACGGTCTCGACCGCATCGCCGCCGAGTGCGGGTTCGGATCCGCGGCCGTGCTGCGGCAGAACTTCACCCGCGTGCTGTCGACGACGCCGACCGCCTACCGGGCGCGGTTCGCGTGCCCCGCCGACGAGCCGATCGCCGCCGTCGCCTGAGTCCCGGGCCGCGCGCTGGCGCGCAGCCCGGTGCCGCTCCCGGCCACGACCATCCCGAGGGCGACCGTGATCTGCAGGTTGAGCGCCTCCTTGGCCTGCTCGTAGAGGCTCGAGCCCGTGCCGCGCTGCACGAGGAAGACGATGAGGCTGGGGATGAACGAGAACAGGATGCCGCCCAGGTGCGTCAGCACGGCCAGCGTGTGGGACGTGGAGCCGGTCTCAGCGGTGGGCTGGGGCATGGAGGTCATGGGGGGATGTTCCTCTCGGAAAGCGGATGCGGGTACGCCCGACGGGTAGCGGGCCGACGTGAGAGTGCGGCCCCGCCGGCGGAGCAGGGGCGCATCGCTGAGCGATCGTCACCTCCTGCCCCGCAAGATTGACGTCCGCGATGCGGGGCGCGAGCATCGAAGGCGGATGGGATCGCCCATCGTCGTGATCGCGCACCACCGCGGCGAGGGGAGGAGGTCCGTATGCCCCACAGTCTGAGTCGGCCGACGCCGGTCACCCGCCTGCGCCGGCTTCCCGTTCAGGAGCGTTCGAACGAGCGGGTGGAGGGGCTGCTGCGCGCCGCCGCATCCGTCGTCGACCGGGTGGGCTCGATCGAGCTCACTCCTGCCCTCGTCGCCGAGGAGGCGCATACCTCCGTCGGCACCGTCTACCGCTACTTCCCGGACGCCAAGGCCGTCATCGTCGCGCTCGGCGAACGCAACTTCCGGCTGTTGCGGCGTCTCATCGCGACGGCGCTCGCGCAGCCGCATCCGGATTGGCAGAGCGTGTTCCACGCGCTCGTACGGTCGCTGCTCACGGCGTACCGCACCATCCCCTCGTTCCGGGCGATCCGCACCGCTGGATGGCTGCTCGTGGATATTCCGGCGCGGGAAGCGCCTGCCGACCTCACGATCCTCGACGACGTCATTGCAGCGCTCGAGCGCCAGGATGCGGTGACGCTCACGCCGAACGCGCGCGCGGCGCTCGGGCGCGCGTTCGTGGTGGTCGACGCCCTGGTGCTCGCGGCGTTCCAGCGGGCCGCCACCGGTGATGCGGAGACGCTGCACCTGGCCGTGCGGCTCGGGACGCGGGAGGCGGCCACCGCCTTCGCTCAGGCGGACGGCTCGGCGCGGCTGGATGAGGCCCCGCTCGCGGACTGACCGCCCACGCCACTTCGCTGCAATCGCCGCGCCAGGGCCACGCCGCCGAGGGCGGCGACGGTCGGCGCAACGAAGGAGAGGGTGATCGTGAGCAGTTGCGCGGCGAGCGGCATGGGCGTCATCACACCCGTCGTGTACGACACGGCGATGCTCGCGAGTCCGGCGACGATGCCGCCGCACACGTGCAGCACGAGCGTCCAGCGGTGGTAGCGCGTGACGAGGAACGGGAGCTCGCAGGCCGCGGCCCACCAAAGGGTCGCGACGATGACGGATGCGCCCTGCGGGCTGAACGGCGTCATCGCCAGGCCCGCGATGAGACCCGTGAGAACGCCGACACCGGGGCGGCGAAGCAGCGCCAGCGCGAGCGTCGCCGGCACCGCCCAGAGCCCGGCGAGGACGTACGCCGACGGCGGGAAGACCGGGATCATCAGCTTGGCGGTGAGGTTCGCGACCGTCAGGAGCACGGCGGCGGCCGCGCCGATCGCGGCGCAGCTGAGGAGCACGCGGGTCGTCAGGGGTGTGCGTGAGGCTCGGATCACCGCAGCACCGTAGCCGCTGCGTCGACCGCCCGGGCGGCTACGTGACGAACGCTCATCTGCGGCGCCCTCTGGTGCCCGAGGACCCGCGGTGATAAACTTGAGCCCGTGAGACTCAAGTTTGAGTCCCGGAGATTTCAGGAGAACACATGAACGCCACACAACAGCCCGGACAGGAGGAGTCGCAGAGCGCCCTCGAGCAGTTCGGCATCAACCTCACCGAGCGCGCCCGTCAGGGCAAGCTCGACCCCGTCATCGGGCGCGACAGCGAGATCCGGCGCGTCAGCCAGGTGCTGACCCGTCGCACCAAGAACAACCCCGTCCTCATCGGCGAGCCCGGCGTCGGAAAGACCGCCGTGGTCGAGGGGCTCGCTCAGCGCATCGTCGCGGGCGACGTCGCCGAGAGCCTCAAGAACAAGGAGCTCGTCTCCCTCGACATCTCGGCGCTCGTCGCAGGTGCCATGTACCGCGGCCAGTTCGAGGAGCGCCTCAAGAGCGTGCTGAAGGAGATCACCGAGTCCGACGGCCGCATCATCACCTTCATCGACGAGCTGCACGTGCTCATGGGTGCCGGTGGCGGCGAGGGCTCGGTCGCCGCATCCAACATGCTCAAGCCCATGCTCGCTCGCGGCGAGCTGCGCCTGATCGGCGCCACCACGCTCGACGAGTACCGCGAGTTCATCGAGAAGGATGCGGCCCTCGAGCGCCGCTTCCAGCAGGTGTACGTGGGCGAGCCCACCGTCGAGGACACCGTCGCGATCCTGCGCGGATTGAAGGAGCGCTACGAGGCCCACCACAAGGTCGCGATCGCCGACGGCGCCCTCGTCGCGGCTGCCGCGCTGTCGAACCGCTACATCCCGTCGCGGCAGCTGCCCGACAAGGCGATCGACCTGATCGACGAGGCCGCGTCGCGCCTGCGCATGGAGATCGACTCCGCGCCGCTGGAGATCGACGAGCTGCGTCGCCACGTCGACCGCCTGAAGCTGGAGGAGCTGGCTCTCAAGAAGGAGAAGGACGCGGCCTCGAAGGAGCGCCTCGAGAAGCTCCGGGAAGACCTCCGCGTCGAGCAGGAGCGCCTCGGCGAACTGCAGGCCCGGTGGGAGCACGAGCGCGCTTCGCTCAACCGTGTCGGTGAGCTCAAGACCCGATTGGATGCGGCCCGCATCGACGCCGAGCGCGCTCAGCGCGAGGGAAACCTCGAGCGTGCGTCGCGGCTGCTGTACGCGGAGATCCCGGCGCTCGAGCGCGAGCTCGGCGTCGCCGAGCAGGCGGAGTCGACCGGTGATCGGATGGTTAACGACCAGGTCACCGACGAGGACATCGCCTCGGTGATCGCGGCGTGGACCGGCATCCCGGTGGGGCGTCTGCTGCAGGGCGAGAGCGAGAAGCTCGTGCGCCTGGAGGCGGAGCTCGGCAAGCGTCTGATCGGTCAGAAGGAGGCCGTGAAGGCGGTCTCGGATGCAGTACGCCGCTCGCGCGCGGGCATCAGCGACCCGAACCGTCCGACGGGGTCCTTCCTGTTCCTCGGGCCCACCGGTGTCGGCAAGACCGAGCTCGCGAAGGCTCTCGCGGAGTTCCTCTTCGACGACGAGCACGCCATGGTGCGCATCGACATGTCCGAGTACGGCGAGAAGCACTCCGTCTCGCGCCTCGTCGGTGCCCCTCCCGGGTACATCGGCTACGAGCAGGGCGGTCAGCTGACCGAGGCCGTGCGTCGTCGTCCCTACTCGGTCGTGCTGCTGGACGAGGTGGAGAAGGCGCATCCCGAGGTCTTCGACGTGCTGCTGCAGGTCATGGATGACGGACGCCTCACCGACGGTCAGGGGCGCACGGTCGACTTCCGCAACGTCATCCTGATCCTCACCTCGAACCTCGGCTCGCCGATCCTCATCGACCCGATGCTCACGCTCGAGCAGAAGCGTGAGCAGGTGCAGGTGCTGCTGAGGCAGGCGTTCCGGCCCGAGTTCCTCAACCGTCTCGACGACATCGTGATGTTCCAGGCGCTGAGCCAGGACGATCTCGCGCAGATCGTGGAGCTGTCGGTGGATGCGCTGCAGCGCCGGCTGAAGGATCGCCGCCTCACGCTCGCGGTCACCCCGGACGCCCGGGCCTGGCTCGCCGAGCGCGGCTACGACCCGGTGTTCGGTGCCCGGCCGCTGCGCCGGCTCATCCAGTCCGAAATCCAGGACCGCCTCGCGATGGCGATCCTCTCGGGCGGCGTGCACGACGGCGACGTCGTGCGGGTGGATGTCGCCGCCGACGGCTCGCAGCTCGTGCTGACGAGCACCGGCCCGGCCGCATCCGAGTCCGCTCCGGACGATGACGATGTCATCGAGGCCGAGCTGCTCGACGACTGATCGACGAACGAGAGGCCCCGCATCCCGACGGATGCGGGGCCTCTTTCGTGCTCAGAGGATGCCGGCGAAAGCCCAGACGCCGGTGACGATGAGGGCCGCGATCGTGGTCCACATCGTGATGGCGATGGCCTGCCACACGAGGATCCGGCCCTTGGAGACACCCGCGCCGGCGAGCATCGCGGACGTGAGCTGCGTCGGAAGCAGCAGCGGTCCCAGCAGGCTCACGCCCGGCACGCCGTAGCGCACGAAGGCCCGCTGGAACTTCTCGCGGCGCGGCGACGTCTCCGTGACCTGGCCGCCGGCGGTGGCGACGCGACCGGAGGTCACGGCCGATCGGACGCCCGCACCCACCAGAACCACGATCGCGACGCAGACGAAGTTGCCGACGGCGGCAGCGACGGCGGCGACGATCGGGTGGATGCCGCCGACGATGCCGATGACCGTCGCCCCCTCGCCCTCGACGAACGGGACGGCGCCCGCGAGTGCGACGATCAGCGGCTGCACCAGCTCGGGGACGGTGGCGATGAGATTCTGGAATCCTGCGATGAGATCGTGCATGTCGGCTCCGTCTTGGTGGGATGCGCGGTCGGGGGAACGTCTCCATCCCACCGGGCCGCGTCCTTCGTCGGCAGTGCCGCCGCGTCACCTCCGCCGAGGAGGAAATGGCGGGTCGGCCGTGACTTTTGTCATGCCCGTAGCCTGGTCGGCGTGAGTGCTTCATCACCCCTGGCCGCCGCCGAGCCCGCCGTCGGCCGCGGCGTGCGCGCGACGTGGTGGTACACGTTCTCGTCCGCCGTGTTCTTCGCTGTCGGAACGCTCACGGTATGGGCCATCCCGACCTGGGCCACCGAGCCCGCCACGGAGCTTGTCGTGTTCGCGGCCGCCGCCGTCGCGTGGCTCGTGGCATTCGTCATGACGGGCCTCGACTATTTCCGGGCGGATGCGGCAGGAAGCCGCCGGTGGATGCGCCTCGCCGCCTTCGCCCTCGGTGCCGCGGCGGCCATCGCGATCGGGCTCGTGACCAGCAGCATCACGCTGCCGCTGGCGCTGGTGGGAGCGCTCGTGTGCACCCTGCCGTGGCCGCGGGGCGTGCGCGCGCGGGTCACGGGACTCGTGACCGTGGTGCTCGCCGTGATCGCGGTCATCGAGTACCTGCGGGCGGTGGAGGGCGAGGCGACCCTCGTCTACGGTCCGATCTTCGTGCTCTTCATGTTCCCGGTGGCGTTGCCGATCACCGTCGTCAGCATGCTCTGGTGGTGGGACATCGTGCGCGAGCTCGACCGCGCCCGCCTCACCGAGGCGAACCTCGCGGCGACCCAGGAACGGCTGCGCCTGGCGAGCGATGTGCACGACCTGCAAGGCCACCATCTGCAGGTCGTCGCGCTGCAGCTGGAGCTCGCCGAGCGCTTGAGCGCCGATCCGCCCGCCGCCCTCGAGCACATCCGCGCGGCGCGCCGCGAGGTCGACGAGGCGCGCGTGGGTACGAGGGCGCTGGCCGCGCGCTTCCGCGGCGTTCCGCTCCCGGACGAGCTGGCCAACGCCGCCGACCTCCTGCGCGCGGCGGGGCTCAGCGTCGAGCTGACCGTGAGCCCGGATGCGGCCGGTGCGCCCAGCGACGCGCTCGGGCCGGTCGTGCGGGAGAGCACGACCAACATCCTCAAGCATGGCGGCGGCCGCTTCGCCCGGCTCTCGCTGGAGCGGGACGCCGGCGGCTGGCGGTACCGGGCCGAGAACGACCGCGGCGGTGCGGCCGTGGGGAAGGGCGCGGGGATCGACGGCATGACGGCGCGTCTGGCCGAGGCGGGCGGATCGCTGGTGACAGAGCTCGACGGCGACGTGTTCGTCCTGGACGCGCGCGTGCCGACGGGGGTGAGCGCATGATCCGGGTGCTTATCGCTGACGACGAGGACATGATCCGCACGGCGCTCGCCGCGCTGTTGCGGTTGGAGCCGGACATCGAGGTGGTCGGCGAGTGCGTCGACGGCGAGCAGGCGGTGGCGGCGGCGCTGCGCCTGCATCCGGACGTCTGCCTCTTCGACGTCGAGATGCCGGGCCTGGACGGCATCGATGCCGCGGCGAGGGTGCGCAAGCAGACACGCTCGCGGGTCGTCGCGGTGACGCGGCACGCGCGGCCGGGCGTGCTGCGGCGTGCGCTGCAGGCGGGTGTCGACGGGTTCCTGCCGAAGTCACGGCCGGCGCAGGACGTCGCCGACGTCATCCGTCAGGTCGCCGCGGGGCGCCGGTACGTCGATCCCGAGATCGCCGCCGATGCGGTCGCCGACGAGCGGAGCCCTCTCACCGACCGAGAGCTCGACGTGCTGCGGGCAGGTGCCGAGGGGCAGACCATCGCCACGATCGCCCGCACCCTGCACCTGTCGCCGGGCACCGTGCGCAACCACGTCTCGTCGATCCTCGGCAAGTTGCACCTCGAGACGCGGCAGCAGGCGCTGCTGCGCGCCCAGGAGCGCGGCTGGATCTGATTCGGGGTGCCCGTCCTGCAGGGCTGCGGCCCCGGGCGTTCGTTTCGTCTTGCTGCGCTCGCTCAACGGCCGGGGCGCCCGGATACGCTCGACGGGTGACGGATGTGGCCGAGGCGTACGACCGGCGGGCCGCCGAGTACACGCGGGTGCTGGGGACGATGGCAGCCGCGCACCCCTCCGACCGCCAGCTGGTCGAGACCTGGGCCGACGGCATCCACGGCCGGGTCCTCGATGCGGGATGCGGGCCCGGCCACTGGAGCGCGCACCTCGCCGAGCGCGGCCTCGACGTGCGGGGCATCGACCTGGCGCCGGAATTCGTCGAGACGGCCCGAGCGAATCACCCCGGCATCCGGTTCGATGTCGGCACCATCGACGCGATCGACGAGACCGACGCGGCGCTCAGCGGCATCCTCGCGTGGTTCTCGACGATCCACCACGCGCCGCCGGCGATCGACGTGCCGTTCGCGGAGTTCGCGCGCGTGCTGCGCCCGGGCGGCACTCTCGTGCTCGGATTCTTCGATGCGGATGCGGTCGAACCGTTCGATCACGCGGTCGTCGGCGCGTGGCGCTGGCCCGCCGCGGAGCTGGAGCGGCGGCTCGAGCGGGCGGGTTTCGACATCCTCGAGACGCACAGACGCGCGACCCGCGGCGAACGCCCGGTCGGTGCGATCGTGTGCCGACGGACGGATGCGGTGTAGACAGGAACGGTGCCTTCTCCGCAGTCGCTCGACGACACCGACCGCCGGTTGGTCGCGGCCTGGGCGGCGGAGTGCGCCGAGCGCGTGCTCGCCCTGTTCGAGGCGGAGGCTCCCGGTGACGACCGGCCTCGCGATGCGATCGCCCGTGCCCGTGCGTACGCGCGCGGTGAGCTGGACGCGGCGGGGGAGATCAAGCGGCGTTTCGTCCCCGGCCGGGCCGCACATGCGGTGACCGGCGCCGCGGCGATCGCAGCCGCCCGCTCCGCGGCGCAGGCCGCCGGCGTCGCGCACATGGGGGCGCATGCCCTGGGCGCGGCCGCCTACGCCGCGGTGGCGGCGGATGCGGCGACCCCCGGTTCGTTCGACGGCGAGATCGACGGGCAGCTCGCTCTTCTCACCCCGGACACGCGTGCCGCGCTGCGCCTGCTGCCGTCGGTCGGTCGCGACGCATCGGGCCCGCTGGTCGCGGGCGGACTTCTCGCGCGGGGCCGGCTGGGCGAGGCGATCGCCCGCATCCAGGCGCAGACCGCCGCGACCGGATGAGCGGCGCGTCGTCGTCAAGCCGCGAGGCAAGACGGATGAGGCAGCTTACGGTCGGAGCATGACCCGTGCCCTGGCGACCGTGCGCGCGCTGTGGGCGTCCACGCACCCCGGCCCTGCGCTGATCGTCACGGTGCTCACCCTGGCCCTCGGCGTCTCGGCTGGACTCGACGCGTGGCGCATCGCGTTGCTGACGGTCGCCGTCTTCGCCGGTCAGGTCTCGATCGGCCTGTCGAACGATGCGATCGACGCCGGCCGCGATCGGGCCGTGGGCCGCACCGACAAGCCGCTCGCTCGCGGCGATGTGAGCCTGCGCGTCGCCTGGACGGTGGCTGCCGCATCCGTCGCCTGCGCGCTGGCGCTGTCGGCGCCGCTCGGATGGGGGCTGGTCGCCGCTCAGGCGGTGACGATCGCCTCGGCGTGGCTGTACAACGCGCCGTTGAAGGCCACGCCGTTCTCGATCGCGCCCTTCCTCGTGAGCTTCGGGCTCCTGCCGTCCCTCGCGACCCTGTCGGCCGCGGAGCCGGCGCTGGCGGCGCCGTGGGCGAGCGCTGCCGGCGCGTCGTTAGGGGCTGCTGTGCACCTGGCCAACGTCCTGCCGGATCTCGACGACGATCAGCGCACCGGCATCCGCGGTCTTCCGCACCGGATCGGAGCGCGCTGGTCGGGTGCGTTGGCGGGGGTCGGGATCATCGGCGGTGCGGTGGCGGTGCGGCTGGGCCTGGCGAGGGATGCGGCGCCGATCGTCTCGTGGGTCTTCTTCGCCGTCGTCGTCGGTGTGGCGGTCGTGGCTGTGGGGTGCGCGTGGGCGCGCCGCCCGGGACGCATCGTGTTCCGCCTCGTGATGGGTGCCGCGCTCCTGCTCGCCGCGCAGCTCGTGGCGACGGGCGGCTCGCTCACCGCCTGAGCGGTTCTACCCGGCGCACTCCCGCGACTCGTCCGTGATGATCCAGGATGCGGCGTCGCGGTGCATCACGACGGTGCCGCAATCGCCGCCGGAGTATGTGACGAACAGGGTGGCGTCGGTGGCCGTCTCGGACTGCACCTGCACGTCGACGTCGGCATTCTGCCCGGTGGCGCGGTAGAGCTCCGAGGTGGTCTGGATCATCTCCTCGCAGGTGGTGAGGCCGAGCCCGTTCTGATTGAGCTCGGCGAGCATGCGCTCCGCGAGGGCAGGCGACAGTGCTGCGCACGCCGCGGCGGGGTCGGGGGTCCGGGTGGCCGCGAACCAGGCACGAAAACTCTCGACGGGGCCCTCGGTGTCATCGGATGCGGCGGGAGCGGGGGTCGTGGCCGGCGCTTCGGTCGAAACCGCGCTGGACGATCCGGCCGGCTCGGGCGGAGCGCTCGGAGCGGCTGTGCACGCCGTCAGCGCGAGCGCCGCCGCAGCCAGGGTCATCGTGCCGAGGAGTCCGAACCGTCGCATGCTCACGGATGAATGCTGTCAGATCGGCTCGCGCGCCGCGGGCGCCTGTGAGCAACCTCAGCGCGCATCGGCGTCGAAGCCCATCGCATAGGCGCGCGTCAGCACGGCCCCGACGGGGCTGCGCAGCAGCATCCCGAGCGCCGTACCGCGGATGCGGTGGGCCGCCGCGCCGGCCGGGCGCCCGAGTGCGGTGTTCACGCTCGCCATCGCGGCCGCGAGCCGCGCGGAGCGCACGCGGCGCCGTTCCCACCGCTCGAGATCGGCGGAGGAGGAAGTGCCGATGCGGAGCGCCTCGGCGATCAGCGGGGCGAGCGTCGCCGCATCCAGCAGCCCTAAGTTCATGCCCTGCCCGCCGATCGGGCTCACCTCGTGCGCCGCGTCACCCACGACGACGAGGCCGCCCCGCCGCAGGCGCGGGGCGACGAGGCGCCGCACCCGGAAGGAGGTCACGACCTCCATGCGGTCGGCGGCCTCCTCCTCGCCGCGCTCGCGCAGCGCGCGCCGCATCCGCTCATGTCGTGCGTCGGGCTCGTCCGGGCCCCCTTCCGCGTCGTGCAGCACGAAGCGGCGGGCGGAGCCGGGCAGCGGGAAGGACTCCATGACGCCGGCGGCGTCGAGTCGGATCACCGCCACCGGGTCGGAGGCGGTGAGCGCCGTGTCAGTCATGAGATAGCGGTCGCGGTACTCGTGCACACGCAGGGCGGCGGGGCGGTAGGCGAGCTCCCGGCCGCCCCAGCCGCTGGCAACGATGACCACGGGCGCGGTGAACTCGCGGCCCTCGACCGAGCGCACCCGCATCCGGTCGCCCTCGCACTGCACGGCGGTCACCGTGACCCCGCGCTCGACGGGCCCAGCAAGATCGGCCAGCACGCCCTCGGTCATGCGTTGGGGCAGGGTCGCGACGAAGGGGAAGCGGGCGGACAGTCGGCGGAAGTCGACCGTGCCCAGCAGTCGGCCGCCGGCGCGTGCTTCACCGCGCTCGACGCGCACGGCGTCCTCGAGCAGCCGCGCCGTCGCGCCGGAGGCCTCGAGTGCTGCGAGCGTCGGCGGATGAATGCCGATCGCCCGTGTGCCGTCGCCCGGGCCGGGACGCTTCTCGAGCGCGGTGACATCCACCCCGAGCCGGCGCAGCTCCGCCGTGAGCAGCAGCCCGACCGGACCCGCGCCGACGACGACGACGTCAGGCACGTGCGTCCCTGACGGCCAGCACCCGGAAGCGGGCCGGGCGCTCCACGCGCCACCCCTCGGGCAGGCGCGACGCGAGCTCGGCCGCCCGATAGCTGCGCCGGATGGAGCGGAGCCCGTCGGTGCGCAGGAAGGTGCCGGGGGCCAGAGGCAGGATGCCGGCGTTGTAGAGCGCGTACGCCAGGCGTCCCCGCTCGATGTCGCCGTGCAGGACGAGGCCGGTCGACAGCGCGGCGGAATCGTCGATGAACGCGGCGAGCTCTGCCGCATCCAGATGGTGCAGAACGTGGTTCGAGATCACCGCATCGAAGCGCTCCCCGCTCTCGCGCAGAGCACCGGAGTCGGTGCAGACGAAGGACACATCGGATGCGGTGCGTGCCGCCGCGGCCTCGATGGCGCGCGGGTCGGGATCGGCGCCGATCCACTGCAGCCGCAGTCCGTCGGCCCGGGCGAGCGCGGCCAGATGCGCCGCCACGTCCCCGCCGCCGCACCCCAGATCCAGCACGCGTGCCGGGCGTCCGAGGCCAGCCAGATACGGACGGAGCGTCCGCCGGTAGACGCCGGCCCACCCTGCGACCAGCCGATTCACGAGACCGAAGCGGCGGTACGTGGCCGCGAGAAGCCGCGGGTCGCACGCCGGATCGTCCATCAGCTCGCGGAGCGACGCATCGCGCTCCGCGAGGTTCACGCGTCGCCTCGCACGAGCAGACGC
The DNA here is from genome assembly GCF_054782995.1 of Microbacterium neimengense. Lineage (NCBI taxonomy): Bacteria > Bacillati > Actinomycetota > Actinomycetes > Micrococcales > Microbacteriaceae > Microbacterium > Microbacterium neimengense. The sequence continues at coordinate 1,146,109 of NZ_BAAGRK010000003.1, forward strand.
CCGGACTCGACGGTGAGACCGGGCCCGAAGGCCAGCAGTCCCAGTGTGGTGCCGTCGACGAGGGCGGGATCGCGCCGCATCCGGTCGAGGATGAACAGCACGGTCGCGCTGGACATGTTGCCGAATGCGCGCAGCACCTCGCGGGACGGGGACATCTGCTCCTCGGTGAGCCCGAGTCCGGTGGCCACCCGATCCAGCACGCTGCGTCCGCCCGGGTGGATCGCCCAGGCGGTGGCGCCGTCGAGGTAAGCGACCGCCGCGGCGACCTCGCGCCCCACGATGCGGGGCACCTCGGGAGTCAGCGTCATCTCGAAGCCGTGGTCGCCGACGGTCCACACCATGTCGTGCTCACCCTCGTCGCTGAGCGCGGTGCGGAACTCGTCCAACTCGAAGCGGCGCCCCGCGTGCTCTCGCGAGGTCACGACAGCCGCCGCGGCTCCGTCTGCGAAGAGGGACGCGGCGACGATCTGCTCCGTGTCGTCGCTGACGCGCAGGTGCAGGGAGCACAGCTCCGCGCAGACGACGAGAACCACGGCGCCCGGCTGCGCGACGGCGATGCGATGCGCCGCGCGCAGCGCCGGCACGGCGGCCGCGCAGCCGACGAACCCGTGGTGGTAGCGCTCGGTATCCGGACGCAGGCCCAGATCGCGCACGAGCAGCATGTCGGGGCCGGGGGCGAACAGTCCGGTGCAGCTGACGGTGATGACATGCGTCACCTCGCCGGGCGTGACCCGGGCATCGGCCAGCGCCGCTCGGCCCGCCCGCGCGAACAGGTCGGGCACGAGTCGGCGGAACTCGGCATTGCGTGCGGCTGTGGTGGGGTCCAGGAGTCGGTCGCCCTCGCGCACGACGAGAGCCTCCGGCGGGGCGTCGCCGGTGAGGGATGCGAGGACGGTGTGGCGCGTGTCGATGGCCGCGGCGTCGAAGGCGGCACCGAGGATCCGCTGCGCCCGGCGGTCGAGGTCCGGCTGCGCGAGGAAGAGGTCGCGGATCTGCGACTGGGTGAGTCGGGTGTCCGGCACGGCCGTGCCCACTCCGACGATGCTCGGGACCATGCCTCACGATAGGCACGTCCGGTGTCGACGTGGCGCAGGCTGGTGCCCGGATGTGGCGGCGTCTAGAGTGCCTCGCCCCGAAACGACAGCTCGCCTGTCACAGATCGACCGCGGAGCGTCGATCTGTGACAGGCGAGCCGGGGGGAGCGCGGTTCCCCTGTCACAGATCGAGCCTCGGGAGGCGATCTGTGACAGGGGAGCGACGGGGTGCGGGCGGGCTGCTCACGCGGGCGCGCCGCGCGCGGGGAGTGCCGCGGGGCGGAGGGGGTCAGTCGTTGACGACGACCGACTCCTCGATGGGGCGACGGACGCGGGGAGCGCGCTCGCCGTCACGGGCGAATTCGGGGGCGTCCTCGATGGTGCCGAGGTTGCCGACGGCCATGATCGAGAAGGGCGTGAACTCGGGGGCGAGCTCGAAGGCCTCGGAGACCGCGGCCGCGTCGAAGCCGGTCAGCTGGTGGGTGTACAGGCCGTTGGCGTGAGCCTGCACGGTGAAGTGCGCGGCGGCCTGGCCGAGGTCGTAGAACGCAGAGGGGAACTGGTGCTCGCCGCGCGAGGTCTCGGCGATGAAGACGACGAGTGCGCCTGCGGGGGCGGCCCAGGCCTGGTTGAACTCGACCATGCTGGCGACGACCTTGGCGTGGGTCTCGGTGCCGCGGCGGGCCACGATGAAGCGCCACGGCTGGTTGTTGTAGGCCGAGGGGGACCAGCGGGCGGCCTCGAGCGCGCCGCGCAGGGCGTCCTCGTCGATGGGGGTCACGCTGTCATAGGCGCGGGTGCTCCAGCGCTGCGAGAGCACGTCGAGAATGGGCGCGTCGGTGGGTGCGGTGCGGTCGAGAGTGTCAGACATGAGGATCTCCTCGGGGGTCGAATATGCGGGGGGACGTCATCGGCCCGATCCATGCAACGGTATACAGAGGCGGAATGTTCCCGGATCCGAGCCGGGTGTGAATGTGGAAAGAACTTCACGGCGCCGACCACGTACCCGCGGCATCCCACGCCCTACCGTGGACGCATGGTGATCGCGACGGCCGATGTGTATGACGAGCGGGGTGAGCAGCTCGACTCGCTTGCGCTGCAGCTGCGGGACCTGGGCGGAAGGCGGGCGTTCGACGGCCCCGTACGCACGGTGCGCTGCCACCGCGACAACGCGCTCGTGAAGTCGGTGCTGCAGACGCCGGGAGACGGCGCCGTGCTCGTGGTCGACGGCGGCGGGTCGCTGGAGTCCGCGCTGGTGGGAGACATCATCGCCGGCGCCGCGGTCGAGAACGGCTGGGTCGGCATCGTCGTGTTCGGTGCCGTCCGTGATGCGGCCGTGCTCGCGACTCTCCCGCTGGGAGTGAAGGCCCTCGGCACGAACCCCCGCAAGAGCGCGAAGGACGGCGTCGGCGAGGTCGATGTGCCGGTCGAGATCGCGGGCGTCGTGTTCGTGCCCGGCCGCCACGTCTGGGCCGACGAGGACGGCGTGCTCGTCGAGCGCTGATCCGCATCCGCCCTCGACAGCCGCGCCCCGTGGGAGCAAGCTGAGCGTGACGATCGAGGGGGATCACGATGTTCACACCGGATGCCGCGTTCAGCGGTTTCAGCATCGACGACACGGATGCGGCCCGCACGTTCTACGGCGATGTGCTCGGCCTCACGGTCGTCGACAACCCGATGGGCTTCCTGGAGCTCGAGCTCTCGTCGGGGGCGCGCGTGCTGTTGTACACGAAACCGAATCATGAGCCCGCGAGCTACACCGTGCTGAACTTCCCCGTCACCGACATCGACGCGGCCGTCGACGACCTCCGCGCCCGAGGGGTGGAGACGAAGATCTACGCCGACGAGGAGTTCGCGACCGACGAGCGCGGCATCCTCCGCGGCGACGGGCGCGGTCCCGACATCGCGTGGTTCACCGACCCCGCCGGCAACGTCCTGGCGGTGCTGCAGGCCTGAGACCCGGTCAGGGCAGCCGGGGCCAGGTGGCAGGGCCGGCCGATCCGGCCGGGTACTCGTCCAGCGGCGTCTCGCCGCGTCGCCACGCATCCAGCACCGGCTGCACGATGCGCCAGCACTGCTCGGCCGCGTCGCCTCGCACGGCGAGCGCCGCATCCTGGTCGAGGATGCTGGAGAGCACCTCGCTGTAGGCGAGAAGTGCGCCGTCGCCGAGCGTCACCTCCACGTCCTCCCGCACGAGCGAGAACGGTTCCTCGTTGCCGTTGACGTTCAGGCCGAGCGAGATCTTGTCGGGGCCGAGCGAGAATCGCAGGGTGGAACCGGGCGCGTGTCCGGTGAAGCCGGCCGGCAGATGGCGCACCGGTCGGAACGTCAGCACGATCTCGGTGTCTTTGCGTCCGAGTGCTTTGCCCGAGCGCAGGGTGAAGGGCACGCCCTCCCACCGTGCCGTGCGCACCTCGAGGGTGACCTCGGCAAGCGTCTCGGTCTGGCGCGCGGGGTCGACGCCCTGCTCCTCGGCGTAAGCGGGGAGCTCCTCGTCGCCGACGGTGCCCGCCGTGTAGCGCGCGCGGCGGGCCGAGCGCACGGCGTTGTCCTCCCACAGTGACGTGGCCCGCAGCACGGCCGCGGTCGCATCGCGCAGATCGGTCTCGTGCAGCGTGGCCGGCGGCTCCATCGCCACGATCGCCATCACCTGCAGCAGGTGGCTCTGGATCATGTCGATCAGGGCGCCCGCCTGGTCGTAGTAGCCCGCGCGATCCTCGAGCCCCAGCGTCTCGTCGAAGCGGATGACGACGGCCTCGACGTCTTCGGCCGACCACGCCGGCTCGAACAGCCGGTTGGCGAAGCGCAGACCCAGCACGTTCAGCACGGTGGAGCGGCCGAGGAAGTGATCGACCCGGAAGATCTGGTTCTCGGGCACCACGCGGCGCAGGGTCTCGTTCAGCGATCGGGCGCTCGCCTCATCCGTGCCGAAGGGCTTCTCGAGCGCGAGAGTGAGCCCTTCGGGGACGTCCATGCCCGCGAGTTGCTCGCACGCGGCCTTCGCGACCTGGGGCGGGACGGCGAAGTAGAACACCGGGCGACCCTCGACCGCATCCAGCACGCTCTTCAGGTCTTTGGCGTCGGTCGGATCGGCGACGATGTAGCGCGCGTCCGCGACGAGACGGTCCACCGCCTCCCCGTGTCCGTCGCCGACGCCTGCCTTCAGCAGGTCCCGCCACTGCGTGTCGCTGAGCTCGCGTCGGGCGGCCCCGAGCAGGTGCACGGTGCGGCCGGGTTCTCGATCCAGCAGCTGAGCGAGCGCGGGAAGCAGCAGCCGGGACGTCAGGTCGCCGGTTGCGCCGAAGATGACGAGCGTGGTGTCGGTCACGCAGGCCACGTTAGTCCCCGCTATGAGTTGCCGCGCCGGACGCGGCGAAGGCCCCGCCACGCGGCATGATCGGAGCATGAGCGTCCCCATCGAGGACTACGCCGTCCTCAGCGACTGCCGCACCGCTGCCCTGGTCTCGCGCGAGGGCAGCATCGACTGGTTCTGCGCACCGCGGTTCGACTCCGCCTCCGTCTTCGGCGCGGTCCTCGGCGAGAACGAGCAGGGCACGTGGCATCTGCGACCGGAGGATGCGGATGCCGTCGCGAGCCGGCACTACGACGGCGACACCTTCGTGCTCGTGACCCGGTGGGAGAGCGGGAGCGGCATCGCCGAGGTGCACGACTTCCTGCCCATCGACGGGGGACGCGTCGACATCGTGCGCCGCATCGTCGGTATCAGCGGCGTCGTCGAGTTCACGACGCATCTGCGGATCCGCTTCGATTACGCGCGCGCGATCCCCTGGGTGCGTCAGGTGGGGGATGCGGACGCTCCCGCCCTCCACGCGATCGCGGGCCCCGACGCCCTCGTCGTCCGCGGCGTCGCGCTCACCCCGCACGGGCGCGCGCACCGCGGGCGCGTGAGCGTCGCCGCGGGCGAGACGGCCGACCTCGTGGCCACCTGGAACCCGTCCTACCTGCCCACGCCGGAACCGCTGGACGTGGATGCGGCGCTCGCGCACACGCGAACCTGGTGGACCGGCTTCGCCGCATCCATCGATCACGACGGACCGCACCGGGACGAGGTCGTGCGCTCCCTGCTCGTCCTGCGGGCCCTCAGCCACCAGGACACCGGCGGGATCGTCGCCGCAGTCACCACCTCGCTCCCGGAGCAGATCGGGGGAGAGCGCAACTGGGACTATCGGTACGTGTGGCTCAGGGATGCGGCCCTCACCCTCGAGGCGCTCGTCGCGCACGGATTCCTCCAGGTCGCCGAGCAGTGGCGGTCCTGGCTCATCCGTGCGATCGCGGGAGATCCGCGGCAGATGCAGATCATGTACGGCGTCGCCGGGGAGCGCGACCTGCCGGAGCGCCAGCTGACGAGCCTGCCCGGCTATGAGGGCTCGGCGCCGGTGCGCGTCGGGAACGGTGCGGTGAACCAGTACCAGGCCGACGTCGTGGGTGAGGTCATGGTGTCGCTCGAGGCGGCCCGCGTCGCAGGAGTCCCCGACGACCCGCTCGCGTGGGCCCTGCAGCGCGCGCTGCTCGACGGCGTCGAGGACCGGATCGACGAACCCGACAACGGCATCTGGGAGGTGCGCGGCGATCCGCAGCGCTTCACCCAGTCCCGCGCGATGATGTGGGCAGCGTTCGACCGCGGCGTGCGCGCGGTGCGCAGGTACGGGCAGGACGGACCGGTCGCGAAATGGGAGGCGCTGCGTGACCGGCTGCGCGACGAGATCGACACCCACGGGGTGGATCCCGCATCCGGAGCGTTCGTGCAGCACTACGGCTCCACCGAGGTCGACGCCTCGCTGCTGCTGCTGCCGCAGGTGGGTTTCTGCGAACCGGACGATCCGCGCATGGCAGCCACGGTCGCCCGCATCGAGGCGGAGCTGATGCCCGACGGGCTCGTCAACCGCTACCGCACGCAGACGGGCGTGGATGGGCTGGCGGGCGGGGAGCATCCGTTCATCGCCTGCACCTTCTGGCTCGTGGAGCAGTACGCCCGCATGGGCCGGGTCGGCGATGCGCAGGCGCTCATGGACCGCGCCTGCGCGACCGCGAACGATCTGGGACTGTTCTCCGAGGAGTACGACCCCACGGCTCGCCGCCAGATCGGCAACACACCCCAGGCGCTGTCGCACCTCGCTCAGGTGCGCGCGGCCGATGCGATGGGCGGACACGGCGGCCGCGCCGCCCACCGCACCTGAGGTCGCGTTTCGTCTCCTCGCTGCGCTCGTCGCTCAACGACCGGCGGGGCCCTACCGGTCGTTGAGCGAGCGCGGGGGCTACCGGTCGTTGAGCGAGCGGAGCGAGACGAAACGGGGGATCAGCTGCGCGAGAGTGCCTCCGACAGCTTCACGCGTGCCCCCATCCGCAGCAGCGAACGGCTGTAGATGCGCGAGCCGACCCAGATCGCCAGGACGCACGTGATCGCGAGGACGACGAGCGAGACCAGCGGCTCCCACCACATCGCGTCGCCGAGGTAGAGGCGCAGCGGCATCGCGACCGGAGCGGAGAACGGCACATACGACATGATCGTCAGCACGAGCGGGTTGTCGTTGAAGAAGATGACCAGGAAGTACGGCAGCATCACGAGCATCGTGAGCGGCGCGGTCGTCGAGCCGATGTCTTCCATGCGCGACACCATGGCGCCGGCCGCGGCGAACAGGGCCGCCAGCAGGATGAAGCCGAGGAGGAAGAAGATCGCGAACCACACGATGGGCCCGCCGAGGCCGGTGAGCACGAGGTCCTGCCCCGTCACCGAGAGTCCGACGATCGCGATCGCCGCGAGCACCACGATCTGACCCATCGCGAGGATCGTGTTGCCGATGATCTTGCCGGCCATGAGAGCCCGCACCGGGATGGCGGAGATCAGCAGCTCCACGACGCGCGTCTGCTTCTCCTCGACGACCGACTGCGCGATCGTGCCGCCGAAGGTGGATGCGGCCAGCAAGAACACGATGCCGAATCCGAGAGCCACGAAGTACCGCAGCAGGAAGTCGGTGCTCGAGGGGTCGAGCAGGTGCACCGGCGGCGACTGGCTGAGGAGCGGGAGCAGCCCGGAGGGTAGATCGTCCTTGCCGACGATCGTGTAGTCGAACGCGCCCGAGGCGGTCGCATCCGGAACGTCCGCGCTGGGGACGAGAGCCGCCTCCACGGTGCCGTCGGTGACCAGCGCCATGGCGGCGTCGGAGGAGTCCGCATCCGTCACGTCGAGTCCTGAGGCACCCGCGACGACGGATGCGGTCGCCGGTGTCACGGCCACCTTGATGCCGCTTGTGTCGCTCGCCGTGAACCCGCCCCAGACGACCGCGCCGAGCGCGAGCACGAAGAGGATGACGGTGGAGATCACGAACGACTTGCTGCGCAGCTTGGAGCCGATCTCGCGCTCGGCGACCAGCCAGACGCTCTGCGCGGTGGTGGGGGCTGTGGGGACGTGCGCGTTCATCGGATGACCTCCCGGAAGATCTGCGTGAGAGTGGGGCGTTGCGGCGAGAAGGCGTCGACGTCGCCGGACGCCGCCGCGCGGGAGAGGACGGCGCGGGCGACGTCGGGGGAGGCCTCGAACACGGCCTCACCGCCGGCGAGCTCGACGACCGTGACGTCGGGCACGTCGCGGAGCCAGCCCAGGTCGCCGCCGGTGACGAGCTCGTAGCGGGGCGAGCTGTACTCGGCGCGGAGCTGCTCTCGACCGCCCGCCGCGCGGATCGTGCCGCCCGCGATGATGACGAGGTCGTCGCAGAGGCGTTCGACGACGTCGAGCTGGTGGGACGAGAAGAGTACGGCGACGCCCGCCGCGGCGCGCTCCGCGAGCACGCCCGCGACCACCTCGACCGCGAGCGGATCCAGGCCCGAGAACGGCTCGTCGAGGATGAGCACCTCGGGCTCGTGCACGAGGGCCGCGGCGATCTGCGCGCGCTGCTGGTTTCCGAGCGAGAGGGTCTCGACCGTATCGCCGAGGCGCTCGCCGAGTCCGAGGCGGTCCAGCAGCTTCTCGGCGTTCGCGGTGGCCGCGGCCTTGCTGTAGCCGTGGAGGCGGGCGAGGTAGGCGATGTGCTCGCCGACCTTCATCTTGGGGTACAGGCCCCGCTCCTCGGGCATGTAGCCGAAGCGGCGGCGGTCCTCGCTCGTGATGGGCGTGCCGTCGATCTCGACCGTGCCCGCATCCGCCGCGAGCACACCCAGCGCGATGCGCATTGTCGTGGTCTTGCCGGCGCCGTTGCCGCCGACGAAGCCGGTGAGTCGGCCGCTCTCGACGGTGAACCCGACATCGTCGAGCACCCGGCGTGTGCCGTAGTTCTTTGTCACTCCTGACAGGCGCAGCATGCGTCCTCCTTGGTCCGTGCTCCGACGTTACGTCCGCAGCATCCCCGCGCACCTCCCTCCCCGGAGGGGTTCGCGTCCTCCCCCTTCCGGCGGAGCACCTTCCGGCCGAGGGTCCCGCGGGACCCGGGGGTGGGCCGATCTGGTGGAGTCGCGCGACATCTGCACGACCCGTGGGGCGAGAGTTGTCTGCCGGGGCGGATGGGGCGGCGGTGAGGCCATTCGCCGTGCAGATGTCTCCGCATGCGCGCCAGACGAAGCCGTGTCCGCGCGGGCGGTACGGCGACATCTGCACGACGCGCGGGGCAGGAGTGACCTGTCGGGGCGCATGCCGCACATGCGGATGCGACGCAACTCGGACGAAGAGAGGGGGGCGGGGTCAGGCGAGGCCGTGGCGATGGGCCAGGACGACGGCCTGCACCCGGTCGCGGGCGCCGAGCTTGGCCAGCACGTTGGACACGTGGGTCTTCACGGTCGCCTCACCGATGTACAGCCGCTCGGCGATCTCGCCGTTGGACAGCGCATCCGCCATGAGGTGGAGCACCTCCTCCTCGCGCTCGGTCAGCGGGCTCGAGACCGGCAGCGGATCCGGAGCGGATGCGGAGACCGCGGGGTTCGCGAAACGCGCGATGACGCGCCGGGTGACCTCCGGAGCGAGCAGCGCGTCGCCGGCGGCGACGACCCGCACCGCGGCCGTGAGCTCCTCGGGACCGGCGTTCTTCAGGAGGAACCCGCTCGCGCCGGCGTCGAGAGCAGCGAAGAGGTAGTCGTCGCGATCGAAGGTGGTCACCACCAGCACGGCCGAGGGGATGTCGGGGTCGGCGATGATCTGCCTCGTCGCCTCCAGCCCGTCGAGGTCGGGCATCTGCACGTCCATGCACACGACGTCGGGATGCAGGGCGCGGGCCTGCGCGATCGCTTCGGCGCCCGTCGCCGCTTCGCCGACGACCTCGATGCGATCGTCGAGGGTCAGGATGGTGCGAAAGCCCGCCCGCATCATGGCGTGGTCGTCGGCGAGGACGACCCGGATGCGGCCGCTCACCGGGCGTCCACCGTGACGAGCGGGGTGAGGGGAACGCGAACGCGCACGACGAATCCTCCACTGGATCGGGCCGCCGCCTCGATCGTGCCTCCGGATGCGGCGGCGCGCTCCCGCATCCCGATCAGGCCCATGCCGGGGGTGATCTCGGCCACCGGCCGGCCGGTGTTGGCGACTTCCAGCTCCACCCCTTCGGGGGCGTAGCGCAGGCGCACGTCGGCGCGCGCGCCGGGCCCGGCGTGACGGCGGGCGTTGGTGAGCGCCTCCTGCGCGATCCGGTACAGGTTGACCTGGACCGTATCGGGCACATCGCGTTCCTCGCCGATGACGCGCAGCTGCGAGGCGACCCCCGCCGCGCTCGCCTCGGCGACCAGCTTCTCGAGCCCTTCCAGACCGACGGATGTCTCCTCGTTGGTGTCGCCCGGCGTCCGAAGCGTCTCGAGCAGATGCCGCAGCTCGCTCAGCGCTGAGCGAGCCGACTCCTCCACGCGCGCCAGCGTCTCGCCCGACGCCTGCGGATCCTTGTTCAGCATCATGCGTGCCGCGCCCGCCTGCACGCCCATGAGGGAGACGTGGTGGGCGACGACGTCGTGAAGCTCGCGGGCGAGCCGCACCCGCTCCAGCGCCACCGCCTGCTCGGCGCTGCGTTCGCGTTCGCGTTCGAGCTCCGCCGTGCGCTCCTCGAGCAGCGCGCGCTGTTGCCGGCTCGCCCAGGTGCGCTCCCCGAAGAGGTACGCGCCGCCGAAGTAGAGGGCGTTGATGAGGAGGGTCAGCAGCATGGAGGCGACGTAGGGCGAGAAGGCGCCCGCGCGCGAGACGCCCTCGATCTCGATGTCGCTCGTCGCATCGACGAACATCGTCACCGTCAGCCACACCGCCATCCCGGCGATGATGCCGATGCGCGTCCACATCGCCCGGCGCCGGTGCGGCGACCAGGCGCCCACCGTGTAGATCGCGATGAACATGGCGATGTTGCCTGCGTAGATCTCGGGGACGCGGAGGGTCACGGCGGCGAAGTACGCGGCGCAGACGACGACGGCGACCGTGGCGGGCCAGCGTCGGCGGAGCGCGAGCGGAATGGCGAGCACGAAGGCGTAGGCGACGGCGGCGGCCATCGAGCCCTGGTGCTCGCCGTAAATGCCGACGACGGAGGAGAGTGCAGCGCTGATCAGCGCGCCGATGCACATGGCGGCGGCCAACAGGAGATCACCGCGCTGTTGCGCGGGCGTGAGCGGCAGCATCCTCCCAACCTAGAGCGGGCGCTCGGATGCGGCATCCCCCGTCAGGCGGAGAGCATTGACGCTCCAGGGCGGCGGTGCGAACATCCACCCAGAGCGCGGCGATCGGCCTCGCCGATCGAAGGGCACGGCATGGCCTCCACCAGCGTCTTCATCAACCTGGTCACCACCGATCTCGAGCGCAGCAAGGCCTTCTACCGGGCGCTCGGCTGCGACATCAATCCCGACTTCTCGGACGAGAACGCGGCGTGCGTGGTGTGGGACGAGAACATCTTCTTCATGGTCTTGATGCGGGACTTCTTCGCGTCGTTCACCGACAAGCCGATCGCCGATTCCCGCACCAGCGCGCAGGTGTCGGTCTCCTTCTCGCTCGACTCGCGCGAAGCGGTGGACGCGATCGTCGAGCGCGGGATCGCTGCCGGGGGCACCGAGCCGAAGGAGCCGCAGGAGTACGGATCCATGTACTCGCGTGATCTCGACGACCCCGACGGCAACTCCCTCGGCTTCCTGTACCTCGCCGACGACGCGGACTGATCCGTCCCCCTGTCCCAGATCGACGCCGCGGCGTCGATCTGGGACAGGGGAACGGATGCGGTCAGCCGAAGATCATGGGGCGGTCGTCGTCGTCCTCGTCGCCCGCGAAGTCCAGGTCGACCACGACGGGAACGTGGTCGCTGGGGATCTCGCCCTTGCGCTCGTCGCGGTGGATGGCCGCGCCCGCGACGGCGTCCGCGAAGGCGTGCGAGCCGAGGATGAAGTCGATGCGCAGGCCCTCGTTGCGGGGGAAGCGCAGCTGCTTGTAGTCCCAGTACGTGTAACCGGTGGGCACCAATGGGCGCACGGTGTCGCTGAGGCCCGCATCCAGCAGGGCGCGGAACGCCTCGCGCTCGGGAGGTGAGACGTGCGTGGTGACGCCCTCGATGACGGTCGGGTCGCCGTTGTCGGCATCGGTCGGTGCGATGTTGAAGTCGCCGACGAGGGCGAGCGGCAGATCGGGGGTCGCCGCGAGGGTCTCGCGGGTGTATCCCGTCAGCGCGGCCAGCCAGTCGAGCTTGTAGAGGTAGTGCGGATCGTCGAGCCCGCGACCGTTGGGGACGTACAGGCTCCAGACCCTCACGCCGTCGATGGTGGCGCCGATGGCGCGGGCCTCCTGCGGGAGGTCGGGGCCCTCGTGCCCCTTGAGGAACCCGGGCATGCCCGGAAAGGCCGTCTCGACCTCGGTGATCGGCTCACGACTGGCGATCGCGACGCCGTTCCACTGGTTCAGGCCGTGTGCGACGACGTGATAGCCGGCCTCTTCGAAGGCCGCATAGGGGAACTGATCCGGCTTGCACTTGATCTCCTGCATGGCCAGCACGTCGATGTTCTCGCGGACGCAGAACTCCACGGTGCGAACGACGCGTGCGCGGATCGAGTTGACGTTCCAGGTGGCCAGGCGCATGCCTCCAGCCTAGAACCCGGGCCCGACGCCGCATCCCGGAGGCCGATGAACTCTACACCTTTGGACTGGTTGTCCACAGCGGTGAATCGCGCCTGACGGCGGCGGGGTATCTTCCTGGCATGCGCACGCCGCTTGCCGAGTTGCTCACTCGTGTCGACGAGCTGAACTCTCCCGATTCACCGTTCGTCTTCCGCGCCGTCGGCGACCGCATCCAGGGCACTTGGGACATCGCCGACGTGCAGTACGTCGCCCTCCTCGGGGCGGGTCAGATCGACGACGCCTACTCCATCGAGGTGACCTTCGATGAGGACGGGGGCACGTTCGACACGGACGAGACGCAGACCACCTCGAAGACATCCGGCGGGTTCTCGACCGACGGGTCCTTCCACTTGGGTGGGAGCACCGCCACGTTCAAGGGCAAGCAGTCGCGGATGACCCGTAGCTTCGTCGCCGGCACGCGCGTGACGACCCCGGAGGGCGAAGGCACCTCCGCCCGTTGGTCCTTCGACACGGACCGCATCACGCAGCCCCTGTTCGACTTCCTCGCCGCGAACGGCTGGGAGAAGAAGAAGGGGTTCTTCGGCCGCCTCTTTGGCGGCTGATCCCGCTCGTCCCCTCATCCGTCGAACCCTGAAGTCGAACCCCGAAAGAGGAGCATCATGACCCAGCCCATGCCCCCCATGTCTCAGCCGCCGCAGCAGCCCGTGGCTGCTCCGAACGGCTCCTACCCCGGCAAGACCCTCGGAATCGTGGGCCTGATCGTCTCGTTCTTCGCGAGCCTGATCGGCCTGATCCTCTCGATCGTCGCCTACTCGCAGTCGAAGAAGGCCGGCTACAAGAACACCCCGGCGCTCATCGGCATCATCCTCGGCGCGGTCTTCCTGGTGATCGGCATCATCGTGGCGATCAGTCTGGGAGCCGTCTTCGCCAACCTCATCTCGCAGTGCGCCGACCTCGGACCGGGAACGCACTACGTCGACGGCGTCACCTACACCTGCTCCTGAGCGGTGTGACCTCGCCTGAGCACGTCCCGCGGCTCAGGCGAGGTCCATCCCCGGCGCATCGGCCGGTCGAGGCGTGAATCCGTTGCGCTCATAGAAGGCGGTCCGGCCGCGGGCGGCGAACAGCTGCACGTCCTCGACTCCCCGTCGCCGTGACTCCTGGACGAGCGCATCGAGGATGAGCGCTCCCGTTCCGCCTCCTCGCGCCTCGGGCGCCACGATGAGTTCGGTGACGAACGCGTGCAGCACGCCGTCGCTGATCAGGCGTCCCATGCCCACGAGCGAGCCCGCCTCATCGCGAGCGCAGCACACGACCCAGCTGCCAGCCAGCGCGGCGGCCAGTTGCTGCGCCGTGCGCTCGCCCCATCCGGTGCTCGCGTAGAGGGCGGCGAACTCGTCGGCCGTGGGCGGTGTCAGGGTGAGGTGCACCATCGGACGCTATCGTGCTCGGTGTTAGTCCCGGCGCGCACGGGGCCGGATGCGGTGCGCTGCGGCGTAGCCTGCGCCCATGACGGTGCCCAGAGCGCTTCGCGTCACACTGTTGGTCGTGGCGTGGTTCAACCTCGCCTCGGCGCTGGCGGGGATGATCGGGCTGACCGTGGGCGGTGGCATGGGGTTGCCTCTCGAGTGGCTCGACGCCACACCGTTCGCCACGTATTTCTGGCCCGGCATCATCCTCGGTGTCGTCGTCGGCGGGGCGCAGGCGCTCGCCGTCATCGCGCAGTACCGGCGTTACGCCCTGGCGTGGGGGCTGCAGGCGGCTGCGGGGCTCGTCATGATGATCTGGATCTTCGTCGAACTGGCGATGCTGCTGGTCTGGTCGCCGCTGCACGGCGTCTATTTCGTCACCGGCCTCGTGCAGACCGTGCTCGCGGTGCTCGCCCTCGGCGCGTGGCCCCGTCCTTTCCTCCCGCGCACGCCCGCGGTGCGGATCGGTCCTCGCCCCTAGACTCGACGGTGTGACCGCCGCATCCACTCCCGAACTCGAATCCGACCGCCAGGCGCTCATCGCGCTGATCGGCGCCGAGGCCGTGTTCCACGGCGACTTCACCCTTTCCAGCGGCAAGAAGGCGTCGTACTACGTCGACATGCGCAAGCTGACGCTCGATCACCGGGCGGCCCCCGCGATCGGCCGGATCATGCTCGATCTGATCCGCGACGTGGACGGCGTGGTCGCCGTCGGCGGCCTCACCCTCGGTGCCGACCCGATCGCCAACGCGGTCATGCACGAATCCGTGCACGCCGGCACGCCGCTCGACGCGTTCGTCGTGCGCAAGGAGCCCAAGGACCACGGCCGCGGTCGTCAGATCGAGGGCGCGGATGTGGCGGGCAAGCGCGTCGTGGTCGTCGAAGACACCTCCACGACCGGCCAGTCTGCGCTGAAGGCGGTCGAGGCGCTGCGCCGTGAAGGCGCCGAGCCCGTTGCCGTCGCCGTCATCGTCGACCGCAAGACCGGAGCTCAGGCCGCCGTCGAAGCCGAGGGCCTGCAGTGGCTCGCCGCGATCGACCTCGACGATCTGGGTCTTCCCGCGCAGTGATGGACGACCGCACCGCGGTTCTGCTGGTCGCGCTCGTCATCACGGCGGGCTCGCTCGTGACCTTCATCCTGCAGTGGGCGCGCATCCGCCGCCGCGACCGCGACGAGGACTGACGCGCGGCCGAGCTGTGGATAATCTCTGCGCTGTCTGTGGGCCGCGTGGCATCCTTCCGGGGCACCCCTCGGAAAGGACACGCACATGAAGAAGCGCACTCGCCTCGCTGCCGGCCTCCTCGCCGCCGCGACTCTCACCGGAGCCGGTGTCGCTGCGGCCGCTCCCGCCTTCGCCGCCGATAACAGGGTCACGTTGTACGGATTCCCCACCAAGGGCATCTGTCAGGTCGTCGAGCAGGCGACCGGGTGGGCGATCAATGCCTCTGGTCACCAGGTCTACGCCGGCGACGCGTGCGGCTACTGGGGCCCCGACAAGCTTTACGGCTTCAGCATGCTCTACAACTGATCCCCGACGAGAAGATCCCTCGGCGCTTATGGGTGCCGGGGGATCTTCTTTGCCATCGCCGCATCCCACTCCATGAGACACGTGGGGAAGTCCGGTTCCGGAGTGATCGGACCGGAGCCATCATGGATGGATGACGGTTCACGGGCACGACGTCGCGGCGGACGCCAGGCGGCTCATCGCAGAGGGTCGTATCTCAGAGCACGCTCTGCAGGCTGTGACGCGGATCGCGCCGGAGAGAATCACGGCGTTCCTCACGAGCAGTGGGGCGGCAGGGCTCTCCTCGCAGGAGCCCTCGCTTTCGCCCGAGGAGAACACGCGCGTCTCGACCCTGGTCGCGTATCTGGCGTACGGCTCGGATGTCGCCGACGACGAGCATCTCCGAGCGATGCTGGAAGCTCTGACGGGTGAGTGCGGCTTCACGGTGCAGAACATCAGCCGATTGACGGAAGTGCCGGTGGAAGAGGTGACGACCGCTCTTCACGATCCCGGAACGCTTCCGGCCGAAACCAGGTACACGCTCGCGCTGCGAGTGTCGCACCTGATCAATGCCGCCAACCAGGCGCGAGCACGTTAGCGGGCGCTGCGCATCGCGTGATCAGATGCCCTCGGGCATCTCCGACTCGACGGGCTCGGGGGCGATGAGCTCGGCCACGGAGGTGAGCACCTCGTCGGGGCGGAACGGGTAGCGCTCGATCTCGGCCGGGTCGCTGATGCCGGTCATGACGAGCACGGTGTGCAGGCCCGCCTCGATGCCCGCGACGACATCGGTGTCCATGCGGTCCCCGATCATGCCGGTGTTCTCGGAGTGCGCTCCGATGCGGTTGAGCGCGGAGCGGAACATCATCGGGTTCGGCTTGCCGACGACGTACGGCTCCTTGCCCGTGGCCTTCGTGATCATGGCGGCGAACGATCCGGTCGCCGGCACGATGCCGTTCGGGGTGGGGCCGGTCGCATCCGGATTGGTGACGATGAACCGCGCGCCCGCGTTGATGAAGCGGATGGCCTGGGTGATCGCCTCGAACGAGTACTGCCGCGTCTCGCCGACGACGACGTAGTCGGGCTGCGTCTCGGTCATGACGACACCCGCCTCGTGCAGCGCGGTCGTGAGCCCCGCCTCGCCGATGACGAAGGCGGAGCTGCCGGGCATCTGCGACTTCAGGAACTCGGCCGTAGCCAGCGCCGACGTCCAGATCCGCTCCTCCGGCACATCCAGCCCCGAGCGCTTCAGTCTCGCGCTCAGATCGCGGGGGGTGAAGATCGGGTTGTTCGTGAGCACCAGGAAGGGTGTGCCGGTGTCGCGCCACTGCGCGAGCAGCTCGGCCGCCCCCGGGATCGCCTGGTTGTCGTGCACCAGCACGCCGTCCATGTCGGTGAGCCAGCATTCGATGTCATCGCGCGTGCGCATGGCCTCAGCCTAGAGCTCCCGAGGGCGGTATCCGAGTCTGCGGAGCCAGGTCATAGCGGCGCCCGAGGGGCGGCCAGGCTACCCGGGCGCGAAGGACCGCTCAAGAGTGAAGGGGGTACCTCGTGCAGCGCACTAGGGTCGTACGCGTGAGCGCTCGCGAGGCGGATTGGAATCCGCACCGGCTGCCGGACCTGACGGGCCGGACCTACCTGGTGACGGGCTCCAACGCGGGTCTCGGGTACTTCGCGAGTGAGCAGCTCGTGAACGCCGGAGCGCGCGTCATCATGACCGGCCGCAACCCCAACCGGCTCGCCGCCGCCCGGGCCGCCGTCTCGGCGCGACTGCCGCACGCGACCGGTACCGCCGAGACGCTGCTGCTGGACACCAGCAATCTCGGCTCGGTGCGCGCCGCTGCCGCCACGGTCCGGCAGCGCGGACGTCTCGACGGCCTGCTGCTGAACGCCGGGATCGTGCATCCGCCCGCGCAGCGCGAGACCACGCGCGACGGCAACGAGCTCGTGCTCGCCACGAACGCGCTCGGCCACTTCGCCCTGGCGGGCGCGCTGCTGACCACGCTTGCCGCCCGTCGCGGCCGGATGGTGTGGCTCGGCAGCATGTCGACCTCGATCTCGAAGTACGACCCCACCGATCCGCAGCTCGTCGAGCGCTACTCGCCCTGGCGCGCATACGTGCAGTCGAAGGCCGTCACCACGGTGGTCGGCCTCGAGGCGGACCGGCGGTTGCGTGAGGCCCGCGTTCCCGTGACGAGCGTGATCGCCCACCCCGGCTACTCCACGAGCGGCCGCACCGTCGGCATCCGCGGCGTCAACGAGCCGTCCCGCTGGGGGCGCTTCCTCGACAATCTGCAGGCTCCTTTCACGCAGTCCAAGGAGGCCGGCGCCTGGCCGCTCGTGCGCGCACTCGTCGACCCGGACGTCGAAGGCGGCGAGATGTGGGGTCCCGGACGCATCGTGACCGGGCAGCCCCGAGCAGCGCAGCCGACGGCGTTCCTGCGAGAGCCGGCCATCGGCGAACGGCTGTGGCTCATGTGCGAGGCGGCCACGCGGATGCGATGGCCCTTCGAGGCAGCCCGCCGCTGAACGCGGCGGGCGCCGTATCCGATCGCGTCAGGCGGAGAGCCAGATCGCGTCGTGCGCCGCGGGAGGGATGCTGATCTCGGTGCCGTCCACGCGGACGCGTAGGTCGGGAGCGGGCTCGAGCACTTCGACGCGGTGGTCGACGTCGAGACCGCGCCGTTCGAGCTCGCGCAGCAGGTCGGGATCGCGGTCGTTGACCCTCAGCACGCGGCCCACGTGCCCCGCCGCGGCATCGGCGAGGAGCACGAACGGCACACGCTCGACCCGACCCAGCACGTCAGGAATGGCGTCGCCGTGCGGGTCGAAACGCGGCCGTCCGAGGCGTTCGTCGATGCGATCGAGCAGCCGATCGCTCAGCGCGTGCTCGAGGATCTCGGCCTCATCGTGCACCTCGTCCCAGGTGTAGCCGTACTCGCGCACGAGCCACGTCTCGACGAGGCGGTGTCGACGCACGATCGCCGCCGCGCGCGCGAGGCCCTTCTCGGTCAACGTGATCGGGCCGTACCGGCGATGGCTCACAAGACCCGCAGCGGCGAGCTTCTGCACCATCTCGGTGACACTCGACGGCGCGAGCCCCAGCTGCTGTGCGAGCTGCGAGGGCGTGATCCGCTCGTCCTGCCATTCCGTGTGCTGGTACACGACCTTCAGGTAGTCGTCGACGGCTGCGGATGTGGGCACCCCGTCAGGCTACCCGCCCGTGATGACGAGCCAGATGAGCAGCGCGTTGAGAGCGACCAGGAACACGGACGCGGCCGCCCCGGCGACCGTCGTGGCCATCCGATTGCGGTACGTGCCGAGCAGGCCGCGCTGCGCCGTCAGCCACACGAGGGGGATGAGGGCGAACGGGATGCCGAAGGAGAGCACGACCTGGCTGAGCACGAGCGCGAGCGTCGGGTCGAGGCCGAGTCCCAGGATGACGAGGGCGGGGACGAGGGTGACCAGCCGCCGAGCCAGCAGCGGCACGCGCACGTGCAGCAGCCCCTTCATGATCTCGGAGCCGGCGTAGGCGCCGACCGAGGTCGAGGCCAGTCCGCTCGCGAGCAGGCCCACCGCGAAGAGCGTCGCGATGACGGGGCCGAGTCCCGCCGACAGCGCCGCGTACGCGCCCTCGAGCGAGTCGGTGCCGGGAACGCCGGCGAGGCTGGATGCGGCCAGCAGCAGCATGATGAGGTTCGTCGTGCCGGCGACGGCCATCGCGATCGTGACATCCCACCGTGTCGCGCGCAGGAGCCGGCGCTCGCGATCGGCGGGGGCGGCATCCGTCAGTGGAAAGCGGTCGCGCGCCAGCGAGGAGTGCGCGTAGATCGCGTGCGGCATCACGGTCGCGCCCAGGATGGATGCGGCCAGCAGCACAGAGTCGGTGCCCTCGAAGCGCGGCACGAGACCCTGCACCAGACCGTCCGCATCGGGCGGCGAGAAGACGATCCCGGTGCAGAAGCCGATGACGATGACGATGAGCATCGTGATGACGACGGTCTCGAACGCGCGGGCGCCGCGGCGCGACTGCACCGTCAGCACGACCATCGACACGACACCGGTGATCACACCGCCCCACAGCAGCGGGATGCCGAAGAGGAGATTGAGCGCGACGGCGCCGCCGATCACCTCTGCCACATCCGTCGCCATCGCCACGAGCTCGGCCTGGAGCCAATAGAGCCGGCGGGCCCATGGGCGGCGGATGCGGCGGCCGAGGAGGTCGGGCAGGCTCTGGCCGGTGACGATTCCGAGCTTTGCGGACAGGTACTGGATCAGCCAGGCCATGAGGTTGCCGAGCACCACGACCCACACCAGCAGGTAGCCGAACGTCGCACCGGCGGTCATGTTCGCGGCGACGTTGCCCGGATCGAGGTAGGCCACCCCGGCGACGAGCGCCGGTCCGAGCAGCCACGCCATCCGACGCGCGGGCGCCTGCACGGGCGCGGCGGTCAGTGTTTTCGGCATGCCGAAACCGTACCTCATTTTTCGGGACACCGAAAAGTGCTGTTCCCATGGGTGAGAAGCGCCGGCGGGCGCGGCTAGCCTGGGTGGATGACGGATGCGGGCGAGCCGGAGGACACCACCGCGGACACCGCCCCCGAGCACGGCGTCGGACCCTGGGAGGGGCCGTGGCCGGACGACGCCCACTTCGATCCGGACCTGCTCGCCGCGGGCGATCGCCGAAACGTGATCGATCGCTATCGCTACTGGCGCATGGAGGCGATCGTCGCCGATCTCGACGCGCACCGCCACGGCTTCCACGTGGCGATCGAGAACTGGCAGCACGACATGAACATCGGCTCCATCGTGCGCAGCGCCAACGCGTTCGCCGCCGCCGAGGTGCACATCATCGGCCGTCGCCGATGGAATAAGCGCGGCGCCATGGTCACCGACCGCTATCAGCACGTGCGTCATCACGACGACGTCGCGTCGTTCGCGGCGTGGGCGGCGGCGGAGAACCTCCCGGTCATCGCCGTCGACAACGTGCTCGGCTCCGTCCCCGTGCAGGATGCGGAGCTTCCCGAACGCTGCGTACTCGTGTTCGGTCAGGAGGGTCCGGGCCTCTCGCCCGAGGCGGTGGCGGCCGCATCCGGGGTCGTGGAGATCTCGCAGTACGGCTCGACGCGCTCGATCAACGCGGCCGCGGCCGCCGCCGTCGTGATGTACGAGTGGTGTCGGCGGTGGGCGCGCTGAGGCGCATACGCTCCCGCAACATCGTGTGACGTGGACTGATCCTCCCGAACCTCGGAGGACGCATGCCTCGCACCCACATCTCACCCGCCCGTCTCGTCGCCGCCGTCGTGGCCGTCGCCGTCGTGGTGCTGCTGACACTCGCGCCCTGGGCCCTCGTCCATCCGCTGCGCGGGCGCATCGTGTGGCTGCTACAGGATCTCGCCGAGCCCGTCATGTCGTGGCTCCCGGGCGGTCCGGACCAGGTGCTCAACACCCTGTTGTTCATTCCGTTGGGTGCGACCCTCGCGCTGCTTCTGCCGCGTCGGGCATGGCCGGTCGCGATCGTCGCCGGATTCGTGCTGTCGGCGCTCGTCGAGATCGTCCAGGAGTCGATCCCCGGCCGCGTACCGGACGCGGGCGACGTGCTCTGGAACACCTGCGGCGGCGCGATCGGCGTGATCACGGTGACGCTCATCCGCGCGATCGGATCGGTTCAGCGCGGCAGATGAACCGTGACCTGCAGTCCGCCGGTGGGTCGTGCCGCCACGGCCAGCATCGCCCCGTGCGCGCGCGCGATCGAGGCGACGATCGCGAGTCCCAGGCCCGCCCCGGAACGACCGTGTGTCCCGCGGGTGCGGCCAGCGCCGCGCACGAAGGGCTCGATGAGGGTCGCGGCGACCTCGGGCGTCAGCTGCTCGCCGCCGTTCTCAACGATCAGCGTGCCCTCGCGCACGCGCACCAGCATCCAGCCGTCGTCGACGTTGTGGACGACGGCGTTGCGCAGAAGGTTCGCGGCGAGTCTCACGAGGAGCGCCTCGTCGGCGGTGACGACGGAGGGCCGCAGATCGGTGTCGATGCGGATGCGGGCTGCTTCCGCATCCGGGCGAACGTCCGCCAGAGCCGTCTCGGCCACCGCCGCCAGGTCCACCCGCTGCAGGGCGAGGGGTGCACCGCGACCCACCCGCGCGAGCGTGAGCAGGGCCTCCGTCGCCTCGATCGCGCGGTCGTTCGTCGCGCCGATGCGGGCGAGCGTCACATCGACGTCGCGTCCCGTGGGATCCGCCTGCGCCACCTCGACGAGCGTCCGGATGACGGCGTGAGGCGTACGTAGTTCGTGTGACGCGTTCGCGGCGAATCGTCGCTCCTCGTCGAGCGTGCGCTCGATGCGGTCGAGCATCGCGTCCAGGGTGTCGGCCAGCTCGGTCAGCTCGTCGCGGTGTCCGGGCAGCGCGACCCGATGGTCGAGGCGGCCGTCGCGCACGAGGGCGAGCGCATCCGTCATCCGGCGCAGCGGACGAAGCACGATGCCCGCCAGGATCCAGCCGCCGACGAGGCCGAACAGCACGAGCGCGATGATCGCCCAGACGGCGTACCGTGTGAAGACCTCGAGCAGGTCGGCGCGGTTCGGTGCCCAGTCGCCGTCCATGCCGAACAGCGCGCCCTCGGGCACGAAGCGCAGCACGAGAAGCCCGACGACCACCAGTGCGCCGCCGGCGACGATGAGGAATCCGGCGTAGCTGAGCGCGAGCTTCAGGCGGATCGATACGCCGACGCGCCGGGGCGTCACGGCAGCATCCGGTAGCCGACGCCCGGCACGGTCTCGATGACCCACGGTTCGCCGAGACGCTTGCGCAGCGTGGAGATCGTGATGCGCACGGCGTTCGTGAAGGGGTCGGCGTTCTCATCCCACGCGCGCTCCAGGAGGTCCTCCGCGCTGACGACTCCGCCGTCGGCGCTCATCAGCACGTCGAGCACCGCGAACTGCTTGCGGGTGAGGGCGACGTAGCGACCGTCGCGGAAGACCTCGCGCCGGAACCGATCAAGGGTCACCCCCGCGCGTTCGGCCGTGGGAGGCGCGCCCGCGGCGGGCCGGCGCCCCAGGGCGCGCAGCCGGAGCACGAGCTCGCGCAGTGCGAACGGCTTGGTGAGGTAATCGTCGGCGCCGCTCGCGAAGCCGGTCTCCTTGTCGTCGAGTCGGTCGGCGGCGGTGAGCATGAGGATGCGGGGCGCCGCGGCCTCGGTCGTGAGGCGGCGGGCGATCTCGTCGCCGTTGGGGCCGGGGATGTCGCGGTCGAGCACGACGACGTCGTAGGAGTTGACCGCGAGCTGCTCGAGCGCCGTGTCGCCGTCGCCGGCGATATCGGCGGCGATCGCCTCGAGGCGCAGCCCGTCGCGGATCGCTTCGGCGAGGAACAACTCGTCCTCGACGATCAGCACCCGCATGCCGCGAGTCTAGGTGGGGGTACATATCGCGGACATATCCGATTGTGCTGACGCTGTGATAACACCCACCCGCATGGGATGTGGGCATGCACAGTTCCGTCGCACCCGCATCCGCCATCGCTCCGGCGCGGTCCCACCGGCTCGCGTTCGCCGTCCTGGGACTGGTCGCCGCGATCCTGCTCGCCGCGCTCGCCGGCGTGTGGCTGCGCGCCGTGCTCACCGCGGACGGGTCGTTCGCGCCCGACGAGGCGAGCGGGCTCATCCGGGGCGACCAGGCCGTCACCGTCGCCGACGATCACCTGCCCGCCATCGCCGGGCTCGATGCGGGGCTGCGCGACGCGATGCGCGCCGCCACGACCGACGCGGCCGACGATGGTGTGGCGCTGCTGATCTCCAGCGGTTGGCGCAGCGAGGCGTACCAGCGATGGCTTCTCGGTGACGCGATCCGCTACTACGGCGACGAGGCGACCGCCCGTCGCTTCGTGGCGGCTCCGGAGGCCTCGCAGCACGTGACGGGTGATGCCGTCGACATCGGGCCGCTCGACGGTCAGCTCTGGCTCGGGGAGCACGGCGCCGCATACGGCCTGTGCCAGACCTACGCCAACGAACGCTGGCACTTCGAGTTGGCGACCACTCCCGGCGGCACCTGCCCCGACATGCGCGCGGATGCCACATCCTGACGTGGGGGGCATGACGGTGCAGGTGCCGCCGGGCGCTGGTTCTGGCGCTGGGGCCGGCCCTGGGTCTGGGGCGGCTGCTGGCGCTGGGGACGGTGCGGGCGGGGGATGCCGCGGCTGAAGTGCGTGCCCGCATCCCCCGCACCCTCTGCGTGTCTCACATGTGCGCGTCGAGCGCGGTCCACTCGTGCATAAGTAAGACACGAAGGGGGTGTCCGGGCATGCGTGTCTCACTTGTGCACAGAACAGCCCGCGTGAGGGTGAACGTTTGAGACACGCAGGGTGAGCGCCGGTGCAATGCGCGGGATGCGGGGTGCTCAGGCGGGGATGCGCATCCAGGCTCCCGTGCGCACCCGCCAGCCGAGGGTGATCGCGCGCGCCAGCATGTAGACGCCGAAGAAGGCGACGGCGAGCCAGGCCAGGCCCGCCGCCCCCGTGGCGCCCGCCCACATCACCACGAGGAGGGCCGGAACGAACGGCACGAGGTTGGCAAGCCCCGCGAGGGCGAGGTACTTGCCGTCGCCGGCGCCGATGAGCACGCCGTCGAGCACGAACACCACGCCGCAGAGCGGCTGCGCGACGGCGAGCACGATCAGCGCGGGCTGCACGAGTGCGGCGATCGCCGCATCCGACGTGAAGACGAGGCCGATCACGCCCGAGAAGCCGCCGATCAACGCCCCCACGATCACGCCGAACCACACGCCCCACGCGACAGTGCGGCCGAGCACCCGGCGCACGAAGGCGGGGTCGTCCTCGCCGAGCCCGCGGCCCACGAGGGCCTGCGCGGCGATCGCGAGCGCATCGAGGGCGAACGCGGCGGTCGAGAAGATCGTGAACGCCACTTGCCAGCCCGCGAGTTCCGGTGTGCCCAGCGCCGTCGCCACGGCGACCGTCGCCAGGAGAGCTGCGCGCAACGAGACGGTGCGCAGGAACATCCAGCCGCCGCTGCGCGCGGCGCCCGACACGCTGTCGCGCCGCGGACGGATGGATGCGTCGTGCCGCCGGGCCAGGCGTCCCACCACCAGCGCGTACACGGCGACCATGCCCCACTGCGCCACGACGGTTCCGACCGCGGAGCCGGCGATGCCCCAGCCGAACCCGTAGATGAACAGCCAGTTCAGACCCGCGTTCGCGGTGAAGCCGGCGCCGGCGATCCACAGGGGAGTCACGGTGTCCTGCATCCCCCGCAGCAGACCCGTCGCCGCGAAGACGATCAGCATGGCCGGCAGGCCCCACATCGAGATGCCGAGATACGCCTCCGCCTCCGCCGCGACGTCCGCCGCGGGCGCGAACAGACCCACGAGCGTGGGGGTCGTGAGGTACCCGACCACGGCGAGGATGAAGCCCAGGCCGAGGGCCAGCCACATCCCGTCGATGCCGGCGGTCACCGCCGAGCCGTGCTGACCCGCGCCGAAGCGACGCGCCACCGCGGGCGTCGTCGAGTAGGCGAGGAACACCATCAGCCCGACGATCGTCTGCAGCACGGCGGATGCGATGCCGAGACCTGCGAGCGGCACGACGCCGAGGTGACCGATCATCGCGGCGTCGATGATGAGGAACAGCGGCTCCGCGATGAGCGCGCCGAGCGCAGGCGCCGCGAGGTTCAGGATCTGCCGATTGAGTGTCGCCGCCACCCCTCGACCCTATTGACCCTCACCGACGCCCCGCATCCGCTCTCCCCTCCACGCCCTCCGGCCGCGAGACTGCATCCCCATCACGAGATCACGGGTAAATGCAGTGATCTCGTGCTCGAGATGCAGTCTCGCGGAGTTTGCCGGAGGGAAGCGGCGGCACGTCGCAGCGGCTGGAGCCCCCACTCAGCCCGGCGGCATATCCTGTGCGCATGACCGACTCCCCCCGTTCCGGTCTCGCGCTCGACGAGCTGAGCAACGAGATCCGCCCGCAGGACGACCTGTTCCGCTACGTCAACGGCGAATGGATCGCCCGGACCGAGATTCCCGAGGACAAGGCGCGCTGGGGCTCCTTCCACCTCCTCGCCGAGCAGGCAGAGAAGGACGTCCGCGCCATCATCCTCGAGTCGCAGGATGCCGAGCCGGGCACCGAGTCGCGCAAGATCGGCGACCTGTACGCGAGCTTCATGGACACCGAGCGCATTGCCGAGCGCGGCACCGAGCCGCTCGCCGATCAGCTGGCGCGGGTGGATGCGGTGAGCGACATCACTTCCCTCCTCCGGCTCGTGGGTGAGCTGGAGCGCGACGGCATCGGCGGCATCGTCGAGCTCTACGTCGAGCCCGATCCCGGCAATCCGCAGCGCTACCTGCCCTTCTTCATCCAGGGCGGCCTGTCGATGCCGGACGAGAGCTACTACCGCCTCGACTCGTTCGAGGAGACCCGCCAGGCGCTGCGCCACCACATCGAGCGCATCCTGACGCTGGCCGAGGTGGCGGATGCGGCGGACGCCGCCGAGCGCGTGGTGGCGCTGGAGACGGAGCTGGCCTCGCACCACTGGGACAACGTCCGCAGCCGCGACGCCGTGGCCACCTACAACCTCAAGACGTGGGATGAGGTCGTGGCGATGGCGGGCGTGGACCTCGCGCCCTGGCTCGACGGAGTCGCCCCGCACCATCCGGACGCGTTCGCCGAGATCGTCGTGTCGCAGCCGAGCTTCGTCGAAGCGCTGGGCACGGTGCTCACCGAACAGCGTCTCGAGGACTGGAAGGCGTGGCTGCGCTTCAGGATCGTGCACGCCGCCGCGGCGTTCCTGCCCGACTCGTTCGTGGAAGAGAACTTCTCGTTCTACGGCACGCAGCTCACCGGTGTTCCTGCCAACCGCGAGCGCTGGAAGCGCGCTGTCAGCCTGGTCGAGGCGGCGCTGGGCGAGGCGGTCGGCAAGGTCTACGTCGAGCGGCACTTCCCGCCGACCGCCAAGGCCGCCATGGATGAACTCGTCGCGAACCTCATCGAGGCATACCGCCAGTCGATCTCGCAGCTGGAGTGGATGAGCCCCGAGACGCGCGAGCGGGCGCTCGCGAAGCTCGACGCCTTCACGCCGAAGATCGGCTACCCCGTGAAGTGGAAGGACTACTCGGGTCTTGAGCTGGACGCGGCCGATCTTGTCGGCAACGTCCGTCGCGCGCACGTGCACGAGCACGACCGTCAGCTCGGCAAGGTGGGGCAGCCCATCGACCGCGACGAGTGGTACATGACGCCGCAGACGGTCAACGCGTACTACAACCCCCTGATGAACGAGATCGTCTTCCCCGCCGCGATCCTGCAGTACCCGTTCTTCGACGAGACCCGGGATGCGGCCGCGAACTACGGCGGCATCGGCGCGGTCATCGGGCACGAGATCGGGCACGGGTTCGACGACCAGGGCAGCCGCTTCGACGGCGACGGGTCGCTGCGCGACTGGTGGACGGATGCGGACCGCGAGGCCTTCGAGCAGCGCACCAAGAATCTCATCGCCCAGTACGACGCCCTCGTGCCGCAGGGGCTGCCGGAGGAGAACCACGTCAACGGGGCCCTCACGATCGGCGAGAACATCGGCGACCTCGGCGGGCTCGGCATCGCGATCCGCGCGTATCGGCTGTCGCTGGGGGATGCGGAGGATCCGGTCATCGACGGGATGACCGGCATCCAGCGCCTCCTGCTCAGCTGGGCGCAGATCTGGCAGCAGAAGAGCCGTGACGCGGAGGCGATCCGTCTGCTGACGATCGATCCGCACTCGCCGAACGAGTTCCGCTGCAACCAGATCGTGCGCAACATCGATGCGTTCTACGAGGCGTTCGACGTGACCGAGGGTGACGCGCTGTGGCTGGACGCCGACCAGCGCGTCACCATCTGGTAACTGAGCCGTGACCCGTCGGGCGTAGTCTCGTCCGCATCCCCGAGCCCGAACCGGTAGGAAGGACCTGCGCCGTGCCCAGCTCTCCCGAGGCCTCTCGAGGAACGGAATCGGCGCCGCCCTCGCGGCGGGGGGCGAAGCGACTTCCGCGCCGCGCCGCCGCGGGTCGGCGATCGTTCACTTCCACCCTGAAAGCCCTCGACGCGCTCGCGGCGTCGGGGGCGCAGGTGTCGGTGCGGATCGATGACCTCGACCTCGGTTCGGCGGTGCTCGCCGGCGACGACTTCCGCAGCCTGCCGATCGCGGGGCTCGGGGTCGTGCCCCTCCTCGTGGAGACGGCCGCGCAGTTCGAGGCGGGCACCCTGGATCCGCTGGAGATCATCGACCGCGCCGGCATCGAACCCGTCGCGGTATCGGGTGTCTGGCAGCACCTGAAGGCGCCCGCGCTGCCGCTCATCGATGTGGCGCTCCTCGCCGCGTCGTCGGGCGACGCCCTCGCGGCCAACGCGCTCATGTCACGGGTGGGGCTTCCGGCGGTGCGCGCTCGCGTCGAGCAGCTCGGGCTCACCCGCTCCGCTCTGATGGACAGCTTCCGCGATACGCGCGGCCCCGACGACGCGCCGCACGTGGCGCTCGGTGCGGCCCGCGAATACGCCCACCTCTTCGCGGAACTCGTGAACAGCACCGCGGTCAGCGCCGGGGTCAGCGCGCAGGTCGCCGAGTGGCTGAGCCACGGCCACGATCTGTCGTTGGTGGCTGCGGCGACCGGGCTCGATCCCTTCGCGCACGACAACGACGAGCATGGGCTGCTGTTCGTCAACAAGACCGGGCGGGCATCCGGCATCCGTACCGAGGCCGGCGTGCTCGCCGGTCCACGCGCAGGCGTCGCCTATGCGCTGTTCGTGTGCTTCGACGACCTTTCGATCGCCCACCGGTTGCGGGTGCACGATGCCTTCCGGGTGCTCGGCGTGGAACTCATGGAATACGTGTACTGACCGCTCGCCCGTGCCTGCGCGCGCGTCGCGCGAGCAGGGCGGCGACCGCGCCTGCGCCCAGGAGTCCGGCTCCTGCGAACGCGAAGGGGAGCGGGTCGACGCCGCTGTGGGCGAGCTCCGTGACGCCGGGAGTGGACACCGCGGGGATCGGCGTGGGGCTGGGCGCGAGGTCCCACTCTGCGGTGAGGGTGAGGTCACCCGTGAGAGGTGTCGCGAAGTCGTAGGCGGCGTCCTCGGCGCGCCATCCGCTGAAGGTGAACCCCTCGCGGACGGGATCGGCGGGGCGCGTCGCAGTGGCGCCCGCATCCAGCACGACCGACTGCGCGCCGATGGTGCTCCCGCCGGCGCTGTCGAAGGCGACGGTGGTCACCGCGGTGGCGGGCAGGTCGTTCCACGTCGGCTCGGCGTAGCCCCCCGCGAAGCGGGCCTCGCCGAATCGCCACGGGTACAGCGCGGTGGCCGGCGGCGTGGTCGCGATCGTGCCGAACGTGGTGGGCGGCGGACCGAGCAGCTCGAGGACGGTGAGCGGGTTGTCGCCGAAGGGCGCGAAGCCGAGGCTCGTGACGGTGGAAGACAGCGTCACGCGTTCCAGCTGGTTCTGCGAGAACGCGAAGCTGCCGATACTCGTGAGCCCCTCGTCGAAGGTCACGGTGCTCAGCGCGTTGAGCGCGAACGCCTGATCGCCGATGGTGCGCACGGATGCGGGCAGCGCCAACGACGTGAGTGCGTTGCTCTGGAACGCCGCGAAACCGATGTCGGTGAGCGAATCCGGGAGGGTCAGCGAGGTGAGCGCGGTGCCGCCGGTGCGGTCGAAGGCGCTGTCGCCGACCGCGGTGACGACGTAGGTGTCGCCGTCGACGGTGATCTGGCGGGGGATGACGACGGCTGAGGTCGGCACGACCTGTCCGGTGACCGCGGCGGTGCCGGCGGCGAGGGAGTACGTCAGTCCGTTGACCTCGGTGTCGGCGGCGGATGCGGCGGGCGCCGCGGCGAGCAGCAGTGCGGCGGCAACGGCGCTCGCGGCCAGGGCCTGGAGGGCGCGCCGCAGGCGCCGGGCGGCGGGGCGTTGTGTGTCGGGCATGGCCGGACGCTATCGGCGTCGCAGCCCCGGAGCGGTCATTGCTGAGGCGCCGTCAGCTCCGGTGGCATCCACCGCGCGGCCGCCACGCGACGACGCGAATCCGCGGGTGCGCACTGCGAGAATGGGGCGGTGAGCGACACTCGACAGGCGCCGACCGTGAGCATCGGCCGCAAACGCTCGCCGGCGCACCAGATCCTCACCCTTTTCGGCGACTATTGGTGGGGCGTGGACGAGCCGTTGCCCACGGGGGCGTTGCTGGCCGCGATGTCGGATCTCGGGGTGAAGGAGCCCGCGACGCGGGCGAGTCTGACGCGGCTGACCGACCGCGGGCTGCTGATCATGAGCAAGTCGGGGCGGCGCACGAGCCACGCGCTGACGGAGCGCGGCGCGTCGGTGCTGGCCGACGAAGCCCAGTGGCTGCAGCACTTTGGCCGCGCGGATCCGGTATGGGACGGTCTGTGGAGCGCCGTGCTCTTCTCGATCCCCGAGAGAGAGCGACCCCTGCGCCACGCCGCCCGCACTCGGCTGCGCTGGCTGGGGTACGCCCCGCTGTACGACGGCGTGTGGATCTCACCCTTCGATTCCGTCGGGGCGGCCGTGGACGCCCTCGCCTCGCTCGGCGTCGGGCAGGTCTCGACGCTCCGCGGTGTGTTGGCCACGGCGGGCGACAGCCCGACGCGCGCGTGGGACCTGTCCGAGGCGGAGGGCGAGTACGCCGACTTCCTCACGCGTGTCGCCGCCGCCGATGGCGCGGAGGACACCTCGCCCGCCGCGGCACTGGTGCTGCGCACCTCAGTCATGCTCGCCTGGCAGTCCTTCCGTCACGCGGAGCCTGGCCATCCGATGCGTCTCATGCCTCCGGCGTGGCCGCGGGAACGCGCACGAGACGCCTTCGTCGCCGTATACGACGCGCTCGGACCCGCGGCGGAGGAGCGGATGCGGGAGCACGTCGCCGCCATCGATCCCGCGTTGGCGCGCCTGGTCCGGCCGCAGCGGCTTTCCTGAGTACACCTTATGTAAAGATTCATTGACGCTCGTAACAATTACTTCTACTCTCATCCCCGAGGGGGCGCAACGAGGCATCCCCATGACGATGACGTCACATCGGAGGATCTTGCATGCTCAGACATCGACGACCTCGCGCGAGGATGCTCGCGTCCGCCGCAGCCGCGATCGGAGTGGTGGTGGCGCTCGCCGCGCCGCTCGGATCTGCCGCCGCCGCGGACGATCTCTCGCTCACCGTGCTCTCCGGTCGCGCCGACACCGTCACGGGAGGTGATGCCCTGATCGCGGTGGACGGCGCGGATGCGGCGACGGTCGTGACCGCGGACGGGCGTGACATCACCTCCTCGTTCACCGCCGTGAACGGGCGCCTCGTCGGACTCGTCGAGGATCTGCCCCTCGGAACGAGTGAGGTCACAGCGCGATCGGCGTCAGGCTCCGAGACCCTCGAGATCCAGAACCATCCCGCGTCCGGTCCGGTCTTCTCCGGGCCCCAGCATCCGATGTACTGCACCGCATCCGGGGCGCCGTGGAACCTTGGGCCCACGGATGAGAACTGTCACGTCGCCGAGGCGCGCGTCAGCTTCCGCTACCGCACGACGGGCGGTGCCTGGGCGGACTATCCCACCGAAGGTTCCACGCCCGGCGACGTCGCCACTGCGACTGTCGAAGGTCGCACCGTGCCGTATGTCGTTCGACTCGAGCGCGGCACCATCAACCGCGCCGTCTACGAGACGGCGATGCTTGCCGGGCCGGCCGACCCCGCGCCCACGTACACAGCGCGCGCGGCGGGCTGGAACGGCAAGCTCGCCTACACCTTCGGCGGTGCGTGCGGCGTCGGGTACTGGCAGGGTTCGAGCACGGGGGGCGTCGAGAACGACATGCTCCTCTCGCGCGGCTACATCGTCGCCTCGGCCACCTTCAACGTGTTCGCGCAGAACTGCAACGACGTCACGAGCGCGGAGACCGCGATGATGGTCAAGGAGCACGTCGTCGAGCAGGTCGGCCCCGTCACGTACACGATCGGCTCGGGCGGATCGGCCGGCACGATGCAGCAGTTGCTGCTGGCCAACAACTACCCCGGCATCATCGACGGCGTGATGGGTGACATCGGCTACCCGGACGAGCGCACCACGACCGTCGCCGGACACGACTGCACGAACCTGCTCGGATTCTGGGGTTCGCCCGCAGGCTCCGGATGGACGGATGCGCAGAAGCTCGCCGTGACCGGGCATGCTCAGCTGTTCACCTGCACCGGCTTCACCTGGTTCACCGGTGTCGACAACCCCCGCGCCGGCTGCAACGCCGCCGTCCCGGTCGGCGACCGTTGGTCGGAGGCCAACCCCGACGGACTGCGGTGCACGATCGCCGACATGGTGCAGAACGTCTACGGCGTCGATGACCAGGGTCGCGGGCTGCGCGTCATCCCCGACAACGTGGGAGTGCAGTACGGTCTGGCCGCTCTGCAGTCGGGCGCGATCTCGGCCGAGCAGTTCGTCGCTCTCAACGAGAACGCCGGAGGGATGGACGTCGACGGAACACGCACCTCTGCGCGCTCCGAAGCGAGCATCGAGGCCATCGAGCAGGCGTACCGCACGGGCCGGATCAATCTCATGACCGGTGGGCTCGCCTACACCCCGGTGATCGAGATGCGTCGCTACACCGACCCGACCGGCGACTTCCACGAGCGGTACCGTTCGGCCATCATTCGCGAGCGGATGCTCGACGCGTACGGCAACGCCGACACCCACGTCAGCTGGACGAGCAAGGACGCGGGATACGCGAGCGCGATGTACACCGCGGGTCTCGACAAGCTGGAGGAGTGGCTCGACAACATCGTCGCGATGGGTGGTTTCGGCGACCGGGCGCGGACGGTCGCCGCACGCCCCGCGGGTCTCGGGGACGGCTGCTACACCGATGACGGATTCGTCTCGGAGCAGCTCGACTACGAGAACACGCAGAGCACCTGCAACCAGTTGTTCCCGTACCATTCCGAGCCCCGCTACGTCGCGGGAGAGTCGCTCTCTCGCGACGTCCTGAAGTGCCAGCTGACCCCGCCGGTGCGCGCGGACTACCCCGTCATGACCGACGGGCAGTGGGAGCGGCTGACCGCCGCCTTCCCCACGGGTGTCTGCGACTGGTCGAAGCCGAGCCAGGGCCGGGTTGACTACGCCGGCGTCTGGCAGAGCTTCGACACACAGCCGGATGCGGTTCTCGAGGCGCCCGTGATCACGGGGGAGGCGCGCGTGGGTGCCGAGCTCTCGGTGTCTGCGGCGAGCACGACGCCCGGCGCGACGCTGGGCTACCAATGGTTCGCCGACGGCGTCGCGATCGAGGGGGCGGTGTCGCCCTCGTTCACGCCCGAGGCGGCGCACGAGGGCGCGGCCCTCACGGTACGCGTGTCGGCTGTCGCCGAGGGTTACCGTCCGGCATCCCGCGTCTCCGCCGCGACCGCGCCGGTCGCTGCAGCGTCGTCACCCTCGAACCCGCCGTCGCCGTCGCCGTCGCCGTCGCCGAGCGCGTCGTCGTGGGCGACGGTCGACGTGGGTGACGGTCGATTCGAACAGGGTGGCACCTTCGTCGCACGGGTCGCGGGGCTCACCCCGGGGCAGCGCATCGCCGCCGAGATCCGGAGCGATCCGTATGTGCTGGCAGGGATTCCCGCCGCGGATGCGGAGGGTCGGATCACGATCCGTGCGACGATCCCGGCGAGCATTCCGGCGGGTGCGCACACGCTCGTGATCGCCTCCGGCGATCTCGAACCGTTGCGCGTGCCGATCACCATCGTGCCCGCGGGCACCTTGGCCTCGACCGGCGGAGCGGTCCCGTGGGAGCTGCTCGCTCTCGGCGCAGGTGTGCTGGTGCTCGGCGCCGGCGCCGTGGTGATCGCGCGGCGTCGCGGCCAGGCGCGCTCCTGATCGGATGCGGGGAGGTGCGCGACGCCTCCCCGCATCCGATGCACCACGAGGGACGGTCACGGGGGTTAACTCAGGCCGGGCCAGTCGCCCGAACGCCGTGCCGGGTCGGTAGCATCGCGACGTGAGCACTTCAGCGCCGTTCCGTGCCGACATCGTCGGAAGCTTCCTCCGCCCGCCGGGCCTCGCCGCCGCTCGTCGGCGCCACGCGTCGGGCGAGCTGACGGATGCCGAGCTGGGCGCCGTCGAGGACGCGGAGATCGTCGACCTCGTCGCCCGGCAGCGTGCGGCGGGACTGAAGGTCGCGAGCGACGGCGAGTTCCGTCGCTCGTGGTGGCACTTCGACTTCTTCGGGATGCTCGGCGGCGTCGACATCGTGGAGCTCGATCACGGCATCCAGTTCCAGGGCGTGCAGACCAAGCCGCGGGGCATCGAGATCACGGGGCCGATCCGTTTCGAGGACGCGCACCCTTTCCTCGCCCATTACCGCTCGCTGGCTGCGATCACCGAGGGCACGGGTCTGCTGCCGAAGTTCACGATCCCCGCGCCGACGGTGCTGGACTTCCGGCTGGAGCCCGGCCACATCGACGCGGCCTTCTACGACGGGCGCGAGGCGATCGTGGCCGACCTCGTCTCCGCCTACCGCGACGCGTTGGACGCGTTCTACGCGGCGGGCGCGCGCTACCTGCAGTTCGACGACACCGCGTGGGCGTACCTGTGCTCGGAGGCCGAGCTCGAGAAGGCCCGTGCCCGCGGGATCGACACCGACGGCATCGCCGAGCGCTACGCCGACCTGCTCAACCGCATCCTGGACGGCAAGCCCGCCGACCTCACGGTCACTACTCACGTCTGCCGCGGCAACTTCCGCTCGACGTGGATCTCGTCCGGCGGCTACGAGCCGGTTGCCGAGCAGCTGCTCGGTAACACCGCGTATGACGGGTACTTCCTCGAGTACGACTCCGAGCGCGCGGGCGGCTTCGAGCCGCTGCGGTTCCTGCCCGAGGGCGACAAGCGCGTCGTGCTGGGGCTGGTGACCACCAAGACCGGCGAGCTCGAGAGCGCCGACGACATCCGTCGCCGCATCGACGAGGCCGCATCCTTCGCGCCGCTGGATCAGCTCGCCCTGAGTCCGCAGTGCGGGTTCGCCTCCACGGAGGAGGGCAACGAGCTCACCGAGGATCAGCAGTGGGCGAAGGTGCGCGCCGTCGTCGACATCGCCGCATCCGTCTGGGGCTGAGCGGGCTCAGCGCTTCTGCGGCGCGGGGATCGGCTCGCCCTTCATCGCCGCCTCGTCGATCTCGGCCTGGTTCGCCAGGAACGGCGTGCCGTGCGTGTGGAAGGTCGGCACAGTCTTCGCACCCCACGCCTGGCCCTTGGCCCGCTCGGCCTGCGACCACTCCACGACCGGCCAGTCCGGGTCGAGGATGAGGCGCGCGCCGGCGTTGGCGAGCTCGATGCGGTTGCCGCCCGGCTCCCACACGTAGATGAAGAACGTCTGGTTGATGGCGTGCTTGTAGGGGCCGAACTCGATGTGCACGCCGTTCTCGAGGAAGATGTCGGCGGCCTTGAGGATGTCCTCGCGGGTGTCGGGGGCGAGCGCGAAGTGGTGAAAACGGCCGTGCTCGCCGGTCCAGTCCTCGCTGTAGACGACGTCGTACGACTTCTGCTGGAACCGGAACCACCAGGCCGCGTACCCGCCGCCGTCCAGCCGCACCCGCTCGGACTCGCGGGCGCCCATGACATCGCGCCAGAACTCACCCGCCTTCGTCACGTCGCTGGCGAGGTAGTTGATGTGGTCCATCCGGCGGGCATTGACGCCTCGCCCGGGGAACGCGGACGCCTGGTTCTTCAGCGCCGGGCGGTCCTCGTCGTCGGGCACGTAGTGCTCGGTGTCGTAGTAGACGCCCATGAGGTGGCCGTCGGGATCCTCGAACTCGTACGAGCGGCCGACGCCCACCTCGGGCTCGCGCCAGCCGTGGCCGAGGCCGGCCGCCTCGATGGCCGCGACGCGACGCTCCAGGGCCTCGGGGCTCGTGACGCGGAAGAGCGTGCGGCCCACGCCGTTGGTGTCGGATGCGGTGAGCTTGAGCGTGTAGAGCTGGTACTCGTCCCAGCAGCGCAGGTACGCGGAGTCGCCGATGCGGGCGACCTCCCGCATTGCGAGCAGGTCGCGGAAGAAGTGCAGGCTCTCCTCGAAGACCGGGGTGAACAGCTCGACGCCGCCCAGGTGTGCGAGGTCGAAGTTGTCGCGCGTTGCCATGGTGTGTCCTCTCTGACAGTCAGCGGCGGGGTCTCGGGAAGACGAGTCCGTCGAAGATCTTTCGTGCGGTGCGGACCGACGACGAGCTCGCGCGCCAGCCGGAAGCGGCGTCGCCGGTGACGGCGACGGTGGCGGCGAAGGTGCCGCCGGGGTGTTCGATGAGCGTCTGTTCCCCGTCGTCGAGCACGGCGAACGCGGAGCCGACGGCGCCCGGGATGCGAATGCCGGCGGCGACGGATGCGGCCATCAGCACCCCGATCGTCGGGTGCACCCGCGCGGGGATGAACGCACGCGTGCCGACCGCGCCGCCGTGGCGCGGCGGCGACAGCAGGAACATCTTCGGGACGGTCTGGGCCGACACATCGCCCAGGCCGAAGAGCGGGCCCGCCGTCCGGCGGATCGCCTCGATCCGCTCGCGGAGCGCGCCGCGGGACTCCAGCTCTTCCGGGCTCTCGTCTCCGGTGACGTCGAACTCGGCGGCATCCATCAGCACGACCGGCATCCCGTTGTCGACGAGGGTGACGCGGCGACCCGCGATCTCGTCCGTCGGCGCCCCGGTGGGAAGCAGCGGCTTCTGCCCGCGGGTGGTCAGCGCGATCCGGCCGGCCGTGCCCGGCACCCCCGCGATCGCCTCGTCGCCGTCGTAGTCGACTCGCCCGTCCGGAGTGGCGAAGCGAGACTCGGCGATGTCGCCCGTGTTGAGCAGGCGGATGCGCACGACGGTCTCGTCCGCATCCGCCGCGACGAGGCCGCGTTCGATCGCGAACGGGCCGACCGCGGCCAGTAGGTTGCCGCACGTCTGCGCATCGGCGACGACGGGCTCATCCACGCCCACCTGGAGGAAGAGATAGTCGATGTCGCAATCGGGATCGCTCGAGCGTTCGACGACGGCGACCTTCGATGTCAGCGGATGCGCGCCGCCCAGTCCGTCGATCTGTGCCGGGTCGGGACTGCCCATGATCCGCAGCAGCAGGTCGTCCCGCTCAGACGGGTCGGCGGGGAGGTCCTCAGGGAGGAAGAAGGCGCCCTTGGAGGTGCCGCCGCGCATGAGCAGGCAGCGGATGCCGTCCCGCACCGGATCAGGAGTCGGCATCGCGCCGCTCCGCCTGGGGCACGTAGGCGATGCCGAGCTCTGCGACGGCCGACCGCAGGCCATTGATGTCCATGGAGCTGGCCCCGGCTTCGTACTTCGCGCGGTTGGTCGCCTCGCGCGCCGCCCGGGAGCGCGCCGCATCGAGAACGGCTGCCGCCCGCATCCGCGGAACGACGGT
Source organism: Microbacterium neimengense (assembly GCF_054782995.1). Classification (NCBI taxonomy): domain Bacteria; kingdom Bacillati; phylum Actinomycetota; class Actinomycetes; order Micrococcales; family Microbacteriaceae; genus Microbacterium; species Microbacterium neimengense. The sequence goes on from NZ_BAAGRK010000003.1 coordinate 1,182,553, forward strand.
CACGCCGTCGTCGTCGGCGACCACGATGTCGCCGGGCTCGACGATGACGCCGTCGAGGATCACCGGAACGTTGACCGAGCCCGGGCTGTCGCGCAGGCACCCCTGCGCCGAGACGTAGCGGCTCCATGCGGGGAAGCCCATCGCGCGCAGTTCGGCGGTGTCGCGCACCCCGGCGGAGGTGACGTAGCCGCGTACTCCCTTGACCTGCATCTGCGTCGCCATGAGCTCTCCGATGTGCCCGAACGGGGAGGGGCCGGTGGCGACGACGACGATCACGTCGCCGGCGCGGGCCTGCTCGATGGCGACATGCACCATGAGGTTGTCGCCGGGCGCGGTGAGGACGGTGACGGCGCTGCCGGCGATCGCCGATCCCTGCTGGATGGGGCGGATGGCGCTTCCGGCGTACCCGGTGCGGCCGAGCGCTTCGTGCACGGTCGCCGAACCCAGCGCGGCGAAGGCGTCGACCAGGTCGGCGTCTGCGCGCTCGATGTCGGTGACGACGGCGTGCGGGCTCATTCGAGCACTCCGGTGACCTGCGGGAAGTAGCGCATGTACGCCTCGCCCATCGTCTCGTGGGCGAGGCCGAGGTTCGGGCCCGCGTTGCGTTTGACCTGCACGCCGCGGCGCACCGCCAGATCGCTGTAGTACGACCACATGTGCTTCTGCGCGGGCAGGCACTCCATCGCGGCGCGCTTCTTGTCGAACGCTCCGGTGATGTCCAGCAGCACGTCGGGCACGAAGCCGCACTGCTCGGGCTGGTGCGGTTCGAAGAAGAACACCGGCGGGGCGCCGATGATCGTCTCCTTCGTCGGGAACGACCCGTCCGAGTTCGCGACACCGATCGCCTGGGCCAGTACTCGCGCCTCGAGCGCCATGCGCGCGGCGGCCGGGTGGTCTCCGTTGTACGGGTCGTGCAGCGGATGCGTGAGCACGACGGTGGGCTGCACGCGGCGGTAGACATCGACCAGCCGTGCGACCGCCTCGGGCGACTCCCGCAGCGGGTAGTCGCCCAGATCGAGGAACTCGATGTCGGCGCCGAGCGCGGATGCGGCCGCCTCCGCCTCGGCCCGACGGATCTCCTTGATCTCCTCCAGCGACTTTCCTGCCAGCCATTGACTCGCGGACTCGCCGCGCTCGCCGAAGCTCAGGCAGACCACCGTGGCGCGCTCGCCGCGCATGGTGGCGGCGGCGATCGCACCGCCGGCCCGCCAGACGAAGTCGCCCGCGTGGGCGCTGACCACGAGTAACGCCGGGGTGACTGCAGTCATATCCGCTCCTTGGTTCGGCGGCGTCGAGCCGACGCGTGACGGCAGGCGTCCGGAGTCGACGCCGGTGCCGATTCGTGGGCTCAGCGAATCACACCCGCTGCAAAATGGTCAAGATTTTGTTGACAATCTGAGATCGCGAAACCACTATGGGCAGAGGTAAAAGCCGCCTATCATCGCGGCAGGCCCACAGACGAGGAAGTCGAGGCAATCATGGCGCGGACGCTGCAGGAGCTGCTGGACGAGCGAGGAAACACCGTCGAGATGCTGCGCGATTCGCAGCTCGGCACCTATATCTATCCGGTCGTGCCGGCCGAGTTCTCCAACTGGCGCCGGGAGCAGAAGGCGTGGCGCGAGACGGCCGTGCTCTACGACCAGACGCACCACATGGTCAACTTCTTCGTCTCGGGACCGGATGCGCTCAAGCTGCTGAGCGACACCGGAATCAACTCGTTCGCGAACTTCCCGCTGAACACCGCCAAGCAGTTCGTGCCGACCGCATCCAACGGCGGCGTCATCGGCGACGGCATCCTGTTCCACGAGGCCGAGAACGAGTACGTCTACGTGGGCCGTGCGCCGGGCGCCAACTGGCTGCAGTTCCACGCGGAGACCGGCGGCTACGATGTCGAGTTCCGCTACGACGACCGCTCGCCCTCGCGTCCCTACGGCGCCGCCGTGCACCGCGACTACTACCGCTTCCAGATCCAGGGCCCGAATGCCTGGGACATCATCGAGAAGCTCAACGGCGGCCCGCTCGAGAAGGTGCGCTTCTTCCACATGGGAGAGATGACGATCGCCGGTGAGAAGGTGCGCACCCTCCGCCACGGGATGGCGGGCGCTCCCGGTCTCGAGATCTGGGGACCGTACGCGCAGCACCAGAAGATCCGCGATGCCGTGCTCGAGGCGGGACGCGAGTTCGGCATCGAGCCCTGCGGCTCGCGCGCCTACTCCTCGAACACGCTCGAGTCGGGGTGGATCCCGTCGCCGCTGCCGGCGATCTACACGGGCGAGGGCGAGCGCGCGTACCGCGAGTGGCTGCCCGCCAACAGCTACGAGGCGATCAACGCGCTCGCGGGATCGTTCGTCTCGCAGAACATCGAGGACTACTACCTGAACCCGTGGGAGCTCGGCTACGGCTCGTTCGTGAAGTTCGACCACGACTTCATCGGCCGTGACGCGCTCGAGAAGATCGACCCGGAGACCCAGCGCAAGAAGGTCACGCTCGCCTGGAACGACGAGGACCTGGCCAAGATCCTCACGAGCGTCATCGACCGCGAGGGCGTGGGCTACCAGTTCTTCGACCTCCCGAACGCGAACTACGGCTCGTCGAACTACGACGCGGTCATCGACGCCGACGGCAACAACGTCGGTCTCTCGCTGTTCACCGGTGTCACGGCGAACGAGAAGCGCGGACTGTCGCTCGCGACCGTAGACCGCGACGTGCCGGTCGGCGCCGAGGTGCGCGTCGTCTGGGGCGAGCCCGACGGCGGGTCGAAGAAGACCACGGTCGAGCCGCACGACCAGATCGCGGTGCGCGCTGTCGTCAGCCCGGTGCCGTACGCGGTCACCGCGCGCGCCGAGTACCAGGGCGGGTGGCGCACCACCGGAAGCCTCTGAGCGAGCGTCCCGCGCGACGAAGGGGTCGTGCGGGCCGCTCCGGAAACCCGGGCGCCTCGGCGCCGGCGTGACGCCCCCACATCTCTCGAGAGTTGGGGGCGTCACGCATGTCAGGCCGTCCGCTCGCCGTGGATGGCCTCGAACCGACCGGACGAGCCGCGGATGGCGCGGGCCACGGTGTCGAAGAGCCAGTCGAGCGCGGCGGGATGCTGGGAGCTCGACCGTCGATAGAGCGCGATCTCCACGGGCGGCATCTCGAACGGGAGCGGCCGCACCACGAGGGGCCACGTCTGCGTCCACCCGAGCGCGATCGTGTCCGGCAGCGTCGCGACGAGATCTCGGTCGCGCGCGAGAAGCGGCGGCAGCGACGCGAGGTGGTTCACGGCGATGCGAGCATCGATCTCGATCCCGTGCGCGCGGCGTGCGCGCTCGAGGGCGGGTGCGCCGGAGTCGCTGGCGACGGCGACGTGGGAGGCGGCGGCGTACGCATCGAGCGTCAGCGGCTCGTCGGCGAGTGGATGCGCGGCCGACATCGCGACGCCGTAGCCCTGCGACTTCAGGACCGTCCGCCCGAACGGGCCCGGCACGTGCGAGGGCGTCACCGCGAGATCGACGACGCCGCGGCCCAGCCAATCGGGCAGGGCGGCCACATCCATCGGCACGACCTCGATCCGCATCCGGGGGGCCTCGGCGCGCACAGCCCGGACGATGGCGGGGAGCCACCCGATCTCGCCGAGCTCCGACAGCGCGATGCGGAACGTGCGGTCGGAGTCGGCGGGAGCGAATCGGTGCACGCCGTCGAGAGTGCGGTCGACGGCGGCGAGGGCATCGCGGAACCCCGGGTAGACGCTGTCCGCCAACGGGGTGGGCTCCATTACGCGACCGACGCGCCGGAACAGCGGGTCATCCAGCTCGCGTCGCAGGCGCCCGAGCGCCTGGCTCACTGCGGGCTGGGTGACGTAGAGACGACGCGCGGCGCTCGTGAGACTCCGCGTCTCCGCGATCGCCACGAACACGCGAATGAGATTCAGATCCACCGGCTGCTCCCGACTGAAGCATCGTTGCCTCCGCATAAGTATCGGTAATCGAGATACCCCCTGTCGATGCCGTCGAGTTTCTTAACCTGTGGATGCGGGCACGGTCGCCCGTCCGAACGAGGGAGTTCACATGTCCGCATCCGCTTTCGACGCCATCGCCCAGGTGGGCAACCCTGTCGACCTGCTGCGCAACGCGCAGAGCAAGCCGACGATCTTCCCGGTGACGCCGGAGTTCAGCAACTGGCGCAGCGAGCAGCGGTCGTGGCGGGAGAGCGTGGCGCTGCTGGATCAGTCGCACCACATGACCGACCTGTTCATCTCCGGTCCCGATGCGCTGCGGCTGCTGAGCGACACCGGCGTGAACTCGTTCGCCCGGTTCCCGGTGGATGCGGCGAAGCAGTTCATCGCGGTCAACCACGAGGGCTACCTCATCGGCGACGCCATCCTGTTCCACCTCGAGGAGCAGGTGTTCGATCTCGTGGGCTGGTACATGGTGCTGGACTGGGTGCAGTTCATCGGCGAGACCGGCGACTACGACGTCACCTTCGAGCGCGACGCCAACACACTCATGCGCGAGCCCGGCGTCGACCCCGTGTTCTACCGCTATGAGCTGCAGGGCCCGCACGCTCTCGCTCTCATGGAGAAGCTCACCGGCGCGCCCGTGCCGCCCACGAAGTTCTTCGGTATGGCCACGTTCGACATCGCCGGTGTCACCGTTCGCTCGCTGCGGCACGGCATGGCCGGTCAGCCCGGATTCGAGCTGTTCGGGCCGTGGGCGGACGGCGCCCGCATCCGCGAGGCGATCATCGCGGCGGGGGAGGAGTTCGACCTCGTGCTCGTGGGGGCGAAGGCGTACTCATCCGCGAACCTCGAGTCGGCGTGGGTCCCCTCGCCGCTGCCGGCCATCTTCTCGGGCGAGCAGATGGAGGACTACCTCGCGTGGCTGCCCGCCGCACGCCTCGGCTCTCTCGCCGGCAGCTTCGTGTCCGACCGCATCGAGGACTACTACTTCACGCCGTACGACCTCGGGTACGGCCGCAGCGTCGCGTTCGATCACGACTTCATCGGCCGCGCGGCGCTCGAGGCGCACGCCGCCGCCGAGCAGCGGGTGAAGGTGACGCTCGTCTGGAACCCCGACGACCTCGCGGCCGCGCAGCGCTCCCTCGTCGAGGAGGGGTTGCCGGCGAAGTACATCGACTTCCCGAAGGCGCGATACGGCCTGTATCAAGTTGATCGCGTGCGAGCCGACGGCGTGGATGTGGGCATCTCCCACGACTGCGGTTACATCACGAACGAGCAGGCCTTCGTGTCGCTCGCGAGCATCGCCGCCTCGCACGCGGAGCCCGGAACCCAGGTGGTGTTGACGTGGGGCGAGGATCCCAACTCCGCCAAGCCCGCCGTCGAGCGTCACCGGCAGGTCGAGATCCGCGCGACGGTCGCCCCCGCGCCCTACTCCCGCTTCGCCCGGGAGAACTACCGCGCCGGGTGAGGGGGCGGGCGGGGTGGGTCGCACCCTCGCGCGGCCCGTTCCGCATCCGTGTCTCACTTGTGCACGAATAGCGCCCGACACGTGTGAACACATGAGACACGCAGGACCCGGCACCCCATCCGTGTCTCAGTTGTGTACGCGGAGAGCCCCGTTGACCTGGACAAGTGAGACATGGTGGCTACTGCCAAGTGAGACAGGGGGGGGCTACTGTGCTGGGCGACCCTGCGAGCGACGGCCCGGTGTCTCACCCCTGTCCGGGTGCGCCGTACATGCTGCCGTCGGGCAGGGGCGGGCAGGTGGCGGTGTCGGTCTGGGCGGCGACCACAGCCCGGATGGCCACGTCGGCATCCATCTTCTTGACGGTGTAGACGACGCCCTCTTGTGCACCGACTTTAGGGATGTAGCCAACTGTGGCTGAATCGACCGGCCCCCACTCGTCCGACACCGGTGCGGGCAGGGTCGTGATGAGATCGGCGGTCGGGTTCTGGGCCAGCCAGTTGGCCGCATCGACGACCGTCATGCCGGGGACCATCCAGAACCCGACCACATCCTTGTAGGGGCCGCAAGGCCATGCGGTTCCTGCGCCGAATCGGATCGGCGACTTCTCCAAACGAACGGCCCGCGGAGGTAGCTTCGCTGCATCCAGCCACGCCTGGGCTTGCGCAAGAGCGGCGGCCTCGCCCGCTGAGGGTGTCGGGGACTCGCTCGTGGCGATGGGGGCCGGGTCTGCGTCCGTACCCGCGGGATCCGCGTCGGTGGCGCACCCCGTCAACGCGACGAAGGCCAGGAGAAGCGCACCGGGAACGGCGAGGAGGCGAGGCCGCATAGGCCAAACATAGTGTGCGGCCTGCGTCGCATGTGGCGCGGATGCAGCGGGCGGCCGGTACGCGGCCCCGGCCGTCCTCGGAGCGCCCCCGCATTCCCCTCGCATCCGCATCCGTGTCTCACTTGTGCACGTGGTTCGCCCGATATGCGTGAACATCTGAGACACGCAACGCATCTCACCGCATCCGTGTCTCACTTGTGCACGTGGTTCGCCCGATATGCGTGAACCGGTGAGACACGGAGAGTCGGGCCTGCGAGAGCGGGAGTGCGTGCGAGCGGGAGTCCGCGAGCGTGCAGCAGCCTGAGGCGGCGGAGGCGCCTAGGCGAGGGTGAGGAACAGCTTCTCGAGCTCCTCAACCGTGAGCCGGCCGTCGGCGGCATCCTCGCCCGCGACGTCCTGGTCGGCAGGGGCGTCGGTGAGGCACTCGCGCATGGCGGTCGAGATGATCGCGAACCCGGCGCGGTCGATCGCGCTGCTAACGGCGGCGAGCTGCGTGATGACGTCGCGGCAGTCGCCGCCGTTCTCGACGGCCGCGATCACCGCGGCCAGTTGGCCCTGCGCGCGCTTGAGTCGGTTGGCGGCCTTCCTCACGGCCTGGGCGTCGTGCAGGGAGCGGTTGGAGGTGTCCATGGTGTCTCCTCGATAGCGGATAGTCAGACAGTGGTACCGGCGGCCCAGGTCCGGTAGCCGCCGTCGAGGTTGCGGACGTCGTAGCCGAGCTGGGTGAGCAGCCGTGCGGCGGTATGGCCGCGCTGGCCGACCTGGCAATGCACGACGATCGGCTGCTCGCCGAGCTCGCGGTGCCGGGCGCGGATCGCGTCGAGGGGCAGGTTCACCGCCCCGGGGATCGCGCCCGCCGCGTGCTCCGCCGGGGTGCGCACATCGACCAGGAGCGCTCCGCTCTCGCGCGCCGCGTCCAGCTCGTGCCACTGCAGCGTGCGCGTGGCGCCCGAGGCGGTGTTCTCCGCGACGTAGCCGAGCATGTTGATCGGATCCTTCGCGGACCCGTACTGCGGCGCGTAGGCCAGCTCCAGCTGGGAGAGCGCGGTCGCGGTGAGCCCCGCCGACATCGCGACGGCGATGATGTCGATGCGCTTGTCGACCCCCTCGCCGCCGACGATCTGTGCTCCGAGGATGTGGTCGGTCGCCGGGTCGACCAGCAGCTTCATCGCCATCGGCTGCGCGCCCGGGTAGTACGTCGCGTGCGAGGCGGGATGCGTGTGGACGACGCGGTGCGGGCGCCCCGCATCCCGAAGCCGCCGTTCGCTCCAGCCGACGAGGGCGACTGTGGTGCCCAGTAGTCCGAGGATCGCGGTGCCGAGAGCCGGCGTCGCGTCGTCCGGTTCGATCCCGGCGATGTCGTCGGCTGCGGCCCGGCCGTGTCGGTTGGCGAGTCCGGCCATCGTCACGAGTGTCGGTGCGCCGTCGAGGTGGTCGCGCTTCTCGACCCCGTCGCCCACGGCCCATACCCTCGGCGCAGAGGTGCGGTGGCGAGGGTCGACGGCGATACCGCCGGTCGGCCCGAGGCGGATGCCGGCCGCATCCGCGAGGCGTCGGTCGGGACGCACGCCGCTCGCCTCGATCACCAAGGACGCCTCGACCGCTCTGCCATCGCTCAGGTGAACGCTCCCCGGCTCCGCCCCCGTGACGGTCACTCCGAGCCGCACATCGACACCCGCGTCCCGAAGGAGAGTCAGGATGGGGGCGGCCATCTCGACGTCGAGCGGAGAGAGCACCTGCGCGCCGCGGCTCACGAGCGTCACGTGTGCGCCGCGGGCGAGGAGATTCTCGACCGCTTCGAGCCCGATGAACCCGGCGCCCACGACCACGACGCGAGGCGACGGTCCGGCGGTGTCGAGCACCTTGAGAACCCGGTCCACGTCTTCGACGCTGCGCAGCGTGTGCGTCGGCACGTGCTCGGCGGACAGCCCCGGGTTCGCGGTGGCGCCGGTGGCGATGACGAGCTCGTCGTAGTGCTCGATCCGCTCCGCATCCGATTCGAGGTCACGCACGGTCACCGTCTGTGACGCCGCATCGATGGCGACGACGTCGTGGCGTACGTGCACGTCGAGGGCGAACCTGCTCGCGAGTGACTGCGGCGTCTGCAGCAGGAGAGACGAACGATCCGCGATCACGCCGCCGACGTGGTAGGGCAGCCCGCAGTTCGCGAACGATACGTGCGCGCCCCGTTCGTAGACGGTGACCTGCCGCGTCTCGTCGAGGCGGCGGAGTCTCGTCGCCGTGCTCATGCCGGCCGCAACGCCTCCGATGATGATGGTCCTCATGTGTGGAAATATACCCCCGGGGGTATTGTACAAGCAAGCGACCGTGAGCGGCGCTTCTGAGAAGAAACGGAGCAGGACAGATGTGTCGACAGGTGACGTGCCGCACGTGCGGCAAGACGACGTGGGCTGGATGCGGGCAGCACGTCGATGAGGTGATGCGCGGCGTGCCGAAGCGTGACCGCTGCGAGGGCCACGAGCAGCAGCCCTCTGAGGGTGGAATCTTCGGACGCCTCTTCCGCCGTTAGTGCGCGGGGCTCACGCGGGGCGGTGGCCTTGCTCGTCGAGTGATCGGTGTGCGCGCCGCAGGAGTTCGGCCAGCGTCTCGCGCTCGGCATCGTCGAAGTCCGCGAGCATGAGATCTTCGACCACCGCGATCTGCGGGTCGAGAGAAGCGAGCGCGGCGGCGCCCGCATCCGTCAGGTGCAGCAGGATCCGCCTGCCGTGCGCCGGGTCGCTCTCTCGGCGCACGAAACCTTCGGAGACGAGCGGGTCGATGATCCCGGCCATCGTCTGCGCGCGCACGAAGGAGCGGCGGGCGAGCTCAGAGCTGCTGATGCCGGGGCGTCGACGGAGCACGGTGAGCGCCGTGTACTGCGCGCCCGTCATCCCTGCCGCCGCGCACGCGGCGAGGAACCGGGGACGCAGGGCGAGCTCGAGCTGCTTGACCGTGTAGACGAGACTGCCTCGCTGTGCCGACATCCGGGCCTCCTCCGCGGCGATCACGCTAGCGCACCGCACGGCGGGAATCTCGCAGCGCACGCATAGCCGTCGCCGGGTGTGCGCCTCGGTGGGCGCTCCTGGCATCGGCCGTGGTCTGATCGAAGGGGAGGCGTATGTCACTCGCGCGCAATCTCGGCATCGTGGCCGCGGCGTCTCTGGGCGTCGCGGCTCTCCGCACGAGCGGGGCCGCCTCGGACGGTCCGCCGCCGCGATCGGCGGGCACGATCTCTGTTCCCATCGGAGACCCGGTGCAGGTGCTCGACCTGTTCTACACGCGGATGAATCCGGACAAGCCCTTCCCGGATGCGGTGCTGATGCTGCTGGACAACGGCTCGTATCGCATCGTCTCCGACGGAGAGGACCACTGGGGGTCCTACCTCACCGACCGGACCAGCGCGCCGCGGACGGTGCTGTTCGTCTCCTGGCCGTCGGCGGACTGGGGCGGCGACGTCGCGCAGCACGTGCTCGACTTCGCTGCCGACGGCTCCTTCGCGCAGCACCTGACCCGGCCCGGCGGGCGTACGAGCGCACAGGCCGGCGCGTGGAGCGAGCGCTCCGATCCCCAGGCGTACGGTGCGCACACTCCGTGGAGCCTCTTGCGGCGGACGGAGCGCTGAGCGCACGTCCCGCTCACCCGCCGGACGCGACGACCCGAGCGCCGCGGGCATCGACGAGGAGTGCCTGGTCGTCGCGGAGCGGTTGCAGGCGGTAGTCGCCGCCATAGGTGTCGAGGATGCGGTCGATCAGTTCCGGCGGGTACGGCGGGAGCAGCCCGTCGGCGTGGGGAACGATGGTCGTGTCGATGAGCGCGAGGCCCCGCGTGTCGCGCAGCAGCGGGCCGTCGGCCGGGTCGTCCATGAGTGACGCGGGAGCGATATCGGGGCCCGCGATGATCGAACCGGCACTCGTCCCGATGTACGGGAGACCGGCCCGCACGTGGTCGACGATCACGGCGTCGTTGCCCGTCGTCTTCAGAGCCTCGAGCAGAGCGAAGGTGCTCCCGCCGGCGACGTAGAGCGCATCGAGAGCGCCGAGTGCCGCATCCAGCTGATCCGGTTCCGTATCTCGCACGGTGATCTCCCGCACCTCATGGCCCAGGGCCGAGACTCGCGCGCGCTCCGCCGCCACGAAGGGTGCGCCCGCCACGCGTGCTTGCGCATCCGTCACGTAGCCGATCGCGAGTGGCCGACCCGGATCTCCGCTCGCGTCGGCCAGGAAGGGCGCGAGAGCCCCGGATTGCCAGGACAGCAGCAGAAGCCTCATCCCTCGACGTTATCCGGCGCCCCCGACGCCACGCGGTGCGCGGGTGTTGACGGATATCCGCGCACGCTCTAAAGTTTCAGGCATCCTGAAATATGCGCGATGACGCGCAAGGAGGACACCGTGGCCCAATCCACCCGACTCATGCTCACCATGGCCGATCTCGCCGGTTCCGCCGGCCGCACGTTCGGACCGTCGTCGTGGCGGCGGATCACGCAGGACGAGGTCGACCTCTTCGCGCGCGTGACCGGCGACGACAACCCGATCCATCTCGACGCCGAGGTCGCTGCGGCGACACCGTTCGGCACGCGCATCGCACACGGCCTGCTCACGCTGAGCCTTGTCGTGCCGCTCATGGCGGAGGTCTTCGAGGTCGAGGATGCGGGCATGGGCATCAACTACGGCCTCAACCGCGTGCGCTTCCCCGCCCCGGTCCCTGTCGGCAGCCGCATCCGGGTGTCAGGAGAGGTGCGAACCGCGAGCGAGGTCGCCGGGGGTGTGCAGATCGAGGTGCCGGTGACCTTCGAGGTCGAGGATGCGGCCAAGCCCGCATGTGTGGCGGAGCTGGTGCTGCGCTACTACCACTGACGCGCCGCGCGGACGCCGCCGTCCGCGCTCGGCTGCCCGCCGTCTGGCGGGCGACATCGGACGAAGGGGTTCGGATGAGGGGCCACTACAGCGACGTGTGGCAGGAGGTCGCGCGTGCATTCGGCGACCGACCCGCGATCGTCACGCCCGACGCGACCATGACCTACGTGCAGTTCGCGCGCGACGCCGGCGCGCTCTCGGGCCACCTCGCGCAGGCCGGGCTCCGGCCGGGGGAGTCGGTCGCGATCCTGCTCTACAACCGCCCCGAGTACCTCGTGACCCTCTTCGCCTGCTTCGCCAGCGCGATCGCGCCCGTCCCGCTGAACTACCGGTACCGCGCGGTCGAGGTGCGCGCGCTGCTCGAAGACTCCAGTGCGAGGGTGCTCCTGTACCCCACCTCGCTCGCGGATGTGGTGCGCGATGCGCTCGCGGGCTGGGATCATGCGCCCGAGCTCATCGTCATCGACGACGGTCCGAGTCCCGTGCCCGCGGCCGGGACGACGTGGACGGATGCGGTCGCCACCCCGTGCGAGCTGCCCCCGACGCCGCCGGAGGGGGCCGAGCTGCGCCTGTACACCGGGGGCACGACGGGCAAGCCCAAAGCCGTGGTCTGGGCAGCCGAGGACATCCTCTCGGTGCAGCTCTACTCCATCTACGTCACGGCGGGACTCGAGCTGCCGACGACGATGGCCGAGGTTCTCGCCGTCGCCGCGGACCCGCCGCCCACCCGCACACTTCCGCTCGCGCCGTTCCTGCACGGCACGGCTCTGTTCACCTCGATGAACACTCTCGTGCTCGGCGGGACCGTGCTGATCCTGCCGTCGGCGCGGTTCGACGCCGACGCCGCGGTGCGCTTCGCTCTCGACGAGCGGGCCACGCGCCTCATCATCGCCGGCGATGCCATCGGGCTGCCGCTCGTCGACGCGCTCGAACGTTCGGGCGTCTCGGGCTTCGGCGACGTCCACTCGATCATCAGCTCCGGAATGCGCTTCAGCACCCAGGTGAAACGCCGGTTCCACGAGAGCGGCGACATCGTCATCACCGACCTGCTCGCCTCGACGGAGGGCGGTCCCTACGCCGTCAACGTCACCTCATCCGCCGACGATCTCCCGGGCGAGCTGCGTCTGCTGCCGGGTGCGGTCGTGCTCGACGAGGACCTCCAGCAGGTGCAGCACCTCGACGGTGGACGCGGCATCCTGGCGTTCCGCGGCACGCTGCCGAAGGGATACTTCCGCGACGAGGAGAAGACACGAGCGACCTTCCCGGTCATCGACGGTGTGCGCCACGTCATGCCCGGAGACTGGGCTCTCTCCCACGGTGACGGAACGGTCGAGCTGCTCGGTCGGGGAAGCTCCGTCGTGAACACCGGCGGTGAGAAGGTCTACCCCGCGGAGGTGGAGGAGGCGCTGCTCGCCTTCCCCGCCATCGGCGACGCCGTCGTGTTCGGGATGCCGGACCAGCGCTACGGCGAGGTGGTGACTGCCGTCGTCGTTCCCGCCGACGGGGCGGTGATCGACGCCGAGGCCCTGCGCTCGCATCTGGACGCCCGCCTGGCCGGGTACAAGAAGCCGCGGCACCTCGTGATCCGCGACACCCTCGCGCGCAGCCCCCACGGCAAGGTCGACCTGCCGCGACTGAAGGCCGGGCTGCAGGCGCTGGTCGGGGGCGTCGATGCTCCGACCGGCACCATGCGCATCGTGCACTGACGTCCCCGTCTCGCCGCGCACCCCGATGACCGCGAGACTGCACTTTCGCGACGAGATCACTGTGTTTACCTGTGATCTCGTGATGGAAATGCAGTCTCGCGGGACCAGGCGGGGTGCGGGTCGGGGTATCCGCGCTTGACCCTCACGCGGCGTGAGGGCGCACGGTGGTCCCATGACCGACTTCTGCAACGCCTTCGACATCAGCCCCGTTCCTGCTCCAGGGCCCGATGCCGTCGCCCCCGAGCTGTTCCGCGGGATCTACGGCATGCCCATGTTCGTCACGATCCCGACGGCCGACATCCCCGCATCCGTCGACTTCTGGACCCGCGGGCTGGGCTTCTTCGAGCTCTTCGCGATCCCGGGGCAGCTCGTGCACCTGCGCCGGTGGGCGTTCCAGGACGTGCTGCTGGTGCCGGCCGCATCCGCGCAGCAGACTCCCGAGATGACGGTGAGCTTCGCCTGCGTGCTGGGGCAGATCGAGGACATCGCGGACGCGGTTCGCGCCGTGGATGCGGGTGCGACGAACGGCCCGCGCGACACCGCGTGGAACACGCGCGACCTCGAGGTGCTGACGCCCGAGAACGTTCGCGTCGTGTTCACGGCGGCGAAGCCGTTCGATCCGACGAGCGATGACACCGCCGCGCTGCGCGCCGTGGGCATCGGGGTCGAGGGCGGCGACAATGGTGAGCATGTCTGACGGCAGCGACCTCAGCGTCGGGCAGGCGGCCCGCCGGCTCGGTGTCACGGTGCGCACCCTGCATCACTGGGACGAGATCGGGCTCGCCAGGCCGTCCGTGCGCGAGGACAGCGGGTACCGCCGCTATGCGGCCGAGGAAATGGAGCGGTTGCAGCGCATCGTCGTGTACCGCGAGCTCGGGATCGGGCTCGAGGGCATCCGCCTCATCCTGGACGGGTCCGCGCTCGAGGCGGCCGACGTGCTGCGCACGCAACGCGCGCGCCTGGGGGAGCGCATCGAGGAGCTGCGGCGGCGCGGCGACGACGTCGAGCGGATGATCGACGCGTACGAGAACGGCCTCACGCTTACCGTGCGCGAGCAGGCGGAGACGTTCGGGCCCGAGTGGGATCCGCGCTGGCCGCTGCAGGCGCGCGAGCGATACGGCGACACCGCCCAGTGGCAGCAGTATGCGGAACGCTCGGCGAAGCGGGATGCGGCGGACTGGACGCGCGTCGCGCAGACCGTCACTGCGCTGGAGGGGGAGCTGGCGGCTGCGGTGGATGCGGGCGCCGAGCCGGGGAGCGAGCGTGCGAACGCGCTCGTCGACCGGCACCGTGAGGTGTTCTCGCAGTACTTCCCCCTCACGCGCAGCATGCAGGTCTGCCTTGGCCGCATGTACGAAGCGGATCCCGCCTTCACCGCACACTACGACGCCGTGCGCCCAGGGCTCGCCGCGTGGCTGCGCCGGGCGATCGACGCCCGTGCCCGCGGCGAGGGCCTCGACCCCGACGGGGCCACCTGGGAGTGACCCGCGCTGCGGTTGTCTGCGTTTCGTCTCGCCTCCGGCTCGCTCCACGACCGCCGCGCTTCTCGTGTCGCTTCCGGCTCGCTCGACGACCGCCGCGCTTGCCGGTCGTTGGGCGAGCGAAGCGAGACGAAACGGGGCTCAGTCGAGGGAACGGAGTCGGCGGAGCTTCTTGCGGCCGAGAACGGCGGCGACCGGCTTCACGAACACGATCTCGCCGAAGCGATAGTCCGCTCCGCGGGCGAGCCGTGCGGCGAGGTCGGGGCGCAGCAGCCACAGGTATCCGCGGGCAAGCTCGGCGTGTACCGAGTTCGACACGATCTTGATGACGTCGGCGGACTCGATCAGGGGGATCGCGTTCTCGACGTTCTGCCACGTCGACCTGCTGGTCGGCTCCAGCACGGAGGGGCCGCGGTAGCCGAGCTCGTCGCGGGCGTAGGCATCCATGATGTCCGCCTCGGGAGTCGGGCCCTCCACGGTGCCGCCGCAGAAGACCACAATGCTGCGCTTCGCCGCAGGGTGGATCGAGCGGAGCCCTGCCCGCACGCGATAGCGGTTCTCGCGGTTGGCCCGCGGCCCGCGGTTGCCATAGCCGAGAACGACGATGGCCTCCGTCCCCGGCGCGGATGGTGACCCGAGGCGTCGCCGGCTCGCGCGCCAATGGGTCGCCTCACCGAAGGCGAGCACCGTCAGCACCGCGACCGTCGCGGCGGCCAGGGCGAAACGGAGCGGACGCACGTGTTCAGGATAGGAGCCGCGTCACGCCGCGAGACTGCACTTCTGCGACGAGATCACGGGTGAATACCGTGATCTCGTGCAGGAGATGCAGTCTCGGCGGAAAGTTCGGGGGTCGCAGCTCAGGCGGACTCGCGACCGAGGCGCTCGAACCAGGCGAGCGTGCCGCGGGTCATGTGGTTCGGGGTGCCGAGCTCGCTCAGCAGCTCCAGCGCATCGCGCACCTCCTGCTCGCGGCGCGTTCGATGTGTGTGGGTGCCCGTGATCAGACGCTCGACGAGAGCCGGCGCGTCCGGTCCCAACTCCGCGGTGAGCTGCCCGCGCATCCAGTCCGCCGCATCCGCCGCCTCCGCGGCCGTGAGCGTCTCGATGAGAAGGGTCGCGAGACCCTTCATGAAGACACTGCGTACGATCTTCAGCCGTGCGGCGGCGCCCACGGGGGCGTCGATCGCATCGATCGGAACCCCGAACGGGCGCAGCAGCGCGGCGACGGCATCCGCACCCGGACCGCTCGCGAGCAACGGCGTGCGGATACCCGCGCGCGTGACCGGCGCGAGCACGGCGACATCCGCGACGAGAAGTCCCGCCCGCTCGGCGATCTTCTCGACCGCGCCTTTCACCTCGGATGCGGCGGTGTTGAAGTCGGCGTACAGCGCGCCCGACTCCAGCAGCGGCGCGACCTGCTCGGCCACCGACTCTGCGGCGTGCGTGCCCACGAGGCTGATGGTCACCTCGGCGGTGGCCACCGCATCGGCGAGGCTGTCCACGCGTGGTACCGCAGGGTCGGTCGCGCGAGGATCCGGGTCGTAACCGCGCACCTCCGCGCCCGCGTGCGAGAGGCCCACGGCGTAGCGGCGCCCCGCCTCGCCTAGTCCGATGACGGCGATGCGCGTCACGCGCGCACCTTCGCTGCCGCATCCGCACGCTGGGCGAGGTCGGCGATGTACGCCCACGACTTGGCGGAGACTCCCGCGTCCGGGCGCGGCCCGTGCACGACGGCCGCGTCGTCGAGGCCGGAGCCGTACAGGGCGCGTAGGGCGCGGGTGATTCCGGCCGACGCCACGCGCAGGGTCTCGAGAACGGCTGCGGCGGGCGCGCCGTCGTTGGGGACGACGGCGCCGAGCGCGGCGTACACCTCGCCTTCGGGCCCGCGCACCGGGACGGCCATGCCCCGCGACTCGAGGTGGATGTGTCCGGACGCCACGGCGAACCCGTCGGAGCGGATGCGGGCGAGCTCGGCTCCGAGAGCCCGCGGATCCGTGATCGTCAACGGCGTGTACGAGCGCATCGGACTGCGCAGCACCTCGTCCACGACGCCCGCGGGCGCGTGCGCGAGCAGCACGAGGCCGTTCGAGGAGGCGTGGAGCGGGATGCGGCCGCCGATGAGCGTCGCGTTCACGACCGCATCCGGCGCCGACATCCGCTCGATGAACAGCACGTCGAGCTCGGCGCGCACCCCGAGCTGTACGTGCTGACGGATGCGGGCGTGCGCCGCGGCGAGCCAGGGGCGCGCGACCTCGCGCAGCCCCAGCGCGCCGGGGGTGCGTGAGGCGTACTCCCACAGCCGCACGCCGAGGCGGTAGGTGCGATCCGGCAGCCGCTCGAGCAGGCCCTCCTGGGTCAGCTCCGCAACGAGCCGGTGCGCCGTGGACACCGGGATGCGGGCGGTGCCGGCGATCTCGCCCAGCGTGAGGAACGGATGCAGGGCGTCGAAGGCGTCGAGCACCCGCAGGTGCCGATGCAGTGCCGATTCGCCGGCCGATCCCCGCGCCATCGCGACTCCTCCCGCTACCGGGACCCTACCCCGCGCCGGGCGCACAACTCAGCCAGAACTTGATGTCGCGGAACTCTGTCGGGTCCGCAGCGTGGTTCTGGCTGAGTTGTGCCGGCGCCGCCGGGGCTCAGGCGCGATAGACCGTGCGCGCCCACTCGTGGTACGGAGCGGGGGCGACCGTCGCGCGCACCGTCACCTGGCGGTGGTTCTGATCGACCGAGTCCTTCGAGGAGATCGGGTCCTCTCCCCACACGACCTCGACCTCGTCGCCGTCGGGGATGTCGGCGTCGAGGGTCGCGAGCGACATGTACAGCTGGTCGTAGGCGATGTAGCCCGCATCCGTCGAGATGCCGACGCGCTCGCCGCCGCGGCGCACCTCGTCCATCTGGTAGAGCCCGTAGCGCGCCTTAGGGAAGTCGAGGAACTTCGCGGGGGTGCCGGGCTCGAGCTGTGAGCGGACGACGGCGGCGACGTCGTCCGCGTTCCAGAGCAGGGTGACCTTGCGTCGGCGGGGGCTCTCCGCGTGCCGCTCGAGCGCCTCGCGGCCGTGGAAGTCGTGGTCGAAGCGCACCGAGCGCCCGAGCCCGATGTCGTACGGCGTCAGGTAGAAGTCGCGCACGTCGTCGGAGGTCAGGGAGCCCGCGACCGATCCGATCCGCTCTGCCGGCAGCCACGACCGATACTCGGCCATGTCGTCGTCGAAGACGGCGGGGAAGGGGGTCGGCACCCAGCCCGACTCCAGCGGCGTCGCCGAGTAGGCCTTCGCGCCGACGCGCCGGATGCCGAACTCCTCGCCGGCATCCAGGATCGTCTGCAGGACGTGCTCGTTGTCGGCCCAGGGTCCGAAGAACTCGAAGCCCGGCTGTCCGGCCATGCCGTGACGTAGCGCCTTCACCGCGCGGCCGCCGATGGTGACGTCGCCGATGTGGAAGAACTTGATGTCGGGCGCCGGGCCGCCGAACAGCTTCTCCATGACGCGGTCGGCCTCGGGGCCCTGCAACTCGTAGCGGTAGAACGTGGGCGGACCCTGGCGCATGTGCGAGTTCGGCTCCAGGCGCTGATGCACGTCCTTGCCCTCGGCTTCGGCCTTCTCGAGGGTGAAGCGCACCCAGTCGATGAGGATGTGGTGGCCGATGAGCACGAGGCCCTCGGGTGCGTCTTCGTTGTAGAACAGGATGCCGTCGCCCACGAGGTAGCCGGCCGCGTTCACGCTGATGAGCTGCTTTGCCACGCCCGGTCGGAACGTGGCGAAGGTGTTGGGCGAGATCGAGGAAAGCACCTCGATGAGGTCACTGCCGCCCAGGAACAGCTGAGTCATGTGGTGGGACTGGTCCATCAGCGCCACCGTCGTGTTCCAGGCGCGCTGCTCATCGCGCCAGTTCGTGAACTCGGGGGCGACCGGGAACGTGAATGCCGGCCAGTTCTGGTTGCGCAGCAGTTCGAGCGGGCTTCCGGTGCGTTCGATCGCCGCGGCGAGGGATTCGGATGTCATCGTCGACCTTCCTTTCGTCGAGCCGAGCATGCGCCGGGCGCGATCGGCGGTGGGGCTGATTTCCGTTCATGCGAAATCTCGACGGCATCGAGCGCCGTCCGCGAGAAAGTGTGATGAGAACGTGCTCCGGAATCGACGCCAAAATCGTTGACAATTTTGGGGCAACTCCGTACCGTCCCAGGAACGGGGCGAACCCCCGGTCTCGCAATGACGCGGCGACACGGAAAGGCGGCCATGGCGGCTCGACTCACCCTCACGGACGTGAACCTGCGGTTCGGCGGGATCACAGTGCTCCATGATGTCGGCTTCGAGGTGGAGCCCGGGCAGATCTTCGGTCTCGTCGGCCCCAACGGTGCAGGCAAGACCTCGCTGTTCAACTGCATCAGCGGGCACTACCGGCCGAGCTCCGGTTCGATCACGATCGACGGCGACGAGGCATCGGGCCAGACCCCGGCGCACCTCGCGCGGCGCGGACTCGCCCGCACCTTTCAGCACCCGGCCCTGCAGCTGCACGCATCCGTACTCGAGAACGTGATGCTCGGTGCGCACACGCGCCTGCCCGGTGGACCCGGCGAGTGGGCGATCCGCACTCCGCGCACGTGGCGCTCGGAGCGGGAGATGCGCACCGAGGCGCTGCGGCTGCTGGAGCGCTCCGGCCTCGGCTGGGCGGCGAACCGCCACGCCGACGAGCTCTCGCACGGACTCCACAAGGCGATCGAGCTGTGCCGGGCGCTCATGTCGCACCCGAAGCTGCTCCTGCTGGACGAGCCGGCGGCCGGGCTCCCGCACTCCGAGGTCGAACAGCTCATCGCGACCGTCCGTGCCATCCGCGACGAGGACGACATCACCGTCGTGATCGTCGAGCACCACATGGGGCTCATCGCGGCACTGACCGACCGTGTGGTCGTGCTCGATCACGGCCGCACGCTCATGGAGGGCTCGGCCGCCGAAGCGCAGAGCGATCCTCGTGTGATCGAGGCCTACATCGGCAAGGAGGCCGCCGATGACGCTGCTTGAACTCGTCGACGTCACCGCGTCGTACGGTCCCGTGCAGGTGCTCGACGGTGTGTCGCTGAGCGTGCCCGAGGAGGGAGCCGTCGGCATCCTCGGGGCGAACGGTGCGGGCAAGACGACCACGCTCCGTGCCATCAGCGGAATGGTGCGCACGACCGGCACCATCCGGTTCGACGGCCGCGACATCCGCGGGATGCGGCCTGAGAAGGTCGCATCGATCGGCATCGCGCATGTGCCCGAGGGACGCGGCACCCTCGGCGCCCTGACGGTGCGCGAGAACCTGCGGGTCGGCGCGTATCAGCGCCGCGACCACAAGGCGATCCAGGGCGACATCGACTATTGCCTTGATCTGTTCCCCAACCTCAAGGAGCGCTACCGCTCGCACGCCTCCGCGCTCTCCGGCGGGGAGCAGCAGATGCTCGCCGTCGCCCGCGCCTTCATGGCGCGCCCGCGGCTGCTTCTGCTCGACGAGGCGTCTCTGGGCCTCGCCCCGAGCACGGCCCGCACGGTCTACGACGCCATCGCCAGACTCCGCCGAGAGTCCGGCATCGCGATGCTCGTGGTCGAGCAGAACGCGACGCTCGCCTTCCGTCTCGTCGACACCGCGACCGTGCTCGAGACGGGGCGGAACGTGCTGACCGGCACATCGGCCGAACTCAAGGGCATGGACGAGATCCGCCGCGCCTACCTGGGAGGTTGAGAGTGGGAACCTTCATCCAACTGGTCATCGACGGACTGTCCGTCGGCTCGGTCTACGCCGCACTCGCACTGGCGATCGTGCTCGTCAACCAGGCGACCGGCCTGATCAACTTCGCCCAGGGCGGGATGGCGGTGCTCTCCGCCTACCTCGCCTGGTGGTTCACCGCGCTCGGGGTTCCGCTGATTCTCGCGATCCTGCTCTCGGTGGGTATCTCGTTCCTGTTCGGCGCCGTCGTCGAGCGCTACCTCATGCGTCGCTTCGAGGGCGGCGACCCCGACACGGCCGTCGTGGTGACGATCGGTCTGCTGACGCTCATCACGGGCGTCTGCGGCTGGCTCTTCACCTACAACAACCAGCAGTTCCCCTCTCTCTTCCCGCTCGACACGATCTCGGTGCTGGGCGCGTCGGTGAGTGTGCGATCGATCGGGACGACCGTGGTCATCCTCGCGATCATGATCCTGCTGCAGGCGCTGTTCGCCGGCACGAAGCTGGGCCTGGCGCTGCGGGCCGTCGCGGTGAATCCGCAGTCCGCGGCCTTCTCCGGCCTGCCGGTGAGCCGCCTGCTGATGGTCGGATGGGGGCTCGCGGCGGGTCTGGGTGCGGTCGCCGGCGCGCTCGTCGCCCCGCAGCTCACGCTCACCCCCGGGATGATGGACAACGCCCTCGTCTACGCGCTGGCCGCCGTCATCCTCGGCGGACTCTCGAGCCCTGTCGGAGTGGTCGCGGCGGCGTGGATCATCGGCGTGCTGGAGAACCTCGCCGCCGTCTATGTGCCCTTCATCGGATACGACCTCAAGGTCGCGGTTCCCTTCGTGCTCATCTTCGTCGTGCTGCTGGTGCGACCACAGGGCCTGTTCGGCCGCAGAACGGTGGTGCGTGTCTGATGGCTTCCACCGCATCCGTCTTCTCGCGTCGCTGGGTACGCGTCGTCGTCGTCCTCGCGGTCGTCGCGCTGCTCGTGCTCCTGCCGCTCATGCTGCCCGAGTTCGCCAACCAGACCATCGCCCGCATCGGCGTCTTCGCCGTCGCGGTCCTGGGGCTCAACGTCGTCATGGGCTACACCGGGCAGGTCTCGCTCGGGCAGATCTTCTTCGTCGGGCTCGGTGCGTACGTCACCGCGTACGGCGTGCAGAACGACTGGAACATCGCCCTCGTCTTCGTGCTCAGCATCGTCATCCCCGGCGTCGTCGGGCTGGTCATCGCCCTCGCCGCCGCGCGGCTGGGTGGGCTCGCCATCGCAATGGTGACGATCGCGCTGCCGATCGTCGGCGTCCCGCTGGCCAAGCGGCTGTCGGATCTGACCGGCGGCTCGCAGGGCGTGTCGGCGCGCTTCACGGATGCGCCAGAGTGGACCGGGTTGTACGACGACCAGTGGCAGCTGTACCTCGTGATCATCATCGGAGGCATCGCCTTCCTGCTCACCCGCAATCTCGTACGAGGCAAGTACGGCCGCGCGTTCGCCATTGTGAAGGACAACGAGGCGGTCGCCGCGGCGATGGGCGTCTCGCCCTACCGGTACAAGGTGCTCGCGTTCACCGTCGCCTCCCTCATCGGCGGCGTGAGTGGCTTCCTCTACATGGTCGTCGTGCAGTACACCTCGCCCGAGACGATGAGCTTCGGGCACTCCATCCAGCTGCTCGCGGCCATGGTCATCGGCGGCGCGGGCAGCATCATCGGGTCGCTCCTGGGCGGCGCGTACTACGTGCTCGCACCCCAGCTCACGAACCTCGTCGACCCCAACCTCACGGCCGTGCTCCAGGGTGCGCTGCTGCTTCTCGTGCTCTTCGTCCTGCCCGGAGGACTCGCATCCCTCCCCGCCCGACTGAGACGGATGCGGCGTCGCCCCGATCGAGGACCGAGCAACCCAGCGTCCGGCGACATTCCCGCGTCGCCGAGCACCGAGGGAATCACCACAGAGAGGCAGAATCACCCATGAATCTGAGGAAGAGGAGCGTGCTGGGCATCGTCGCCCTGACGTCCGCTCTCGCACTGACCGTCGTCGGATGTTCGCGCGGCGGGGGAGGCTCGGATGCCACCGGCGGCGCCGCGGCCGCGAGCCCCGGCATCACCGACACATCCATCAGCCTGGGCATCACCACGCCGCTCAGCGGCGGGACGGCCGGCCCCGGAACCTGCACGGTCGCCGGCATCACGGCGTACTTCGGTGCCAAGAACGCCGAGGGCGGCGTGAAATTCGGCGACGGCAAGACCCGCAAGGTCGACATCAAGGCGCTCGACGACGCCTATGACCCCCAGAAGGCCAAGGCCAACTACGACCAGCTGAAGGACAGCGTCTTCGCGATGACGGCCGGTCTCGGTACGCCGACCAACCGCGCCTACCGCGAGGCGTCCATCGCCGACGAGGTGCCGCAGGTGCTCGTCATGACGGGTGACCCGATCTTCAGCGAGACGAACGAGAGCCCCTGGCAGCTCGGCTTCGTGCCGATCTACCAGAACGAGGGCGAGGCCTTCGGCAAGCTCCTGGCCGCATCCGGCGAGAACCACAAGGTCGCCGTGCTGTACCAGAACGACGACTACGGCGAGGGCTACCTCGAGGGCTTCAAGAACGCCGTCGAGGGTGCGAGCAACATCGAGATCGTGAAGGAGCTCACCTACGAGGCGACCGACACGGCCGTCGACGCCCAGCTGACGGAGCTTGCGAGCTCGGGTGCTGACGTGTTCTTCAATGCGATGTCGATCACTCCGCTCGTGATCTCGTCGCTGCAGAAGGCACAGCAACTGGGATGGAGCCCCAGCTGGTTCCTGCCGTCGAACACGTCGAGCCCGACCGCCATCCTGCAGCCCGGCGGCGCCGACGCCTTCCCCGGCGTGTACTCGGTGTCGTTCTCCAAGGCGCCCGCGAGCCCCGCGTTCGCCGACGACGAGGATGTGCAGACCTTCCTGACCGACCTGAAGCAGTACGCGGACTACCAGGACATGCCCGCCTTCCCGCACTGCATGTGGAGCTTCATGGTCGGAGCCACCCTCGAGCAGGCGTTCGAGAAGATGACCGCGCCGACGCGCGAGAACTTCATGGAGGCGCTGCGCTCGATCAGCGACTTCCAGGCGCCGCTCATGCTCGACGGCACCGCCGTCGACACCACCGTGGACGGTCAGCCGGCCGTGTCGTCGGTGGTCGTGCAGAAGTACAACGGACAGGGGTACACCACGGTCGAGTCCTTCGGCTGACCCGCATCCCCCGGCTTCCCTTCTAGATCCCGCGAGACTGCATCTTTCGCACGAGATCACGGTAAATACCCGTGATCTCGTCGCGAAAGTGCAGTCTCGCGGGCTTTGGGGTGGTGGCGACGGATGCGGTCAGTCGAGCGAGCGGAGGATGTCGACGATGCCGGCGAGATGCTGCCGGGTGGCGGCCTCCGCGGCATCCGGATCACGGGCCACGACCGCGTCGATGATCGCGATGTGCTCGGGCGCGGACTGTGCGGCGCGACCGGGGTGGAAGGCGAGCCGGAACTGGTGCCGTGCGGACTGCGCGCGCAGACGCTCCAGGAGCTGGGATGCGGTCGCGTGCCCGCTGAGCTCGCGCAGGCGGCGGTCGAGCTCCTGGTTCAGACGGGAGTACCGCACCAGGTCGCCCGCGGCGATCGCCTGCTCGATGTCGGATCGCAGCGTCCGCAGCCCCGCGATGTCGTCGTCGTCGACCCGCTCGGCGGCCTTGCGGGCACACAGCGACTCGAGCCCCATGCGCACCTCGACGATCTCGACCGCCTCGTCCACCGTGATGGCTCGTACCCGCGCGCCGCGGTTGGGTAGGCGCTCGACCAGACCCTCGCCCGCGAGCGTCAGCAGCGCGGTGCGCACGGCTGCCCGCGGCGCCTCGAAGCGCTCACTGAGATCGGCCTCGATGAGTCGCTGATGGGGGGCGAACTCGCCGCCGAGGATCGCGTCGCGGATCTGTGCGGCCAGCTCAGGACGCGCCGCCTGCTCGGCCTCGTCCGTCACGGAGGGAAACGTCATCGTCATCCCCTTCTCGGGCGGAAGCGCCGCACCGGATCGTCAACACTATTGTGTCCGATCCGCGAGCGTCAGGGGGTGGATGGTGCGGCGAGGCGCCAGGTCGCGTCGGGGATCTCGCCGAGGGTCGCGACCGTGACCACGCGAGCGGATGCGGCGCTCGGCTCCAGATGGGCCACGCAGCCGTGCCGGGCCTCCACCCGCACGGCCACCCCGTGCGGGCGCAGCACGGTCATGAGCGCTTCGGCGATCTGGTGCCCGAGGCGCTCTTGCAGCTGGGGGCGACGGGAGGCGAGCTCGACGAGCGTCGCGATGCGGCTGAGGCCCGCGATGTGACGCACCGGCGCGTAGAAGACATCGACCGTGCCCTCGAAGGGCAGTAGATGGTGCTCGCACACCGAGCGGAACGGGATCGCGGTCATCCCGACGAGCTCACCGGGATGCTCGTTGTCGGTGAGGGCGACGGGCGCTCCGAGGGCGGATGCCGGATCGACGCCGAGCCCGGAGAACAGGTCGAGGAAGAGGTCTGCCACCCGCTCCGGGGTGCGGGTGAGCCCGAGGCGATCGGCATCCTCGCCGACCGCCTCGAGGAGCTCGCGGACGGCCGCGACCGCGCGGGCGCGGTCGGTGCGCGCTGCCGTGTCGATGGTCATGATGCTCCTTCTGCGCCTTCGAGGCGCTCGACAAGGGCGAGACCGCGCTGCGCCCACGAGATCTCGCCCCGCGCGCGCTCCACGAGACCCTCGTAGGCGAAGCGCTTGTAGGCGATCGTGCGTTCTCTGTCCGCCTCGGCGGTGACGGCGAGACGGCGCAGCAGCATGGGGTTGTCTACCGCGTCGATGCGCGCCAGCTCGCCCTCCCATTGCTCCAGCTCGCTCTCCCACTGCGCGATGTGCGCGCGCAGGAATGCGCGGGAGTCGGCGGGCGTGCCGGCTTCGAGGTAGGCCGCCCGGAGGTGAGCGGGGTCGCGCACCCGCTGGTAGTCCAGCGGGGCTGCCATCCACGCGAGGAAGGCCGCATCCCCTTCGGCGGTGATGTGGTACATCCGTCGGGTGCCGCGCTCGCCGCGTGCCTGCTCCTCGCCGCGCACGAGGCCCTCGGACTCCATCTTGCGAAGCTCGGGGTAGATCTGGGAGTCCGGGGCGTGCCAGACGTGCCCGACCGAAACCGCGAACTGCTTCTGCAGGTCGTAGCCGGACTGCGGTCCCACCCGCACGAGGGCGAGGAGCGCGTAGCGCAGGCTCATCCGCCGTTCTCCTTCCGAGGTGTGGCTCTGAGGCTATCCATAAACGCCGACGCGGGGCCCGGGCGGACCGGACCCCGCGTCGCGTCGAAGGCTCAGCCGTTGTAGCCGGTGCGCCAGCCGCCCTGGTAGGTCTGGCGGGCGACCGTCGAGTACGGCACGGGGCTGACGACCACGCGCACCTCGGTCTGCTCGTGCGGCTCGACGGAGGCCTTGGAGGTGCCGCCGTTCGGCTCGCCCCAGACGACCTTCAGCTCGGTGCCCTCGGGCACGTCGGGGTCGACCGTGCCGAGCGAGAGTCCGCGACGCTCGTTGGCGCTGTAGCCGGTGAACATCGAGAAGCCGACGACCGTGCCGTCCGCATCCACCACCGAGTCGTAGTTCGCGGAGCCGTAGTTGGCCAGCGGCAGGTCGAAGAACTTGTAGTTGGGGCCGTCGACGTTCAGCAGCGAGCCCCAGACCTTGGCGAGGTCCTCGGCGTTCCAGGCGAGGGTGACCTTCTTGCGCTGGGTCGAGGGGTCGATCTTCTCGAGCGCGTCCCGGCCGATGAAGTCGTGGTCGAACTTCACGAACGAGCCGTAGCCGAGTTCCCAGGGGGTGAGGTAGTAGTCCTCGATGTTGTCGGAGACGAAGGAGCCTGCGAGGGTTCCGGTGGCCTCGTAGCTGTCGACGCCGAGCCACTCGCGATAGCCGCGCTCGGCCTCACCCGAGTAGATCGCGGGAAGCGGGGAGGGGATCCAGCCGGACTCCAGCGTGTTCGACGGGTAGGCGCGCGATCCGACGGGCACGAGACCGAACTCGACGCCCGCCTCCACGATCGCGTCGCGGATGGCGTCGTGGTCCTCGTAGGGACCCCAGATCTCGAGACCGGGAGCCCCGGCCATGCCGTGACGGAGGGTGCGCACGGTCTTTCCGGCGATCGTCATGGTCGACATGTTGAAGAAGCCGAGCTTCTCCAGCGGGCCGCCGTTGAGCTTCTCGATGACGTCCCAGGCCTTCGGGCCCTGGATCTGGAAGCGGTAGTAGCGGCGCGTGACCGCGTGGCCGTACGGGCGCGAGGGCGAACGACGGTCGACCTGCACGTCGAGGTTCTGGTAGCCGCCGGTCTCGCCGTGGTACATCAGCCAGTTGGATGCGGGAGCGCGTCCGACGTAGACGTACTCGTCCTCGGCCTCGCGGAAGAGGATGCCGTCGCCGATCACATGGCCGCTCGCGGTGGTGGGCACGTACTGCTTGGCCTTGTTGACCGCGAAGTTCGCGACCGAGTTGATCGCGGTGTCGCTGATGAGCTTGATCGCGTCGGAGCCCTTCAGGAACACGTTGTCCATGTGGTGGGACTGGTCGTAGAGCACGGCGGTGTTGCGCCAGGCCTGCTGCTCCTTGATCCAGTTCTGGAAGTCGGCGGGCACGACCGGGTAGATGTAGGAGCCGATCTGCGAGTTGCGCAGCATCTCGACCGGGTTGGTCTGGTCGATGAGTTCCTGCAGGTTGCTGGCCACGATGAACCTCTCTGTTCGGGGGCCGGCGCCTCGGGTGAGGCGTCGGAGTCAGGTGAAGACGATGGTGTGGTTGCCGTGTCGGATGACACGGTCTTCGGCGTGCCACTGCACGGCGCGCGAGAGTACGGCCCGCTCGACGTAGGCGCCGCGGGCCTGGAGGTCGGCGGCCGTCATCGAGTGGTCGACGCGGGCGACGTCCTGCTCGATGATCGGTCCCTCGTCGAGGTCTTTGGTGACGTAGTGGCTGGTGGCGCCGATGAGTTTGACGCCGCGTTCCTTGGCCTTCTTGTAGGGGCCGGCGCCGATGAAGGCGGGAAGGAAGGAGTGGTGAATGTTGATGACCGGCACGCCGACACCCTCGAGGAAGTCGTCGGTGAGGATCTGCATGTAGCGCGCCAGTACGACGAAGTCGACGTTGCCCGCGAGGAGCTTGACGATCTCGCGCTCGGCCTCCGACTTGTCCGGGCCCTGCGAGGGCACGTGGAAGAAGGGGATGCCGAACGAGCGCACATCCTCGGCGGTGTTCGTGTGGTTGGAGATCACCATGGGGATCGTGACGTTGAGCTCGCCCCGGCGGTGGCGCCACAGCAGCTCGAGCAGGCAGTGATCGCTCGTGGAGGCGAGGATCGCCATCCGCTTCGGCACCGACTGGTCGGTCAGGCGCCACTGCATCCCGTAGGGCTCCAGCGTCTGGGCGAGGTCGGCTTCGATGTCGCCGATCGCCGCCGCGAGGTCGGGCCGGTGGAAGACGACGCGCTGGAAGAACGCGCCGCCCTCGGGGTTGTCCGAGTACTGGTCTAGCGTGACGATGTTCGCCTTGTTGCGCGTGATGAGTGCGGTGACGGCGGCGACGAGCCCGGGCTGGTCGGGGCCGTGCACGATCAGGCAGGCGTGGTCACGCAGGGCGTCTTTGTGCAGGGACATGCGGGGATCTCCTCAGGACTGCGCGGCGATGTAGTCGCGGGCCCAGTCGGATGTCGCCCGCAGACCGCCGAACGTGTAGAAGTGAATTTTGACAGGTCCGCGCGAGTCCTTCTGCGCGACGAGCGCACCGAGGTCGCCGATGAACCGGTCGGGGCCCGCCGTTCCCATCAGGTTGGTGAGCGAGAACCCGTACTTCTTCACGATCATCGCGTTCGCGCCGACACCGAAGCGGCGGGCGAAGGTGATCAGGCGCTTGATGCCCGCGGGGCCCGGCGTACCGATGCGGATCTCCGCGGTGACACCGCGCTCGCGTACGCCGTCGATCCAGTCGATGACCGGGTCGGTGTCGAACGCGAACTGCGTGAGGATGACCTGGCCGAGGCCCGCATCGGCGAGGGCCGCCGACTTGTCCTCGAGGTGGCGCCACAGGACTTCGGTGGGGATGTCGGGGTGACCCTCGGGGTAGCCCGCGATCGAGACCTCGCGCACGCCGTACTTCTGCAGGATGCCGGAACGGATGACACTCAGCGAGTCGGGGTACGGGCCCTCGGGCTCGGCCGGGTCGCCCCCGACGGCGAAGACATGCTCGGTGGCGCCCACCTGCTGCAGACGGTCGAGGAACTCCTCGAGCTGCGCCGCGGAGGCGAGTCGGCGGGCGGAGACGTGCGGGACGGGGACGAATCCCGCATCCTTCACGGCCTTGGCGGCGGCGACGCGCATGTCGAGGTCCTCGTTGCCGAGGAAGGTGACGTTGATCTTGGTGCCGGCGGGGATGACGTCGCGGGCTTCTTCGAGTCCGGGGATGTCCTTGCCGGTCATCTCGAGCGAGAAGCCGTCGAGCAGTGCGAGCGATGCGGCTGGGTCGGGTGCGGGGATATTACGTGCCACGAGTCGTGGTCCTTCCGCTGTCGGGAGGGCTTCGTTGCGCCTCGTCAGCGAGAGTACCTATGTCGATAGGTAATGACAAGAGGTATTTCACGGCCCGTCGTCCACCCTGAACTCGACGGACGCCGAGGCGGATGCGCGCGCCTGGCTGGGCGAGCAGGGCTTGACGGGCCGCCGCGGCGGCTCAGCCCTTGCGGGCGCTTCCCGCATCCGCGAGCCAGGACTCGTTGTCGATGCTCTGGAGCACCCGCATCTCGTCGAGCATCTTGCGCAGCAGCGCATTCAGCCGGGTGACCTCGACCGGCGTCATGTGGGCCAGGATGATCTCCTGCCCGCGAAGGGAGATCGGCAGCATGTCGTCGTGCATGGCCGCGCCGGCTGCGGTCAGATACATCGGCCGCGATCCGCGTGCGCCCTCCGCGAGCACCACGAGCCCCCGCTCGACCAGGGTCGTCACGCTCTTGGAGACGATCGCCTTGTTGACCACCAGGAACTCCGAGACCTCGGAGGCGGAGAAGCCTGGGTTCATGGCCAGCGCGGAGATGACCCGCCACTCGTTCGTGCCCAGATCGAACTGGCGCCTGAGCTCGTGAGATTCGCGCCAGACCAGCGCGTTGGAGAGCAGGGCGAGTAGGCGCGGGGTGAACGCGTCCGGATCGATATGGTCCACCAACGGCTCGACGACCGCCTCGGCGGGGGGCTTCACGCCGTGTGCGTGTCGAGTGCGATCTGTGGGCATGGGTTTCCTCTCGGGGAGTCGGATGCGGCGTCCGCCGCTGCACGAGGCGGGCCGGGAGGAGGTCCCGGCCCGCCTCGTGGCCGTCAGTGCGCCATCGCGGCCAGGGCCTCGGGGTCGATCGTGGCGATCGACCGGGTGTCCTGGAAGGCGCGCACGCCCTCGATGCCCTGCTCGCGCCCGAAGCCGGACTGCTTCATGCCGCCGAACGGCGCGCGCAGGTCGAGGCGGGTGGCGCCGTGGTCGTTGACCCAGACGTAGCCGCAGACCAGCTGGGATCCCACGCGCTGCGCCGACTCGGGCGATGCGGTCCAGACCGAACCGCACAGGCCGCCCCAGGTGTCGTTCGCGAGGGCCACCGCCTCCTCCTCGGAGTCGAACGGGAGGATCGGGATGACGGGGCCGAACTGCTCCTGGGTCACCACCCGCAGCGACGGGTCGGGGTCGACGACGATCGCCGGACGCAGGAAGTTGCCGCCCGCGAGCTCGCCCCCGGGCAGGGTGCCGTACTCGCGCACGTCGGCGCCGGCATCCTTCGCCTCCTGGATGATCTCCTCGACGAACGCCTTCTGCGCCGGCTGGTGCAGCGGTCCCATGGTCGTGCCCTCGTCGAGCCCGTAGCCGATGACGGCCTTCTCGAGGCGTGCCTCCAGTCCCGCCACCAGCTCATCCAGACGCGAGCGGTGCACGAACACGCGCTTGGCGTTCATGCAGATCTGCCCCGTGGTGTCGTAGATCGCGGCGTAGAGGCGGTCGAGGTGCGTGTCGTCGAGGATCGCGTCCTCCAGGAACACCGCTGCGTCGTTGCCGCCGAGCTCGAGCGTGACGCGCGTGAGCGTCTGCGAGGCCATCTGCATGATGCGCTTTCCGCCGTTGACGCTGCCGGTGAAGCAGACCTTCGCGACGTCGGGGCTCTGGATGAGCTCCGACATGTTCTCGTCGCGGCCCGTGACGACGTTGAGCACGCCGGGCGGCAGCTTCTCGGCGATGCGCTGCACCACGCGGGTCGTCGCCAGCGGCGCCGAGGGCGGCGGCTTCACGATCGCGGTGTTTCCCGCGAGCAGTGCGTGCGGCAGGGCTGCGCCGAGGATGGCGATCGGCCAGTTGAAGGGCACGATGACAGTGACGACGCCGAGCGGCTGGTACGCCACCTCGGTCGTGACGGGGATCGCGCCGGGAATCACGGGGAGGGTGTGACCCTTCTCGACCTCGTCCTTGAGCATGAGGGCGAGGTTCCAGCGGATCTCGAAGACGAGGGCGTCCACCCAAGCCTCGAAGCGGATCTTGCCGTTCTCCTGCGACAGGACGGCGGCGTCCGTGTCGCGGTCGTCGGCGATCCCGGCGATGGCGGCGGCCATCGCCTCCGCACGCTGGGCCGCCGACAGCGCGCTCCACGACCCGAAAGCGGCGGATGCGGCGGCGACCGCATCCGCGACATCCGCGGGCGAGGCTGCGGCCGCCTCGCCGACGACGACGCCGGGCTTGCCCGGATCGGCGATCTGTAGAACGTCATCGGTGAAGCGCTCCGCGCCTCCGATGTAGAGCCCTGTCCGCACTCCGGCGGACGTCTGGGCGATCGAACTCGACATCCCTGCACCTCTCTGTGTCTCGGATATGTGCGGGATCGCGACCGTCGCCACCCCCGCGGCACGAGTTTACGTCCATTCCTGTTTACATGTAAATGAGATCGTGCTACGTTCACCGGGTCGCCCTCCAGAGTCGGATGGCGACACCCGAACGACGTCGATGAAGACGCGATTCCACGCACATTCGACGTCTCCCTGCCATCGACGAGGAGGCATGATGAGCAGTTCCCCCCTGCAGACGGACCGGCGTCCGAACGTGGCCGAACTGGAGGATCTGGCGTTCGAGCTGCGACGCAAGCTCCTGCAGCTGTGCGGCACCTACGAGGGCGCCGTCCACATCGGCGGCGACCTGTCCTCCGCGGACATCTTCACCGCTCTCTTCCACTACGGCTTGAACGTCGACCCGACCGACATCGCCAACCCCGAGCGCGACCGCTTCGTGCTCAGCAAGGGTCACGCGGCCGTGTGCATGTACATCGCGATGGCGATGCGCGGCTTCTTCTCCTACGAGGGCATCGTCGACACCTACGGTCAGCTCGACAGCGCCTACGGCATGCACCCGTGCAAGGTGCAGCTGCCCGGTGTCGAGGCGTCGACGGGCTCGCTCGGCCACGGTCTCCCTCTCGCGGTGGGCATGGCGCTCAGTGCCCGCCACCGTGGCGACGACCACCGTGTCTTCACCCTCCTCGGCGACGGCGAGACCGGCGAAGGGTCGGTCTGGGAGGCGGTCATGGCCGCCCGCAGCAACCGCCTCGGCAACCTCGTCGCCTTCGTCGACCGCAACCGCCAGCTCATGACGAGCTTCGCGGAGGAGCGTGTCGCGTTCGAGCCCTACCCGGACAAGTGGCGCGCCTTCGGGTGGAACGTGGTGCACATCGACGGCCACGACATGGGGCAGCTGGTCGAGGCGCTCGACGCGCTGCCCGAGCCCGACAGCGAGACGCCCACCGTCATCATCGCCGAGACCATCAAGGGCAAGGGCGTCGACTTCATGGAGCGCAACCTCGCCTGGCACGCCGGATCGCTCGGCGCCGCCGACCTCGAACGCGCCCTCGCGGCGCTCACCGCCTCGCGTGAGAAGGAGTCCGTCTGATGCCTGTGACCTTCACTTTCGGAGAGTTCCTCGGAGCTCGGTCTGTGATCGGCTCGACGCTCGCAGAGCTGGGCGCCGAGTACGAGAACCTGTGGGTGCTGACCCCGGACATCGGTGCGACGCTCGTCGAATTCCGCGACACCTTCCCCGACCGGTTCATCGATGTCGGACTCGCGGAGCAGGCGTGCGTCGGCATCGCCGCCGGCCTCGCCTACGACGGCAACATCCCCGTCGTCTCCGGCATGCTCCCCTTTCTCAGCATGCGCGCCCTCGAGCAGGTGCGTACCGACGTCTGCTATCCCAACCTCCCGGTGAAGATCATCGGCACGCACGGCGGACTCGTCGGCAACGGCGGATCGACGCACTACGCGGTCGAGGACCTCGCGCTCATGTGCGCGCTGACGAACATGACCGTCACCTCGATCGGCGACCCGCTCATGGTCGGCGAGATCATCCGGCAGTCGATGACGATGCAGGGGCCCATCTACATCCGCCTCGCCGTCGGCAAGAAGGACAAGGTCCTCTACGAGCCCGGTCAGCACGAGGTGCGCATCGGCAAGGGGATCGTGGCACGCGAGGGAACGGACGCGACGATCTTCACGCACGGCACGACCGTCGCCCAGGCGTTGGATGCCGCGGACGAGCTCGCCAAGGACGGCCGCTCCGTTCGCGTGGTCGACATGTTCACGCTGAAGCCGATCGACGAGGAGCTCATCGTGCGCTCCGCAGCCGAGACGGGCGGCCGCTTCGTCGTGCTCGAGGATCACCTCGCCTACGGTGGCCTCGCCACCCGCGTCGCCGATGTCGTGGCCGATCGCGGGATCCGTCTGACGGCGTTCGAGCGGCTCGGGATCCCGCAGGTGTACGCGGGCTTCGGCGAGGACGAGCAACTGCGCGACAAGTACGGCTACGGGCTGTCGGCGACGACCGCGGCACTGCGTCGCGTGATCGCGGCCGAGGGGTGAGCCGGACCATGCGCACCGTCGCCGTCACGCGCATCGGCAATCTCCGCGACCCCGATGAGGCGGCCCGCGGCCGCATCGGCGTCGTCGATATGCCGCAGCCCGAACTGGGCCCGGAGGACGTCCGTATCCGCGTCGCCTACGCCGCCATCTGCGGATCCGACCCGCACTTGGCCGAGGGTTTCTTCGGCACGGACGTGCCGATCGGACTCGGGCACGAGGTCTCCGGCGTCATCGAGGCGCTGGGCGAGCGCGCCGGGCGGGGTGGTCTCCGTGTCGGCGACCGTGTCGCCGGCAACTTCCTCCGCTTCTGTGGCTCGTGCCGTCCGTGCCAGGACGGACGCCAGCAGTTCTGCGAGCACATCCAGGACTACAACCGTCCGGGCATGGCCGAGACGGTCACCTGGCACATGTCGCAGGTCTACCGCCTGCCCGACAGCGTGAGCCTGCTCGAAGGATGCCTGCTGGAGCCCACGTCCGTCGCCGTGCGCATCGCCGACAAGACCCGCATCCGCGTCGGCGATCGTGTCGTCGTCTGCGGCGGCGGGCCGATCGGGCAGCTCACGGTGCAGGTCATGGCCCGCTACGGTGCGACCGCGCTCACGATGATCGAGCCCATCGCGGACCGGCGGGGGATGGCCAGGCGTCACGGCGCGCAGTACACGATCGACCCCACGAGCGAGAATCAGGCCGCGATCGCCGACGAGCTCACCGAGGGGCGCGGCTACGACGTCGTGATCGACGCCTCGGGATCGACCCGCGCCACTCGAGGACTGCTCGATCTGGCGGCCAAGGGCGGCACGGTCGTCTACGGCGCGATGTATCCGAGCGACTACGAGCTGCCGCTGAACATCTCGGACTACCTCTATCTGAAGGAGCTCACGCTGACGGGCGTCTTCGTCTCGCCGTACGCGTTCCCACGTGCGTTGAACCTGCTTCCGCAGCTCGACCTGGCCGAGTTCACCCAGGCCGTCTTCCCTCTCGAGCAGGCTGCGGAGGCCTTCGAGGCGCACCTCACCGGGCGCCATCCCAAGGTCATCATCGCCTGCAACGACGAGGCCAGGCTCGGAGGGTTGTCATGACAACCGCACTCGAACGGGAGGCAGCGCCGGTGGAGACCGCCCCCGCGCTCGAGGCTCGCGACATCGTCAAGCGCTTCGACGGGGTCCACGCCCTGAAGGGTGCGCGGCTGTCCGTGCTCCCCGGCGAGATCCACGCGCTGCTCGGCGAGAACGGCGCGGGCAAGTCCACGCTGATCAAGGTCGTGACGGGGCTGTACGCCCCGGACGGCGGCACCATTCTGCGCTCGGGCCAGGAGGTCGAGTTCCAGAGCGTGCGCACCGCGCGCGGCGAGGGGATCGTGGCGCTCTACCAGGAGCTGTCCATCATCCCGTCGCTGACGGTGGCGGAGAACATCCTGCTGGGCGAGCAGACGCCGCGCCGCGGGGGTGTC
Organism: Microbacterium neimengense; assembly: GCF_054782995.1. Lineage (NCBI taxonomy): Bacteria > Bacillati > Actinomycetota > Actinomycetes > Micrococcales > Microbacteriaceae > Microbacterium > Microbacterium neimengense. The sequence goes on from NZ_BAAGRK010000003.1 coordinate 1,216,898, forward strand.
GTCAACTGGCGCGAGCTGCGCCGACGCGCGAAGGAGCAGCTGGACAGCATCAATCAGCGCATCCCGCTGGGCAAGCTGGCGGGCGATCTGTCGCCCGTGCAGCAGACCATGGTGGCGTTCGCCCGCGCCCTCGCCACCGATGCGCGGGTGCTCATCCTGGACGAGCCGACCGCGTCGCTCACCGACACCGAGATCACCGACCTGTTCGCCGTGCTGCGCTCGCTGCGCGAGCGTGGCGTCGCCATCGTGTACGTCTCGCACCGCCTCGAGGAGGTCTTCGAGCTGTGCGACCGGCTGACGATCATGCGCAACGGCGAGACCATCATCACGAAGGATGTGGCCGACTCGCACATCGACGAGGTCATCTCGCTCATGGTCGGCCGTGAGGCGGGGCAGCTCTATCCCGAGCGGGGCTCGGGCGGCGGAGACGTCGTGCTGCGCGTCGAGGGCCTGACCGGTCGTCGCGTGCAGGACGTGTCGTTCGAGGTGCGTGCGGGCGAAGTCCTCGGCATCGGCGGGCTGGCCGGCGCAGGACGCAGTGAGCTGTTGCGCATCCTCGCCGGGGCGCAGAAGCACCAGGCCGGCACGATCACGGTGGGGGACAAGACCCTGCCGCGCTCGCCGGGAGTGGGGCGTGCGCTCGCCGCGGGCATCGCGCTCGTCCCGGAGGAGCGCCGCAGCCAGGGCGTGATCCTGGGCGCGTCGATCCAGGACAACATCACGATCGCAAACCTCTCCTCGGTGAGCTCGGTCGGCGTCGTCTCCCAGGCGCGCATCGCCGACATCGCCCGCCGCGGGATGTCGGACCTGCAGATCAAGGCGCGCAGCCCCCGTCAGAGCGTGGGCGAGCTCTCGGGCGGCAACCAGCAGAAGGTCGTGCTGGCCAAGATGCTCGAGCGACAGCCCGCCGTCCTGCTCATGGACGAGCCCACGCGCGGAATCGACGTCGGCACCAAGGCCGAGATCTACCGCCTCATCCGTCGCCTGGCGGCGACCGGCACCGCCGTGATCGCCGTCAGCTCCGAACTCCCCGAGCTCATCGGCATGAGCGACCGCGTCGTCATCATGCACGAGGGCCGCATCTCCGGACAGGTCGCCGCGGCGGAGGCCGACGACGAACTGCTCCTCTCCTACTGCTACGGAAAGTCAGAGTGACATGGCCACCACCACGGACCCCACGCTCACCACGCGCAGCATCGTGACCGCGCGCGCCGAGTCGTTCGGGCGCATCTTCCTCCACGGCGGCACGGTCGTCGCCCTCATCGTGCTCATCGTCTTCTTCTTCGCGATGCGCCCCGATGTGTTCCTGACCTTCACAAACGTGAAGAACATCCTGTACCAGGTCTCGATCCTCGCCATCATCGCCGGGGCACAGACCATCGTCATGGTCGTCGGCGACTTCGACCTGTCGGTGGGCGCCACCTCGGCGCTCGCGGGCGCGGTCGCCGCATCCATGATGATCAACGGCGTTCCCGTGACCGTCGCGGTCGCCGTCGCGATCCTCGTGGGTCTGCTCGTCGGGCTCGTCAACGGGTTGCTGATCGCCTACGTGAATCTCTCCGCGTTCGTCGCGACGCTCGCCACGATGACCTCCGTGGTGGGGCTTGCCTACCTCGTGACAGCGGGGACGACGCTGTTCAACCTGCCGCCGGAGTTCAACTCCATGGGGCAGGGGAAGCTGTTCGAGATCCCGATCCCGGTCTACATCGCGATCGTCATCTCGTTGCTGCTGTGGTTCGTGCTGCGCTTCACGACGATGGGTCGTCGCTGGTACGCGACCGGCGGCAACGTCGAGGTCTCGCGCCTGTCCGGCATCAACGTGCGGCGGGCTCGGCTCATCGCGTTCACCGCGGCCGGGGCGATCTCGGCGCTCGGCGGCGTGCTGCTGGCGGCGCGCCTCGGAAGTGCGAGCGCCGTGCAGGGCAGCGACAACATGATGTTCTCCGTCGCCGCCGTCTTCCTCGGCATGACCGTCGTCCGCTCGGGAGCCGCGAACCTCGGCGGCACCATGGTCGGCGTCGCGATCATCGGCGTCATGAGCAACGGCCTGAACATCCTGGGCGTCAACGCCTACGTCCAGCAGGTCGTCACGGGCCTGATCATCATCGCCGCGGTGACGCTGTCGTCGCTGCGGCACCGAGAGCGCTGACGCTCCGCATCCACTTTCCCGAAGCGGCCGCCCCGCGGCCGTGCACCATCACAACGGCACGAACACAAAGGAGTAAGACGTGCGCACATCAATCAAGGCTCTCGCGGCCGTGGCCGCCGCAGCGGCCCTCGTCCTGACCGGATGCTCGTCGGGCGGCTCGGGTGGCGGCGGCGACGACAAGTTCAAGGTCATCGCCTTCACCTCCGGAAACCAGACGCCGGTCGGCGCCTGGTGGGTCAAGGCCGTGCAGGACAAGGCCGACGAGCTCGGCTGGGATCTGACGGTCATCCAGGGCGACTTCGACTTCCAGAAGATGAACCCGGCCGTCGAGAGCGCGATCGGCCAGGGTGCCGACGCCATCTTCGACGGCTACACGGACGTCGCCTCGATCGGCTCCATCGTCACCGCGGCCAAGGACGCGAACATCCCGATCTTCGCGATCGACTCCGCGACCGAGGAGAACGATGCGTTCGCGGTCAACGTCACCGCCGATCAGCAGGGCATCGTCGACCAGACCGTCGGGGCGTTGGATGACGCCCTCGGGGGGCTCAAGGGCAAGAACATCATGGTCATCGGCCACGACCCGCACCCCGGCATCCGGCTGCGCGCGAGCCTCGCCGAGAAGGCGCTGACCGCCGCGGGCGCGAACATCGCCGGCGGCGACATCCAGAAGGTCGCCTCTCCCGCGACCGGACGCACCGAGGCGCTGTCTCTCGTCGCGGACTACCTGTCGGCGAACCCCGGCGGCCTCGACGGCGTCTGGGTCGGCTGGGACGACGCGGCGCTCGGCGCCGCGCAGGCCGTCAGCGAGGCGGGCTCGAAGGCGAAGGTCACCGGCGTCGACGCCACGAGCGAGGCGATCGCCGCCATCAAGGCGGGCGGTCCGTTCCTGGCGACCATCGAGCAGCCCTGGCCGAGCATCCTCGACACGGTCGTGGGGGACATCGAGGCCTACCGCAAGGACGGCACGCTGCCCTCTTCCCGCTTCGATGCCGTCGCGACCACTCTCGTGACCGTCGACAACGCGGACAGCATCACCCCCTCCGACAAGCTCGGTTGACCCGATGGGGCGGGGTGCGGAGAGCGCCCCGCCCCATCCCAGACATGGATGGAGGTCGCACATGCGACTGGAATCGAAGACCGCCCTCATCACGGGTGGCAGCAGCGGCATCGGCCGCGCGACCGTCGAGAAGTTCCTCCGCGAGGGCGCGAAGGTCATGATCGCCGACGTCGACCTGGCTCGCTCCGATCAGGTCGTGACGGAGCTCGAGGGCCTCGGCTTCACGGGTTCGGTCGCGGCCGTGCGTACCGATGTCTCCCGCTTTGAGGATGTCGAGGCCGCCGTCGCGAGGACGGTGGAGGTGTTCGGCTCGCTCGACGTGATCTTCAACAACGCGGGGATCGCGGGCGGCAAGCCGCTGCTCGAGCACGACCCCGAGGTCGACTACGCCCCGATGATCCGCATCGACCAGGACGGCGTCTACTACGGCATCCTCGCCGCCGGCCGGCAGTTCCGGAAACAGGGAACGGGTGGCGTGATCATCAGCACGTCGTCGATCTACGGGCAGCAGGCGGCGGAGCTCTCGTTCTCGTACAGCGCGGCCAAGGCCGCCGTCATCTCGTTCACCCGATCCGCGGCCTACGAGTTGGCCGAGTACGGCGTCCGCGCCGTCGCGATCACCCCGGGCCGCGTCGGAACCCCGATCATCAACCAGTTCAGCGAAGAGCTGCGGGCGACGTTCGCCGCCGAACAGATGCGCAACGCCCTGACCGCTCCCGAGGAGATCGCGGACGTCGTGGCATTCCTGGCCTCCGACGAGGCGAACGCCATCAATGGCACCGTCGTGAGTGTCGACGACGGCTACTCGGTGTTCAAGCAGCGGCTCGATCTGCCGGTGTTCTGAGGCGCGTCATGGACCTAGATCTCGCATGCCACCTCTCGGCGATCACTCCCGAGTTGGCCCCGTCGCAGCTCGTGCCGGTTCTGCACGACCTGCGGGAGATGGGTTACCGTCGCGCCGTGCTCCCGCCGTTGGATGCCGCCACCGTCGATGCGGAGGCTCTGGCCGACGCGTTCGTGCGCACCGGGATGCTGCCGATCGCCATGTGCGGACAGGTGCCGGACGCCGATGTCTCCTCGCCCGACGCCGACGTGCGTCGGGCGGGGGTCGAGCTCCTGCGCGAGAGCGTGCGGCTGGCCGAACGGCTCGGTGCCGATCAGCTGAACGGGGTGCCCTACGGGCTCTTCGGTCGTCCGTCGGAGCCGGTGGGCCTCACGCGTCTGGCCGAGAGTGCGCGAGCGGTGGGAGCCGTCGCGGACGAGGCGGCCGAGCGCGGCATCCAGATGACCTTCGAGGTGCTGAACCGCTACGAGGAGGCCGCGGTCAATACGGCCGCCCAGGCTATGGACTACGTCGCCGCGAGCGGATCTGACCACCTCGGCATCCACCTCGATAGCTTCCACATGGCGATCGAGGAGGCGGATGCCGTGCAGGCGGTCCGCACCGCGATGCCGCGACTGCGCTATCTCGAGCTCGGCCAGTCCGGTCGGGGTGCGCTGGAGCACGGCGCCGTCGATGTGCCCGCCCTCGTGCGGGAAGCACTGGATGCGGGTTATCGCGGCCGGTGGGGCGTGGAGGCGTTCTCGCGGCCGCTGGCCGGGGGCGCCGCCGACGTGCTCTCGATCTGGCGCACGCCGTACACCGACGGCCTCGCGCTGGCACGGGACGCGATCGGGGTGATCCGGCGCGGCTGGTCGGAGAGCGTCCCCGGTCGCCGATCCCACCGCCTTGCCCGCGCGGCGGGCTGAGTCGGGAGCACCCGCCCATTGCGCGCGGAAGCCGCGTCGCTCAGGATGTATTCACACGTATAGGGCAGCGAAGCCCGGAAAGGTGACACCGATGTCGACCGCAACGCAGGACACCGCCACACTGATCGATCCCGACGTCTTCGCCGGGCGGATCTACATCGACGGCGAGTGGGTCGAAGGCGGGGGAGGCGCCATCGCCTCCATCGAGCCCGCCACCGGTGAGACGCTCGTGCAGGTGGGCATGGCGGATGCGGCGGATGTCGCGCGCGCCGCCGCATCCGCCGCTCGTGCGCAGCGAGAGTGGGCGGCCACGCCGCATCCGGCCCGCGCGGCCGTGCTGCGCAAGGCGGCTCAGCTGTGGGAGCAGCACGCGGAAGAGATCATGGGGTGGAACATCCGCGAGGTCGGCGCCATCCCGCCGCTCGCAGGCTTCGCCCTGCATGTGACCGCGGCCGAGTGTTACGAGGCGTCGTCCCTGCCGTCGGCGCCGTTGGGCACCATCCTCTCCAGCGAGGAGCCGCGACTGTCGCTCGCGCAGCAGGTCCCTGTCGGTGTCGTGGGCGTCATCTCGCCCTTCAACGTCCCGCTCATCCTCGGCATCCGTGCGGTCGCGCCGGCCCTGGCGCTCGGCAATGCCGTGCTGCTCAAGCCCGACCCCCGTACGGTCGTGACAGGCGGTGTCTCGATGGTGCGCATCTTCGAGGAGGCCGGGCTGCCGAAGGGCATCCTGCAGCTCGTGTCGGGCGGTGCCGAGGTCGGCGAGGCGATGGTGGCAGACCCGCACGTGCGCGTGGTCGCCTTCACGGGGTCGACGCGCGCCGGTCGCGCGGTCGGCGAGCTCGCCGGCCGCCACCTCACTCGCGCCCACCTCGAGCTCGGCGGCAACTCCGCCTTCCTCGTGCGCGAGGACGCCGACGTCGACCAGGCGGTCAACCTGGCCACGTGGGGCGCGTTCCTGCACCAGGGTCAGATCTGCATGACCGTGGGTCGGCACATCGTGCACGAGTCGCTGTTCGACGAGTACGTCGCGAAGCTCGCTGCGAAAGCCGACTCGATGGTCGTCGGCGACCCGGCCGCAGGCCAGGTGCACCTCGGGCCCCTCATCGACGAGACGCAGCGGGACCGCGTGCATACGCTCGTGCAGGACGCCGTCGCCCAAGGCGCCCGCCTCGCGGCCGGTGGCACGTATGAGCAGCTGTTCTACCGCCCGACGGTGCTGGCGAATCCCCCGAAGGATGCGGCCGCGTACTGCGACGAGGTCTTCGGCCCCGTCGCCTCGGTGGTTTCGTTCGCGACCGACGACGAGGCCGTCGAGCTCGCCGCCGCGACAGAGTACGGCCTGTCGCTGGGCATCGTGAGCCGCGATGCGATGAAGGCGTACGACCTGGCGAAGCGCATCCCGACCGGCATCGTGCATATCAACGACCAGACGGTCAACGACGAGGCCAACTCTCCCTTCGGCGGCGTCGGCGCCTCCGGCACCGGCTCTCGCCACGGCGGCGCACAGGCGAACATCGACGCGTTCACCGAGACCCGCTGGATCACGATGCGCCGCGAGCCGGGCCAGTACCCGCTCTGATACAGACGGATGCGGGCGGCCCCTCCATCGGGACCGTCCGCATCCGGTCGTGGAGAGGGATTACGGGCGGGCAAGATCCGGGCGAGCCGTGTAGTCGGTGAAGCCGATCCGGTTGCCCCACGGATCGACGACCTCTGCCGTCAGTCCGGTCGGGATCGGTAACGTCGGCACGCCGAGTTCCGAGGCCGCATCGCGAGCATCCGCCACCTCGAACCAGACCTTCGTCGGCGAGACGGAGTCGGATCTGCTGAGGACGATCCCCGCCACGTCTCCTCCGACGTCGAGCACCGCCATACCCGGCGCACGCACCTTGAGCGTCAGCCCGACGATCCGCTCGTACCAGGCCACCGCTTCGTCGAGGTCGCCGACCTGGATGAACACGTTGTCGATCCCGCGCGGGTCAGGCATGCTTCAGCGCCTCGTGGTGCGTGGTCGAGAGGACGGGGCGGGTGCGCCGTTCGGCGACGGTCGTCGTGTCGGATCGGCCCTGGAGCGGCCCCGCGGTACGCATAGCGCAACCGTAGCCGGAGCGCTCGTTGTGGCGACGGGCGGCGACCGTGACAAGTTCGACGGATGCGGGCGGGCCCCCGTCACCGGGTCCGCCCGCATCCGGCTCAGTAGACGATGACCGGCTTGACCGTGACCCCGTGGTGCATGTCGGCGACCGCCTGGTCGATCTCGTCGAGCGTGTACGTCTTCTCCAGCAGTTCCAACGGCAACCGGCCCTCGGCGTGCAGGCGAGCCAGCTCCGGGATGAGCTGCTGCGGCAGCGTGTCGCCCATCGTGACGCCGCGGAGGACCTTTCCGGTCAGGATGCCCTGGATGTCCACCGGGATCTCCGTTCCGGGCGGGGGCGCGCCGCACACGAGGACCGTGCCGCGGATGGCGGCCGCATCCAGGGCACCGCGGGCCACGCGCGGATTGGCGGTCGTGTCGAAGCTCAGGTCGATGCCGTGCCCGCCGGTGATCTCGGCGAGGCGGGCCGCGACGTCGTCCGTGCTGGCGTTGATCGTGTGGGTCGCGCCGAGGCGGCGCGCGAGCGTCAGCCGGTCGTCGACGAGATCGATCGCGACGAGCGCGGCGGGGCCGCGGTGCGCTGCCGCCATGATCGCCGCCAGTCCGACCGCGCCGGAGCCGTAGACGGCGACGGTGTCGGACGGGCTCGGATCCAGGACGTTCCACATCGAGCCGAAGCCGGTCAGGATGCCGCAGCCGAGCGGTGCGAGGACGGTGAGATCGGCATCCGCATCCACCGCGACGAGGGAGCGTTCGTCGGCGATCGCATAGGTGCCGAACGAGGACTGTCCGAAGAAGTGGCCCGCCACCGGAGCGCCGTCGCGCATGATGGCGCCCGAATCGTCGGGGCGCATCATGCCGAACAGGTTTCGCACCTGCCACGTCTCGCAGTAGGCGGGATGCCCGCCCGCGCATCCGCGGCACGCACCGCACGAGGTGAAGCTCAGCAGCACCTTGTCGCCGGGTGCCACGGAGTCGACACCTGCCCCGACCTGTTCGACGATGCCTGCGCCCTCGTGCCCGATGATGCCGGGCGTTGGAAACGGGATGCCGCCGGCGATGACGCCGAGATCCGTGTGACACAGCCCTGTCGCGACGAGCCGTACCAGCACCTCGCCGTGGCCTGGTGCCCCGTACTCCACGTCCTCGACGCGCAGTGCGCCGTCCTCGAGGATTGCGGCGCGACCCGCGGTCACGCCGAGGCTCCGGTCTCGAGGTTGAAGACGATCGAGTGGGTGCGCTGGTACGAGGCCATCGCCTCGGGGCCGTTCTCCCGTCCCCATCCGGATGCTTTGACGCCGCCGAACGGAACGGAGGGGTCCAGCAGCGCCCAGCCGTTGACCCAGGTGATGCCCGCATCCAGGCGCGCGGCGACGCGGTGCGCCTTGGCGAGATCGGCGGTCTGGATGCCGGAGGCCAGGCCGTACGGTGTCGAGTTCGCGAGGGCGATCGCCTCGTCCTCGGTGTCGAAGGGCTGCACCGTCAGGACGGGACCGAAGACCTCCTCGGCCACGACCTCGGCGTCGTTCGGCACGTCGGCGATCACGGTCGGCCGGTAGAAGAAGCCGCCGCCGAGATCGGCGCGCTCGCCGCCCGTGACGATGCGCGCTCCCGCCGCGCGGGCGCGGTCCACCATCGCCGCGACCTTCTCGAGCTGGTTCGCGCTGGCCAGGGGCCCGATGACCGTCCCCTCATCCGTCGGGTCGCCGAACGGCACATGCGGGAGGGCGTCGGAGAGGATGGCGAGCACCGTGTCGTACAGAGGACGCTCGACCAGCAGGCGGGGGCCCGCCATGCAGAACTGACCGGAGTTGAACACGAACGCCGAGATCACCGTGTTGATCGCCGCGTTCAGATCCGCGTCGGCGAACAGGATGTTCGCGGCGTTGCCGCCGAGCTCCGCCGTGAACGGCTTCAGCGTGCGCCCGGCGATGGCGGCGGCGTGCGCGCCGATCTCGGTGGACCCGGTGAAAGCGACCTTGTCGACATCCGGGTGGCCGACGAGGTGATCGCCGAGTGCGGCGCCCGGGCCTGTCACGACGTTGAAGACACCGTCGGGCACTCCCGCCTGCTGCAGGATGTCGGCGATGATGAGCGCCGACAGCGGAGTGTCGCTCGCCGGCTTGTGCACGACGCTGTTGCCCGCGATGAGGGCGGGCGCGATCTTGGAGCTGGAGAGGATGAGGGGGAAGTTGAAGGGCGTGATGGCCGCGACGACACCGATCGGCTCGCGCTTCACGTAGGCGTGGGTGTTGCCCGTCGTCTCGCGCACGTCGCCGTCGAGGTGGTGTCCGAGGCTCGCGTAGAACTCGTACAGCTCGGCCGCGTTGTTGACGTCGATGATGCGCGCGAAGGTGATGGGCTTTCCGACGTCGAGGCTCTCCGCCTGCGCGAGCTCCTCGGTCCTCTCACGCATGAGCGTGTACGCACGCTGCAGGATGCGGGCGCGTTCTCGGCTGGAGAGGCGCGACCAGACGCCGGAGTCGAATGCGGCGCGGGCGGCGGCGACCGCCGCGTCGACGTCGGAGGTGGTCGCCCGTGCGACCTCGCCCACTTTCCGGCCGGTGGCGGGGGCGACGACGTCCATGACGGCGCCGTCGGAGGCGTCGCGCCACGCGCCGCCGATGAACAGCTGCTTCGGTGCGCGAGGGTCGGTTGCGGCGAGGGTGGATGCGGGATCGGTGAGGGTCATGAGGTGCTCCTTCGGTGGGTGGGGTCAGACCCGTGCGCTCGCGGCGACGCGTGTGAGTGCGTCGACGAAGCCCTGCGGGTCTTCCTGGAACGGTGCGTGCCCAGTGGCAAGGCGGATGATCTCGGAGCCGGCGCGCTCGGCCAGCGTCTGCTGCAACGACGGCGGCACGAGCACGTCCTTCTCGGTGAGCAGGTACCAGCTCGGCTTCGTGCGCCACGCGACCGCGGTCACGGTGTCGGTGAGGGAGGCGAGCGACTGCGGACGGAACATGTCGGCGAGCTGCTCGCCCGCCTCCGGCGGCGTGCCCGGAGGGAAGTCGGCGGAGACCATCGCGATGCGGTCCTCGCGGGTGGCGCCGAGGGTCACCTGGCCGCCGGCGACGTGCCATCCGGGCGGGAACGCGCCGCCGACGGACCCGCGGACGCTCTCTCCGGCATCCAGTGCGAAGGCGGCGATGTAGATCAGGCCCGCGACGGACGGATGATCGCCGGCTTCCGTCACCGGGACGCCGCCGTACGAGTGGCCGACCAGCAGGACGGGCGTCTCGGCGTGATCGAGGCGGTCGCGCAGCGCTGCGGCATCGGCGGCGAGGGATCCGGTCGACCCCGTGGAGGGCAGCTCGAGGGTCTCGACCGTCCAGCCGAGCGACTGGAGCGCGGGGATGACGGGGGCGAACTCCCACCCTCCCACCCACGCGCCGTGGATGAGGAGCACATGCGGGTTCTGGCTCATGTTCCGGTCTTCCTTGATCCGGGGAGCCGGCGTGCGGCGGCTCCGTGACGACGATGTCTGACGCTCAGTGTCGGTCGGAGCCCGGGGCCGCGGTATCCGTAGGACTACGTAACCTCGCCCGCCACCGCGGCGCGGGTGGACTCGAACCACGCCGCGATCTGTGCGCGGGAGCCGAAGCCGAGCTTGCCGAGGATGCGCTGCACGTGCGTGTCGACAGTGCGCACCGACAGCACGAGCCGATCGGCGATCTCGCGATTGCTGAGTCCCTCGTGGATGCCGGCGGCCACCTCCCGCTCGCGCTCGCTCAGCCCGCCCGCGGCGCCGTGGGCGGATGCGGCGAACGACACCGCCTCGGCGGGGGTCAGGCGTTCGCCGACGGCGGCGGCGCGTTCGAAGGCGCGGTCGCCGAGGCGGGCGCGCACTTTGGCTACGCATCGCTCGTGATGGGCGGCCATCTGCGGGCCGTGCACCGCGATGTCGGAGCCCACGCGGCGCCAGCGACTGCGGGCGGCGCCCAGCAGCACGGCGGAGCGCTCGGTGGGTGAGCGCGCCGCGTCGATCCAGCTCAGCAGCTCGAGCACGAGGCAGTCCCCGACCGGGTCATCGATGCCGTCCTCCGCCCGCAACGACTGGCGCGCCTGCGTCTCGGCCAGATCGAGCTCGCCGTCGCAGAACGCCGACAGCGCCAGCGACCACAGCGCGAGCGAGCGCATCCACATCTCACCGGTCGCCGCGCTGTGCCGCACGGCAGCCTCGGCCGAGGCTCCCGCTCCGGGCACGCCGAGGTGGCTCCGCGCCGTCGTGAGCTGGAACTGCGCGAGCAGCGCTTCGTCGGCGAGGCCCGCACCGAGGGCGCCGTCGATCGAGCGTTCGAAGTCGACGACGGCCGCCGCGGGATCGCCGGAGAACAGGGCGTGCGTGCCGCGCCACCTGTGGGCTTCCACGGTGAAGACGCTGCGCTCCGGCTCGGGGACGGATGCGAGCAGCGCCTCGGCGTCGCGCAAGTGGATGTCGGCCTCCTCCAGATCCCCCTGCAGCAGACACAGCCATGCCGCCGTGATCGAGCCCCGCACCCGTGGCACCGCGCCGGCACCCGGCAGCGCCAGCACACGCGTCGCCCACGCGCGGCCCTCGGGCAGGAATCCGCCCACGCCCCAGTGGTACCGGAGTGCCGCGAACAGCACGAGCGCGGTGTCGGCGTCGACGGTCGTCGCGGTGCTCAGCGCCGCGTGCAGCTCCGCCCGATCGGCCCGCTGGGTCGCGACGATGTGCGATTGGTCGGGTCCGTACCAACGGGCGTCGGCGGCCTCGGCGAGGCGGCGGTAGTGCGCGAGGTGACGGTGCAGCAGCAGCGGCCACGCGCCGTCCTCCTCCGCGCGTTGGCGTCCGTAGGCGCGAATGGTCTCGAGCATGCGGAAGCGACCGCTCTCGCGGTCCGCTTCGATGACCGACTGCGTGACGAGATCGTCGACCACATCCACGGTCGCAGCCTCAGTGAGCTCCGCCACCGATGCTGCGGCCGCGAGGTCGAAAGGGCCGCGGAAGACGCTCATGGCCTCCCAGACCCGGCGCTGCTCCGGGGTGCACAGTTCATAGCTCCAGTCGACGACCGCCCCCAGGGTGCGCTGACGGGCGACGGCGGAGCGGGAGGCGGCCCGCAGCAGCGTGAAGCGCGACGACAGACGCCCGTTGAGCTCGGACAGCGGCAGCGACCGCAGCCGGGTCGCCGCCAGCTCGATCGCGAGCGGCAGTCCGTCGAGCGAGCGGCACAGCTCCTCCGCCACCGGCTGCTCCTGCTCCGACAGGGCGAAGGATGCGTCGGCGGCCCGCGCTCGCGTCAGCAGCAGGGCGAGGGCGTCGGAGGGCTGAGACGCGTCCTCGGCGAGGGAGAGCGGCGGGACGGCGAAGACCTGCTCGCCGTCGACGTCGAGCCGGCGCCGGCTCGTCGCGAGGACGGTCAGCTGCGGGACCGCATCCAGGAGCTCGTCGGCGAACGCCGCCACCGCGTCGATGAGGTGCTCGCAATTGTCGAGCACGACCAGAGAGGGTGTGTCGGCGAGGACGTCGGCGAGGAAGTCGAGGGGGTCGCGGGCGGAATGCTCGCCGAGCGGCAGAGCGCGCGCGACGGTGAGGGGCACGCGGCGCGCATCCTGCAGGCTGTCGAATCCGACGAACCAGGTGGTCACCCCGACCGCGGCGGCGAACTCGTTGGCGGCCCGCGAAGCCAGACGTGTCTTCCCGACCCCGCCCACGCCGGTGAGGGTCACCAGGCGGCCGGAGCGCAGCAACGCGCCGATCGTGTCGAGCTCCGCCCTGCGGCCCACGAACTCGCTGCGCGGTTCGGCGATCATCCAGACCCCTTCGTCTGCACCGATTATGCATCCCGCTGAATGGAGAGGGGCGAAGAGTGTTCCTGCCTTCGTCCGTGGATTACGTGATCTCACGGATAGACGGGACGCGCTCCCACGGCGACAGACTTGCCGCGCCCGCCGCCGTCGGTGGGCGACGCACCGTTCAATGACGAACCGGGAGTTCCCATGCGCAAGACCCTGCTGCGCGCCGCCGCCCTCGCCGCGGCCGCACTCACACTCACCGCCTGCTCCGCCACCTCCGCGCCGGCCGGCACCGCCGGCACGGAGGGTCCCGTCAAGATCGGGATGGTCGTGCCCCTGACCGGCCCCTACTCCGCTCTGGGGCTCGGCGACAAGGAAGCCGCTGAGCGCCTCGTCGAGGACATCAACGGCAAAGGCGGGGTGAACGGGCGTGAGCTGCAGCTGACGGTCGTCGACGACAAGACCGATGTGACCGAGTCGGTCAAGCAGTTCAGTCAGCTCGCCGCCGACCCCAGTTACTCCGCGATGCTGGCGAGCTCGTTCGTCTCGGCCGCGACGGCCGTGGGAGACGTGGCGCGCACCCAGAAGATCCCGACCATCGCGCTGAGCCCCGTCGACGCCTTCGCCGACGGCAGCAACCCCTACGCATTCACCTCACCGCCCACGCCGTCGGTATATGCGGGGGCGCTCGTGGACTACTGGAAGTCGGAGGGCGTCAAGACCCTTGCGATCACCTACGTCGGCGCCGACGTCTTCGGGCAGACGGGCGAGAAGGCGACCGTTGCGCTCGCGAAGGAAGCGGGCATCGACGTCGTGCTCGACGAACCGTACGACGCGGCAGCGACCGACTTCAGCCCGCTCGTGAACAAGGTCGTGCAGGCGAAGCCGGACGCGTTCGTCGTGTGGGGTGCGGGCCCGGCACCCGTGATCATCACGAAGCAGATCGCCGGCAAGGGGGTGCAGACCTACTTCACGGGCGCGCAGGCGTCGAACCTCTACCTCGACCCCGCCGGTGACGCCGCGGAGGGCGTCATCGCCGCGACGACGGCCGCGATGGCGGGGGCCTCGCTGCCGGACAGCGCCTACAAGACGCTCGTGATGGCGGTCGCGGATCCCTGGCTCGCGGCGAACAACGGTGTCTATCCGCCCGAGTTCGCCTTCGGCGGGTCCTCCGCCGTCGAGCTTCTGGCCGACGCCGTCACGCGGGCCGGCTCCAGTGACCGGCAGGCGATCCGCGACGCCCTCGAGAAGACCGACCTGCTGACCTCGAACGGTCATTACCGCTACAGCGCCGACGATCACATGGGGCTGACCTCCGACGCGCTGGCGATCATGACGGCGAAAGCCGGAGCGTGGGTGCCCACCGCCTACGCGACGAAGCGTTTCACCACCGATCTGCCCCAGTGACGGCCGCCGCCGAGGAGGATGCACGTGCTCGAACTGCATGACCTGTCCCGTTCCTTCGGCGGTGTCTTCGCCACCGACGGGGTATCGATGAGCGTCGCGGATGGGGAGCTGCGCGGCGTCATCGGCCCGAATGGAGCCGGTAAGTCCACTCTGTTCTCGCTCGTCAGCGGACACCTGCGACCGCAGCGCGGCCGCATCCTCTTCGACGGCGAACGGATGGACCGGCTCGCCCCGCACCAGCGTGCACGACGCGGCATCGCGATCGTCTTCCAGGGCGCCCGGCTCTTCCCGGAGATGACGGTCTGGGAGAACGTCGCCGTCGGCGCCCATGCGCGCACCCGTGCCGGTGCGGCCGCGGCCGTCCTGCGGCTGCCGCGCCACCGGCGAGAGGAGAGTGAGATCTTCCGCAGCGCGTTCACGAACCTCGAGCGCGTGGGTCTGGCGGACTGGGCCGACCGTGCAGCGGACCAGCTCCCGCTGGGGCAGCAGCGGCGCATGCAGGTGGCGCGAGCGCTCACCGCCGAGCCGCGGCTGCTGCTTCTGGACGAACCCGCATCCGGATTGCGCGCCGGCGAACGCCGCGAGCTCGCAGCCCTCATCCGGAGCCTGCATGAGGAGGGGATCGCGGTTGTGCTCGTCGAGCACGACGTGGCGATGGTCACCTCTCTCGCCGAGCGCATCACGGTGCTGGAGCTCGGTCGCGTGATCGCGGAGGGGACGCCGGACGAGATCCGCCGGGACCCGGCGGTCATCGCCGCGTACCTGGGGACGCAGGCAGCGGCATGATGCTCGATGTTGAGGATCTCGTGGTCCGCTACGGCGGGGCGACCGCGGTCGACGGCGTCTCGCTGCATGTGGATGACGGCGAGATGGTCGCTCTCGTCGGCCCGAACGGCGCAGGCAAGACATCGATCGTGAACGCGGTCTCGGGGCTCGTTCGCCCCGCATCCGGGCGCGTGCGTACGACCGGATCCGTCGCGCAGGTTCCCGAAGGGCGCCAGATGTTCGGCGACATGAGCGTCGAGGACAACCTGCGCCTGGGCGCGTGGCGCCGTCGGGACAAGAACCCCGCGCATGTCTACGAGCTCCTGCCCGATCTGCAGCGGATGCGGCGCAGGCGCGCATCGACGTTGTCCGGGGGGCAGCAGCAGATGGTCGCCATGGGGCGGGCGCTCATGGCGCAGCCAGATCTCCTGGTCATCGACGAGCTGTCTCTGGGGCTCGCCCCGATGATCGTCGACCAGCTCATGACGCATCTGGCAGAGCTCAACCGCACGCGGCGGACCGCCGTCCTGCTCATCGAACAGGAGATCGGGCACGCGTTCGATCTGTGCTCACGGGCGTACGTGATCGAGACCGGAAGGGTCGCGCTGGAAGGTCCGAGCGCCCAGCTGCGCGAGGCTCCCGCGGTACGGGAGGCCTATCTCGGCGGGTTCGAGGCCCCGGGAACGGAGACGCCGTGAACGATCTGCTGGTCTACATCGTGTCTGGGCTCGCCCTGGCAGGCGCCTTCGCGCTCATCGGCAGCGGAATCGTGGTGGTCTACCGCGTCACACACGTCCTCAACTTCGCGCAGGGCACCTTCGCGGTGTTCGGCGCCCTCATCTCGTGGTCGCTCTCCCGCGCTCTCCCACCCTTCCTGGCCGTACCCGTCGCGATCCTCGTGTGCGCCGGGATCGGCCTGTTGGTCGGGATCGTCGCCGTGGGCCGCCGCAGCACCCCGCCCATGATCTCGTTGCTCATCACGCTCGGGATGTCGATGGTGGGAGCCGCGGTCATCATCCTGCTGTGGGGACAGGACCCCGTCTCCCCGCCGGGCCTGCCGGGCACAGTCGATCTGCTCGGCGTCGCCGTCGAGTCGCAACGTGTGCTGGTCCTGGTCGTCGCCGTGCTGACCTTCGTCGCCCTGGGCCTGTTGTTCGCGCGCACCGATCTCGGCCGCGGGCTCACCGCCGCCGCATCCAATCCGCGCGCGGCGCGGCTGGTCGGCATCGACACTCGCGCGATGGGTCTGATCGCGTTCGCGATCGCCGGCGCGCTCGGCGGTCTCGCGGGTGCGCTCATCGCTCCGACGACCGCGGTATCGGTGACATCGGATCTCCCGCTCGTGCTGAGCGGGCTGGCAGCCGCGATCTTCGGGGGACTTCGCAGTCCGTGGCTGACGTTCCTGGGAGCCGCGATCCTCGGTGTCGTCGGGCAGCTCGTCGCGGGATACGCGAACGGCTCGTACCAGACCCAGATCGCACTGATCATGATGCTGCTGATCATGATCGTGCGCGCCCGCAGCTTGAACGCCGAGGAGGCGAAATGAACGAGTCCCGAGGGCGTCTCGCCCGCATCCTGCCGCCCACCGTGGTCTTGATCATCGCCTGCGTGATCCCGCCGTTTCTCGGTGACCTCACCTTCTTCGTGCAGACCGCCCTCGCGGCGCTCGTCGTGGTGGGGCTCTCGCTGTTCATGGGGTACGCGGGCCAGACCTCGCTCGGCCAGGGCGCCTTCGTCGCCGCGGGCGGACTCACGGTGGCGGTGCTCACGACGCAGTTCGGTGTGCCGTCGGTCGTCGCCCTTCTTCTTGCGCCGATCGTGGCGGGCGCTCTCGCGGCCGTCGTCGGGTGGCCCCTGCTCCGGCTGCGCGGGCACTATCTCGCGTTCGGAACGCTCGCCGTCCTGCTCATCCTGCAGACGGTCATGGCGACCGTGCCTCTGTTCGGCGGCGGGATCGGCATCTTCGGGATCCCGGCGCTCTCCCTCGGGCCTGTCCAGGTGCAGGGCCAGCTCGCCTACGCATATCTCGCCCTCGCCGCCGTCGCGGTCGCGATGATCGTGGCGCACAACCTCGTGCGATCGCGCTTCGGACGAGGGATGCGCGCCCTCGCCGGCAGCGAGAGCGCGGCCTCGGCGAGCGGCGTCGCCGTCGCCCGTACCAAAGTGGCGGTCTTCGTCGTGGCGGGCTCGTTCGCAGGGTTCGCCGGAGCCGTCGGCGCCTTCTTCACCCCGTATGTGAGTCAGGACACGTATCCGCCGCTGCTCTCTTTCGGCTACGTCATCATGGCCGTCGTCGGCGGGCTCGGGTCGCTGTGGGGCGGGGTGGTCGGTGCCATCGCCGTGAGCGTGTGGTTGCAGCTGCTCGGTGCCGTCAGCGCGACCCCGGGTCTGGATCCCGTGGTGGGTCCTGTGCTGCAGTACGCCGGCTACGGTCTCATCCTCGTCGTCTTCCTCCTGCTCGTGCCCCGCGGGATCGTCCCGACGATCGCCGCCCGGGCTCGCACGCGCGCGGCCGCCCGCGGGGGTTCCGCGCCGATCCCCGTCTCCGTGGGGAGCGCCGGCCGGGGGTGAGGTGCGCCGGCGGCGTCAGATCCCGCGGTGGCGTACGAGGCCGTCGACGATCGTCGCGTGCACGGCGAGCGACGACACCTCCGCCGCGGAGCAGGTGGACGGATCTGCGGACAGCACGCTCAGATCCGCGCGCATACCCACCGAGATCCTGCCTTCCTCGCTCGAGACGCCCGCTGCCGCGGCGGCGCCCGCGGTGTACCCGGCCAGGGCCTGAGTCGCCGTCAGCGCCTCGGCGGGCTGCACCGGTGGACGACCGCCGTGGCTGCGGGTCTGCGCCTCCGCCAGGATCTCGCGGGGATCGAAGGGCGCGATGGGCCAGTCCGAACCGAGCGCCAGCGTCACCCCGAGCTCCACGAGCGATCGCGTGCGCCACCCCTGCTGCGCCCGGCGCACTCCGAGGCGTTCGCTCCAGTTGTCGCTGCCGTCGGCGTGCACGAAGCGGGTGACGTGTGTCGGCTGCATACTGGCGACCGCGCCGCTGGCGGCGACCTCCGCAACGATGTCGTCGCCGGTCAGCTCGAGGTGTTCGATCCGATGGACGGAGCCGGGGTACGCGGCGCGCGCTGCGGCGATGGATGCGGCGGCGTGCCGCACCGCGGCGTCGCCGATGGCGTGCGTGGCGGTCGGGACACCGTGCCCGGCGAAGTGCGCGATCGCCGCCGCGTAGTGCGCGGGAGACGACCAGGTGCTGCGCAGCGACTCCCCGTGGCAGTCCGGTGCGCACAGCCATGCAGTGCCGTTGTCCACCGTGCCGTCGAGGAAGAACTTGACCCCGTGGCGACGCCAGAGCCGGCCCCCCGTGCCGGTCTCGGACACGAGCCTCTCCCAGTCGCCGGGGGCCATCCCGGGATCGACCCACGGATGGATCCGAAGGCGCAGGGACATCCGGCCCGCATCCTCGACCGCGTCGTACAGCGCTGTGGGATCGCCCTCGAAGTCCATGACGTGCGCGCCGGTGAGACCCGACGCGGCCATGTCCGCCAGCTGGTCGGCGAGTCGTGCGGCGACGACCGCATCCGGCTCCGACGGCACGATCCGCTCGATGAGACCGATCGCCTCGTGTTCGCGCAGGAAGCCGGTGGGCCTGCCGGTCGCATCCGCTTCGACGCACGAACCGGATGCGAACGTGCGCTCCTCTCGCACGCCGGCGAGCTCGAGCGCGGCGCGGCTGGCCAGGGCCGAGTGCGCGTCGAACATACGCAGCAGCATCGGGGCGTCTCCCGCGGCATCGGCGACCGCGTCGACATTCGGCGTCCGGCCCTCCCACACCGCGTGCTCGAGCCCCCATCCGAGAACCCATCCGCCCGCGGCCCGGAGCCGTTCGTGGGCGATGGTTTCCCGCAGCTGGTCCAGCGTGCGCACACCGCGTAGATCCCGCCCCCTTGACACGCGCGCCGCGAGGATCGGATGCGCATGCGCGTCGACCAGTCCGGGCAGTACCGTTCCGGGCACCCGCAGCGTCTCGGTCCCGACGCCTGTCCACGCGCGCGCATCCGCCCGGTCGCCGATAGCGACGATGCGGCCGTCTGCAACGGCGAGGGCCTGCGCGTCGTGCCCGTGCAGAGCGTCGGCGATGACCACGAGTGGCGCGGTCACTGCTGCGTTCCTCCGATCCCGGCATACGCCGCGGGCCGGGCGCGCCGGAGAATCGCCGCCAGGACGATGCCGAACACGAGGGCGAGGCCGGTCACAGAGATGATGACCGCGTTCGTGGCCGCGTCGGCGCCGGTCAGCACGCCGATGTTGACGACGATGAGTACGAGGAACACGAGCATCAGCACTCCGCCGAGCACCCCCGCCGGCAGCACGTACCAGGCTCTGGCGATGTCGCGCCGGCGCAGGAAGAACACCACCACCGACGCGGCGGCGAGAATCTGCAGCACCACGATCCCGATCACGCCCGGCGTGTTCACCCAGATGAGCAGCTGACGGTACGGGTCCGCGCCGGCGATCGCGAACCCGCCGACCACCACCACGGCCAGCGCGGTCTGAGCCACTCCCGCCACCCACGGCGTCCCCGCGACGGCGCGCGTGCGGCCCAGCACCGGAGGCAGGACGCCGTCGCGCGCGAGGGCGTACGTGTAGCGGTTGATGGAGTTGTGGAAGGCCAGCAGCGCGGCGTACACGCTCGTCACGATCAGCAGCAGGAACACCACGGTCGCTGCGTCGCCCAGGCGGCTGCCCGCGGTGGCGAACAGGAAGTTCTCGACGCCGTTCTCGCCGATGAACGCCTGCACCAGGTTCTCCCCGTGGGCCTGCACGAGAAGCCACGTCAGTGCGAAGTAGAAGAGCGTCATCGCGATGACGGCGACATAGGTGGCGCGCGGGATAGTGCGGTTCGGAGTGCGCGCCTCGGCGCGGTACAGCACGGTCGACTCGAAGCCGATGAACGCGCCGAATGCGAGGCCGAGTACGACGGCGAACTGCGGAGTGAACACGTTGGCCGCAGCGAAGGCGCCCGTGCCGAATCCTTCGGGCAGCTGCCCGGTGGCCATGATGGCGACTCCGAGCACGATCAGCGCGAGCGTCTCCGCCACCAGCAGCACGCCGAGCACCTTCGCTCCGACGTCGATCCCGGTGAAGCCCATGGCCCAGACGCCGGCGATCGCGGCGAAGGCGAACAGCGGCCAGGGCAGATCGATGCCGAACACCGTCGCCACCATCGCCTTCGCATTGACGGCGAACAAGCCGTAGATCCCGATCTGCATCGCGTTGTACGACACGAGCGCGAGGATGCCGGCGCCCAGGCCCAAATGACGTCCGAGCGATTCCGCGATGTAAGTGTAGAAGCCGCCGGTCTTGGTCACGTGCCGGGTCATCGCCATGAACCCGACCGCGAACACCACCAGCGCGATGCCGACCAGCAGATAGGCGGTGGGGGCCGCCGGCCCGGCGATCAGGATCGCGAGGGGCACGGTGCCGGCGATCACGGTCAGAGGGGCTGCGGCCGAGACGACGAGGAAGGTGATTCCTCCCGCTCCCAGCGAGTTCTTCTTCAGGGCGCCGACGGTGCCGGTGGTCTCCGCGGGTGCGGAGGGGGTGTTCGTCCTCATTGACATGACTCCTCCAGAGGTCATTTATCTAACAGTGTTAGGCAGTATGTCGATCGATTGAGTCCCCGACAAGTACGCTGTGTAACTGTTCTGTTTCGGGGGTGCGTGTGGGAAGACCGAGGACCGCGCTGCTGTCGAGCGAGCGGATCGTCGACGAGGCGCTCGAGCTGTTCGACAGCGGCGAGCCGTTCTCGATGCGCGCCCTGGCGAAGCGTCTGGGTGTCGCCGCGGCCTCGCTGTACTACCACGTCGACGGGATCGACCACCTGATCGACGTGATCCGCGACCGCATGGTGCGCGACGATCCGCCTCCGGCTCCGGACGTGCGTCGCGGGTGGCGCGAGGAGGTCGAGGCCATCCTCCGTGCCATGCACGCCGGATACGCGCGGCACCCACGCCTCGTGTCAGCGCTGGTGGGAGCTCCCATCACGTCGCAGAGTGTCCTCGATCTCTACGAGCGGCTCGCTTCCGCGCTGCAGCGCGCCGGCTTCGCGCCGGTGCAGGTCGCGGTGCACCTCGAGGTGCTCGACAGCTTTGCGCTGGGGGTGGCCCTCGAGCGGGCGGCGCCTGCCGAGGTCTGGCGGATCGCGAGTCAGGACGGCGCCCTCTTCGCTGCCAGCCGCGCCTGGGCCGATCCCGATGAGCGGCTCGATGCCGCGTTCGAGCACGGGCTGCACGGACTGCTCGACGCGATCGAGGCGGGGGTGCGGTCGCAGATCGCAGACGCGTGACGACCGACACGGATTCAACGAAACGCAAACGGGCGTCACGAATCTCTTGACTTTCGTCGGTGCCACCCCGCACCATGAGGGGGTCAGCACGCTGCGGTGCCGACGCGTCGGGGACTCGAGGTGGTGACTCCGCGTGACGGATGCTTCGCGTTGGCGTTCTGCTTACCCGTCACTGAGAGGCACTTCGATGAAGAAGACCCTTGCCGCCATCGCTCTTGCAGCCGTGGCCGCTCTGACCCTGTCCGGTTGCACCGATTCCGCCGCGCCCGCCACGTCGCCCTCGGGTGACTCCACCGCCGGCGGCGGTGAGATGCGCCAGGTGCGCGTCGCCGCGCTGCCGATCGCCGAGACGGGCGCCCTGTGGGCGGCCATCGACGCCGGCATCTTCGAGGACCACGGCCTCGAGGTCGAGGTCGTTCCCGCCCAGGGCGGCGCGCAGGCCATCCCCGCGCTGCTCAGCGGCGACATCGACTTCGCGATCGGTCAGCCCATGGGCCCGATCCGCGCCGCCCTGCAGGATCTCGGCGTCGTGATCTTCAGCAACTACGCCTCGAGCCACGCCGACGGTGCGGACGTCAACTCCGTCGTCGCCCTCGGCGACTCGGGTATCACGAGCCCGGCCGACCTCGCCGGTAAGCGCGTCTCGGTGAACAGCATCGGCGCCGCCGGTGACCTCACCATCCGCAAAGCCGTCGACGATGCGGGCGGCGACTCGTCCACCATCCAATTCGTCGAGGTCGCCTTCCCCGACGTGAAGGCGCAGCTCGAAGCGGGCAACATCGACGCCGGCTGGGTGCCCGACCCCTTCCGCGGTCTCATCGTCTCCGGCGGCGGCGTCGACGTCGTCTCGCCGTACCAGGCCACCATCCCCGGACTCACGGTGCTCACCAACTTCACCACGCAGGAGAAGATCGACGCCGACCCGCAGCTCGTCGCCGACTACGCGGCGGCGATGGCCGAGGCGCAGCAGTACGCGACCGACAACGAGGACGCCGTGCGCGCCGCGATCGTGAAGAACCTCGAGATCCCCGAGGCCGCGGCCGCCGCGATCACGCTGCCGAACTTCACCTCCGACCTCGCCGACGCCGGCATCGAGAAGCTCGCCGCCCTCGCCGTGCAGTACAAGTACATCGACAAGGAGCCCGACTTCACGAAGCTGATCCAGCCGCAGTGATCCCGAGCGGGGGATGCGGCACCCGCCGCATCCCCCGCATCCCCTCTGGAAGGCCCCCCATGACCCTCGCTCCGCCTGCGCCGGTGCACACCTCGACGGTCGTCGTGCCGCGGCGTCGTCGCCGACGTTCGTTCCGAGCGCCGCTGCTCGGACTGCTCGGCGTCGTCGTGTTCCTCGGCAGCTGGCAGCTCATCGCGGCTGCCGGACTCATCAACCCCTCTCAACTGCCCTCGGCGGTCGACACGTTCACGCGTCTCGGGACGATGGCGGGCGACCTCGAGTTCTGGCGCAACGTCGGGCGCACCCTGACCGCGTGGGCGATCGGACTCGCGATCGCCTCACTGCTCGGGATCTTGTTCGGAGGGCTCATCGGGCTGATCCCCGTGCTCCGGCGCGCAACCCACACCACGGTGGAGTTCCTGCGCCCCATCCCCTCCGTCGCCCTCATCCCGCTGGCGATCCTGACCTACGGCATCCAGATCCCCGCGGCGCTCGTGATCATCGTGTACGCCTGCTTCTGGCAGGTGTTCGTGCAGGTGCTCTACGGCGTCGCCGACATCGACACGGTCGCCCGCGACACCGCACGCAGCTACGGTCTCACCCGCGCGGCGCAACTGCGCTCGCTCGTGCTGCCCACCGCGCTGCCCTACATCTTCACCGGGCTGCGCCTGGCCGCATCCGTCGCCCTCATCCTCGCGATCACTGCGGAGATGACCATCGGAAACCCCGGCCTCGGCAAAGTGATCATCCTCGCGGCCAGCAACGGCAACATCGCCACGGTCTACGCGGTCGTGATCGTGACGGGCATTCTCGGACTCATCATCAACCTCGTCTTCCGGGTGCTCGAGCGCCGCGCGCTCGCCTGGCACCAGTCGGTGCGAGGGGAGGAAGTGCTGTGACCCTCTACACGAGCACCGTCCGCACGCCGCCGCGCCCGCCACGGGTGTGGGCGCGCCTGGCCGCGAGCACGGTGTACGCGCTCGCCCTGCCCATCGTCCTGCTGATCATCTGGGGCGTGTGGGGCACGATCTCCCCGGGCAAGTTCTTCCCGCCGCCGGGGCGTATCGCCGAGGCGTTCGTCGACACCTGGGTGGGGCCGGCGTTCCTCACGGACGTCGTGCCGAGCCTGACCCGGCTGGCACTGGCCATCGTGCTCGCGATCGCCGTCGGAGTCGCGCTGGGCACCGTCATCGGACTCACACGGTGGCTGCGCGAGCTCGTCGAACCGCTGCTCGAGTTCTTCCGCGCCATCCCGCCTCCTGTGCTGATCCCCGTCTTCGTCGCCCTGCTGGGTGTCACCGACAACATGAAGATCGTCGTCATCGTCTTCGGGTCGCTGTGGCCCGTCCTGCTGAACACGGTCGACGGGGTGCGCGGCACCGACTCGGTCATGACCGAGACCGCCAAGTCGTTCTCCCTGACTCCCGCACAGCGCCTGTTCTCGCTCGTGCTGCCGGCGGCGAGCCCGCGCATCATGGCGGGCGTGCGTCAGACGCTGTCGGTCGCGCTGATCATGATGGTGATCTCCGAGATGTTCTTCTCCTCGTCGGGCCTCGGGTTCCAGATCGCCTACTTCCAGCGCAACTACCTCATCGCGGAAATGTGGAGCGGCATCGTGCTGCTCGGCTTGGTCGGCATCATCCTGTCGGTCATCTTCACCCTCGTCGAGCGCAGGATTCTGCGCTGGTACCACGGAATCAAGGAGGTCGAGCGTGCCTGAGACGCTCCTGCAGGTCGAGCACCTAAAGAAGGTCTACGAGTCCTCCACGGGCGTCGTGGAGGCGATCGGCGACATCGACTTCTCGATGCGCCGCGGCGAGCTGGTGTGCATCGTCGGCCCGTCCGGATGCGGCAAGACGACGCTGCTCAAGTGCATCTCGGGGCTGCTGCGCCCCACCGCGGGAAGCGTGGTGCTCGACGGAAAGCAGGTCACCGCGCCGCCGCCGAACATGGCGCTCGTGTTCCAGGAGTACGGACGCAGCCTGTATCCGTGGCTCACGGTGCGCGGCAACGTCGAGCTGCCGCTGAAGCACAAGAAGCTCTCCAAGAGCGAGCGCAACTCCCTCATCGACGACGCGCTGCTCGCGGTCGGTCTCGACCACGCCGCCGACAGCTACCCGTGGCAGCTCTCGGGCGGCATGCAGCAGCGCGTCGCCATCGCGCGCGCCGTCGCCTACCAGCCCGAGGTGCTCATCATGGACGAGCCCTTCGCGGCGGTCGACGCGCAGACGCGCGCGGACCTCGAGGACCTCGTGCGCCGCCTGCACCTGGAGCGCGGCATGTCGATCCTGTTCGTGACGCACGACATCGACGAGTCGGTCTACCTCGGCGAGCGTGTCGTCGTGCTCTCCAAGTCGCCGACATGGGTGCAGGAAGATCTGGTGATCGACCTCGCCCCGGAACGCGACCAGATCACGACGCGCGCGCTGCCCCGCTTCACGGAGCTGCGCACGCATGTGTACGAGCAGATCCAGCGCGCCAAGCGCGGCGAGGCCGTCCGTCCGGCCGCATGATATGTCGGTGACATCGGTGCAATCCCTCTCCCGGGAGGTCGAAGCGACCCAGCGCGCGCCGCAGCGTCTGCTGCTCGCGCTGCTGGGCGAGCTCCTCGAACGGGGGATCTCCCGGCCCGTGCGCGCGAGCTTCTACCTCGACGTCCTCGAGAGCGCGGGGGTCGCCGCTCCCACGACGCGGGCGGCCCTGGACCGGATGGCCGTCACCGGGCTGCTCTCTCGCGCGCGGGTCGGGCGAGGCGTCGAGTTCGCCCTGACCGATCAGGGGCGTGCGGTGCTGGAGGAGGCCTCCGAGCGCGTGCACTCGCCGCATCCGTTCGATCCGGTCGGCAGCGGCTGGACCCTCGTGACCTTCACTGTGCCCGAGGACCAGCGCACCCTCCGCCACCGCCTGCGCGCGGCGCTCGCGTGGGAGGGGTTCGCCGCGGTACGGGACGGCCTGTGGATCGCCCCGGGCGAGGTGGACCTGGTCGCGGCCCTCGGCGGGCTCAAGGAGGAATTGCCGCCCGGCGCGGTGATCGCCTTCCGCGCCCGCGACCTTGCCGCGTTCCCCGTGGCGGACGCGGCGCGCACCGCGTGGGACCTCGCCCGCATCCGCGCCGCGCACGAACGCTTCGCCCTGGAGTGGAACACGGCCGAGACCATCGAGGCCCCGCCGCTGTCGGCGCTCACGATGCTCGTCGCCGACTGGCTGGAGCTGCTGCGCAGCGATCCGCGCCTGCCGTTCGACTACCTCGGCGAGGACTGGCCCGCTCAACGCACGACCGAGATCTACCGTGCCCGTCGGGCCGCGTGGTCGGCGGCGGCCGCCGAGGCCCTGGCCGCCGCGCTCCCCGGGGACTGATCCCCGCCTCCCGCCCCGGGGGTCTGGCGGCACAGCTCAGTCGGAACCGGCCGGGTCGGTGCGGGGTGCTGTCGGTGCTGCCGGTTCTGGCTGAGTTTGTGCCCCGAACTCCTGCAGAACCGCTCGTCGGTTGGTTTCCGA
This sequence comes from Microbacterium neimengense, assembly GCF_054782995.1. Lineage (NCBI taxonomy): Bacteria > Bacillati > Actinomycetota > Actinomycetes > Micrococcales > Microbacteriaceae > Microbacterium > Microbacterium neimengense. Next base: position 1,242,907 of record NZ_BAAGRK010000003.1, read on the forward strand.
GCTGCCACTGGCCGGTTGTGCAGGAGTTGGGACGTGGGGGTGGGGGTGGGCACCGCGGGCGGGCACAGCTCAGTCGGAACCGGCCGGGTCGGGGCGGGGTGCTGCCTGTGGTGCCGGTTCTGGCTGAGTTTGTGCCCCGAACTCCTGCAGAACCGCTCGTCCGTTGGTTTCCGAGCTGCCACTGGCCGGTTGTGCAGGAGTTGGGACGTGGGGGTGGGGGTGGGCACCGCGGGCGGGCACAGCTCAGTCGGAACCGGCCGGGTCGGGGCCCTGTGCCGCCGGTGGTGCCGGATGCGGCTGAGTCGTGCCCGACGGACAGTACCCTGGCCATCGCGGGAGGGAGACCGAGATGAGCGAGTCCGATATCACGGTGACGCCGCTGAACGCGCAGGTCGTGCTGTTCGCCGCGGAGGATGCGGAGTTTCCCGAGTGGGTGACCGGCGAAGAGTCGGCCGTCGCAACCGATTCCGCGATCATGGTCGCGACGCGAGGGGACGTCGACGGCGAGGTGACGGTGCGGGTGCGGACCACCGGCGAGGTCGCCCCGCCGGGCGAGAAGGTGTTCGAGCACACCCTGTTCTTGCCGATGCCGTCGGCGCGCTTCGGGAGCTTCCTCTCCGGCGAGCTTGCCGAGATCCGCCTGTCGGATGCGGGGGCGTACACCGCGCAGGTCTACGTGGACGACCCCGCGGCACCCGCCGTCGTGCTCGTACTTCTTCACCGCCGCGAGGGCTGAGCAGACCCTGGTGCCCCCGGAGATGCCGGGTTACCGTGGAATATGGCGCTCTATCGCTGGCGGCGGGCGCTCATCGCCGCGATCGTCCTCGGCGGCTTCGGCCTGTACTGGGCATCCATCGCCTTCGCGTGGCGGATCCCGCTCTGGGTGGTGATCGTCGGAGCGGTTCTCGCTCTGGGCGCGGTGTCGCTCCTCTCGTTCCGGCCCCGCCGCAGGAAGAGGACCGAGAGCGAGACCCTCTACGCATCCGACCCTTACAGCGATGCGTACCTCGGTCGCAGCGCACCGACGCACCCGCACCGCGAGGCGAAGCCCACGTCGCAGATCGGAGGCGCGCTGCCCGTCGATCCGCTCGCAGACGCCATCGGCAAGAGACCGGATCCCGAAGACCGCTGAGCGGGCGAGCCGTCACTCCTGGGCGGCGCGGATGTGCTCGGCGATGCGCAGGTAGTTCTCCCGGGCGAGCGCGTCGTCGCTGCCGTCGTAGCCGTGGTCGGCGCCCTCGACCTGCCAGAACTCCGCCAGGGCGCCCACGCGCTCGAGGCGCCGGGCGTAGCGCTCGTCCTCGTCGCGCAGGATGTCGTCGGATGCGGCGATGACGACGGCCGGAGCGATGCCCGTGAGATCGGCGGTGTCGGAGGCGCTCGCCGGCGAGACGAGCGGATCGGCACGCGTTCGAGGGTCCGGCACGTAGGAGCTGTCGAAGACCTCGGACATCCAGGGTCGCAGGAGGGGTCTCGCGAGCGGCGAGTGCTTCTCGGCCGCGGGAACCGTGAGATCGAGCGGCGGGTAGTGCAGCACCTGCAGACGGATGCGGGGACCGCCCGCATCCAGCGCCTGCCGAGCGACCGCAGCGGCGATCGCCCCGCCCGCGCTCTGCCCGCCGACGGTGAGCCGCGTGGCGTCCCACCCCTGCGCGTCCGCGTTGTCGATCGCCCACTGCACGACCCGCATGGCCTGGTGCACCGCGGTCGGGAACGGATGCTGGGGCGCGACCGCGTAGTCGACGTCGATCACCACGACGCCCGCCCGGCTCGCGATCGCGCGGCACAGAGCGTCGTCGCCGTGGAGCTGGCCGAGGATGTAGCCGCCGCCGTGGAAGTTCACGTGCACGCCGGGGTTGGCTGCCGCATCCGCCGCGCGGTAGATCACGGCGGGGGCGGGCGGGTCGGCCGGGATGATGAGCTCGCGCCGCTGGGCGTTGAACTCCGGCAGGCGCTCGCGGGGGTCGAGTCCGCCCGCCTGTGCCGCCATCATGCGCGGCATCGCCTTCTGCAACCGCCGCGCGACGAATCGTGCGACGGCGGGACGCGACAGCAGCGACACGATCAGTGCTTCCGTCCGAACAGCTCACGCAGCGCAGCCTTGCGGACCTTGCCGGATGCGGTGCGCGGGAGGTCCTCGACCACGACGACGTTCTTGGGGAGCTTGTACCGGGCGAGGACGCCGTCGAGCTGGGTGCGCACGGATTCGGTCGTGACCTCGGCGCCCTCCTTGACGGTCACCACGGCCCACGGGACTTCACCCCATCGTTCGTCGGGCACCCCGATGACCGCGACCCCGGAGATCCCGCGGATGTCGTTGATGAGGTTCTCGACCTCGGCGGGGTAGATGTTCTCTCCGCCGGAGATGATCATGTCCTTCAGCCGGTCGGAGATGAAGAGGTAGCCGTCCTCATCCAGATAGCCGAGGTCGCCGGAGCGGAACCAGCCGTCCTCGCGGAACGAGGCCGCCGTTTCGTTCGGGAGCCCGTGGTACCCGGGGAACACATTGGGCCCCGCGATCTCGATCTCTCCCACGATGCCGGGCGGCACGACGGCGCCCGTGTCGTCGGTCACGCGCACCTCGGTGAAGAAGTGCGGCAGGCCCACACTGCCCTGCTTCGCGCGGGTCATCGCCGGTGCCAGGGACGTGGCGCCGGGGGAGGTCTCGGTCATGCCGTACCCCTGCGAGAACGACAGCCCCCGCGCCTCGAAGGCGTTGAGGATGCGGGTCGGCACAGCCGAGCCGCCGCACGTCAGCTTCTGCAGGCTCGACAGGTCGGTCGTGGGCCAGTCGGGGTGATCGGCCATGAGCTGGTAGGTCGTGGGAACGCCGCTGAGCATCGTGATGCGGTGGCGTTCGATCAGCATCAGCGCGCGGCCGGCGTCGAATCCCTTCTCCAGCACGAGCGTCGCACCCTTCAGGATGACCGGCAGCGCGCCCATGCCGAGCGAGGCCACGTGGAACAGCGGTGAGATCATCAGCGCGATGTCGGTCGAGACCACGTCGTAGTCGACGATGCAGTTCAGTGCGACCCAGGTGAGGTTGCCGTGGGTGAGCACGGCGCCCTTCGCGCGTCCGGTCGTGCCTGACGTGTACACGATCGCGGCGGGATCCTCGAGCGACACATCCGTCGTCCCGACGGAGCCGCCGTCGGCGTCGCGCACCAGAGCAGCGAGGCCCGGATGGTGCGAGATCCCCTCGCCCGTGAGGATGACCTCGCCGATGGATGCGGCCTCGATCCCCGGGATGATGCGCTCCGCGAACTCCGGGTCGTGGATGAGCACCCGGGCGCCGGAGTCCGTCAGCACGTGTTGGATCTCCGGAGCCGCGAGGCGCGTGTTGACCGGCACGAACACGGCCCCGAGGCGGGCGCACGCGAAGAGCACCTGCAGGAAGGCCGGGCTGTTCTCGCCGAGGTAGGCCACCGCATCCGCCTTGCTGACGCCGCGCTCGCGCAGCACGGCGGCCGTGCGATCGACGGCGTCGGCGAGCTCGCCGTACGACAGCGTCTCGCCGCCGTCGACGATGATGGCGGGCTTGCCGGGGCTCTTCAGTCGTCTCTTGGTGATCCAGGATCCCAATCCGTGATCGTGCATCGTTGCATCCTCGTGATGGTGGGTTCGGGCGCAGCCCGGGGGATGAGGGTTCAGGCGTAGAAGCGGTACAGGCCGCGAGCGACGACGGCGGGCTTGGTGGCGCCCTCGATCTCGATGGTCTGGTCGACGGCGAACTGGTAACCGCCGGGCACTTCGGTGACCTCGGCGATCACGGCGCCGCCGCGGATGCGGGCGCCGACGGCGACGGGCGAGACGAAGCGCACCTTGTCGAGTCCGTAGTTGACCTTGGTGCCGACGCCCTCCAGATCGAACAGCTCGGACCAGAACTTCACGGTCAGCGACAGCGACAGGAATCCGTGCGCGATCGGGCCGCCGAAGGGGCCCTCCTTCGCGCGCTCCGGGTCGACGTGGATCCACTGGTGGTCGTCGGTCGCGTCGGCGAAGAGGTTCACCCGGTCCTGGGTCACCTCGAGCCAGTCGGTGAAGCCGAGGTCGGTGCCCGCGAGGGCTGCGGCGTCGGCGTAAGCGGCGGTCGTGGTCATGGTGGGTTCCTTTCGGTGGATGTTCAGACGAAGGCGGACGAGCCGGTGAGCCCGCGCCCGACGATCAGGGCGGTCATCTCGTGGGTGCCCTCGTAGGAGTAGACGGCCTCGGCGTCGGCGAAGAACCGCGCGGCGCCGTGCTCGAGGAGGATGCCGTTGCCGCCCTGCACCTCGCGCGCGAGGGCGACGCTCTCGCGCGCGAGACGAGCGGTCTGCATCTTGGCCAGCGCCGAGTCCTCGTCGCGCAGCACCCCCGCATCCTGCCGCGCCGACAGGCGCGTGACGATGCCGAGGGATGCGGTGAGGTTGCCGAGGATGCGGGCGAGTTTCTCCTGGACGAGCTGGAAGCCGCCCAGCGGCGAGCCGAACTGCTCCCGCTCGCGCACGTACGCGACCGCCGCATCGAGGGCGCCCGCCTGGAGGCCCGTCGCTATCCAGGCCACATCCGAGCGCAGCGCCCGCAGGATCTCGGCCACGTCGCGCCAGGTGTCCACCCGCTGGAGCCGCGCGCTCTCGTCGACGCGCACCCCCTCGAGGCGGATGTCGAAGTTCTGCATGGGTCGCAGCGACACCTTGCCCTCGATGCGAGTGAGGGTGACGCCGGGCGCATCCCGGGGCACGAGGAACGCCTTGACCTCGCCGTCGTCGGCGGCGCGCGCGAACACGACGAACACATCGGCGGTGTCGGCGCCGCCGATCCAGCGCTTCGCACCGTCGATCACCCAGCCGTGCCCCGCACGCGTCGCTGTCGTGGCGAGCCCGCCGGCGATGTCGGAGCCGTGGTCGGGTTCGGTCAACGCGAAGACGCCCCGCAGTGCGAAGCTGCGGATCGCGTCGTCGAGCGCGGCCACCTGTTCGGGGGAGCCCCCGCGGCGCACCGCGGTGCGGAACAGTCCCGACTGCGCGTTGTACGCCGTCGCGACGGAGACGTCGGTGCGGGCGAGGACGAAGGCGCGATAGCCCGAGAAGACGGAGGATGCGGCTTCCGCCGGGTCTACGCCGGCGGGCTGCATGAGATCGAGCCGTGCGAGCGCGTCGATGATCGCGGCCGGCAGCGTCGCCGTCTCCCACGCGGCGGGCAGGAGAGGCGCGACCTCGGCGCGCAGGATGTCGTCGAGGCGTGCAAGGGCCGCCCGGGCGCCCTCGCTGAGCGCCGCGTCGGCGAACCCGAGCGGATCGTGGCCGAAAGGCGCTTCGCTGCGCAGTCTCGGGATCATGGGCTAACCGAGCCCGAGCAGACGCGCGGCGTTGTCCTTGAGGATGCCGGGCATGACCTCGGGCTTCATCTCGATCTGCTCGACGTCGCGCAGCCACCGGTCGGGGGTGAGCAGCGGAAAGTCCGAGCCGAAGAGGATGCGGTTCTTCAGGAACGAGTTCGCCGCCCGCACCAGCTGCGGCGGGAAGTACTTCGGGCTCCAGCCCGACAGGTCGATCCACGTGTTGTGCTTGTGGGTCGCGACCGAGATCGCCTCGTCCTGCCACGGTACCGAGGGGTGGGCCATGATGATCTGCAGGTCGGGGAACCGGGCTGCGACGGTGTCGAGCAGCATCGGGTTCGACAGAGCGAGGCGGAAGCCGCGGCCGCCCCGCATCCCGGCGCCGATGCCCGTCTGCCCGGTGTGGAAGAGAGACACCACGCCTGCCGCCTGCAGCGTCTCGTAGAGCGGGAAGTACTGCTCATCGCTCGGGTCGAAGCCCTGCACGGTGGGATGGAACTTGAAGCCGCGCACGCCGTAGTCCTCGATCAGGTGCCGCGCGCGATCGACCGCGGCCTGCCCCTGATGCGGGTCGACGGAGCCGAACGGGATGAGCACGTCGTTGTTGCGCGCGGCGCCGGCGGCGATCTCCTCGCTGGAGAGCGCCGGGTGCTTCAGCGCCGTCTGCGCGTCCACGGTGAACACGACCGCGGCCATGGAGCGCTCGCGGTAGTACGCGGCGACCGAGTCCAGGTCGGGGCGGCCGGCATCGGCGCTGAAGTAGGCGGATGCGGCCTCCGCCAGATCCTCGGGAAGTGAGGAGTGCCCGTGCGCGTCGACCTCGATGTGCACATGCACGTCGATCGCCGTGATGGCGGACAGATCGATCGCGGGTTCGTAGCGCGTGGTCATCGGCGTTCCTCGTCGTCGGGGATGCGTGGTGCGAGGGGTCCGGTCTGGACCGGACCCCTCGAGTCTCAGGGGCGGGGGCGCTGCAGCTCTTCCGGCAGTGCGGGGAAGCGCTCGCCGACCGACTGCAGGTTGTCGCCGACCAGGTCGGCGAACTCCGACTCCAGGGCCTCGGCGCTCCAGCCGCCCTCGCGGTAGGCGGTGACGACGGGCTCCGGGTGGGACCAGAGCTGGATGCGGTCGCCGCCGACGCCGATCGCCTGGCCCGAGACGTTCGCCGCCGCATCCGAGGCGAGGAAGGCGATGAGGCCGGAGACGTCGTCGGAGGTTCCGAAGCCGAGGTCGTGGCGGTAGAACGCGGGCATGGGCTCGCCCGCCGCATCCGCTTCGACCGCTGCGGCGAAGTACGGCAGGGTCGCCGTCATGGCGGTGGCGGCAACGGGGATCACTGCATTTGCGGTGATGCCGGCCTTCTTCAGCTCGAGCGCCCAGGTGCGCACCATGCCGACGATGCCGGCCTTGGCGGCGGCGTAGTTGGTCTGTCCGAAGTTGCCGCGTTGCCCGGTCGGCGAGCCGATGCAGATGATGCGACCCGCGATCTGGTTCTCACGCATGTAGGTGGCGGCCTCGCGGACGCACGTGAAGGTGCCGCGCAGGTGCACGTCGATGACGGTGTCGAAGGCCTCGTCGCTCATCTTCCAGAGCACGGTGTCACGCAGCACGCCGGCGTTGGTGACGAGGATGTCGAGCCGGCCGTAGGTGTCGACGGCCGTGCGGACGAGCTCTTTCGCCGTCTCCGACGAGCCCACGGGAGCGACGACGGCGACCGCCTGGCCTCCCTCACGCTCGATCGATGCGACCGCCTCGGCGGCGGTGGCCGCATCCACGTCGTTCACGACGACGCGCGCGCCCTGACGGGCGAGCTCCTGGGCGTAGGCGAGACCGAGGCCGCGGCCGGATCCGGTGACGATGGCGACTTTGCCGTCGAGGGACATGGGGGACTCCTTCGTTCGTGCTCTCATTGAAACCGGACTAGTTGAAATTGTCAATTATTGTTTCCCGCACCTTTTGTTAGGATCGATCCATGGAAAAGAGCGAGGAAGCTGCAGCGCGGACGGACGCGCGCGCCCGGCTCGCCGACGACGTCAGCTTCCTGCTCGCCCGTGCCAATGCCCTCTCGCTCGCCGCGGGGAACGCGGCCCTCGCCGCCGTCGGACTGAAGGTGCGGTCCTACTCGGTGCTGGCGCTGGCGTGCGACACCGCCGCGGGGCCCTCGCAGCGCGAGCTCGCGGAGTTCCTGCGCCTCGATCCCAGCCAGGTCGTCGCCCTCGTCGACGATCTGCAGCGCCGGGGGCTGATCGAACGTCGGCCCGATCCCGCAGACCGACGCGCCAACGTCGTGGTCGCGACCGCCGAGGGCCTCGCCCTCCATGAGCGTGCGCTCGCCGCCGCCGAGGCCGCCGAGCGAGACCTGCACGCCAATCTCTCGGCTGCGGAGCGCCTGCAGCTCGCCGACCTCCTCCGGCGCATCGCGTTCCCCTGAGTGCGGTCGGGGCCGCATCCGCTCCGCAGGATTTCGGTTACATCCGCGCGAGCGTGCGGTTCGGAACCCATCCTTCGCGGCCCGCGGCGTCGCAGCACCACGACCAGCCGCTCTCGATGTCGTCGGCGAGGATCTCCACGACATCGCCCGCGCGGGCGGCCAGTTCGGTGGTGTCGTAACCGGTGCGCACGATCCCCGCAGCGCCGTCGATGTCGATGTGTCGAGCCGGCACCCAGCCGGATCCGTTCGTCGTGGTGACGAACACGAACGCGGGCCACTCGGTGTCGCGCTCGCCGACCGTCACCCGCTCACCGGGGAGCACGCTCAGCGGGTCGCGCTCGGGGATCTCGTGGTCGGCGGTCAGCTGCGCACGCATGACGTCAGCGTCGCAGGTGCCGCCGACATCCGCTCACCGGCCGTCGAGTACGTACCGGTCGCGTCCGACGGAGACGCCGACGACGCACTGCCCGACGAGCACGGCGATGTAGAGCAGCAACGGCGCGGTCCAGCCGCCGTCGAGAGCGTGGAGGGCTCCGAAGGAGATGGGACCGGCGGCCGCGAGCAGGTATCCCACCGACTGCGACATCCCGGAGAGCGCGGAGGATGCGGCGGCGTCCCTCGCGCGCTGCGCCATCAGGGTCAGCGACATGCTCAGGGACGCGCCCGCCGACAGGCCTGAGATGAGGGCCCATGCGGTCAGCAGCTGCGGTGCGAGGATCATGCCGACGGCGGCGACGATCGCGAGGAGGGGGAGTGCCGCGGGCACGGCCCGGCGCAGGCGCCCCTGCAGGGCGAAAGCGACGACGAACGATCCGACGACACCGAGGATCTGGTACAGCGCGACGTCGACGCCCGCGGCGACGGGAGACTTGCCGGTGGATGCGGCGAGCGGGGCCATCCATGTCACGAGCATGTAGAACGACGCGGACTGCGCGCCCATGTAGGCCGCGATCTGCCACGCGAGGCGGTCGCGCCAGATCCCCGTGCTGCGCGAGACGCCCGGCGAGGGAGATGCCGGCGCGGTCCGCGGGGTGCGGCCGTGCTGGGCCCATGCCCAGAGGGCGATCGTGAGCGGCAGGAGCGCGGCGGTCGCGGCCAACGCCACGCGCCATCCGGCATCCGGATCGTTCACGGCGTGCGAGATGGGCACGACGACGGCCGAGGCGATGGCTCCCACGCCGCCGAGCAGTGCCGTGTACATGCCCATCATGACCGGCACGCGCCCCGGGAAGTCGCGTTTGATCACCGCCGGCATGATCACGTTGGCGACAGCGAGGGAGGCGCCGATCAGGCCCGTCCCCAGCCACAGGTTGACCTCCGTGCCCGGCAGCGACCGCCATGCCGTTCCTGCCCCGAGCGCGACGAGGGCGATGAGCAGCACGCGCGACATCCCGAACCGGCGTGACAGGCCGTGGGTCAACGGCGAGACGATCGCCCAGGCCAGGAGGGGCACTGCGGCGAGCGATCCGAGGGCCGCTGTCGTCGTGCCGAGATCGTCGGCGATCTCTTCCAGCAGCGGGCCGACACCGGTGATCGTCGCGCGCATGTTCGCGGCGACCAGCGCCACGGCGACGAGCAGCAGGAGCGCCCGGCCGCGTCGTGCTCGGCGCTCGCCGGGGGTCTGGATGCTCACGAGCACCGGACTCTACCCTGCCCGCCGGTCCCGGCCGCTCCCGGTTTCGTGCGCCGGATGGGTGCGCCGCGGTGCGACATGTGCACGACGCGTGGTGCGGATGGTGCCCGGTGGGGCTTGTGGGGCCGCGGGGGTGGGGTCGGTCGTGCGGATGTCGCGGTACCTGCTTGGGGGCGGGCCGCGGGTGCGGCGGCGCGGGGTGGGCCGCGCGGGTCAGCCGAGGCGGGTCTCGAAGGGCCAGCCGGTGTACGCCTCCGCGAGGTAGGTGCGGCCGGCGTCCGAGTCGATGATCGAGCGGAGTTCGCCGAGCTGTCGCTGGCGGTCGAAGTCGGATGCGTCGGGCGTGCGGTGGAGCAGGCTGGTCATCCACCACGAGAAGTGCTGGGCCTTCCAGATCCGCCGCGACGCCGTCTCGGAGAAGGCGTCGATCGGCCGTTCGTCGCCGGAAAGCAGCAGCGCGCGCAGTGCGATGTCGAGCAGCACGACGTCGGCGACGGCCAGGTTCATGCCCTTCGCGCCCGTCGGCGGGACCGTGTGCGCGGCGTCACCGATGAGCGCGACGCGGCCGCGGCGCAGCTCCCCGGCCACGAAGCTACGGAAGCGCAGTACGTCTCGCTGGAAGATGGGACCCTCGTTGAGGGTCGTGCCCGGGACGCGCGCCTGCAACTCGTCCCAGATCTGCGCCTCGCTCAGTGCGTCCGGGTCGGCCTTCGGGTCGCACTGGAAGTACATGCGCTGCACCGTGCTGCTGCGCTGGCTGATCAGGGCGAAGCCCGCATCCGAATTGCTGTAGATGAGCTCCTCGGAGCTCGGCGGGGCCTCGCACAGGATGCCGAACCACGCGAACGGATACTCGCGGAACGACCCGGCCGCAGACCCGCCGAGTGTCTGGCGCACGACGGAGCGCGAGCCGTCCGCGCCCACGACGAACTCGGCCGCGATCTCGACGCGCTGCCCGTCCGCATCCACGCCGATGACGCGCGGCCGATCGGATGCGGCGTCTTCCACCGCGTCGACGCGCACCCCGAAACGCAGGTCCTGTCCGGCCGCGAGCCGCGTGGCGACGAGGTCCTTGAGCACTTCATGCTGCGGGTAGAGCCAGACGCTGCGTCCGCTGAGGGAGGGGAAGTCGATGCGGTGTCCCTCGCCCGCGAAGCGCAGCTCGATGCCGTCGTGCCGGTTGCCGTCGGTGAGCACGCGCGTTGATGCGCCGCTGTCGACGAGGAGATCGACGGTCCCCTGTTCGAGGATGCCGGCGCGGATGGTGGTCTCGATCTGCTCGCGTGTGCGGGAATCGACGATGACCGACTCGATACCGGCGTCGGCGAGCAGGTGAGAGAGCAGGAGTCCGGCGGGTCCGGCGCCGACGATGGCGACGCGGGTGCGGATAACGGTCATGGCGTCTCCTTCGACGACGGGCCTGTTGATGCTGCGCATTAGTGTGCCCGGTGCCCCCGCATCCGCCCCGGATCATCCCGTTGAATGGGACTCCGCGTTGGTGCCGTCTGGTTGCCCGAGTTACGTCGCATATGCGCATCTGCCGCACCTCTGCGCAGGCGCGGCAGTCGTGAAAGGTGGCGGATGCGGGGCCGCGGCGACCGGCGGGGCGGGCGGAGCCGGAGGCCGTGGCGTTCGAGGGTTGCCGGGTGGGGCGCTCAGGCCCGGGGGTCGCGCAGTCCCGCTTCGATCTCGGCGGCGGCCTTCCGCAACGGCGGCAGGGCGAGCTGCGCATCGGCGTCACGCGGCAGCACGACCGAGAGCGCCGCGATGACCTCGCCCTCTTCGCGCAGCGGCACGGCGACGCCCGTCGACACCGACTCGATCGAGCCCGGCGCGATCACGTAACCGTCGCGCCGGATGCGGGTGAGGATGCGGCGCAGCTCAGCCGCATCCGTCACGGTCTGGCGAGCCACGCGCCGCAGCGGCGCGTCGAGCACGCGCTCGCGGAGGGCGGCGGGAGCATGCGCGAGAAGCACGAGCCCTGCGGAGGATGCGTGCAGCGGGAGGCGCCCCGCGATGCGGGTGATGTTCGCGCCCGCATCCGGATGCGACAGTCGCTCGACGAACAGCGCCTCACCGGCCTCGAGCACGGCCAGCTGCGTGTGCTCGCGGATGGCGTCCTGCACGGCCGACATCGCCGGAAGCGCCGCCTGCCGCAGCCGCAGCGCCGTCGATCCGCGCAGCGCGAGCTCCCACAGGTGCATGCCGATGCGGATGCGCCGTTCCTCGTCGCGTTCGAGCAGACCTTCGCCGACAAGGTCGTCGACGATGCGGTGCGCGGTGGATGCGGGAAGCCCCGCGCGCCGGCCGATCTCCGCCGCCGTCTGCACCGTGCGGTCGGCAGTGAACGTCTCGAGCACGCGCACGATGCGTGCCGTCATCGAGTCGCCGCTCGGCGAGTTGGCCATGCCGCCACCATCTCACGCATCCCGTCGTACGCATGTCCCACTTTCTGCGGGTCCTCGCTGGGCATGTCCCACTTTCTGCAGGCCCTCGCTGGGCATGTCCCACTTTCTGCAGGCCCTCGCTGGGCATGTCCCACTTTCTGCAGGTTTGGGGATGAATTCTTGCGGCAAGTGGGACATGCGCTGCAGCAAGTGGGACATGCGCTGCGGCAAGTGGGACATCGGCAGCGGGTGGACCAAGGCCACAAGCTCGCGCGACACCCGCGGCTAGGGTGAGGGCATGGCGGATGGCGTGCTGCGTCGGGCGATGGCGCTCATGCGGGCGTTCGATGAAGATGCCCCCGAGCTCACCGCCGCCGAGCTGGCCGGCCGTGCGGACCTGCCCCTCTCCACGGTGCATCGCCTCCTCGCGCAGCTCATCGACGAGGGCCTCGTCGAGCGCACGTCGGCGCACGCGTACGCCGTCGGCGCCAGGATGTGGGAGATCGGCGAACTCTCGCCTCTCGCCCTGCGGCTGCGCGAGCAGTCGCTGCCCCACCTCGTGCGGTTGTACGAGGCGACCGGGGAGAACGTCCATCTGGCGGTGCTCGATGCCCCGACCCCGCCGGAGGCGGTCGTGCTGTTCGCCGGCCGCATCACGGGCCGAGCCTCGGTGCCGACCCTCGGGCGAGCCGGCGGGCGTCACCCGCTGCACACGACGGGTGTGGGGCGTGCGCTGCTCGCGACGTGCGACGAGGCCTGGCTCGATGCTTACCTGGCGGCTCCCCTCGTGCCCGAAACCCGGCATTCGATCACCGACCCGGAGGTGCTGCGGGCCGACATCGCGCTCACCCGTCGCCGTGGCTATGCCGTGACCCGCGAGGAGATGACCCTCGGCAACATCTCCGTCGCCGCCGCTCTCGGCACGGTCTCGCGGCTTCCGGCCACGGCGCTCGGCGTCGTCACCCACCTCGACGGCGCCGACGAGAGGCGACTCGCCCCGCTCGTCGTGCAGGCGGCGAAGGATCTGACGAAGGCGCTCCGCGGGGCACATTCTCACTGAGTGAGAATCGAAGAGAGCGCGTCCGACACGTCGGGTAACGCTGGAGGTCCCACTCGTGAACGTCGAAGGAGACGGTTCCATGTCCACCCCTCCGCCCCAGGCTGCGGCTCCCGAGTCGCTGTTGGCCTCTGCCGACATGCCCACGCAGTCGAAGATCAACCAGGAGATCGCGGACGCGCATGCCGACGCCGCCCGTCGCGTGGCCGCCGGCGAGGACGTGCCCACCACGCTCTACGACTTCGCGCCCTACCGCTCGAGCCTGCTGCGCCACCCCACCAAGAACCCGCGGCTCGTCGACCCCGAGACCATCGAGCTGTTCTCGCCCGCCTACGGTCAGCGAGACGTCGCCCAGATCGAGTCCGACCTGACGCTCCAGCACCGCGGCGAGCCGCAGGGCGAGCGCATCACCGTCACGGGGCGCCTGCTCGACAGCTGGGGGCGGCCTCTGGCCAACCAGCTCGTCGAGATCTGGCAGGCCAACGCGGCCGGTCGCTACATCCACCAGCGCGACCAGCATCCGGCACCGCTGGATCCGAACTTCACCGGCGCCGGCCGCACGATCACGGGGGACGACGGCGGTTTCGCGTTCACCACGATCAAGCCCGGCCCGTACCCGTGGAAGAACCACATCAACGCCTGGCGCCCCGCCCACATCCACTTCTCGCTCTTCGGCAGCGGCTTCACCCAGCGCCTGATCACGCAGATGTACTTCCCCGGCGACCCGCTGTTCGCGCTCGACCCGATCTACAACACCATCCGCGATCAGCGCGATCGCGACCGTCTGATCGCTGCCTACGACCACGACCTCACGGTGCCCGAGTTCTCAATGGGCTACCGCTGGGACATCGTCGTCGACGGCCCGGATGCGACCTGGTTCGAGCCCGAGGGAGAGCACTGAGATGACCGAAGCCACGCGCCTTCCCGCCACCTCCGGCCAGACGGTCGGACCCTTCTTCGCCTTCGGTCTCGAGTACCCCAAGATGCACGAGGTCGTCTTCCCGCACTCCAGCGGCGCGATCGTGCTGTCGGGCACGATCTACGACGGTGCGGGGGCGCCGATCCCCGACGCCGTGATCGAGATCTGGGGCGCCGACACCGACGGCACGATCTCCCGCGCACGCGGCGCACGTCGCCGCGACGACCACACCTTCACCGGCTTCGGCCGCAGCTTCACGACGGATGAGGGCGCGTATGACTTCTGGACGCGCAACCCGGGCCCGATCGACGGCAAGGCCCCGTTCTTCGCGGCCGTCGTCTTCGCTCGCGGGCTCCCGAACAAGCTGCACACGCGCATCTACCTGCCGGACGACGAAGAGCTGCTCGCGGCGGATCCGTTGCTCTCCTCGCTCGAGCCCCACGAGCGCGCTACGCTCATCGCGACGCGCACGCCCGAGGGTGATCTCACCCACGACATCCACCTGCAGGGCGAGAAGGAGACCGTTTTCCTTGCCTTCTGACGAACCCGGGGCGCCCTTCACGGATGTGGGGCTGCTCTCCCCGGTGACGGTGTCGCACGACGCCCTCGTGGCCGACGACGCCGTGGCTGCCGCTCTCGTGACCGCCGAGGTCGCCCTCGTGCGGGCCTGGGCGGTCGTCGGTGTCGCCCCGGATGCGGTCTCCGCTGCGGCATCCGAAGAGTTCGGCTGGTCTGGGGGCGGCGTGCTCGTCGACGCCGATTGGCTCGACACCGCCCGGCTGGCGAGTGCGGCCGTCGCGGGCGGCAATCCCGTCATCCCGCTCATCGCGCGGCTCGACGATCGGGCGTCGATCCAGGTGCGTCCCTGGCTGCACCGCGGTGCCACGAGCCAGGACATCCTCGACTCGGCGCTCATGCTGGTCTCCCGGCGCGCGGGGCTGCACCTGTTGGGCGTGCTCCGACAGGTTGAGGCGCAGCTCTCCGGGTTCGCCGTCGTCCATCGCGACACGGTCGCTGCCGCCCGCACGCTGACGCAGCATGCCGTGCCGACCACGATCGGCGCCCGCGCGGCGGGGTGGCTGCGCGGTGTCACCCGGGCGCGAGTCCGCCTCGGCGACGCCGTCGGGCAGCTGCCCGCGCAGCTGGGAGGCGCGGGCGGCACCCTCGCGTCCTTCGTCGAGATCGGCGGGACGGATGCGGCATCCTCCCTCCCGTCCGCGTACGCCGCCGAGCTTGCGCTCGCCGCCCCCGACGCGCCGTGGCACGTCTCACGCTGGCCCGTCACCGAGCTCGGCGACGCGCTCGTGCAGGCGATCGACGCACTCGGCAAGCTCGCCACGGATGTCGCCACCGGCTCGCGCACCGAGATCGGCGAGCTCGCGGAGGGCGTCGGGGGCGGATCGAGTGCGATGCCCCAGAAGCGCAACCCCACCGGCGCCGTGCTCGTACGCTCGGCGGCGCTACGTGCACCGCAGCTGGGAGCCACGCTGCACCTCGCGGCCGCGCTCGCCGCGGATGAACGTCCCGACGGGGCGTGGCACGCGGAGTGGCCGACGCTGCGGGAGCTGCTGCGCCTCGCGCTCGGTGCCGCCGAGACGACGCACACGCTCGTGACCGGACTGCAGGTCGATGAGGACGCCGTGGCCCGTGCGCTGGCCGAGACCGACGGCCTGCTGGTGTCGGAACGGCTGTCCATCGTGCTCGCGCCTGTCATCGGATCCGACGAGGTGCGCCGGATCGTCGGCGCCGCGACCGCGGGCGGCGACCTCCGCGGCCGCGTGCGCGACGCGCTCGAGGCCGCGCTCGATCGTGTGCCCGGCGCCCCGCATCCCGCCGACGACGTCGACGCCCTCCTTGATCCGGCCGCGTACACCGGCCTCGCGGGGACGATCGTCGACAGGGCGGTCGCCGACGCCCCGGCGGATGCCGCCCGCGAGAGCCTCGAAGCGCCGACGGAGGAGTCTGCATGACGCAACCTGCGATCGCCCTGACCGAGCCGACGGGTCCTGCCGATGCTCCGCTGGTCGTGCTCGGCCCGTCGCTGGGCACATCCACGATCCTGTGGGAGGACGTCGTTCCGCTCCTCGTGGACGACTACCGCGTGGTGAGCTGGGACCTTCCCGGCCACGGAGCGGCACCCGCCCCGACCGCGCCGTTCACGGTCGCGGAGATCGCCGACGCCGTCGCCGACGCGGTCCGCGCGATCGGTGGCGACCGCATCCTCTATGCCGGCGTATCGCTCGGCGGTGCGACCGGGCTCGAACTGCTCCTGCGCCATGCGGGCCTCGTGCGCGGCGCGGCGATCGTCGCCTCCGGCGCTCAGCTGGGCGATGCGGCGAGCTGGCGGGAACGGGCGGCCCAGGTGCGCGCGCAGTCCACCTCGTCGATGATCATCGGGTCGGCCCAGCGCTGGTTCGCCCCGGGCTCGATCGAGCGTCGCCCTGAGCTGAGCGGCCGGCTGCTGCACGCGCTGCAGGATGCGGACGATGAGGGCTACGCCACGTGCTGCGAAGCGCTCGCGGCGTACGACGTGCGCCCGCGGCTGGGCGAGATCGCGGCTCCCGTCCTCGCGGTCTTCGGCCGGGACGACCAGGTGGCACCCGAGGCGAAGAGCGTCGAGATCGCCGAGGGCGTCCGCGACGGGCGCGTCGCGGTGATCGATTCCGCCGCGCACCTGCCGCCCGCCGAGGAGCCGGAGCAGACCGCGGCGGTGCTGCGCGAGTTCTTCCGCGAGGTCGCCCGATGAGCCGGCCGAGCGGGGAGGGGCGCACCGACGGGGAGCGCTACGACGACGGGATGCGGGTGCGCCGCGAGGTACTGGGCGACGCCCACGTCGATGGCGCGGTCGCCGGCACGGCCCCGGAGACCGCAGACTTCCAGGACCTCATCACGCGCTACGCCTGGGGTGACATCTGGTCCAGGCCCGGCCTGGCCCGACGCGACCGGTCGATCGCGGTCCTGACGGCGCTCATCGCCCTCGGTCACCACGAGGAGTTCGCGATGCACGTGCGCGCCGCGCAGCGCAACGGGCTGAGTCGCGACGAGATCGTCGAGGTCGTGCTGCAGTCGGCGGTCTACTGCGGCGTGCCGGCGGCGAACACCGCCTTCCGCATCGTCAAGGACGTCTTCGCCGAGGAGTGATCAGTCTGCGGCGCCGGGCTGCCCCTGCCGCTGCACGTCGGCCCGGTATCGACGCGGCGAGGCGCCGTAGCGCCGCGTGAAGGCGCTCGAGAGGGTGGCGGGATCGGGGAAGCCCCACCGCGCAGCGATCGTGCCGATGCTCTCGCGGGCGTGAGCAGGGTCGACGAGTTCATCGCGGATGCGCTCCAGTCGTCGGTCGCGTACCAGGCCCGAGACCGTCACGCCGTTGGCGGCGAAGACCCGCCGCACGGCGCGGGGCGACAGCCCCTGTGCGTGGGCGATCCGACCGGCATCGAGCTCCGCATCCTGCAGGTGCTCCTCGACCCACAGCACGAGCGAGTGAAACAGCGAGAGCACGGTCGCGGTGCCCGGTTCGCGCCCGTCGGCGAGCACCGCGTGCACAGCGGCGACGAGCGCATCGGCGACATGGCCGGCGGCAGCGTCGGAAGGCCGCGAATCCGGTGACGCCAGCGTCGACATCACCGCGCGGAGCAGAGGTGTCGAGCCCAGCGGGGTGAGGTCGGCCGCGAGCAGCGTCGTGAGCTCGCCGTGGCGCAGCGCCAGGACGGAGGTCGGAATGCGCACGAGCAGGTATTCGTGCGCACCCGGGGAGCTGAGGCGGTAGCCGTGGGCGCCGGTGTAGAGCACGACGTCGCCGGGCCCGAGCTCGACCGTCCGCTCGTCCTGCGAGACGCTCATCGATCCCGAGACGAGGTAGCCAACCACCACGCCCTGCCATTGGCGTGACGTCTCCCACGGCGCGACGTCGACGGCCCCGCCGGCGACGAGAGCGACCTCCAACGCGCCGAGCGCGAAGCTCGCCCGCACCGAGGGCGGCTCGCCCGTCATTCCCGACACGATGATGACGTCGTCGTTGTCCTGCACGTCGGTCTCGGCGGATGCGGGATTCAGCCATCCGTAGACGAGGTCGGACCCCTGCGGATCGCTCGTCTGTTCGCGCGGCACCATGATGTGCCCATTCTGCCGGTCGTGCCGGATTTCAGTCGGCCACCCAACCGGGGTCGGCGAGGAGCTCGCGGAACTCGTTGACGAGCCGCGCCGTGTGGAACCCGTCGGCGACGGCATGGTGGATCTGGAGCGCGAGGGGGAGGAGCAGTCGCCCTTCGCGCTCGACGTAGCGGCCGAGGGTGAAGATGGGCGCCAGGTGTCGCGAGCCGCCGTCGATGTTCAGGGTGAACCCGGTGAACGCCGTCCAGGGCAGGCTCGAGACGTCGAAGCTGTTGGGCGGCGGCGCTCCCTGCGGGAAGAACTCCGTCGTGCCGGCGTGCTCGGCGATGACCTGACCCGCGGCGTCGTGGAAGGCGGCGTAGTCCGCATCGAAGGGGGTCCAGACGCTCGCGAACGTCTCGCGTTCGGCGTTGAAGATCGTGAAGGAGGGATGCGTCTGCCCCCACACGGCCGGTGCGCCGGCGTCGTCCATTGTCATCCGGAACTCGTCGTGACGGTTGACGAGGAGGGCGAGCGCCCAAATCTGCGAGATGTAGGTGCGCCGCCCGGTCCGTCTCACGGCGGCGGCGAACGCCGTCGCGTCGACCTCGACGGTGATCGCGTACGTGCACGGCACGGTGCGGAGGTAGTGCTCGAAGTGCTGGCGGCGCGGCCACGCCTCGAGCTCGATGGGGAGCGGGGCGTCCATGCATCGATCGTCTCAGGTGACGGCCTGGCCCCGGTCGAGCGGTTGCCCACACAGCACTCAAGTTGCCTGAGCAGAACCGATGTGCAGCAAATGAGCGGAATGTGAGCCAGAATGATGTGCGCGCATGCACATCGGTGCAGAACGGCTTCGCCGTCCGTTCTCGTTGTCGCCGCATCCCTACACTCCGAGGCAGGCCGGACCCGAATCAGTCCGCCCTCCCCTCGCACACAACAAGGAAGTTGGTTCTCATGTCCTCTCCCCGATCCCTCGTGAGGCTGTGGTCGCTGTTCGCGATCGCCGTCGCTCTCGTGCTGGCCGGCGGTGCCGCGGCGGCCCTCGTGCAGACATCGGCGGGCTCCGTCCAGGTGCGCGACGTCACCTTCACCGGTACCGCGGGCACGAGTGTGTCCGGGCTTCTCTACGTGCCCGCGACGGCCACCCCCGAGACTCCGGCGCCCGCGGTGCTCGCCGTGCACGGCTACGTCAACTCGCGCGAGATGCAGACGGCGAACGCGGTCGAGCTGAGCCGCCGCGGCTATGTCGTCCTCGCCCTCGACCAGGCAGGACACGGTCGCTCTGACGCCCCCGCGTTCGGGAACGGCTTCAACGGTCCCGCAGGGCTCGCGTACCTTCGTGGCCTCGACATCGTCGACCCCGACAACATCGGACTCGAGGGGCACTCGCTCGGCGGCTCGACCGTGATGAACGCCGCGGCCGCCTTCCCCGAGGGATACGCATCCATGGTGTTGCTGGACTCCGCCACCGGCTTCTTCGGCCCGGAAGGAACGCCCGATTTCCCGCGCAACACCCTCGTCGTCTTTGCCGAGTGGGAGGAGTTCTCCGGATCGATGTGGGCCTCGCCCAACACGCGCGATCTGACGTCGAGCCCGAAGCTCATGACGATGTTCGGAACCGACGAGCCGGTCGTTCCCGGCCAGCTGTACGGCTCCATCGACGACGGCACCGCGCGCGAACTCCTGCGCCCCGCGAACAACCACCCCGGCGTGACCCACGATCCCGCCGTGACGCAGGAGATCGTGGCGTGGTTCGACAAGACCCTCGAGGGCGGCCACGACGCGGCCGGTCAGACCTGGTGGATCAAGGAGCTCGGCACCCTCGTCGCGATGATCGGCGGTGTGCTCGTGATCTTCGCCACGGGCGGACTCCTGCTGGCGACCGGATTCTTCTCGGCCATCCGCCGGCCCGTGCCAACGGCCGCGGGCAGCCGGTGGGGCTGGCCGTGGATCGTCTCGGCGATCCTCACGACCGGCATCCCTGCGTTCACGTTCTTCTGGTTCAACACCTGGGGTGCCGCCTGGATCCCGGCCGGCCCCGTGTTCGGGCAGTCCTACTCGACCGGCATCGTCGTCTGGGCGCTGCTGAACGGACTCATCGGCCTCGCGATCTACGCGGTTACCGCGTGGGTGCAGCGCCGCCGCAACCCGCTCGCATCCGTGCGCGCGGCCGAGGTCGAGGGTGCGCCGGCGCTTCGGCGCGGCGCGCTGATCGGCCGGGCCGCGGTGCTCTCGCTGCTCAGCGTGGGCGCGGCCTACCTGCTCGTGGTGATCTCCGACTGGCTGTTCAAGAGCGACTTCCGCTTCTACGTCCTGCAGCTGCAGCCGCTGACCGCGACGCGTTTCGCATTGTTCGCCCTGTACCTGCTGCCGTTCACGGCGTTCTTCCTGATGCTCACCTTCACGCTCCACCGCACGCTCCGGTGGACCGGGCGCGCCTCCTCGATGCGCTCCGAGATGATCGCCTCCGCGATCGTGCTGCCCGCCGGCTTCGTCGTGCTGGAGGTCATCAACTACGTCCCGCTGTTCGTCAGCGGTGAGCTCGCGCTTCCGGGCGAGTCGCTGCTCACGATCATCGGGTACCCGTTCATCGTCGTGCTGGCGGTCGTCGGCGCTCTGTCGACGTACTTCTTCCACAAGACCGGGACGATCTACGTCGGAGCGTTCGTCTCGGCGCTGCTGGTCACGTGGAACGTCGTGGGTGGCACGGCCGTGCAGGGCGACGTGCGGGAGTGGGGTGGTCTGGCGATGACGGTGCGGGTCGTCCTCCCGCTGCTGCTGGCTCTCGTTCTCGTCGTGGTGGCCGTGCGCCTGCGCCGGCGCTCCGCCGGCAAGAGCGGGACCGACGCCTGATCCGAACGGCGTCAACGCGGGCGGTGGGGGAGTGCGATCCCCCGCCGCCCGCGGTGCGTCAGCCGTCGAGGAACCGCTTCGTCTCGGCCGCGATCTGCGCCGACAACGTGTGGTGCAGGTAGTGGTCGCCGGTCATGACGATGAGCTCGCCGCGGTCCGCCGACGACGCCTGGCGTTCGTGCAGTGACACCCAGTCGGCCACATCCGTGTCGTTCTCCCGGACGAACAGCAGGACCGGGAGGGATGCGGGGAAGCTCGCGCCGCTCGCATCCGCGAAGTTCCGGCTCGCGTACTGCATCTCATCGACCATGGTGGCGGCCGTCGTGTTGCGAGTGGCGAGCATGCGCATCTGCTGCTTCGTCTGCTCGTCGTAGGGGAGCCCCTCGTAGGGGTCCGGCGAGATCGCCTGCAGCGCGCGGGTGATGCCGAGGTCGTTCAGCAGCACCATCGCGTCAGTGGAGATCGGCTCGTCGGACCCCGGCTGGTCTGGCACGCTGTTGTCGATGCCCACGAACGCGGTCACCTCGTCGGGGAAGAGCGAGGTGTAGGTGAGCGCGTAGATCCCGGCGATCGAGTGGCCCATCAGCACGTACTTCTGCACCCCGAGCTGCTGCAGGGCCTCGTGCACCTCGCGGGAGATGTTCTCGGAGGTGCGGGGGACGGGGGTCCCGTCACTGAGCCCCGTGCCGAACGGCTCGACGGCGATCACGCGGTAGTCGTCGTCGAGCTGGTCGATGAGCGGAGCGAAATCGAGACCGGGGGCTGCCGTTCCGAGTCCGGGAAGCAGCACGACCGTCTGCTCGTGATCGCCGCTGATGACGACGTTCATCTCGCGGCCCTCGACGCTCACCCGCTGTCCGTAGGACTCGATCCGGGAGGCTTCGGAGTTCGTCGCGATGGCGTTCACGGTGGCCATCGCGCCTATGGCGACCGCCGGGGTGAGGACGAGGGCTGCGGCGACGGTGAGCGTGATCCTGGTGCGTTTCTTCATGGTGTCCTGAGGTGCGTGTCTCCTGCGCGACGCGGGCGACATCGCTCCTTCAGGACATCAGTCGATCGGCCGCCGCGGCAGTGTCGCTGCGTCACCGCACGCGGTGACAAATGTCACCGCGTGGCAGGGGCCGCCGCATCCGGCCACGTCTTCGGACGCGGGCCGTAGCCGAGGGCGCGGTCTGCGCCGACGTGGAACAGCCAGCAGGCGGCGATGATGGCGAGGGCGGGCGCTGCGAGGCCGGTGGCGGCCAGTGCGGTGTACAGGCCGAGGAGCGTCAGGGGCGCCGCGTAGTTGTGGGCGAGGTTGTAGACGAGCGCACCGACGCGGATGCCGAACGCGTAGCCCAGCATGGACAGATCGAACAGCAGGAAGAGCGCGGCCAACCACCACCACGCGAACCCGGCCGTCACGAACACGACGACCGTGGCGATTGCGATGGCGGCGCCTTCGATGCGGTGGATCGCCGGTACGGGCGCGGCGGGAATCGGCGCCCGGTGCGCCGCCACGGTGCTCACGCCCGCCCCCAGGTCTCGAAGGACGCGGCGACGGTGTCGATCGCCCGCGCGAAGCTGCGCTCGATGTCGACGGGGAGCTCGAACGCGTGCGAGGTCTCCAGCGAGAGGAAACCGTGCAGGCTCGCGCGCAGGAAGCGGATCGCGTCGATCGCCTCGTCGCCCTCGAGTCCGTAGCCCACGAGCACACCCGTGACCACCTCGAGGACGGACGAGGAGGCCCGCTCGTCCTCCTCGTCGTCCGCCGCCGGGGCGGTGATCGTCAGCGGGTACTGGCCCGGGTGGGCGAGCGCCCAGTCGCGGTAGGCGTGTCCCATTGCGCGGATGGCGTCGCCGCGGGAGCGACCCACCGTCGCGCGGGCGAGGGTGTGCCCGAGCTCGGTCTTGGCGCGCAGCATGACGCCCCGCTCCAGCCCCGAGAGCCCGTCGACGTGCTTGTAGAGCGACGGCGCGCGAACGCCGAGGTCGTCGGCGAGCGCGGCGAAGCTCAACGGGCCCGCATCCGGAGCGTCGAGCAGAGCTGCGGCGCGTTCGATGACGATCGCGGGTGTGAGCCCGGCCCTAGGCACGGTCGGTCCCTTCGCGCAGGAACGCGAGGATGGCGTCGGCCGTGCGTTCGGGCTGCTGGGACTGCGGGTAGTGGCCCGCATCCTCGATCATGACGCTCGTGCCGTGCAGGGTCTGGGCGATCCACGTCGCCTCGGCGGCGGGGTCGGCGAAGTCGGGGTCGGCGCTGCCCATGACGACCAGCGCGGGGGCGGTGACGCGTGCGAGGCTCCGCTCGGCATCGCTGTGGTCGGTGCGCGTGGTGAGGCGGAAGGACCGCGCGTAGCCGGGGCGCCGCATCGCCTGGATCATCGCGGCGCGGTAGGTCTCGAAGTCGGCGGGTTTCGCGCCCGAGTACAGGGTGGGCAGGTACGCGTTCCAGGCGGCGACGGCCCAGGGGCGGGCCATCAGGATCCGGAACATCAGGGCCGCGACCGCGCTCTGGCTCGGCGGGATGCGCACGAACGGGCCGACGAGAACGAGCCCCGACACGAGCTCCGGGTGCTCGGCGGCGACGATCACCGCGGCGCCCGCTGCCATCGAGTTGCCGACGATCGTCGCCGGGGCGCCGAGGTTCCGCACGAGGGCCGCGATGTCGGATGCGGTGGGCACGTCGCCGTAGACGGCGAAGTCGGCGGAGCTGTCGCCGTGACCGCGGAGGTCGGCGGTGGCGACGCGGTAGCCCTTCGCGATGAGGAGGGGGGTGAGGTGTCGGTACGAGGAGCGCAGCTCGCCCATTCCGGGCACGAGCAGCAGGAGGGGGCCCTCGCCCGCGACGTCGAAGCCGATCTCGCCGCCGTCGACGCGGAGTCGCTGCGTCGCGGTGGCGGAGGAAGAGGAGGAGGTCATGATTGGAACTATACATAGCCGTAAAGCTACGCGCAATAGCCAACCGCCCTTCCCCCGCCCCCACGCGCTCGAGGGACCCAAAACGCGGCGTTTCCGGCTTCCAGGGCGCAGTTCGCGTCCCTTGAGCAGGGGTGCCGAGGATGGTGCGGGGCGGGTTCGCGCGATACAATGTTCGCCAGCCGCACTTGCGTTCGCAGAGCGAACACTTCCGAAGGAGGATGTGTGATCGACAAGACTGTCGCCGACATCGCGTCGGCGGTCTCCGGCATCGAGGACGGCTCGACCGTCATGATCGGCGGGTTCGGTCGCGCCGGCCAACCCGTAGAACTCATCGATGCCCTCATCGCGCACGGCGCGGGCGACCTCACGATCGTGAACAACAACGCCGGCAACGGCGATACGGGACTCGCCGCACTGCTGGCCGCAGGACGTGTGCGTCGCATCGTCTGCTCCTTCCCCCGGCAGTCCGACTCCTGGGTCTTCGACGACCTCTACCGCTCGGGCCGCATCGAGCTGGAGCTGGTCCCGCAGGGCAACCTCGCCGAACGCATCCGTGCCGCCGGCGCCGGGATCGGTGCGTTCTTCTCGCCGACCGGCGTCGGCACCGAGCTCGCCGAGGGCAAGGAGCACCGTGAGATCGACGGACGCACCTACGTGCTCGAGCACCCCATCCGCGCCGACTACGCGCTGGTCTCGGCCCGCGCGGCGGATCGCTGGGGAAATCTCGTCTACCGCGAGACCGCCCGCAACTTCGGGCCCATCATGGCGGCCGCGGCGACCACGACGATCGTGCAGGTCGACGAGATCGTGCCGCTGGGTTCGATCGACCCCGAGACGGTCGTGACCCCGGGGTTGTACGTCGATCGTGTGGTCGCGGTCGGCGAGCGGCGCTGGCTGAAGGACGGCGTGTTCATCGGCGGCACCGACCTGGAGGGCCGCCCCCTCGAGAACCAGGAGCAGCGATGACCACCCGCATCCCCCGCGCAGACCTCGCCCGCCGTATCGCGGCCGACATCCCCGACGGCGCGGTCGTGAACCTCGGCATCGGGGCGCCGACGCTCGTCGCCGACCATCTGCCCGCCGACCGCGAGATCGTGCTGCACACCGAGAACGGCCTGCTGGGGATGGGGCCCGCGCCCGCGCCCGACCGCATCGACCCCGACCTCATCAATGCCGGCAAGCAGGCCGTCACGGCCGTCGCGGGTGCCGCGTACTTCCACCACGCCGACTCTTTCGCCATGATGCGCGGCGGGCACCTCGATGTGTGCGTGCTCGGCGCGTTCCAGGTCGCGCAGAACGGCGACCTGGCGAACTGGTCGACGGGCGAACCCGGCGCGATCCCCGCCGTGGGGGGCGCCATGGATCTCGCGATCGGCGCCAGGTCGGTCTACGTCATGACCGACCTGCTCACCCGCGCCGGCGAGCCGAAGCTCGTCGCCGCCTGCACGTACCCGCTCACCGGCGTGGGCTGCGTCTCGCGCGTGTACACGGACCACGCGGTCCTCGAGATCACGGACGCGGGCTTCGCCGTCATCGAGGCGTTCGGTGACAACACGATCGAGGAGCTGCGCGAGCTCACCGGTCTCGATCTCATCGATGCGACGGATGCGGCGGCCGCATCCGCGTCCCAGGAGGAGAAATGACCGCGAGCTTCGTCTACGACGCCGTCCGCACGCCCTTCGGGCGTGCCGGGGGCGCGCTCTCCGGCATTCGGCCGGACGACCTCGCCGCGCTCGTCATGGGCGCCGCCGTCGAACGCACCGGCCTCGACCCGGCGCGCATCGACGACGTGATCTTCGGCGACGCGAACCAGGCGGGCGAGGACAACCGCAACGTCGCCCGCTTCGGCGCGCTGCTCGCGGGATTCCCGACGACCGTGACGGGTGCCACCGTCAACCGCCTGTGCGCCTCGTCGGTAGAGGCCGTCATCCAGGCGTCCCGTGCGATCGAGTCCGGCGACGCCGACATCATCCTGGCCGGAGGTGTCGAGTCGATGAGCCGCGCGCCCTTCGTCGTCGAGAAGTCGGCCAAACCATGGCCCGCCGTGGGTAACCAGACATTGTGGAACACGGCGATCGGCTGGCGCATGACAAACCCCGCGCTGCCGAAGCCCTGGACGATCAGCAACGGCGAGTCCGCGGAGAAGATCGCGCGCGAGTGGGGCGTCTCTCGCGAGGCGCAGGATGCGTTCGCCGCACGCTCGCACCGCCTGGCCGCCGAGGCGTGGGCCGCCGGTGTGTACGACGGCGAGATCGTGCAGGTCCCCGGCGCTGAACTCCCCCGCGATGAGAGCATCCGCCCCGACACCTCGGTCGAGAAGCTCGCGGGTCTGCGCGCGTTGTTCGCGTCGGACGGCGATGGCTCGGTCACCGCGGGCAACTCGTCGCCCATCAACGACGGCGCCTCCGCGGTGCTCGTGGCCGCGGAGGGAGCGCTGCCGGGCGAACCGCTAGCGCGCATCGCCGCCCGTGCCGCCCACGGCGTCGACCCCGATGTGTTCCCCATCGCGCCCATCGAGGCCGCGAACAAGGCGCTCGCCCGCGCCGGCTTCACGTGGGACGACGTCGACGTCGTCGAGCTGAACGAGGCGTTCGCCTCGCAAAGCCTCGCGTGCATCGCCGGATGGCCCGACCTCGATCCCGAGCGGGTGAACATCCATGGCGGTGCGCTGGCCATCGGCCATCCCCTCGGCGCGTCCGGCGGTCGCATCATCGGCCACGCGGCGCACGAGCTCGCTCGTCGCGGCGGGGGCGTCGCGGTCGCCGCGATCTGCATCGGGGTCGGACAGGGTCTCGCCGTCGTCCTCGAGAGGTGACCGGCGCCGATATGGTGAGCGGATGAGCGAGCAGGGCGACGGATCCGGCGAGTTCGTGCAGTCGCTCGCCCGCGGCCTCGCGGTCATCCGCGCGTTCGACGCGGATCACGCGGAGCTCACCCTGAGCGAGGTCGCGCGCCGCGCCGAGGTCACGCGCGCGGCCGCCCGCCGCTTCCTGCACACCCTCGTGAGCCTCGGTTACGTGCGCAGCGACGGACGCCTGTTCGCCCTCACGCCGCGGGTGCTCGAGCTCGGCTTCAGCTACCTGTCGTCGCTGTCGCTGCCGGAGGTGCTCCAGCCGCACCTCGAACTGCTGTCGCGCGAGGTCGGAGAGAGCGTGTCGGCGGCCGTGCTCGACGGCGCCGACATCGTCTACATCGCCCGCGTGCCGGCCCGGCGCATCATGAGCGTGCGCATCACGATCGGCACCCGGTTCCCGGCGTACGCCACGAGCATGGGGCGCGTGCTGCTGGCGGCGCTGCCCGCATCCGCTCGCGCCGATGCGCTGGCGCACCTGCATCCGCTCACCGACCGGACCCTGACGGATGCGGCGCGCCTCGACGCCGAGCTCGATCGGGTCGCAGCCCAGGGATGGGCCGTCGTGGACGGCGAGCTCGAGGCGGGGCTGCGCTCGATCGCCGTCGGTGTGCGCGATCGCAGTGGTCGGATCGGGGCCGCGATCAACGTCTCGTCATCGGCGACGCGCGACAGCGTCGAGCACCTGGTGCAGAGCTACCTGCCGACGCTGCAGGCCACCGCAGACCGGGTGAGCGACGAGCTGCGCCGCGTCTGAGCTCAGCGCACGCGCCGGGATCGATGCCGCCTGCTACGGCGAGAGATCGCATCCGTCCGCCATCGGCGCCGGATTGGCAGACATCGAACGGTGCGCGTGGCGTGCCGCTCGCTAGCCTGCCGCCATGATCCTCCGCGTATCCGAGGCGATCGTGCGCGCCGGCGCCGAGCAGGAGTTCCTCGACCGGCTGCGTGAGCTCGTCGCCGACTTCCCTGATCGATACCACGGCCTCGTCCACGAGGTCCTCGTGGACGAGGCGGAGCCGCGCCGCATCCAGTACGTCTCCGCCTGGCGTGACGACGCGGATCTGGTCGCCTACGCGGGTACGGGCTGGCGCACCGAGCCCGTCACCTTCCCCGGCGAAGAGCGGTACCTCGAGGCACCGTTGGCCCTGCGCCATTTCCGGGTCGTCGCCGCCGGGTGAGCGCCGCTCAGCCCGCGACGGGAAGGGATGCGGTCGCCGCCGCCTTCAGCTCGCTCTCCACCGCATCCAGCCACAGAGTGAGCGAGATGCGCGCCTCGGCGGTGTCGGGGTAACGGCATCGCAGGTGCAGGCCGGTGTCGTTGATGACGAACCAGATCATCACGCCGTTGGTTCGGATCACCGCGGAGATCCACGACGCCTGCGGGTCGTCGACGGCGACGGGAAGGCGACGCGTGTCCAGCCACGACAGTGCGAACATGCCCGGTGTGCGGGGCATCCCCCCGCGCGGTGCGAACACCGGTGCCAGCGGATGCGATCCGAGCTGCAGCGCCCGGCGGACATCCGCGGCGCAGGCTTCGGGGTCGCCGCTCTCGCACTCGATGACCGAGTTCGTGATGAACCATCCCACGGCATCGGTCCAGCGTGGATCGTTCCGGCTGTGCACGGGGAAGACGGCGCGCAGTGGTGCGTCGGCGACACGACGGGTGGCCCGCGTGACCGCCGCGAGCGCGACCGCGGTCGGCCGAACGCCTCGCTCGTGGGCGACTCGGGTCAGCTCCACGACCTGTGCGGGATCGAGCACGTCGCGTACCTCCACGACCTCGTCGTGAGGACGACTCATGTCGCCGAGCGGCAGCGGGAAGCGCGGCATGGCCTGCCCGCCGGCAGCGAGCAGGCGCTCCCATTCGTCGCGCACGTCGGCAGGAGACTCGCCCATCGCCTCCAGCTGCGCGGTGTGTTCGGCGAACGGATGCGCGGGCGTCAGGTCTGGCTCTTCGCCCTTCTGCACGCGGCGCAGCGCACGGTCCAGATCACGACCCAGCACGAGGAGCGACCACATATCGACGTGGGCGTGGTCACTGCCGATGACGACGATCGGCTCGCCCGCATCCGGCTCGACGAGACACAACAGGAAGGAGCCTGCCGCGTGCGGGCGGCAGCCGGCATCGAACGCCTCCCGCAGCGCTTCGGCCATCCCGCCGACGGTGGGATGCGTGCGCCACACGCCGGGCGTCTGCTCGCCGGCGAACAGGCGCACGCGCTCGCCTGTGCGAAAGACGGAGCGCAGCGTGCCGTGACGGGCGACCACCGCATCCCATGCTCGGCCCAGAGCCTGGCGCTCGGCGCCCGCAAGGCGGAAAGAGATCGCCATCCACGATCCCGGCCGATCGCCCTCGCCCACATGGCGGCCCTGATCGAAGGAGACGGGCAGCTCCTGATCCGTCGCCTCGATCACGACGTCGTAGCTGTGCAGCCGCCCGGGCGGGAGCCGGAGGTGGGCGACATTGGTCAGGCGCATGGCGCCGTAGTCTAAGGGGCGCAGATTGCGGGCAGTGGACGGGTGGGAACGGAGACGCGGATGCCGGCGCTACGCGTGCGGGGAGCGAGCCTCGACTACGACATCACCGGCGATGAGGGGCCCCTCGTCGTGCAGCTTCACGGGCTGACCTCGAGCCGCAGCCGCGATGCGCAGCTGGGCCTGGATCTCGGTCGGGCTCTGCGCGGGCACCGCATCCTGCGCTACGACGCGCGCGGCCACGGAAGATCGAGCGGCACGGATCGCGAATCGGACTACGGCTGGGACGCGCTCGCCGAAGACCTGCTCATGCTGCTGGACGCCGTCGCGCCCGGCGAGAAGGTGCACGGCGTCGGTCCATCGATGGGTACCGGCACCCTGCTGCACGCGGCGGCCGCCGACCGGCGCCGCTTCTCGACGCTCACGCTCGTCACGCCGCCCACCGCCTACAAGCGGCGCCGGGCGCAGGGCGACGTCTACCGGGCGAACGCCGAACTCGTCGAGCGCGGGGGCCTCGCCGCCCTGCTCGAGATCGGCAACACGGCTCCCGTTCCACCGGCCCTCGCGGACGCGCCGGAGACCCGCCCCACCGTGCCGGCGGAGCTGCTGCCGATCGTGCTGCGGGGAGCCGCCGCAACCGACCTTCCGCCCAAGAAGCGCATCGCCCGCATCGAGGTGCCCACCCTCATCCTCGCCTGGACGGGTGACCGCACGCATCCGCTCAAGACCGCGCGGACCCTGCGCGAGCTCATCGACGACAGCCGCCTGATCGTCGCCCGCAGTCCCTACGGCGTCATGGCGTGGCCGGGCTTGTTCGCCGAGCACGTCACCACCCGCGCCTGAGGCCCGGGTCGGGGCATAGCCCCTCTCGCGGCCGAGGGGCGGGGCGGGTTCGGATGCGGGCGCGTTCTACAGTGAGAGCATGCGGCTGCAGTTCTTCGGCGGTTTCGCGGCCGAGGATGCGGCGGGCTCGCCCATCGAGGTGCGCGGATCGCGCCAGCGTGCGCTGCTGCTGAGGCTCGCGCTGGATGCGGGAACGACGGTCAGCTACCGCGCCCTGGCCGAAGACGTGTGGCCCGACGATCCCCCGGAGGACCCGCGCGCGTCGCTGCAGTCCCTCGTGTCGCGGATGCGGCGGACGCTGCCCCAGGGGATCCTCCGCGCGGAACCCGGCGGCTACGCCCTCGACGTCTCGCGCGACGACGTCGACGTCGTGCGCTTCGCCGACCTCGTGCAGGCGGCACGCGCCGCCGCGGAACCCGCATCCCTCGCGCGTGAGGCGCTCGCCCTGTGGCGCGGCGAGCCATGGCTTGTCGACGGCTTCGACTGGGTGCTGCGAGACCTTCTCGAAGACCGCGCGCACGCCGAGCGGCTCGCCCGGGGTGCGGCGCCGTCGACGGAGGAAGCGCCGACGCCCGTGCCGGCGATCCCGGCGGCTCTCACCCAGCTCGTGGGTCGCGCGGAGGAGCTCGCCCTCATCTCGTCGCAACTGCAGACCTTCCGACTCGTCACGCTGCTGGGTCCGGGCGGCGCGGGAAAGACGACCCTCGCCCTCGAGACCGCCAGGCACCGGCCGCCCGCCCTCTTCGTCGAGCTCGCGCCGGCCCAGCCGGGTGAGGTCTGGGACGCGGTGGTCACGGCGCTCGGGCGCAGCATCCGGCTCACCGACAACCCCGCGGGCGAGCTCTCCGCGGCGGACAGTGTGCTCGCCGCTCTCGCGGGTCGCGCGGTTCTGCTGGTGCTCGACAACGCAGAGCATGTGCTGCAGGAGACGGCTGAGGTCGCGGCGACCGTGCTCACGACGCCGGGCGTGAGGGTGCTGGTCACGAGCCGCGAGCCGCTGGGGCTGCCCGGCGAGGCATTCGTCGAGCTCGGTCCGCTGCCGGATGCGGACGCCACCGCTCTTCTCGCCGCCCGCATCCTCGCCGCGCGCGGCACGGAACCCACCCCCGAGGAGCTGCCGGCCGTCGCGCGCATCGCGCGGCACCTCGACGGGCTTCCCCTCGCCCTGGAGCTGGCCGGCGCGAAGGCGCGCACACTCGGCGTCGACGAGCTGGAGTCCGGGCTATCCGACCGGTTCGCACTGTTCGATCGCGGCCCCCGTTCGGCGGCGGCCCGCCACCAGACCCTGCGCGCGGTCATCGACTGGAGCTGGGACCTGCTCGGCGAGCCCGAGCGCGAGGGACTGCTCGCCCTGGCCGTGTTCCCGGACGGCATCGACGCGGCCGATGCGGGGGCGGTCGCCGAGGCCTTCGCCCTGCCCGCGAGCGTGTTCGACGAACTCGTCGACCGCTCGCTCGTGCAGCGGGCGCGCGGGCGGTTCCGCGTGCTCGAGACGGTCCGCGAGTACGGCATCGAACAGCTGCGCCACGGCGGGTCCGAGGAGCGAGCACGCGACTCGCAGGCGCGGGTGCTCGCGCGGAGGGCCCTCGAGCGCGACGCCGAGCTGCGCACGCCCGCGGTGCGTTCCGCGATCGCCTGGTTCGACGCCAACGAGGAGAACCTGGCCGCCGCCACCCGCTGGAGCGGTGCGCGAGCGCAGATGAGCGAGACGGCCGTCGAGCTCGTACGCGCGCAGATCTGGGCGTGGATCATGCGCGAGCGGCTCGAAGCCCTGCGCGCCGCCCTTGAACTCGTCGGCGCCGAGGCCACGCTCGATTCCGAAGCGGGCGTGGTCATCACCGGCGTGCGACTGATCTTCGCCTCGGCCGACGCGCAGGTCACGGGCGGTTTCACCGCCGAGGACGCGGATCGGCTCGCGGAAGCCGCGGCGGCGCATCCGTCCGAGCTGTCGCTCATCCTGCCCGTCCTTCTGAAGGCCCAGGCTCGAGCCATCGGTGACGGCCGCCCCGGCACGCCCTGGCTGCCGAACTTCCGCCTGGACCCCGCCGACCTCGCGGGGGCGCCGACCTGGTCACGCGGCGTCGTCGCCGCGATCGAGGCGGCCATCGCGCAGAACGGCGGCGACATCGAACGGCTCGACCGTCAGAGCGAGCAGGCGCTGCGCCTGCTACGAGAGGTGGGCGACACGTGGGGCATCGCCCTGGCCAGCCAGATGCGCTCGGAGTGGCTCATGCTGCACGGCCGGCTCGAGGAGGCGCTGGAGATCACGGATGCGGCCAGCAGCGCGCTTGAGGGACTCACCTCGGCCTCCGATCAGCTGCAGCAGCAGGCTTTCGCGATCGTGCTGCTGGTGCGGCTCGATCGCATAGACGAGGCGCGGGAACGTCTGGTCGGGATGCAGGAGGCGGCCCGCCGCGACGGCTCCGACCGCGCCATGCTCCAGGCGGCCATCACCGTGGTGACCTTCGAGGTGATCATGGGCGACGGGCCTGCTGCCCTGGGCATCCTGGAGACCCTGCCGCTCGCACTGCGGGACGGATCGTTGCCGGGGATCCCGCCACAGATCCACGCCTGGATGCACTCGCGTCATGCCCAGGCTCTCGTGCTTGCCGACCGCTTCGACGAGGCGCGCGACGAGGCGCGCGCCGGCATCGAGCTCGCGGTCGCATCGGGCGACCAGCCGATCATGGCGGATGCGGCGCTCGCCGCCGCGGAGCTGTTCGCCGCGACCGACCGCCCGGACGACGCGCGGCACGCTCTGGTGCTCGCGGCGGTGCTGCGGGGTCGGGCCGACGAGACGGATCCCGTCGTGCAGCGCGTACGGGCGAAGATCGGAACGGATGCGGGGCCGGACGCTTCCGCATCCGGCCCCGCAGATCTCGCCGACCTGGTGGCGCTGCTCTGAGTCAGGCCTTGCGCATGTAGGCGCGCACGGTCAGCGGGGCGAAGATCGCCACGATGACGGCGGCTCCCGCGAGCGAGACGAACAGGTCGCCGCCGACGACGCCGGAGTTCGCGAGGTCTCGCACGGCGGTGATGAGGTGGGAGATCGGGTTGATCTCCGCGAACCACCGCAGCACGTCGGGCAGCGTGTCGACCGGGACGAACGCGTTCGAGAGGAACGTCAGCGGGAACAGCGCCAGCATCGAGATGCCCTGCACGCTGGCCGCGGTGCGGGCGATCACGCCGAAGAACGCGAAGATCCAGCTCATCGCCCACGACGAGACGATCACCAGCAGGCCCGCGCCGATGACGGCGAGCACGCCGCCGCCGGGCCGGTAGCCCATGACGAAGCCCATCCCGAAGGTGAGGGTGGTGGCGATCGTGTAACGCAGGGTGTCGGCCAGCAGCGCGCCCGACAACGGTGCGATGCGGGCGATCGGCAGGGAGCGGAAGCGGTCGAACACGCCCTTGTCCATGTCCTCCCGCAGCTGCGTGCCGGTGACGACCGAGGTGGTGACGACCGTCTGGACGAGGATGCCGGGGATCAGCAGCGGCAGGTAGTTCTGCACGTCGCCGGAGATCGCGCCGCCGAAGATGTACGCGAACATCAGGGTGAAGATGATCGGCTGTAGCGTGACATCGACGAGCTGCTCCGGTGTGCGTCGGATCTTCACGAGGCCGCGGTAGGCCATCGTGAGGGTGTTGCTCACCGTCTGCGACAGGCTCGTGCGGTTCTTCAGTGCGCGCTCGGTCGCGGGCACGATGCGGTGGGGGGCGAGGGTGTTCATGCGGTCACCATCTCTTTCGTCTCGGTCTCGTCGGCGGCGCCCGAACCGGTGTCGTGACCGGTGATGGTGAGGAACACCTCGTCGAGGGTGGGTTTCTGCACGCTCATCTCGGCCAGACGCACGCCGCCCGTGCGCAGGGCGATGAGCAGGTCGGTGACGCGGTCCGCATCCGCCATGGGAGCCGTGATGCGGGAGGCCTCGGGGGACAGCGTGGCGCGCACGCCGAGCACGCTCTCGACGATCTCGAGAGCGGATGCGGTGTCCGCCGTCTCGGAGACGCGCAACTGCAGGCTGGCGGTGCCGACGGACGCCTTGAGCTCATCCGAGGTGCCCTCGGCGACGACGCGGCCGTGATCGATCACCGCGATACGGTCGGCGAGCTGGTCGGCCTCGTCGAGATACTGCGTGGTCAACAGCACCGTGGAGCCGCCGGCGACGAGTTCGCGGATCGTGTCCCACATCTGCCCGCGGGTGCGGGGATCGAGGCCCGTCGTCGGCTCATCGAGGAAGATGAGCGGCGGCTGGGCGATGAGGGAGGCGGCGAGGTCGAGGCGCCGCCGCATCCCGCCGGAGAACTTCTTCAGGGGGCGTCGCGCGGCATCGGTGAGGCCGAAACGCTCGAGCAGCTCGGTCGACTTCGCGCGTGCGTCGGCACGGCTGAGTCCCAGCAGCCGCGCGAAGATCATGAGGTTCTCGGTGGCCGAGAGGGTCTCGTCGACGGAGGCGAACTGGCCGGTGACGCCGATGAGCTGGCGCACGACCTGCGGCTGGGCGGTGACGTCGTGGCCGAAGATCTCGGCGCGGCCCGCATCCGGACGCATGAGCGTCGCGAGCATGTTGATGGTGGTGGTCTTGCCGGCGCCGTTGGGGCCGAGCACGCCGTAGACGGTGCCGGTGGGAACGAGCAGGTCGACGCCGTCGACCGCGCGGTTGTCGCCGAACACCTTGACGAGGCCTTCGGCCCGGACGGCGGGAGGGAGTGTGGTGGTCATGGGGGAGCCTTTCTGCTGGCGTGCTCCCAGCGTGCGCCGCACCCACCGTCATGCCGCTGTCACGCCGCCCCCGCCGCTGTCACCGCGCTGTCACGCACCGCCCCGCCCGCATCCCGCCACCCATCTCCCGCGAGAGTGCATTTCCATCACGAGATCACGGGTAATGACAGTGATCTCGTGCGAAAGATGCAGTCTCGCGGACGGAGGGGCGGTCAAGCGTGGCGGCGTCATGTGCGCCGGGCGACGGATGCGGGGTCGTAGGGTGGCGGGATGAACCCGGACTGGACCCCGCACCGCCGCGACGACGGCGAGCTGCTCGGCTGGATCCGGCCGGAGGGATCCGGCTGGGTCGCCGTCGACCTCCTCGGCCACGACATGACCGAGCCCGTGGAGTGGCTCGACGCCGAAGAAGCGCTCGAGGCACGGGGTCTCGGCTGGCTCGCCGAGAAGTGGATGCTGGAGCGCGAGGGCGCAGCTCCCCTGGCGGTGCGTCTCGTGGAGGTGACTCCGGAGCGCATCGTGGTCAAGAGCGAGGACTTCGGCGCGATCGATGCGCCGCTGCGCACCTACGAACTCGGCTGGCCGGCGCCGGCCGAGCTGCGCCTTCGTGCGCCCGAGGACACCCCGCTCACCTTCTGACCGCGCGGTGGGAGCACCGCGATGGCGACGCCGATCAGCAGCACCGCGCCGCCCACGAGCTCGGCGGGTGCGGGTATCTCGCCGAGCGCGAGCCACGCCGCCGCGATCCCGACCGGCGGTACGAGCATCGTGAACGGGACGACGGCGGATGCGGTGTGCCGGGCCAGCAGGGTGTTCCAGATTCCGTAGCCGACAAGGCTCGCGAGCCACGCGGTGTATGCGGTCGACAGCAGCTGCGCCGCGGTGAGGTGCGTGAGTGCGGTGCCGACCGCATCCGCGCCGTCGAGCGCGACGGCCAGGAGAACCATCGGTACGGGGACGACGAGCGCCGACCAGACGGTCACCGACAGCCCAGCGAGCGCGCCGCCCTTTCCTGCGCCGCCGAGGCGGCGTGCGATCACGTTGCCGATCGCCCACGAGGCGGCCGCGGCCAGCGTCACCACCAGGGCGAGCGCGGGGGTGGCGGCATCCCGTCCGGCGGCGACGATCCCGAGTCCGGCGGCGCCGACGACCACACCGACGACCTGCGAGCGGCGGGGTGCTTCGCGCAGGGCCAGGGCGGCGAAGACGATCGTGAAGGCCACCTGCGCCTGCAGCACGAGCGAGGCCAGCCCCGGCGGCATGCCCATCGCGAGGGCCGTGTACAGCAGCCCGAACTGACCGAGGCTCATGAAGAGCCCGATGAGCAGGACGTCCCGCATCCGACCCCTCGGGCGCGGCACGAAGAAGACGGCGGGGACGAGGACGGCGGCGAAGCGCAGCGCGACGAACAGCGCGGGCGGCATGCCGTCGAGCCCCGCGTCGATGACGACGAAGTTCACGCCCCAGATGACGGCGACGAGGGCGGCGAGGAGAGAGGAACGAAGGGGCACCCGCCCATCGTGACCGAGCAGGTTCGTGCAGCACCAGCGCACAGTTGTGCATGGATCCATGCAGCCCGGTGATACATTCTCGCCATGATCGATCTCGCGGCCGTGGACGCGCTGCTCGCCCTCGCCCGCAGGGGCACCGTGCATGCCGCGGCGGCCGAGCTCGATTACACGCCGTCGGCCGTGTCGCAGCAGATCAAGCGGCTCGAGCGCGACCTCGGCGCCCGTCTCATCGATCGGCAGGGGCGCGGTGTGGTGCTCACCGCTGCGGGCCGCCGGCTGGTGGAGGAGGGGGCGCAGTTGCGCACCCAGGTCGAGCAATTGCGTTCACGGCTGCACGACGCGGGCGCCCGCCCCACGGGCACGTTGCGTCTCGGTGTCTTCTCGACCGCCGTGCGCGGCGTCGTGCCCGGGCTCGTCACGCGAGCGGCCGTCGAAGCGCCCGACCTACGCCTGACCGTCACCGAGATCGACCCGTGGGATGCGGTCGCGGCGGTCACCGCCGGCACGCTGGATCTCGCGATCGTGCACCACTGGGAGGGCGTCACCCTCACGCTGCCGCCGAGTGTGCGCAGCGTCGAGTTCCTCCGCGACACCGCGGATCTGCTCGTCCACCGCGACGACCCTCTCGCGTCGAGGGATGCGGTCAGCCCCGTCGATGTCCGCGATCATGTGTGGTCCAGCACGCCCGACGGAACCATCTGCTACGAGTGGTTCTGTCACATGTTCCGGGGCGAGCCGCATCCGCCGCGCATCGACTTCTGGTGCCTCGAGTTCGCCTCGCAGATCGAGCTCGTGGCGCACGGGCTCGCGGTGGCGCTCGTTCCGAAGCTGGGGCGCGGGCGGCTTCCGGACGACGTCGTCGCGGTGCCGGTGCGCGACCCCGAGCCGACGCGTCCGGTTGCGCTGGTGTGGCGCACGAGCATGACCGACTCGCCCGCTGTGCGCCTCATCCGCGAGCTCCTGCCCGCATCCTGAGCCTGCCCGCGTCGCCGCTCTCACCCTCTCCACGCCCGCGAGACTGCATCTTCATCACGAGATCACGGGTAACAACAGTGATCTCGTGCGGAGAATGCAGTCTCGCGGGAGAAAGGGGCCGCGAGGGCGACGCCCGAGGGGTCAGTGGGTCGAGGGGGAGAAGGCGAGTTGGGCGGAGAGCAGGCCTTGCTCGCGGCTCACGATCTGCGCGCGACCCGGCGCCGCCGGCGCGGCCTTCACGCGGCCGATGAGCGGGCCCTCCTCCGGATTTCCGCCGAGCAGGATGCCGGTGACACCCAGATCGGTGAAGCGCTGGATGATCGGATCGTAGGCTGCGCGGCTCGCACCACCGGTACGGCGGGTGAGGACCACGTGCAGGCCGAGGTCGCCGGCCTGTGCCAGCAGCGGCTGCAGCACGGCGAGGGGGTTGCCCTGACTCGTCGCGACGAGGTCGTAGTCGTCGACCAGCACGAAGCCCTCTGCGCCCTTCCACCAGCTGCGTTCGCGGAGCTGCTCGGGGGTCACATCGGGCCCCGGGATGCGGCTCGAGAAGAACTGCGCCAGCTCGGCGAGCCCGCTCGTGGCCGGCTCGTGCGAGGTGAGGTAGGCGCCCAGGTACTCCTGCGGAATCTCGCCCAGCAGCGAGCGACGGTAGTCGACCGCGAAGATCTTCGCCTCGGTCGGACCGTACTTGCGCATGATCTCCTGCGCGATGCCCCGCAGGAACGACGACTTGCCCATCCCGGAGTCGCCGTACAGGAAGAGGTGGGGTTCCTTGCGCGGGTCGATGCCGAAGGGCGCGAGCTGCGCTTCATCGACACCGAGCAGGATGCGGGCATCGTCCGGCGTGGTCTGCGTCCGTACCTCGTCGAGGGTGATCATCTCCGGCAGCAGCCGCAGCTTCGGACCCGTCGGTCCTTGCCAGGCGGCGCCGACGCGGGCGACCATGTCGTCGACGCCGTCGACGAGGGCAGCCACATCCGTGGAGCCGTCGATGCGCGGCAGCGCGGCGAGCATCTGCAGGCGCTTGGCGCTGAGGCCTCGACCGGGCTGACCGGCGGGGACGTTGGCCGCCTGCTTGCGGTCGATCTCGGAGTCCGTCGGGTCTCCCAGACGCAACTCGAGGCGCGTCTGGATGAGGTCCTTGAGGCTGGCGCGGATCTCGAGCCAGCGGTTGGCCGTGACGATCACGTGCACGCCGAAGCTGAGGCCGCGCGCGGCGATGGTCTGCACGCGCGTCT
Source organism: Microbacterium neimengense (assembly GCF_054782995.1). Lineage (NCBI taxonomy): Bacteria > Bacillati > Actinomycetota > Actinomycetes > Micrococcales > Microbacteriaceae > Microbacterium > Microbacterium neimengense. The sequence continues at coordinate 1,281,119 of NZ_BAAGRK010000003.1, forward strand.
CGAGCGCCTCGTAGTCGGCGCGCAGCGTCGCCCAGCCGTCCACGACGAGGAACACGTCGCCGTAGCCGTCGTCGACGACGCCCTGGCTGCGTCGCAGCCGGTACGTGTCGATCGAGTCGATGCCGTTCTGACGGAAGTACCGCTCGCGGTCGTCGATGATCGACTCCACCTCGGCGACCGTGCGGCGGATGGCCTCCGCCTCTGTGCGGGTGGCGACGCCGGCGACGTGCGGGTGGCGCTGCAGACCCGTGAAGGTACCGCCGCCGAAGTCGAGCACGTAGAACTGCAGCTCGAGCGGTGTCGCGGTCAGCGCGAGCGCCGAGACGAGCGTGCGAGCCAGCGTCGACTTGCCGCTCAGCGGGCTTCCGACGATCGCCACGTGTCCGGCCGCGCCGCCGAGCGAGACCACGAGGTTCTCGCGGCGCTGCTCGAGAGGCACGTCGACGATTCCGAGCGGGACCGTGAGGGCTCCGGCGGCGCGCCAGGCGGGGGAGTGCAGTCCCATCCGCGGGTCGACGACGAGGTCGGGCATGAGCTGGTCGAGGGATGCGGGCTCTTCCAGCGGCGGCAGCCACACCTGGTGGGCGGCGGGGCCGCGACCCTTCATCCGCTCGACGGCGATCTGGAACGTCGAGCGCTCCTCGACCGGCTGCGACACGATGTCGCGCGAGTCGTCGACGGGCTCCTCGACCAGATCGAGCGGCTGAGGGGCGGCGGTGAAGACCTCGATGCGCGCGGCCTCGCCGGACGTGTCGGCCGACTCGCTCGAGCGTCCACCGGTGAGCTTCGTCTTCGGGGTACCCGAGACGTAGGCGGCGCGGAATTGCACGAGGTTGTCGGTGTCGGCCTTGAGGTAACCCACACCTGGCTCCTGCGGCAAGGTGTAGGCGTCGGGGGTGCCGATGATCGTGCGGGACTCGGCGGCCGAGAACGTGCGCAGACCGATGCGGTACGACAAGTAGGTGTCGAGACCGCGCAGCTTTCCCTCCTCCAGACGCTGCGAGGCCAGCAGCAGGTGCACCTGGAGCGAACGGCCGACGCGGCCGATGTTGATGAAGCTCTCCACGAACTCCGGCTTCGCGGCCAGAAGCTCGCTGAACTCGTCGGCCACGATCAGCAGGGCCGGAAGCGGCGCGAGGTCGGTGCGCCCGCCGCGGCGCGCCTTCTCGTAGTCCGACACATTGGCGAAGTTGCCGGCGGCGCGCAGCAGCTCCTGGCGGCGGACGATCTCGCCCTGCAACGCGTCCTGGAAGCGGTCGACGAGGGCCAGCTCGCTGCCGAGGTTGGTGATGATCGCCGAGACATGGGGCATCCCCGCCATCCCGGCGAAGGTCGCGCCGCCCTTGAAGTCGACGAGCACGAAGTTCAGCTGCTCGGGGGAGTGGGTCAGCGCGAGTGCGAGCACGAGCGTGCGCAGCACCTCGGACTTCCCCGAACCCGTGGCGCCGATCATCACGCCGTGCGGGCCCATACCCTGTTGGGCGGCTTCCTTGAGGTCGAGCACGAGCGGCGCGCCGGTCGTGTCCTGACCGATCGGCACGCGCAGGCGGTCGCGTTCCAGGCGCCCCGACCAGGTGCGGTCGAAGTCGATCTCGCGCACGTCGGGCATGCCGAGCAGCTCGACGAGTTCGCGCTGACCCTGCTGGGCGCCGGGCGTCTCAGCGAGCGCCGCCGGGTTCGAGTACAGCGGCATGAGCCGGCGCGCGGTGGCTTCGGCGATGGCGATCGAGGTCGTGTCGGGGGTGAAGGTGCGTGAGCCCGACACCACGTCGATGAGCTCGGCGTGGCGATCGGATGCGGCTGCTTCCGGCATGACGATGCGCAGGACGTCGGGGTTCTCGAGCTCTCCCCAACGGCCGGGCAGCTCCACCACGGTGACGCCCAGCATCCCGTCGCCGCCGACGACCGGGTCGCCCATCGGCAGCTGCACTCCGTCGACGACGAGGATCACGTGCGGCGTCGCGCCACCGCCGCGAGCGAAGCGCGCGCGTTCCCGGAGCCCCGCGGGCAGCAGGTCTTCGAGCTCGTCCAGCGACGAGGCGATCATGCGGGCGGGGCCCAGCTTGTCGCTCGAGCGAGACGAGAGAGCGTGCGGCAGCCACTTGGCCCACTCCCAAGCGGGCAGCTGGTCGGGTCCGGCGAGGATCGCGACGACGACATCCTCGGGATCCTGCAGGGTCGCCGCACCCACGACCATGGCACGGGCAAGGGCGCGCACCGCATCCTCGTCAGGGCCGACGACTTCGATGCGTGCGTAGTCGGTCAGGGTCACGCCCAAGGGCAGATCCGGCTGGATCTCGTGGGTGAGCATGAACCGGTGGGCGGCGGACGCGGCGACCGGATCGAGCTGGGCGAGCGGCGGAAGCTCGGGAGCCTCGAGCGAGATGCACAGCGGCTGATCGCATGCGCCGATGCGGGTGAGCAGGAAGTTCTCGTCGCCGGGCTGGCGCTCCCAGACGCGGGTGCGCTCTTCGGCGATGAACGGCAGTGCCGAGGGCGAGGGAGTGACCCACGCGCCGTGGCGGCGCTGCTTGCGGGCGGCCGTGCGGACGGTCTCGCGCAGGTCGCTGAGGTAGGCGAGGTACTCGCGTCGGTTGCCGAGCACCTGGGCGTTGCGCTGTGCGCGCTGGCGCCATCCGTTGACCGCGACGAAGCCGAGGGAGGACAGCAGGAACATGCCGCCGGTGATGAAGCCGGTCGGGCCCGCGTTGGAGATCGTCACCATCACGATCGCGCCCACGCTGCCGAGCATCGGCAGCAGGGAGGTGAGCATGCTGCTGCCGCCCTCGTTCGGAACCAGCTCCGGCGGCGGCTGCACGACGATGCGACCACTCGGCACGGACGGCGGGGCCAGGCGTGGTCCCTTGCTCACGAAGCGGCTCCGATCAGTCGGCTGACGGTGAAGATGCGGTTCCCGATCCGGATGCGGGTGTCATCGTCGACGAAGGTCCGTGCGTGCGGCGTGAGAGGTGCCACCGTGCCGTCGTCGTCGAGGAGCTCGGTTCCGTTGGTCGAACCCGTGTCGGTGACCCAGAGGCCCGCGTGATCGAACTCGAGGCGCAGGTGGGTCTTGGAGACGCTGGAGTCCGGATCGCTCACCGTCACCAGAAGGTCGGTCGGCTCTGTCTGTTCGGGGCTGCGGCCGAGGTTGACGGCTACGGGCAGAGGCAGGCGGGCGCGCTGGCCGGTGTCGAAGATGAGCAGCAGTTCGCCGGTGGGGCGCTCGCCCGACTCGGGCTGATCCAGCAGCGGTGCGGCCGCGGTGGGGCCCGCCCATCCCGCGACGGCCGCGGCGGGAAGCGGAGCATCGGGCGCCGTGAGGGGAGCCGCGGGCGGCTCGGTGGGCGCGGGCGCGGCGATCGGTCCCCGGGCTCTGCTGGATTCGACCGGTGCGGGCGACCAGGGACGTGCGATGACGGTCGGGGAGGGGACGGCGACGATCTCGTCGGCACCACGCCTTCTGCTCCGACGCTCCGCTGCAGGCCGCCGCGGCACCGCGATCACGACGGTCTGCGCTGCGCGGTCGGCCCAGGATCGTCGCAGCCCGGAGCGGTCGGCGGATGCGGAGCCCTCGACCACCCATGCTCCCGCGCCGAACACCAGGGAGCCGATGCCGACCAGCAGACCGCGCACGAAACTGCGGCCGGCGCCGGGTGAGTAGGGGGCATCCAGGCGCGCGACGCGCAGCCCGAGCAGCGCCTTCCCGGGGCCGGACCCGGTGCGGGCCTGGAGCACCCACAGTGCCAGGATCGCTTCGGCTCCCACGAGCAGGCCGAATACGGCGGAGCCGCTCACGACGGCGACCGTGACCGTCGCTGCGACAACGAGCGCGATGTCGATCGTGAAGGCGGCGAGTCGTGCTCCGACTCCGGCGGGTTCGCCCGTGAACTGCGGCGGCAGACTCATGCGCCCATCATTCCACGCAGGATATCGATGCTGTCGGCGGCCAGCAGGCCCGCCGGCAGCGACAACGCGATCGCGATCCACTCGATGACGTCTCCGAAGCGCGACCAGCGCAGGGACTGCGCGCCGCGGCTCGTGGGGATGATGACCAGCGCGGCGATCGCCCCGACGGCCAGGAGGATCCCCGCCAGCACGGTCAACAGCACGGGGTTCGCCTCGCGGGTCGCCGTCAGCACCATGACGACGGCGACGGCGCCCGCGGCGAGCCGCGGCAGCCACCGCAGCAGGGGGATCGAGAAGCGACGTGCGCCGAGCAGCAGCGCCAGCACGACCGTGATGGCCAGGGCGATGCGGCCAGAGAGCACGAGCGGGTCGAAATCGTCCATGTCGGGCAGCGCGAAGGGAGCGCTCAGGGCGACCGCGACCGTGAGCACGAACGTGCCGGCCACGAGCCGGCCGGTCGAGCGCGCGACGAGGTCGCGGGCGTCGGCGGCGCCGATGGAGTGGATCTCCTCGGGCAGCTGCTGACGCACGCTCCAGCGCGTGGTCTGGTAGCGCTCGTAGTCGATGAAGATGCCGGGCGGCACATCGACGAGGGTTGCGAGCAGGATGCGCAGTGCCACGGGCGCGAGGCCGAGCGTGACGGCGGTGGGCGCGGAAAGCGGCAGCGAGAGGATGAGCGAGAAGCCCCAGACCCCGGCCAGCACGAGCAACAGGGTCGTCGCGGCCGACAGACGTGCGTGCAGCCCCGCGGGACGCCCGACGAGTGCGAGCATCCCCGCCAGCACCGCCGCCGAGAGCAGGCCGACGAACACCTGCAGCGTCGAGGTGGCGGCGGGGAACGCGGGCACGACGCCCGCGCCCGCGGCGAACGCCAGGGTGAGGACCGCGACGAGAGCGGCGTCCGTGCCGTTCGCGACACCCGTCGCGCGCACCGCGAGCGCCATTCCGGCAGTGATGGCGAAGGCCCCCATCGCGCCCGCGAGCGGCAGGCGCAGCGATTCGCGGACGGCATCGGGGGCGATGAGCGAGAACACCGCGAGCACGAGCGCGATGCCACCGAGCACCCACCAGGCGCCGGGCGCTTCGCCGCGAGAGCGGTCGCGGCGTCGGCGGCGGTCCTGCTTCACCTTCTGGGAAAGATCCACGAGCGCGAGCACCGTGCCGTCGCTGAGGTCATCCACCCGGAGCAGCGGGCTGACCTCGCGTCCGTCGACCTCGAGCAAGACGTCGCGGCCGACTTCCTGACGGATGCCGAGGCTGGCGAGCGCGTCGGCGATGCTGGCCGCGGGCGGGATGAGCAGATCGTGACGCGAAGCTCCGTCGACGATCGCAATCCGTCGGCGTTCCTCGGTGTCCGCGGGCGTCGTCACTGCTGCCCTCCAGCCGCGGTGTCTCGCCGCAGCGCCCGGTGTGCGCCTGCCATCGTCGTGCCGCCCCCACTTCTCACGTCTCGACAGCGTAACGTCCGGCGTCGCCCTGCGATGCCCGCGCGCGGATTGTCCACAGAAACGCTACGATTCTGCGCCCGCGTCGATCAGGCCTCCAGCGCCGTCGCGGCGATCGCGCGCGTGGCCTCCACGTCCCGCATCCACAGCGGCGCGACGACCGGCCGGATCCCGAGAGCGCCCACGGATGCGGCGGATGCCGCATCCTCCTCGGCCAGCAGCCAGGCGTCCAGCACGCCGCCGGTGCTGCGGCTGCCATAGTGGGCGGCCACCGCCGCCGCTGAGGTTTCGACGCCGATCGCGGCGAGGCAGACATCCGCCATACCCCGCACGACGCGTCCGCCGATGATGGGAGAGACGCCGACGATCCGTGCCGAGGTCGCGGCCAGCGCCTCGCGGATGCCGGGGACGGCGAGGACGGGCCCGATCGAGACCACGGGGTTGGAGGGGGCGAGCACCACGACGTCGGCTCGCGCGATGGCTTCGACCACACCCGGAGCGGGCGCGGCCGCATCCATTCCGGGGTTCTCGAATGCGCGGGGTGCGAGCGTGGCGCGGTGGCGCGTCCACCACTCCTGGAAGTGGAGTCGCCGGCCGTCCTCGAGGAGCACATGCGTGTCCACCTCGGCATCGGTCATCGGCAGCAAGCGGACCCCGAGCGGCCAGCGCTCCGACAGGCGGGCCACCACATCGGACACCGTCGCGCCCTCGCGCAGCCAGCCGGTGCGCGCGAGGTGCGTTCCGAGATCCAGGTCGCCCAGGGTGAACCACGGCCAGCCGGCCCCCCACGCCTGCAGCTCGGCGTTGACCCGCTCGCTGTCGCCGGCGCGACCCCAGCCGCGCACCATGTCGTTCTGGCCCGCAAGGCGGTAGAGCACGGAGTCGATGTCCGGCTGCAGGCGAACGCCCGACAGCCACAGGTCGTCGCCGGTGTTGACGATGATCGTCGCGGGGTCTGCGCCGCGGCGGCCCAGCTCCGCCCGCATCCCTTCGCTGAAGGTGGATCCGCCCACGCCGCCCGCGATGACGACGACCCGGGGCTGCTCGCTCTGTCCCATCCGACAAGTCTTCCAGAGCCGGGTTCCGGCTCGGGCACGCCGCATCGGGCGGGGCCGTTGCGCGGCCACGTATCGCGACAGTGGCGAGCACGCTCGCGTCGGGCGGCCCCGCCGAGTCGTGACCCAGCCCATAAGTCCCCGAGAACCCGTCACGTCCACGACCGGGCGCGATTACGCTGAGCGCATGCTGCCGTTCGGTTCCAAACGTCGTGAGGCGGATGCCGCCGCACGACGGGCCACGCGTCCGGAGTTCGAGGCTCGCGGGTGGCACTGGGAGGACGCCGCCCCGCCCCCGTCTATCGAGATCGCGGAGGCCGCCTTCCGCGCCACCCCGGCGAAGGAGATCTGGCCAACGGGGATGAGCGAAGTGGTCACCGGTCAGGCGCACGGTCACGACGTCACGGTCGCACGCCTGGTCGGCTATCTGCAGCGTCGCGGCAACAAGGGCAACGCGTGGGGCGACCGTTACGAGACGAACCTGATCTGGATGCGGCTGCCCGCGTCGTTGCCCGAGATCCGCTTCGGCGATCAGTCGCTGCGCGCCCGCGACGACTACGGCATCAAGCTGCCGCCGATCCCGCCCCTCGGCCCGGTCTGGCCGAGCACGCGCTGGAGCGTGGAGGGCTTCATCCCCGCCTTCGCACAGGACCTGCTCACTCCCGAGTTCGTTGCAGCCCTCGAGACCGCCCCCGAGCGGTCGCCGGTCGTGATCCGGGCGGGCGTCATCCTCACCTACGGCGCCGAAGCGCTCGACGTCGCCTCCGTCGACGCCCGAATCGCCCTGCTCGCCCGCCTCGTGGACGCTGTGCCCGCCGCTGCGTGGGGCCGGGCCGACGCTCTCGTCGCGGGCACGGGCGTCTTTCCTATCGTCATGAAGGACGGTGCGGCCCTCCGACTCGACGATCGGCTGATCGCACGCGACTGGAAGGGCTACGGTCTGCAGAAGGTCGACTGGCGAGACACGCCGACGGCCGAGGGCATGGTCTCGTTGAAGCTGGGCGAGGCTCGCGACTTGTGGGACGACGAACCGCCGAGTGCCGCGCCCACCGGGCTGACCGTCCGGTTCGGTCGCACCCTGCTGGCGGGCGCACCGATCGACCGCGGTATCCCGACCGTGAAGTCGACGATTCATCAACAGTGATGTCCAGCCCCCTGCGTGCGCGGACGCCGTTTGCCATGATGGTGTGCGTCCGTATCCTTCGCCACGACCAGGGGGTCGCGAATGTCTGATCACATCACCATCGACTTCGACCGGGTCGCGCAGTCGGTACAGGCGATCCAGCAGTCGTCGGCGGAGATTCGCAGAGTGCTCGACGAGATGGACGCCCAGCTCTCGCACCTCGACTCGGCGTGGCAGGGCCGCGCTTATCAGGCGTACGTCGGGATGCGGGTGCACTGGGAAGCCCAGATGCGTGCCATGCAGCGCCAGCTCGATGCGTACGCGCGGGTGATGGAAGAGGCCGGCGGCGCCTTCGCCGACCAGGAGCGCTCGCTGGCCCGCTCGTTCTGATCCGCGGCGTTCAGCGCTCGCGGATCTCCGACCCGTCGTCGTCCAACGAGGAGATCGGCGCGGCGAGACCGGCTCGGATCTCCGCGAGCATGGCGGAGCCGACCGCGCCACCATCGGCCTCGACGACGCTCTCGGCGGCGGCTTCCTCCAGGTTCAGAAGGGCCTGACGCAGCGTCGAGGTCAACAGCCGCGAGAGTCCGGCGGCCCCCAGGTCCAGTCCCCGCTGCTGGATGCGAACCTCCTCCAGAAGCCCGGATGACGCCACTCGGACGGTGACCTCTCCGCGAAGCGACGTGGCGGATGCGCCGCCACGTGCGGCCAACAACTCCTGCACCCGCTCCGCGGCGGCCCCCTGCTCGACTGCACGGGCGTACTGGGCCTGATGATCGGCGACCAGACGCCGGACGTCTTCGGGAACCCCGCTGAAATCGACAGAAGGATCCAGCATCACTTCTCTCCGTTATTGTTCTCGGCCGACGTGCGGACGGCGTCGACGATTCCCGGCAGATTGACGGTGATCTCCAGCGGTTCGGCGGCGCTGAGCACCTGAGAGATCGCCTTGCCGTTGATCTCGAACTCGTGCTGGAACATCGTCAGCTTGTCGACGATGTCGCTGATCTTCTTCATGACCTCTTGGATCTTCTCGACCCACTTGGCGACCTGAGGCACCCGCGTCGCGATCTTGCTGGAGCACTGCGCGACGACGGCGGGGAGGCCGACACCCACCGTGGCCATGGCGATGACGACCGCTTGGATCAGCTGCCCGACGAGGTCGGAGATGATGGACTTCACGATCTCGTAGACGATCTCCACGATCATCGCGGCATTGCGCAGACCGTTCGCGACGCCGTGGCTCGCCTGTGCGACGGACTCGACGATCTGCGTGAGCCCCTCTGCCAACTTCGCGTAGGCGTCGGCCGCGACGCCGGTCCAGCTCGCCAGGAGCGCCTGCACCGCGGGACCCCGCGCGCCGGCCACCTCCTCGAGGGCGCCGCCCAGGTTGTCCCATGTCTCACCCAGTGCGCGCACCATCTCGGGGCTGCCGGTGAGGAGCTCGAGTGCCTGGTGGAGCGGGGGCATGTAGTCGAGCAGAAAAGACGCGCAGGAGGAGGCGAGCGTCGCGATGGGGTTCACCATCATGTCCACCACGTCCAGCGCGGTGCCGGCGACGTCGAGGATCCCCCCGCCGATGTCGCCGCTGCCGAAGCTCTCCGCGGCGGATGCGATGTTGCCCGCGACCGGGACGGCATCGAGCACGGCGGCACCGCTGACTCCCTCATAGGACGGTGCGACAAACAGGTCTGCCATCTCAGCTCTCCACGCCGATCAATCGGCGGATCTGATCCGCCAGCTCGGAGTCCGCCGCCCGATAACCCAGAGCCGCGGCCTTCATCGCCATCGACTCCGCCTTCACGGCGCCCGAGAGAGCTGCCATTCCGGCCAGCGCGCTCACCTGCTGCATCGAGACGATCGGAACGAGGAACGAGCACAGCAGCCCGAACGCGGCCGGCTGCAAGGCCACGGCGGTGAGGGCCGTAGAGGAGACCTCTCCGATCCGCCCGCCGGCCTCATCGATCTTCGCCGCGTGCGTCTCCAGCGCCTGCGCCTGGACATCCAGTCTGGTCATCCCCGCTGCCCTCCGTTGTCATCGTCGGCTTCTTCGTCGCGGCTCGTGCTTCCGCGTTCGTACTCCTCGATCCGGTCGTAGAGCTCCTGGATCCGATCGCCCAGGTCTTCCCGCATCGGTGGCGCCGTGTGCGGTTGCAGCAGCGCGAGCCGTAGAGGCTCCGCCTTCTCCTGCACGTCCTGGATGGCGCGTTGGGTCGCTTCGAGCACCATCGCCGACACCTGCGCGCCGTCGTAGGCCAGCGCGTCGTCGTGCACAGTGATGTCGAGCGGGATGCCGTGATGGTCGACCGTGACCGTCACGCCCCCCTCCTCGCTCGATCCGATGCCCTGGAGCCGGGCGATCTCCGCCCCGACTTCCTCCGCTACCGCCGACAACTGCGCAGCCTGCGCCAGCTGCGCCGCGATGGCCGTGATGATCTGTGCGGCAGTTTCCACGCAGAGCCCTTCCTGGACACGATTTTCAGTGGGAGCCTACCCAGCTTCACGAAACGCCGTCGGGCCCTTGTGGATGCGGCCCCCCATGCGGCATAAGACCCGACCGTCGCGGCGGGTCAGCGTGGCGTCGCGCGTGGGTCAGCCCTGCGCCTCGGCGGCCGCACGCGCGGCGCCGGGGAGCGCTGCAAGAACCGCGGCGAGGGCATCGTCGTCGTGCGCGGCGGTGAGGAACCACGCCTCGTACACGCTCGGCGGCAGAGAGACTCCCGCATCCAGCATCGCGTGGAAGAACGCCGGATACCGCCACGCCTCCTGCGTCTGCGCGGCCGCGTACGACAGCGGCGCTTCAGGGAGGAAGGCCACGCCGAACAGCGAACCCGCCCGCGGGACGACGTGCGTCACCCCCGCCTGCGCCAACGCCCCCGACAATGCCGTCGCGACGGCGGATGCCGCGGCGTCGACCCGCGCGTACACCTCGGGGGTGGCCAGGCGCAGCGTTGCGAGGCCCGCGGCGACCGACAGCGGGTTCCCCGACAGGGTGCCGGCCTGGTACACCGGCCCCACCGGAGCAAGGGTGTCCATGACCTCGGCGCGGCCGCCGAGCGCTGCCAGCGGCATCCCTCCGCCGACGACCTTGCCGAACGTGAAGATGTCGGGGGCGTAGCGCTCGCCCGCATCCTGCTGCAGCCCCCAGAACCCCGCCGGATGCACGCGGAAGCCGGTCAGCACCTCGTCGAGGATGAGGAGCGCGCCGTGCCGATGGGCGATCTCGGCGAGAGCGGCGTTGAAGCCCGGCGCGGGAGGGACGACGCCCATGTTCGCGGCCGCGGCCTCGACGATCACGGCCGCGATGCGGTCGCCGTGCACCGCGAAGACCTCGTGCACCTGGGCCAGGTCGTTGTAGTCGATCACGAGCGTCTGGGCCGCGATGGGGGCGGGTACGCCAGCCGAGCCAGGAAGGGCGAGGGTGGCAACGCCGGACCCGGCCGCGGCCAGCAGTCCGTCCGAGTGACCGTGGTAGTGGCCGGAGAACTTCACCAGCAGGTCGCGGCCCGTGTAGCCGCGGGCGAGCCGGATGGCGGTCATCGTCGCCTCGGTGCCGGTGGAGACGAGGCGCACGCGGTCGATCGGTGCGGCGTCGCCCACGCGCACGCGGTCGGCGATCAGCGCGGCCAGCTCGACCTCGGCCTCCGTCGGCGCACCGAAGGAGAGCCCGCGGGCCGCAGCCTCCTGCACGGCCGCCACGACGTCGGGATGCGCGTGCCCGAGCAGCGCCGGGCCCCACGACGCGACGAGGTCGACGTAGCGGCGACCCGCCGCATCCGTCACGTACGGGCCCGACGCCGACGCGAGGAAGCGCGGCGCGCCGCCCACCGAGCCGTAGGCGCGCACGGGGGAGTTCACGCCGCCAGGGATGACCTCGCGGGCGTGCGCGAAGAGTTCGTCGTTACGGTCGGTCATGACTCGTCCTTCCGAGGATCTCGCCGCATCCGGTGCAGTCCGGTCCGCAGCCGGTGCGGGCGGATCGGGTGCGGTCTCAGCGGCTCTCGCGCAGCCACGCGGCCGCCTCGAGGGCCCAGTAGGTGAGGATGGCGTCGGCGCCGGCGCGGCGGATGCCGAGAAGGGACTCGGTGATCGCGCCGCGACGATCGATCCAGCCGTGCGCGGCAGCGGCCTCGATCATGGCGTACTCGCCGGACACCTGATACGCCCACACCGGGACCTCGATGGATGCGCGCACGTCGGCGAGCACGTCGAGGTAGGGGAGAGCGGGCTTGACCATGACGATGTCGGCGCCTTCGGCGACGTCCACGACGGCCTCGCGCACTCCCTCGCGGCCGTTGCCGGGGTCGAGCTGGTAGGTGCGGCGGTCGCCCTTCAGCTGCGAGTCGACGGCCTCGCGGAACGGGCCGTAGAAGGCCCCCGCGTACTTTGCCGCGTAGGCGAGGAGGACGGTGTCGGTGAAGCCTTCGGCGTCGAGGGCGGCGCGAACATGGGCGACCTGGCCGTCCATCATCCCCGACAACCCCAGCAGGTGGCTGCCGGCAGAGGCCTGCGCGATGGCCATCGCCGCGTAGCGTTCGAGGGTCTGGTCGTTGTCGACCGCGCCCTGCGGGGTGAGCACACCGCAGTGGCCGTGATCGGTGAACTCGTCGAGGCACAGATCGGTCTGCACGACGATCTCGTCTCCCACCTCCGCGACGACCGCGGCGGCGGCGACGTTCAGGATGCCCTCGGGGTCGTCCGCCCCGGAGCCGACAGCATCGCGGACGGTCGGCACGCCGAACAGCATCACCCCGCCGACACCGGCTGTCGCGGCATCCGTCGCCGCGCGACGAAGCGAGTCGAGCGAATGCTGCACGACACCGGGCATGGAGCCGATCGGCTGGGGTTCGCTCAGTCCCTCGCGCACGAACATCGGGAGCACCAGCTGGGACGGTGCCAGATGCGTCTCGCGGACCAGGCGCCGCACGGCGGGCGACTGGCGGAGCCTGCGCAGGCGATGTGTGGGAAAGCTCACGGCTGGAACTCGTCGGCTGCGTGCGGGAGCGCGAAGTGCGAGACCGCCTCGATGAGCGCGTCGACGGTCTGCCGGTCAGCCACGACCGAGACGCCGAGCCCTGCGCGCCGCGCATCGTTCGCGGTCTGCGGACCGATCGCGGCGATGACGGTCGACTCGGGGATGTCGGGGAACTGCAGCTGCACCTGTTCGGCGACCGACCCGCTCGTGACGAGGATCGCGTTGATGCGGCCTGACGCCACGTCGTGGGCGATGCGCTCGGTGACCGGCACGCCGACCGTACGGTAGGCGACGACGCTGCGCACGTCATGGCCGGCCTCGGTGAGCTTGCGGGTCAGGACGGGCTTGGCGATCTCGCTGCGCAGCGTCAGGATGCGGCGCGGCTCGGGCTCGAGCGCGATCATCTGCTCGGCCATACCGGCGGCGGAGTTGTCGCGGTCGGGAACCAGGTCGACGCGGTAACCGGCGGCCTGCAACGCCGCCGCGGTGGTCTCGCCGACGGCGGCCACCTTGGTGGAGGGGGGAATGACCGCGCGGTACGCGAAGAGCACATCCACCGTGGTGGCGCTGGTCATGGTGACCCAGTCGAAGCGGCCCGCGGCGAGGTCGGCGAGGGCGGCTTCGAGCGTCTGCTCGTCATTGGTCGGAGCGAAGTTGATGAGCGGCGCGACGACGGGCACGGCACCCTGCGAGCGCAGGGTTGCTGCCACCCCGTCACCCCAGGGGCCGCCGCGGGGCACGAGCACGCGCCAGCCCGTCAGGGGCTTGGCGGCTTCGTGCCGTCGGGGCTCTTCGTGCATGGCTTCGGCTTTCATGGTGAGACCTCGGCTGCTCCACGCTCGAGCAGCTCGCGTGCGACGTCACGCCCGGTTTCGCGTGCACCTGCGATCGGGTCGTCATCGCCGGCAGCTCTTGCACCATCGCCGCTGCCTGTCGGCCCAGCATACCCGTCCCTCACGCACAGGTTTCTCTCAGCTTCGAGCGCGCGACTTCCGTCCGCGGCGTAGACCGCGGCGCGCACCTGGAGCTGTTCGCCGTCGAGCACTGCGTGCACGCCGACCGGCGCCGAGCAGCCCGCATCCAGCCCTGCGAGCACGGCCCGCTCGATCGTCACCGCGATGCGGGTCGCGGCGTCGTCGAGCCGCCCGATGGCTGCGAGGAGGTCGGCCGGCGCGTCCAGGCGCGCTTCGACGGCGAGCGATCCCTGTCCCGGCGCAGTCGGCCACTGCGCGAGCTCGAGAGGCTCGGAGAAGAGGTCGCCGGTCGCGCCGCCGAGGCGCGCGAGTCCCGCCGCGGCCAGGATGACGGCATCCAGCTCACCGTCGCGCACGCGCGACAGTCGAGAGTCGACGTTGCCGCGCAGGTCATGCGCAACGAGTCCGGGGTTGCGACGACGCAACTGGGCGATGCGGCGCGGCGAACCGGTGCCGATGACGCTGCCGGCGGCCATCTCGGCGATCGGGGTGCCGTCGCGGGTGATCACGACATCGCGGGCGTCTTCGCGCCGAGGGGTGGCGGCGATCACGAGCCCGGGTGCCTCGGCGGTGGGCAGGTCCTTGAGGGAATGCACGAGCAGGTCGCACTGATCTGCGAGCAGCGCCTCGCGCAGACGCGTCGCGAACACGCCGCGCCCGCCGAGCTGAGACAGCGAGGCACGCGAGACGTCGCCTTCGGAGGTGATGGGAACGAGCACGACCTCGCGTCCGGACACCGTCGCGAGCAGGTCGGCGATCTGCTGCGACTGTGCGGTGGCAAGGGCGCTGCGCCGAGTCCCCAGGCGCAGTGGTGCGCTCACACCCGGCTCCGGCGTCGGCATTCGTGGGTCACGACAGAACCTCGGCGATGGCCGAGGTGGGGATGAGGCGGCCCGTGAAGAACGGGACCTCCTCGCGCACGTGGCGACGCGCCTCGGTGTAACGCAGCGCCCGCATCATGTCGACCAGATCGCTCAACTCATCCGCCTCCATGGGCAGCAGCCACTCGTAGTCGCCGAGGGCGAACGAGGCGACGGTGTTCGCGACCACTTTCGTGTACGCGGCGCCCTTGCGGCCGTGATCGGCCAGCATGGCGCGACGCTCCTCCTCCGGCAGCAGATACCACTCGTAGCTGCGCACGAAGGGGTAGACCGTGAGCCACTCGCGGGCGTGCTCACCGCGGAGGAAACCGGGCACGTGCGAGCGGTTGAACTCCGCGTCGCGGTGCACGCCCATCGCGTTCCACACCGGAAGCAGGTCCTGCAGCAGGTCGGTGCGGCGCAGGCGCCGCAGATCGCGCTGCAGGTCTTCGGCGACGGGGCCGTGCATCCAGACCATCAGATCGGCATCGGCGCGCAGCCCGCTGACGTCGTAGAACCCGCGGATGGTGACGCCGCCGGCCTCGATCAGCTCGACGAGAGCGGCGAGCTCGGTGTCGTCCGTCGCGGTGACGGGCTTCGCGGGGTCGCGGCGGAAGACCGCCCAGAGGGTGAACTGCGTGGACGTCGACTCGGGTGCGGAGCTCATGACCTCCAGTCTCACCCCGTCGTCGTCAGACGCCAAACGGCGGCGGCCGGTGCTATCCGCGATGCGTCGGTGAGGGGGAAGGGATCAGCGCACGTAGGCGCGGATGGCGCCCCACACGACGGCGCCGACGGCAGCCGCCGTGCCGATGACAGCAAGCGCCGCCGCCGCCGGCTCCTCGCGCGCGAAGCGGCGGAACTGGGCGATGCGACGTTCGGCCGCCGTGCCCACGCGGCGCGGGACGTTGGCCTTCTCCTCGATCGCGGCCAGCGTCGCCTTGAGCTCCGCACGCGCCTTCTCGACGGGGTCGGTGATGCCCAGGGGGACACCGGTGCGGGGAACGGGAACCGGAGCGGTCATTCGCCTGCCTCCTTCACGACGCGCACGTCTTCGGCGATGTGGGATGCGGGGTTGTCCTTGCCGATCCTGCGGAAGCGCAGGTACCCGAGCAGCGCCAGGACGACGGCGATGAGCAGCATCGCGCCGAACAGCACGAGGGCGGCGACCCACGGCTGCCACCAGGACGAGAGCCCGATGATGATGAACGCGCCGAGCGCCGGGATCGACCAGAACAGGATGAACAGGGCGCCGAGCATGAGGCCGCCGCCGATACCGGCGTTCTTGGCCGCCTTGCCGAGCCACTTCTTCGCGGAGTCGATCTCCGCCGTCACGAGGTTGCGGACGAGCTCGGGAACCTCGCCGACCAGGGTCAGCAGGCTCTTCTCCGACTTGTCGCGGAAGCCGCGGGGGGTGGTCATGTCACTTCCCGCCCGACGAGGAGCCGCCCGTGCTGCGCTTGGCGGCGGTGCGCTTCGCGGTCGTGGCGGGCGTGGACTTCTTCGCGGCCGATGCCGTGGTCTCTGCGGCGTCCGCGACATCCTCCGCCGCGTCGGCGCCGGCGTCGAGCGCCGCATCCAGACGCTGACCGGGGGTGCCGTCGGTCGTGACGGCCTTGGTGATCTTCACCGCGCCGCTGAACAGGGCGGTCGGGACCGCGAGCAGCGCGGACTTTCCCACCTCCTGCAGCTTGCCGACCTGCTTCTGCACGGGCGCCAGGTTCCACACCTTCTGCGCCTGCGTCTTGATCTGTTCGTAGCGCTCACGGCCTGCGCGCGTTCCGAGCACGTAGCCCGCTGCCAGTCCGATGACGAGTCCAGCTTTGCCCCTCATGGGGTCTCCTCACGTTCGGGGTGGATCAAGCGAGTGTGCGCCCAGCGTAGCGCTGTATGCCGTTCGGGTTATCCGGTTGACATGAGCGCTCACTCCTGAGAACGCGGCGACCCCCACAGCGCCGAACGGCGCAGTCGATCGGTCTCTTCGCGAGCGTCGGGGACGACCTGGGCGAGCCCGGTTCCCGACAGCCATGCGCCGACCGCGCCGAGGCCCGGAACGGCCCGGATGGCTCCGCGTGCGGCGGCGGTGTGCTCTGTGCGCCCGATCACGGATGCGGGTTGCGACTGCACCCACCGGGCGCGATGCGCACCCCGCACCGACGCCGGGTCGAGCCGAACGCCGAGGAGGGCAGACGCTTCTTCGAGCGCGAGCGCCGCGGCGGCATCGTCGCCGAGAGCGGCGGTGGCCGGGTCTTCGCCCTGAGCGCCGAACGAGACGCGGACGACGTGCACACCGGGGCCGGCCGCATCCGCGATCCACTCCCATTTCGCGCTCGCGTGGGTGAGCGCCTTCGCGCGGTGCGAGCCGGGCACCGTAAGCACGCCGGTTCCGCGCGGCGGGGTGTCCAGGCGCGGCTCGTGCACGACGAGGGTGACGATCTCGACCACCGGCGGCGCGCTGGTCATCGGCTCGAGCGCCGGAACCACCGGCACGAGCAGGCGGCGCGCCTCGTCCTCGGTGGTGGCGATCACCACGAGATCGGCTTCGAGGTGTTCCTGGTCGAGCCGCAGCGACCAGCGGTCGTCATCACGCTCGAGCACGGTCACGGCCGCATCCGTGCGCACCTCCACGCCCAGCTCCTCGAGGCGGGCGAGGAGGGCGCGCACGAGGCGGGTCATGCCGCCCCGGAGCCCGGCGACGGCGCTTCCCGGGGTGCCGGTGCTGCGCCCGCGCAGCTCGCCCACGGCGCCGCTGAGCGAACCCGCGCGGGTGAGCGCGGCGTTCAGGCCGGGGGCCGCGAGGTCCACGTCGATGTCGTCGGGGCGCGCCGAGTAGACGCCGCTCGTGACGGGGGCGACGAGGCGGTCGAGCACGGCCTCGCCCATGCGGCTGCGCACGAGGTGACCGAGGCTGCGATCGTGACCGATCGTCAGCGGCGGCCGCAGGCGATCGAGGTAGGCGCGCCAGGCGCCCGACCATCCGATGACCCGCCGCACGTTCGGATCGAACGGATTCTCCGGGATGCCGAGCACGCCACCGCGCGGCAGGGGCGCGGCGCGTCCGCCGGGAAGGCCCGCGACCCAGGCGCCGCCGGCAGCGGGGGTCACCACGTCGTCGCCGATGCCGAGCTCATCGATCAGGTCGCGCACGGTGCCGCCGCGCGTCGCGTAGCTCTCCGCTCCCACATCAACAGCGAGGCCTGCGACCTCGGCGCGGCGCAGCACGCCGCCGGGCTGCGCGGATGCTTCGAGCACCGTGACGCGGAAGCCGAGCTTGGCGAAGTCGAGCGCCGCGACCAGGCCGGCGACGCCGCCGCCGACGACCGCGACGCGTGTGGCTTCCGCCCGCGCGGCGAGATCGTCGAGATCCGCCGCGCTCACACCTGCTCCTCGTGCGCCAGCTCGACGATGCGCGTCAGCACGTCGGGGTCGGTCTCGGGCGGGACGCCGTGTCCCAGGTTGAGGATGTGGGCGCGCGCGGCGCGCCCGCGCGCGATGACGTCGCGGACATGCTCCTCCACGACCTGCCACGGTGCCTGCAGCAGCGCCGGGTCGATGTTGCCCTGCACGGTGACGCCCTGTCCGAGGATCGCGGCGGCCTCGTCGAGCGGTGTGCGCCAGTCGACGCCCACCGCATCCGTCGTGCCGTCCAGCCGCATGTCCGTCAGTAGGTGTCCGGTGCCGACGCCGAAGTGGATGCGGGGTGCGTCCGCGCCGGCGAGAGCTGCCCGCGAGTGGGGGGCGACGTACGTGCGGTAGTCGGCGACCGACAGCGAGCCGGCCCACGAGTCGAACAGCTGCACGGCGGAGGCTCCCGCATCCGTCTGCGCGGCGAGGAACGTGCGCGAGACCTCCGCGAGCCAGCCGGCCAGCGCATGCCACGACTGCGGGTCGGCGTGCATGAGCGCCCGGGCGCGCAGGTGCTCCTTCGACGGTCCGCCCTCGACGAGATACGCGGCGAGGGTGAAGGGCGCGCCCGCGAACCCGATGAGCGGGGTGTCGCCGAGCTCGTCCACGACGATGCGCACGGCCTCGCGCACCGGTTCCGCCGCAGCGGCGACCGCCTGCGGGTCGATGTCCACGATCCGGGCGACGTCGGATGCGGTGCGCACCGGGTCGGGGAACACCGGGCCGCGTCCGGGCTCGATCTCCACGGCGATGCCGGCGAGGCGCAGCGGCACCACGATGTCGCTGAAGAAGATGCCCGCATCCACGCCGTGGCGGCGCACGGGCTGCAGGGTGATCTCGGCCGCGAGATCGGGGGTCAGACAGGCATCCAGCATGCGGGTCCCCACGCGCAGGTCGCGGTACTCGGGCAACGACCGCCCCGCCTGACGCATGAACCAGACCGGGAGGCGGTCGGTGCGCTCGCCTTTGAGGGCGCGGATGAGGGGGGAGGAGGCGGGTCCGGTGGAGCTCACCCCGACATCCTCCCATCCGGTGGGTGAGCGCCACATGTCGAGCACCTGCACGTTCGTGCGCAAGCTCCCGCGGCCGGTGATTTCGACGCGGCGTACAATCGACACGTGCTGTTGTGTGTCAGCGCGAGTCACAAGACCGCGTCCTTCGAGCTCCTCGAGCGACTCAGCATCCACACCACCCGCGTCGCCCCTCTGATCGCCGAGCACGACGAGTGCGTGCAGGGTGCCGTCGTCGTGGCGACCTGCAACCGCTTCGAGGCGTATGTCGACATGGACGAGCCCGTCACGGCGGCCGAGGCCGTGGGGCTCGAGGCGGCGCTGGCGGCGATCGAGTCCGCCACGGGCGTCTCGGCCGAGGAGTTCTCCGGTTCGTACGAGGTCATCTCCGGCCCGCGTGTCGCGCAGCACCTGTTCGCCGTCGCGTCCGGTCTCGAATCGGTCGTCGTCGGCGAGGGCGAGATCGCGGGTCAGGTGCGCCGCGCACTCACCGAGGCGCGCGGCGACGGCACGACCTCTCCCGAACTGGAGCGGCTGTTCCAGCGCGCATCCGAGACGCAGCGGGGCGTCAAGAACGGCACCGCGCTCGGGCGCGCCGGCCGCTCGCTCGTGCGTCTCTCCCTGGATCTCGCGGCGGCGCGCTTCGCCGACTGGGCCACGCTGCGCGTCCTGCTCGTGGGCACCGGCTCGTACGCGGCCGCCACGCTCGCGGCCCTGCGCGAACGCGGGGTCACCGACATCACCGTGCACTCGCCGTCGGGGCGGGGCGAGCGTTTCGCCCGCAAGCACGGCCTCGCGGTCGCGGACGCCGCGGGCTTCGCCACGGCCGCCAAGCTGTCGGACCTCATCATCACGTGCACGAGCGTCGAACACCCCGTGCTCAGCGCCGCGGCCTTCGGCGACGAGCCGTCCGCCGCGCGCACGGCTCCCGGTCACGACCGGCACCGCCGCCTCGTGATCGATCTCGGCCTGCCGCGCAACGTCGACCCCGACGTCGCGACCGTCAGCGGCACCGACCTGCTCGACCTCGAGACCATCCGCCTGCACGCGCCGCTCGAAGAGCTGCAGGCGACGGATGCGGCGCGCGCCCTCGTGGCCGACGCCGCCCAGCGCTTCGCGGTCGTCGGCGAACGCCGCACGGTCGCACCGGCCGTCGTCGCACTGCGCACGCACATGTTCGAACTGCTCGAGGCGGAGATCGCCCGCGGGCGCCGCCGCGGCGACGACGAGCGCACCGAGCAGGCGCTGCGCCATCTGGTGGGCCGACTGCTGCACACCCCCACGACCCGCGCGCACGCGCTCGCCGAGCAGGGTCGCGCCGACGAGGTCTTCGCTGCGCTGGAGGTGCTCTACGGCCTCGCGCCGGAGGACGCCGCATCCGAGGACGACGGCGACGCCGCATCCGAGCTCGCCGGCTGACCCGCCGCACCCGCTGGACGCGCGCTCGCATCCGCTGATTCGCACCGCGCACCGGCCGATCCCGCCGCCCCGCCTGCCCAGCTCGCCCCGCCTGCCCAGCTCGCCCCGCCTGCCCTGCTCGCCCCGCTCGCCCCGCCTGCCCAGCTCGCCTGTCAGAGATCGACGCTCCGCCGTCGATCTCTGACAGGCGAGCGTGCCGGGCTGGTGTTCCCCTGTCACAGATCGACGCGTTGGCGTCGATCTGTGACAGGGGAACAGGCGCGGTGCACGCGCAGCGCCCCGGTACCCGCCCGCGCATCTGACCCGCCCGTCCCTGCCGCTGCGGTCCGGGGACTGGCACCATGGAGGCATGAGCGCCGAACCGCCCGCCGCCAGGGCGCCGGATGTCCGCGAGGCCATGAAGGGTCGGGTGAACTTCCGGGTGAGCGCCCCGGTCACGCTGATCGCGGGGTGCCTCTGGGACTTCGGCGAGGACGAGCTCGCCGAACGCGCCCTGGCGATGAGCGCCGACGATCACGCTGCCATCCTGCGGATCGCCGCGGTCTACGAGAACCCCCGCTACCCGCTTCCCGTGGTGGGGCGGAACATCACGCATGGGCACGTGGATGCCCTGGCGGCGATCGCCTACTTCGAGGGCGCGCTGCGGCCCCTCGCCCAGAATCGGCGCCGGCCGCAGAAGAACCGCCCGGATCGTTTCCGCACGCCCGTACCTGTCCGCGATCACGAAGGAGACGCATGAGCACCGACCTGCACATCACCGCCGACGAGAACGCCGACGCACTGCTGACGCGAGACCCGTTCGCCCTGCTGATCGGGATGCTGCTCGACCAGCAGGTCGCGATGGAGACCGCCTTCGCCGGCCCGCTCAAGATCCTCGACCGGGTCGGGACCCTCGACCCTGCGGCGCTCGCGGCGTACGAGCCCGAGGCGTTCGCCGCGGCGTTCGGGCAGACCCCCGCCGTGCACCGCTTCCCCGGATCGATGGCGGAGCGGGTCCAGAAGCTCAGCACCGAGATCGCCGACCGGTGGCACGGCGATGCGGCGGCGATCTGGACCGAGGGTGACCCCGACGGCCGCGAGGTGCTGAAGCGGCTCAAGGCCCTTCCGGGCTTCGGGGAACAGAAGGCGAAGATCTTCCTCGCGCTGTTGGGCAAGCAGTGCGGGTTCACCGGCGCCGGATGGCGCGAGGCATCCGCTCCGTACGGCGAGGAAGGCTCGTTCCGGTCGGTCGCCGACATCACGAGTCCCGAGTCCCTCACCAAGGTCCGTGAGACGAAGCGAGCCGCGAAAGCCGCCGCAAGGAGCTGAGCCCTCAGGGAAGCCATAGGCACCCCCCGGATACAGTGCTGGTATGCCGAATGGGGGAGATGCCGCGTCTGCGAGGCCCGCGCGCCGTGGGGCGGCGCGCACCGGAGCGACCGCAGCAACGCTGCTGATC
Source organism: Microbacterium neimengense (assembly GCF_054782995.1). NCBI lineage: Bacteria > Bacillati > Actinomycetota > Actinomycetes > Micrococcales > Microbacteriaceae > Microbacterium > Microbacterium neimengense. Next base: position 1,302,729 of record NZ_BAAGRK010000003.1, read on the forward strand.
GCGGCTCTCGCGTTGGCCGGATGCGGCGCGCAACCTCGTCCGGCGCCCAGCGCAACCGCGCTTCCCTCGGGCATCACGGCGACCCTCCTGCCCGCGACGCCTGCCCAGAGTGCCGACGAGGTCCGACTGTGGGTCGAGAACACGACCGACGAGAACCTCGCGCTCACCCGCATCCGCATCGACGCTCCGGGATTCGCCGGCATCGGTCGCAAAGTCGGCTCGGGAAGCATTGAGGTCGAAGCGGGGCAGAGCGCCGAGATCGTGGTGTCGCTGCCGCAGATCCGTTGCGAGGCGGACGCGAACACGCCCGCCGGAGCGGATGCGGCGCCGCTGCCCACTCCCTCGCCGTCGGCGAGCGGCGCGAGCGAGGACCCCACAGCGACGATCGGTTTCGCCCTCGGCGCCGCCATCGGTGTCGCGGTGACGCCGCTGGCTGATCCGGAGGGTGTCGTGGCGGCTCGGATCGCCGCCGCGTGTGCGGCGGCGCCCGCCGGCTGACCCCCGCAGAACGCGCGGCGGACTGCGGGACTGGCGCGGATAGAATCGGATGATCCCGCGCTGCATCTTCGATGCGCCCGCGCGCCCTTCGCACAGCGACCATTGGAGCCACCGTGGCCGAGCAGTCCCGTCTCGAAAAAGTCATCGCCCTTGCCCGCCATCGCGGGTTCGTCTTCCAGGCGGGCGAGATCTACGGCGGATCGCGTTCCGCCTGGGACTACGGCCCCCTCGGCACGGAGCTCAAGGAGAACATCCGCCGCGAGTGGTGGCAGACCTTCGTCCGCGGCCGCGGCGACATGGTGGGTCTCGACTCGTCGATCATCCTGCCCAAGCGTGTGTGGGAGGCATCCGGTCACGTCGCGACCTTCACCGACCCGCTGGTGGAGTGCCTGCACTGTCACAAGCGATTCCGCGCCGACAATCTCATCGAGGACTTCGAGGCCCGCAAGGGTCGCCCGGCCGAGAACGGCCTGGCCGACATCCCGTGCCCGAACTGCGGCACGAAAGGCCAGTACACCGAGCCCAAGGCCTTCTCGGGTCTCGTGAAGACCTACCTCGGCGTTGTCGACGACGAGTCCGGGCTGTACTTCCTTCGCCCCGAGACCGCGCAGGGGATCTTCATCAACTTCTCGAACGTGCTCACTGCGAGCCGCAAGAAGCCGCCGTTCGGTGTCGGTCAGGTCGGCAAGGCGTTCCGCAACGAGATCACCCCCGGGAACTTCATCTTCCGCACGCGCGAGTTCGAGCAGATGGAGATCGAGTACTTCACGCCGCCGGCCGAGGCGAACGAGTGGTTCGAGCACTGGGTCGAGGCCTGCTGGAACTGGTTCATCGATCTCGGCATCGACGCCGACAACATGCGTCGGCTAGATGTGCCCGAGGAAGACCGCGCGCACTACTCCGCCGGCACGATCGACGTCGAGTACCGCTTCGGCTTCCAGGGCAAGGAGTGGGGCGAGCTCATGGGCGTCGCCAACCGCACCGACTACGACCTGTCGAGCCACGCCGAGGCGTCGGGTACGAAGCTCGCGTACTTCGACCAGTCGTCGAACACGACTTACACGCCGTACGTCATCGAGCCTTCGTTCGGCCTGACGCGCGCGATGATGGCCTTCCTCGTCGACGCCTACCGCGAAGAGGAGGTGCCGAACGCGAAGGGCGGCGTCGACACCCGCACGGTGCTCAAGCTCGACCCGCGCCTCGCGCCCGTCAAGGTCGCGGTGCTGCCGCTGAGTCGCAACGAGAACCTCTCGCCCCTCGCTCGTCGTGTGGCGGATGAACTGCGCGGACGCTGGAACGTCGATTTCGACGACGCCGGCGCCATCGGACGCCGCTACCGTCGCCAGGACGAGATCGGTACACCGTTCTGTGTCACCGTCGACTTCGACTCGCTCGAAGACGATGCCGTCACGGTGCGCGACCGCGACACCATGACGCAGGAGCGCGTGCCGTTGGAGACGTTGCACGGCTATCTGGCGGAGCGTCTGCGGGGCGCCTGAGGTCAGCCGACATCGGAGCGGGCGCATGGGAGCGGACGCGGGGCGCCACTTCCCGACCGGGGGCGGCCCCTTCATCAAGCCGACCTGGATCGTGTCCACGACGGCGCCCGCATCCGTCGCGCTCGACGCCTTCACGAGGGCATTGGCTGACGCGAAATACCGCGTGACCGAATCCGCGCCGTCGTTGCGCCGATTGAAGGCCGGCTCGGCACTGCGGTTCATCGCCTCGAATCTGGTCGGCGTCGAACTCATCTCGCGGATGCGGTCGTGGGGTTTCGAGGCGCGCGCGACGATGACGGCTGAGCCGGATGCCGGGCGCACCCGCATCCTGATCATGCTCGATCGCCTCGCGCACGGAAGCGTGATCGCGGTGCCCTACACGGCCGATGCCCTCGACCGCGGGGCAGCGGCGTTGGTCGGGAGAGGTCATGAACTCGTGGTCGCTCCGTTGGTGGAAGGCAAGGGGCTGCGTCCGTCGGATGCGGGCCGGTAGCGTGGAACGAGGGCCCTCCTGCGTGCGGCCCGAGGGGAGACGGAGTATCCGTGGATGACAGCTCGGTCGTACTGACCGTCGTGATCGTCGTCGCCGTGCTCGGCGGCATCTTCGCCGCCGGTTGGCACGTCTGGTACGCCATCGGACTCTCTCGGGTTCTCCAGGAGCGCGAGACCGAACCGTGGCGTGCCTGGGTGCCGATCATGAACGAGGCGGAGCTCTTCCGGCTCGGCAATGTCGATCCCGTGAAGGCCGCGCTGCTGCTCGTGCCCTTCGTGAACGTCTACGCACTGATCCTGAAGATCATGGCCGTGCACCGGATCAACAGCGAGGCGGGCCGCGGCGCGGGAACGACCGTGCTCGGGGTGCTGCTGCCGCCGGTGTGGGCCGCGGTGCTCTCCGGCGGTCGCGCTCCTGTCGCACCCCAGCAGCCCGCGGTCGCGCCCGGCCGACCCGCACCCGTGTTCGCCGTCGCCCCGCCGGCACAGCGCCCGCCCGGCATCCCCGATGCGGTCGTCGCCCCGCCTGTGCCGCCGGTCGCTCCCGCTCCGATGGCCCCGGCGGCAGCCCCCGTGGTCCCCGCTGTCGCACCCCCGCCGCCGGCCGCGGGCGGATACGGCCCCGTACGCCGCGGAGCGAGCCCGGGAGTTCCCGCGGCTCCCGCTGCAGCGGTGCCGCCCGTGGCGGCGCCCTCGGCCCCCGCGCCCGCCGCCGCAGCGGTGCCGCCGCCCGCACCCGCCGCTGCGGTGCCGCCGACTCCGGTCGTCCCGCCGCAGATCACGCCGTCGCCCGCGCAGCCCGCACCGGTTCTGCGCTCGGGAGCGGTCGAGCCGGAGCCCGCACCTCTCACCCGGCGAGCCCGACGCGGCGCGGAGGAGACGCCTGCACCCATCGGATGGTCTCTCGCGCTGCCGTCCGGTGAGATCGTCTCCATCGCCGCAGCAGCGCTCGTGCTCGGACGCAATCCCCGCGCGACCGAGAGCGGCGTGCAGTACGTGGCGGTCACGGATGAAGCCCGCACGGTCTCGAAGGAGCACGCGCGTCTCGTCTGGGACGGCGCGGCGTGGACGATCACCGACCTCGGGTCCACGAACGGCGTCAGCCTGCTGGACGCCTCCGGCGCCGAGCAGGCCGTCGCGGCGGGGGGATCGGCCCCGGTGACCGATCGCTTCGTGCTCGGCGACGCGGTGGTGCAGCTTCGCCGAGCGAGCTGACCGGTTCTCAGTCGCGCGGTACGTCGTCGCGGTAGAGCCCGCCCCCGCGTCGCGCAGGCTGCGCGGATGTCGCCGCCTGTCTGCGCCGTGAGACGAACACCCCGAGTGCCCCGGCGCCGCCGATCGCGATGAGTGCCCCGACGGCGGCCGTGGTGCCGAAGAGGATGGCTTCCTCGTCGGGCGCGGGCTTGTGCGCCACGACGACGGGATCGGCGGCAGGTTGCTCAGGCGCGGCGGACTCGCTTCCGGGGAACGGGCTCGCAGGACCTCGAAGTCCCGGTCCCGGCTGCATCACGATGGCGTCGTACGGCTGCACGACACCCCAGCCCGCCCGGTCGTCGCGGGTGTCAGGGTCGCTGCGCACGGCCGTCGCGGTGAGACGGTAGGCCCACTCGGCGGGGGTCTCATCGGGGTGCGCCGCCGCCACGAGCGCCGCCGCCGCTGAGACGTATCCCGCGGAGTAGCTGGTGGCCGGGGCGCCGTCGGCGTACACGCAGTCGCCGCCGAGCTGTGACGTCGTGATGATGCTCTGTCCGGGAGCGGCGATGGCCACGTGCGAGCCGTGGATACTGTCGTCGGTGACGACGCCCTGCAGATCCGTGGCGGAAACGCCCAGCACCCCGGGATAGTTCGCGGGATAGCGCGGAACATCGGCGTCACTCTGAACGAAGGAGAGCACGTTGTTGCGGTTGCCCGAGCTGCCGATCACGAGACTGCCCCGAGAGGTCGCGTAGGCGACCGCATCCGCGACTTCCGGCACGTCGTCGGTCGTGCTCATCGACACGTTGATGATCTGCGCCCCGGCGTCGGCCGCCCAGCGGATGCCGGCGGCCAGCTTGCCGATCTGCGGCCCGAAGCCCGCCTCGACCGTTTGCTTGTCGTCGCTGGCGAAGACCCGCACCGAGAGGATCTTCGCCTCCGGGGCGAGGCCTTCGACACCCGAGGCGTCGAGCTTGCGCGCGGCGATCTGACCGGCGATGGCCGTGCCGTGACCGTATACGTCGGTCGACCCGTCGGGTGCCTGACCGTCGCCGACGAGATTCACTCCGCCCGCGAACGCGTCAACGAGATGGGGGTTGATCGCCAGGACGCCGGAATCCACGACCGCGACGGTGACGCCCGCGCCCCTGGTGATCGTCCACGCCAGATCGCTCTGCAGCATCGAGAGCGCCGGGGGTGCTGCTCCGATGCGTGTCGCGGCATTGCAGCCCTGCGACGACTGCGCGGATGCGGCAGGCACGTGCACGGGAACGGCGCCCAGCAGCACGCCCGCCAGGGTCGCCGCGGAGATCGCCGCTGCGACGCGTCGGAGCGGCGGCGGACTCTTCGTGTGTGCGGAACGCACGCGATCAGCTTCCCGCCGTGGGTGTGGGCAGGGGGCGGGATCCGTCCGTCGACAGGCCGGCCGCCTTCTCGGTCAATGCCGGACCGGTGCGCAGCAGATCGATCCACACGTCTGCGGCCGTGCCGATGTCGTCGGGGGTGAAGCCGAGTCGTGCGATGGTCTCCTCCGTGGCGCCGGGCAGCGCGTAAGAGGTTCCCGTGGCGTCGACCAGCGTCACCAGCGCGGTGTTCTGATCGCCGCGGCCCCCCGAGCGCACCAGGGCTCCGGCACCAGCGGTGACGCGCACCTGGGCGGTGACGTTGTCCGAGCGCGGCTGAGTGGCCAGCACGGTGCGGGTCTCGGCGTTGTCGCCGACGAGCGCGGCGCAGGGGCGGTCGTCTGTGCCGATGGAGGTGAAGCTCTGCGTGGGCCAGTCCGCTCCGCCGGCGCGCTTGTCGGCGGAAGGAAGGCTGCCCGTCTCGGCCTGTGTGACCTCGCGCACCTGCGAGGTCTGGCCGCCGAGCTGGTAGAGCTGCCAAGCGAGCGGTGTGAGCTCGGCGAGGGTGCCGTCCGATTGCACGAGAGAGCGCCTGTCTTCGGGCTCCCCCGCGGCGTGCACGACGTCACCGACCCGCAGTGATGTCCCTTGCACAGCGGCGCCCGCGTTCGATACGCGCAGGGGGCGAGGTCCGCGCCCGGCGTGAACAGGTTCAGCCAGTCGACCGGCACCTTCACCGGGTTGAGCGTGCCGATACCGGCGGCGCGCAGCACGGCGTCGCCGTCGTTCTTCGAAACCGCGAAGCGCAGTCCGTCGGAGATCACGTAGCGCGAACCGGCGGCGTCGACGACGACGGCTCGCCCGCTCGCCTCCTGAGGAGCAGCGCCACCGATGCGCACGTCCAGTGCGGCGTCGTCGGTGACGCAGGCGCCCCAGCCGCTGTTGGTCAGACCGGCGGGAGTGGGAATCTCGTCGGGTGCGCCGACGATGCCGAGCGTGGGCCCGAGACGGACACCCTCGAGGTTCTGCTGATCGGTGTCGATCACCTGGAAGTCGCTGGAGGGGAGCAGGAGGCGAGCGCTGGCCGTGTTGATGACCGGATACAGGACACCGTCCTGGGTGATGAAGCGGGACCCGGTGTCCTTGACGATGATGAGCTTGCCGTTGTCCCAGCCGTTCGGCAGCCCCGGTCGGATGAGTCCGTAGAACACGCCGACCAGGACCACGCCGACCGTAAGCGCGATGGCGGCGATGACCGCGCGAAGCGGTGCGGTGGGCTCGAGTTCCTTGCCGCCCGGCGCGCCGCTGACGAAGGCCGTGAGCAGGCGGCGGCGCGAGAAGGTCTGTGCCTCGATGAGGTCGTTCTTGGTCGCCATCGATCAGGCCAGACCCGCCGCGATGACGCCCAACGGCAGCAGGAGCGCGAGGAGCACGAGCTCGACCGTGTCGGACACCCGCGCGAGACGCGTGCGCGCCTTGGGGGAGAGGAGGGTGACGGTGACCACGATCGCTGCGGCGACGCCGAGCGCGATGAGCAGCGCCGTGCGCAGTCCAGGTTGGGTGAGCGAGATCGTCAGGCCGGATGCGGCGAGTCCTGCCGTGCCGACGGCCATGATGGCGAGCACGCCCGAGCGGGCATAGGTCTGGCGGGAGGGGAACATCATGCCGAGGAAGGCGAGGGTGCACAGGATCGCGCCGACGACGCCGTCGGAGGCGACGAGCGGAGTGGCGGCGAGCACGGCGACGCCGAGCGCGACGCGCAGGGCGACGAGGGTGCGCTGACCGCGCGCCGTGCGTGCCCGTACGTCGGCGGCGTCGATCGGCTGCGGGTCGGCGAACATGTCCGCGTCGCTCTGCGGTGAGATGACGCGGAGACGCGTCGAGCTGAGGACGAGCCACGGCAGCGTGCCGGAGAGCGTGCCGACGATTCCGATCATGAGTGCGTAGGGTGCGACCGTCCCCTCCGGGAGCAGCGCCGTGATGGCGGCCGCGATGGCGATCACTCCGCCCAACGCCACGGGGACGAGTTGCACCTCGGCGCGGTCGGGCATGAGCGCGAGCGCGGCGCCTCCCACGACGAGCATCCCGAGGCCGGCGGCGGCCAGCGGCCAGCCCCACAGGTCCAGCGACGGCGGCACGGCGAGGTATCCCGAGAGGGCGGCGAAGACGGATGCGGCGATTCCGAGTCCCTGGCCCGCCTCCAGCTGCCCGAGCCGGGCCACGACGGCGGCGACGGTGGCGAGAATGACGGCTCCGCCGCCGGCGATGAGCGCACCGAGCCCCAGCGAGGGACCCGCCGCCAGAAGGAGAAGTGCACAGAGTCCGAGGAGGGTGAGGCTGACCGCCAGAGCCGTGCGGGCGTTGTCCCGTGCTGTCCACGGCCGGTTCTGCTGTCCGGTGGCATCGATGACCGCTTCGACGATGTCGTCGTACACCCGCGGCTGTGCGATGAGCCCGCCACGAGCCAGCGTGAGGACGTCGCCATCGGACACTCCTTGTGACGCCGCGCCCTGCGCCGCATCCAGCACCGTGCCGTCAGCCTTCTGCAGCGCGTAGCCCGCATACGTCATGGTCGGATCGAGCACGCCGAGGCTCCGGGCGAAGCCGGGCATGAACTCGATGAGCGGCACATGCGCAGGCACGCCGATGTCGAGTCGGCGCCCCTCGCTCTGTACGGAGATCCGAAGTAGCGCGCGCGGCGCGCTGATCGTCTGGGCCACGGTGCGGGCTCCCCCTCCGGCTCGGGCGACAAGATGCGCTGTCCTCGCGCGCCGCCATTCTATGGTCCCGTGCGCGCGGGGCACGGTTGCTGGACGGCACAGCGCCGGTGGGTTATAACGTGAGAGAAGTCTCATGGCAATGCCCTGTGGAGAGCTTGCCCACCCCTCGAATACCTCCCTAGCTTTAGATCGGTCGGTTTCCTACGCCCTTCACCTCGCGAAGAGCGGCCGGCTGGCGGGAACGCCGATGATGAGGGATGAGGGGGAAGTCGTGGCAGATGTGATCTCCGCTGAAGAGGGTGCTCTCAAGCGCGGCGCCCAGGCAGTCAACACGGCCAAGGCCGGTGTCGACCAGCAGGTCAAGAAGGTCCGTTCCGAGATCGAGCAGGTCTCTGGATTCTGGACGGGCGCCGCAGCCGGCGCTTACACACAGCTCATGGCGCGGTGGAACCAGGAGACCACCAAGCTCAACGAGGTGCTGGTGACGCTCGAGGAGGCCCTGTCGGGCACGGAGCGCGACCAGGCCGCCTCGGAGGAGTCGCACCAGCAGACGATCTCCGGTCTCAACTCGATGATGGGCGCCTGACGCTTCGGCGCAGGCTTTCGGAAAGGAAACTTCCATGCAGTCCATGTCCGTCCGTCCCGAGCAGGTCATCGCGCTCTCGCAGCAGATCCGCGGCGGCGCCAACGGGATCAAGTCTCAGCTCGAGACCCTTGAGTCCGAGGTCGGCAAGCTCCGCGCTTCCTGGAATGGTGAGGCGCAGAACGCCTACGACGACGCTCAGCGCAAGTGGAACCAGTCGCTGATCGCCCTCAACACGCTCCTCGAGCAGATCGCGGCGAAGACCGAAGAGATCTCGCAGGGCTACGTCTCGACCGACCGTTCGGCCGCCGGGCGCTTCGCGCTCTGACGCATCTCGTGTTGCGGGTCGGCCGGTGACAAACCGCGCCGGCCCGCATCCGACTTTCACATACAGACTTACCGGGGGAACACCATGAGCTCCATCAGTCAGATCGCGTTGGACCTCGCGCAACTCGCGCAGAACATCGTCCGTCTCCAGGAGCAGGCGTCCGCGATCCCTGAGCGCGCACAGGTTGCCCAGGTGGAGGGAGCCAACCAGGAGGATGCGCAGCAGACGTACTTCAGGAGCCTTCACGCGCTGGCGACACGGATCGGCTTGAAGACTGAGGTGGTCCGGATGTATGTCGATACAAATGCGCAGGCTCTCCAGAAGGCGGCTGACGCTCTCCAGAACACCGACGGCGACAACTCGCTGGCTGCACGACGAGCCTCGGCCTTCATCGATGCATCCATCGCAGATGCCTCAGCGCAGCAGTCTTCCGCCCCGGCCCCCGCCTCGAAGTCCAAAGCCTGGTGAACCACCTCGATCGGCGAGCCCGACTTCGCCCACTTATCCATGGCCTTCTTGCGATGTCGTGTGTCGGCCTGGCTGTCTTCGGCGTTTGCACGCCCGCGGCGGCCGCGGTCGATGACGACGGCCAGTGGTGGTATCAGGCGTACGGCGTTGCGGATGTGCATGCTGAGGGTTGGACCGGTAAGGGCGTGAAGATCGCGGTCGTCGACACGCAGATCAACCCTGACCTGCCGGACTTCCAGGGCGCGGATCTGACCGTTGCTGAGGGGTCGGCGTGTCTGGGGAAGGACCCGACCTCGTCGGTGGCGAGCGCCGGCGCGCAACACGGGTCGACGGTGACCGCGATGCTGATCGGCAACGGGACGGGCGTCGCGCAGACGAAGGGCATCGTTCCTGACGCGTCGGTGACGTTCTACGGTGTGGGCGCGACCGCGGACTGTGACCCGCTGCCTGAGGTCGCGGAATCGAAGATCACGCCGATCATGTGGATGGTGAAACGCGCGCTCGACGATGGCGCGGATATCGTCTCGGTGTCGATGGTCACCGGTGATGGCAATATTCCCGATGACCGTGTTCTCGCGGAGGCCGTGGCCAGGAAGGTGCCGGTGGTTGCGGGTAACCCGAATGATGTGTTCAAGGAGGGCGCCTTCCCGGCAGCGCTGAACTCTGTCATCGGTGTGAGCGCAGTCGACTCGGACCAGAAGCTACCTATTGCTGCACTCGGGGTCGAGAACGCCGTGGCGGGGACGACGGTCGTGGCTCCGGGTGTCAACATCGCGACGATCGGCGACGGCTCCGACCCGGGTTCGTGGGATGTGTCGGGTCGTGCGACGGGAACGTCGTTGGCGACGCCGTTGGTGGCGGGGATTCTCGCGGCAGCGAAGCAGAAGTACCCCGATGCGACGGGCAATCAGTTGATTCAGTCGTTGACCCGCAACACGGGTGCCGAGGATCACGAAGTGCAGTACAGCGACACCGGCGGGTACGGGTACGGCGTCGCTTCGCTGCGTCACACGCTGAGCAAGGATCCGACACAGTACGAAGACGTCAACCCGCTGCTGAACAAGGGTGTTGGTCCGACGCAGGAGCAGATCGATGAGGCGACTGCCGCGTTGGCGTCGCCGCCAGCAACGGATCAGCCCTCGCCGGACGGGATCGGTGCTTTCCTGCCCGTGATCATCGGGGTCGGAGTTGGCATTGGCGTTTTGATCATCGCGGGGGTCATCGTGACCGTCGTGCTCGTTCGAAGAAGTAGTCGCACCCAGCGAAAGGGGCAGTCATGAGCGAATGGGAGCAGCGGCTCCGCAATCTCGCAGAGGGCCCGGAGTGGCAGATGCCGAATCTCTCGGCAGTCGCGCCCGCGTTGTCTTCTCTGACCACGTTGATGAACCGCGTTGCGAGCGAGACCGGGTTCACTGGTCAGACGGAACGTGACGCGGTCGATCAGATGCAGAAGGCGAAATCGGACATCGAGGATCTTCGACGTTACGTCGAGCAGGATCTTCCCCGAGCCATCAACGCGGCAAACACCCGCAGGCAAGAGGCGCAGCGATACCTTGACGCCCTCGACTCCGGGTCGCTGAGTGCCGAGGCGCAGCAGACCATCCGCACTGCCGCGGCGGGCGCGACCATCGTCTTCCCCGGCTTTTCTGTCATCGCTGGAGAGGGCGCAATCGCGGCGGCCAACTGGTTCCTCGGCTCGCAGCGAGAGGCCCAGGCGAGGGCTGGAGTGGAAGCCGTCAGCAACGCTCTCGATCAGGACTCCGGCGCGTTCCCAGAACTGCCGCCCATGGAGAATGTTTATGGCAGCATTCCGAACATTCCCGACGAGTTGCGCGACACGAACATCGACACGGGTGGGCCGTCAAAGCCGAGCTTCCAGAACTATCCGGATTACAACACCCCGATCGGGGTCCCGCCGGGCCAGGGCGGTGTGATCATGCCGGGTCCGGACGGTGGCGACCCGCGTTTCGTGCCGAACGACCCCGACGGGAGCGGCCCCAACGGCACGGCGCGCCCGCCGATCTACAACGCTCTGCCGGCTCCCGGTGTCATCGTGCACCCGGACGGCCCGGTCGACGGAGGCGTGGGCAACTACCCCGGCGGTGGGCTCGGCACGATGCCCGGTGGGGGGTCCGGAGGACTCGGAGGCAGCGGTTCGGGCGGGATGGGATCCGGTGGTCTCTCCAGTGGATTCATGGCGGGCGCCGGTGGCGCTGCCGCACTCGGCGGTCTGGGTAAGGCGGCCGCGGCCGGTGGTCTCGGTGGGCTTCGCGGTGCCGGTGGTCTCGGCGGCGCAGGTCTTGCCGCGCGCGGCGGTGCCGGCGGCCTTGGCGGTGGTCTCACCGCCAACGCCGGAGGCGGCGCCGGTGGTGGACTGCTCGGCAAGGGCGGTGCCGGTGGCGTCGGTGCTGGTGCAGGGGCTGCGGGTGAAGCCGCGGGCGGCTCGCGCGGTGCCACGGGCATGATGGGCGGGGGTGGGGCCGGTGCGGGCGCTGGCGGCGGAGGCCGTAGCGACAAGAAGGGTCGCGGTCTCGGCGGGCCGATCGCGCCGTCGATCGAAGACGATGCAGAGTTCGGTCCTCGTTCCGAGGGTGCGGGCGCAGGGGGAAGGGACTGACACATGAGCGAGAAGATCTCCGCAGAAGAGGGAGCGCTGCTGCGCGGTGCCGAGGCGGTCTCTGCGACCTACCTCGACATCGCCGACAGCACCCGGCGCGTGATCGCTGAGCTCGACCAGATCCAGTCGATCTGGCAGGGGGAGGCTTCGCAGTCGTACGCGCAGATGATGCAGACGTGGACGGCGGGGGCGCAGAAGATCAACCAGACGCTGGTCCACCTGGAGGAGGCGTTGCGTTCGACAGAGCGTTCGCAGAACGCTCTGGAGGAACAGCACCAGTCCACCATCGGCGGTCTGGGCGCAATGATGGGAGGCGCGTGAGATGGGCGATCTGAGCATCACTCCGGCGGCACTGACCGCATCCGCTGGTGAGTTGCGGCGCGAGTCGCAGCGCATCGAGGGTGCGCTGCGTGCGCTCGAGCAAGAGGCGAACCGCCTCCGCGGCAGCTGGGACGGCGCGGCCCGCGTGGCCTACGACAACGCGCAGCGAGCGTGGTCGATGGAGTTCGAGCACATGAAGACGGTGCTCGCCCGCATCGCCTCGGCGACCGAGTCGATCGCCGAGGACTACGTCACGACCGACCGCAACTCGGCGAAGCTGTTCCAGCGCTGACGACAGCGCGAGCCCGCGAGACGCGGGTCGATCTTGGTATCGGGGAGTGAACGCGCGCGTTCGCTCCCCGATATCGCTTCCGGGGGGAGAAGAGTTGAGAACTCGAACGCTTCGCGGCTACTTCGCGACCGCGCTACTTGTTGTCGGTGCCGCGATGATTACCACAACATCCGCGTCCGCTGCGGATGACGGGCAGTGGTGGTACGACGCGTACGGCGTGGCGGATGTGCATGCGGAGGGGTGGACGGGCAAGGGCGTGAAAATCGCGGTCGTCGACACGCAGATCAATCCGGACCTTCCCGACTTTCAGGGCGCGGATCTGACCGTCGCTGAGGGGTCGTCGTGTGTGGGCAAGGATCCGTCGTCGTCGGTGGCGAGCGCGGGGGCTCAGCACGGGTCGACGGTGACGGCGATGCTGATCGGCAACGGTACGGGGGTGGCCGGGACGAAAGGGATTGTCCCTGATGCGTCGGTGACGTTCTACGGGGTCGGCGCGACGGCGGGCTGCGATCCGATACCGGAGGTCGCGGAGTCGAAGATCACGCCGATCATGTGGACGGTGAAGCGCGCCGTCGAGGACGGTGCCGACATCGTCTCCGTGTCGATGGTGACCGACGACGGCGGTATTCCGGACGATCTCGTCCTCGCGGAGGCCGCGGCCAAGAAGGTGCCCGTGGTCGCAGGAAACCCGAACGATGTGTTCAAGGAGGGCGGCTATCCAGCCAACTTGAACACCGTCGTCGGTGTCAGTGCCGTCGGTTCCGATCGGAAGCTTCCGATCTCCGCGCTGGGTGTCGAGAACGCCGTGACCAACACGACGGTGGTGGCGCCGGGCGTCAACATCGCGACGATCGGCGACGGCTCCGATCCGGGCTCGTGGGATGTCTCGGGGCGCGCGACGGGAACGTCGTTGGCGACGCCGCTGGTGGCGGGGATCCTCGCTGCGGCGAAGCAGAAGTACCCGGATGCGACCGGTAATCAGTTGATTCAGTCGCTGGTCCGCAATACGGGTGCCGAGGATCACGAAGTGCAGTACAGCGACACCGGAGGGTACGGATACGGCGTTGCGTCGCTCGGGCACACGTTGAGCACGGATCCGACACAGTACGAAGACGTTAACCCGCTCTTGAACAAGGGTGTTGGGCCGACGCAGGAGCAGATCGATGAGGCGGCGGCCGCGTTGGCGTCGCCGCCGCGCACGGATCAGCCCTCGCAGGACGGGATCGGTGCTTTCCTGCCCGTGATCGTCGGGGTCGGTGTGGGTGTGGTCGTGCTGATTGTGGTGGGTGTGATTGTGACGGTGGTGATGGTGCGGCGCAGGAACCGGTAACGCCGAACGACCCCGTAGCGGCCCGGGCCGCATCCGGGTCAGGACTGGGAGAGACCCCGTGCGGCGTCCAGCTCCTGGCGGAAGGCAGCGAGGCCCGCGGCGGGAAGCTCGAAGCCGACGCTCGAGCCCGCGTTCACGACGAGTCCTTCGCCTGCCGGCATGCGACGGACGAGGTCGGCCCCGGTGAACGTCACCATCCACGGCGCGAGGGCGTCGAGCTCGCTCGCGAGGTCGGGGTCGGTGAACACGGCCAACACACGCTCGGAGGCGCCCGGGTAGTACACCGGCTGGAAGCCGCGGAAATCCTCGCCGGGGTCGCCGCCGCTGGGCACGTAGACGGTGGATGCGGCGAACGTCCACAGCACCGTCTGCATCGTCAGACGCTGCTCGCGCGCCTGCAGGATCGCCAGATCGACGACGGTCGGTTCAGTCATTGCCCACCTCGTTCGGGAAGCGCTCCCGCGCCTCCTCGTCTGTCATCGGACGCAGCCCTCGACTGTTGTCGAACCACCACGTGCGGCACACCTCGCAACGATAGAGCAGGTCGACCGGAGAGGTCGACGTCACGAACCGCGGTTGCCCGCCGCTGTACACACCCTCGCGGCACATCGGGCACCCGAGTTCCGTCGCGGCGCTCAATACCGCCTCACGAGCACCCACGCTCCATTCTCCAGCTTCGTCAGTACCGCATTGCTTCGCATCGCGTCGCCGCCGGCGATGAGCGTCTCACGCGTGGAGTTCACCAGATAGGCGCCCGTCCCCGTGTTGACCGCGGTGTGGCCGTACGTGGTGCTCGTGTTCGTGGGGTCGGGGTAGAAGTGCTCCCACCCGCCCGAGTCCGCCACCGTCGGGCGGCGCAACTCGCCGGGGTCGACCGGGAAATGCACGGCGTAGATGTCGCCGCCGTTGAGGTACGCGTCCTGCGCCATCGGCGCCATGCCGGTCTCGCGCGCGGCCTGCGCCGGCGTGTGGATCTTGGCCGCATCCTCGGTCGGCATGGCCCACACATCCGAGCCCGAACGACCGAGCGTCGCCGCCGAGTGATCGTAGTGCTGCACGACCTTGTCGCTGAAGACCGACGTGTGATAACCCTCGTCGATCATGCTCTTCAGATCGGCGGGCGAGAGCGGCTCGCCGACCCGCGCACGGATGGTGGGGCCGTCCGGCACACGCACCGACGGGCCCGAGCCGCCACCCTTCAGCACGCTGCTGAACAGATCGCCCGCCCGCTGCAGCAGACCCTTGAGGTCGTCGAGGAGCTTGCCGAGGTTCTTGCACGAGCGCAGCACCTTCGTGACCGTCTCGCCGACCGTGGTGGCGAGCTGGCTGACGCGCGTCGTGACCTGCCCGATGACGACGGGCGTGGCCAGCCCCACCGTCACCACCAGCTCGGCGACCCACGAGATGATCGCGCCGGCGAGCTGCGACAGCACGTCGCGCACCAGATCGTGGACGACCTGCACGATCGTCGACGCCATCTGCAGACCCGTGGACATCGCGCCGGCCCAGGATGCGGCGCCCGACAGATGCTGCGCGACATCCTGCTGGAATCGGCGATAGGCCTCCATCGCCTCGCCCGCCATCTCGTCGACCTGACCCACGACATGGGCGAGCTCCTGCGCCGAGGTCTCCAGCTGGGTCTGGATGTTCGACCAGGTCTGCGCGAACGCGGCGACCTCGCCCGCGTTACCGGCGAAGTCGTTGAGCCAGCCCTTCAACGGTTCGAGATGATCGATGATCCAGCCGAGACCCGCCCCGATCAGCGACCCCAGCGGGTCGATCGCCGTCGCGGCGACGTCGATCGCGAAGCCGACGCCCGCGAGTCCCCCCTCGACCCAGGACCCGGAGTCCACCGCGGCGACCAGCTGGCTGCCCGAATCCAGCAACCCCGCGCCGCTGAACGGCGTCGCCGTATCGATCGGCGCCGCCACCAGCACGTTCGCGGTGCTCATCCGAGTCCCTGACCGAGTGTGTTGATGCCCTGCACGACGTCATCCTCGAACGACGCCATGTCGTTGCCGACGCCACGCAGCTCGGTCGCCGACCGGCGCAGCATCTGCTCGGCAGAACCGATCGCCTGCTGCGCCATCGCCGCTGCGATCTGCGCCGGCGGAACGAGGAACGCGCACAGCACCCCGAAGGCGCCGCCGCCCATGTTCGTGGAGCCGGCCGCGTCCCGCGCTACCGAGACATCGGAGGCGACGAGCTCGACCCGCGATGCCTGCGCGGCGATCAGATCGCCGTCGAGAGCGATGCGATCCGCCATCACGACCACCGCACATTCGTGCCGCCGCCCTGCGGCAGCGCGTCTGCGATCTCGGCCCGCAGCCGTTCGGTGGCGCCGGCCTGCTCGCCGAACAGGTCCGCGGCGATGCGCACCGCCTGCTCACCCGCCTGGCGCTGTGCGGCGCGGGCGGTGTCGACGAGCAGACGAGACAGAGCCTGCGGAGACAGTTCCATGGCCGCATCCGACAGGTCCGCATCGAGCAAGCGGCCCGAGGCGTCGACCGTCACGCGAAGCTCGCGCCGGGGCGAGCTGGCCGTGGCGCGCACATCTGCGACGTCGCGCTGGAACTGCTGACCGCGCTTCGCCTGCTCCTGGGCGGCTGCGATCTGCTGCTCGACGCGGGCGATCGACGCGTCCGCATCCCGCATGAAATCGTCGCTCACCTTTGGCACGTTACGCCTCTCGGCGAGGGCCTCCCTGCGAAAGGGAGGTACCTGTGGAGAACCGAACGGATCGGGGCCCGAGACCCAACGCGGCGGCCTCAGCGAGCTGCGCCATCGTGTCGACATCGCGGCGCAGGGTCGACTCCTCCGGTACGTCCAGACGCACGCATCCGAGCGCCAGATGGCGCGCCAGGGAGTCCGCGCCGAACGCGCTCTCCCACGCCACTCCCACCCGTGCGGTGACGAGGGTCGAGCCGGTTCCCTCGGCGTCGGCGACCACGGCACGATCGACGGATGCGGCCGCATCCAGCGCTCTGCGCAGGTCGACGGGGCGGAGCGCCGGCAGGTCGCCCAGGAGCGCCGCGCGCGGCGCATCGGCTGCGGGCATGCCCAGGGCGATCGCCGCGTTGAGGCCGCGCGGTTCCGTCTCGGCGACCACCGTCACGCCGCTGATCGCGGCCGCATCCGCTGCCGTCCGCCGATCGGCCGTCACGACGACCACCCGCGCGACCGCGGCGGCCGCCGCCACTGTGTCGAGTCCGATCGCCCGCACCAGGTCGGCGCCAGCCCCCAGCCTCGACTTGCCGGATGCGGCCGCCTTCAGCGGCACGACGACCGTCCAGTCGAAGTTCACGCGAAGCGCGCGCGCAGACGCGGAAGGATCTCCTCGCCGTAGGTGCGCAGGAACTGCTCCTGATCCTCACCCGGATCGTGGAACACCAGGTGCCGGAAGCCGAGGTCGACGTAGCGGGCGATCTGCTCGACGTGCTCGTCAGGATCGGTCGAGACGATGAAGCGGGATGCGGCGCGCTCGATCGGCAGGTCCGCTGCCCGCCGCTGCATCTCGATCGGATCGTGGATGCCCATCTTCTCCTCGGCGCTGAGCGCGAGCGGAGCCCAGAAGCGCGTCTTCTCCAGCGCCGTCTCGCGGTCGGCGGCGTAGGAGACCTTGACCTCGATGAGGGTGTCGACGTCGTCGCTGGAGCGCCCCGCCTTCTCGATGCCCTCGGCGAGGGCGGGAAGCAGCGTGTCGGTGTAGAGCTTCGGGTCCTTGCCGCTCGTGGTGATGAAGCCGTCGGCGATGCGGCCGGCCAGACGTGTGGCCGCAGGCCCCGCCGCGCCGATGTAGATCGGCACGGGCGTCGTCGGGCGGTCGTAGACCGTCGCGTCGCTCACACTCCAGAAGTTGCCCTCGTACGTGACGCGCTCGCCCGCCCAGAGCTTCTCGATGAGGGTGATGGCTTCCTTGAGGCGCTGGAAGCGCTC
The DNA here is from genome assembly GCF_054782995.1 of Microbacterium neimengense. Taxonomy (NCBI): domain Bacteria; kingdom Bacillati; phylum Actinomycetota; class Actinomycetes; order Micrococcales; family Microbacteriaceae; genus Microbacterium; species Microbacterium neimengense. The sequence goes on from NZ_BAAGRK010000003.1 coordinate 1,320,350, forward strand.
GGGCGGGTCGGGCCAGTCAAGTCCGAGGGTCACCTCGTTGAGCGCCTCACCCGTGCCGACGCCCAGGATCACCCGACCCGGGAACATCACCCCGAGTGTCGCGAACGCCTGCGCCACGACGGCCGGGTGGTAGCGGAAGGTGGGCGTGAGCACACTCGTTCCCAGCAGCACCCGCGACGTGCGCGCTCCCACGGCGCCCAGCCAGGGCAGCGCCGCCGGGGCGTGGCCGCCCTCGTGCATCCACGGCTGGAAGTGGTCGGAGATGAAGACCGAGTCGAACCCGACCTCCTCCGCCAGCACGGCGAAGTCGGCGAGTCGATCGGGGGAGAACTGCTCGGCCGAGGCCTTGTAGCCCAGACGCAGGGGAACGGTCATGACTCTCCTCTCGCCCGCGACGCATCGCGGTGCAGCGGGGCCGGCAGGAACTCCGACCCGTCGGTGGAACCCAGCATGGCGCGGAACGCGTCGACGGTGTCGGGCCACAGCAGAGTGAGCCTGCCCGACCGTGCGTCGACGTACCAGTTGTCGCAGCCCCCGGTGAGCCAGGGACGGGATGCGGCCGCCGCATCGATGCGGGCGGTGTAGGCCACCTCCGCATCCGGACGGAGACGCAGAATGTCGTCGCCGGCGCGGTCGAGGCAGCGAGCCACGTACTCCGCCTGCGCCTCCAGCATCAGCAGCGACGAGTTGTGCCCGAGCGACGCGTTGGGGCCGTTGAGCACGAACAGGTTCGGGAAGCCCGCGACCACGGTGGAGGCGTACGAGGTCATCCCCTCGCCCCAGTGCTCGGCGAGCGTCTCGCCCTGCTCGCCCGTCACGAGCTGCGCGTACGGCTGCTCGGATGCGGCGAAGCCGGTCGCCAGCACGAGCATGTCGGCCAGGTAGCGGGCGCCGGATGCGGCGATCAGCTCGCCGTCGTCCACGCGCGCGAGCGCCGACGGCTCGAACGCGACCGCATCCGAGGCCACGGCCGGGTAGAACTCGTCCGACAGCAGCACACGCTTGCAGCCGAACGCGTAGTCCGGGGTCAGTGCACGGCGGAGCGCCGGGTCCGCCACCTGTGCGTCCAGATGGGCGAGCGCGACCGCGCGGGCGGCGCGCGCCGCATCCGCATCACCGGAGCGCGAGGCGAAGCGTTCCTCGCCCTCGCGGTACAGCTCGTCGCGCAGCCGCGCGAGCTCGTCCGGATGCTGGGCGAACCGGCGGCGGTCGGCCGCCGTGTAGTCCACGTCGCCGCGCGGCACGATCCAGGCCGGCGTGCGCTGGAACAGCACGACCTCGGCGCCCTGCGCGACGAGCGCGGGAACCAGCTGCACGGCGGAGGCGCCCGTGCCGACCACGGCGATGCGCCGGCCGGCGAGCGGGGCGGTGTGGTCCCAGCGCGCGGAGTGGAACAGTGGACCCTCGAAGCTCTCGAGTCCCGGGATGTCGGGGATCGACGGCTCCGTCAGCCGCCCGCACGCGAGCACGAGGCGGCGGGCGCTCACATCCTCGCCGCGTCCGGTCTCGACGAGCCAGCGCTCGCCGTCCCACGCCGCGGATTGCAGCGGCGTGTCCAGCAGCAGACGCTCGCCGAGCTGCTCGGCTTCCGCGATGTGCTGCAGGTAGCGGTGGATCTCGTCGCCGCGGGCGAACAGCCCCGACCAGTCGGGCCATGGGTGGTTCTCGAGGCCGTACAGGTGTGAGGGCACGTCGCACGCGACGCCGGGATACGTGTTGTCGCGCCAGGTGCCGCCGACCGAGCTGCCCCGGTCGAGCACGGCGAACGACTCGCGCCCGGCCCGCCGCAGCGCCGACGCCATCGCGAGCCCGCCGAAGCCCGCGCCGACGACCGCGACGTCGACCTCGCGCGTCATCGCACCGCCGCCTTCCGCTCGTCCGACGGCTCGCCGTAGACCGTGGTGCGCTGGCGCAGCGGGCGGAAGAGCCGCCGGGCGATCCGCGTCGCATCCGTGAGCGGAAGTTGGTTGCCCGCCTCGATCCCCGCTTCGGGGCGCACGCGGCCGTCGAGCAGCGTGCCGCCGAGGTCGTCGCCGCCCGCCTGCAGCAGTACGGCGCTCGTCTCGAGGCCGTGCCGCGTCCATGGGATCTGGACGTGCGGGATGCTGCCCGACAGGAACAGGCGTGCGACCGCCGCCATCGCGCGGTGCTCGTCGAGCGCCGATCGTCCCGCGACCAGGCCGATGCCGCCGGTGGGGCCGGGGAGGGGGATCGGCACGAACTCCGTGAACCCGCGCGTCTCGGACTGGATGCGGCGGAGGGTACCGAGGTGCGCGATGCGCTCCGCCGCGGTCTCGACGTGGCCGTAGAACAGCACGCTCGTCGAGCGGAGTCCGGCGCGGTGCGCGGCCGTGATGGTCTCGATCCAGCGGTCGATCTCGAGATCGCCGGGGGCGATGAGGCCGCGGACACGCTCCGACAGCACCTTCACGCCCGTGCCGGGAACGCTGTCGACACCCGCATCCCGCATCGCGGCGAGGGCCTCGTCGAGCGTGAGGCCGGTGCGGGCCGCGAGATCCTGCACATCCTGCGGACGGTAGGCGTGCAGGTGGATGCCGGGAGCTCCGGCGCGCGCGGCCCTCACGATGTCGAGGTACGCGGTCGGCGCCTCGTGCGGGTCGATCAGACCCTGGATGCACAGCTCCGTCGCGCCCAGGTCCCATGCGTCGGCGGCGATCGCCGCCGCATCCGCGAGGTCGAACTGCTCCGGCGTCTGCGCGCCCGCCGCGCGGAAGCCCGTCGAGGTGAGGTTGCGGTTGACGGCGATCGTGATCGCCTCGCCGACCGTATAGCGACGCACGTCGTCGGCGATGCGGGTGAGGTCGTCGAGGGCGGTTCCCGTCGCCTCGAGCAGCCGCTGCCATTCGGTATCGTCCAGCGCGAGCGGGTCCGCCGCCGCCCTCTCCGCCATCTCCCGCACGGCACCCGTGCCCGTGCCGCCGGTGCTCGCGCCGTCCGTCGTCCCGTGTTCGGGGGACTCTTCTTGGGGCTCGGAGCCCGCCGGGGCCGCGTTTCGGGTCCCTGGCACAGGAGGGGTGGTGCGGGCGAGGTGGGTGGCGGGGTCGGCGAGGGCAGCGACCGGGGCGTGCATCGCGGGGTCGAGCCACGTGTCGGGGTCGGCGAGGTACTCGGGATGCGCGGTCAGGCGCTCGCGAAGTCGGTAGCCGAGGGATGCGGTCGCCGCCGCCAGATCGTCGACGTGCGGCCACGGGCGCTCGGGGTTCACGTGGTCCGCGGTCAGCGGCGACACCCCGCCCCAGTCGTCGATCCCTGCGCCGACGAGCAGAGCGAACTCGGTCGGGTCGGACAGGTTCGGCGGCACCTGGATCCGCATCCGCGCGCCCATGACGAGCCGCGCGGCGGCGACGACGGTCGCGTACTCGAGCAGGTCCGCATCCGGGGCGTCCTGCATCGCAGTGCGCGGCTTCGCGCGGAAGTTCTGCACGATCACTTCCTGGATGTGGCCGTGCCGCTCCTCAGCATCGCGCAGCGCGATGAGGGACTCAGCCCGGTCGTGGGGGGTCTCGCCGATGCCGACCAGGATGCCGGTCGTGAACGGGATGCGGGCGGCTCCCGCGTCCTCGATCACCTGCAGCCGGAGCGCGGGATCCTTGTCGGGCGAGCCGAAGTGCGGCTGCCCGGGTGTCTCGAACAGTGCGCGGGAGGTCGTCTCGAGCATCATCCCCATCGACGGGGCGACCGGGCGGAGCTGATCGAGCTCGTGCGCGTGCATGACCCCCGGGTTCAGGTGCGCGAGCAGGCCGGTCTCGGCCGTGACGAGGCGGGCGATCGCGGCGACGTAGTCGAGCGTGGATGCGTACCCGTGCTCGTCGAGCCAGGCGCGCGCCTCGGGCCAGCGATCCTCCGGGCGGTCGCCGAGGGTCAACAGCACCTCTTTGCACCCGAGCGCCGCGCCCTGACGCACGACCTGCAGCACCTGCTCCGGCGACATGTAGGCGGGCTTGTTCTTCTTCAGCAGCTGGCCCGGAGTGTCGACGAAGATGCAGTAGTGGCACCGGTCGCGGCAGAGGGTCGTCAGCGGCACGAAGACCTTGCGCGAGTAGGTGATGACGCCGGGGCGCCCCGAGAGAGCGAGGCCCTCATCGCGCAGAGCGGATGCGGCGGCGAACAGGAGATCGCGGTCGACGCCGTCGGCGGTGACGAGGGCGAGTACCTCATCCACGCTCAGTCGCGCGCCCGCGCGGGCGCGGTCGATCACGTGGGCGACGAGCACGGGAGCCGTCTCGGGCCCCACATCTGACCGGAGGTCGGTACGAGGCGTGGGCACCGCTACAGTCTTCCACCGCCGTACGGGGTCGGGGTCGCACGAGGCTGGCGGATCGTTGTCCGTCTGTGAGCAAATTCGCTGCCGCCGTCGGAGCGTCGCTGGCAGACTGGGATCATGGTGACGCTCATGCTCGACTCGGGACACCTCGAGATCGTGCTGTCGGGCGCCGAGAAGGCGCTGGCATTCCGCAGGCGGAATGTGACGCTCGACCGCGCCGCGATCTCGCGGGTGCAGCTGACCGACGACCCGTGGACATGGCTGCGCGGTGTCCGCTCGCCCGGTACGTTCATCCCCGCGACCCTCGCTATCGGCACGTGGCGGTACGCCGGCGGCAAGGACTTCGCCGTCATCCGCAAGAACCGCCCCGGCGTGGTCATCGACATCGAGGGCGACACCGAGTTCCAGCGGCTGGTGCTCGGCACCCGGCACGGCGAGGCGCTCGTGCGCGCGCTCCGCGTCGACGCGGGCGACGACCCGACCGACGTCGTCGAGCTCGCGTCCAGCTGAGCGCGGCGCCCGCTCGCATCCGCCGAGCGACGCTCATTCGCGCGTAAGGGAGCGCACGGGAGGGCCGGCAAGAGGATGCGGGCCGCCCCGCCGGGCGCGGGTCAGCCGACGTCGCGGCGCCAGCTGGCGAAGTAACCGAGCACGGTGAACAACAGGCCGTAGGCGAGCAGCACGAGGCCGCCGACCCACCACTCCAGCGGCTGGCCCGCATCCCCTCCCGCGCTGGCTGAGAACAAGCTCGCGCCGACGAGGGTGTCGCTCGCGGCGCCCGGCAGGAACCGCGCGACGTCGCTCAGACCCGAGACGAAGGCGCCGCCGAAGCGCAGCAGGGGCTCGATGAACTGCGTGAAGGCCAGCACGATCACGATCGCCGCGACCTGATTGCGCACCACGAGACCCACGCCGATGCCGACCACGACCCACAGCACGAAGGCGATCACGATGCGTCCCAACATCGCCCACGTGTCCGAGGAATCGAGGCCCGTGTGCTGCCCGAACCCGGCCAGGATGCCGGCGGCGGGGCCGACGGTGACGATCAGCGCCAGGGCGGCGTAGACCAGGCCCATCACGGCGCCGGCCAGGACCTTCGCCGTGAGGACCCGTCCGCGCTTCGGAGTGGTGAGGAAGGTGGGGGTGAGCGTGTTGTGGCGGAACTCCCCGGTGACGAGCAGTGTGCCGATCAGCAGCGGGAACACGTATCCGACGGATGCGGCGAGGCTGTAGATCAGGGCGCTGACGTCGCCCGGTACGCCCGTCGCCGTGAGGCCGCCGCCGCTCGAGGGCAGGGCGCCGCTCGCGGCCAGCGCGAACACCACGGACAGGCCTGCCGCGGTGAACCCGACGTAACCGGCGAGGACGATACCGAGGATCCACCAGATCGAGGTGGTGAACTGCTTGGTCAGCTCGGAGCGGGTGACGTTCGCAAGGCTCATGCCCGGCCCCCTTCCTCGCGGTGGTCTGCTTCCGGATGCGGCTCGACCTCATCCATCGGCTCGGTGATCTGGATGGCCTCGGTCGGCGCGGGATCTGCGTCGGAGGCCTCGCCTTCCGCCGGCTCGGAGTCGGATGCGCGAGCCTCGGCGCTCTCAACGGCGGGCGCGGGATCATCGGCGGCAGCACCCTGCTGCTCGTCCGGCGCCGCGGTCTCCTCGACCGGCGCGGTCTGATCGGCGGGGGCGATCTCGGAGGCAGCGGCGGCATCCTCACGAGCGGCCTCGGCGGCGCCCTCGGGAACGGGCGTGTCCAGCGGCACCTCCACATCGGGCGCCTCGGTGATCTCCGACGTCTCCGGGGCGGGATCGTTCTCGGGCGCGAGCGGGGCTTCTTCGTCGACCGCGGGGATGGCCGCGACCTCGCCCACCGGCGGGTGCACCCGTGTGCCGTCGACCAGGGCGAGGAAGATCTCCTCGAGCTCGGGGCCGCGGCGCTGCAGACCCGACAGCGCGATGCCGGATGCGGCGGCGAGTGCGCCGACCTCGACGGGCTCCGCTCCCCGCACCGTGAGCCCCGAGCGCAACACCTCGAACGAGTGCCCGGCGCCAGTGAGTGCGGCCTCGAGGGCGGCGCGATCGGGGGCATCGACGACCGTCGCGTACTCGTCGGGGTCGGCGAGGTCTTCGATGCCGCCGTCGAACACGAGACGTCCGCGGGCGAGGATCAGCAGGCGATCCGCGGTCTGCTGGATCTCCATGAGCAGGTGCGAGGAGACGAGCACCGTCCGGCCTTCGTCGGCGAAGGCGCGCAGCAGCATCCGCATCCACTTGATGCCTTCGGGATCGAGTCCGTTGGAGGGCTCGTCGAGCACGAGCACGCCCGGGTCGCCGAGAAGCGCCGTCGCCAGGCCCAGCCGCTGGCGCATGCCGAGCGAGTAGCCGCCGACCTTGCGTCCGGCGGCGTCGGAGAGGCCGACGAGTGCGAGCGTCTCGTCGATGCGGCCGGTCGGCAGCCCCGCCGCCTGGGCGTAGACCTTCAGGTGGTTGGCCCCGCTGCGGCCGGGGTGGAAACTCGACGCTTCGAGCGCGGCGCCGACGGTGCGCAGCGGATGGCGCAGTTCGCTGTAGTGCGATCCGCCGATCGTCGTCGTGCCGGAAGTAGGCCGGACGAGCCCCAGCAGCATGCGCAGCGAGGTGGTCTTACCGGCGCCGTTCGGGCCGAGGAATCCGGTCACGAGGCCGGGTTCGATACGCGCGCTCAACCGGGAGACGGCGTCGATCGCGCCGAATCTCTTGGTGACCTCGGAGAACTCCAGGATCTGGCCGTCGGGCATGGGAACCTCCGTCAAGGTCAGAACGTTTCTCCATTCTGGCGGAAATCCGCGGAGAATCGGGGATCGACTCTCGCCCATCCCGTGGCGGCGCTCCTGCGGCGCTAACGTGGCGGGCATGAGCGGTGCGGATGCGACGGTGCTGGTGCGGTCGGATCAGGGGGTGGGGCGGCTGACGCTCAACCGTCCGCGCGCGCTCAACGCGGTCGACATCGAGATGGTGCGCCGGCTCGCCGCGGCCCTGGACGCGTGGGAGCACGACGCCGATGTCGAGGTCGTGCTGCTCGACGGTGCGGGCGAGCGCGGCTTCTGCGCGGGCGGCGACGTGCGTCTGCTGCGCGAGCAGGCGATGAGCTCCGACGCGGAGCGCGCCGCCGACTTCTTCCTCGCGGAGTATGCGCTGAACGCCCGTCTCGCCGAGTATCCGAAGCCGGTCGTGACGATCGCCGACGGGATCACGATGGGCGGCGGCGTGGGGCTCGCCTCGCACGCCGGGCACCGCGTGGTCACCGAGCGCTCGCAGCTGGCGATGCCCGAGACCCGCATCGGGTTCACTCCCGACGTCGGGGGCACCTGGCTGCTCGCCCACGCCCCCGGGCGCATCGGCGAGTACCTCGCGCTGACCGGCGGCGCGATGGATGCGTCCGACGCGATCTACGCGGGATTCGCCGATCACCTCGTTCCCGCCGACCGCATCGACGCCTTCCGTGACGCACTCGAGACCCGCGCGGATCCGCAGGGGCCGGCCGAGTTGGTGCTCCTGTTCGACGAGACGCCGGAGACCTCCCGCCTCGAGAAGGCGAGGCCCTGGATCGACGACGCGTTCTCCGCCGATTCGGTGACGGAGATCCTCGCGCGGCTGCGGGCGCATCTCGACCCGGATGCGGTCGCCACCGCCGAACTGATCGCCTCGCTCTCACCCACCGCGCTGACCGTGACGCTCGCCGCCGTGCGGCGCGCACGGCGCAGACAGTCGCTCCGGGAAGTCCTGGAGCAGGAGTACGGGCTCGTGATGTGGTTCGCTCTCACCCAGCCCGACCTCGTCGAGGGCATCCGCGCCCAGCTCGTGGACAAGGACCGGTCCCCGCGCTGGCATCCTGCCTCGCTCGACGACCTCGATCCCGGTCTCATCGACCAGGCGTTCGCCTTCCGACCTCCGCGGGCGCTCTGGAGCTGATCGTGGCTGCGCGGGAGAAGCGGAAGCGCCGGGCCTACTCGATCGGCGTCGCGCTCGATGGCTTCTTCTTCGTCTTCGCCGGCCTCGCCTCGATCTGGCTCGCCTACCTGAGCTTCACCGAGACCTTCCGCGTCGGATGGTGGGGCATCCCGCTCGCGATCGCGTTCTGGGTTCTCCTGGCCTACCTCGTGCTGCCCAGGCTGCACCGCATCCTGACGATGATCTACGTGCCCGACTACTTCATCGGCCGCACACGCACGAGCGACGGACTGCTCGGCGACCCCGTCAACCTCGCATTCATGGGCAGTGCCGAGCAGATCGAGGAGGCGCTGCGTCGCGCCGGCTGGACGAAGGCCGATCCTGTGACCCTCGCCTCGTCCCGGCGCATCATCACGTCGACCCTGACCAGGCGCAGCTACGACGAGGCCCCCGTCAGCCCGCTGTTCCTGTTCTCGCGTCAGCAGGACTTCGCCTACCAGCAGGAGGTGGACGGCAACCCCGCACAGCGGCACCACGTGCGCTTCTGGCGATGCCCCGACGACTGGCTGCTGCCGGGCGGGCGCCGGGTGGACTGGCTGGCCGCCGGCACCTTCGACACCGCTGTCGGACTGTCGCTGTTCACGCTGCAGGTCACCCATCGCATCGATGCCGACACCGACATCGAGCGCGACCACATCGTGCAGACGGTGACCGCGGCGGAGCCTCGCGTGAGGGTCGACGTGATCGCCGACTTCTCCACCGGCTATCACGCCCGCAACGGCGGCGGCGACAGCATCCGCACCGACGGCGACCTGCCGATCGTGGACGTGCGGGAGGTGACGGCATGAGCGAGAGGGTCCCCCGCAAGCGGGCGGCGTTCGAGTCCCCGGCCCGCCTCGCTCGCCCGCTGGCCTACGACCCGCAGATGCCCCGCCCCGCCGCGACCGTAGCCGGAGGGCTCCTCGTGCTGCTGCGCGTGCTTGCGGGCGTGTTCTGGCTGCTGGCGATCACCCTCGAGTGGCGTCAGATCGTACATGAGGCGTCGGTCGTGATCGACGGTGTGCCGCTGAGCGAAGAGGAGCGGGCCCTCGGGCTGGGGTTCGTGTGGGCCGTGGGCGGCGCCGTTCTGCTGTTCGACACGGTCATGGCGATCTTCGTCCTGCGCGGCGGCAACCGCTCACGAGTCACCGTGCTCGTCTTCTCGGTGCTCTCGATCAGCTTCGCCTTCTCGACCTGGTGGGTGCAGGGGCAGGACATCCGCATCAGCGGCACGCTGTTGAACCTCGGCCTCGACATCCTGGTGCTGCTCGCGCTGTCGAGTCGCAAGGCCGCCGCCTACGCGCGACGAAACGAACGCCGCTGAGCTCACGGCACCCGAACAGGCGCGGGCCGGTAGCCTGGACGCTGCCGTGCGGCAGGTGAAAGCGAGGCGGCGTGTTCGACAGTCCCCTCTCCGCATCCGCGTACGACATCCTCCAGGTCGCGTCCGATGCCGACGACGAGACCCTTCGGCGTGCGTTCCGGGTGCGCCTGCGCGAGACGCATCCCGACACCGGCGGCGACGCCGTGCGCTTCGTCGAGGTGCAGCGCGCGTGGGAGCTCGTGGGCACGCCCGAGGCCCGAGCGGCCTACGACCGCGGCCGGGGTGCGGTGAGCGCGGCACCCGAGGCGGAGGGCGCGTGGACCCCGCCGCGCGCGCGGCAGGACACCCGCCCGCGCGCCCGGTCGGCGGGTCACCCCGGCGGATGGCGACGCGAACGGTATCTCACTCTCATCCGCGAGTGGGTGGGGCGCGGTACCGAGGTGCCCGATCCTTACGACGCGCAGCTGGTGCGCTCCGCGCCGCGCGATATCCGGCGCCTTCTGGCGGACGCGCTCGCCGAGGAGGCGACCGCGCGCATCGTCGCCGACCTCGGCATGGGCTACAGCGTCTGGCACGACGTCGCCGCATCCGGTCGCGGCGGCGACCTCGACGAGAAGCTCGACCACATCGTGCTCGGCCCGAGCGGCCTGTACGGGGTGCTCTCGGAGGACTTCGGCGGACCTGTCGGCTTCCGCCGCGGCGAGATCATCGGCCCGGCCGTCGTCGGCGCTCCCGTCAGCGACCTGCTCTCGCGGATGCGGGTCGTCGCCCGCGCGGCGCGGGTGCGCTTCAGCGGCGCCATCGTCGTGCTGCCCGACAACGACCTCGCCCAGCAGATCACCGAGCTCGGCGCCGTGCGCGGCACGCCCGTCGTCGTCGCCGGCCGCTCCGCGCTGGCCACCGTGCTGCGTCGCGGCGTGACCGGCGCGCGCGACATCGGCGGCAACGAGGTGTTCGACGTGCGCACGCGCCTCGACGCCACCGTGCGCTTCGTCTGATCGCACGTCGGGTGTCGCTCTCGAACGGGATCGACGGCGCGCCTCAGCTCGGTGGCGGCGCGGTCGTGTCGCGCACGACCACCTCCACCTCGATGAAGATCTTCTCGCCGCTCAGCGGGGCGGACGACCGAGAGGTGATCCTGTCCAGCAGCAGATCGGCGGCCTGCTTGCCGACCGACACGACGTCCTGGCGGACCGTGGTCAGGCCCGCGTACTTCGCTGTCGGGATGTCGTCGAAGCCGACGACCGAGCAGTCCTGGGGCACGCGGATGCCCTCCTCGCGGAGGCGGCGGATGGCTCCGAGCGCCTGGTCGTCGTTGGCGGCGGCGATGCAGGTGAAGGCGACCCCGTTCGCGAGCGCCTGCCCTGTCAGCTCGTAACCGGAGCGTTCCGTGAAATCGCCCTGCAGAGTCAGTGCCTGCGGGAAGGACTCGCTGACTCCGGCTGCTCGCGCGGGAGAGGAGCCGAGGTCTGCAGGGCCGCGGAGCACGAGGATTCGTTGATGGCCCAGCTCGGTGAGATGGGCGCCCACCAGTCGGCCCCCCGCGACGTTGTCGGATGTCACCGCCGGAATGTCGCTGCCGGGGAGGTCCTCGTCGGCCAGGACGACTGGGAAGTCGGCCGCGAGTGCGGGTACGAGGGCGTCGGTGCGGGGGGAACCGGGAACATAGACGACCCCGTCGAGGGTGGCGTTGCGAAGGAGATCGACGAATCGAGGCGTGCCGCTGTCTGCTCCGCGCGTGCTGCACAGGATCATGCCGACCCCGCGCGTGGCCGCTGCTGCCTCCAAGCCTGCCGCGACACCGCTGAAGTACGACATGGACAAGTCGGGGACGATGAAGCCGATGAGGCCGCTGTCCCCGGACTTCAGCTGCCGCGCGGCCGCGGCCGGGACATAGCCGTGGCGATCGATCACGGCCCTGATGCGGTCGGCGGTACGGGCATTGACGGGCCGCTTGCCCGACAGCACATGAGAGACCGTCGTGACGCTGACTCCGGCGATGGCCGCGATCTCCTGCATCGTCGCTCTCTTGGTGCTCACGCGATCAGTATGCCGCACAGGTTCCATGCAAGTCTTTTTGCATCACAGCTTTCGAAATGAGGAAAACGAGCGCGGATGTTTCCCGGGGGTTTCGCGTCCTGAAAATCTCGATTTCTGAGCCGGATTCGCACTGTCGAGATGTCTAGGCTCAACTTCCACCGACCCCGTGCGGAGTCTTAGCAAATCGTTTTGTGTTGCGGGAGTGCAATGAGAGATATCGACCTGGCCCAGGCCGCCCAGCGCGTCGCCGTGCCCGTGAGTGCGGTGATCCTGGCTCTGGTCGTCGGCGGCGTGCTCATCGCGGCCTCCGGGCAGTCGCCGTGGGACGCCTTGGGTGCGGTGTACCAGTCCGCGTTCACGTGTTCCGCGAACTTCTGCAACATCGCCAACGTGCTCACCACGGCCGCGCCGCTGATCATGACCACGCTGGGCGCCGTCATGGTGCTACGGGCCGGGCTGTTCAGCATCGGGCAGGAAGGGCAGTACGCGCTCGGGGGCCTTGCCGCGGTGTGCGTGGGGACGATGATCCACCTGCCCGCGGGAGTGCACGCCGGCGTCGCGCTCGCGGGCGGCGCCGTCGCCGGTGCGCTGGTCGGGATCGTGCCCGCGCTGTTCCGGGTCTTCCTTGGTGCGAACGAACTGATCGTCAGCATCATCGTCAACTCGATGGTCGCCCTGTTGATGTCGTACCTGGTCAACTACCCGCTCCGTGACACGGGGAGTAGTGCGTCCTACACCGCTCAGGTCGACGAGACCGCACGACTGGCGATCTTCGATCCGTCCACGAAGCTCGGCATGAACATCGTGATCGCGGTGGCTTTCGTCGTCCTCGTGTGGATCTACATGTCGCGCACGACATGGGGCTACGAGCAGCGTATGGCCGGCGAGGCACCGCTTTTCGCCCGGTACACCGGCATGCGCACTCGGATGGCCGTCATCCGGGCCGCGGCTTTGGGCGGAGCCCTCGCCGGGATCGGCGGCGGCTTGCAGGTGCTGGGCATGAACTACCGCGTCATCGACGGGTTCATGGACGGTACGGGCTTCAACGGCCTCACGGCGGCGATCCTGGGCGGCACGACGGTGATCGGCGGCGCGATCGCGGCCTTCCTCTTCTCGGGCATCACCGTGGGCGCGATCAACGGGTTGCAGATCCTGCTCGGGATCCCACGCGAGATCGGTGCCGTCATCCTCGCTCTGATGATCGTGCTCGTCGCGGTCCAGGCGCCGCTGGCCACCCGGATCGAGCTGTGGCGCAACAAGCGCCGCGGCGCTGCGGAACTCGCTCGTCGCACCGGCGACGGCGAGCCTCCGATGGCTTCGCCGAGTGCGATGCAGGGCACCGCGACCGAGCGAGGAGCGCACTGACGATGGACTTCCTCACCACCTTCTTCACCTCGGAGATGATCCACAACGGCGTCCGCCTCGGGACGCCCATCCTGCTGGGAGCGATCGCCTCGGCGCTCAGCTCGCGCGCGGGCGTTCTGAACCTCGCCATCGAGGCGAAGATGCTCGTAGGCGCTTTCACGGGACTGCTCGCGCTGAACGCCACGCAATCCGCTCCGCTTGCGCTCCTGATCGCTGCGGCTGCCGGCGCGCTCACCGGGCTCCTGATGGCGTGGGCTCACCGCCTCGGCGTCGATCTGGTCGTGTTCGCGATCGGACTCAACATGCTGCTGCTCGCGCTGTCGGTCTACCTCATGCGCGTGCTCTTCGGCGGCACGGGGGTCTGGAAACCCGACGTGCAGACCCTTCCCGACATCACCATCCCCGTCATCCAGGACATCCCCGTGCTCGGCGCCTTCCTGTCCGGTTACAACGCCCTCGTCTACCTCGCGCTTGTGCTCGCCGTCCTCTACGGACTCCTCTTCCGCCTGCGTTCCGGGCGTCACCTCCTCGCGGTCGGTGCGGCGCCCAAGGCCGCGGCATCGGCGGGTATCTCGGTTCCGAAGGTGCAGACCTGGAGTCTGATCGGCGCCGGAGCCCTCGCGGCGCTCGGCGGCGCATTCCTGACCGTCGGGGAACTGGGCCTGTTCGCCCGCGACATGACGGACGGCGCCGGGTGGATCGCCATCACCGCGGCGCTGCTCGCGGTGAACCGTCCGCTGTTCCTCGTTCCGGCTGCGATGCTCTTCGGGTTCTCGGATGCGGTCGCCATCCGCCTGCAGAGCACGAGCGACCTCCCCAACTCCGTCGTCCAGCTCATTCCGATGGTCGCGACCCTCACGGTGCTCGGTCTGGTCGGGTATCGGGGTCTGCGCTCGTCGCGCACAGTCGGCCGTCCGATCCGAAGGCGTCGCAGTCGCGTCGCGGCCTGACCTGCGCAGACGTCGCGCGAACCCGACCTCACACCCGAACCCGTCCCGTCCGAACCCCAACCCAGACCAGGAGCCCGACCATGCACACGACCTCGCGACACCGCACTCTCGCTGTTGCCGCCGCCCTGACCGCGGCAGCAACGCTCGCCCTGACCGCCTGCAGCTCGGGTGGATCGGCGCCCGCAACCTCCTCCGGGAGCGACTACAGCGCCGTGCTGGTGGGCGGTGTGGCCGGCGACCTGTCCTACACCGACTCGGCGCTGAGCGGCCTCGCCGAAGCCGCGGACACCCTCGGCGTGAGCACCAAGCACATCGAGGCCCCCGACCCGTCGCAGGGCGAGACGCTTCTGCGTTCCGCGATTCAGACCTCGCCGGACCTCGTGATGTCGATCACGCTGCCGCTGGATACCGTCATCTCCATCGCCGAGCAGTACCCCGACCAGAAGATCGGCATGCCGGACCAGTCGGCGGACGGCGCGGATCTGCCCGACAACCTCGAGCTCTACACGATCAACACACACGAGGGCAGCTTCCTCGCAGGACTCGTCGCGGGGACGATGACCACGACCAAGAAGGTCGGCGCAGTGGTGGGTGGCGAATCTCCCGCCCTCAACCAGTTCGCATGGGCCTACGAGCAGGGTGTGAAGACCGCATGCGCCGATTGCTCGGTGCAGCTGAGCTACCTGAACTTCGTCTTCAACGATCCCGCGCTGGGCAAGTCGACCGCGCTCGACATGCACTCCGACGGCGTTGACGTCATTTACCAGGTCGCCGGCGGCACCGGAACCGGGGTCATCGAGGCGGCGAAAGAGCAGGGCTTCTTCGCCATCGGCGTCGACAGCGACCAGGATTCCGTGGCACCCGGCACCGTCATCACCTCGATGATGAAGCACGTGGACGCCAACGTCCTCAAGATGATCTCCGAGGCCAAGGCCGGCGATTTCACCTCCGGTGCGAAGCTCGTCGGCCTCGCTGATGGGGCCACTGGCCTGTCGTGGGACGAGGGATCCACCGTGTTCGCCGACGCGCACCCGGAGCTGAAGACTCAGATCGACGCGGCGAAGGCCTCGGTGGAGGAGTACAAGGGGAAGATCCTCGACGGCTCGTTCGCCGTCTGCGACGCGCTGAACGACCCCGACGCGGCCGCCTGCGCTCCGTTCAAGAAGTGACCCGGTGACGGGCGTCGCCCCGGGGGCGGCGCCCGTCCCTACCGAAGGGCTCGACACATGATTGCGTTCCTGCGCTTGGAAGGCCTGCGCAAGTACTTCGCCTCGACCGGCGTGCTCGCCGTCGCCGATGTGTCGCTGGACGTCGGACGCGGCGAGGTCGTCGCCCTCGTCGGCGAGAACGGCACGGGGAAGACGACGCTGATGAACCTGCTGTTCGGCGCATTCCCCGCGGACGCGGGCCGCATCCTCATCGACGGTGAGGAAGTGTCCATCAGGAGCGTGCAGGATGCCCTGGACCACGGCATCGGCATGGTGCAGCAGCACTTCGCGCTCGTCGACTCGTTCACGGTCGCCCAGAACGTCACCCTCGGACGAGAGCCCGTCACCCGCGGGCTCGTCGACGACGCCGCAGCCGAGCGGGAGGTGCGTGAACTCTCCCAGCGTCTGGGATTCCCGATCGATCCCGCGGAGCTCGTCGCCGCGCTTCCCATCGGGTTGCAGCAGCGCGTCGAGATCCTCAAGGCGCTCGCCGGCGACACGCGCCTGCTCATCCTGGACGAACCGACCGCGGTGCTCACCCCCGCCGAGGCTCAGGAGCTCATCGCCGCGGTGCGCCATCTCGCCTCGCTCGGCACATCGGTCGTCTTCATCAGCCATAAGCTTCCCGAGGTCCTTGCCGTCGCCGACCGCGTGGTCGTCATGCGGCGTGGACAGATCGTGGGGGAACTTCCCGCCGCCGAGGCATCCCCGGCCGTCATCGCGAGGATGATGGTCGGCCGCGACGTCCTGCTCGAAGCCGACATCGACGAGGTGGAGGCGGGCGAACCGGTTCTGGAGGTGCACGGCGTCACCGCCGCGCAGATCAGCGCCGGCGACGCCGGCCTGGAGAGCCTCTCGCTCACCGTCCGGTCCGGCCGCATCGTCGGGGTGGCGGGCGTCAGCGGCAACGGCCAGGGAAGTCTCGTGGATGTGATCACGGGGATGCGCAAGGCCCCGAGCGGGCGGGTGCGCATCGGCGGCGTCGACACGACGAATCGAGGCCCCCGCGCGACCCGTGCCGCCGGTCTGGCGCATATCGCCGAGGACCGGATGTCGATGGGGCTCAACCGCACCGCGACGTTGGAGGAGAACGCGATCGCGGACTCCTATCGCTCGAGACGTTTCTCGCGTTTCGGCGTTCTGCGCATGCGGGCGATGGGGGAGTTCGCCTCTCGGATCATCGCCGACTACGTCGTCCGCGGTGGCGCCCCGCACCGTTCGGTGGGCAACCTCTCCGGCGGCAACATGCAGAAGGTCGTCATCGGACGCGAACTCGGTGGCGAGCCGAAGGTCGTCATCGCGAATCAGCCCACGCGAGGTCTCGACGTCGGCAGCATCGAGTTCGTCCACCGCGCACTCCTCGAGGCACGTGCCCGGGGAGCAGGCATCCTGCTCGTATCCGCCGAGCTCGAGGAGATCATGTCCCTCTCCGATGAGATCGTCGTGCTCTACAACGGCAGGCTCGCCGGTCCCTTCCCTCGTGGCGCCCTGACGAATTTCGAGATCGGTGCGCTCATGGCTGGACACGATCCTGCGGATGCGGCCGAGGCTCAGCTCATCCCGGAGGAGAGGTGACATCGATGGCTCGGCAGATCCTGGTCGCCGACCACGTGGTCGTGGGAGACGAGGCGGGCACCGTGCTCGAGCCCGGAATCGTCGTCGTGGCGGACGGGCGCATCACGGAGGTCTCAGCGTGTGTCGGGCCGAGACCGCGCGGAGAGGACGTCGTCGATCTGGGGCGCAGCGTTCTGCTCCCCGGACTCGTCAACGCGCACGCGCACACGCCGATGTACCTTCTCCGCGGAGTCAGCGAAGGGCACTCCCTGCTGACGTGGGAGGGCTGGCTCGGAGCCATACGGTCGCGCGAAGAGCATCTGACTCCCGACCTGCTGCCCGCCGCCACCCGTGTCGGGTGCGCGGAGTTGATCGGCAGCGGGACGACGGCGTTCGCGGACCAGTATCTGTTCGCCGAGGCGTATCTCCCCGAGATCGAGGCTTCGGGCCTGCGTGCGCGCGTGGCCTACGGAATCGTCGACCTCGGCGACGACGCCCGGGCGCAGGCATCGCTCGCCGCGGCAGCCGACTTCGTTGCTCGGAACCAGGAGCACCCGGTCGTGAAGGGGTGGGTGGGGCCTCACGCGTTCTTCGTCGACAACCGTGTCGAGACGATCGAGAGCGAGCTAGCCATCGCGCGCCGGCACGGCGCCGGCCTGCACGCCCACTACGCCACCTCCACCGAGGAGGACGACGTGTGCACGGAGCGCTTCGGGCGCGGCGCACTGACGCAGCTTTCTCGTATGGGAGTCCTGGAGGTACCGGTGATTCTTGCGCACGCGAACAGGATCCGCGTCGACGAGCTCGGCGTGATCGCAAGCACGGGGGCGACCATCGCCGTCGCCGCCTCGGTCGCGATGATCTCGGGAGCAGCAGCGCCGCCGGTGCGCGAGGCGATGGACGCCGGCGTCAACGTCGCCATCGGCACCGACAACGTCTGCGGAAACAACAACTCCGACATGTTCGAGGAGATGCGCACGCTCGGCAAGCTCGCCGCCTTCGTCGCGCAGACGCCCGACACCATCACCGCTCGGGAGATCCTGACTCTGGCGACCGTGAACGGACACCGTGCGCTGGGGGGAGGGCCGGACGACGGTCGTCTGGTGCCGGGAGCGGTCGCGGACCTGATTGCCCTTCCCGTTGCGGCGCTGCACCGCGGGCCGACGGGCGCACAGTCGGTGCACTCGGCGCTGGTTTACGGCGCATCGGGTTTCGATACCAGCCACGTCATGACCGCAGGTCGTTTCCTGAAGCGCGACGGGGAGCTGACCACGATCGACCTCGATGCCGCGATGGCCCAGCGCCAGGCGGACTTCGACACCCTCGCGGCCCGCATCGCGGCTCGCTGAGAGCGGAATCCATAGGAAGGACCTCACCATGCCCGTTCCCCATGTCGAAGACCCCTGGACGCGCGTCACGAGTGTGCGCGGGTACGCGGCCGATGAACTCATCTCCGCGTTGCAGAAGTCCATCCGCCGTGGAGACCTTCGTCTGGCCCTGCACATCGCACGCGAGATGTACGAGACGAGCCCGGAGCTGGAAGCTGTCATGTGGTCGCGACTGTGCGTCATCTCGGCCGAAGACGCCGGCGACTCCAGCTACCGCGAACCCGTCGTGGTCAATGCCCTCTTCCAGATGCATGAGCGTCTCGACCGGGCGGCGGGTGACCGATGGCTCTTCGCGGTGCACGCCGTGCGTTTTCTCGCGGAGTCGCTGAAGGACCGCACCTCCGACGAGTGGGCGAACCTCATCCCCCTGCTGCGGGAACGCGTGCAGCGTCCGTTCGAGATCCCCGACTACGCCCTGGACGTCCACACGCGTCGTGGCCAGCTCGCGGGTCGCTCCGTCGACGACTTCTGGGAAGAGGGTTCGCAGCTGGCCCATGAACGACCCGGGCGCGACACCTCCGCACGCGACGAACTGCTGGCGCTACGAGCCGCTCAGCGCGAGACCGCGTCGTCCCATCCCTGAGCCACACGGGCACGGATCCGCTCGCGCAACTCGGGCGGGGCGAAGCTCGCGTCGGCGGCGGCGAGACTCGCGTCGCGAAGCTGTGGCATCGACCAGCCGAACGCCTCGCTGACCCGCCGCATCTCGCGCGTCACGCTCGTCGCGCTGATCATTCGGTTGTCGACGTTCACGCTCACGCGCACTCCCACGGCGGCGAGCAGGTCGATCGGATGCTGGGGGAGAGCGTCCACGACATGCCCCACGTTGGAGGTGGGACACAACTCGAGCACGATCGCGTCGTCGATGATCTGCTGGGCGATCTCTCCCGGCTCCAGGTCGGCTGCGCTGCGTCCGATGCGGTGCCAGCTGTCTCCCGCTGCTCGCACGTCGAGCCGGACGCCGGCCAGTGCGATGTCCTCGGCGAGCCGTGCTCCGTGACCGATGCGCTGGGCATGACACAGGGCGACGGCATCCCTGATGCTCTCCGCCCCATCCGCCTCGCCGGCGTGGACGGTGCGGGAGAGGCCCGCTCGCGCGGCATCCTCGAAGATGCGAGCGTGGTCGCGAGCGGGGTGGCCCTCTTCGTGTCCTGCCAGGTCGATCCCGACGACACCGGCGTCGATTCCCCGCCGAGCTGCGGCGAGCACGGCTGCGCCGGCGTGAGCCGTGCGCATCACCGAGAGCACCTGACGCACGACGATCTCGTGACCCCCGCGTGCGGCGTTCACGGTTCCCTCCGCGATCCCGTCGGCGACGGCGGACACGGCCTCGTCCATCGTGAGCCCGCCCGCGAGATGCTTCTCGGGTGCCCATCGTGTCTCGGCGTAGACGACGCCGTCCGCGGTGAGCGTCTCGACGTACTCCGCCGCGACCCGTCGCAGCTGCTCCCTGGTCTGCATCACCGAGGTGCTGAGCCCGAAGAGCAGTTCCCAATCTGCGCCGGGTTCCTCTTCGGCGAAGTGGGAGAGCCAACGCTGCAGGGCCGCGGGCGTGCGTCGTGGAGTCGCGACCCGCGCCTCCTCGGCCAGTTCGAGGATCGTCGCGGGGCGCAGAGAGCCGTCGAGATGATCGTGCAGGGACACCTTCGGTCGTCGCACCAGCGGGTCGTCCGCATCCACCCAGAACGTCGTCATGCGCGCCACCTCTCGTCGTCTCGATCTCCGTCGCCGCCAAGGGCATCGGCCAGTGTGCTCAGTCGCCACCCCGCGGTGGCCGGCAGCAGGATGCCGCGCAGCTCATCGACCGCGCTCCACTCCGGCCACGAGAGCTCCCCTGTTGCAGCGCAGAGCGCGCCGACGAGGGCCGGCACGCTGTCGGCGGTGCGGGCGAAGGTCAGCGCGAGGGGGATGCCCGCCTCCGGATCGCCGTCCGCCAGCTCCGCGAGGGCAAGGGCCAGCGGGAGGGTTTCGGCGGCGACGCCGCCGAACGAGTAGGTGCGCGGGGCGACGGTGCGCTGCAACGCAGGCAACGCGGCGAAGGGGCGCCGTGCCTCGGCGACGATCGCGCGGGCGGCATCGAGGTTGTCGCGGGTCCACGCATCGTCGGCGAGCTCGGTGCGCGCGGCGTCGATTCCCTCCCTGAGCGGTGATCCGCCGAGCACGGTGGCGATCGCGGCAGCCAGCGCGCGGGCGGCGCTGATGCCTTCGTCGGCGTTCGTGATCGATGCGTATGCGCCGGCGTGCGTCGCAGCCAGCGCCGCATTCCCCGCGAAGCGGATGCCGAACGGGACCGCGGCGGCCAGGGCGGTGTCGTCCATCCGTGCGGGATTGTCGCTTCCCGTTCGCGGCGGCTTGTCGCCTCGCGCTGCGACGCGGACGGCGTTGCGTGCGGCGATCCCCATCCACGCTTGCGGATCCGCGTGCACCGAATGCCACGTCGCGAACATGACCGACGACGGCGTCGCGCCGTCGTCGGCGGCATCCGCGTCCAGGATGGCTCGAGCTGCCACCGAGGCGGTCTCCGCATCGTCGGTGGCCACGACGCCGTTTCGATCGGCGAGCGTCGGCGTGAACGGCAACAGCGGGTGGCTGACCTGCTGGGCGTCGAGCTCGGAGGTGCGCTCCCACAGTGCGCCACGCACCCACGGCGTGCGAACGGAGCGGTGGTAGTCGGCAGGGAGCCCCAGGGCGTCCCCGACGGCGAGAGCGAGGAGAACGGATCGTGCCCGGGCGTTCATGCCGCACCGACCAGTCGCGACGCGAGCGTCGACAGGCGTGTTCCTGCCGTCGCCGTGATGCACCGGCCGCGTACGCGGTCGACGCGCTCAGTCCATGCCGCGGGAAGCGCTGCGGTGCCCGTCATGGCTCCCGCAATGGCGCCGGCCATCGCCGCGATGGTGTCGGAGTCTCGTCCGATGTTCACTCCCGCGAGGATGCAGGGCACCGGGTCGGCACGTCGTGACTGCAGGATGCCGAGCGCGAGCGCGAGCGCCTCCGGGGCGAGATCGGCCCAGGGATAGTGGGGGAGTGCGAGTTCGTCGAGCAGATGTGCATCGACGGCATCCGGGTCGTCTTCCGCGCGCGCGATGTCCAGCGCCCTCACCGCCCAGCGGCGGGTCCAGCTGTCAGCGGGCAGAGCATCGACGGCTGCGTCGCGCACAGCCGCCCAGGGCGCACCCGTCATCGCGGCGGACACGGCGGCGGCCATGGCCCGGGCCGCGTGGATGCCGTCGCCGTAGTGACTGATCGCGGCATCCTCGGCGGCCAACCGGCAGGCCTCGGCGGCGTCGCCGGCGCACAGGATCCCCCACGGCGCGACGCGCATCGCCGCGCCGTCGCTGTCGCGTTCGGCATTGCGGATACCCGTATCCGGCGGCGTCCTTCGGTCGAGGAGACCGCCGAGGGCGATCATCTCGGAGAACCCCGCTCCGGCGAAGCCGCGGTCCTGCTGTGCGAGGGCCGTGCGCCACGTCGCCGCCGTGTCCGCCGCCGTGCTCGCACGTCCGTGGGTGATCGCGGTCCACGCGGACAAGACGGCGTACTCGGTATCGTCCGTGCCGGCCTGATCCTCCGTGAGAAAGCCGCTCACCGATCCGAACCGTGCGCGAATCGCCGCGCGCGACATGCCCTCGGTGGGAGCACCGAGAGCGTCTCCGGCCGCGAGTCCCCACAGACACGCCCGCGCGCGGTCCTCGCTCTCGTTCGAGACCGTGTCCGAGCGGTCCATCCGAACCTCCATCGCCGAAGTATTGCACAAATCGATTTGCATGGTGTCGCATAGGAGCATGGACATCCCTCCGCGGTTCGTACTGGACACCGATATCGGGACGGACGTCGACGACGTCCTTTCCCTGGCGATGCTGTGGGGCGCGGGGCGCCCGCCCGAACTCGTCACCACGGTCTACGGCGACACCGCCCTGCGCGCGCGGCTGACACAGCGGTACGCGAGGCTCGCGGGGCGCGACGTCCGTGTGCGTGCAGGCGAGCCGGTCCCGCTGTCGGGTCGCGAGGTGTGGTGGGCGGGCACCGAGGGCAGCCTCCATGACGGCCTCGACGGCGAGGCATACGAATCGGGCGCGGCCGTCGAGGCGATCGTCGCGTGTGCGCGAGAGGCGCGCGGTGCGCTCGATGTCATCGCGATCGGGCCGCTCACCGACATCGCTGCGTCGATTCTGGCGGATCCCGTCTTTGTCGCGTCGGTGCGCCGCCTCTGGATCATGGGCGGAAGTTTCGCCGCCGAACCGTTCGAGCACAATCTGCGCAGCGACTCCGCGGCCGCTCGCATCGTTTTCGACAGCGGGATCCCCATCCGTCTCGCGCCGCTGGAGGCGACGCGACAGGTGCGACTGACCCCTGCGCACCGTGCCCGTATCGGCGCGGCGGGGCCGCTCGGGGCCGCCCTTGAGCGTGACATGCGTCAGTGGTGGGACTACTGGGGCGAGACCTGGGGTGTGCCCCACGATCCGCTCCTGGTCCTCGCGGCCCTCGACGAGGATGCGTTCGGCTGGAGCGTGCCCGGTCGTGTCGAGATCGAGGTCGGCGGCGACCAGGACGGGGCGTCGAGGTTCGTGCCCGACCCGACAGGTGCGACGGTGCTGATGGAGCGCCTTGACGCCGATCGCGCGGCGGAACGCATCGTGGACCTTGTCGTAGCGGGCTGCCGCCCCGGCGGGCTACCGCATGCTCAGGGCGGCCACGACCTCCGGTGAAGCGGGTGGCGTGGAAGCGAGCAGGGAGACGAGCATGTCGGCGAAGCGGGCTCCGTCGATGGCGGTGGGTGCGTCCACGTTGGGTTCATCCGAGTTGGCGTAGAACACCGTGGCGCCGCGGGTGAGGTCACTCGTCGTCTCGACGTCGACCCGGTAGGCGCGCTGCGAGATGATGAGGTCTTCGTCGAGCGCGAGGGCGACCGACAGCGAATCGGGATGGGTGGAGCCCTCGATCCCGACCGCGACGTCGAAGTCGAAGGTCGCCTGATTCGCGCGCACGAAGAAGGATGAGAGCGCGGTACCGAGAGCGGCGATGCGATCGATCTGCGCCTGATCGAAGACGGCGTCGCGCAGGGTTACAGGGTCCCAGGTGAGCATCTGGATGCGGCCGAAGCCGGCCCCGAGGACGATGGCGGCCGCCTCGGGGTCGACGTAGATGTTGTACTCCGCGGCCGGCGTGATGTTGCCGCGGCCGTTGATGGATCCGCCCATGATGGTGAGCCGGTCGACCCGACCGGCGAAGCCCGGGTCCTTGCGCACGGCGAGGGCGATGTTCGTCAGCGGCCCGATCGCGACGATCCGCAGTTCGCCCGCGTGCTCCTTCGCGAGGCGGATCAGCGTGTCGACCGCGTGCTCGTCGTCCGGTTCGGCCCCGTCGGCGGGGCGACGGATGCCGCCGACGCCGTCGCCGTGCACCTCAGATGCGCTCACCCACGGGCGCAGGAGCGGCACCGTCGCACCGAGGTGGACCGGCACCTGCCCGCCTCTCCCGGCGAGATCGAGGGTAAGCAGCGCGTTGTGCACCTGCTGGTCGAAGCCCACGTTCCCGGCCACGATCGTCACCGCCCTCAGGTCGGCATTCGGATGAAGCAGGCCGACCAGCAGGGCGAAGCAGTCGTCGGCGGCGGTGTCGGTATCGATCACGAGAGGGATCACAGGTTCTCCGGAGGGCGGCGTGCAGGGGGCGGTGTCATCCTTCCTGCGGTGGCGTCGTCGTGCCCCATCGGCCGGTCGGTTTTACACACAGGTAATCAGATGGACCCCTCGATGACATGCAAATCGATTTGCATCTTAGGAAGGGGGATCTTCCCGGATCGGAGTACGGCATGGCCAGAGTCCTGTTGGCGGGAGAATCGTGGTTCGTCCACGAAATCCATCAGAAGGGGTTCGACACCTTCACCGCCTCACGCTACGAGGAGGGCGGGGGCGAGTTCGTCGCGGCGCTGACCGGGGCGGGGCACGAGGTCACGCGCATACCCTCGCATCTCATCGCCGATGAGTTCCCCGAGAACGCATCGAGCATCCACGAGCGATGGGATGTGGTCGTGCTCTCGGATGTCGGCGCGAACACCTTCCTCCTGCCGCCCTCGACATTTCGCGAGTCCCGTGTCGCAGCGGACCGGCTCGCGGCCCTGCGGGACTTCGTGCGGGACGGCGGCGGCCTGGCTGCGATCGGCGGTTACCTCAGCTTCTCCGGCATCGATGCGAAGGCACGGTGGGGGCGCAGCGCGATCGCCGACATTCTTCCGGTCCGCGTACTGAGTCGCGATGATCGCGTCGAGGTCCCGCAATCGATCGCGCCCGTCGTCTCCGGGGACCACCCCGTCACCGCCGGATTGGAGAGCGTGTGGCCCGGGTTGCTCGGATACAACGAGGTCGCCATGCGGGAGGGGGCCCGCCTGCTCGCCTCCATCGGCGATGACCCGCTGCTCGTCGTCACGGAGGCCGGGCGGGGGCGCGCAGCCGCCTTCACCTCCGATCTCGCGCCGCACTGGTGCCCGCCGGAGTTCCTCGCGTGGGCCGGGTACGCCCGGCTGTTCGACCGTCTCATCAGTTGGCTGGCTCGGGAGGAGCTCGCATGACCACGCCTCACATCAACGCACCTGAGGGAAGCATCGCCCCTCTCGTCATCATGCCGGGAGACCCGCGCCGAGCCGCCCGCATCGCTGAGCGACACCTGACCGATCCGGTGCTGGTCACCGATGTGCGCGGAATCCTGGGATTCACGGGAACGCACGACGGTGCACGGATGACCGTCATCGCCTCCGGCATGGGCGGGCCCTCCATGACGATCTACGCGACCGAGCTCGCACGGTTCTACGGAGTGCAGCGCATCGTGCGTGTCGGCACCGCCGGTGCCATGCGCCCCGAGGTCGCGGTGTCCGACGTCGTCATCGCCGCCGGAGCACACACCGACAGCGCCATGACGCAGTCGCGTGTGCCTGGGGTCGCGTTCAGTCATATCGCCGACGTGGGTCTCATGCAGGCCGCGCTCGCCGCGGCAGGGCGGGCGGGCACCGCGGTGCACGCCGGCGCGGTCTTCAGCTCCGACCACTTCTATCTCGACCGCCCCGAGCTCACCGCGGCTCTCGCCGCGCACGGAACCCTCGCGGTCGAGATGGAGGCGGCGGCGCTGTACGCGGTGGCGGCGGCCGAACGCTTCGCCGCACTGGCCGTGGTCACCGTCAGCGACCACCTGCTCACACAGCAGGCGATGACCTCGCTCGAACGTGAGACTGCCTACGAGGGTGCGCTCGCGCTGGCTCTCGCTGCACTGCTCGCCGACCTGCCTCCCGGCGCCTGAGAACCTGGCTCGCGACATCGGCGGCAACGAGGTGTTCGACGTGCGCACGCGCCTCGACGCCACCGTGCGCTTCGTCTGATCGCACGAGCGGGGACCGGATGCGGGGAACAGCCCGCCGCTAGCGTGGAGGCATGGACCCGATCGCCGCGACCTTCCTCATCCTGGGGCTTGCGGTGCTCGCGTTCCTCTCGGGCCGGGTGCCTCTGGAAGTCGTGGCGACAGGCGTCGCTCTCGCCCTCTGGGCGACCGGTGTGCTCACGCTTCCCGAAGCGCTCGCCGGGTTCGGCGACCCCACGGTGCTGTTCATCGCGAGTCTGTTCGTCGTGGCCAGCGCGCTCGAGAGAAGCGGCATCACGCGCTGGCTCGGGGGACTGATCGTCGCACGCGCCGGCCATCGTCGCGGCCCGGTCATCGCCGCACTCGGTGCGCTCGTGGCGGTGCTGACCGCCTTCCTCAGCATCAACGGCGCAGTGGCAGCCCTGGTGCCCGTCGCCACGGTGATCGCCCGGCGCGCCCGTATTCCCGCGTCGAAGGTGATGATCCCGCTGGCCTTCCTGGCATCGGCGGCCTCGCTGCTCACGCTCACCGGGACGCCGGTGAACGTCGTCGTCTCAGAGCTCGCCGAGGCCGAGACCGGCCGAGGGTTCGGCTTCGCGGAGTTCGCGCTCGTCGGGCTGCCCCTGCTGGGTGCGGCCGTCGCCGTCATCATCCTGTTCGGGGACCGTCTGCTGCCCTCGCGACCCGACGCCCTCGCGGATCCCGCGCCCGGGCCGCGTGAGTCGGAGACGCTGTCGCTGGTTCCCGAGACCGTACGCACGGGCGCCGTGCGGACCGTGCCGACGGGGATGCGGCGGGGAGCCCGGCGCACCCTCGTGATCACCGGCATCATGGTCGTGCTGCTGGCGACGGGAATCGCGCCGCCGGCGGTGTCGGGCCTCGCGGCGGCCGGTGCCCTCGTCCTCACCCGCGTCGTCACGCTGCCCGCCCTGTATCAGGATATCTCGTGGACGACGCTGGTGCTCATCGCCGGCATGATCCCGCTCTCGGCCGCCTTTCTGCAGACCGGGGCCGCGGAGGTCGTGGCCGACGGCGTCCTCCGCGTCGTGGGCTCGGCCGATCCGCACCTCGCGCTGCTCGCGGTCTGCGTCGTCACCGTCGTTCTCGGCCAGTTCATCTCGAACGTCGCGACGGTGCTGATCGTTGCGCCGGTCGCCACGGCGATCGCGGTGAACCTCGGGGTCAGCCCCGTCACCTTCCTCATGGCGCTGACCGTCGCGGGCGCGGCGTCCTTCCTGACACCCCTCGCGACGCCGGCCAACTTGATGGTGCTGACCCCCGGCGGATACCGGTTCGGCGACTACTGGCGCCTCGGACTTCCGCTCGCCCTGCTGTTCCTCGCCGCGGCCGTGCTGTACGTGCCGCTCATCTGGCGGTTCTGAGCCGACGCCTATCCGGCTCTGGCAGGCTGAGGCGGTGATCACCGACGCAGCGCGCGAGTTCCTGTCCGAATACCACCTCGCCACGCTGTCGACGCTGGACCGGCAGGGCCGCATCCACTCGGTGCCGGTCGGCATCACGTACGAGGACGGCATCGTGCGGGTGATCGGCTCCCGCGGCACGCAGAAGTTCCTCAACGTCGAGCGCACCGGCCGCGCCAGCGTCAACACCGTCGACGGTCGTCGCTGGCTCAGCTTCGAGGGGTCGGCTCGCGTCGTCGAGGATGCGGATGCGGTCGCCCACGCCGTCGACCTCTACACCCGTCGCTACCGCGAGCCCCGTCCGAACCCCGACCGGGTCGTGCTGGAGATCACCGTGGAGCGCGTGCTCGGCTCTCCCGACTTCCGCGCCTGAGCGCCGTCGGCCGGATCGCTCAGACCAGGCCGAACAGCTCGAGCGGGTGCGTCAGCCGCCACCAGGGGCTCGGTCCGTCCACCTCGCCGTCGAGCACGACGTCCACCGTCGATGCGTTCTTCGGGCCGGTCGCGACGAGAGACCCGACGACCTCGCCCTGCTCGTGCACGTCGCCGAGGTCGAACGAGGTCGCCAGCGACGCGGCGGAGCCGTTCCACAGCACCACATCGGCGTCGGACGCGGTCACGATCGGAACGGTCGTGCCCCAGCGCGTCTCCACCCGTCCGACCATCGTGCCGGCCGCAACCGAGGGCGTGAGCTGCAGCTCCTGCTCGACCTGGGCGAACAGCGCGCGCGTGACCGCATCCCGCGTCTCGACGTCGGGCTGTCCGAGCGTCGCGGCGTAGATGCGCACGGTGGTGTCGCCGATCGTGACGTCCTTCGCGGCGAGCAGGTTGTACGAGTCGAGGGTGCCCGTCTTGAGGCCGACGACGCCGGGGTCCGCGAGCAGGTTGTTCGTGTTCTCGACGAGGCCCGCGCCGGGAAGCTCGACGGAGGACGTGCGCACGATCTCGGCGATGACGGGGTCCGCCATCGCGCGCTTGGCGACCTCGAGCAGAGCCTCGGGGGTCGCCGTGTTCTCGGCCTCGATGCCGGCGGGGCCGGCGATCGTAATCCCCGCCAGGCCGTGCGCGGCGAGCCAGTCGTTGGCCGCCCGTGCATAGACGGCGTTGTTGGGCCAGATGGTGTCGGCCAGGCGGTCGGCGTAGTTGTTCGCGGAGCCCATGAGCATGCCCTGCAGCATCTGGTA
Source organism: Microbacterium neimengense (assembly GCF_054782995.1). Lineage (NCBI taxonomy): Bacteria > Bacillati > Actinomycetota > Actinomycetes > Micrococcales > Microbacteriaceae > Microbacterium > Microbacterium neimengense. The sequence goes on from NZ_BAAGRK010000003.1 coordinate 1,348,387, forward strand.
CTCGGTGAGCGTTCCCCCCACGGGAACATCCAGCGCCGATTCTCCGTTGCGGCGGTACGACCAGTATTCGCGCTCGTCGGCGGCGCTGAAGGCGAACTCCCTGCCTTGTTCGCCTGTCGCCAGAGGCATCTGGTCGAGGACGACCATCGCCGTCACGACCTTGGTGATACTCGCGATCGACCGGGCATCGGCGCTGGACGCGATGGCGGAGCCCACACCGTCGACGACGACAGCGGCGCTGCCCTCGCCCGGCCACGCGCCGACTGCCGCTGCCGCGGGTGTGGGCTCGACGGCCGACGCCTGCACGGTGGGGGCGATCGCATGCAGCGGCCAGAGGAGAGTGGTGCCGCAGTACGCCGCGATCACGGCGACGATCAGCGCGATCGGAACGAGGACCCCGGGGCGCCACGGGGTGCGGCGCGGGGCGCGGGCGAGCAGGTCCGCGGCGACCGGGGTGAACGACGCCGCGCCCGCGGCCTCGAGCTGCGGAACCGCCTGGGACACGCGGGTGACGGTGATCTCATCGACCCAGCTCAGCGCCGTGGTCACCGGCGGCACCACGACCGGCACCGACGCGGTCGCATCCTGCGCGGGAAAGTAGGAGTTCTCCATCGCGGTATCCGTGGACGTGTCGTCGAAGCTCGCGGCCGCGATCATCGCCGGAGTGGATGCCGCATCCGCCGGTACGCGCGGCACGTCGATCTGGAGGTCGTCGGGCGGCAGCGGCGCCTCGTCGACCGGCGGCTCAGCGCGTCCGCCGCGGCGCAGCGAACGCCGAGTGGGCGGGGTCGGGCCAGTCACGGTCACTCGCCTACGGTAGCGCGAGCTGCGGGTCTATACTCGGCACGTCAACCACGGGAGTCCGGTGAGCCGGGCTGAGAGGAAGCGGATCCACGCTTCGACCGTCGAACCTGATCCGGATCATGCCGGCGCAGGAAGGAGCATCAATGCACACGTCCACGTCCACATCCGCTCGTCCTTCTCTCACGTCCAGGTGGCGCTGGCGGGTCGTCGACATCGTCGTCGCCAGCGTGATCGGCGTCGCCGCCGGCGTCATCTTCTGGGTCTGGGGTCAGGCCTGGACGCCCCTGAGCACCGCGCTCGCGTTCCTGCCGGGACTCGAGGGGCTCCTCGCCGGCGGCTGGCTGTTCGCAGGGGTGCTCACCGCCCTCATCATCCGCAAGCCCGGCGCCGCGCTGTACGGCGAGGTCGTCGCCGCGGTCGTCTCCATGGCGCTCGGCACGCAGTGGGGCTTCACGACGTTCATCTGGGGCGTGGTGCAGGGTGTGGGTGCCGAACTCGGCTTCGCGCTGTTCGCCTACGCCAACTACCGGCTCTGGGTCGCGCTCGTCTCGGGTGCGCTCACGGGACTGGCTGTGGCGCTGCTCGACACCAACTTCTCCTCCATCGCCGCCTACGACGCGGGCCCCCGCGCGATCTACTTCGTCTCGGCGATCGTCTCGGGCATCCTCATCGCGGGGCTCGTCTCGTGGCTGATCGCCCGTGCGCTCGCCGCGACGGGAGCGCTCGACCGGTTCGCGTCCGGACGTCAGGCGCGCATCGTCGAAGCCGCCGACGCGGCGTGACTCCCGGCGCGCGGGTCGTCGGCCGCGGGTGGGGCTGGCGGCACGCGGGTCGCAGGCGCTGGGCCGTCGCCGACATCGACCTCACGATCGAGCCCGGCGAGCGGGTGCTGCTGCTGGGAGCGAGCGGTGCGGGTAAATCGACGCTGCTGCGCGCCTTCGCCGGTGTGCTGGGCGGCGACGAGGACGGCGAGGCGGCGGGGGAGCTGACCGTCGACGGCCAACCCCCCGCATCCGTCCGCGGCGTCGCGGGCATGGTGCTGCAGGACCCCGACGCGCAGGTCATCCTCGCCCGCGTCGGCGACGACGTCGCGTTCGGGTGCGAGAACCTCGGAGTTGCGGCCGGCGAGATCTGGCCGCGGGTCGGTGAAGCGCTGGATGCGGTGGGGCTGTCGGTGCCGCTGGACCACCCCACATCCGCGCTGTCGGGCGGGCAGAAGCAGCGGCTCGCGCTCGCCGGCGCGCTGGCCATGCGCCCGAAGCTCCTCCTGCTCGACGAGCCGACAGCCAACCTCGATCCCGACGGCGCTCGGCAGGTGCGGGATGCGGTCGCCGCCGTCGCCGCCCGCACGGGGGCGACGCTCGTCGTCGTCGAACACCGCGTTGACCTGTGGGTCGATCTCGTGGACCGCGTCGTCGTGCTCGCGCCCGAGGGCGGGGTGCTGGCGGACGGCGTTCCCGCCGACGTCTTCGCCACGGCGGCGGATGCCCTGACGCAGGCCGGGGTGTGGGTGCCGGGAGTTCCCGTCGAGATCACCGGGCGCCCGCGCACAGCCGAGGCATCGCCGCTCGTGGTCGGCGCCGGCCTCGCGGTCGGGCGGCGGATCGGACGCCGCGAGGCGCTCGCGGCCGCATCCGGGATCGACGTACAGCTGAGCGCGGGACGGGCGCTCGCGATCACGGGAGCCAACGGCGCCGGCAAGTCCACGCTCGCGCTCACCCTCGCGGGACTGCTGCCGTCGATCGGCGGCGAGGTGCGAGCGGCGGATGCGTTGGCCGCCGGCGTCGGACCCGATCCGTCCCGGTGGCGCGCGGCCCAGTTGCTCACGCGCATCGGCACCGTGTTCCAGGAGCCGGAGCATCAGCTGCTCACCGCGCGCGTACGCGACGAGCTCGCTGTGGGTCCGCGTGCGCTGGGTCTCTCCGAGTCGGAGGTGGCCGCGCGGGTCGATCCACTGCTCGAGCGTCTTCGCCTGGGACGCCTCGCCGAGGTGAACCCTTTCACGCTCTCCGGCGGGGAGAAACGCCGCCTGACCGTCGCGGCGGTCCTCGCGACCGCGCCCCGCGTCATCCTGCTCGACGAACCGACCTACGGGCAGGACGCGCGCACCTGGCGGGAGCTCGCGGACCTGATCGACGAACTGCGCTCCGACGGCACCGCGATCGGCTTCGTCTCGCACGATCCCGCCCTCGTCGGGGCGCTCGCCGACGACGAGCTGCGGCTGGGTCGGGCCTCATGAGCCTGTTCGCGATCGACGCCTCGGCCAGCCCGTTGGGCCGGATCAACCCGGTCGCCAAGCTCATCGCGACCCTCGTCGTCTCCGTCACCCTCTTGCTTTCGATCGACCCTGTCTCTGCGGCCGTCACTCTCGCCGCCACGCTCGTGCTCCTCGCTTTCTCGCGGCTGCGGGCGCGCGAGGTCTGGCTGCGCGTGTGGCCGATCGGCGTCGCGGCGCTCATCGGCGGCGCGGCGACGGTGCTGTACGGCCGGCCCTCCGGCACGGTGTTCTTCGAGTGGGGGCTCGTGCGTGTCAGCGAGGGATCCCTCTTGCTCGCAGCCGCCATCGTTCTGAGGGTGCTCGCGATCGCGCTGCCGTCGGTCGTCCTGTTCATCACGACCGACCCGACGGACCTCGCCGACGGTCTCGCCCAGTTGCTGCGCCTGCCCGCCCGGTTCGTGCTCGGCGCGCTCGCGGGCCTGCGTCTGGTGGGGCTGCTCGTCGACGACTGGCGCGAGCTCGCCCTGGCCCGGCGTGCACGAGGGGTAGCTGACCGCGGCCGCATCCGTCGATTCCTCGGTCAGGCGTTCGCCCTCTTCGTGCTGTCCATCCGCCGCGGCACGAAGCTTGCGACGGCGATGGAGGCCCGCGGCTTCGGGTCGGACGCACCGCGCACCTGGGCTCGGCCGTCGCGGCTCGGCTGGCGCGACGCGGTGCTGCTCGCCCTCGCGGCGGTGATCGCCGCCGCATCCGTGACCACAGCGGTGCTCGCCGGCACCTGGACCCTGGTCTTCGCCCTCTGACGCCGCGGCGCCCCGCGCACGTTCCCCTGTCTCAGATCGAGCCGCAGGCGTCGATCTGAGACAGGGGAACGAGAGGTCCGCGTGCTCGCCTGTCACAGATCGAGCGCGGTGCGTCGATCTGTGACAGGCGAGCCGGGGTGGGGTGGGGCCAGGGGAGCAGGCGAGCGGGGTGGGCGGGCTGCGGAGCGGTCGGAGAGGGAGGGCGTGACGGTGGGACCCGGTGCCGCGTAGGGTGGAACCCGATACCGACGTACGAAGGAGAACGTATGGATGTCGCGGGTGCATCCGCGCTGGTCACGGGCGGCGCGAGCGGACTCGGCTGGGCCACGGCGCAGAGACTCGCCGCCGACGGCGCGCACGTGGTCCTCGTCGATCTGCCGTCCTCGGCGGGCGCGGAACGGGCGGCCGAGTTGGGCGGCACGTTCGCCGCGGCAGACGTCACGAGTCCCGAGCAGATCGCGGATGCGGTCGCCGCCGCATCCGCCGTCGTGCCTCTTCGCGTGGTCGTCAACTGCGCGGGCATCGCCCCGCCTGCCAAGGTGCTCGATCGTGAGGGTGAACCGACGCCGCTCGCCGACTTCGAGAAGCTCGTGCGCGTGAACCTCGTCGGCACCTACAACGTCATCGCCCAGGCGTCTGCTGCCATCGCCCGCACCGAGCCGACCGCGGGAGGTGATCGGGGCGTCATCGTGAACACGGCGTCGGTCGCCGCGTTCGACGGTCAGATCGGGCAGCCGGCGTACTCCGCGTCCAAGGGCGGCGTGCACGCGATGACCCTGCCGATCGCGCGCGAGCTCGCCCGCCACGCGATCCGGGTGGTCACGATCGCGCCGGGCATCATGGAGACGCCGATGCTCGCGGGTCTGCCGCAGCCGGCGCAGGACTCGCTCGGCCAGCAGGTGCCGTACCCGGCCCGCCTCGGGCGCCCGGACGAGTATGCCGGCCTCGTGGCCGAGATCGTGCGCAACGGCTACCTCAACGGCGAGACGATCCGTCTCGACGGCGCGATCCGGATGGCTCCGCGATGAGCGCCGATTCGATCCTGGTGGAGGTGGCCGACGGTCTCGCCCGCGTGACGCTGAACCGTCCCGATCGCCTCAACGCGATGGACTTCGCGATGGGCGAGCGCTGGCGGGATGCCGCACGACAGGTCACCTCCGACCCCGCGGTCGTCGCCGTGCTGCTGGATGCGGCGGGGCCCGCGTTCTGCGCCGGCGGCGACGTGATCTCCATGGCGACCTCCGGCGCCGCAGGCAGCGATGTCACGGCCGCCGCGTACGTGATCCACGAGGGCATCCGCGCATTCACCGAGTCCCACGTGCCCGTCGTCGCGGCGGTCCAGGGGGCGGTCGCCGGCGGAGGGCTCGGCCTGATGCTCACGGCGGACTACATCGTCGCGGCGGATGTGGCGAAGTTCGTCAGCCGCTACGCCAACATCGGTCTCACGCCCGACCTCGGTGTCTCGACCCTGCTGGCCGCCGCCGTCGGCCCGCGTCGCGCGCTCCAGCTGCTGCTCCAGGACCGCACGCTGTCAGCAGCCGAGGCGCTCGAATGGGGGCTGGTCGCCGAAGTGGTCGCCGACCCCGCCTCCCGCGCTCTCGAGATCGCACGCTTCTGGCTCGAGGGTGCGACGGGCGCGTTCGGCCAGGCCAAGCGGCTCGTCCGCTCCGGCGCCGACCGCTCCTTCGCCGAGAACCTTCACGACGAGGCGCACACGATCGGTGCCGCCTTCGACACCCCCGAGGCGAAAGCCCGCATCCAGGCGTTCGCCGCCGCATCCGTCCGCCGCGGGTGAAGCCGACGCTTCAGACGTACCGAGGAGACCCCATGACCGAACAGAAGCCGCTCGCAGGCAAGACCATCCTCATGTCCGGCGGTAGTCGCGGCATCGGCCTCGCGATCGCGCTGCGCGCCGCGCGCGACGGCGCGAACATCGCCCTGCTGGCCAAGACCGACACCCCGCATCCGAAGCTCGAGGGCACGGTGCACACCGCGGCGGCGGCGATCGAGGAGGCGGGCGGGCAGGCGCTCCCCCTCGTGGGCGACGTGCGCAACGAGGACGACATCACGCAGGCCGTGCTGACCGCGCACGGGGAGTTCGGCGGCATCGACATCGTCGTCAACAACGCGTCGGTCATCGACCTGTCGGGCTCTCTCGAGCTCGCGACGAAGAAGTACGACCTCATGCAGGACGTCAACGTGCGCGGCACGTTTCTGCTCTCCCGTGCCGCGGTGCCGATGCTGAAGGATGCGCCGAACCCGCACATCCTGTCGCTGTCGCCGCCGCTGAACCTGTCGCCCAGGTGGCTCGGCGCCCACACGGGCTACACGCTCGCGAAGTACGGGATGACGATGGCGACCCTCGGCATGGCTGCGGAGTTCGCGGATGCGGGCATCGCCGCCAACACGCTGTGGCCGCGGACGACGATCGCGACCGCCGCCGTGCAGTTCTCCCTGGGCGGCGAGCGGATGATGGCCGTCAGCCGCACGCCCGAGATCTACGCGGATGCGGCGTACGAGGTGATCACGCGACCTGCGCGCGAGTACACGGGGCAGACGCTCATCGTCGAGGAGGTGCTTGCCGAGGCGGGCGTCACCGACCTCTCGGGATACGCCGCCGTGCCCGGCACGCCCGATTCGGCGATGTTCCCCGACATCTTCCTCGACTGAGCGCGGGCGCCCGCTCGCACCTGGCACTCAGGGACGGCCTCCTACCCTTGCGCAGTGTCATTCTCCGCGCATCGACCCGGCCGATTCGGCTCCGACGGCCGCATCGACCTCGAATCGCAGGCCGAAGAAGAAGCGTTGTATCTGAGCGACGTCCGTCCCTCCGACGACGTCTCGACGGGTCCGACCGAGGTGATCGACCCGATCGACGAGCCCGAGGTCGAGGCGTCCGTTCCTGACCCCGCGCCTCCCGTGGTGCGCGAGCGCCGGAGTCCGCGCCGCCGTCCCCGGCGGCCCCTCTCGCGCACCCTCGCCGTGCTCGGCGGCGCCGACGGAGAGGTGCTCGACGACGTGCCCGGCGAGACGCCGCGCTTCGTGCAGATGTTCTTCGTGCTGGTCGGCACCGCGCTCGTCTCCGCCCTCTCGATGGGGTTCGCGCTCGTCACCGGTGTGCAGATCGCCGTCTGGGCCGCCGTGCCGCTCGCGATCATCTGGGCGCTCATCATCTTCAACCTCGACCGCTTCCTCACCTCGACGATGCGCTCGACCCGCAACGTGTGGCGCCTGCTCGGTCTCGCGTTCCCGCGCGTCATCATGGCCGCACTCATCGGCATCGTCGTCGCCGAGCCGCTTGTGCTGCAGGTCTTCCACAACGACATCGCCCGAGAGGTCAACTCGACCAACGTGGTGCAGGCGCAGTCCGACCAGGATGCGGTCACCAACGGACCCGAGAAGCAGGCGCTGGATGCCGCATCCGCCTCGCTCGCCGCCCTGCAGAACCAGGCGGCCACCGGTATCGTCGCGGGAACCTCCTCGACCTCGGCCGAGTCGGTGGCGGCGCAGGCGAACGTGGACCAGCTCACCCAGCAACTCGCCGACCAGCAGAAGGTGATCGACCAGGCCCGCGCGCTGTACCAGTGCGAGCTGACCGGCGAGGGAGCGGGCACCGTCCCCGGCTGCACCGGGGTGCAGGGGTCGGGCACGAGCTCGGACGCCGCCCAGGCGCAGCTGACGCAGGCGCAGTCCGCATACGACGCCCTCGCGACCCAGCTCAGCCAGGCGCAGGCCGCCCTCACCGCGGCCAACGCCGCCGGAACGGATGCGGCCGCCGCATCCGCCGAGCAGAACAAGAAGCAGGCCGAGGACCAGCTGCCGGCGGCGCAGGCGCAGTACGACGCTGCTCTCGCCGCCTATAACGAGCGCGCCGCATCCATCGCCGGCGGCAACGCGCAGGCGGTCGGGCTGCTCAGTCAGATCAGCGCGCTCGAACGGCTCTCCGAGCGCGAGCCGACCCTGGCGTGGGCGCACTGGCTCATCGCGGCGCTGTTCTTCATGATCGAGCTGCTGCCCGTGCTCGTGAAGGTGCTGACGAGCTTCGGTGACCCGTCCATCTACGAGAAGGCCGATGCCCTCCGCCGGCAGGTCTCCCTCGACAGGGTGACCGCGAAGACGTGGCACGAGCGCGCAGCGATCGTCACCGCGCCCGCCCCGCCCGCATCCGGCCCTACCGCCGCCGCGGCGCCGTAGCGCTAGCGGCTCGGGACCGCCCCTCCACCCGCGAGACTGCATTTCGAGCACGAGATCACGGGTATTACGCGTGATCTCGTGACGGAGATGCAGTCTCGCGCGCCGGGAGGCTCCGCGGATGCGGTTCCCAACGGAGCACGGCGTCGAGCAGGTCCGCGGTGGGGTGGAGGCCGTCCAACCGGAGTGTGGGCTTGCCGAGCGCGGCGAGCCACGCTTCGTGGGTCGCTCGGCTCCGCCCCTCAAACGCCGGATCGTCGTAGCTCTGCGCCCAGTCCCGGAAGGCGTGCCAGGCCGGGTCATCGAGGGGGCGGCCCTCTCGCCGGCGCCGCTCGCGTGCCTCGAGCCGCCGCATCCGTTCCGCCGGATCCAGTGTGACGAAGACGACCGCGTCGCATTCGGCGGCGATGCTGTCGCCCCAGCCCATCATCGATCCGGAGAGCACCCATGCCGGCCGCGGCGCGAAGATCGCCCGCATGAGCGACACCCGATCGGCATCCGCCCGCTTCTCGGTGAAAGGCGGATCTGTGGGAACCCAGAAGTAGTCATCGGCGTCCGCGTGCGGCACGCTCCAGGTCGAGGCGAGCGCCGCGCCCAATGTGGTCGTCCCGCTGCCGCTCGCTCCGAGGATGTGCACCCGTCCGCGTTGCATGTCTCTCATCCTCGCAACGTGTGCCGCATCCGTCACGCCGTTCTGTGGGTGGGGCCGGGTCAGGATGCGGTGGCGTGCCGCATCCGTTGCCGCGCCCACGTGCCGCCACGCAACTCGGGCAGGGAAAGGGGGAGCCCCGGGGTCAGATGAGGCCGTGGCGAGCGAAGGCGTTATGGATGCCGTCGTCGAGCACCGCGGTCGTGACTTCGTCGGCAAGGTCCTTCAGCTCCTGCGCGGCATTGCCCATCGCGATGCCCGTGCCGCACACCTGGAACATCTCGACGTCGTTCCAGCTGTCGCCGATGCCGATCGCGTCGGCGGCGTCGATGCCGAGGTGGTCGAGCACCGCGGTGATCGCCGAGCCCTTCGTGACGCCCTGCATGCCGATCTCGCCGTTGGTTCCCCCGGGAAGCGGGATGCTGCCGGGGACGACGTGGAAGCGGTCACCCAGTTCGGACTGCGCGCGAGAGACCGCATCCGTCGAGTCGCTGAGGAAGACCGCCTTGGCGACGCGGGTGCGATCGATCGTGGCCAGATCCCGGAAGCGCGGTGCGCCCTGCGGTGCCGTCTGCGGCCCGTCGCCGGCGGGCCGGGGGCGCAACGAGGAGAGCATCGCGGCGACGGCGGCCTGAACCTCGGCGGATGCGTACACGGCCTCCTCGGTCTGGAGGAAGTAGTGGATGTCGTGGGAGCGGAAGAACCGCTCGAGGCGGTCGACCGCATCCGCCGGCATCGGATCGGCGACGATCTCCTCGCCGCCTGCGATCGCATATGCGCCGCCGTTGGTGATCGCGCCGTCGAAGCCGATCTCCCGCACAGCCGGGTGGATGTCGCCGGCCGAGCGTCCGGTGCTCAGGTACACGAGTGCGCCGCGTTCACGGGCGGTACGGATCGCGGTCACGGTGGACGGGGCGATCGTGGTGCCGTGATCGAGGATCGTGCCGTCGACGTCGAGGAATGCGATGCGGGGAGGGGTCACGATGATCCATTCTCCCCGCTTCCGCCTGGGAGGCGCGTCGGGGTGGGTCGGCAGGACGGCGTGCGCGTGTGCCCACGAGACGTCCGCGAGGGGACGCCCGTGGGCACACGCGCGGCGAGTGGCGTCAGCGGGTCAGGCTGGCGCCGTTCGTACGGATGACCTCGGCGTACCAGCCGAACGACTTCTTCTCGAAGCGATCGAGCGTGCCAGTGCCGTCGTCGTTGCGGTCGACGTAGATGAAGCCGTACCGCTTGCTCAGCTGGGCGGTGGAGGCGCTGACGATGTCGATGCAGCCCCAGGAGGTGTAGCCGAGCACGTTCACGCCGTCGGTGATGGCCTCGCCGACCTGCACGAGGTGGTCGTTGAGGTAGGCGATGCGGTAGTCGTCGATGACGGTCTTGACGCCGTCGACCTCGACCAGCTCGTCCTTGGCGCCCAGGCCGTTCTCGACGATGAACAGCGGCTTCTGCCAGCGGTCCCAGAACTGGTTGAGCACGAGGCGCAGACCCACGGGGTCGATCTGCCAGCCCCACTCGCTCGCTTCGAGCGTGGGGTTGGGCACACCGCCCATGATGTTGCCCTCGCCGGTGACCTTCTTGGCGGGGTCGGCGGTCTGAGCGACGGACATGTAGTAGCTGAACGAGACGAAGTCGACCGTGTTGGTCAGGTCTTCGCGGTCCTGGTCGGTGATCTCCAGCTCGATGCCCTTCTCGCGGAGAGTCCGCAGGAAGTAGCCGGGGTAGGCGCCGCGGGTGTGCACGTCGCCGTAGACGAGATTGGAGTGGTCGAAGTCCATGACCGCGACCGCATCCGCCGGCGACGGGGTCAGCGGGTACACCGGCATGGAGAGCACCATGCAGCCGATCTGCGCGTTCGGCGCGACCTCGCGCGCGATGCGCGTGGCGCGGGCGGATGCGACCAGCTCGTGGTGCATGGCCTGGTACAGCTGCGTGTCGGTCAGCTGCTCCTTCGGGGTGTTGATGCCGCCGGACATGAACGGCGCGTGCAGCAGCGAGTTGATCTCGTTGAAGGTCAGCCAGTACTTCACGCGCGAGCCGTAGCGCTCGAACAGCGTGCGGGCGTAGTTCTCGTAGAAGCCGATGAGGCGGCGGTCGGTCCAACCGTCGTAGGTCTCGGCGAGGTGGAGAGGCGTCTCGTAGTGCGAGATCGTCACGAGCGGCTCGATGCCGTGCTTCTCCAGTTCGTCCAGGACGCGGTCGTAGAACGCGAGGCCCTCCTCGTTGGGCTCTGCTTCATCGCCCTTGGGGAAGATACGGCTCCACGCGATGGAGAAGCGATAGACGCCGAAGCCCATCTTGGCGAACAGCGCGATGTCCTCCGCGTAGCGGTGATAGAAGTCGATGGCCTCGAGCTTGAGGTTGTCGGCCGTGGGCTCAGCCGTGCGCGGGCCGACGATGCCGCGGGGCATGACGTCCTGGACCGACAGGCCCTTGCCGCCCTGATCGTAGGCGCCCTCGACCTGGTTGGCGGCGGTGGCGCCGCCCCAGAGGAAGCCTTGGGGGAACGGGGTGGTGGTGCTCATGGTTCTCTTCCGTTTCGTATCTGGGATGCGGCGTGCGGGCGGGAGCATGCGCCCCGCCCGCACGGGGTGTCACTTGGCTGCGACGGCCTGCTCGACGGCCACGGCGAAGAACAGCGGCTCGCCGTGCGCGATCGGACCGGATGCCGGCGAACCGATGGTCGGGTACAGATCGGCGTTGGTGACGATGACGGGGGTCGTCAGGTCGTAACCGGCCGCGGCGATCGCCTCGAGGTCGAACTCGACGAGCAGGTCGCCCTTGCTCACCTGCTGTCCGCTGGTGACCTTGAGGCTGAAGTGCTCACCCGCGAGCTTGACGGTGTCGATGCCGACGTGGATCAGCAGCTCAGCGCCGTCTGTGTGACGCAGGCCGATGGCGTGGCCGGTCGGGAACGCGGCGACCACGGTCGCATCGAACGGGGCGTAGAGTGCGCCGCTGCGCGGGATGATGGCGACGCCCTGGCCGAGTGAGCCGTCGGCGAAGGCGGCATCCGGCGTCTCGGACAGCGGCACCACGGTGCCGTCGACCGGGCTGAAGACCTCGAGATCGGTGCTCTCGGCGGGGGCGACGGCATCCTCGGCCGGCTCCTTGAAGCCCACGATCACCGTGAGCAGGAAGGGCACGACGATGGCCGCGCCGAGGCCGAGGGCCAGGAAGACCATGTTGCCGTTGCCGAACAGCGCCGGCAGCGCCAGGCCCGAGGGGACGACGAAGGCCGTGGAGAAGACCCCTCCGAGGGAGATGATCGCGCCGCCGATCGCGCCGCCGGCGATGCCGAAGGCGAACGGGCGCTTGAGCGGGAGGTTGATGCCGTAGATCGCCGGCTCCGTGATGCCGGCGAGGAAGCCGGAGAGTGTGGCGGGTGCGGCGAGGGACTTGAGGTTCCTGTTGCGTGCACGCACCCACACACCGGCCACCGCCGCCGCCTGGGCGAGCACCGCGGCGAAGACCGGAGCGATGAGCAACATCTGCCCCGTGGTCTGGAGCTCGAGCTGGAACAGCGGCACGAGACCCCAGTGCAGACCGAAGATCACGAACACCTGCCACAGGCCGCCCATGACGGCACCGCCCAGCCACGGCACGGTCTCGAAGACCCAGCCGATGCCCGAGCCGACCCAGCCGCTGATGATCGCGGAGATCGGGCCGATGACCACGAAGACGAGCGGCACGGCGATGAGCACGACGATCATGGGGGTCACGAACCGGCGGACCGCGGCCGGGAGCTTCGCGTAGAGGAAGCGTTCCGCGTGGCTCTGCAGCCAGACCACGATGATGATCGGGATGACGCTCGAGACGTAGTTGACCATCGTGAACGGGATGCCGAAGAAGGTGAGATCCGGCGCTCCGACGAGCGCCGTGACGCTCGGGTACAGGAGCGCGCCGGCGATGGCGAGCGAGGTGAACTCGGACGCCTTGAAGTACCGGGCGGCCGTGATCGCGAGCGCGAGCGGCAGGAAGTTGATGAACGCGTCCGACAGGGCGTTCAGCACGACGTAGGTCGAGGTGGTCGTGTCGATCCAACCGAACGTGACGGCCGCCGCCAGGAAGGCCTTCAGCAGTCCGGTGCCGGCGAGGGCCCAGAGCGCGGGTGTGAAGATCGCGGAGATCATCGCGATGAAGCGGTTGAACAGGTTGCCCTTCGGAGCGTCCTGTGCCGGAGACGACGCCCCGCCCGATCCGCCGAACTTGGAGATCTTGCCGATCTCCGCGTACACCTCGGGCACCTCGTTGCCGATGACGACCTGGTACTGGCCGCCGGCCTGGGCGACGGTGACGACGCCGGGAACGGCCTTGATCGAGGCCGCATCCGCCTTGCCCTCGTCCTTGAGGACGAAGCGCAGTCGGGTGGCGCAGTGGACCAGCGAGGTGATGTTCTCCTCGCCGCCGACGCCCTTCAGGACGCCTGCTGCTGTCTTCGAGTAGTCCATCTCGGACTCCCTCTTTCCGCCGCATCAGCGCGGCACTCGCGTGGGTGACGCGCCGGGTCGGGCCGTTTCCGGGCAACAAAAAAACCTGAACTCGTTCACCGCCGATCAAGACGATGTGAGTTCAGGTTTTGCCTGCTGCCGCAGTAACAATCCGTCGCGTCGCAGGGCATCTCCGCCCTGCGCGAGTTACCGTAGCACCTCTTCGATGCCGCCGCCACCGTCGCTCGGGTCGGCCTTGGCGCCGACCTGCGCGGCCAGCCGCTCGACGTGCACGATGAGGTACAGCAGCTCCTCGTCGGTGAGGTCGGAGCCTGTCGCCGCGCGCACATAGGCCTTCACCTGCTCGGCGATCGCGTAGGAGCGCGGATAGCTGTGCTTGGCGAACTCGAAGAACGAGGTGTCGCTCGATCGCAACATGGTCTTGGACACCAGCCGCTGCAGCAGGAACTGCACGTGCAGGATGAACCGCGCGTAATCGGGGCTCTCGACGTCGAGGGTGACCCCGAGACCCGTCTCCACCGTGGTCGCCACGTGTTGCACGCGTCGGAACAGCAGGGCCGCCGTGCCATTGGGCTCGTCGCGGGTCGCGTTGAGCAGGTGCATCGTGAGGAAGACGGCCTCCTCGGGCGGAAGCTCGCGCTCGAGCGCCGTGCCGATGTGGGCGGCCATGTGCTCGGCGGCGCGGAACTCGTGCGGATGCAGCACCCGCAGCTCGGGCATGTGGGTCGCCGGGATGCGCACGCCCTGGTCGAGGCGTTCGAGCACGTACTGGATGTGGTCGATCACCGGGATGACGAGGCGTCGACCGAGGTGATGGCCGAGTTCGCGCTCCGCGAGGTCGACCGCGCCGGTCACCGCTTCGATGACCGGATAGGGCACATCCGTGAGCAGCTGACGCTCTCGCTCGCCCTCGGCGCCGGAGTCGAGGACGAACGTCTTCTCGACCTTCGCCGGGTCCAGCCGGTCCTCGGGCTTCAGCTGGAATCCCAGCCCACGACCCATGAGCACGCGCTCGCGGCCGTGCTCGTCGATCGAGATGACCACGTTGTTGTTGAGGACCTTGTGCGCGACGACGTGATTCTCGCGCGCGCCGTCGCGCCCTTCGGGTGAGGGCATGCGTGCATCCTAATGGGGTCGGGGACTCCTGGCCCGGCCTCGCGCCGTTCATCGAGCGAGCATCCGTTCGTCGAGTGAGCACCTCATCGGATACTCACTCGCGCAATGAGTGCTCGTTCGACGCGGTCTGTCGGCGCTGTCGCGCCCAGGGCCCTGGCAGCCGCGCACCGGTAGCCTGGAGGGTATGACCGACCAGCCTCCCATCCGCACGACTGTGCCGCGCGATGCCGCATCCGCCGTGCGCCAGGTGCGCCCCCGCACCGAGGGCTGGTCGCAGCAGAAGGACGAGAGCGGCCGGCCGCTCCTCCAGTTCGCCAGCCCCAAGCGCGGCAAGCCGCCGGTGCACCTCGCCGACCTCACGCACGAGCAGCGCGCCGAGAAGCTCGTCGAGCTCGGGTTCCCGAAGTTCCGTGCGGCGCAGCTCGAGAAGCACTACTTCACGCACTATACGAGCGATCCCGCGCTCATGACCGACCTTCCCGCATCCGGTCGCGAGGAGCTCGTCGCGGGCCTGCTGCCGCCGCTGCTGACCGAAGTGCGCCGGCTCGAGACCGACCGCGGCGACACGATCAAGTTCCTCTGGAAGCTGCACGACGGCGCCCTCGTCGAATCCGTGCTCATGCGTTATCCCGGCCGCATCACGCTGTGCGTCTCGTCGCAGGCCGGATGCGGCATGAACTGCCCCTTCTGCGCGACCGGTCAGGCGGGCCTGACCCGCAATATGAGCGCGGCGGAGATCGTCGAACAGATCGTCCGCGCCAACCGGCTGATCCGCGACGGCGGCCTCGGACCCGCCGAGCACCCGGACGAGCGCGTCACCAACATCGTGTTCATGGGCATGGGGGAGCCGCTGGCGAACTACGCCCGCGTCATGCACGCGGTGCGGGTGATGACCGACAAGAAGCACGGTCTGGGCATGAGCGCCCGCGGCATCACGGTCTCCACCGTGGGGCTCGCCCCCGCCATCCGCAAGCTCGCCGACGAGGACATCCCGGTGACCTTCGCCCTTTCGCTCCACGCGCCCGACGATCAGCTGCGCGACGAACTCATCCCCGTGAACTCGCGGTGGAAGGTCGACGAGGTGCTGGACGCCGCGCGCGGCTATTTCGAGAAGACCGGCCGGCGCGTGTCGATCGAGTACGCGCTGATCAAGGACATGAACGATCACGCGTGGCGCGCGGATCTTCTGGCTGAGAAGCTCAATGCGCGCGGTCGCGGCTGGGTGCACGTCAACCCGATTCCGCTGAACCCCACTCCCGGATCGGTCTGGACCTCGTCCGAGCGCCCGGTGCAGAACGAGTTCGTGCGGCGGCTGAACGACGCCGGCATCCCGACGACGCTCCGCGACACCCGCGGCAAGGAGATCGACGGGGCGTGCGGGCAGCTGGTGGCGACCGAGGAGGACCAGGCGGTCGCCGCGGCGACCCCGGTCGACTGATCCGCCGCCGATAGCCCCCCGGTGGCGCCCCCGACGCGATAGCGTCGTCGCACAGGGGAGGGTGCGATGCCGCAGATCGTGTGGGTGATTCTGTTCGTCCTCGTGTTCGCGAGCGTCGCTGCCTGGGTCGCACGCCGGCTTCTGGGGATGCCGATCGGGTGGATCCGGCCCTTCGTGACCGGAGTGCTCGTGGTCATCGCCGGCGCCCCGCTGGCGCTGTGGGCCCTGCAGCAGGCGGACGTCGTCGACGGCGACGTCCTCACGGTCGACGACGCGATCGGCGCGCTGTTCCTGCTGCTGACCATCGGGTGGCTTTTCGCGGTCGACGTCATCGCGATCGTCGCGCTGGAGTTCCTCTGGCCGACCAGGCCGCTGCGCAATCCGATCGTCGTGGTGCGGGAGATGTTCCGCCGCCGCGACCGCGCGCGCCGCTACGCCGAGATCATCGCGATCGCCTCTCGGCACGGGCTCGGCGTGTATCGCGGCAGGCATCGGCCCGATCGCGAGGAACTGCCGGCGGCGATCGTTGCGGCGCTGAACGACGCGGGCGTCACGTTCATCAAGATCGGTCAGGTGCTCTCCGCCCGCGACGACGTGCTGCCGCCGGAGTTCACGACCGCCCTGTCGACGCTGCAGATGGAGACCGTGCCGATCCCGTGGGCCGAAGCACGCCACGCGATCGAGACGCAGCTCGGCCGGCCCCTCGAGGAGGTCTTCGCGCGCGTCGACGAGACGCCGTTGGCGGCCGCATCCGTCGCGCAGGTGCACGCGGCGACGCTGCAGGACGGCCAGGAGGTCGTCATCAAGATCCAGCGCCCGAGCGCGCGCGCCCAGGTCGCGACCGACCTCGACATCGTCGAGCGTCTGGCGGCGGATGCGGAACGCCACACGACATGGGCGCGCGACTACGGCGTGACGGCGCTGGCCGCGGAGTTCGCGAGGTCGCTGCGGGAGGAGCTGGACTACCGCATCGAGGCGGCGAACAGTGAAATGCTGCGCGGGGCTGCAGCCCGCTCGAAGCTCACCCCGCTCGCCGTGCCGAAGGTGTACGCCCAGTACACGACCGCGCAGATGCTCGTGCAGGAGCGCGCCGAGGGCATCCCCTTCGGACACGTCGATGCGTCGACGCTGGACCCGGATGCGGCGACGAGGATCGCTGACGGAGTCGTCGACGCCGTCTTCGAGCAGATCGCGGTGCGGGGCGTCTTCCACGCCGACCTGCATCCGGGCAACCTCATGCTCGCGGCCGACGGGACCGTCACCCTCATCGACTTCGGCTCCGTCGGAGTGCTCGAGAAGAGCATGCGCCGCCTGCTGCTGCCGCTGTTGGTGGCGATCGCGAACGAGGACGACGTCGCCGCGACCGACATCGTGCTCATGCTCGTGACCCCTCCCGACACAGACACCTTCGACCAGGTCGCGCTGCAGCACGACATCGGCGTGATCCTGACCCGCATGCATAACGCGGGAGTGGACCAGAACGTCTTCGCCGCCCTCGTGGACGTCATGCGGCATCATCGGCTCGCTCTGCCGCCCTCGCTCCTGCTGGTCTTTCGCACACTGGCCTCGTTGGAGGGGTCGCTGCGGCGCCTTCGTCACGACTACGACATGGTGGGCCGTGCGCTGTCGCAGGCGCCCGCCTTCACGCGCGCGTTGACCTCGCCGAGGAGCTTCGCACTCGCGGCGCAGACGCAGGCGGCGATCGTCGGCGAGCAGCTGCGGCGAATGCCGCGCACGATCTCGACCCTCAGTCAGCAGCTCGAGGACGGCACCTTCTCGGTGCGTCTGCGCAGCTTCGACGACGCGACCGGTCGAGGGTTTGTCGAGCAGCTGTTCTCGCGCTTCACGACCACGCTGGTGGGCATCGCCCTCGTCATCTCGGCGGTGCTGCTCGGTGTCTCGGATGCGGGGCCGCACCTGACCGCGCAGGTGCCGCTGTTCCCGTTCCTCGGCGCGGTGGTGGGACTCGGCGGGCTGCTCCTGCTGCTGCGCAGTCTTCGCGCCGCCTTCGAGCGACGACGATAGGGCTCGGGCGACCCTCACCGTCTCAGACCCGGCTAGCGTGGACGGGTGCGGCGAAGAAGCGACGGGATGCGGCGATGACCGCGTACAGCGCGGGGCTCCTCCTCTTCCGACCGGACACCGCCGAGGTGCTGATCGCGCACATGGGTGGCCCCTTCTGGCAGCGCAAGCAGGCGGGGGCGTGGTCGATCCCGAAGGGGGAGTACGACCCCGCATCCGAGGATGCGCTCGCCGCGGCCGAGCGGGAATTCCACGAGGAGCTGGGGCTCACTCCACCCGCCGGCGAACGGGTGGAGCTCGGCGAGTTCCGCTACTCATCGGGCAAGCGCCTGCGCGTCTTCGCGCTGGACGCCGACGGCTTCGCTCTCGTCGGCATGCGGTTCGGGGAGTTCGCGCTGGAGTGGCCGCCGCACTCGGGGCGCATGGAATCGTTCCCCGAGGTCGACCGTGCCGAATGGGTGCGGGTGGACGATGCACGAGACCTGTTGGTTGCCGCACAGCGTCCCGTGCTCGACGCCCTCGCCCCGCACCTGGACGGGTAATGCTCACGACGCATTGTGTATACCCAAAGAGCTCTGAGTGTCGAAGAGTGGCGCCCAGGCGCTGATTGTGCATACACTGTGCGAGTTCATCGGACGGTGCCAGAGGAGGCGGGATGCGGGCCAGTGACCGTGCGTACCGCACTCTTCTCGAGCAGATCCAGTCCGGCGAGCTGGCGCCGGGAACGGTGCTCGCCGAGGTGGAGCAGGCGCGCCGGCTCGGCGTGAGCCGTACTCCGCTGCGAGAGGCCATCGGCCGGCTCGCCGCCGACGGCCTCGTCGCACAGGCCTCGCCGCGGGTCACCGTCGTGACCGACATCGACGCCGACGACATCCGCGCCCTCTTCGCCGTGCGCCGCGCGCTCGAGGAGTCCGCGGCCCGCATCGCGGCGGAACGCGTCGCCGACGGAGCTCCGGGCGAGCCCTTCGCCGCGCTCGCCGAACGCTGGTCGGCCGAGGACCCCCAGGCGGATGCGGACGCCTACTACGCCACGATCGCAGAGTTCGATCAGGCGCTGGACGCCGCCGTCGGCAACGACTATCTCATCGCCGCGCTGCGGACCGTGCGCACCCACCTCGTGCGGGTGCGCCGCCTCGCGCGCGACAACCCCGCACGCCTCGCCGCCTCCGCCGCCGAGCATCGCCTCATCGCGCGCGCGATCGCCGACGGCGACGCCGAACTCGCAGCCCACGCCACCCACGTGCACCTGCACCACGCCCTGACCGCCATCCTCGCGTCGCTCGCCGACGCATCCGACGCCCCCCGCGTCGCACGATCCACCCCGGGAGCAGCATGATCACGCACCACCTCCGTGTCCACACGAGCGAGGAGAAGCTCGCCCGCGAAGGCCAGCTGGCCTGGCACATCGCCGAGGTCGCCACCGACCCCGTAGCGGTGGAGCCGGATGTCGTCGACATGATCGTCAACCGCCTCATCGACAACGCGGCGGTCGCCGCCGCATCCCTTACCCGCCGACCCGTCGTCGCCGCACGTCAGCAGGCGCTGGATCATGCCGTCTCGGTCGGCGGCGCCGGTGCGACGGTGTTCGGATGCGCGCTCGAGCGCCGCACCTCGCCCGAGTGGGCAGCGTGGGCCAACGGGGTCGCCGTGCGCGAGCTCGACTATCACGACACCTTCCTCGCCGCGGACTACTCGCACCCCGGCGACAACATCCCGCCGATCCTCGCCGTCGCGCAGCACGTGGGCGCCGACGGGGAGGCGCTCGTGCGGGGCATCGCGACCGGGTACGAGATCCAGATCGACCTCGTGCGCGCGATCAGCCTGCACAAGCACAAGATCGACCACGTCGCACACCTCGGCCCCTCGGCGGCGGCCGGTATCGGCACGCTGCTGGGCCTGGACACCGAGACGATCTCCCAGGCCGTCGCGCAGGCGCTGCACACGACCACCGCGACCCGTCAGTCCCGCAAGGGCGAGATCTCCACCTGGAAAGCCCACGCCCCCGCGTTCGCCGGCAAGATGGCGGTCGAGGCCGTCGACCGCGCGATGCGCGGCGAGACCTCCCCGTCGCCCATCTACGAGGGCGAGGACGGCGTCGTCGCGTGGCTGCTCGACGGCAAGGATGCCTCTTACGACGTGCCGTTGCCGGCCGCGGGCGAGCCCAAGCGGGCGATCCTGGACTCGTACACGAAGGAGCACTCGGCCGAGTATCAGGCGCAGGCGTGGATCGACCTGGCGCGCAAGCTCGGCACGGAACGGCCCGAGCTTCGCGACCCCGCGAATGTGGCCTCGATCGTGCTGCACACCAGCCACCACACGCACTACGTGATCGGCTCCGGAGCGAACGACCCGCAGAAGTACGACCCGACGGCTTCTCGCGAGACGCTGGACCACTCGATCCCGTACATCTTCGCGGTCGCGCTGCAGGACGGCACCTGGCACCACGTCGACTCCTACGCGCCCGGGCGCGCCGCGCGTGCGGACACCGTCGAGCTGTGGCACAAGGTCACCACCGCTGAGGACGGCGAGTGGACCCGCCGCTACCACTCCGAGGACCCGAACGAGAAGGCGTTCGGCGGGCGCGTGGTCATCACGCTCGCCGACGGATCGGTCATCGAAGACGAGATCGCGGTCGCCGACGCGCATCCGCTCGGCGCCCGCCCCTTCGCGCGCGAGGACTACGTCCGCAAGTTCCGGCTGCTGGCGGAGCCCGTGCTGGAGGAGGCGGAGATCGAGCGGTTCCTCGAGCTCGTGCAGCGCCTGCCGGAGCTGACCGCCGACGAGGTGCGCCAGCTCTCGATCGTCGCGAAGCCGGGGCTGCTGCTCTCGCAGCCGGCGCCGAAGGGGCTGTTCTGATGCTCGGGTCGAGCGCCTCCGCATCCGACAAGCGCCGCGCGTTCCGCGCCGGCCTCGCATCGGGCGAGCTGATGCGGCTGCCGGGTGCCTTCAACCCGCTGTCCGCGCGCCTGATCGAACGCAAGGGCTTCGAGGGCGTCTACATCTCCGGCGCGGTGCTGTCGGCCGATCTCGGTCTTCCCGACATCGGCCTGACGACCCTGACCGAGGTCGCCGGGCGCGGGGCGCAGATCGCCCGGACGACGGAGCTTCCGGCGCTCATCGACGCCGACACCGGATTCGGCGAGCCCATGAACGTCGCCCGCACCATCCAGATGCTCGAGGACGCCGGAGTCGCCGGGGCGCACATCGAGGACCAGATCAACCCGAAGCGCTGCGGGCACCTCGACGGCAAGGCCGTGGTCGACGAGCAGACGGCGCTGCGCCGCATCCGTGCCGCTGTGGATGCGCGCCGGGACCCCGACTTCCTCGTGATGGCGCGCACCGACATCCGCGCGATCGAGGGCCTGGATGCGGCGATCGACCGCGCGAAGGCGCTCGTGGATGCGGGAGCGGACGCGATCTTCCCGGAGGCGCTGGCGACCCTCGACGAGTTCGAGGCGATGCGCAAGGCCGTCGACGTGCCGATCCTCGCCAACATGACCGAGTTCGGCAAGAGCGAGCTCTTCTCGGTCGATCAGCTGCGCGACGTGGGCGTGAACATCGTGATCTGGCCGGTCTCGCTGCTGCGCATCGCGATGGGCGCCGCCGAGCGCGCGCTGGACGAGCTCGTCGACAAGGGGCATCTGCGTGACAAGGTCGGTGAGATGCAGCATCGCGCCGAGCTCTACGACCTGATCGACTACGAGCAGTACAACAGCTTCGACGACAGCATCTTCACCTACACGCGTCCGTGACGCGCGGCCCAGCACAAAGGAGTGACATGACCGAGCAGGAGCAGATCCGGAAGGGACTGGCGGGGGTCGTCGCGGACGAGACCGCCATCTCCAAGGTCAACCCCGAGACGAACTCGCTGCTGTACCGCGGCTACCCCGTGCAGGAGCTCGCCGCCACGCAGCCGGTTGAGGCGGTCGCGTACCTGCTGTGGCACGGCGAGCTACCGAGCGACGACCAGCTCGCGGAGTTCCGACGGGCCGAGCGGGAGCACCGGCCGCTGATGGCGGCCGTGCAGGCGGCGATCGAGCTCGTGCCGCTCGACGCGCACCCGATGGACGAGGTGCGCACCGCGCTGAGCGTGCTCGGCGCCGCGGATCTCGCCGGTGTCGCGTCGGTGCTCGATGCGGTCGGCACCCCGGAGGAGAACCTCGCGCGCAGCCTCCGGCTGTTCGCCGCACTCCCGGCGATCGTCGCCTACGGTCAGCGCCGTCGCCGCGGACAGCTCCCGATCCCGCCCCGCGACGATCTGGACTACGCGGCGAACTTCCTCTGGATGACTTTCGGTGAAGAGGCGGATGCGGTCGTCGTCGACGCCTTCAACCGATCGATGATCCTGTACGCCGAGCATTCGTTCAACGCGTCCACCTTCACCGCGCGGGTCATCGCCTCGACGCTCAGCGATCTGCACTCCGCGGTCGTCGGCGCGGTCGGCGCGCTGAAGGGTCCGCTGCACGGCGGCGCGAACGAGGCGGTGCTGCACATCTTCGACGAGATCGGCGAGGCGGAGAACGTCTCCGCCTGGCTCGACGACGCACTCGCGAACAAGCGCAAGATCATGGGCTTCGGCCACCGCGTCTACAAGCGGGGCGACTCCCGCGTGCCCACCATGAAGGCGGCGCTCGACGATCTCGTCGCCCACTACGACCGACCGGATGTTGCCCGCCTCTACGACGCGCTCGAGAGCGAGTTCGTGGCGCGCAAGGGCATCTATCCCAATCTCGACTATCCGTCGGGGCCCGCCTACAACCTCATCGGGTTCGACACGGTGACCTTCACCCCGTTGTTCGTCGCAGCGCGCGTGGTGGGGTGGACGGCGCACATCATGGAGCAGTACAGCCGCAACGCCCTCATCCGCCCCCTGTCGGTCTACACCGGCCACGAGGAACGGCACGTCGCGGGCTACGTCCCCGACGACGCGGCAGAGCATGTCAGCGAGCGGCCCGAAGAGAAAGGCTGAGACCGTGCGCGAGGCGGTGCTGGTCGACGCGGTGCGCACGCCCTCGGGCCGCGGCAAACCCGGGGGTGCGCTGAGCGGGGTGCACCCCGTGGATCTCGCGGCCGGCGTGCTGCGCGCCCTCGTCGAACGCAGCGGTCTCGACGATGCGCTCGTCGACGACGTGCTGCTCGGCTGCGTCAGCCAGGTCGGGGAACAGTCGACGAACATCGCGCGCCAGGCCGTGCTCGCGGCCGGGTTCGCCGAGACGGTGCCCGCCGCGACCTTCGATCGTCAGTGCGGCTCTGGCCAGCAGGCCGTCCACTCGGCGGCGCAGGCGATCATGGCGGGGGCGGCGGACGTCGTCATCGCCGGCGGCGTCGAGTCGATGAGCCGTGTGCCGCTGGGGTCGGCGGCCGCATCCGGATCCCCGGTGTCGCCGCTGCTCGGTGAGCGCTACCCCGACGGTCTCGTGTCGCAGGGCATCTCCGCCGAGCTGATCGCTGCGAAGTGGGGTCTGTCGCGCGAGGCATTGGACGCGTACGCCGCCGAGTCCCACCGCCGCGCCGCGTCAGCCGCTGCGGAGGGGCTGTTCGCCTCGCAGATGGTGCCCGTCGAGACGCCCGCAGGGCTCGTCGAGGTCGACGAGACGGTCCGTGCGGCCACGACAGCGGCGGCGCTCGCGGGGTTGCCGCCGGCGTTCCGCACCGATGCTGCAGCGTCCCGCTTCCCCGAACTGGAGTGGCGCGTCACCGCCGGGTCGTCGTCGCCGCTGACCGACGGCGCGTCCGCTGTGCTGCTCATGAGCGCCCAGCGCGCGGCGGAGCTCGGTATGCGGCCCCGTGCCCGCCTGCGTTCCTTCGCCGTCGTGGGCGACGATCCGCTCATGATGCTCACCGCGCCGATCCCGGCGACGCGCCGCATCCTGGATCGTGCGGGGCTCACGATCGACGACATCGACGCGTACGAGGTGAACGAGGCGTTCGCCTCGGTGCCGCTCGCCTGGCTGGACGAGCTCGGCGCCGACCCCGCGCGTCTGAACCCCTGGGGCGGCGCGATCGCGCTCGGGCACGCGCTCGGCTCGTCCGGGACTCGCCTGCTGGGAACCCTCGTCGCGCACCTGGAGCACACCGGTGGGCGCCTGGGGCTCCAGGTCATGTGCGAGGGCGGCGGGATGGCGAACGCGCTGATCGTCGAACGGATCTGAGGAGAATTCCCCGGGGGTCGACCCTGCCGAACCCGCGAGCGCTCATGCCACGATGGGCAGATGAGCACCTACGAGACGATCCTCGTCGAGCAGCACGGACGCGTCGGTTGGATCACCCTGAACCGTCCCGACGCCCTCAACGCCCTCAACTCGACCCTGGTCGGTGAGCTCGCGGCGGCGGTCGCAGCATTCGACGCCGACGAGGGCGTCGGGGCGATCGTGCTCACCGGGAGCGAGCGCGCGTTCGCCGCGGGCGCCGACATCAAGCAGATGGCCGACAAGTCGACGCGGGACATGCTCGTGGACAACCCGTTCGCGGCCCTCGAAGGCGTGGCGCGGGCTCGGACGCCGCTGATCGCGGCGGTCGCCGGCTTCGCCCTCGGTGGCGGGTGCGAGCTCGCCATGATCTGCGACATCATCCTCGCCGCCGACACCGCGCAGTTCGGTCAGCCCGAGATCGCGCTCGGAGTGATCCCGGGCCTGGGCGGAACGCAGCGGCTCACCCGTGCCGTCGGGGCGTACAAGGCCGCCGAGCTCGTGCTGACCGGCCGGCGCATGGGGGCCGAGGAGGCCGAGCGTGCGGGACTCGTCTCGCGCGTCGTTCCCGCGGCCGAACTACGGGATGCGGCGATGGAGGTCGCCCAAGCCGTCGCCGCGAAGTCACTCCCGGTCGTCTACGCCGCCAAGGAGGCCCTGCGTGCCGCGCAGGAGACGACGCTGGCGGAGGGTCTCCGGTTCGAGAAGCAGAGCTTCGCCACCCTCTTCGCGCTCGAAGATCAGAAGGAGGGGATGGCCGCCTTCCGCGAGAAGCGTGCGCCTGAGTTCCGCCATCGCTGACACCGAGTGTCGTCTAGACTCGTCCTGTCGAAGGAGCACCGCCCCATGAGAATCGTCGTGCTGGTCAAAGAAGTCCCCGACACCTACGGTGACCGCGTCCTGGATCTCGAGACCGGACTCGCCGACCGCGCCGCCAGCGATCGCGTCATCGACGAGATCGGGGAACGCGCCCTCGAGGCCGCACTCTCCTATGCCGACGCGCATCCGGGCACCGAGGTCGTGGCCATGATGATGGCCACCGAAGAGGCGACGCCCACCCTGCGCAAGGCGCTCGCGCTCGGCGCGGGCTCCGCCGTGCAGATCGTCGACGAAGCGCTCCGCGGTGCCGACCTCGGACTCACCGCCCAGGTGCTCGCCGCCGCCATCGAGCGGACCGGTTTCGACCTCGTCATCGCGGGCAACCAGTCCACCGACGGCGTGGGCGGCGTGATCCCCGCCATGATCGCCGAGCGGCTCCACGTGGCCTCGGCGACGGGCCTTGCCCGCGTCGAGCTCGCCGAGGACGCCGTCGAGGGTGACCGTCCCGGCGACGGCGCCGTGCGCCGCATCCGTGCCGAACTGCCCGCCGTCATCTCGATCACGGAGGCCATGCCCGAGGCGCGGATGGCGGGCTTCAAGGGTGTCATGGCAGCGAAGAAGAAGCCCATCGAGACAATGTCGCTCGCCGACCTCGGGATCGACGCCGATGATCCCGAGGCCGCACGCTCGATCATGATCGCCATCGCCCCCCGCCCCGCGCGGGCAGCGGGGCAGGTGATCGTCGACGACGGCGACGGTGGCAACCGCCTCGCCGAGTTCCTGATCCAGAACCGCCTGGTCTGAGAGGTGACGACGATGACCGACTTCGCCGACGACGCCGTCCTGGTGCTGCTCGAGGCCTCGGCAGCAGGGGGACTTGCCGCATCCGGGGCCGCACTCATCGGGGCCGCATCCCGCGTGGGGACACCCGTCGCGCTCGTCGTGGGCGATGCGTCGCTCGCCAAAGCGGCCGGGCAGTGGGGCGCGGGCCACGTGCTGGTCGCGCCCTCCGGCGAGGGGCTCGGCCTCGCCGAGATCGACGCACTCGCCGCCGCCGTGGCCCAGGTCGTCCCCGAAGCGGTGCTCGTCTCTCACTCGCTTGACGGGCGCGATGTCGCGGGTCGGCTGGCGGCGCGGATCGGTGCGGCCCTGGCCGTCGACGTGGTCGGCCTCGATCGCGACGAGGAGGGGATCATCGCGCACCACTCGGTGTACGGCGGGGCGTACTCCGTCGACGCGGCGGCGACGTTCGGGCCGCTCGTGGCGACCGTGCGTCAGGGGGCAGTGGAAGACCGTGCGGCGGCGGTCGAGTCGGTCGTGACGGAGCTCGCCGTGGCTGCCTCCGGTGCGCCGACCGCATCCGTGCTGTCGGCCGAGGTGGTGGAGAAGTCCTCGTCGCGGCCAGAGCTGCGAGGAGCGACGCGGGTCGTCTCGGGCGGACGCGGACTCGGATCGGCGGAGAAGTTCGCCCTCGTGGAACAGCTCGCCGATGCGCTCGGCGCCGCCGTGGGCGCCTCTCGCGCGGCGGTGGATGCGGGCTACATCCCCTACGAGCATCAGGTCGGCCAGACCGGCGTCTCGGTGTCGCCGCAGCTGTACGTCGCGCTCGGGATCTCGGGCGCCATCCAGCACAGGGCGGGCATGCAGACGGCGAAGACCATCGTCGCCGTCAACAAGGACGCCGATGCGCCGATCTTCCAGATCGCGGACTTCGGTGTCGTGGGCGACGTGTTCCAGGTGGTGCCGCAGCTCATCGACGCCCTCGCGGCGAAGCGAGGCTGAGCGTGGAGGATCGCCCGCGTCGGGTGCGCCGGGGACTTCCGCGCGTCGCCGGCGGGGAGCCGTGGCCCCCCGCATCCTTCGTCGCGGCTGTCGCCACCGCGGATGGTGCCGACGGTTCCCCTGTCGCGAGTGGTGGCGACGTCGCCGGTGGCGCCGATGCCCCCGATGCTCGCGGCGTCCCCACGTCGCCTCTTCCTTCGCCTGTCACAGATCGCGGGGTACCCCCGCGATCTGTGACAGGCGAACATGCTCAGCGACCGATGCGCCGAGGGCTGCCGAGGACAGCGGGGGGTGATCCGTGGCCCCCCGCCTCGGTTGTGCTCGCGTCTGCCGCCGTTCAGGTATCCGGATCCGGCGGCGCGGCCGGCGGACCTCCCGCAGGGGAACGGGGGGCCAAGCACGTCCGGCGGGGACTGCCTCGCGTTGCGGGCGGCGAGCCTTGGCCTCCGGCGGGGAGGATGCGGCCGGCCGCCTCTCCGGCGCGCACCACGGACGCGGCCGCCGCCACCAACGCGGCCGCCGCCGCGGCACCCGCATCCGCCACGGAGTCCGCCGCCGCCGCGGACACCGCACCCGCCGCACCCGTGACGCCCGCATCCGTGACGCCCGCCGGAGCGGCGCCCGCCGGAGCGGCGCCCGTGTCGGTCACGCCCATGGCGAGTGTTCAAGAGACGCGACCTGCGCCGGAATCGGGCGCGGAGCCGCATCCGGAGTCCCTCGAACAGGGGAGTATGGACGTCGAACGGATGCGGGAGCCGCTGCCGTTCACGCCGACCGTCTTCCCCGGACGCGCCGCGTTCGAGCGCCCGGCACCGAGGCCACAGCCCCGCCGCTACGGTCCGTTCACCGCATTGCAATGGCTGGGCGCCTCCATCGTCGCCGGCGCGGGGGTGTTGTTCGCGCTCGCGATGATCGTGTTCGCGACGCGGTGGCTCGTCTCGCTAGACCCGCTGCGCGACTTCCTCGCGACCTACCCGGGCGAGTACCACCTGCCCGAGAGCGCCCCCGTGGGGCTTCCCGCATGGCTGGGGTGGCAGCACTTCCTCAATGCGTTCTTCATGCTGCTGATCATCCGGTCGGGTCTGCAGGTGCGGCGCGAGAAGCGACCGTCAGCGTTCTGGACGCCGCGATGGAACAGCAAGCGCAAGACGAGCCTGACGATCTGGTTCCACCAGTCGCTCGACCTGCTGTGGCTCGTGAACGGGCTCGTGTTCCTCGTGCTCCTGTTCGTGACGGGGCAGTGGATGCGGATCGTGCCGACCAGTTGGGAAGTGCTGCCCAACGCTCTGTCGGCGATGCTGCAGTACGCGTCGTTGGACTGGCCGACCGAGAACGGCTGGGTGAACTACAACAGCCTCCAGCAGCTCGCCTACTTCACCACGGTGTTCGTCGCCGCGCCGCTCGCGATCCTGACGGGGGTACGGATGAGCGGACTGTGGCCGCGCAAGGCGGAGGCCCTGAACCGCGCCTATCCGATCGAGTGGGCGCGCAAGGTGCACTTCCCGGTGATGCTCTTCTTCGTCGCGTTCATCATCGTGCACGTCGCTCTCGTCTTCGCGACCGGTGCGCTGCGCAACCTCAACCACATGTACGCCGCGCAGGGGTCGACGGATCCCACCGCCTACGCGGACAACTGGGCCGGGTTCTGGATCTTCGCCGCATCCGTGCTCGTGATGACGGGCGGATGGATCGCCGCGCGTCCTCTCGTGCTCGCACCCATCGCGCGGCTCTTCGGCACGGTCAGCTCCCGCTGATCCGCGTCTCCGGTCAAACGGCCGCGAGACTGCATCCTTGCCACGAGATCACGGGTGAATACCGTGATCTCGTGACGAAGATGCAGTCTCGCGAAAAAAGCGGGGCGGCGGATGCGGGCCCCGAGTCAGCGGGTGAAGCGGACCTCGGTCAGCGTCTCGCCGAGGAACGGCTCCGTGTGTGTCGCGCCGTCGAGGGCGAAACCGTTGCGCGTGTAGAAGCGGTGGGCGCGGGGGTTGTCCTCGGCGACCCAGAGATACAGCCCTTCGCCCTCCTCGACCGCGGCGTCGAAGAGCTTCTGGCCGATGCCGGTCCCGTGCCACGCATCCAGCAGGTAGATGAAGTACAGCTCGCGCTCGCGCGGTGCGTCTTCGTCGCGCGCGGGGCCCGAGCCCACGAAGCCCACGATCTCGCCCTCCACGAGCGCGGCGGACATGCGGTAGTCGGGGCCCTGCTCGGCCCAGTGGGTCCAGAGCTCGGCGAGCCTCCGGGGCGAGACGCGCTCCAGTGCGGCCTTGCTGATCAGGTGGTCGTAGGTCTCGTGCCAGCACGTGGCGTGCACGCGACCGAGGGCTTCGGCGTCCACATCGCGTACCGGGCGGACGATCACATCGGTGGTGAGGTCGGCTTCCATGGCCAGACTCTACGCGGGCGGCTCGAACGGCGGAAATCGACTGCGCCGGGTCATTGCGGGCCACCAGCGACGAGCCGGATGCGGCCGCCGCCGCTGTCGGGATCGCACAATCGAATCCCGCCGCCGTCTGCCTTCTCCTACGATCTGTCGTCGTGAACGTGATCTGGCGCACCCTGCTTCTGCTCGCCTCCTCCCGCCGCCGTTACCGTCGCGAAGGTGCGATGGACTCGCTCGGCGTCGGCCGTATCCGGCTGACGACGCTTCCCACCGACCTCGACGTCGTGGGGCACATGAACAACGGGCGGTACCTGTCGCTGTTCGACCTCGGACGCTTCGACCTGCTCATGCGCACCGGGCTCTGGGACCTCATGCGCGAGCGCGGCTGGTACCCGGTCGTCGCCAATGCGACCATCAGCTATCGCAAGTCGCTGCACCTGTGGCAGCGCTTCGACGTGGAGTCACGCGTCATCGCCGCCGACGACCGCGCCGTCTACCTCGAGCACCGCGCTGTCGTCGACGGCGAGATCTACGCACAGCTCATCGCGCGCGGACGGTTCGTGCGCCGCTCGGGCGGCACGGTCGGTCTCGCGGAGCTGTTCGAGGCGCTCGGGCAGGATCCCGCCACCGTGCCTGCTCCCGAGGAGTGGATGCTGCGCTGGGCCGAGGATGTGGCACTCCCCTCGACGCGTCGCCCCGCCCCCAGCATCTGGCGCTGATCCGGCGCCGCCGGCGGGCTCGTGTCACGCCCGTGGGGCCGCAGGGCCCCGACGTAGGCTGAGCGCATGTCCTCCAGCACCGAGGCGGGGGCGCCACGAGCGCCGCGTCCCGCATCCCTCGCCGACGACGCGGTCACCCTCGCGCGCCGTTGGGTCACCGAAGCAGCAGACGCCCATGCCGACCCCGCCGCGGAACGCCTCGCGGGAGTGCTGCGCGACCCCAACGGACTCCCGTTCACGATCGGGTTCGTCGACGGCGTCATGCGTCCCGAGAGCCTCTCCGCCGCGGCGGCGAACCTCAGCCGCATCGCTCCGCTCGTGCCCGACTTCCTGCCCTGGTACCTGCGCTCCGCGGTGAGGGTCGGCGGGGCGGTCGCCCCCGCGGTGCCGACGCCGGTGGTACCGATCGCCCGCCGCGCCCTTCGCGACATGGTCGGCCACCTCATCGTCGATGCGCGCCCCGAGAAGCTCGGTGCGGCGATCGGCAAGCTGCGCGAAGGCGGCGCGAAGCTGAACCTCAACCTGCTGGGCGAGGCCGTACTCGGCGAGAACGAGGCACGGCGCAGGCTCGACGGCATCCACGAGCTCATCCGCCGACCCGACGTCGACTACGTCTCGGTCAAGGTCTCGGCCATCGCCGGGCACATCTCGCTCTGGGCCTTCGCCGAGGTCATCGAGCGCGTCGTCGAGCGTCTGCTGCCGCTGTATCTGAGCGCCGCCGCCGACGGCACCTTCATCAACCTCGACATGGAGGAGTACCGCGACCTCGACCTCACGATCGCGGTGTTCACCCGCATCCTCGAGGACGAGCGACTCTCAGCTCTCGAGGCGGGCATCGTGCTGCAGGCGTACCTGCCTGACGCGCTCCCGGCTCTGCGGGAGCTGACCGCGTGGGCCCGGCAGCGCGTCGCGGGCGGCGGCTCCGGCATCAAGGTGCGTCTGGTCAAGGGCGCGAACCTTGCGATGGAGCGCGTCGATGCGATCATGCACGGCTGGCCGCAGGCGCCCTACGACACGAAGCTCGACACCGACGCGAACTATCTGCGGTGCCTCGACTGGGCGCTCGATGCCGATCACGCCGCCGCGGTGCGCGTGGGTGTCGCCGGTCACAACCTCTTCGACGTCGCCTACGCGTGGCTCCTCGCCGGAGAGCGGGGCGTGCGCGAGCGCATCGAGTTCGAGATGCTCCTGGGTATGGCCGCCGGTCAGGTCGCCGCGGTCTCGCGCGAGGTGGGCGCCGTGCTCCTGTACGTGCCGGTCGTGCGTCCCGACGAGTTCGACGTGGCGATCAGCTACCTCGTCCGCCGACTCGAGGAGAACGCCTCCAGCGAGAACTTCCTCTCCGCCGCGTTCGATCTCGACACCGATCCGGAGCTGTTCGCGCGGGAGCGCGACCGCTTCCTCGCCTCGATCGAGCGGTCGACGGATGCGGCGCTGCGCACCGGGCCCCGTCGCGGGCAGAACCGCCTGCAGAGCGCGCCGGATGCGGCCGAGCCCGCCATCCTGCGCGACCCGGCACCCACGCAGGAGGTCGCCGGCCTCACCCAGGCAGTCCTCGGCATCGCCGCCGACCGCACCGAACCCGACGCGCACTCCGTCCTGTTCGGCGGAGCGGAGTTCGTCGAGACGGCGGTCTTCTCCCCGCGCGAATCGAACGCCGGCGTGCACGGCGCGCCCGGTTTCCGCCCCGCGGCCGACACCGATCCGGCGCTTCCGGCGAACCGCGAGTGGGCGCAGCGCATCATCGAGCGGATCGAGACCTCGACCGCCGGCGACGCGACCATCGGCGGCGCCCGCGTCGGCGACACCGACACGCTCGAGCGCACGATCGCGCGAGTGCGTGACGCGGCCGCCGGCTGGGGGACGCTGCCGGCAGCCGACCGTGCCGTGGTGCTGCAGGCGGCGGCGCGCTCGCTCGAGGCGCGCCGCGACCTGCTCATCGAAGTCGCCGCATCCGAGACCGGCAAGGTGCTCGCCGAGGCGGATGTCGAGGTGAGCGAGGCGGTGGACTTCGCCAACTACTACGCGGCGACCGCGCGCGAGTTGGATCGGGTCGCCGGCGCCGTCTTCGTCCCGGCCCGCCTGACGGTCGTCGCGCCGCCGTGGAACTTCCCTCTCGCGATCCCCGCGGGAGGTGTGCTCGCGGCCCTCGCGGCCGGATCCGGAGTGGTGTTCAAGCCCGCCCCGCAGGCGCGCCGCTCGGCGGCCGTCGTCGCCGAAGCGCTGTGGGATGCGGGCATCCCCCGCGACCTGCTCGCTCTCGTTGACATCGACGAGGGCGAACTGGGGGAGCAGCTCATCGCCCACCCCGCGGTGGACCGTGTGATCCTCACCGGGTCCTGGGAGACCGCGCAGTTGTTCCGCTCCTGGCGGCCCGACCTTCCGCTGCTGGCCGAGACGAGTGGCAAGAACGCCATCATCGTCATGCCGTCGGCCGATCTCGACCTCGCCGCATCCGACCTCGTCAAGAGCGCGTTCGGGCACGCCGGACAAAAATGCTCCGCCGCATCCCTCGCGATCCTCGTCGGATCGGTGGGACGCTCGACCCGCTTCGCGCGCCAGCTCGTCGATGCCACGCGCTCCCTCGCGGTCGCGTCGCCCGCCGACGCCGCCGCCGAGATCGGCCCGGTGATCGAGCCGCCGCAGGGCAAGCTGGCGTGGGCGCTGACCACGCTCGACGACGGTGAGAAGTGGCTCGTGGAGCCCGAGCGGATCGACCAAGCGCCGGAGCTGGCGGGTCGGCTGTGGCGTCCCGGCATCCGCACCGGGGTCGCGCCGGGGTCGCGCTTCCACCTCGAGGAGTTCTTCGGGCCGGTTCTGGGCATCATGCACGCGTCGTCGTTGGCCGAGGCCATCGAGTTGCAGAACGCCGTCGCCTACGGCCTGACGGCGGGCCTGCACACCCAGAACCCCGATGACCTCGCGCTGTGGCTCGACCGCGTCGAAGCCGGCAACCTGTACGTGAACCGGGGCATCACGGGCGCGATCGTGCAGCGCCAGCCGTTCGGCGGCTGGAAGCGGTCATCGGTGGGCGCGGGCACGAAGGCCGGCGGTCCGAACTACCTGATCGGCCTCGGCAGCTGGCGACCCACCGCCGCCGGCGGATCGACGACGTTGCACCTGCGCGGGCTCGACTCGCGCATGACCGCCATCATCGAAGCCGCCCAGCCGTCGCTGGACTACGAACGGTTCGAATGGCTGCGCCGTGCCGCGCTGTCGGATGCCGTGGAGTGGGATCGGGAGTTCGGCCGCATCAAGGATGTGACGGGCCTCGGCGTCGAGCGGAACCTGTTCCGGTACCGCTCGGTCGATGCGGCCGTGCGGGCGACCGCGGGCGCGGAGGTGCAGGAGGTGCTGCGCGTCGCTCTCGCCGCCCTGCGCGCGGGCTCCGCCGCATCCCTCAGCACGGCGACGGGGCTTCCGCCTGCCGTGCGCCGCGCGCTGGGCGAGGCGGGCCTCACGGTGCACGTCGAGACGGACGCGCAATGGATCGAACGCCTGACCCGCGCCGAGGCGGATGCCGCCGGTATCAGCGTCAAGCCGCGCGTCGCGCGGGCACGCCTGGTGGGACCCGCATCCGAGACCGAGATCCTGCACCGCGCCCTCGCCGAGGCGATCGCGGGAGACCCGGATCTCGCCGTCTACGCGAATCCGGTCACCACGGCCGGGCGGCTCGAGCTGCTGCCGTTCCTGCACGAGCAGGCCATCGCGATCACCGCGCACCGTTTCGGCAACCCCGACGCCTGGAGCGAAGCCGTCATCTGAGCATCGCCCGGGCCGGCCGCCCTGTCGTTGCGCCGGCCGGCTCCCGCATCCATGTCCCACTTGCCGCAGAAATCAGCCCCGATTCCTGCGGTAAGTGGGACATGCCGTGCGGTAAGTGGCGGCAAGTGGGATATGCCGGGCGGGGCGCCGTCGTCGGTCCCGCCGGTGAGAGCGGGGCCGACGGAACTCAGTCGCGGACGTCGCGTCTGGTGAGCGGTCGGTCCGCGGTGGGCACGGGGCCGGTGTCGGGCGCGACCAGCGCACCCGCATCCGCCGCCGCGGCCTGCGCGAGCACGGCCGGATCGTGGGCTTCGGATGCGGCGGCCGCCTCATCCGCCGCCTCCTGCAGCGCGGACTTCGCCCGCAGCGGCGGTGTGCGGAAGAACAGCGTCAGCACGAAGGCGAGCAGCACGACACCCAGCGCCACGCGGTAGACCACCGTCGCCGAGTCGTTGAACCCGACGAGGATCGGCGCCGTCAGGCGGGGGTCTGCGCCGTTGAGGAATGAGGTGTCGTTCATGACCGAGCCGTCGAAGCTCTGGTCGTCGTTCTTCGTGGCGAGAGCCTCCTGCACCTGCGGCACGGCCTGTGCGACGAACGCCTCGCGGGCGGCCTCGTTCGACAGATCGACGGATGCGGCACTCGCCGCCTGCTGCAGGTTCGCGACAATCGGGTCGTAGATCGTCTTCATGATCGCCGCGTTCTCGGGCGCCTGAGTGACGGCGGGATCGAGCGCCGCCTCCAGCGCGTTCGTGACGGTCCCTTCGTCGGCGAACGAGTTCTGGATGTTCGCAGGCACCAGCGTGAACAGGAGCGAGAGGAGCACGGCGGTGCCGAGGGTTCCGCCGATCTGACGGAAGAAGGTCGACGCGCTCGTGGCCACACCCATGTCGCGCAGCCCGACGGAGTTCTGGCTGGCGATCGTCAACGTCTGCATGAGCTGGCCGAGGCCGAGGCCGAGCAGCAGCATGGCGCCGGCGAGGAACCAGTACGAGCTGTCGACGCGGAGGAAGGTCAGCAGCACGTATCCGCCCGACAGGAACAGCGTGCCGAGGATCGGGAACATGCGGTACCGACCGGTGCGCGCGATGATCTGACCGCTCGCGATCGAGGCGATCATGAGTCCGAGGATCATCGGCAGCATCTGGAAGCCGCTCTCGGTGGGCGTGGCGCCCAGCACGAGCTGCAGATACAGCGGCAGCGTCAGCATCGCACCGAACATGCCGAAGCCCACGAGCACGCCGATGACGGTCGCCATCGAGAACGTCGACGAGTGGAAGAGCGTCAGCGGGATGAGCGCATCCGTCTTCATGGCGCGCTCGACGAACACGAACGCCACCGCACCCAGAGCGCCCACGACGTAGCAGGCGATCGCGATGGGGGAGTCCCAGCCCCACTCGCGGCCCTGTTCGGCCACCAACAGCAGCGGGACGAGGGTGACCACGACGAGTGCCGCACCCCACCAGTCGATGCGCACGGATTCGCGCGGGTGGTGCGGAATGTGCAGGAAGCGCACGACGATGAACAGGGCGATGATGCCGATGGGCACATTGATGAGGAACACCCAGCGCCATCCGGCGATCCACAGGATCTGGTTCGCGCCGGAGAAGAGCCCGCCGACGAGGGGGCCGATGACGCTCGAGATGCCGAAGACGGCCAGGAAGTAACCCTGGTACTTGGCCCGCTCGCGGGGCGCGAGGATGTCGCCCATGATCGCCAGGGGCATCGACATGAGACCGCCGGCGCCGAGGCCCTGTACCGCGCGGAAGGCGGCGAGCTGCACCATGTCGGTCGAGAAGCTCGCGAGCACGGAGCCGACGATGAACACGATGATCGCGAAGAGGAACAGCGGTCGGCGGCCGAAGATGTCGGAGAGCTTGCCGTAGATGGGTGTGGCGATCGTCGAGACGATCAGGTAGGCCGTCGTCACCCATGCCTGCAGGCTCAGCCCGTGCAGGTCGTCGCCGATCGTGCGGATCGCCGTGCCGACGATCGTCTGGTCGAGGGCGGAGAGGAACATGCCGGCCATGAGGCCGAAGATCACCAGCAGGATGGCGCGGTGCGTCATCACGGGCTGGTCGGTGCGCGCAGTCTCGGACATGGAGCCTCCGGTGGGATGAGGCGGAAAAAGTTGACTATCCGCAACTATCGGACGTCTGATCATAGACCCGTCGTGTATCCGCAGGGCGCCAGGGGCGGGGTGCCCCGAGGGCGAGCGGCGGAGTCGCACCAGTACAACGTTGTACAGTGAGCGGATGGGGGAGCGATGACACCGACACTGCACGACGTCGCCCGTCTCGCCGGGGTCTCGATCAAGACCGTCTCGAACGTGATCAACCATCACCCGAACGTGCGTCCCGCTACGCGTGAGCGCGTCGAGCAGGCGATCGCGGAGCTCGATTACACCCCTAATCTCACTGCCCGGAACCTGCGCAGCGGGCGAACCGGCGCCTTTGCGCTCGCGGTCCCGGATCTGGGGCTGAGCTACTTCGCCGAGCTCGCCGCGACCATCATCCAGCAGGCGGAGAGTCGCGGGGTCGGCGTGCTGGTCGAGCAGACCGGCGGCGACCGGGAGCGTGAGATCGAGCTCTTGCGCTCGCCTCGGCGCGGCCTCACCGACGGGCTCATCTTCAGCCCCTTGGGTATGGGGCAGGAGGATGTGGCGTACCTCGACGTGCTCTATCCGCTCGTGCTGCTGGGTGAGCGCATCTTCGACGGCCCGAGCGATCACGTCACCATGCAGAACGTGGCGGCCGCGCGCGCGGCGACCGAGTACCTGTTGGCCCAGGGGCGGCGCAGGATCGCCGTCGTCGGCGCCCACGCGGGCGAGGTCATCGGTTCGGCGGGTCTCCGGCTGGCGGGGTACCGCGAGGCCCTGGATGCGGCGGGCATCGCCTACGACGACACGCTGGTCGGCTACACCACGATGTGGCACCGCGCCAACGGCGCCGACACCATGCGCGAGATGCTCGATCGGGGGGTCACGTTCGATGCGGTCTTCGGATTGAACGACACTCTGGCGCTGGGCGCGATGCGCGCCCTGCAGGAGTTCGGACTGCGCGTTCCCGACGACGTGTGGGTCGTGGGCTTCGACAATCTCGACGAGGCGCAGTACTCGATCCCTTCGCTTGCGACGATCGATCCGGGGCAGGACTGGATCGCGCGCACGGCCGTCGAGACGCTTCTCGCGCGCATTGCGAGCCCCGGTGAGCAGGGCCCCGCGCGGCGGCTGCTGGCCGACTTCCGCCTCGTGCGCCGGGAGTCGGCGCCCGGCGACGCGCCGCGCGACTGACCTCTTGACACAGTCCGTCCCCGCGCGGCATCATGCATTTACAACGTTTACTTACAACGTTGTAAAGCGGGTGCAGCGTGGCACGGGAAGATGCCGGGCTGACCGCATCCACTGACGCGAGACACAGTTGTCCGCACCGCGAGAGGAAGCACACAGCCCCATGAAGAACAGACTCATCGCCGGCTTCGGCGTCGTCGCCGTGGCCGCCGCGGCGCTCACCGGATGCGCGGCATCCGGCTCCGCCGAGGCATCGTGCACGAACAAGATCCTCAAGCCCGACGCCACGCAGGTCTCGGTGTGGGCCTGGTACCCGTCCTTCGAGGACGTCGTCGATCTGTTCAACGAGAACCACGACGACGTCCAGATCTGCTGGACCAATGCCGGTCAGGGCAACGACGAGTACACGAAGTTCTCGACCTCGATCGAGTCCGGTTCGGGCGCTCCCGACGTCATCATGCTGGAGGCGGAGGTGCTCTCGAGCTTCTCCATCCGCGACGCGCTCGTCGACCTCTCGCAGTACGGCGCAGCAGACGTCAAGGCGAACTACACGGATGGTGCCTGGAAGGACGTCTCCAGCGGTGACGCCGTCTACGCGATCCCGGTCGACGGCGGCCCGATGGGCATGCTCTATCGCAAGGACATCCTCGACAAGTACGGCATCGCAGCGCCGACGACGTGGGCGGAGTTCGCGGACGCCGCGCAGAAGCTGAAGGATGCCGGAGCCCCCGGCGTCCTGGCCAACTTCCCGCCCAACGGTCGCGCCTTCACGCAGGCGCTGTTCGCGCAGGCCGGTTCCGCGCCTTTCCAGTACGACAGTGCGTCGCCGCAGGACATCTCGATCGACGTCAACGACGCCGGCTCCAAGAAGGTGCTCTCGTACTGGCAGGACCTCGCCACCAAGGGGCTGGTCGCGGTCGATGAGGCATTCACCGCGGACTACAACACGAAGCTGGTGGACGGGTCGTACGCGATCTACGTCGCCGCCGCCTGGGGTCCCGGCTACCTCCAGGGTCTCGAGGGGACCGACGAGAGCGCACAGTGGCGCGCAGCTCCCATCCCGCAGTGGGATGCGGCCCAGCCGGTGCAGGTCAACTGGGGCGGTTCGACCTTCGCGGTGACCAGTCAGGCCAAGGACAAGGAGGCGGCAGCCACCGTGGCCAAGGAGATCTTCGGCACCGAGGAGGCCTGGAAGATCGGTATCGAGAAGGCGGCGCTGTTCCCGCTGTGGAAGCCCATCCTGGAGTCGGACTACTTCCGCGACCTCGAGTACCCCTTCTTCGGCGGGCAGCAGATCAACAAGGAGGTCTTCCTCCCCGCGGCGGCAGGCTACAGCGGCTTCACCTTCAGCCCGTTCCAGAACTACGCCTACGACCAGCTGCAGCAGCAGGTGACCGCGGTCGTCGTGGATAAGTCCAAGGATGCCGCGCCCGCACTGGACGATCTCCAGACGACGCTCGAGCAGTACGCGAAGGATCAGGGCTTCACGCTCGGCTGATCGGCCGGTGGGCCGGCCGTGTGTCGGCCCACCGCATCCGCCCGTTCGTCCACGCCCGCAGGGAGCTCTCATGTCCACGCACGCCATCGCCGCGCCGCGACGCGCCAGCGGCCACATCCGCCGCCAACGCGTCGGCTGGCTCTTCATCGCCCCGTTCCTCGTCGTCTTCGCCGCCTTCCTCGTGTTCCCGCTGATCTACGCGTTCGGGATGAGCCTGTTCAGCTCCACGCTGGCCACCGGCACGAAGTTCGTCGGCATCGACAACTACCTGAAGGCTTTCACCGATCCGCTGTTCCTGGGCGGGCTCGGGCGAGTGGCACTGTATGCGATCGTCATGATCCCGGCGCAGCTGCTGGTCGCTCTGGTGGCGGCCCTCGTTCTCGACAACCTCGCGACCTGGCTCTCCAAGCTCTCGCGACTGCTGATCTTCGCCCCGTACGCGATCCCCGTGGTCATCGGCGCGCTGATGTGGAGCTTCCTCTACAGCCCCCGCTTCGGCCCGGCAGGGACCATCTTCGGATTGTTCGGACTGGATGCGCCGAACTTCCTTGCGAGCGACACGATCTTCGGCAGTCTCGTGAACGTCGTGACATGGCAATGGTCCGGCTACTACATGATCGTCATCTACGCCGCCCTGCGCTCGATCGACCCCGCCATCTACGAGGCGGCACGCATCGACGGCGCGAGCGGCTGGCAGATCGCGACGCGCATCAAGGTGCCGATGATCTCGTCCTCGATGGTCATGGTCATCACGTTCGCGCTGATCGGCACCCTGCAGTTCTTCACGGAACCGACGGTGCTGAGATCGATCGCGTCCGGGGCGCTCCCCGCGGAGTACACCCCCAACATGTACGCCTATGCGCTGGCCTTCAGCTACAGCCAGTTCAACTACGCCTCGACCATCGCGTTCTCCCTCGCGATCGTCGTCTTCATCGGATCGTTCGGGTTCCTGTTCCTGACGCGCAAGCAGAGCGGACTGAAGTGATGGCCATCCCCACTGCCGTGACAGACCACACCCGCGCCGTCGTGACCGCAGGCACCCCACGACTCGACCGCGCCGCGCGCCGCGATGCCCGGCGCCACCGCATCCGGATGCAGGGTGGACGGCGCATCGGCTCGCACGTCCTGCTGCTGATCCTCGCCCTGTACTTCGTCATCCCGATCTGGTGGCTGTTCGTAGCCTCGACCAAGAGCACCGGCGGCCTCTTCTCCAGCCCGGCTTTCTGGTTCGACGATCCCGCCCAGTTCTTCACGAACCTGGCGGGCCTGTTCGAGCACCAGGGCGGTATCTACTGGAGGTGGCTCGGCAACTCGTTCCTCTACGCGTTCGTGTCGGGTCTCGGAGCGACGGTGGTCGCGGTGCTCGCAGGCTACGGATTCGCCAAGTACCGCTTCCGCGGGCGCGGGTTCGTCTTCGGCATGATCCTCGGCTCGGTCATGGTGCCGCTCACGGCCCTGGTCATCCCGCAGTTCATGCTGCTCAGCCAGTACGGGCTCGTGAACACCGGCTGGGCCGTCATCCTGCCCTCGCTGCTGAATCCCTTCGGCGTCTACCTCATGCGCGTGTACACGCAGGACACTGTGCCGGACGAACTGCTGGAGGCGGCGCGCATCGACGGTGCGGGGGAGTGGCGCACCTTCACCCGGATCGTGCTGCCGCTGCTGCGCCCCGCGATCGTCACGGTGCTCCTGCTGTCGATCGTGGGCACGTGGAACAACTTCTTCCTGCCGCTGGCGATGCTCACCAACCCCGACACTCTGCCGGTGACGGTGGGCCTCAACCGCTGGCTCGCCCTCTCGAACGCCGGGGCGGGCGGCGAGCAGGTGTGGAACCTCATCACTTCCGGCGCCTTCATCTCGGTGCTGCCACTGCTGCTGTCGTTCCTGCTGCTGCAGCGCTACTGGCAGGGCGGCTTGACCCTCGGCAGCGTCAAGTGACCGCATCCGGCCGCGAATCGACCCCGACCTCCTCGACAGAAAGCACATCCATGCCCGCTGCACGCCTCACCCTCGACCCCGCGTTCGCGATCGGGCCGATCCGCCGCAAGATCTTCGGCGGGTTCGTCGAGCACCTCGGCCGGCACGTCTACGACGGCATCTACGAACCCGGTCACCCCACCGCCGATGCGGACGGGTTCCGCCAGGACGTCATCGAACTGGTGAAGGAGCTCGGCGTCGACACCATCCGTTACCCCGGAGGCAATTTCGTCTCGGGCTTCCGCTGGGAGGACTCGGTCGGTCCCCGCGAACTGCGCCCTCGCCGACTCGACCTGGCCTGGCACTCCACGGAGACCAACGAGGTGGGGCTGCACGAGTTCTCCTCGTGGTTGGAGAAGGTCGGCAGCGACCTGATGATGGCGGTCAACCTCGGCACCCGCGGCACGCTCGAGGCGCTCGACCTGCTCGAGTACTCCAACATCCGCTCCGGCACCGCCCTCAGCGAGCGTCGCATCGCCAACGGGCGCGCGGAGCCCTTCGACGTCCGGATGTGGTGCCTGGGCAACGAGATGGACGGACCCTGGCAGCTCGGCCACCGCTCGGCCGATGACTACGGCAAGATCGCCTCGCAGACCGCGAAAGGGATGCGCCAGCTCGACCCCGACATTCAGCTCGTGGTGTGCGGTTCCTCCAGCGCGCACATGCCGACCTTCGGCGAGTGGGAGCGCGTCGTGCTCACTCACACTTACGACGACGTCGATCTCATCTCGTGCCACGCGTACTACGAGGAACGCGGCGGAGATCTCGGCAGCTTCCTCGCATCCGCGGTCGACATGGACGGCTTCATCGAGACGGTCGTCGCCACGGCCGACCACGTCGGAGCGGTGCGGGGATCGAGCAAGCGCATCGACATCTCGTTCGACGAATGGAACGTCTGGTACATCGACCGTTTCCACGGCGTCGACAAGATCACCGGCATCGACAACTGGCCGATCGCCCCCCGTCTGCTCGAGGACATCTACTCGGTGGCGGATGCGGTCGTGTTCGGCAACCTGATGATCTCGCTCCTCAAGCACGCCGACCGTGTCGCGAGCGCCTCGCTCGCGCAGCTGGTGAACGTCATCGCCCCGATCATGACCGAGCCGGGCGGTATCGCCTGGCGTCAGAGCACGTTCTATCCCTTCTCGATCACGTCCCGGCTCGCGCGGGGCGAGGCGCTGCGACTCACCCTGGACGCCCCGACGTACCTGACCGAGGCGTACGGCGAGGTTCCCCTCGTCGACGCCGTCGCCACCCACGATGCCGAGAGCGGATGCAGCGCCGTGTTCTTCGTCAACCGGTCGACGACCGAGTCGATCGAGGTCTCGGTGGACGTCACCGCGCTCG
Source organism: Microbacterium neimengense (assembly GCF_054782995.1). NCBI lineage: Bacteria > Bacillati > Actinomycetota > Actinomycetes > Micrococcales > Microbacteriaceae > Microbacterium > Microbacterium neimengense. Next base: position 1,389,846 of record NZ_BAAGRK010000003.1, read on the forward strand.
GAGAAGTGGGTGTGCTCGAGGCGCACACCCTGTCGGATGACGATGTGTACGCGAAGAACACGCTCGAGGCCCCCGAGCGCGTCGCGCCCCGGGTGAACGACTCGGTCGCGCTCGCGGACGGCGTGCTTACGCTCTCGCTGCCGCCGGTCTCGTGGAGTGCGATCGCCCTCGGCTGACGCTTCCGCCTGGGGAGGCGGAGGAGTGGCGGCGGGGGAGCGAACGCGCGCGGGCACCTCCTCCGCTCGCCGCGCGTTCGTCCTCCCGCCGCCGGGTGATCAGGCGTCGATGCCCACAGAGAACGACAGCCGCTCGATCTCGTCCGCGGACAGCTCCAGGTCGGCCGCCTTGGCGCTGTCGGTGATGGATGCGGCGCGCCGCGCACCCGGAATCGGGATCACGGTGTCGGCGAGCGCGAGCTCCCACGCGAGCACCACCTGCTGCGGGCTGACGCCGTGTGCCTCGCCGACCTCGGAGAACACGCGGAAGCGCTCGCCGACCGAGCGTCCGCCGCCGCCGGTGCCGCCGAGCGGGCTCCAGGGGAGGAACGCGAGTCCCGCATCCGCGCAGTGGGTCAGCTCCTTGTAGCTGCCGGGGTGGCGCGGCGAGAACTCGTTCTGCACGCTGACGAGCGCATCGCCGAGCACCTCCTGGGCGATCTGGATCTCCTCGATGCTCGCGTTCGAGATGCCGAGGGCCCGCACCTTGCCCTCTTCGTGCAGGGTCTTGAGGTTCTGCATGATCTCGCCGTAGACGATCCAGCGGTCGGGGCGGTGATACTGGTACAGGTCGATGACGTCGGTGCCGAGGCGGCGCAGCGACGACTCGACGGCGCCGCGCAGATAGGGGAGCGAGCCGTCGCGGCCGAAGTCCTTCTCCTCGGTGCGGGTGATGCCGCCCTTCGTCGTCACCACGATCGACGATCTGTCGCCGCCCCAGGAGGCGAGGGCCTCGGCGACGAGCTCCTCGTTGTGCCCCATCGCGTCCCAGCTGGGGGCGTAGATGTCGGCCGTGTCGATGAGCGTCACGCCGGCGTCGAGGGCCGCGTGCACGGTCGCGATCGCGCTCTGCCGGTCGGGAAGTTCGTTGTCGTTGTTCATCGAGAGAGGCATGGCTCCGAGGCCGATGGCCGAGACGGAGAACGGGCCGAGGGTGCGCTGCTTCATGGGTCTCCTTCGACAGGTGGTGTGTTCTCCAGACTGGCACGACCGCATCCGGCTGCACGCTTCCGGTCGCGAGGCGTCTCGTCGTGCGAGAATGTCATCCGGCGTGCCCGTGTCGCCGGCTCTCTGACAGCTCCGCCGGGCCCCAGGACAGCGTCCGCCGTGTGCCGAAGGAGCTGAATGTCCACCGCATCTGTGCCCTCATCCCGTATCGCCCAGCGTCGCAGCTACCTGATGTGCCGTCCCGAGCACTTCACGGTCAGCTACTCCATCAATCCGTGGATGCGGCCTGCCGACCCGACCGACACGGCCAAGGCCGTCGCGCAGTGGCAGACGCTGCACGACGCCTACGTCGCTCTCGGCCACGAGGTTCGCCTCATCGACGGCGTGCCCGGGCTTCCCGACATGGTCTACACGGCCAACGGCGGCTTCGTCATCGACGGCACCGCCTACGGCCCGAAGTTCCGCTTCGCGGAGCGCGCCGAGGAGGCGGAGCCGTTCATGGACTGGTTCGCCGCCAACGGGTTCCGCGTCGCCCGGCCCGAGGAGGTCAACGAGGGCGAGGGTGACTTCCTGCTGGTCGGTAACACGATCCTCGCCGGCACCGGCTTCCGCTCGACCGGTGACAGCCACCGCGAGGTCGGAGAGGTGTTCGGCCGTGAGGTCGTCTCGCTCACGCTCGTGGATCCGCGGTTCTACCACCTCGACACCGCGATCGCCGTGCTCGATCCGGTCGAAGGTCCGGGCGGCGTCGAGAAGGCGAACATCGCCTACCTCCCCGGTGCGTTCGACGAGGAGAGCCAGAAGATCCTCGCCGAGCGCTACCCCGACGCCATCCGCGTCTCGGATGCGGACGGCGACGTCTTCGGGCTGAACTCCGCCAGCGACGGCTACAACGTGTTCATCTCGCCCCGCGCGAAGGGGTTCGAGGCGCAGCTGCGCGAGCGCGGCTACAACCCCGTGCTGATCGATCTGTCCGAGCTGCTGCTCGGCGGCGGCGGCATCAAGTGCTGCACGCTCGAGCTGCGTCGATGACGTCGATGAAGGAGACCGACATGTCCGTGCTCGACACCACCACGAGCGACATCATCACGGCCGAGGACGCGCACCTCGCCCACAACTACCACCCGCTGCCGGTCGTCATCTCTCGCGCCGAGGGGTCGTGGGTCACCGACGTCGAGGGCAAGCGCTACCTCGACCTGCTCTCGGCGTATTCCGCCCTCAACTTCGGACACCTGCATCCCGCGATCGTGGCGGTCGCGCAGGAGCAGCTCACGCGCCTCACGCTCACCAGCCGGGCGTACCACAACGATCAGTTGGGCGTGTTCGCCTCGGCGCTCGCCGAGCTCTGCGGCAAGGACCTCGTCCTGCCCATGAACACGGGTGCCGAGGCGGTCGAGACCGCGATCAAGGTCGCCCGTGCGTGGGCGTACCGGGTGAAGGGCGTCCCCGCGGGCGCGGCCGAGATCGTCGTGGCAGGCGGCAACTTCCACGGGCGGACGACGACCATCGTCGGCTTCAGCGACGACCCGGAGGCGCGCGGCGATTTCGGTCCGTTCACGCCCGGGTTCGTGGCGGCGCCGTTCGGCGACGCGGACGCGCTCGAGGCGGCCATCACCGACAACACCGCGGCCGTGCTGATCGAGCCGATCCAGGGTGAGGCGGGCGTCATCGTGCCTCCCGCCGGCTACCTCGCCGCGGTGCGCGAGATCTGCACCCGGCGCAACGTGCTGTTCATCGCCGACGAGATCCAGTCGGGCCTCGGCCGCACCGGGTACACGTTCGCGTGCGAGCGTGAGGGTGTCGTGCCCGACATGTACGTGCTCGGCAAGGCGCTCGGCGGCGGCATCCTTCCCGTGTCCGCCGTCGCGGCCGACGCGGCGGTGCTGGGCGTCATCCGTCCGGGCGAGCACGGCTCGACGTTCGGCGGCAACCCGCTGGCCGCGGCCGTGGGGCATCGTGTGGTCGAGATGCTCGCCACGGGCGAGTTCCAGCAGCGCGCGAAGGCCCTCGGTGAGCACCTCGAGACACGGCTGAACGATCTCGTCGGCCACGGCGTGACCGCGGTGCGTGTGGCGGGACTCTGGGCCGGCGTCGACATCGACCCCGCGCAGGGGACCGCGCGGGAGGTCGCCGAGCGACTGCTCGGGCGCGGCGTGCTCGTGAAGGATACCCACGGTCAGACCATCCGCATCGCGCCGCCGCTCGTCGTGCGCGCGACGGAACTCGACTGGGCGATCGAGCAGCTGAAGCTCGTCTTGACCGCCTGACGCGCGTCGTCGCCGCCCGATCCCGCGGGTGGCCCGCCTGACCCCTCGGGTGGCCCGCCCGCCCGCCCGGTGTGCCGCCCATGTGGCCGGTGGCCCGCCCGCGCGGCCGGTGTGCCGCCCATGTGGCCGGTGGCCCGCCCGCGCGGCCGGTGTGCCGCATCCCCCTGCGTGTCTCGGTTGTGCACGTTTGGGGTGCGCTGCGCGTGCATAAGTGAGACACGGATGCGGGTGCACCACCGGCACCGCCACCGCCACCGGCACCGCCACCGCCACCGCCACCGGCGCGGGGCGCGGCACGGATGCGGCGGGGCGCGGCGAGTTCCGCCCAGCGGAAACGGGACATAGCCAGGGCGGGAAGCATCCGCGATGATGGGGGCATGGCGATGGCGCTGGAGGGGACGTCCGATGACGGTGCGCGCTCTCTGATCGACCGGGCTTTCGCCATCCTCGGCACGTTCCAGGGCGGCCGCGTGCGTCAGTCCCTCTCGGACATCTCCCGCCGCACCGGGCTGCCGATCGCGACCTGTCACCGCATCGTGAAGCGCCTCACGGAGTGGGGTGCGCTGGAGCGAGACGCCGACGGGCGCTACAACATCGGCCTGCGTCTGTGGGAGACCGCATCGCTCGCGCCGCGATCGGTGGGGCTGCAGCGCCTCGCCCGGCCCTACCTGCTCGACCTGTACGAGACGACGGGATACGCCGCGCACCTCGCGATCCGCGAGGGGTTGGAGCTCGTCTCGATTGAGCTGCTGCAGAGTCCGCGTCGGCCCGCGGCGAGGCCCCGCGTCGGGAACAGGTATCCGCTGCACGCGACGGCGATCGGCCTCGTGCTCCTCGCCCACGCGCCCGAGGAGGTGCGGGCGGAGGTCCTCGCACGCCCGCTCACCGCCTTCACCTCGCGGACCTACACCGACCCGGTGCTGCTCGAGCGTCTACTCGCCGACATCCGCCGCAGCGGCTACGCCGTCAGCGACCGGCAGGTGGACAACGTGCACATCAGCGTGGCCGCTCCCGTCTACGCCGCGGACGGCTCCGTCGTCGCCGCGTGCTCCCTCGCTTTGACCGAGCAGGATGTGGACGGCAAGAACATGATCCATCTGGTGCGGCTGACGGCGACCTCCATCTCGCGGCAGCTCGCCGCGGCGGGGTATGCCCGCCCCGAGTCCTGATCCTCAGCGTGTGAAGGCGCTCAGTCCCGTGACGGCGCGTCCCACGATCAGCGCGTTCATCTCCCGCGTGCCCTCGAACGTGTAGAGCGCCTCCGCGTCGGCGAAGAAGCGGGCGACGTCGTTGTCGACGCGGATGCCCTCGGCGCCGCAGATCTCCCGGGCGAGGGCGACCGTCTCGCGAGCGCGGTCGGCGGCCCAGCCCTTCACGAGCGCGGCCTGCATCTCGTCCGCGCCGCCGTTCTGGCGGGCGTCGGTGATCGCCACGGCCAACGCGAGCGTCGCGGTGGCGTTGCCCAGCATCCGCGACAGCTTCTCCTGCACGAGCTGGAACCCGGCGATCGGCCGTCCGAACTGCCGTCTGCGCGACGCGTAGGCGAGCGCCGCCTCGTACGCGCCGATCTGGAGCCCTGCCGCGTTCCACGCCACGACGAACCGCAGATCGGCGAGGATCGCGGCGAGGTCGGCGAACGAGTCGATGCGCTGCAGCCGGTCGCTCTCTGGCACACGCACGTCGCGTAGTTCGATGTCGCCGTTGCGCACCATCCGCAGCGCGATCTTGCCCGTCACATCGCGCACCGTCACGCCCTCGGCTTCCCGCGGCACGAGGAACGCCTTCACCCGGTCGTCGGCGGTGTCGCGGGCGACGACGACGATCACCTCGGACAGCGCCGCATTGCCGATCCACCGTTTGTGCCCGTCGATGCGCCACGTGTCGCCCTGGCGGGTCGCGGTCGTCTCGAGGCCGCCGGCGACGTCGGAGCCGTGGTCCGGCTCGGTGAGCGCGAAGCATCCGGTGAGATCGAACGAGCGGATGCTCCGATCCCACCGCTCGACCTGCTCGGGGGAACCGCCCCGGCGCACGAGCGTGCGGAACATGCCGACCTGCCCGCCGTAGAGGGTGCCGATCGACATGTCGAAGCGGGCGAGCTCGAGGTGGCGGAAGCCCACGTACAGCGGCCGCGGTTCGCCGTCCGCGTCGATGATCGACGGGTCGTCCTCGAGGTGCAGCGCCGCGATCTCCTGTCGGAGGTGGGCGGGGCAGTGCGCGTCCTCCCACCAGGTGGCCAGATGCGGGCGGGCGCTGCGCTCCAGCAGCTCCCTCAGCTCGCTGAGCTTGGCCGCCTCGGCATCCGTCAGCCGCGCGGCGTAGCCGAAGACGTCGGTGGGAGCGCCCGTCACGACAGTCCCAGCAGTCGGGCGGCGTTCTGCTTGACGATCATCTCGTGTACGTCGGCGGGGAACTCGAGCGTCTGCACGTCGTTGAGCCACCGGTCAGGGGTGAGGGCGGGCATGTCGGAGCCGAAGAGCATCTTGTGCTTCAGATACGTGCGCGCCGCCCGCACGAGCGCGGGCGAGAAGTACTTCGGCGACCAGCCGGAAAGATCGATCCACGTGTTGAGCTTGTGCGTGGCGATCGAGAGCGCCTCGTCCTGCCAGGGCACGCTCGGGTGGGCCATGATCACCTGCAGATCCGGATGCCGGGCCGCGACGTCGTCGAGGAGCATCGGGTTCGACAGCGAGAGTCGGAACCCCCAGCCTCCGGGGGTGCCGGCGCCGGCGCCGGTCTGTCCGGTGTGCACGATGATCGGAACGCCGAGCTCCTCGATCGTCGAGAACAGCGGGTCGAACTCCCCGGCGGACGGGTCGAAGCCCTGCACCGAGGGGTGGAACTTGAAGCCGCGGACGCCGAGCTCCCCCACTTGGCGACGTGCCTCCTCGACCGCCGCATCGCCTTGCAGCGGATCGACGCTGCCGAACGGGATCAGCACGTCGGCGTTGCGGTGGGCGCCCGCGGCGAGGTCGTCGATGCTGTTCGGGGCGTGGCCGAGGTTGGTGGTCGCGTCCACCGTGAACACGACCGCCGCCATCTTTCGTTCGCGGTAGTAGTGCGCGGTCGCATCCACCGTGCGCGGCGGTTCGCTGCTGCCGAAGTACGCCGCCATGGCGGCGGTCAGGGCGGGCGGCGATGCGGTGCGCCCGCTGTCGTCGATCTGCACGTGCACGTGCACGTCGATCGCGGTGACGGCATTCAGATCGATGGTCATCGTGCTCCCTGCATCCGTTCTGCCTGTTCGGCGGCGGCGTCGGCCTTGACGCGCGCGAGTTCGATCTTGCCGGTCTGGCTGCGCGCGAGTGTCGAGCGCACGAAGACCTGGCGGGGCTTCTTGTATCCGGCGAGGCGCTCGTCGAGGTAGGCAGCGAGGGCGTCGAGGTCGACGGCGACGCCGGCGACGGGCACGATCATCGCGGAGACCACCTCGCCGAATCGCGGATGCGGCAGACCGAATACGACGGCGTCGTCGATGTCGGGGTGCGCGAGCAGCTGCTCCTCCACTTCGGCCGGGAAGACCTTCTCGCCGCCCGTGTTGACGACGGCGCTGAGCCGGCCGAGGAGCTCGATCGATCCGTCGCCGCGCGCCAGGGCCCAGTCGCCGGGCATCACGTAGCGGTGCTCGCCGATCGTCGGGAAGGTGCGCGCGGTCTTCTCGGGGTCGCCGTAGTAGCCCCGGGGGAGGACGCCGCGGAAGGCGAGGATGCCGCGGGCGCCGGCGACCGGCGGGATCTCGGCGAGATCCTCGTCCAGCAGCACGGTGCCCGGGGTCAGCATGAGCTTGGCGGGCAGGTCCTCGGCGGTGCGCGTGATGCCGAACGCGAACGGACCGCCCTCGCTGGAGGCGAGCAGGTCGACGATCATGACGTCGCCCTGCTCGTGCAGCCGACGCTTGACCTCGTCGCTGAAGCGCATCCCGGAGCTCATGATCGAGTCGATCCGGCCGAGACCCCGCCCGTCGGCCTCGACGGCGTCGACGAAGGGGAGCGCGACGGCGTCCCCGGCGACCACGACGCGCGTCACCCCGTGCTGGTGCACGAGGGCGAGGGCGTCGGAGACATCCAGGTGGGCGTTCTCGAGCAGCACGATCGTGCCGCCGAGGGCGAGGGTGCCCATCGTCGTGGACTGCGCGGTGCCGTGCAGCATCGGTGGCAGCGGCAGCGTCACGACCCGCGGGGTGGCGGGGTCGGTCGCGATGCGCGTCGCCTCGTCGAGGTCGTCCGGCGGGTCGATCCCGATGACGCCCCACGTCGACTGGCGGCGCGCCTGCAGCAGGGTGTCCATCTCCCAGACGACGGCCTTGGGAGCGCCCGTCGTGCCGCCCGTGTAGAGCCGCAGGTCCGCGCCGCGGGGAGCGGGCACCGGGATCTCGCCGCCCGCCGCGACGATCGCGGCGTAGTCCTCAGCGCCGGGGATGGATGCTGCGCCGTCCTCGTCGTCGACCGCGATCAGCCGCACGGCGGGGTCGAGCCCTGCCACGGCCTCGGCGGCGACGGTCGCGAGCGAGGTCGGCGCGATCAGCACCTTGGCGTCGCAGTCCTCGAGGAGCGCTCGCACCTCGCCCGCCCGGTAGCGGTAGTTGATCGCGACGGGTGAGGCGCCGACGGCCAAGCATGCCCAGAAGAAGGTGAGGTACTCGACCCGGTTGTACAGCAGGAGGGCGGCGGCGTCGCCGAGGCCCACGCCGCTCTCGCGCAGGTGCCGGGCGAGCGCACCCGCCTCGGCGGCGAACCGCGCGTAGCTGAGGCGCCGGGTCGGCGTGGCGATGGCGGTGCGGTCGGGGTCCGCCTGCGCGATTCTCGCCCACAGATCGCTGTAGTGGATGCCGATCACGCGTCCTCCCTCCGCGACGGAGGTCCCGAAGGCTGCGCCTGTGCGGCGAAGCGGTCGGCCCAGGCGGCATCGATCTCCTCCGCGCTCCACCCGCCGTCCCGATGGTCGGTGTCGAGCACCTGCGGGTGGGCATAGAGGGTGAGCCGATCGCCGCCGATCCCGATCGCCTGGCCCGTCACGTGCGCTGCGCGCTCCGAGGCGAGCCACACCACCAGCGGTGCCACGTCGTCGGGGGTGCCCAGGGCCTTCTCGCGGCGGAGCTCCGGCGGAACCGGAAGGCCCGCGAGGTGGTCCTCCCACGCCTGCGCGTACGCGGGGATCGTGGCCGTCATCGGTGAGAGCGCCGTCGGGACGACCGTGTTGACGGTGATGTCGGCGCGGGCGAGTTCGAGCGACCACGTGCGCGCCATCGCCACGATTCCCGCCTTCACGGCCGCATAGTTGGTCTGGCCGAAGCTGCCGAACTGGCCGGCCGGCGAGCCGATCAGAATGATGCGCCCGCCCTCGCCCTGCTCGCGCAGGAAGGATGCGGCGGCCCGGGCGCACGTGAAGGTGCCGCGCAAGTGCGTCTCGACGACGAGGTCGAACTCCTCATCGCTCATCTTCCACAGCACCCGATCGCGCAGCACGCCGGCGTTGGCGACGAGGATGTCCAGCCTGCCGAAGGCGTCCACGGCGGCGCGGACGAGCTGCTCGGCGGCGGCCGTCGAACCCACAGCCGCGACGGCTGCCGTGGCCGACCCGCCGGCGGCCCGGATCTCGTCGACCACGGTGTCGGCCGATGCCGCATCCACGTCGTTCACGACGACCGCAGCGCCCGCGGCCGCGAGGGCGAGCGCGTAGGCCCGGCCGAGGCTGCGGCCCGCGCCGGTGACGACCGCGACCCGTCCGTCGAGACGAATGCCGCTCACCGGAAGTGCCTCAGGATCAGTTCGGCGACGACTCCGGGCTTGGCGGAGCCCTCGACCTCGAACGTCAGCGCGAGGGTCACCTGCAACGCGTCGCCGCGGTCTTCGACCTCGGCGATGCGACCGGAGAGGCGGATGCGTCCGCCCGACGGCGTGGGGGCGGGGAAACGGATGCGGTCGAACCCGTAGACGATGCCGGCGCTGGCCCCGCTCACGCGGTAGATCTCGCGCAGGGGCAGCACCACCATGCTGAGGGTCAGCATGCCGTGCGCGATGCGCCCTCCGAACGGCGAGGCGGCTGCGGCGGCCTCGTCGACGTGCAGCGGGTTGTCGTCGCCGGTCAGATCCGCGTAGACGTCGATATCGTCCTGCGTGATCGGGTACCAGGAGGACGGGCCCAGCTCTCTGCCGCGCGCGGCGGGAAGGTCCTCGATCGCAATGGCGTCGGTCGTCATCGGGTCTCCTCTTCTCGGATACGTCGGGGGATGATGATGGCCCGACCGGTGATCTCGCCTCGTGCGAGCGCCGCGTAGGCGGCGTCCGCATCCTCCAGGTCGAAACGGCGGGTCACGAGTCGGTCGGTGTCGAAGGCGCCCTCGGCGGCGAGGCGCACGACGGCGGGGAGGTCTTCGCGGGTGCGCGCGCCGAACGAGCCGACGATCTGCTGTCCGCGACGCACGAGAGGCGTGATCTCGACCTGCGCCCGGGTGCCGGCGGCGGCGATGCCGATCGCGACGAGGCGCGCACCGTCGGCGAGCATCCCGAGCCCCTGCTCCAGGGTCTCGGCGCGGCCCAGCGCCTCGAAGACGACGTCGGCCCCGCCCGACAGGGCGCGCACGGCCGCGATCGGGTCCTCGATCGACGCATCGACGGTCGCGGTCGCGCCCAGCTCGCGGGCGCTGCGCAGCTTGTCCGCCGCGATGTCGACCGCGATCACCTCGCGTGCGCCCGCCGCGAGGCACAGGGGGATGAGGCTCGAGCCGATCCCTCCGACGCCGATGATCGCCACGGTCGTCCCCTCGCCCACCTCGCCGGCACGGAAGACGGCGCCGTAGGACGTGAGCCCCGCGCAGCCGAGGATGCAGGAGGTTTCGGGATCGAGCTCGGGGGAGAGGGCTGCGAGCGCCGAGATCGGCACCACGCAGTACTCGGCGAGACCGCCCATCGAGTACATCGCGAGGAACGATCCGTCCGGCATCCGCAGCCTGCTGCGTCCGTCGAACAGCGTGCCCTCGAGGCGGTTGCGTCGGAAGAACTGCTCGCACAGGTCGTCGCGACCGCGCAGGCACGCCGGGCAGGTACGGCAGGGCATGATGAACCCGGCCACCACCGTGTCGCCGATCTCGAACGACGTGTCACTGCCGCCTCCGATCCCGACGATGCGTCCGCTCACCTCGTGGCCCATCACCGCGGGGCGCGGGAAGACGACCTCGCCCTTGATCACGTGCAGGTCGGTGTGGCAGACGCCGCACGCGGTCACCTCGAGCAGCGCCTCGTCGGGGCCGGGCTCCGGGACGGCGATCGTCATCATCCGCATCGCCGGGCGGTCGTCCTCCAGCACCGCTGCCCGCATCGTCGCGGGGATGGGAGTCAACACGGATCGTCCTCGTTCCTGTGGTCTCCCAGCATCCTGTCCGCTGCCCTCCGGACGAGCACGCACTCTTCCGTGGAGTGAAAACGGGCCTCCGGTCGGGGTGAGCCTGCGTGTCATCCTGACCGCCGCGTAACTGGCGCGACGAAGGGAGAGCGAGATGGCACCGCAGGAAGCGCTGCTGGATCCGACCGGGATGGGGGCGGGCGCCGACGACGGCACACTCGCCGCTCGTCCGGTGAGCCTGCGAGGGCTCCGGGTGGGGCTGCTGGACAACACGAAGCCGAACGCCACGATGCTGCTGGAGGAGATCGCCGCGATCCTCCAGCGCGATCATGCCGCGGGCGAGGCGACGCTGTACACCAAGGACTACTTCGGGACCCCCCTGTCCGAACCGCTGCTGGAGCGCATCGCGGCGGAGAACGACATCGTGATCACCGCCGTCGGCGACTGTGGCAGCTGCTCGGCGGCGACCGTCGCCGACGGGATCATGTTCGAGCGCGCGGGGGTGCCGACGGTGTCGATCACCTCGGACTCGTTCTTCATGTCGGGTCGCGCGATGGCCTCGGTGCAGGGATTCCCGGGGTTCGAGTTCACCGCCGTCGCGCATCCGATGGCGAGTCTGACGGAGACCGAGGTGCGCGAGCGTGCGGCCGCGGTGATGCCCGAGGTCCTGCGGATCCTCGGCGTGGAGGAGGGATGACGATGATGCTTCTGACGGACGAGACGCCCACGGTCGACGCCGACCGCGTGCGCGAGCTGGTCGAGTACTACTACGAGAACGACTGGACCGACGGCCTGCCCGTGGTGCCGGCCACCGAGACCCTTCTCGGGGAGTTCCTCGCCGCCACGGACCGCGGCGCCGACGAGGTGCTGTTCACGATCTCGCACCTCAACCGCTCGATGACGGTGCGTCTCGCTGCGATCAACGCGGCGATGGCGGGATGTCGGGCGGACTACTTCCCGACCGTGATCGCGGCATGGGAGGCCATCGCGAAGGAGCCGCATCCGGCTCGCGGGATCTGGCAGTCGACGACCGGCACGGCGCCCATGCTCGTGGTCAACGGCCCGGTTCGCGAGCGGATCGGCCTGAACGGGAGTGGCAACGTGTTCGGATCGGGCTTCCGAGCCAACGCCACGATCGGACGCGCGATCCGGCTCGGATGCATCAACGTGTTCGGCCTGCATCCGCACAAGCTCGACCAGGCGACGCAGGGCACCCCCGCGAAGTACTCGGCGTGCATCGCCGAGAACGAGGAGCAGAGTCCGTGGGAACCGCTGCACGTCGAGCACGGCTTCGCGCCCGATGACGATGTCGTCACGGCGTTCGTCATCCGCTCGGTCGTGCACATCGAGGCGCGGCACACGCAGGAGCCCGAGCAGCTGGCGCGGGACCTGATCGACACGATCGCCCGCACCGGTGCGCTCATCCACGAGTACACCAGCGCCCTGCTGGTGCTCACCCCCGAGCACGCGCAGGTGTTCGCCCGAGCCGGCTGGAGCAAGGACGATCTGCGGTCATTCGTGTTCGAGAACGCCCGTCGCGCCCGTGCCGAGCTCGCGGCCGTCGGCAAGGACGCCCTCTCGCACAAGACGCGCTGGCGGTTGCCGAGCACCCACCCCGACTCGATGCCGGACACGGCGAGCACGAGCGAGGACCCTGACACGGTCGCATCGCTGCACAACCCGAGCTCGGTGCAGATCATGGTCGCCGGCGCCGACAACGCGGGCGTCTCGGCTGTCGTGGAGATCTTCACCCTGAACCCGCCGCGCGAGATCCCCTTCTCGCAGAGCCGGATCGGAGCTGAGCGATGAGCGCCGTAACTTCGGTCGACGAGGCTCTCGCCCCCTTCGGGGAGATGATGGGAGCCGACGGGTATCTGCTCAGCTGGGAGCCTTCCGGCGACGATCGGATCGTCGTACGCATCGCGGCGGGCGAGGGGGCCTGCGCGGACTGTCTCGTGCCGCTGAGCGTCATGGAGGCGATCATGGGACAGGCGCTCGCGCCCACCGCCTACGAGCTGGATCACGTCGTGCTGCCCGAGGGCGCCGCGCACTGAGCGGGCCGCGATCATGCACCTCACCGACGAGGAGAAGCGCATGCGCGACGGCGTCGAGGGCGACGCCGTCGCGGTCGCGATGGACCTGCTGATCCGCTACGGCGATGCGCTCCAGGCCGAGCGGTTGGTCGCCACCCGCAACGTCGCCGGAACCATGACCCAGCCCTCGCCCGCCAAGGCGAAGCTCGTGGCCGAGGGCGGGTGGGCCAAAGCGTTCGCGGTCATGAACCTCGACAGCGATCGCGAGCTCGACATCCCCTCGATGCGCGTGCCCACGTGTCAGCTGCAGCACGGGTTCGGCGCCGACGCGGAGGGACTCACCCGCTACCCGGCCGACAGCATCCGGCTGCAGGAGGATGCGGAGTCGTACTTCACCGACCGCGGGGTCCGGGTACTGGGCACCTGCACCCCTTATCAGGTGGGGAACCTTCCCGCCCTCGGCGAGCACTGCGCCTGGATGGAGTCCTCGGCCGTCGTCTACGCGAACTCCGTGCTGGGCGCCCGCACCAACTGCGAGGGAGCGGCATCCACCGGCGCCGCGTCGCTGACCGGCCGCATCCCGTACTGGGGCAACCATCTGCCCGCGAACCGTCTCGCCACCCACCTCGTGCGGGCCGAGACGCCCGTCGAGGGATTCCGAGAGTGGGGGCTGCTCGGCTACTTCGTGGGCGAGCTCGTCCAGGAGGCGAGACCGGCGGTCGTCGGCTCGCTCGCGCCGGCATCGGATGCGGACCTCAAGCACTTCGGTGCGGCCACCGCGACCTCGGGCGGTGTGGAGCTGTACCACCTGCCCGGTGTCACGCCGGAGGCGCCGACCCTGGAGGCCGCGTTCGGAGGCGCCCGGTTACCCGACGCGGTGACCTACGGCCAGCGGGAGCGGCGGGCGACATACGAGACGCTCAACGCGCAGGGCGAGAGCACGGAGGTCGATTTCGTGCTGCTCGGCTGCCCGCACGCCTCGCTCGCCCAGATGCAGGAGATCGCGGGGCTCCTCGAGGGGCGTCGCCTGGCCGACGACGTGCAGCTGTGGATCATGCTGCCGCGTGCGCTCGCCACCGACGCCCTGCGTCGGGGCTGGACGCGTACGATCACCCGCGCCGGCGGGCGGGTGCTGACCGAGTCGTGCCCCGCGATGTCGCGCGCCGCCCCGCCCGGCACCCGCGTCATGGCGACGGACTCGGCCAAGCAGGCCCACTACCTTCCCGCGATCCTCGGCATCGAGGCGTGGTTCGGCACGACGCGCGAGTGCGTGGATGCCGCCGTGACGGGCCGCTGGCGGGGGGAGCTGACGTGATCGAGCTGGTGGGCCGGGGGATCGTCCCCGGACGCGTGCGCGCGCCGGCGCTCGTGACGCGGGAGCCGATCTCGGGCTTCGGGGGCATCGACGTCGCGACCGGCACGGTGATCGAGCCGCGGCACGAGCTGTTCGGGCAGTGCTTCACGGGTCGTGTGCTCGTCTTCCCCGGCGCCAAAGGCTCCTCAGGGTGGTCGGGGTTCTTTCAGAGCACGCGACTCATGGGCACCGCTCCCGCCGCGCTCGTGTTCGATGTGATCACGACCAAGGCCGTGCTCGGTGCCATCGTGACGCGGGTTCCCACGGTCGTGCAGGCCGCCCCCGCGCCTCTGGACACGATCCGTACCGGCGACGTCGTGGACGTCGACGGCGACACCGGCCGGATCGTCGTGATCCGGACCGACGGGGTGGCGGTGCATTCCGGTGAGTGAAAAGGTGGTTGGACCCCGGCGTACTGGTTCGCAGACTCGTCGTGTCGCTCGCAATGGCGTGAGCGGATCATCCCGACACAGGAGTCAGACATGATCACAGCAGTTCGTCGTCCGAAGGCCCGCCGTCTGTCGCTGGTCGCAGCGTCGCTCGCGGTGGGCGCGCTCGCGCTCACGGGATGCGGCGCAGGCGCCGCGGAGGAGTCGGGCTCCACGCCCGGCGCGGGCGGTGATCTCGGCTCCATGACGGTGGTCACGTTCCTGCCTCTGGAGTCGTTCAGCTTCGGCCCGGAGATGTTCGCGTACTCGGGCGGGTACTTCGAGAAGCACGGGCTCGATGTGACGCTCCAGCCGGTGCAGGGCACGTCGGCCGCCATCCAGTCGCTGCTCGGCGGCGCGACCACCCTGACCCGTGCGAGCACGGTCGACGTGTTCCCGCCGATGGCCGACGGGCAGCCGATCCGCGCCGTGGGCACGATGGCCTACAAGTCGAACCTGCGCATGATCTCGGTCGAGGACAACCCCATCACGACCCCCGCCGACATGGAGGGCAAGGTCATCGGAATGGGCTCGATCGGCGGCACCAGCGAGAAGCTGTTGAACCTCACGCTGGACGACGCGGGCATCGCGGAGGACACTGTCACCCGCCAGGCCGTGCCCGTCACGGCGGCGACCCTCGAGGTCGTGCGCCAGGGACAGCTCGACGGCTACATCGTCAGCCTCGACACCTCGCTCGCCATCGGCCAGCAGAACCCGGATGCCGTGGTCGACGATGCCGGACTCGGCGACGCCCCCGACATCCAGACCTGGATCACGACCGAATCCAACCTCAAGGACGAGAAGAAGGTCGCGCAGATCGAGGCGTTCATGGCCGCCATCCGAGAGGCCGTGCAGGACATGATCGACGACGCGCCGAACGACTTCGCCAATGTGCTCAAGACACTGCGCGACAGCGGCGACTGGAACTTCCCGGCGCTCGCCGACGACAAGATCGCGGCGGCCGCACTCGAGATCTACACGACGCAGACCTGGGTCGATGCCGACGGCGGCGTGCCGCTGCTGGAGAACAACCTGGATGCCTGGCAGGCGACGTACGACACCTACGTCAAGGCGGGGATGCTCGAGGGCGGCCAGAACCCGGGCGACTGGATCACGAACGACTACGTGCCCGCGGGCTGAGCACGGGAAGGAACGATCATGAGCAACGACACCGTCGTCACGGCCGATCCGCCGCTGACGGAGACCGCGACGCAGCCTCGTCTGCGCATCCGGGGCGTCGGGCGCGACTTCCAGACCCGGGCGGGGGTGACCCACGCCGTGTCGGGCGTCGACCTCGACATCCAGCGCGGCGAGTTCGTCGCCCTGATCGGGCGCTCGGGATGCGGTAAGACGACACTTCTGCGCATGATCGGCGGCCTGCTCGCGCCGACCGCGGGGTCGATCGAGGTCGACGGCCGTCACCTCTGGCGCGACGGGCGCGTCGAGCCGTCCGCCGTGACCCGGCTCGGGTTCGTGTTCCAGGAGAGCAACCTGTTCCCCTGGTTCTCCGTGCTCGACAACATTGCGCTGCCGCTCAAGCTGCGCGGAGTCGGCAAGGCGGAGCGCCGGGCGCGCGCAGCGGAGTTGGCCGACCTCGTGGGGCTCAAGGGGTTCGAGCGGTCGTATCCGCGTGAGCTGTCGGGCGGGATGCGCCAGCGCGCCGCCATCGCGCGCTCGTTGAGCACCGAACCCGATCTGCTGCTCATGGACGAGCCCTTCGGGGCGCTCGACGCGCTGACGCGCGAGCGGATGAACCTGGAGCTGCAGCGCATCGTCCTGCAGACCACTTCCACGGTCGTCTTCGTGACGCACGACATCCCGGAGGCCGTCTTCCTCGCCGACCGGGTCGTGCACATGACGCCGCGGCCGGGCCGCATCCGACAGATCCTGACCGTTCCGGACGCCAAGCCGCGCGACATCGAGCTGCAGACGACGCCCGGATTCAACGACATCGTGCGCAGCCTTCGCCACGACCTCGACGAGGAGGAATGAGCGCATGACCACCGTGCAAGCGCCCCCGGACCAGCCGACGACCACCTCGGTCGTCACCCTCGAGCGCCGCCGCGCCCGCGCTCGAACGATGAAGATCCTGCCGTGGATCGTGACCCCGGCCCTCGTCGTCGTGATCGTCGGCCTGTGGCAGCTCTACGTCAGCGTGTTCGAGGTGAACCCGTTCGTGTTCCCGCCGCCGGCCGCCGTCGGCGAGGCGTTCGTCGCACTCGTCTCCGACGGCAAGACGTGGGCGGAGGCGGGGGTCACCGTCACCGAGATCCTCGTCGGCTTCGCCGTGGCCGTCGTCCTCGGCGTGGTCGTGGGCGTCGTCCTCGGCAAGCTCCCGTGGCTCGAGGTCAGCATCCGCCCGTTGATCGTCATCGCGCAGGTCGCCCCCAAGGTCGCCTTCGTGCCCCTGTTCGTCATCTGGTTCGGCTTCGGCATCACCTCGAAGATCGTCCTGGCCGCGCTGCTGGCGTTCTTCCCCGTAATGCTCAACGTGCTGCTAGGCGTGCGATCCGTCGAGCGGGGACAGCGCGAGGTGATGCGCAGCCTCAACGCCTCCAGGGCGCAGACCTTCACGCAGCTCGAGATGCGCAGCCTGCAGCCGTACCTGTTCGCCGGTATGGAGGTCGCGATCGTCCTGGCCACGATCGGCGCCATCGTCGGCGAGTACCTCGGCGGCAGCGTCGGGCTCGGCGCGATGGTCGTCAGAGCCATGAACTCGCTGGATGCGGCGCGCACCTTCGCCCTGATCCTGCTGCTCTCGCTCATCGGTCTCGTGCTGTACCTGATCGTCAACGAGGCCAAGCGGTTCTTCATCCCGTGGCACGAGTCGGTCTACGGCCTGCGCGAGAACCTCTGATCCGCACATCCCCGACGCCGCGCTCTCCCAGGGGCGCGGCGTCGGCGCGCGTCGTGGGAAGGTAGCCAGGTGACGCAGGAGGACAGATCGCGCGACCGCATCCAGAGTGTAGAGCGCGCCGTCGCGGTGCTGCGCGCCTTCGGTGGCCACGACGCGACCTCGAGCGTGAGTGAGCTGGCGGCGCGCGTTCAGCTGCCGAGGCCCGTCGTGCGCCGCATCCTGCTCACGTTCGAGCACATCGGCTACGTCCGAAACGAGAACGGTCGCTGGGCGCTGACGGCCCGCATCCTCGAGCTCGGTGCGGGCTACTTCGCCGCCTCGTCGCTACCGGAGATCGCGCAGCCGATCATGGCCGAGATCGTCGCGCGCACGGGGGAGACCTGCAGCATCGGCGAGCTCGATCTGCCCGATGTGATCCACGTCGCGCGCGTCGAGGAACGGCGTCCGCTTCCGGACGCGGTGCGGGTGGGCACACGCCTGCCGGCGCACGCGACGGCGGTCGGGCGCGTGCTGCTGGCGGATCTGCCCGCGTCGGAGCTCGACGCCTACCTGGCGCGCCCGCGTGAGGCATACACCCCGCTCACGATCGTCGCGACCGAAGCTCTCCGCGAGCGCCTGCGGCAGGTGCGCGTCGACGGCTACGACGTGTCGATCGAAGAGCTGCACCCCGGGATGATCGCGGCCGCCGTGCCGATCGTCGTCGCGGGACGAGCCGTGGCGGGACTGACGGTGTCGTCCACCACGCTCCGCTCGCGCGACGCGGCGCTGCGTGAGGAGATCGTGCCCGTGCTGCGGGATGCGGCCGAGCGCATCGCTGACGCCTATCGCGCGGCGAACCCCGGCGTGTACCGGACGCCGCCCGCGGGCGGCTGACGCGGTCTCAGCGCGCCGAGGCGGGCGTGGGCACCACCATCTCGGCGGTCGGCTCCTCGGTGCCGAGATAGGCGCCGTCCGTGATCAGTCGCGCCTGGAGCCCCGAGACGTCCACGTCGCCCACCGCAACGCCCGCACCCAGGGCGAGAGCGGCTGCGGTGCCGGCCGCCTGGCCCATCGCGAAGCAGGGACCGGTGACGCGCCCCGACGACTGCCCGCCCTGGGTCATCGACGCGCAGCGCCCCACGACCAGCAGGTTCGGCACGACCTGGGGCACCAGCATCCGGTACGGCAGCTGGTTGAAGCCTCTGCTGTCTGCGGGGGCGAAGCGGAACTCGACGTCTCCCGCCACGTGGGCCTCGACCGGCCAGCCGTTGACCCCGATCGCGTCGGTGAAATCGGCGCAGCCGAGCACGTCCTGCTCGGTGAGCATGTAGCGGCCGCGGATGCGCCGGGTCTCGCGGATTCCGATCTGCGGGGCGATGTCGACGACGTAGGAGTCCTCGAAGCCGGGCGTTCGCTCGCGGATGAAGGCGAAGGTGTCGCGCACCTGGCGGCGCCCCTGCAATTCCCCGTGCGAGAGCTGCCGCACATCGGTGCCGTCGACGGCAGAACCGTCGTCGTTGCTCAACTGTGTGAGGTTCGAGCGCCACTCCAGCGGATTGCGCTGCGGACGCACGATGGGCTTCTTGCGGGGGAAGCGATGCGTGCCGGCGGCCTCCGCATCCTCCATCAGGCGACGGATGGTGCGCCAGGCCGGGCCCGCCTTGTCGTAGTCGACCCCGTTGATGCGGAACATCAGCGAGGGGTAGAGCAGCTGTTCCGAACGCTCGAACGGCGCACCCGCGAAGGCGGCGATGTCGGCGTCGCCGGACCCGTCGATGAAGACCGATCCGCGCACGGCCTGCCGGCCCGACTTCGATTCGATGACGACCGCGTCGATCGCGCCGTCGTCGGCGAGCACCGTGTCGACGGCAGTCGTGTGGAACAGCACCTCCGCGCCGGCCGAGACGAGCAGCTCGTCGGCGGCGATCTTGTAGGCCGAGATGTCGAACGCCTGCGCCATGATGCGGTCGTCGACGCTCAGGTGCGGGTCGTTGAGCCCGTCGAGGGCGACGAGGCGGTCGAGCAGGTCGTCGGTGATCCCCCGGATGACGCGCGTGTCGACCCCGTGCACGCGCGCGTGAAGGCCGCAGAAGGTGCTCAAGCCGCCCATGGTCCCCGCGCCGCCGAGGAACCCGTAGCGCTCCAGCAGCACCACGGAGCGGCCCGCCCGCGCGGCGGCCGTGGCGGCGAACAGGCCGGCGGGCCCCCCGCCCACCACGACGACGTCATACTCGCCGATGACGGGGATGCGGGCGGCGGGCAGGGTGATCGTCGAATCGGTCATACGTCCTCCAGGCTCGGGGTCTCGGTGTCGTCTCGGTCGCAGAGCCCCGGCCGCGCGCACAGCACGGCGCCGCATCCGAGGGGCTGAACGAGGTGCTCGTACTGGTCGAGCATCCCGCCGCCGGAGTCGCGGTCGAGGGGAGGGCGGTAGGGCTCGCGCGCGGCGAGCTCGGCGGCGTCGACGAGCAGGTCGACGCGCCCCTCGGACAGATCGATGTCGATCACGTCGCCGTCCTGCACCCGGCCGAGCGGCCCGTCGTCCGCGGCCTCGGGGGAGACCTCGCCGATCGAGATGCCCTGGTTGACCAGTCCGCTGAACTGCCCGTCGGTCACGAGTGCGACGTCATCGGCCAACCCCCGCGCGTGCAGAGCGAAGATGAACGCGGAGGTCAAACCCATCCCGGGCGCCCCCCGTACGCCGATGCCGCGGATCACGGCGACATCGCCGCGCTGCAGCCGACCGTCGCCGATCGCCCCGATCGCCTCCTCCCGGTTCGCGAACACGCGCGCCGGCCCGCGGAAGCGGTGCGGGCCCGGATCGGGGACGGGACGCTTCGCGACGGCGCCGCCCGGGGCGAGCGAGCCGCGGAGCACGGAAATCGCGGGATCTGTGCCGAACGGGTCCTCGAGCGAGCGGATGACCACCCCGTCCGGAGTGGGGGCTGCCGCCGCGTTCTCGGCCACGGTCGTGCCCGCGACAGTGGGTCGCTCACCGTGCAGCAGCGGCAGCAATGCGCGCAGCAGCGTGGCGCCGCCGCCGGCGTCATCGAACTCCTCGATGAGGGCGGGGCCGTTGGGGCGCACGGATGCGAGCAACGGGGTCTGGCGCCCGAGCGTGCGGAACAGGCCCCAGACGTCGACCTCCACCCCGGCCTCGATCGCGATGGCCTGCAGATGCTTGATCGTGTTCATCGAGCCGCCCACGGCGAGCATGGCGCGCACCGCATCCCGGATCGCCTCGGCAGTGATGATCTGGCGCGGGCGGATGTCGCGGGCGATCAGATCGGCCATGGCGACAGCCGAGCGGCGCACGCTGTCCCACATCCGCGCGCCGCCTGCACGGACCGGAGCGGCACGGGGAACGGTCATGCCGAGCGCCTCGGCGACCACGTGCATCGAGTTCGCGGTGGCCATGCCCGAGCAGACGCCGGGACCCAGGATCGCGTCGTCGGCGAGGTCGATGAGGTCGTCGGTGGGAGCCCCCGTGACGGCCGCCTGGGCGGCGAGCAGGAAGACCTCCTCGACGTCGGCCTCGCGCCCCTCGGCCAGGCCGGAGTGCTGATAGCCGCACGGCACGATCACCGTAGGTACGTTCAGGCGTCCCGCCGCCATGAGGTGCGCCGGCGTGGTCTTGTCGCACGAACTGAGACAGATCATGCCGTCGAGCAGCGCGCCCTCGACGGCGGCCTCGATGTCGTTCACGATGAGGTCGCGACTCGGCAGGATGTAGCGCCCGGCGCGTCCCGCGCTCGTGACGAAGTCGGAGGGGGCGGCGGTGCGGATCTCGAACGGCAGCAGGCCCTGTGCGCGAAGCTCCTTCTTGAGCACGACGACGATGTCGTCGAGATGCGCGAAGCACGCCGCGAGATCCGACGACGTGTTGACGATCGCGATCTTCGGGCGGTTGAGCTCCGCCGCGGGGATGCCGAGGGAGCGCCACTGCGCGCGACGGGCGACTCCGAGCGCGGAGGTGGGAGGGAGATTGCTGCGCAACGCGGACATCGGCCGTCCTTCCATGTCGTCATCGACAGACCCGAGTGTACGCATTGCGATCGTCTGCACGCAATGCGTACACTCGGGTCTCGTGCAAGCGGTCCTCCGATGACGGCGTCGCGCCCGCTGACCGCGGGCCTCGTCCTTGTTCTCGGTCTGCTCATGACCGCCAACCCGCTCGCGGCGAGCCTCTTCCTTCCCGGGCTCGGTGTGATCGTCGACGAGCTCGGCACCACCACCGCGGGCGGTCAGATGGTCTACACCGGGTTCCTGTTCGGCGTCGCAGGCGGGCAGCTGCTGATCGGACCGCTCTCGGACGTGACCGGTCGCCGTCCCGCTCTCCTGTGCGGACTGGGGCTGCTCACCGCATCCGCCGCCGCATCCGCCGCCGCCGGCTCGATCGAGGTGCTCGTCGCGACGCGCGTCGCACAGGGGCTGGGGGCTGCGGCAGTCGTCGTCGTCGCGCGAGCGGTCGTGGCCGACCTCGCGAGCGGCGTCGCCGCGGCTCGCGCATACAGCATCCTCATGTCCGTGATCGCGGCGGGTCCGTTCGCCGCTCCCATCCTCGGGGCCGCGGCGTTGCGGTTCGGCGGATGGCGGGCGGGCTTCCTCGTGCTCGCGGTGTTCGCCGCGCTCGCACTGGCCGCGGCGGCCGTTCTCGTCCCCGAGAGTCTGGAACGCGAGCGGCGCCAGACCCTGCGGTTCGGAGCCATGGCCGCCAACTACGGGCGCCTGCTGCGCGATCGAGGGTACGTCCTGCCCGCCCTGTCGATGGCGTTCGGTTTCGCGGCGCTCGCGGTGCACTCCGCCGCATCCTCCTTCGTCGCGCAGGAGATCCTGCACACCGGGCCGTGGGGCTTCGCGCTCGTCTACGCGCTCTACGCGGGCTCCGTGCTCGCCGGCAGTACCGTCAACGCCGTGCTGGTCGGGCGCTTCGGCATCCGACGGATGATGGCGGCCGCCCAGGGTGCGGCGCTCGTGGCCGCCAGCGCGCTGCTGGCGTTCGCACTGTGGGGGCCGTTCACGCTCGTGACCTTCCTCGTGCCCGTCCTCGTGAGCGGGGCCGCGGCCTCCGCGGTGCTGGCCAGTGCGAGCGCCCTCGCCCTGTCGCGGGCGCGATTCGCGGCGGGTGCGGGAGCGGCTCTCATGGGTTCGGCGCAGTACGCGGTGGCCGCCGCCGCGGCGCCCGTGGGCGGCATCCTGGGCTCGCACACCGCCGTCCCCATGGCGGCGGGCATGCTCGCATGCCTCGTCGTCAGCGCGCTGTGCGCCGCCCGCACCCGTCCCTGACGCGGCTGCTCGGAGTGGGGTGCGGGGCGGGCTGGTGTGTGGGGTGCGGCGCGCGGAGTGCGGGGGGCGGGGGCCGTGTGTCTCACTTGTGCACGTGTGCGAGGCGCGTCGCGTGCACGTTTGAGACACGCAAGCGGGCGTGGGAGGCGCCGGGTGGTGCGTGTCTCACTTGTGCACGCGTGGGGGGCCTTGCGCGTGCATGTGTGAGACACGGATGCGGGCGTCGAGCGGACGCGCGCCCCGAGCGGACCCCTGCGCGCCCGATCGGATGGGGATGCGCGCCGGAGCGGACACGTGCGCCCCGGGGTGGATGGGGATGCGTGCCCGCCGGCACCCGCCCGTATCCGCAACGCGGAGTGCGGAGAAACATCCTGGCAATACGCGCCCGATTAGGCTCATCGCATGGGCGACTTGTTCGACGGCTACGGCTCCACTCTCGCGCCGCGCAAGACCCCGCAGGGGCTGCCCGCTTTCGACGAGATGTTCGGTCATCCCGCGCACCCCGGGGCGGCTGCGGAGTCGCGCAGCGCCTATCGGGAGCTCTACCAGGCGCTGGCCCGCATGACGCAGGAGGAGCTGCGCGGACGCACTGAGTCGCTCGCCTCCAGCTACCTCGCGCAGGGCGTCACCTTCGACTTCGCAGGCGAGGAGCGGCCGTTCCCGCTGGATGCGGTGCCACGCATCATCGATTACGCGGAGTGGAGCGAGATCGAGGCGGGCGTCAAGCAGCGCGTCCGGGCCCTCGAGGCGTTCCTCGACGACGCCTACGGTCGCCAGAACTGCGTGCGAGACGGGGTGATCCCCGCTCGTCTGATCGCGTCGAGCCAGTACTTCTACCGCCAGGCCGCCGGCATCCATTCGGCGAACGGCGTCCGCATCCAGGTATCAGGCATCGACCTCATCCGCGACGAGCACGGCAAGATGCGCGTGCTGGAGGACAATGTCCGGGTGCCCTCGGGCGTCAGCTACGTCATCTCCAACCGGCGAGTCATGGCGCAGACGCTGCCCGAACTGTTCCTCTCGATGCGGGTGCGTCCCGTGGGCGACTACCCCAACAAGCTGCTCGCCGCCCTGCGTGCCTCGGCCCCGCCCGGGATCGACGACCCCAACGTCGTCGTGCTGACGCCCGGCGTCTACAACTCGGCGTACTTCGAGCACACACTGCTCGCGCGACTCATGGGTGTGGAACTCGTCGAGGGACGCGACCTGCTGTGCATGGGCGGGCGTGTCTTCATGCGCACCACGCGCGGGCCGAAGCGGGTCGACGTCATCTACCGCCGTGTCGACGACGACTTCCTCGACCCGCTGCAGTTCCGCGCCGACTCGATGCTGGGCGCGCCGGGGCTCATGCTCGCCGCGCGCATGGGCAACGTCACGATCGCCAACGCGGTGGGCAACGGCGTCGCCGACGACAAGCTGCTCTACACGTACACGCCCGATCTCATCCGCTACTACCTGTCGGAGGAGCCGATCCTGCCGATCGTCGACACCTGGCGGCTGGAGGATCCGGCGGCGCTCGAAGAGGTGCTCGACCGGCTCGACGAGCTCGTCGTGAAGCCCGTCGACGGCTCCGGCGGCAAGGGACTCGTGGTCGGTCCCGACGCATCGCGCGCCGAGCTCGATACGCTCCGCAAGACGTTGCTGGCCGACCCGCGCGGGTGGATCGCGCAGCCCGTGGTCATGCTCTCCACCATCCCGACGCTCGTCGAGGACGGGATGCGGCCGCGCCACGCGGACCTGCGACCGTTCGCCGTGAACGACGGCGACGACATCTGGGTGCTGCCCGGCGGGCTCACCCGGGTGGCGCTGCCGGAGGGCCAGCTCGTCGTCAACTCGAGCCAGGGCGGCGGCTCCAAGGACACGTGGGTGGTCGGCGGAGCAGCCCCCGGCCACGTCGAGTACGGGCAGGGCCAGGGTCTGGCGGGGCTCGTGGCCGATCAGGCCTCGACGATCACGCAGGCCATTCCGATCATCACGGATGCGGCACTCGAGGTCACTCCCGACGAGGTCGATCACTCGCCGTACGACCGTCCGCGCTCCAACGTCGAGCAGCAGGAGCAGCAGCAACAGGTTCGCGCCGCCGCATCCGCCCCGGGGCATGTCCCGCTTTCCGCAGGAATCGACCTCGAAAACTGCGGCAACTGGGACATGGGTTGCAGCAATCGGGACGTGGAGGGGGGTGCGGAATGCTGCTGAGCCGGATCGCCGAGAGCCTGTTCTGGATCGGGCGCTACATCGAGCGCAGCGACGGCACCGCCCGCATCCTCGACGTGCACCTGCAGCTGCTGCTGGAGGACCCGTGGATCGACGAGGACACCGCCTGCCGCTCGCTGCTCGCGGTCATGGGATCCTCGCCGCCCGACGGTGTCGAGACGGTCACCCGCGAGCACGTGCTCGCGCGTCTCGCCGTCGACCGCATGAACCCCTCCAGCATCCTCTACTCGTTGACCTCCGCGCGCGAGAACGCCCGCCGCGCGCGCGAGATCGTCTCGACCGAGCTGTGGGAGTGCCTCAACACGACCAACGCGCGGATGCCGCGGCGACTGCAGACCGACAAGGTGCACGAGTTCTTCCAGTGGGTGCGCGAGCGCGCCGCCCTCGCCGTCGGCGTCGTCGACTCCTCGACGAGTCGCGACGAGGCCTGGCAGTTCTTCACCCTCGGCCGATCGATCGAGCGCGCCGACATGACGGCGCGGCTGCTCGCCACCAGATCGCTGACCGAGGCATCGGGCCCGTCATGGACCACCATCCTGCGCTCCTGCGGCGCGTACGAGGCGTACCTGCGTACCTACCGCGGGATGCCGAGTGCGCGCAACGCGGCGGAATTCCTGCTGCTCGACCGCCTCTTCCCGCGCTCGATCATCTACTCGATCTCGCGGGCCGAGGAGTGCATCTCGGCCATCGACCCGCGCGAGGACCGCGTGGGGCAGTCCAATCAGGTGCTGCGGGCGCTCGGCCGCATCCGCAATGACCTCGAGTATCTGCCGATCGGTGACATCCTGAGCGAGCTTCCCGCCCATATGCTGCGGGTGCAGACGGTGACGCGCGAAGCGTCCGACGCCATCCGCCAGCGCTTCTTCCCGACGCAGGCCGAGCCCAGCTGGATCGGAGAGACCTCATGAAGCGGCTGCGGATCGAGCACGAGACGGGCTTCCGGTACGGCGGCGACGTCTCGGCCTCCTACAACGAGGCGCGGATGCTTCCCGGCACCACCGAGAGCCAGTTCGTGCTCAGCGCGGCGCTCGAGATCGAGCCGTCGACCGCCGTGAACACCTACGTCGACTACTTCGGCACGCGGGTGAGTGCGTTCGACGTGCTCTCGCCCCACCAGGCGCTGACGATCACCGCGCGCTCCCTGGTCGAGGTGCGTCCGCGGCCGATCGAGCACACCGGTATCACCTGGGAGCGGCTCGCGGTCGAGGCGGCGAGATCGCTCGAGACGGTCGAGCAGCTGACGCAGACGAACCGCACGCGCCCGCATCCCGAGGTCGCGGAGCTCGCCGCATCCTACGCAGCGCGTCACGACGACCCCGGCCGCGCGGCGCACGAGATCTGCGTCGCGATCGGGGATGCGGTGGAGTACATGCACGGTGTGACCGGCGTGCACTCCACGGCCATCGACGCGTGGGAGGCGCGCAAGGGCGTGTGCCAGGACATGGCGCACATAGCCATCGGTGCGCTGCGCTCGGTGGGGATCCCGGCGCGCTACGTGTCGGGCTACCTGCATCCGCGTCCGCAGGCCGAGGTCGGCGTCGCGGTGACGGGGGAGTCGCACGCGTGGGTCGAGTGGTTCGCCGGCGAGTGGACCGGCTTCGACCCGACGAACAACATCGAGATCGGCGACCGCCACGTGCTCGTGGGGCGCGGCCGCGACTACAACGACGTGCCGCCGCTGCGCGGCGTGTACGCGGGCCCGTTCAAGAGCAACCTGCACGTGAAGGTCACGATCACCCGAGAGGCCTGACCCGCGCGCTGCGGTTCGGCCCGGTCGGAGAATCGGCCGAATGTCGGAGGATGCGACCCGAAAACCCCCGACATCGGGCCGAATCTCCGACGTTCGAGCGGGGCATCGGGCCGGGCGCGTCGCGCCGGGCCCGTCGGGTCAGGGGCGCGGAGCGCGGGCGGTGCGCGGCGAGCGGCGGCGGATGCGGCGGCGGGCGGCCGCATCCGGGAGCGCGACGGGAGCGGTGGCGGCGGCGACCTCGTCGCTGAACTCTTCCGGGGCGACGACGCGGACGGGCCGGGTCTCGTCGATCTCGAATCGCAGGCGGGCCTCGGGGTCGCGATGCACCCGGCCGGACGCGAGGAGCCAGGTGACGCCGATCGCGCAGCCGATCAGGCCCGCGACCGCGCCGACGTCGATCGCTGTGCGCGGGCCCCAGGCGTCGGCGACCCAGCCGGCGATCGGTGCGCCGATCGGCGTGGCACCCATGATGACCGCCATGTACAGCGCGAGCACGCGGCCGCGCAGGGCCGGATCCGTCGTGGTCTGCACGTAGCCGTTCGCGGTCGTGAGGATCGTGACGGTGCTGAACCCGACGAACACGAGGCTCACGGCGTAGAGCGGGTAGGTCGGCATCGCCGCGGAGATGAGGGAGAAGACCCCGAAGGCGCCGAGAGCGGCGATCACGACCCGCATCCGGGCGCGATCGCGCCGCGCGGCCAGCAGCGCGCCCGCGAGGGAGCCGATGGCGAGTACGGAGCTCAGCAGCCCGTAGCCGTCGGCCTGCTGTCCGAACTGCACCGCCATCGTGGAGGCGAAGATCGGGAAGTTCATGCCGAACGCCGCGATCAGGAACACCATCGCGAAGATCACCGTCAGATCCGGCCGCCCCGCGACGTAGCGGAAGCCGTCGGCCAGTCGCGCGCCGCCCGGTGCCCGCGTGCGCGGGACGAGCTCGCGCACGCGCACGAGCATGAGCGCGACGAGCATCGCGAGGAAGGTGCCCGCGTTGACCATGAAGACCCACCCCGTGCCCACCAGCACGATCAGCACGCCGCCGATCGCCGGTCCCAGCAGACGCGCGGCGTTGAAGGATGCGGAGTTGAGGGCGACGGCATTGGAGGCGTCGTCGCGCGAGACGATGTCGGTCACGAACGCCTGGCGCGCGGGTGCGTCGAACGCGTTCGCGACGCCGAACGCCGCCGCGAAGCACCACATGAGCGGCAGCGTCATGACGTTCGTCAGCAAGAGGACGCCGACGGCGACGGCGAGCAGCATCAACGTCGACTGGGTGACCAGCAGCATCCGTCGGCGATCGAAGCGGTCGGCCGCCCAGCCGGTGACGCTCACGAGCACGAGGGGCGGCCCGAACTGCAGCGCCATCGTGATGCCCATGGCCGTGGCGTCGTTGTCGGTGAGCTGCGTCAGCACCACCCAGTCCTGGGCGGTGGCCTGCATCCACCCGCCGATGTTCGAGACGAGAGCTCCGAGGAACCAGACGCGGTAGTTGAACAGCCGCATCGAGCGGAACATGGCGCTCATCGCTCGGCCACCTTCCGCAGGATCTCGGATGCGGCGTGCAGCGTCGCGCGCTCGTCGGGATCGAGTTCGTCGAGCGCCTCCTCAAGCCACGCGTTGCGGCGGCGCACGGTCTCTTCGACGACGGCGCGGCCCGCATCCGTCAGGACGATGTTGACCTTGCGGCGGTCGATGTCGTCGCTGCGCCGCTCGAGGTAGCCCGACTCCTCGAGGCAGTTGACCGTGCGGTTCATGGATGGCGCGGTCACCCGCTCGCGCGCGGCGAGCTCGCCGAGCGTGCGCGTGCCGTTGACCTTCAGAGCCATGAGCACCGAGAACTGTCCGTCGCTCATCGAATCAACCGCGCGCTGGGCGCGCAGGCGCCGGGCGAGACGGAAGACGGACATGCGCAGCTCCGCCGCTTCGGCGGCGCGGGGGGATTCGTCGGTCATCTCGATCCTTAGCATAGCTCATTAGTCTTGCTAAGGATCTGTCGACTATCCGGACTCAGCCTGCTCGCGGCGACGTCCGCCGAGGGTGAGGGTCGCCGCCAGGCCCACGGCGATGAACCCCGCCGCGGTGAACGCGGCGTAGCGGGTGCCGTCGGAGAAGGCCGTCTCGGCGGCGGTCGCGATGTCTGCGGTCTGCGGGTTCGCGGCGAGTCCCGCGATGGCGCCGCCCGCGGAGTCGACGACGCTCGAGACGATCTCGTCGCGCTGGGATGCGGGCACGCCGGCATCGTCGAGCGAGCTCGCCAGCAGGCCGCCGGTCGAGGTGAACAGCACCGTGCCGAGGATCGCGACGCCGAGTGCCGCGCCGACCTGGCGGGACGTGGACTGCGTGCCCGACCCTTGCCCGGAGAGCTCGACCGGGACGTCCTGGAGGATGACGCCGGTGAGCTGCGCGGTCGCGAGTCCCACGCCGAACCCGTAGACGAACAGCGCCGGCAGCAGCCAGCCCCACGCCGCATCCGGGGCGACGACGAGACCGACCCAGACGATGCCGATGATCTCCGCGAGAAGTCCGACCCGCACGATCGCGACCGGCGTCACGCGGCCGGATGCGGCGCCGGCGAATCCGCTCGCGACGAAGGAGCCGATCGCCAGGGCCAGGAGCACCAGCCCCGTCTGCAGCGCGTCGAAACCGAGCACGAACTGCAGCCAGAGAGGCAGCGACAGGATGATGCCGAACTCGCCGAGCGCGACCGTGAGTGCGACGAGGTTGCCGTCGCGGAAGGTGCCGATGCGAAAGAGCGAGAGATCGAGGAGAGCGGCGCGTCCGCGGTGGACCCGGTGAACGCTCCACGAGATGAAGGCGACGAGCGCGACGACGGCGATCGCGAAAGCCACGGGGACGGGCGAGATCGAGAACGGCCAGGTGAACGAGCCGAGCGAGAAGGTGGTGTCGGTGTTCTGCCACCAGCCGTAGGTGCGCCCCTCGATGAGGCCGAACACGAGCGAACCGAAGAGAACGACGGACAGGAAGGCGCCCACCCCGTCGATGCCGCGTCGGGCCGATTCGCGGGACTCCGGAACGGTCAGCAGGACGCCGATCACGATGATGACGGCGAGAGGCAGGTTGATGCCGAACGCCCAGCGCCACGACAACGCCGTGGTGAGCCAGCCGCCCAGCAGCGGTCCGACGGCAGCCATGCCGCCGATCGTCGAGCCCCACACGGCGAATGCGATGCCACGCTCCTTGCCGCGGAAGGTTGCGTTGATGAGGGAGAGGGTCGTCGGCAGGATCATCGCACCGCCCACGCCCTGCACGAGTCGGGCGAGGATCAGCAGACGCCCGTCCGGGGCGAGAGCTGCGCCGATGGAGGCGAGAGCGAACAGGATCACGCCGATGAGCATGAGCCGGCGCCGGCCGATCCGATCGGCGATCGACCCGAACAGCAGGAGGAACGCGGCGAAGACGAGGGTGTACGCCTCCTGGATCCACTGCACCTCGGTCGAGGAGACACCCAGCTCGTCGACGATCGAGGGCACGGCGACGTTCACGATCGTCGAGTCCACGATGATCAGCGACACGGCGACGCTGATGAAGACCAGGCCCGCCCAGCGGCGGGATGGCGGAGCGTTCATGATGTATCTCGCTTTTCTAGCTTTCTCGACGAGAGATTACACCCGTCGGAGCCGCGCGCGACCCATAGCATCGAGACCATGCCGGAGTTCACCGACGCGCACGGCGTCGCGATCGTCTATGACGTCCATCCCGCCCAGGGCACCCCGCGCGGTGTCATCCAACTGCTCCACGGCGTCGGTGAGCACGCCGGCCGCTACCCGGCGCTCATCTCCGCCCTCACCGCCGCGGGCTTCACGGTGTATGTGGACGACCACCGCGGGCACGGACGCACCGGCCTGAAGCAGTGGGGCGATCCCGCGCGGCTCGGCCGGCTCGGCCGCGGCGGGCACCGGGCGGCGGTGGATGCGGTCTGGCAGCTGACCCGCCGCATCCGCGACGAGAACCCCGACCTGCCGCTCGTGCTGCTGGGCCACTCGTGGGGGTCCTTCCTCGCGCAGATCCTGGTGAACCGGCATCCGGAGGCCTACGACGCCGTCGTGCTGTCCGGGTCGGCGCTGCGCCTGCCGGGAACCCTGAACGCCGGCAACCTCAACGCCCCGTGGCGGCGCGAGGATGCCACGGGTACTGCATGGCTCTCGAGCGACCTCTCGGTCGGACGCGCGTTCGTCGACGACCCGCTCACCACGGGCACGCCCCTGCTGAAGCTCTTCGGCCCCGTCGACGCCGCGCGATTGTTCGGGCGTCCGCGCCGGAATCTGGGCCGCGACATCCCGATCCTGCTCATGGTCGGTCGCGAGGACACCGTGGGCGGCCCGCGCAGCGTCCACAAGCTCGCCGCCGAGTACCGCGAGCGCTCCGGGCTCACCGACGTCACGACGCTCGTCTACCCCGGCGCGCGCCACGAGATCTTCAACGAGGTGATGCAGGCCGACGTGCGCGCCGACCTCCTTGCCTGGCTCGACGCCCGCATCCCCTCCCGCGTCTGAGGGGCTCTCTCCCGCGAGACTGCATTTCGAGCACGAGATCACGGGTAAGCACCGTGATCTCGTGCGGGAAATGCAGTCTCGGCGATGGGTGGAAGCGGATGTGGGGAGCGCTGGGTCGAACGGATGCGGCGAGTAGCCGGGTGTGGGCCGAGGATGCGGGGCCGCGGGGGAGCGGGCGACCTAGGCTGAGAGCATGCACGGTGAGTACAAGGTCCCCGGGGGCAAGCTCGTTGTCGTCGATCTCGAGGTGCGGGAGGGGCGCATCGCCGATGTGCACCTCGCGGGCGACTTCTTCCTCGAGCCGGACGAGGCCCTGATCGACATCAACCGTGCGGTCGAGGGACTCTCGGTCGAGACGGATGCGGCCACGATCGCCGCCGCGGTGCGCGCGGCGCTTCCGGAGGGCGCGCAGCTGCTCGGGTTCTCGCCCGAGGCGGTCGGCACGGTCGTCCGGCGGGCGCTGGTCACCGCTCCCGGATGGAAGGACTTCTCCTGGGAGGTCGTGCACGACGCGCCCGTCTCGCCGCGGATGAACCTCGCCCTCGACGAGGTGCTCACCGCCCGCGTGGGCGACGGTCGGCGCAACCCCACGCTCCGGCTCTGGGAGTGGAACGAGTCCGCGGTGGTCATCGGCTCGTTCCAGTCGCTGCGCAACGAGGTCGACCCGGAGGGTGCGGCCCGCCACGGCTACGACGTCGTGCGGCGGATCTCGGGCGGCGGCGCGATGATGATGGGCGCCAACGCGATCATCACCTACTCGCTGTACGTACCGGCATCCCTGGTGGCGGGCATGACGTTCGCCGACTCGTATGCGTTCCTCGACGACTGGGCGCTGCAGGCGCTGCGCTCGCTCGGCGTCGAGGCGACGTACCAGCCGCTCAACGACATCTCCTCCCCGCAGGGCAAGATCGGCGGCGCCGCGCAGAAGCGCCTCGCCAACGGCGGCGTCCTGCACCACGCGACCCTGAGCTATGACCTCGACGGCGAGGTCATGACCCAGGTGCTGCGCATCGGGCGCGAGAAGCTGAGCGACAAGGGCACGGTCTCGGCGGCCAAGCGCGTCGACCCGCTGCGGCGCCAGACGGGACTGCCGAGAGAGCAGATCATCGAGCGCTTCATCAGCACGTTCTCCACGATGTACGGCGCGACGACCGGGCATATCACCGAAGAGGAATACGCCGAGGCGGAGGCGCTCGTTCAGAGCAAGTTCGCCACGGATGCGTGGTTGCAGCGCGTGCCGTGAGCGGGCCCACCCCCGGAACCGTCGCCATCCACCACGGCGACAACCTCGCCATCGCGAAGGAGCTCCCCTCCGGAGCCTTCACGCTCGTGTACCTCGATCCGCCGTTCAACACCGGGCGCTCCCGCATCCGCGCGATCGAGACGGCGACCGCGTCCGCGCCGGATGCGGTCTCCCAACCCGGCTTCCGCGGGCAGGAGTACGCGCGGCTGCGGGGCGACCTGCGCGCGTACGACGACCGGTTCGACGACTACTGGGGCTTTCTCGAACCGCGGCTGATCGAGGCGTGGCGTCTGCTGGCCGACGACGGCACGCTGTACCTGCATCTCGACTACCGCGAGGTGCACTATGCGAAGGTCATGCTCGACGCGCTCTTCGGTCGCGACCGGTTTCTGAACGAGATCGTGTGGGCCTACGACTACGGCGCGAAGAGTCGGCGCCGATGGCCGACGAAGCACGAGACGATCCTCGT
This sequence comes from Microbacterium neimengense, assembly GCF_054782995.1. Classification (NCBI taxonomy): domain Bacteria; kingdom Bacillati; phylum Actinomycetota; class Actinomycetes; order Micrococcales; family Microbacteriaceae; genus Microbacterium; species Microbacterium neimengense. The sequence continues at coordinate 1,422,738 of NZ_BAAGRK010000003.1, forward strand.
GTACGTGAAGGATCCGGAGCGCTACTTCTTCGACGCGGATGCGGTGGATCGGGAGCCGTACATGGCGCCGGGACTCGTCACGGCCGAAAAGGCCGCGCGCGGCAAGCTCCCCACCGACGTGTGGTGGCACACGATCGTGCCGACCTCGGGCAGCGAGAAGACCGGATATCCGACGCAGAAGCCCGAGGGCGTGCTGCGCCGTATCGTGCAGGCATCCAGCCGACCCGGCGACGCGGTGCTGGACCTCTTCGCGGGCAGCGGCACCACCGGCGCGGTCGCCGCTCCCCTCGGCCGGCATGCCGTGCTCGTCGACGACAACGCGGATGCGGTCGCCGTCATGCGTCAGCGGATGCCGCGCGCCGTGCTCATCCCGCCCCTGCCCCGCGAGGCCTGAGCCCCGCTCGGGGAGGGCGGGCGTCAGAGCAGGGCGGCGGTGCCGGCGTAGCCGTCGGGGACGACGGGGGAGTCGACGTCGAAGACCTGCGTGGTGCCGGGCGCCTCGCTCCATGGCGTCCAGGACGCCCGATGGTCGCGGATGAAGTCCACCGCCGTCGCGTGCATCTGCGCGGCGAGGGATGCGGGCGCAGTGGTGCCCGCAATCCGGGCGACACCGTCGGCCTCGAGGCGTCCGAACCAGAAGGGCACGTCGAGGCAGTGGCAGGCCCAGCCGATCGTGGGCGAGGGCCAGGTGAACCGGTACGCCCACGTCGGAGCGGCCGACCGGCGGGCGTTTGCGACGCGCGGCACGAGCGCACCGAACACGCGGTCGGTCACGTAGCGCCCGAGCACGGCCGCCGTCCCCTTCCCGCGCGGACCCGGGTTGTCGCGCAGGTAGGCGCGTCGCCGCCGGCGGTCGAGCCCGAGGGCCGCCAGTGCCAGCCAAGCCGGGATGAGGCGCAGCTTGTGGGCGAACGAGTCGGTGACCATCGTGAACTCGTCGGCCGTGGAGCCGAGCAGCAGGGGCTTGTCGGCGCCGACGCCCGCGGCGATCGAGGTCGGGGTGTCCGTGCGGAGCAGGTCGCCGTCGACCGCGGGCCCCCACGCGCGTTCGGCGATCATCTCGCGCAGCGGTGCGAGCCGTCCGCGGTGCGGGGCGAGCTCGATCGTGCTCTGCAGGGCGTGCAGTCTCTCCTCGGGCACCGAGGCGAATCCGTGGCGGTCCGCGCTCACGCCGGCCGCGGCCGCCAGGCGTGCGCCGCGGGCGCGCGCCTCGTCGAGCGGGACATCTCCCAGTGCGCCGGAGATCGACCACGCCGCCGCGAAGAGGTGCTGCGCCGACGGCATCCCGAGCAGCGTCAGCACCGCACCCCCGCCGGCGGACTGCCCGCCGATCGTCACGCGTGCGGGGTCGCCGCCGAACGCGGCGATGTTCTGCTGCACCCACTCGAGGGCTGCGATCCAGTCCCGCACGCCGCGATTGCTCACGGCGCCATCGATCGCCCCGAACCCGTCGAAACCGAGCCGGTACGAGAGGGTCACGACGACGATCCCCGCGCGGGCGAACGTGTCACCGTCGTACCAGGGGCTCGCGGGAGAGCCGGAGATGTACCCGCCGCCGTGGATCCACACGAGGACGGGGAAGGGGGCCGCCGCATCCGTCTCCGGTGCGAAGACGTTCACGTTGAGCGTCGCGTCGCCCGGCACCGACGGCTCGGGGATGAGCGTGATCCCGGTGTCGCCGCGCTGCGGGGTCGGGCCGTAGGCGGTCGCGTCGCGCACGCCGTCCCAGGGCGAGGCGGGCCGCGGGGCAGCGAAGCGGTTCTCGCCGACCGGAGCCGCCGCGAAGGGGATGCCGAGGAACGCGAGGGAGCCCGGGCGGCGGAGGCCTCGGAGGGTACCGGTCGAGATGGTGACGAGAGGATCGGTCATCGCAGCTGCGCCTGGTGTCCGGTCAGGGCGCTCTGGAACGCGGCGCGGAGGATCGCGGCCATGTCGACTGACGGATCCAGCAGCCACTGCAGCTGGGCGCCGTCCCACGCGGCCTGCACGAGCCTGCTGGCGGTGGCGGGCGAGACGTCAGACCTCATCCGCCCGGCATCGGCGGCCTCCTGGAACCACTCGCGGAGGCCGTCGAGGAATCCGGAGGTGCGATCGGCGAAGTACGCGTGCGCCGGGTGCGCGCGATCGCTCGCCTCCACCGACATCCGCGCGAACAGGTGCACGAGCCCGGGAACCTGGGCATTGTGCGCGATCATCCGCTCGTACGCCGCGGGCAGGTCGTCCGTGCCTTCGGGGTGGTAGGTACGCAGGTCCAACTCGTCGCGCTTGCGGAGGATCTCCACGAACAGGTGCTCTTTGCTGTCGAAGTAGTGCAGCAGCCCCGCCTGGCTGAGCCCCACGGTGTCCGCGATCTCGCGCACGGACGCGGCGCGATAGCCCTCGCGGGCGATCACCGCGAGCGCCGCCTCGAGGATCTGCTCGCGCCGGGCGACGCCCTTCGCATAGGCCCCCCGCTGCGTCATGTTCCCGAGGATATGCCCGAAACCGCTTGTGCGACGAAAACCGAGCGACATAAGCTTTTCGCGTCGGCGCGGAGCAGCGCTGCGATCACGAAGGAGCACCATGACGGATGTGTCCCCCGCCGAGCTGACGCTCGAGGAGAAGGCTTCGCTCACCAGCGGCCGCGATTTCTGGACCACCAAGCCGATCGACCGGGTCGGGGTGCCCTCGATCATGATGACCGACGGTCCTCACGGGCTGCGCAAGCAGTCGGCGGCAAGCGATCACCTCGGGCTCGCGCAGAGTATTCCCGCCACGTGCTTCCCTCCCGCTGTGGGCCTGGGCTCCTCGTTCGACCCCGAGCTCGCGGAGCGGGTAGGGGTCGCCCTGGGCGCGGAGTCCGCGCTCGAGGACGTCGCCGTGATCCTCGGCCCCGGTGTCAACATCAAGCGTTCGCCGCTGTGCGGCCGCAACTTCGAGTACTTCTCCGAGGACCCGATCGTCTCGGGCGTCATGGGTGCCGGTCTCGTGCGCGGCATCCAGTCGCGGGGCGTGGGAGCCTCGCTCAAGCACTTCGCCGCGAACAACCAGGAGACCGACCGCCTGAGGGTTTCGAGCGACGTCGATCCCCGGCCCCTGCGTGAGATCTATCTGCGCGGCTTCCAGCGCGTCGTCGAGGACGCGCAGCCGTGGACGCTCATGTGCTCGTACAACCGCATCAACGGCGTCTACGCCTCCGAGGACCCGTGGCTGCTCACCTCCGTGCTCCGCGGCGAATGGGGCTTCGAGGGACTCGTCGTTTCCGACTGGGGCGCGGTCAACGACCGCGTCGCCGGCGTCGTGGCGGGGCTCGACCTCGAGATGCCCTCGAGCGGCGGTCGCACCGACGCGCAGCTCGTCGCCGCCGTGAGAGACGGCTCGCTGGACGAGGCCGCCGTGGATCTCGCCGCCGGCCGCGTGCTCGATCTCGTACGCAAGGCCGAAGCGCGGCCCGCCGCATCCGGGACACTGGACGTCGACGCGCACCACGCGCTCGCCCGCGAGGCGGCCGGTCGCTCGATCGTGCTGCTGAAGAACGACGGCGGCATCCTCCCGCTTGGTCGCTCGCAGCGCATCGCTGTCATCGGTGCGTTCGCCGCCGAGCCGCGCTTCCAGGGCGCGGGCTCCTCTCTCATCAACCCGACGCGGGTGGATGCGGCCCTCGACGCGATCCGCGACGCCGCCGACGGCGAGGTCGCTTTCGCCGCCGGCTTCACGTTCGACGGCAGCGGGGATGCGGACGCGCTCCGCGCCGAGGCGGTCGCTGCCGCCGCATCCGCCGAACGCGTCGTGGTGTTCCTGGGCCTTCCCGCCGCGGAGGAATCCGAGGGCTTCGACCGCACGCACATCGACCTGCCTGCGGCGCAGCTCGCGCTCGTCGAGGAGGTCGTGACGGTCAACCCGAACGTGGTGGTCGTGCTCTCCAACGGCGGCGTCGTCGCCCTGCCCTTCGCCGAGCGCGTGCCGGCGATCCTGGAGGGATGGCTGCTCGGCCAGGCCGGCGGCTCGGCCACGGCCGACGTGCTCTTCGGCGACGTCAACCCGTCGGCCAAGCTCACCGAAACGATTCCGCTGCGGCTGGAGGACACCCCCTCCTACGGCAGCTTCCCGGGCGAGTTCGGCCACGTGCGCTACGGCGAGGGGCTCCTCGTGGGCTACCGCGGGTTCGACGCGGCCGCGAAGGACGTCGCCTTCCCGTTCGGCCACGGACTCTCCTACACGAGCTTCTCCTACGGGGATGCCGCCGTCGAGGTCACCGAGGCGGGTGACCTGCTCGTACGGGTCGACGTCACCAACACCGGGGACCGCGCCGGGCGCGAGATCGTGCAGGTCTACTCCTCGCTGCCGGACTCCGCCGTACAGCGGGCGCCGCGGGAGCTGAAGTCGTTCCTGTCGGTCGCGCTGGATGCGGGCGAGACCCGCACGGCCGAGTTGATCGTCCGCCGCGGCGACCTCGCCTACTGGGACATCCGGATCGACGGCTGGGCCGTGGAGCCGGGCGAGTACGTGTTCGAGGTCGCGGCATCCAGCCGCGACATCCGCTCGTCCGTCGCGCTCGAGCTGGCAGGCGACGAGGTGCGTCCGCCCCTGTCGCGCGAGTCGTCGATCGGCGAGCTGTTGCAGAACCCCGCAACCGCCCCGATCATCGGCCCGGCGATCACCGCGATGTTCGGGGACGACGCGGGGATGATCAAGATGATGGCGTCGTTCCCGATCGGCCGCCTCGCCGCTTTCCCGAATGCGCCCGTGAGCGACCAGCAGGTCGACGAGCTGATCGCGGCCGGCAACGCCTGAGGCTCAGGATGTGGCAGAGCGAAGGGCCCCGGGAAGTCGCCTTCCCGGGGCCCTTCGACGTCACTTGAGCGTGTAGGTCACGGCATCCACTCGCATGACATCGCCCGAGACCTTCTCCAGACGCAGCACATGGTCGCGGTTCTTGAGCTTTTCGCTCGTGAAGAGCGGCTGCTGGGTCAGGCGGGCAGGACCCGAGGTGTCGATCGTGTCGACGAGTTCGCCGTCGATGTAGACCGCCACCTCCCCCTGATCCGGCGCGATCGGACCCGTGACCGCGACCGAGGTGCCGCGGAAAGCGAACTCGACTGCCGCGCCGTTCTCGGTGGTAGCGTGCACGTCGCCGCGCACATCGCCGCGGAAACGGAACTCGAGACTGCTCTCGCCATCCGGCAGCGACGAGAGGAAGCCCTCGCGCAGCGTCACCGTGTCGCCGTCGACGTCGTAGTCCTCGCCGCCGACCAGGACGCGCTCGCCGACCGCGATACCGGCGAGCTCGCCGCCGGGGCGCTGCAGCGTGACCTGCGCGTCGGCCGGCGCAGCCCGGTCGAACGAGATCTCGTCCTGGCCGAGCAGACTCTCCTGCACGACATCGAGCTTGTCGAGGAGCATGAACTGCCCGGACTTCTTCACGGCGCGCAGGGTGTGCTGCGCGCTCGGAAGATCCCGCACGCTATAGACCGCCTGCTGCACGCCACGTGGCGTGCCGGCCGGGAGCGAGGTATCGACGGTGTCAACGAGCTGGCCGTCGAGGTAGATCTCCACCTCGCCCTGCGACTCATGCGTCTCCGTCACGTAGTCGATTCCCGTCCCGACGAACGTGTACTCGAACGCGCTGCCGTTCGCCTCCGCGTACTGCACGTCGTCGTTGTAGTCGCCCATTCCGCGGCCGCTGCTCCGGCTCCACGTGCCGGAGTACGTGATGGCCGGGTCATCGTTGTTGACGGCGATGGTGCGCTCGGCCCCCGCGTCGCGCGCCGCGGCGGAGTCGGTCACCGAGACGGTCAGCGGCTGCGATGCGGGAGCGACCTCGCGGCCGTTGTTGCGCTGCCAGTCGCCTTGATACGTCAGGCGCAGGTCGTCGTCGTTCAGGCTGAGCGTCGACTTCTTCGCGGGCGTCACCGTGAACAGACGCGCGCCGTGAATCGGCACATCCTCCGCGGTGAACGATCCGTCCTGCGATCCCAGGTTCTTCTTCGCCCACAGGTCCCGGACCTTGGCCTTGCCGTCCAGGCCCAGATCCGCCCAGTTGATGGTGATGTCGGCGTCGGTGCGGCCGAGGTTGAACACGGCGACCGTGAGTGAACCGTCGGTGTTGACCGAGTACCAGGTCTGGTGGTTGCCGCCGGTGCTCACGGGGCGAGCCGGACGTCCGGCCTGGTTGACCGCGATGACCTCGTCGTTCGTGAGCAGTTCGAGCCCGTACTCGTCGAGGTTCGTCAGGTCGTTACCGACGTACATCGGCGCGGCGGACACGGCCCAGAGCGTTGCGGCGGTGCGACGCTCGTCGCGAGTCAGGCCGTCCATCGCTCCGTTTCCCACGTTGAGGGAATCGAGGTCGTTCCATCCGCCGGGACCGCCGTGGCGCCACCACTCGTTCAGCCGCGGGAAGAGGCGGGCGATGTTGTCCCACGTCGTGAGGGCTTCGCCTTCGCAATAGCACTCGACATCCCAGTCGATCCGCCAACCCTGCGCGTACTGCTTCCAATAGTCGATGTAGCGGATGTCGAGGGCCCACGACAGTTCCATCCAGATGTCGTTGCGCTTGAGCGCCTGAGACCACGCCGCGACGTCGTCGCGCGCGTCGAGCGACAGGTCGCCGACGCCGGATCCGGGGGTCACGCTGTCGAACTTCACGAAGTCCACCCCCCAGCCGCCGATCATGTCGGCGATGGAGTCGATGTACTTCTGCGAGCACGGGTTGGAGAAGTCGATCCGGTACCCGAGGTCCCAGTAGTCGGCCTGTTGCAGCGGTTGCAGGGCGATGTCGCCCGTCGAGCATTCGGGTGCGCCGTAGATCGGTAGGTCGTCCTCGTACACCTGAGGGGAGAGCCCCGGGATGAAGTAGAGGCCGAAGGTCTGGCCGTTGGCGTGCACGTGGTCGATGACGGCCTGCAGCCCGTTCGGATAGAGCGTCTCGCTGGGCGTCGGGCGACCGTATTCGTCGACGCCGCCGTTCCAGCCCGCGTCCACATTGATGCTGTTGTAGCCGTGTGACTGCAGCTTCTCGTGCATCGCGTCCGACTGCGCCATGATCTGGTCGGCGTTGATCCACTGTCCGTCGCCGGTGAAGACCTGCATGCTGAAGCTGCTCCAGCCCATGTAGGGCTTGAGAGCGCGTTCCGCCAGAGAGGAACCGGACGAATCCTCGGTGGTGAGGGGGACGGATGCGGCTGGCTCCGCGGCGTGCGCCGGGGAGAGGACGGCCAGCCCGGCCGCGACGAGCGCGACCGTGGACAGAGCCGCCGCGCTTCGACGTCGCCAGAGCGAGGGGGGAGCGGACATGGGGAATCTCCTTTTCTGCGGTGGGTTCATCGGCGAACTCCGGCGCGCTTCGTTGCGCGCCGCCGGAGGCGAAAGGGTCAGCGGGAGGAGAGCTCCTCACGCAGGTCGGTGGTCGCGGCGAGCCAGAGGCGCGCCAGTGCGGTGTGGCCCGCCGGCGAGGGGTGCACGCCGTCCGGCGCGAGAGCCGCCGGATCGCCCAGCGCGGAGAGCGCCGCGTCGGCCGGAACAAGGACGGCGCGGTACTCGAACGCGAGGCGATGGACGACCTCGATCTTGGCCTCGAGGTCTGCTCGCCACTCGTGCTGCTCGGCGCGCACCGGCAGCAGGAACGGCTCGACGAGCACCACACGGGCACGGGTGGCGTCGAGCATCGCCCGATAGTCCGCTTCGAATCGCTCGGCGGAAGTGGGATCGTCGGCGTCGAATCGCCGCCACGTGTCGTTGACGCCGACCAGGATGCTGACGAGCGCGGGCTCTTGCGCCGCGACGTCGGAACGCCAGCGGGCGCGAAGATCCCGTGCGCGATCGCCGGAGACGCCGCGGTTGATCACGCGGCATCCGGCAAGGGCGGGGTCGTTGGCGAGCAGGCGCACATAGCCGTCGCCGAGGCCTGAGGGATCTTCGCGCCGGCCGCAGTCGGTCACGCTGTCGCCGGCGAAGAGCACCGTAACCCCGGTCACGAGAGCCGCCGGACGTCGAAGAGCATCGCCTGCTGCGGATCGAGTGTCGGCAGAGGCACGCCCGCGACCGCCAACACGCTGCCGGGCAGCGCGAGAGCGTCGCCCGTGGCGTCGATCACCCACGTGGGATCCGCGGCCTCGCGGCGCGTGGCCTCGCCCAACTCGGTGCGCACGCGGATGCTGTAGTGCGCCTGCGGGTCGAGCCCGGGCAAGGCGATGCGCCCGCTCTGTCCTTCGGAGGAGCTGGCGAGGCGAGACCACGTGTACACCGCCCGGCTTCCGTCCTGCGCGACGATGCCGGTGAGCTGCGTCGCATCCCCGGAGAGATCGGCGTTCACGATGCGACCGGTGTGCACGAGAGGGCGCAGTTCGCGGTACAGCGCGGCCCACGCGGCGACCGCGGCCAGCTGCTGCGCATCGGCCGTCGTGAGATCCGCCTCGATGCCGGCGTGCGCCGTAAGAGCGGTGACCAGACGGAACGAGAGGTCCGTGACGCGGGACGTCGTGTGCGAGCGGGCATCGCCCAGGTGCGATCCGATCAGCTCGGGAGGAACGACGGTGCGCGTCCAGCGCTCGATGCGGGACCGCTCGACGGGGTCGTTGCAGTCGGACGCCCACACGCGGTCCGTGCGCTCGAGGATCCCCAGGTCGACGCGCCCCCCGCCGCCGGAGCACGTCTCGATCTCGAGGCCGGGGTGTCGCCGCCGCAGCTCGTCGAGCAGCCGGTAGAGCGCGAGGGTCTGTGCCCGCACCGCGGGGCGATCACCGTCGGGGCGGCGTGCGACCGCCTCGAGGAGATCGCGGTTGTGGTCCCACTTGAGGTAGTCGATGTCGTACGCCGAGACGATCGTGCTGACGCGATCGAGCAGATACTCCCATGCCTCGGGGCGCGCGATATCCAGCACCTGCTGATTGCGCGCGGTGGGCCCGGCGCCCTGGCTGGGTGCCAGGATCCAGTCCGGATGCGCGCGAGCCAGGTCGGAGTCCGGGCTGATCATCTCGGGTTCGAACCACAGGCCGAACTGCATGCCGGCGCCGCGCACCAGGTCGACGAGAGGCGCCAGTCCGTCGGGCCATACGCCGTCATCGATGTACCAGTCGCCGAGTCCCGCGCGGTCGGATCGGCGATGACGGAACCAACCGTCGTCCAGGACGAGGCGTTCTACGCCGACCTCGGCTGCCCGCTCGACGAGCGCCGCGAGACGGGGCAGGTCGTGGTCGAAGTACACGGCCTCCCAGGTGTTGAGGGTGAGCGGGCGAGGCGACGAGGGATGGGTGGACCGCGCGCGCAGGCGACGGTGCAGGCGATCCGACACTCCGTCGAGGCCCGCGCCGGAGTACACGAAGACGACCGGCGGTGCGTCGTAGCGCTCGCCGGCGCCGAGTCGCACCTCGCCGGCGCGCAGCAGTTCGCCGGCGCCGAGCACGGAACGCAGCGCACCGGCACTTTCCGGGAGTCGCTCAGCGAGGTACTCGCCGTCGCCCGAGTAGGCGAGGTGCGCGGCCCAGACCTCACCGTGGCCGAACCCGAACCCCTCGGTGCCGAGGGCGAGCAGGAACGGTGAATCGTGACCGGGCTTACCCCGTCGCGCTCGGCGCACGTGGGACCCCTCCCGCAGCGGCCCGCGCTGCGGGGCGCGCTCGCGCACCCACTTTCCCGTGAAGTCCAGGAGCTCGCTCGCGCGCGCCGGCACGGGCAGAAGGGCCCGTAGCCCGTCGAGGTCGTAGAGCGCGCCCTCGCTCGCAGCGGGACGCTCCACCGCCAGCGAGACGGTCAGCACGCCGAAGCGGTCGAGCGCGTAGGCGGCCTCGCCATCGAGACCGGTGACGTCGTCGTGCAGGCGGATGCGGATGCGGCCGCCCCCGGCCGGGTCGATGTCGACGTCCACGGCCACGAGTCGAGGGCGTGGCGTGGTGGCGGTTCCCGCCGCGTGTCCGGACTGCGCGGGCGTGCCCGACCACCCGTCGTGCTCGGTGGGCCAGATTGTGAAGGAGCGGGGCACATCGGGCGCGTTGTTCAGGATCGCCGGTGTTCCGGTCAGTCGCAGCGCGGCGGTCGTCGCGACGTCGTCACCGAGGTCTGCGCCCCAGTGCAGGACGCGCGGAACCGCGGCCTCGAGGTCGATCACGAGGCTGACGCCGGCAGCGCGCAAGTGGGGGGCGGCATCATCGCCGTGGTACATCGGAGCTCCCTCGGTGGGTTTCTTGACAGCGTCAATAAACCATGTTTACTCTGACGCTGCAAGCACGGCCGCCGGATCACGACCGGCGGATCGCGCATCCCCCACAGCGCGCCCAACGCGGTCGTTCGGCGCGGAACAGGAAGATCGATGTCGCTCTTGGAAGTCGAAACGGCAGCGCCCGACGCGCCGCCGGAGAAGCCGCGCCGGCGTAGGGCCCCGCGCCGGCCGCTCAACGCCGGTGCCCCCTCCCACCGCGGAGACGCCCGTCTCGCATGGGTGCTCATCGCGCCCGCGCTGGTCGGGTTCCTCGTCTTCGCGGTCTATCCCACGGTCCGTGGGATCTACTTGAGCTTCACCGAGTTCCGCGTTCTGACCCCACCGACGTGGATCGGGCTCGACAACTATGTCGAGCTGATCGGCGACGACGTGTTCTGGGCTTCCCTCAGCGTCACCGCCTACTTCGTCGTGGCGGCGGTGTCGATGACGATGATCGTCTCGGTGCTGACGGCGGCGGTCCTGCACCGGCTCACGCGCTCCACCGTCATCCGGGGGCTCATCATCCTGCCCTTCCTCATCTCGGGAGTCGTGGCCGCCACGGTGTGGTCCTGGATGCTCGACACGCAGCTGGGCATCGTGAACATCGTCATCGAGGGTCTGGGCGGCGACGCTCAGCAGTGGCTCAGCTCGCGCGCCCTCGCGATCCCGTCGCTCGCCCTCATCCATGTCTGGAAGAACATGGGCTACACCTCGATCATCATCTTCGCGGGGCTGCAGACGATCCCGCCTCAGATCTACGAGGCGGGTCGGATCGACGGCGCGAGCGAGACCCAGATGTTCTTCCGACTCACGCTGCCGCTGCTGCGCCCCATCATCGCGCTCGTGCTGGTGCTGAATGTGATCGGTGCATTCCAGATCTTCGACATCATCGCGGTCACCACCAAGGGCGGCCCGGCCAACGCATCGAACGTGCTTCAGATGTACATCTACGACAAGGCCTTCGGGCAGTTCGACTTCGGGTACGCGTCGGCGATGTCGATGGCCCTGTTCGCCATCCTCATCGTCATCACCTTCTTGCAGATGCGGCTTCTCCGCGCGAACGAATCGGACAACTCCTGATGCGCACCCTGCACCGTCTCAGCGTGGGTCGGCTGATCGCCTGGATCTACCTCATCGGCGTCATCTTCGTCACCGTCTTCCCGTTCTACTGGATCCTGCGCACCGCGCTCAGCAACAACTACGCCCTGCTGACCGATCCAGCATCCCCGGTGCCCGTCGATTTCACGTGGGGACCCTTCCGCCGTGTTCTCGGCCTCGCCACCGCGGAGGAGGCGGTCGCCGAAGGGGGGTCGGGCGCCTCTATCGAGTTGGGCCGCTACATCCTCAACTCGGTCATCTACGCCACCGTGTCCACCACGCTGATCGTGCTGTTCTCGCTGCTGGCGGCCTATGCCTTCGCGCGACTGCAGTGGCGCGGCCGCGAACTCGTGTTCTCGCTCTTCCTCGCCGCGCTGATGGTGCCCGGCATCCTCACCCTGCTTCCCAACTTCGTGCTGGTGAAGGAGCTGGGTCTGCTCAACACCTTCGCGGGCATGATCCTGCCGGGGGCCCTGTTCTCCGCCTTCAACATCTTCTTCCTGCGCCAGTTCATGCTGGGGTTGTCGACGGAGACGGAGGAAGCGGCGTTGCTGGACGGTGCCGGGCGTGTCCGCATCCTGTTCGGGATCACTCTGCCCATGACCAGCGGCCCCATCATCACGCTGTTCATCCTCGGCTTCATCGGGATGTGGAACGACTACTTCTGGCCCTTGCTGGTGACCAGCGACGCGAGTGTGCAGCCGCTGACCCTCGCGCTCGCCGTGTTCAAGCAGTCCTCGCCGCAGGCGCAGCCGGACTGGGCGGGGCTCATGGCGGCGACGCTCGTGGCCGCCCTGCCGATGCTCGTGCTGTTCATGGTCTTCGGACGCCGCATCGTCAACTCCATCGGATTCACGGGGCTCAAGTGAGCGCGGACACTCTGCAGCTCAGCTGGCCCGCCCCCGCTCGCCTGTGGGAAGAGGCGACCCCTCTGGGCAACGGCCGCATCGGAGTGATGGCGTTCGGCGGAGGCGCCGCCCGCTTCGCCATCAACGACGCGACGGTATGGTCGGGATCCCCGCAGGGGCCCTCCGTGGCGCTCGGCGAGGTGCTCGCGGGCGGGGCGGGGCCGGTTCGACTGGCGCAGGTGCGCGACCTGCTGGAGCGCGGGGAGGTGCGCGAGGCGGAGCGGCTCCTGCTGACGTTCGAGGGTGCCTACTCGCAGGAGTTCCTGCCCTTCGCCGAGCTCGTGCTCACGTCGGAGGGCCGCACCGAGAGCATCGTCCCGGCGCGGGTGCTCGACCTCGACGACGCCGTCCTGAGCGAGCAGCTGCGAGTGGATGGGATCGACGTCACTCGTCGGTCCTGGGTGTCCGCTCCGGCGCAGGCGCTCGTCGTCGAGATCGTCGCCGACGCTCCTGTCACGATGACGGTCTCCCTCGCCACGGCGCTCGTCGAGCGAGCGCGGAGCATCACGACCGAGGGCATCGGCCTCGAGGTCGTCGTGCCCGTCGACGGTCCGCCGCTGCATGAGCCGGACCTGCCCGCACACAGATACCCGAACGTGGGCGATGCCTGGGACGGTGCGGCAGCCATCGAAACCGCCGTGCGCACCGACGGCGCGGTGACCGCGGGCGATGCTCAGCTGCGCATCGTCGGCGCTCGCCGCATCCTGATCACCCTCTCCACCGCCTCCCGTGCCGCGTCGTGGTGGGCCGGGACGGGAGAGGAGAGGCGGATCTCCACCGAGGAGATCCGGGACCGTGCCCGCGAGCTGGCGCGCGACGCCGTGGTGCGCGAGGTCCGCGACGTGCTGTCCGAGCACGTCCTGGATCGCCGCGCGCTGTCGCGGGCACGGTTCGCCATCGGCGACGTGCGAGAGGGGCGATGGGATGCGGAGGACCTGCTGCGCGATCCGCAGCTCGCTGCGACGATGATGGCCGAGTACGGCCGGTACCTGCTGTGCTCCGCCTCGCGGGCCGGCGCGCCCGCGGCCAATCTCCAGGGCATCTGGAACGCCGAGGCGCGGCCGGCCTGGTCCTCGAACTACACGATCAACATCAACACGCAGATGAACTACTGGGCCGCGGGGTTGCTGGGCCTCGACGACCCCGCGGAACCGCTGATCTCGATGGTGGAGCGTCTTGCGAGCCACGGCGCCGACGTCGCCCGCGAGCTGTACGGCGCGCGGGGATGGGTCGCCCATCACAACAGCGACCTCTGGGGGTGGGCGCTACCCGTCGGGCGCGGTCGGGGCGCCGCCAGCTGGGCGATCTGGATGATGGGGGGCGTGTGGCTGTGCCACAGCCTGTGGGAACTGTGGGCGACGTCGGGAGACGACGACCTGCTGCGCACCCGCATCCTGCCGCTGATGCGCGGGTCGGCGGAGTTCTGTCTCGACTGGCTGGTCGCCGACGCGGACGGCGCTTTGCGCACCTCGCCGTCCACGTCGCCGGAGAACTCCTTCGTCGGCCCCGACGGGGCTCCGACCCCGCTGGGCCTGTCGGCGACCAGTGATCTTTCACTGATCGGCGCGCTGCTACAGCGCACGGAGGATGCGCTCGCTGTCGTGGATCCCGCCGATCCGCTGCGCGCGGAGATCCGCGCGGCGCTCCCGAGGCTTCTGCCGGTGGAGATCGACGCCGACGGTCGTGTGCGCGAATGGGCAGGGGAGGTGGTGGAGAACGAGCCGGCCCATCGCCATCTCTCGCACCTGGTCGGGCTCTACCCGCTCGACACCATCACGCCCGAGGCGACGCCCCGACTGGCGCAGGCGGCACGTCGCTCGCTCGAGGCGAGGGGGCCGGGCGCCATGGGATGGTCGTGGGCCTGGAAGACGGCGCTGCGCGCGCGTCTCGGCGACGGCGAGCACGCGGCAGAGTTGCTCGGGGAGGCGTTCCAGCCCTATCGAGGCGATGTGCGACGGCACGGACCCGTCGACGGCTCGGAGTGGGGCGGGCTGCTGCCCAACCTGTTCAGCACGCATCCGCCCTTCCAAATCGACGGCAACCTGGGCTTTCCCGCAGCGATCGCGGAGATGTTGGTCCAATCGCACACCGGACAGATCCACCTCCTTCCCGCTCTTCCTGCGGCATGGGACAGGGGGAGCGTGCGCGGACTCCGCCTGCGCGGCGGCGTCGAGATCGATCTGGCCTGGCGGGAGAGTCGACCCGTCGGGGTCCGCCTCCGGTGCGTGCGCGCCGTCGATGTCGTCGTTCGCCACGGCGACATCCGCGTCTCCGTCGCGCTGCCCGCCGGCGTGGGCGTCGAGGTGGATGCGGCGCTTTTCCTGAGGTCGGAGGCGATCGATGCGCGGTGAGTTCACGGTCGTCGACGTCCCCACGACCCAGACCGAACCCGAGGACTTCGACGAGTTCTGGAGTTCCACGCTGGCCGAGGCCGACGCGTACCCGCTGGATGTACGGGTGGTGCCGCATCCGACCTCGCTCACCGTGATCGACGTGTTCGACGTCACCTTCCGCGGCTTCGGCGGCGATCCGGTGCGGGCATGGCTTCGGGTACCGCGTGCGGCGACCGCGCCCCTGGCGGGTGTCGTCCAGTTCTTCGGATACGGCAACGGGCGCGGTCACGCGCTACGGGACCTGCGATGGGCTGCGGCGGGATATGCGCACCTCGCGGTGGACGCACGCGGTCAGGGCCACGGCGACACGGCCGATCCCCACGCCGGCGATCCCTCGGCCGGCAGCTACCTGACCCGCGGCCTCGGCTCGCCCCGGGACTACTACTACCGACGCGTCTTCGTCGATGCGGTGCGCGCCGTGGCGGCGCTGCGGCAACTGCCCGCGGTCGACCCTCGGGCCGTCGGCGTGGTGGGTGCGAGCCAGGGCGGGGGCATCGCCCTCGCGATGTGCGGGCTCATCCCGGATCTGGCCTTCGCCGTCATCCAGGCACCCTTCCTCTGCGAACTGAACCTGGCCGCGGGTTCGACCGAACGGCTGCCGTACGCGCTGCTGCGCGAGCACTTCGCGTCCCGGCCGTTGGACGCAGAGGCGGCGCTGGACACGCTGCGCTACGTCGACGGTGTCAACCACGCGAAACGAGCGAGCGCTCCCGCGTTGCTGAGCACCGGCCTCTCCGACGACATGACGCCGCCCGCGACCGTGTTGCCCGCGTTCACCGCCTATGGCGGCCCGTCGCAGTGCGTGCTGTGGCCATACAACGGCCACGAGGCAGGCGGTGAGCTCGATGACGAGAACGCCCTCGAATTCGTCGCGGCCACGCTCGCCGCGACACAGACCCACCACAACCCACACCCGGGCGCCGACGAAGGCAGTCCGGATCACCGAGTGAGGAACACATGAACAGACAGCGCAGAACCATTGCGGTCCTCGTGACCGCCGGCGTGGCCGCGGCCGCGCTCTCCGCCTGCTCGTCGGGCGGCTCCGACGGGGGCTCCGACGGTGGCGTGACGGTCAACTGGTGGACGTGGAGCGACACGCAGGCCGCCTCCTACCGCAAGTGCATCCCCGCTTTCGAAGAGGCCAACCCCGGCATCAAGGTCGAAATCTCGCAGTACGCGGTGGACGACTACTTCACCAAGCTCACGACCGGGTTCGTCTCCGGTACTGCCCCGGACGCCTTCCAGAACAGCGTCCCGCAGCTGGGCGAGTACGCCGGCCAGGGCCAGATCATGGCGCTCGACGACCTCATCGCCGAGTCCGACTACGACACGTCGATCTTCGACATCGGGATGGACTCCTGGGTCTTCACCGACGGCAAGCAGTACGGCATTCCGCTGGACTGGGCCGGGGCGGCGATCTACTTCGACGAGGCGAAGGTCGCCGAGGCGGGCTACACACCCGAGGACATCCAGACGATGACCTGGAACCCCGATGACGGCGGCACGTTCGACAAGATCGTCAGCCACCTCACCGTGGACAAGAACGGCGTGCGCGGCGATGAGGCTGGCTTCGACCCGAAGAACGTGGCGACCTACGGCATCGGTTCGCTCGCGTCCTCCGACTTCAACGGCCAGACCTCCTGGAACCCGTTCGTATCGACCCTCGGCTGGCGACTCGGCGGCGACGCGACTGCATGGCCGACCGTGCTGCCCTTCGACGATCCCGACCTCGTCGCGACGCTCGGCTACGTGCGCCAGCTCGGTGAGCGCGGGTTGATGCCGAAGTTCGGTCAGTTCAGCGTGTCGAACCTGGAGCAGATCGGCTCCGGCTCTGTCGCGATGTTCCAGGGCGGCACATGGGATGCCACACCCGCATCGAAGCTCCCCGGGATGAAGATCGGCATCGCACCGACGGTCGAGGGACCCCAGGGACGCATGATGATCTCCAACTCCAACGCGAACAACATCTACTCCGGAACCAAGCATCCCGAGGAGACCTGGAAGTGGGTCATGCACATGGGATCGGAGCAGTGCCAGACGCTCGCCGGTGCCGACGGCACGTTCCTGCCCTCCATCGCCGCGTCGCTGGACGCATCCGTCGCCGCGCAGGCGGAGCAGGGCGTCGATATGTCGACCTTCATCACGGCGCTCGAGGACGGGCAGCTCTACGCAGCGCCGCCGACCGTGAACGGCAGCGAGCTCGTCTCGGTGCTCCAGCCGCTCATCGAGGCGTATTTCACCGATGAGGTGGGCAACGAGGTCTTCACGCAGATGACGGAGAAGTCGGCGGAGATCCTCGCCGACTGAGCCGGCCCGGGTGGGGCGGGACCGTCCGTCCCACCCGGGAGCGCTACCGTGATCTCCATCCCGCAAGGACTTCTATGAACCACGACACCGCCACTCGCACCCGTCTGCTGCGATCGGCGTCGGATGCGGCGTCGCAGGTCTTCGCCACGATCCTCACGCGCAGCCCGATCAGCCGGATCGATATCGCACGACTGACGGGCCTCTCTCAGGCCGCCGTCACCAAGGCCGTCTCCCCTCTGGTCGGTGCGGGTCTGGTCGATGTGACGCTCGGCTCGAACCGCCAGGGCAGCCCCGGGCGACCGGCGAGCCCGGTCGCCGTGATCCCCGACGCCATCGCGCTCATCGGGGTGAAAGTGAACGTCGACGAGCTGATCGCGGTCGCCACCGACCTCACGACGCGCGTGATCGCCTCCGAGCGTCGCCCTCTCGCCGCGCACGATCCCGAGACCGTCGTGGCTGGGATCGCGGCGGTCGTCGGGGAGCTCCAGCAGGTTCTGGCAGAGCGCGCCGCCTCGATCGCGAGCGTGGGCGTCGCGGTGTCCGGCGACGTCGACTCCGCAACGGGAGTGGTGCGTGAGTCGGGCATCATGGGATGGACCGCCGTGCCGATCGGTGAATTCCTCGCCGAGAGGCTGGGGCTCACCGTGATCGTCGAGAACGACGTGCGCGCACTGACGATCGGCGAGCACTGGTTCGGGGTGGGCCTGGGCACCGACTCGTTCGCCATCGTGACGATCGGGCGAGGGATCGGCAGCGGCCTGCATCTGAACGGCGAGGTCGTCGAGGGTGCCTTCGGCGTGGCGGGCGAGATCGGTCATCTTCCCCTGGCCTCGCGCGACCGAATCTGTCCGTGCGGAAGGCGAGGCTGCGTGGAGGCCGTGGCTGGGACGGGGGCGATCGAGGTCACCGTGTCAGCTGCCCATGGCCGCACTGTCGGCATCGAGGAGGCCGTGGCGCTCGCCCACGCCGGCGATGAGGCTGCCGCCGGAGCCTTCCGCGAGGCGGCCGAGCTGACCGGCACGGCGATCGCGAGCCTCGTGAACCTCACCGGGCCCGAGCTGGTCATCATCGGCGGTGAGGGCGTGTCGAACTTCGACCTCTTCGAGAAGAGCCTGCACGACGCGTTCCAGGCGCACGCATTCGGCGCCGCCGCCGATTGCCGCATCGTCACGCGGCCGCACACTTTCGAAGACTGGGCTCGCGGCGCCGCTGCGGCCGCCGTGCGCGAGCTCGTGGGCTGACGCCCGCCGTCAGGCCGGGCGCAGACGCAGGTTCTGCATCCCGCCGTCCACTGCGATCGAGGCTCCGGTGGTCGAACCCGCGCGCGGGCTGGCGAGGTAGGCCACCGCCTCCGCCACCTCTTCCGCGCTCACGAGCCGGCCGTGCGGCTGGCGGGCCTCCAGCGCTGCGCGCTCGCCTGTGGGGTCGGCCGCGGCATCCAACAGTCGTTGGACCCACGGAGTATCGGCGGTTCCGGGATTGACGCAGTTGATGCGGACGCCCTCACGAAGGTGATCCGCGGCCATCGCGCGGGTGAGGGCGGCAACCGCGCCTTTCGTTGCGGAGTAGAGCGCTCGAGCGGGAAGTCCCGCGGTCGCGGCGATGGATGCGGTGTTGACCACCGCCGCCGCGGGCGACCTGCGCAGATGCGGCAGCGCGGCCCGGGTCACACGCACCATGCCCACCACGTTGACGTCGTAGACGCGGTGCCACTCCTCGTCGGTGTTGTCGGCGACCGTGCCGACAGCGCCGATCCCCGCGTTGTTGACCACGATGTCCAGCCGCCCGAAGCGCGTGATGGTCTCATCGACGGCGGTGCGGACGCTCTCATCGTCGGTGACATCGGCGATCACTGCCGTGATGCCCGGGGCGGACGTCGCGACGCGGTCGAGGGCGACGACGGTGGCGGAGCCGTCTCTCAGACGCGCCGCGATCGCTGCGCCGATGCCCGAGGCGCCCCCGGTGACGAGGGCCACCAGCCCCGCGAACTCACTCATGCCCGTCTCCTGACGCTCCCGCTTTCGCATCGACGAAACGCTGTCGCTGGCGGCCGAGTCCCTCGATCTCCAGTTCGCAGACATCCCCGGCCCGCAGATAGGGGAAACGTCCGGAGAGCGCGACGCCCTCGGGTGTGCCGGTGAGGATGAGATCCCCGGGTTCGAGCTCCATGTACTGGCTGAGCTGGAAGATGATCTCCTCCACGCTGAAGATGAGATCCGATGTCCGCGAGTCCTGACGAGGCTCGCCGTTGACCCAGCTGCGCAGTCGCAGATTGCGGTGGTCGATCTCGTCGGGGGTCACCAGCCACGGGCCTAACGGCGAGAACCCGGGCGCGTTCTTACCCTTCGACCACTGACCGCCCGAGATCTCCAACTGCCAGGTGCGTTCGGACAGATCGTTCGCGAGCACGAACCCGGCGACGTGGGCGAGGCTCTCCTCGGGGCTGTCGAGATACGAGACGCGTGTGCCGATGACGACGCCGAGCTCGACCTCCCAGTCGGTCTTCGTGCTTCCGCGGGGAATGCGAGCGACATCGTCGGGACCGACGACCGTCTGGGGAGTCTTCAGAAAGACGATGGGCACCTCCGGCGGCGCGGACCCCGACTCTGCCGCGTGAGCCGCATAGTTCATGCCGATGCACAGGATCGCTCCGGGACGGGCGATGGGCGAGCCGATGCGAAGCCCCGCCGGATCGATCTCGGTCAGCTGGCCGCTCTCGAGGGCCGCGCGCACGCGGTCGGGGCCGCGGGTGGCGAAGAACTTTCCGTCGATCTCGGCGGTCACCCCTGACAGGTCGAAGTAGCGGCCGTCCTCGAGAAGCGCAGGGCGCTCCGATCCGATGTCGCCCAGTCGGACAAGTCTCATGTGGGGACTCCTCTCGATCATGAAACATAGGAACTCTAACTCCGAAATAGGCAATCTTTCTGCCCTGGGCCACAATTGCATGTCTAAACATCCTATGTCTAGACTGAGGTGCGCCAAAGGAGGTCACATGAGCACGATCGTCGGTCTGGAGACCAGCGACATTCGATTCCCGACGTCGACCCTGCTCGACGGGTCCGATGCGATGAATCCCGACCCCGACTATTCGGCGGCGTACGTGAGGATCCTCACGGATGCCGCGGACGGGATGGAGGGGCACGGATTCGTCTTCACGATCGGTCGGGGCAACGACGTGCAGACTGCTGCGATCGCTGCGCTCGCCGACCGCCTGGTCGGATGCGAGCTCGAGCCGCTGCTCGCGAGGATGGGGTCCACGGCGCGCGCCTTCGTGGACGACTCTCAACTGCGTTGGCTCGGGCCCGAGAAGGGGGTCATGCACATGGCCATCGGCGCCGTTGTCGATGCTCTTTGGGACCTCAAAGCCAAGCGTGCGGGCGTCCCGCTCTGGCAACTGCTCGCGCGGATGAGCCCGGAGGAGCTCGTCGAGGCGGTCGACTTCCGTCACCTCGGCGATGCCCTCACCGAGCGGGACGCGCTGGAGATCCTCCGCGCGGCCGCTCCCGGCCGGGCCGAGCGCGAGCGCGCCCTTCTCACCACCGGATATCCCGCCTATACGACGTCGCCGGGATGGCTCGGCTACAGCGACGAGAAGCTCGCACGGCTGTGTCGCGAAGCGGTCGCCGCCGGCTTCGCTCAGATCAAGCTCAAGGTGGGCGGGAACGCGGATGACGACGTGCGCCGGCTGGGTGTGGCGCGGCAGGCCATCGGTCCGCAGGTGCGTCTGGCCGTCGATGCGAACCAGCGCTGGGACGTACCGGAGGCCATCGCGCGCATCGGCGAACTCGCGCACTTCGACCTGGCCTGGGTCGAGGAGCCGACGCACCCGGACGACATCATGGGGCATGCGGCCATCGCTCGTGCGATCGCCCCGACGCCGGTGGCGACCGGCGAGCACATGGCGAATCGCATCATGGCCAAACAGTTCCTCGCATCGGGTGCTCTGCAGGTGCTGCAGATCGACGCGAGCCGCGTGGCCGGGGTGAACGAGAACATCGCCATGCTTCTGCTTGCCGCGCGGGCGGGGGTGCCGGTGTGCCCGCATGCCGGCGGTGTCGGCCTGTGCGAACGCGTCCAGCACCTGTCCTTCTTCGACGCGATCGCCGTCAGCGGCACCGTCGCGGACAGGATGATCGAGTATGTCGACCACCTGCACGAGCACTTCGTTGTGCCCGTCGACGTGCGTGACGGGAGATACTGGCCGCCGACGGACCCCGGGTCCGGCGCCGAGATGCGCGCGGACAGCCGTCGCGCCTACGCGTTCGAAACGGAGAGATGACGTGACCGCGCTGATCGATGCCCACCTGCACCTCTGGGACATCGGGTCTGGGGGATACGGCTGGCTGACGCCGGAGGCGGGGCCGCTGTACGCCACCTTCGACGCGGCGATGGCGGAGCAGGAACTGCGTGCCGCCGCGGTGACGGGCGCGGTACTGGTGCAGGCGGACGATACCGATGCCGACACGGATGCGATGCTCGCCGTCGCCGACGTGCACACCTGGGTGGCGGGTGTCGTCGGTTGGCTGCCGCTGGACGATCCCGAGCGCGCCGAGCGCCGACTGGCCGAGCTGCGCCTGCACCCCGCCTTCTGCGGCGTGCGCCATCTGGTGCACGACGACCCGAGGCGGGGCTTTCTCGACCTGCCGACTGTGCGTCGCTCCCTGCGCCTGCTCGCCCAGGCGGGTCTCGCCTTCGACGTGCCCAACGCCTGGCCGCACCATCTCGGGCAGACCGTCGACATCGCCGACGATGTCGCGGATCTGGTGATCGTGATCGACCACCTCGCGAAGCCGCCGCGTGGGCGCGAGGATTTCGATGACTGGCGTGCGGAGTTTCGCCGCGCGGCCTCGCGGCCGAACACCGTGGCGAAGGTCTCGGGGCTGCGTGCGCCCGGCGCGGCGTACTCCGTCGGCGCACTGCGCGAGGTGTGGGAGACGACGCTCGAGGCGTTCGGGCCGGAACGCATGATGTGGGGCAGCGATTGGCCCGTGACCGTGCCGGAGGGCGGCTACGCTCCGACCTTCGCGGTGCTCATGTCATTGATCGACGAGCTGGCGCCGGCGGAACGGGATGCGGTTCGCCGTCGGACGGCCTCCCGGGTGTATCGCCTCCGTTGATCGAGAGTCTCATCCGTCCGAACGGCGGCGCAGCCACGCCTCGACCCCGGCGATGTGGGCCACCGCAAGGGATTGCGCGAGGGCGGCATCTCCCGCTTCGACCGCATCCAGCAGCGCGGCGTGTTCGTGCAGCGTCCGTTCGATCGCCTGGTCCTCTCCGAGCCCGCGCCAGAGTCGTGCGCGGACGGTGCGGGTGGAGAGAGCATCCAGGAGGGCGGTGAGATAGCCGTTGCCGGCGGCCCGGGTGATGCGCGAGTGGAACTCGAGGTCGTGCGCGACCAGAGCTTCGACGTCGGCAGAGGTCTCCGCAGCCTCGAGCGACGCGCGCAGCTCGGCGGTGTCGTTCGGGTCCATCCGCCCCGCGGCCATCCCCGCGGCGGCGGACTCCAGGACCCGGCGCACCGCGAACAGCTCCAGTACGGCGCGGTCGTCGTTCTGCACATCGGTGACGAAACTCAGGGCATCCAGGAGCAGATCCGGGGCGAGGCTCGTCACGTAAGTGCCGTCGCCGCGGCGGACATCGAGGACCCGCATGACCTCGAGCGCCTTCACGGCTTCTCGCAGCGAGTTGCGCGACAACCCGAGGCGCTCACTGAGCTCCTTCTCCGGAGGCAGGCGATCGCCGGGGCGAAGCTCACCGGTGCGGATCATCTCCTTGATCGTGAGGATCGCAGCATCGGTGAGGGCCATCGCCTCATCGTACGGCCGACGCACGCTCGGCGTCGTTCAGCCGACGAGGGCGCGAGCGGCGCGCTCCAGGGTCGCGGTCGTCGTCGTCGCGTGCGGTGCGAGACGGATGCGGCCGGCCCCGTGGCGGGTGAACGTGATACCCGCGGCGGCGAGACGCTCCGCAGCCGTCGTCGTCGTGGCCGGGTCGCCGCCCGCGACGACGATGCCGCTTCGCGCGCCGGACTCACGCGGGGAGAGCAGCTCCAGGCCTGCCGTGTCGACCGCGTCGATCACCGCATCCACCCGATCCGCGATCGCACGCGCGATACGCCCCGCCCCGGTGTCGGCGAGCAGCTCGGCCGCGCTCGCCAGGGCGCCGGTGGCGAAAGGCGACAGATTCGTCACGGAGAACCGTGCGGCGTCGGTTCGCAATGTATGCGGCACGCCATCATAGACGCCGGGTTCCACGACGCCCGTCCAACTCGAGAAGACAGGGGCGACGCGTTCGAGCGCCCGGGGGGAGAGGGCGACGAATCCGGTTCCCCATCCCGCACGAAGCCACTTCTGGCCGCCCACGACGAGGACGTCGGCCGCCGACCACTCCGACTCCACGACGCCGAAGGCCTGGATCCCATCGACGATCAGCAGGCGGTCCGGACCGAGGACGTCGCGCAGGGCCGCCAGATCCGCTCGGTACCCGGTGCGGAAATCGACCGCGCTGACCGCCAACGCGGTGACCTCGTGCGTCAGCGCGGCTGAGACCCGCTCGGGTGTCACGGGTGCGAGCGTGCCGCTGTGGGGCAGCTCGGCCACCCGCAGCAGCCCCGCCCCGGCGGCGCGCCACCAGGGATAGAGGTTCGCGGGGAACTCGTCGGTGCTCACCAGCACCGTCCCGCTCATCCCGAATGCGGTCTGCGCCAGCCCCTGGGACGTGCTCGTGGTCAGTGCGATCGCGTCGGCCGGTCGTTCGACGAGGGCGGCGACCGCCGTCCTCGCGCGGGCGTCCTGCGTGTGCAGCTGCGCAGCGGATCCGCCGCGTGCGGCGAACTCCATGAGCGACGCGACGGTGTCGACGACATCCCGCGACGGCGGCCCGTACGACGCGAAGTCGAGGTACCCCTCCGCTTCGGAGAACCTCTGGGTGTAGGCCTTCATCCGCGGAGCAGTCGCAGGGTCACGAGCTGGAAGGGGCGCAGGGTCACCGTTCCATCCTCGTCGAGTACGGGGTCGCGCCGGAAGGGGATCTCCTCCAGCGGTTCCTCGAGCAGGCCGACCTCGATCAGGCGGCCGGCATCCGGGCTGTGCAGCGCGGCACGTCCGCCTGTGCCCTCGCTCTCGTACAGCCGCACGACCACGTCACCGGAGCCGTCGTCCGCGAGTTTCACCGCTTCGATACGCACGGTGCGATCGCCGTCCACCTGCACCACGGGCTCGACCCCGCGCCCGCCCGCCCTCCACCGCAGCGGCAGATTGAGGTCGTACCCCGCTGTCACCGCGTCGGCGACGCTCGCGTCGGGGACCAGCACGTGCCGGAAGGTGTGACGGCCCTGATCCGTCTCGGGGTCGGGGTACCGCGGCGCGCGCAGCAGCGTGGCGCGGATGACGCTCGCCAGCCCGCCGCCTCGGCGCGGCACCGTGCGCACGTCATGGCCGTAGGTCGTGTCGTTCGCGAGCGCCACTCCGCGCGGCTCGCCGACGTGCACCCACCGGTGCGCGGCGACCTCGAACCGCGCCGCGTCCCAGGACGTGTTCTCGTGGATGGCGCGCGTGACGTGCCCGAACTGGGTCTCGAAGCGTGCGCTCTGCGCGTGGACGTCGACCGGGAAGGCGAGTTTGAGCACCTTCTCCCGTTCTCGCCAGTCGATCGTGGTCGTCACCTCGACCGACCCCGCGCCGCTGTGCACGCGCACGATCTGTTCGGCCTCGGAGGCGCCGAAGCGGCGACGGATGCGGACGGCGGCCGTCTCAGCGGGTGAGTGCGGCGTGCCGCCCTCCAGCTCGACTGCGGCGACGTCGTCGATGTCGGCGGTGCGGTTGCGGTAATAGTCGTCGAGGTCCCACGCATCCCACGCGGCCGGCTTGTCGTCGTGCAACTGCAGGAGGCCGGCGCGACCGCCCGGTGCGATCGCCTCGGCACCGTCGGGTCGACGCACCGACACGATCGTGCCGGCCGCATCGAGTCGCACCGAGAGTTCGGCGGTGCGCAGGAGCCAGCCTCCCTCCGCCACGGCGACGACGCTCGCGGAGGGGGCGACGGATGCGGGAGTCCCGGCGCCTCCGGCCGGGATCCCGAGGACGGGATGTGGACGAGGGTTGAAGGCGAGCGGAGCATCGCCGGGGCCCGTCAGTGCGGCGCGCGCTGCGTCCGAGATCGCCTCCAGCTCGTCGGAGATGCGCTGGTAGTCGGCCGAAGCCTCGCGGTGGACCCATCCGATCGACGAGCCCGGGAGGATGTCGTGGAACTGGTAGAGCAGCACGCGACGCCAGAGCTCGCGCAGCCGTTCTCTCGGGTACTCGGCTACGCCGCGCACCGCCGCCGTCGTGCACCAGAGCTCCGCCTCGCGCAGGAGATGCTCGCTGCGGCGGTTGCCCCGCTTCATCGCCGCCTGTGAGGTCAGCGTGCCGCGGTGCAGTTCGAGGTAGAGCTCGCCGTGCCAGCGCGGCGGCGTGGGGAGCTCGGCCTGCGCGCAGCGGAAGAAGTCTTCGGGGCTCTCGATCTCGACCCGCGGCAGTCCCTCCGCGTCACGCGCACGGCGGGCGCGCTGCAGCATCTGACGCGTGGGGCCGCCTCCGCCGTCGCCGAGGCCGAAGGGGAGGAGCTGGCGGGAGGCGGCGCCCTTCTCGCGGAAGGCGTCCTGCGCGCGGATGAGCTCGCCGGGGGTCAGGACGCCGTTGTAGGTGTCGGCGGGCGGGAAGTGGGTGAAGACGCTCGTCCCGTCGATGCCCACCCACTCGAAGCTGTGGTGAGGGAAACGATTGGTGCGGTTCCACGAGATCTTCTGGGTGAGGAATCCTTCGTACCCGGCGAGCCGGACGATCTGCGGCAGGGCCCCGGAATAGCCGAAGCTGTCGGGCAGCCAGACCACTCGGCTGCGGATGCCGAGCTCCTCCCGGAAGAAACGCCCGCCCTCGAGGAACTGGCGCACGAGCGCCTCGCCGCCGGTCAGCACGACGTCGGATTCCACCCACATGCCCCCGACGGGCACGACGCGGCCCTCGGTCACCCGCTCGCGCAGCCGCTCGTACAGCTCGTTGCGGTCCTGACGCAGCCAGTCCCACTGCTGTGCGCTGGACATCGCGAACACGAGTGTCGGGTCCTCCTCCATGAGGGCGAGTTGATTGGCCGCGGTCCGGGCGACCTTGCGCACGGTCTCGCGCGTCGGCCACAGCCAGGCGG
Source organism: Microbacterium neimengense (assembly GCF_054782995.1). Lineage (NCBI taxonomy): Bacteria > Bacillati > Actinomycetota > Actinomycetes > Micrococcales > Microbacteriaceae > Microbacterium > Microbacterium neimengense. The sequence continues at coordinate 1,448,801 of NZ_BAAGRK010000003.1, forward strand.
AGTCGATGTGCGCATGGCCCACTGCACTCACGCGCTGCGCGGATGCTGTGGCGCCGGCGGTGAGGGCGGGCACCAGCTCTGCCCGGGCTGCGGGGGTGCTGCCGGAAACATCGTCAGGATCGAGTGCGTCCAGGCAGCGCCCGATCGCGCGCAGGATGTGCCAGCGGCGTGTGCTCGCCTCGTCCAAGGCGCTCGCGAGTTCGCCGAGGAACTCGAGATCCGCGACGAGCTGCTCGACAGGCTCGTCGATCTGGACGATGTCGGCGCGCGCGAGACGGTAGAGCGGCTCCGATCCGGCGGTCGTGCGCTCGCCGAGAGGTGTCGGAGCGAACGGAGCGTGTGTGAGGTCAAGCACGATCGGGTTGGCCGCGGCCTCCACGTAGAACTCCAGCTCCGTGGTCCCGATCGGAATCCATTGATTCAGCGGATTGAGCCCTTTCACGGCGCGCCCGTTGCGGGTGTACACGAGTCCTTCCGCCTGGAACCCGGAGAGGTCGGTGCGCCAGCCGAGGTCGACGGCGAGCTCGATCCTGCCCGTCACGGGATGCGGCGGCACGGTGCCGGTGAGCCGGAACCATGTCGTGTCCCAGGCGGCACCCCAGGCATCACCCACCTCGAAGGGGGCGTACTCGGCGGCGAGCGCCTGCTCCGGCGGCACCGGCTCCCAGACATGCCAGGCATCGACGGTGAGCCGAGCGAGAACCCGCTCGCGTGCGGGAACCAGTCGGTCCCGCAGGACACGAGACAGACGGGACAGGATCAGGTCGGCATCATCGTGCACGGAGAACTCCAGGCTTGCGTCGGCGAAAGCGTCCCTCTATCCTATAGGAAATAGTCACTGTCTCAAGGGAGAGCGCCGTGGCCCTGGTGCCTGATTCGTTCATTCGTCCGGTTCCTTTCTCACTGCCCGGCGGTGAGTGGTTCGTCGGCGCTGGCTTCGGCCTGTTCGTGCACTGGGACCACGCGAGTCAGCAGGGCATCGAGATCTCCTGGCCGCTGGTCGGCCGCTCGATCATCCCGGGCGTCGACGTCGTCGAGGACGCCGTCAGCGTCGCGGAGTATCACGCCAGCGCGGCGACGTTCGATCCGACGCAGTGGGACGCGGTGGCTCTGGCGCGTCTGGCTCGCGAGGCGGGCGCGCGGTATGTGGTCTTCACGGCCCGCCACCACGGCGGATACTCGATGTTCCACAGCGACTACACCGACTTCGGTGTGCAGCACGGCCCCTTCGGGCGCGATATCACCCGCGAGTTCGTCGAGGCCATCAGAGCCGAGGGCATCAGGGTCGGCATCTACTTCAGCCTCCCGGACTGGCACCATCCCGATTACCCCGCGTTCCGCGACGAGGATCGTCCGTACCCGGAGGAGCACTGGCCGGCCGCGGGTCTGGAGGAGAACATCGGGTTGCCGGTGCGTGAGGACCGGCACCGTCGTGCCAGCGCCGAGCAGTGGGCGCGCTACCAGGCATATCTGCGGGGACAGCTCACCGAGATCCTCACCAACTACGGAACGATCGACCTGCTGTGGTTCGACGGCGAGTGGGAGCGCAACGAGCAGGAATGGGACACAGCGGGTTTGCGCGCACTCATCAAGGGGCTCCAACCCGACGTCGTGATCAACGAGCGGCTCCTCGGGCAGGGAGACTACAAGACCCCCGAACAGGCCTTCCCATTGCACGCGCCGGACGGGCCGTGGGAACTGTGCCTGACGATCGGCGACATGTGGGCCTGGCGCCCGGCGGACACGAACAACAAGTCCGTCCGCACCCTGCTGGCGACACTCATCGAGGTGGTCTCGCGCGGGGGGAACCTGCTCTTGAACATCGGGCCGCGCGGCGACGGGAGCCTCAACCCGATTCAGGTCGAACGCCTCGAGGGGATCGGCGAGTGGATGCGGCAGCATCGCGAGAGCGTCATCGACGTCTCGCCGACGACGGGTGTGGACTTCCACGGACCGACCACCGCCCGGCCCGGGACGCTCTACCTACATCTGGTCTCGCTCCCCGTCGAGGAGGTCGTGGTCCGCGGTCTTCCGGTGCGGCGTGTCTCGCGGGTACGGCTGCTCGCCACGGGGGAATCGCTCGACTACACGGTCGGCTTCGAGGTGCACGAGCTCGCCTCGCGCGACGCTGAGCCCACCGGAGAGCTGCGCATCGCGGCGCCGACGCCCTCCGGAGCGTCGATCGACGTGATCGCCATCGACTTCGCCTGACGCGAAGGCATCAACAGTGAATCCAATGGAGGAAGCACGGCAATGACGACACGAACGAGAACGGCGCGCATCGCCACCGCGGTGGCAGCAACAAGTGCGCTCGCACTGCTCGCGGGATGCGCGGGCGGCAGCGGCTCGGGCGGTGGGGTGCAATCGGACGGCTCGCTCGATCTGTACACCTGGGTCTCGAGCGAGAGCGACCGGGCGCAGTGGGAGTCCTTCGTCTCCCTCGCACAGAAGCAGGACCCGGATCTGAAGATCAACATCGAGGGCCCGAGCTTCGCCGACTACTGGACGAAGGTGAAGACCCGACTTTCTGGCAGCAACCCGCCCTGTCTACTCACCACCCAGGCGGCGCGTGCGCAGGAGTTGAAAGGACTGCTCAAGCCCTTGGACGATCTGATTGCCGGGGCGGACTTCGACACCTCGGACATCGACGCGTCCATGCTGGCAGGAATGACCGTCGACGGCACGATCCGGGCGATCCCGTACGACGCGGAACCTGTCGTCCTGTTCTACAACGCCGACCTGTTCGCGGCTGCCGGCCTCACACCTCCGGGGGTGAGCTACACCCGCGAGCAGTTCGTGTCGGACGCGAAGACGCTGACCACCGGGGACCAGAAGGGGCTCGCGATCTCGACCGGCATCTTCATCCCGAACGCGTGGTCGATCGCCGACGGTGTCGAGGCGGTCGACGGTGACGCCAAGCTCGATCTCACCAACCCCGACTTCGTCGCGCAGGTGCAGAGCTTCTTCGATCTCGTCGCCGTCGAAGGAGTGGCCAACGCGCCCGAGGCGGCCGACGGCTCCGACGTCTCCCAAGCGGCCTTCACCAGCGGCAAGGCCGCAATGTTGATCGAAGGGCCGTGGATGTACGGCACCTTCGACGAAGCCGCCGACTTCACGATGGGGATCTCCATCGTCCCGTCGACCTCCGGCGAGGCGGCCGCCATGACCGCAGGCTCGGGATTCGGCATCGCCGAGACGTGCAGCGACCCGGAGGCGGCCTTCGCCGCAATCACCGAACTCACCGCCACCCCCGTGCTCGAGGCGCAGGCGGCATCCCGCGGTATCGTGCCGGCCCGCTCGGAGGCCGTCCCGGCCTGGGCCGAGGGCAAGGCCGCGGGCGCGGGCGACGTCGTCGACGCCCTGCTCGCGAACGCGACGGCGCAGATCACGACGGAGAACTGGAACCAGGTCGATACCCTGTTCACCCAGTACGGCGTCGAGGGCTTCCGCGGACAGAAGAGCGCGCAGGAGATCCTGGAGACGATCCAGAACTCGGTGGGCGGCTGAGCCGATGGCAGCCCTCCTGCAGCCGGGGACCGTCGCGCAGGCGGCGGCCCCCGGCCCCCGGACCCCGCGAACGGGCAGCGCCGGCCGCGCCGCAGGGCGGTCGCGCAGCGACGCGCTGGCCGCGGCGGCCTACCTCTGGCCCGGGCTGACGGGCTTCATCGTCTTCATCATCGTCCCGCTCGTCGGCTCTCTGGTCATCAGCCTGTTCGAGTGGCCGCTGTACGGTGCCCCGACCTTCATCGGGTTCGACAACTACGTCAAGCTCTTCGGCGACCCGACCTTCTACACGGTGCTCGGCAACACCGTCGTGTTCGCGTTCGTGTACACGGCGCTCAACCTTCTGCTGGCGTTGGCGATCGCGCTCTGGTTGCAGACCCGCATCCGCTTCGCCGGCTTCTGGCGGGTCGTCTTCTTTCTCCCGGCGATCACCCCGATGGTGGCCAACGCGCTGATCTGGCGCCTCCTGCTCTCGCAGGACGGGCTGGTCAACTCCCTGTTGAGCGGGATGGGGATCGACGGGCCGTCGTGGCTCTCGGACTCCCGGTTCGCGCTCGCATCCGTGATCGCGATGTCGGTCTGGCAGTCGTTCGGCTACAACGTGATCGTGTTGTCGGCGGGGCTGAGTGCTATCCCGAAGGAGATTCTGGAGGCGTCGCGCGTGGACGGCACGAGCGCGTGGTCGCGTCTGCGCCATGTGACGCTGCCGATGCTCTCGCCCGCCCTCTTCTTCACGTCGACCATGACCATGATCGGCGCGTTCCAGGTCTTCGTGCAGCCGCAGATCCTCACGCAAGGCGGGCCCGGAGAGTCCACCAACACCTTCGTGCTCTACCTCTACCGCAACGGCTTCGTGTTCGATCGTCTCGGCTACGCCTCCGCGCTGGCGTGGATGCTCTTCCTCGTGGTGATGCTCATCACCGCGCTCCAGTTCGTGGGTCAGCGCAAGTGGGTGAACTATGACAAGTGAGACCGTCGCCCGCACGCGGCTGCGTCCCGCTCAACGTCGCGAGCACGCGCGCATGTGGGCGAACACCGTCGCAATCGGTGTCGTCGCGCTCGTGTTCACCTTTCCGTTCATCTGGATGTTCTTCTCCGCGCTGAAGCCGGAGGGCGAGGTGTTCTCGCCGACCCCGTCGCTGGTCGGCTCCGAGGTGCGCTGGCAGAACTTCCTGGACGCCTGGACACTCGTGCCCTTTGGAAGGTTCATCCTCAACGGTTTCCTCGTCGCGACTCTGGGGGCTCTCCTGTCGGTCGTCGTGGCGGTGCTCTCGGCCTATGCGTTCTCTCGGCTGCGATTTCGCTTCCGCGATCGCATCTTCCTGCTCTACGTCCTGACGCTGGTTCTGCCCCAGGAGGTGCTCGTCGTCCCGCTCTTCATCATGATGAACAAGGCTGGGCTCGTCGACACGTACGCGGCGCTCATCATCCCCTTCGCCTTCACGGCCTTCGGCACCTTCCTGCTGCGCCAGTTCTTCCTGACGATTCCCATCGAGTACGAGGAAGCGGCGTTGATCGATGGCGCGTCCCGGTTCCGGACGCTGAGATCGGTCCTGCTGCCGCAGCTCACCGCGCCGCTCTCGGTGCTCGCCGTGTTCTCCTTCATCGGGTACTACAACTCGTACCTCTGGCCGCTGATCATCATCAACAGCCAGGAGCTGGCGACCGTCCCGCTCGGGCTGTCGATGTTCACGGGGGAGCACGGCACGCAATGGAGCCTGCTCATGGCGGCTTCGACCATCTCCGTCGTGCCCTCGCTCGTGATCGTCGCGCTGCTGCAGCGACAGCTCGTCAAGGGCGTCGCGTTGGGCGGGTTCGGAGGCCGATGACGAATGAACACACATGAGGAGAACGAGATGACCGCCACACCGCCGCTCCAGCGCGCTCGGATCGGAACGGGGACCCGTATCGTCGCGGCCGACGCCTGGCTGTGCGACATCCCGGTCGAGACGGTTCGCACGGACGCCGTGCAGGCCTTCCTCAAGCAGGAGACGATCTTCGTCCGCATCCGCACGGCCGACGGCGTCGAGGGACTCGGCTACAGCTACACCATCGGCACGGGAGGTGTCGCGGTGCTCAGCATGCTGCGCGGCGGCCTGCTCGATGCCCTGATCGGGCAGGATGCGGCGCGGCCCGAGGCCGTCTGGCGCCGACTGTTCGAGTCGACCCGCGCCACCACGGTCGGGGTGATCACGGCGCTCGCGCTCGCGGCAGCCGATACGGCCGTGTGGGACGCGCGGTGTCGGAGTGCGGGGCTGCCGCTCTGGGTCGCCGCCGGCGGGGCTCGGGATCGGATCCCCCTGTACGACACCGAGGGCGGTTGGCTGCACCTGCCGACGGATGAGCTCGTGACCCAGGCGCTCGCCTCGAGGCAGCGGGGCCTTCGAGGCGTGAAGATCAAGGTGGGAAAGCCTCGTGGGTACGAGGACGTGGAGCGTATCGCTGCCGTGCGTGCGGCCGTCGGGGCGGACTTCGACATCATGATCGACGCGAATCAGTCGATGACGTCGGCGGAGGCGATCCGCCGAGCCGCCGCGCTCGAGCCCTTCGACATCTTCTGGTTCGAAGAGCCGTTGCCCGCCGAGGACATGGCCGGCCACCGCGCTCTGGCCCGCGCGACGAGCATTCCGGTCGCCGTGGGGGAGAGTATGTACTCCGTGGGTCACTTCCGCGAGTATCTGCAGGCGCAGGCGGCATCCATCGTGCAAGTGGACGTGGCGCGCATCGGCGGCATCACGCCGTGGCTCAAAGTCGCTCATCTGGCCGAAGCGTTCAACGTGCAGGTGGCGCCGCACTTCCTCATGGAACTGCACGTCTCGCTGACCTGCGCCGTGCCCAACGCGGTGTATCTCGAGCACATCCCGCAGCTGCGTGCGGTGACGCGCAGTGAGATGCCCATCGTGTCGGGTGCGGGCTGCGCCCCGGTCGAGCCCGGGCTCGGTATCGAGTGGGACGACGATGCTCTCGTCGCTCTGAGGGTTTCGTGACCGTCGAGCTAGGGTCGATCGGGTATGGCGTCGCCGCGCTCGGCAACCTCTTCACCGCCCTCGCCGAGGACGTCTGGCCCGCCTGCGTCCCCGCGGCGTGGGATGCCGGCGTGCGCTATTTCGATGTCGCGCCCCACTATGGGCTCGGCCTCGCCGAGGAGCGCCTCGGCGCGTCCTTGGCCGCCTACCCCCGCGACGAGTACGTGATCTCGACGAAGGTGGGGAGGGTCCTCGAGCCGGACCCGGACGGCGCGGCGCGCACCGACATCGCGAATCTGTTCGACGTCCCCGCCACGCGACGGCGCGTTCTCGACTACTCACGCGACGGCGTACTGCGATCCTTCGAGCAGAGCCTCGAGCGCCTGGGACTCGATCGCATCGACATCCTCCTGGTCCACGACCCCGATGCGCACGAGCGCGAGGCTCTCGAGGGAGCCTTCCCGGCGCTCGCCGAGCTCAAGTCGCAGGGCGTGATCCGGGCGTACGGCGCGGGGATGAACCAGTCCGGCATGCTCACGCGCTTCGTCGAGGAGACAGACCTGGACCTGGTCATGTGTGCGGGCAGATACACGCTGCTCCAGGATGCGGCGGCGCATGACCTGCTCCCCGCCGCGCGGCGACGCGGTGTCGAGGTCGTCGCCGCGGGCGTGTTCAACAGCGGAATCCTCGCGACAGCGCGTCCACGATCCGACGCGCACTTCGACTACGGCGGTGTTCCCGACGAGGTGCGTCGGAGAGTCGAGCGGATCGCCGACCTCGCCGACGGGTGGGGTGTGACGATCCCCGAGCTCGCGGTGCAGTTCCCGCTGCGGCATCCCGCGATCACGACGGTGGTGCTGGGCGCGGCCTCGCCGGAACAGGTGCGGGCGAACAGTCGTCTCACAGCACGGCCGGTGCCCGAGGAAGTGTGGGGGGAACTCGCCGCTCACGGCCTGCTGCCCGCATCCGCTGTCTCCGCGTGAATACGATGGAGCCCATGACCACGCCGCAGCCGGGATCGCGCTCGCTTCCGGTGCGCCGTGCGCTCGCCGACGACGTATACGACGCCGTGCTCGGGCTCCTGATGGACCAGGTCATCGAGCCCGGCGCCCGGGCGAGCATCGACGGCATCGCGCGTGAACTCGACGTGTCGCCCACCCCCGTGCGTGAGGCCCTCGCCCGGCTCGAGTCCGAGGGGCTCGTCGTGAAGAAGGCACTCCGCGGATACACGGCGGCACCGCTGCTGGACGACGAAGGGCTGCGTCAGCTGTACGAAGTGCGCGGGATCCTCGAACCCCATGCCGCGGGCGCCGCTGCCGCGCGCCTCGACGCCGAAGGGATCGCCGAACTCGAGCAGCTCTCGCGTCAGATGGCGACCAGCGCAGAAGCCGCACAAGCGGGCGCCGACCGGTTCCAGGACTATCGGGATTTCGCCGACCGCGACGCCGCCTTCCACCACCGGATCGCCGCGGCGGCCGGCAACGATCTCCTCCTGGACGGCATCGTGCGACTGCGCTCGCACCTGCACCTGTTCCGGCTGTACTTCGTGCACGGCATCGCTCAGCGCGCCGTCGAGGAGCACGAGGCGATCCTCGAGGCGTTGCGGGCGGGTGACGTGGACGGTGCGCGCGACGCAATGAGCGCGCACATCGCCCGTTCCTACGAGCGGATCTCGTCGGGTACGCGCGACTCGCCGCGCTGATCCGACAACCGCCAGACCTGCGGCACGATCATCTGCTCGGCACGCGGGCCGTCCTGAACGAAGTGATCGACGACGGGGCCTATCGTCCTCTGCCACGCGATGTTCGCCGGGTCGTGCTCCAGTGCGCGCATCGCGGTTCCGAAGTCGTCGCAGTCGACGAGGTGGAACAGGTCGTGCCCGCTGCGCCAGATGGTCCAATCGTGGATCCCGACCCGGGCGAAACTCGCCACGAGCGCTTCGGGGATCCGTTGATGGCGTCGTTCGTACTCGGCTTCACCGTCCGGCACGATCACCGAATGAAGAGCTACGCGCATGAGAGAACTCCTTCGTCCATGTCCTCGTCATCGTAGCGAATCGGATACCCTGTTTCCTGTAGGATCGGCCGCCGCAACGAAGGAGATGCGAGATGGCGATGTTCGTGCGAGACGCGGTGCGTCCCTCGGAGTACGAGCGGTTCCGGCATCCGGTTCCGGACTGGTTCACGGCGGCGAAGCTCGGGATCTTCGTGCATTGGGGACCGTACGCGGTGCCAGCGTGGGCGGAGCCGATCGGGGCGCTGGGGACGGTCGAGAAGGAGCACTGGTACCGCCACAATCCCTATGCGGAGTGGTACTTCAACACGATCCGCATTCCCGGCTCTCCCGCCGCTCGTCATCAGGAACTGGAGTACGGCGGAGCGCCCTACGACGACTTCCTCGATCAGTGGCGCGCTGAGGAGTTCGACGCCGACGCGGTGATGGCGCTCGTGGCGGCAACGGGGGCGCGCTACTTCGTGCCCACCTCGAAGCATCACGACGGCGTGACGCTGTGGGACGCCCCGGGCACCGGGGGGCGCAACACCGTGCACCGCGGGCCGCGCCGAGATCTTCTCGAGGAGTTCCGCTGCGCCGCCGAGGCGCGGGGTATCCGCTTCGGCCTCTACTACTCCGGCGGACTCGACTGGCATTTCGGAAAGAACCCTCCGATCACGTCCGACGATGGCCCGGACAGCCGCCCGGTGGATGCGGCGTACGCGGCGTATGCCCACGCCCACGTCGCCGATCTAATCGCGCGGTATCGCCCCGAGGTGCTGTGGGGCGACATCGAGTGGCCGGATGCGGGGAAGGAACCCGGGCCGTACAGCCTCATCGATCTGTTCGACCGGTTCTATGCGGCCCGCCCCGAGGGGGTCGTCAATGACAGGTGGGGAGCCACCCACTGGGACTTCCGCACCAGTGAGTACCAGCACGGGCTCGACCTCGAGGCGGACGAGCCGTGGGAGAACTGCCGCGGAGTGGGGTACTCGTTCGGTTACAACCGACTCGAGGACGAGAACTCCTCGCTCTCGGCTGCGGCCGTCGTGCGGCACTTCATCGACGTCGTCTCGCGCGGCGGCAACCTCCTGCTGAACATCGGTCTCACCGCATCCGGCCGTGTGCCCGAGCTCCAACGCCGCGCGCTCGAGGGACTGGGGGTCTTCAATGCCGCGCACGGGGACGCGCTGTTCGGCAGCGCGCCCACGGTCGGCCTTGCCGCGGGCGGCGACGATCCCTGGGTGCGGTGGACGCGCACGCAGGACACGCTCCATGCCTTCGTCGTCGCGGACGGCGCGGATGTGGTCCTCGACGTCGACCGCGAACGAGTGCGGGCCGAGAGCGCGTCATCGCGCGATGGGCTGCGGATCGCGAGCGACGGCGCGGGGCCGGTCATCCTCTCGGTGCCGCCCGCCGGTGACGCGATGCCGCGTCGCCTCGATCTGCCGATGCGCTGATCGACACCCACCGGGTGTGCCGGAGAGCGCACATCCCTGAAGCGCTCCCCGGCGACTCGTTCCGAGGGGCGACGCCGTGGCGGCCGCCCCTCGAAATCGGATTCGGTCTCAGGCGTCGCGGTGCGCGCCGGCCGACGGGATCACGGTGAAGATCGTCGGCGCGGCGAACCCGGCGTCGGCGAAGCCGCGGCGCACCGCATCCGACACCGTGTCGATCCGGTCCGCATCGACGAGCGCGATGGCCGCGCCGCCGAAGCCGCCGCCGGTCATGCGTGCGCCGATCGCCCCCGCTGCCATGGCCGCCTCGACCGCCGTGTCGAGCTCGGGAACCGAGATCTCGAAGTCGTCGCGCATGGAGGCATGGGAGGCCAGCAGCAGCTCGCCGATGGCGCGCGGACCCTGTTCACGGAGCGTCCGGACGGTGTCGAGCACGCGCTGATCCTCGGTCACGACGTGCCGCATCCGACGGAACGTGACATCGTCGGTCTTCGTTCGTGCCTCTTCGAGGTCCTCGACGCGCACGTCGCGAAGCGCCGGAACGCCCATGATCGAGGCGCCGAGCTCGCACGACGCGCGGCGCTCGCGGTAGCCGCCGGTCGAGTGCGAGTGCTTCACGTTCGTGTCCATGACCAGCAGCTCGAGGCCCGCGGCCGCGAAACCGAGGTCGACGACCGTGGTGTCCAGCGTGCGGCAGTCGAGGAAGATCGCCGCATCCTGCTCGCCGAGCATCGAGGCCATCTGGTCCATGATGCCGGTGGGCGCGCCCACCGCCTCGTTCTCGGCGACGCGGCCGACCTTCGCGAGGGCCACGCGATCCAGACCCAGCTCCCAGACATCGTTGAGAGCGGATGCGGTCGCGCCCTCGATCGCGGCGGAGGAGGAGAGCCCTGCCCCGACCGGTACGTCGGACGCGATCGCGATGTCGACGCCGGTGACGCTCCCGGCATCCCGTCCCGACGCCCTCAGCAGTGCCCATGCGACGCCGAGCGGGTAGGTGGACCACTCGGGGACGTCGCCGCGGCCCTCGGGGAAGAGCGCGTCGAGCTGGTCGAGCGCGACCTCCACGGGCACCGGGTCGAACGTCGACACGACGCGGATGCGGCCGTCCTCGCGCAGACCCAGCTGGACGTGCGTGCGGTGCTCGATCGCGAAGGGCAGCACGAAGCCGTCGTTGTAGTCGGTGTGCTCGCCAATGAGGTTCACCCGCCCGGGCGCCGACCAGTGACCGACGGGGGCGTTCCCGGTCAGCTCGACGAACAGGTCGCGGGCGGCGGCGGCCGCATCCATCTGGGTCACAGCGATACTCCTTCTACGGCCTCGCGCAGGCGTGCGGCGGCGGTCTCGGGCGGGACGTCGCCGATCCAGGCGCCCATGGCCGCCTCGCTCCCGGCGAGGTACTTCAGCTTGTCGGCCGCGCGGCGCGGCGAGGTCAGTTCGAGGTGCAGGCGAGCGCCGGCGCGTCCGGTGTGCACGGGGGCCTGGTGCCAGGCCGCGATGTAGGGCGTCGGAGTGTCGTAGAGCGCATCGACGCCGCGCAGCAGTCGCAGATACAGTGGCGCCAGCTCGTCGCGCTCGGCGTCGTTCGTCTCGGCGAAGTCGGCGACGTGGCGGTGCGGCACGAGGTGCACCTCCAGCGGCCACCGCGCGGCGAACGGCACGAAGGCGGTCCAGTGCTCGCCGCGGAGGATCACGCGCTCGCTTTTCGACTCCATCTCGAGGATGCGGTCGAACAGGTCGTCACCGGTGCGCTCGAGCGCGGCCAGCAGTCGCTGCGTGCGCGGGGTGACGTACGGGTATGCGTAGATCTGCCCGTGCGGATGCGGCAGCGTCACGCCGATCTCTTGCCCGCGGTTCTCGAACGGGAAGACCTGCTGGATGCCGGGCAGCGCCGAGAGCGCTGCGGTGCGGTCGGCCCACGCCTCGATCACGGTGCGTGCGCGCGTGACGGTCTGAGTGCCGAACGAGCCGGCGTGCTCGGGGCTGAAGCACACGACCTCGGTGCGTCCGACGGAGGTGCGGGTGCGGCCGAGTCCGTACTCGGCCAGATCGGCGAGGCTCCGCGGCGGGTCGACGGCCGCGGGGACGTCGTCGGTCGCCGCGGAGAGGGCAGGGCCGAACGAGGGCGACTTGTTCTCGAAGACCGCCACGTCGTAGCGAGACGGGATCTCCGAGGGGTTCGTGGGTGTCTGCGGGGCGAGCGGGTCGAGCTCCGCCGGCGGTAGGAACGCGCGGTTCTGACGGTTGGCGGCGATGGAGATCCAGTCGCCGGTCAGCACGTCGAGGCGCATCGTCGCGGTCTCCGGACGCGGCGCCAGCTCGCGGGCGTCGACGCTGCGCTCGGGCGGAAGGGTCGTGTCGGGATCGTCGTAGTAGATCAGTTCGCGGCCGTCGGCGAGGCGCGTGGGTCGCTTCACGACGCCCGCACCGAGGAGTGCGACATCCTGCTGAGGTGTGTTCACGATAACACGCTACATTTCGGGCGTGATATCGTCAACATGACGACAGGGGCGGGATGGTTCGAGTATCGATGGCGGATGTCGCCGCGCACGCGGGCGTCTCCGCGCAGACCGTCTCGCGCGTCGTCAATCAGAGCCCGCGCGTCGACCCGGCCACCCGCGCCAGGGTCGAGGCGGCCATGAGCGCGCTGGGCTATCGGATGCACCGCGCGGCGCGGGCGCTGCGCACCGGGCAGACCCGCACGATCGGCCTCGTCGTTTCCACTCTCGCCTCGGTCGGCAACTCGCGGATGCTGCAGGCGATCGCGGAGGCCGCCGCCGCACGCGACTACGCGCTCGCGATCGTCACGGTCGCCGGCACCCGCGACATCACGGAGGCGTTCTCGCAGCTGCGCGATCAGGGTGTGGACGGCGCCGTCGTCCTGAACGAGGCGACGCGACTCGCCCGCGGTGCCGAGCCGCCCGCGGGACTGCGCCTCGTCGTGGTCGACTCGCCGCCGGACGACCGCTTCACGATCGTGCAGACCGATCACGCGGGCGGCGCGCGGCTCGCGACGCGGCACCTGCTGGATGCCGGCCATCGCACGGTGCACCACCTGGCGGGACCGGTGACCTCTTTCGCGGCGTCCGAGCGTGAACGCGGTTGGCGCGAGGAGCTCGCCGAGGCGGGCATCGACGCTCCCGAGCCGGAGCGCGGCGACTGGACTTCCCGCTCGGGCTACGAGCGTGGCGCGGCCTTCGCCGCCGCATCCGCCGTCTTCGTCGCGAACGACCAGATGGCCCTCGGTCTGCTGCGCGCCCTCGCCGACGCGGGCCGACGCGTGCCCGAGGACGTCGCCGTCGTGGGCTTCGACGACATCGTAGACGCGAGCGAGTACCGTCCGCCGTTGACGACCGTGCGGCAGGACTTCGACGCGCTGGGCTCTCGCGCCGTCGAGGTGCTCGTGCGCATGATCGAGACGGACGAGGCCGCATCCGCGCAGGAGATCGGCGCGACGCTCGTCGTCCGCGACAGCGCCTGAGGCGTTCCGGAAGCGCGTCATGCCCCGGGACGCGGTGGCATCCCGGGGCATCACGGTCGGCGTTACTTCTGGACCGGGATCGACTGCGACTCGAGCGTCTTGACGGTCGAGTCCTGACCCTTCTGCAGAGCGTCGGCGAGTGTGCCCGACCCCGAGACGGCGGCCTTGAAGCCGTCGGAGACGTCGGCGTAGGTCTGCGTCATCGTCGGGCCCCACACGAAGTCGGGGGTGACCTCGGTGGCCGCCTGCGCGAACACGTCGTAGATCTTCTGCCCGCCGTAGAAGTCGACACCCTCGGCCAGCGACGGGAGCTTCAGGCCCTCGGTGGTCGCGGGGTAGATGTTTGCGGCCTTGTTCAGCGCGGTCAGCGCCTCATCCGAAGTGTTCAGCCACAGGGCGAACTTCGACGCCTCGTAGGGGTGCTTGCTTCCCTTGAGTACGGCGATCGAGGAGCCGCCCCAGTTGCCGGAGACGGCATCGCCGGCCTTCCACTGCGGCATCTGCGCGACGGACCACTTGCCGGACGTGTCGGGTGCGCCGCTGGAGATCGAGTTGGCGCCCCAGACGGCCGAGTTCCACGTCCAGACCTGGCTCGAGTTGTACGCGTTGTTCCACTCGTCGGTCCATGCCGGGTAGGTGCTGACGAGGTCCTCGGAAATCAGGTCCTGCCAGTAGTCGGCGACCTTGGTCGATGCGTCGTCGGTCAGCGAGACCTTCCAGCCGTCGGAGCCGTTGTCGAACCACTGCCCGCCGGCCTGCCAGACGAAACCGGCGAACTGGTTGATGTCGGACTGCGAGAAGTTCGTGATGTAGCCGCCCAGCGCCCGGATCTTCTTCGCGGCCTCCTTGTACTCGTCCCAGGTCGTCGGCACGGGGATGTCGTTGGCCGCGAAGAGGTCCGAGCGGTAGAACAGGCCCATCGGGCCGATGTCCTGCGGGATGCCGTAGACGCCGCCGTCGAGAGCCACCTGGCTCCATGCCCAGCCCACGAACTGGTCCTTGGCGGAGCTCACGTCGCCGCAGTTCGCGATGTTCTCCACGCCGTCCTGCACGAGGAAGTTGGGGAGTGCGTCGTACTCGATCTGGCCGAGGTCGGGCGCGTTGCCGGCCGCGATCTGGTTGAAGAAGTTCTGGTAGGTGCCGCTGTTGCCGTTCGGGCCCGTCTGCACCTTGACCTGGACGTCGGGGTTCTCGTCGTTCCAGATCTTCACGACATCCTCGATGCCGGGGATCCACGAGGTGAACTCGAGCGTGACCGGGCCGTCGGCCGGTGCGCAGTCGCCGGCAGCGGCGTCGCTGCCCTGCTCGCCGCCCGCGGCGCAGCCGGCGAGCAGGAACGCCGACAGCGCGAGGGCTGCGACCGCCTTCTTTCTGGGGTGCTGCATTTCCATCCCTTTCTTGGTGGTGCGTCCTCCGGGCCTTTCCGTCGGACGAGGGCCGGGCGGTTCCTTCCGCCCGGAGTCTGGGGTCACTTGATGGCGCCGGCTCCGAGGCCGCCGCGCCAGAAGCGCTGCAGCAGCAGGAACGTGACGATCAGGGGGATCACCGACAGCAGGGCGCCGATGAGGACGAGCCCGCGCAGTTCGGGCAGCTGGTTCAGCTGGTTGTTCCAGCCGAACAGGCCGTAGACCACGGGGAAGAGCTCTTCGCTTCGCAGCATGATCAGCGGCAGGAAGAAGTTGTTCCAGATGGCCACGAACTGGAAGAGGAACATGGTCACGAGCGCCGGCGTCATCAGCCGCATGCTCACGGTGAAGAAGGTGCGGATCTCGCCCGAGCCGTCCAGGCGCGCCGCCTCCAGCAGTTCGTCCGGTACGGAGGATGCGGCGAAGATGCGCGCGAGGTAGACGCCGAACGGGCTCACGAGCGAGGGGAGGAACACCGCCCAGAACGTGTTCGTCAGCTGCACCTGGCTGAAGATCAGGAACAGCGGCAGAGCCAGGGCCGTCGCGGGAACGAGGACGCCGCCGAGCACGACGTTGAAGAGGAACTCGCGCCCCGGGAAGCGGTACTTCGCGAGGGCGTACCCCGCCATCGCCGCCAGCAGCGTCGCAATCGCGCCGCCGAGACCGGCGTACAGCAGCGAGTTGCCGAGCCAGCGCAGGTAGATGCCGTCGCGGTAGGCGAAGAGATCGCCGATGTTGGCGAACAGGCGGAAGTCGGCGAACCAGAGCGGATTGGTCGTGAGGATGTCGCCGGTGTCCTTGCTGGAGGCGACCAGCAGCCACCACAGCGGCAGCAGGAAGTAGACCGTGAACACGGCCATGATGAGCATCGCCGAGCCGCGCGAGACCAGGGGCTCGCGCACGCGACGGGTGGCGCCGGTGCTCCGGCGGGTGGCGACGGTGGCGCTCATGCGTTGCCCTTCCGCTGCATGTACTTCATGAATCCGAACGAGAGCACGAAGGTGGTCACGGCCAGCACGACCGAGAACGCGGCCGCGAGGTTCGGGTTGGGAATGGAGGCGGTCGCGTAGACCGTCATGTTCGGCGTGTACGTGCTGGTCACCGCCGAGCTGAAGGAGCGGAACACCTGCGGCTCCGCCAGCAGCTGCAGGGTGCCGATGATCGAGAAGATCGCGGTCATCACGATCGCGGGTCGCACGAGGGGGATCTTGATCGACCAGGCGATGCGGAACTGCCCCGCCCCGTCCAGGCGTGCCGCCTCGTAGATCTCGGTCGGAATGGACAGCAGCGACGAGTAGATGATCAGCATGTTGTAGCCGACATAGACCCAGGTGACGACGTTCGCGATCGACCACAGCACGAGATCGGCGCCGAGGAAGTCGACGTTCTTGGTCAGGGCGGTGAACGGCGACAGGTTCGGCGAGAACAGCGAGCCCCACATGATCGCGGCGATGACGCCGGGCACGGCATACGGCACGAAGAACGCGAGGCGGAAGAAGCGTTTGCCCTTCACCAGAGGCGAGTCCAGCAGCAGCGCGAACAGCAGCGCGAGACCGAGCATGACGGGCACCTGCACGACGCCGAACAGCAGCATCCGCCCGACCGAGCTCCAGAACGCCTCGTTCTGGAAGACCAGCACGTACTGGGCGAACCCGCCGAAGACCTGCTCGGCCTTGCCGAAGGTGCCCTCGCGGCGCACGACGAGCGTCGACTGCACGATCGCGAAGAGGATCGGCGCGACGTAGAAGAGGGTGAACAGGATGCCGAACGGCACCAGCAGGAACGCGATCGCCGCCTTGTGCGGCGCCCGCGTGCGGCGCCGCGCGGGCGCGTGGGTCATGGTCACAGGGACTCCTCGATGATCCGGACGGCGCCGGCGGCCACGACCGCGGTGCCGTCGACCGGCTGGTCGGTGAGCAGGTCGCGACCGCGGGCGTCGACGGCGACCTCGTTCTCCGAGTGGTTGATGACGAACAGGTACGAGCCCCCCTCGCCCTCCCGGCGCACGACCTCGACGCCCGGGATGCGGGAGGCGTCAGACTCGAGTCCCGCCTCGGCCGCCATGCGCGAGATCAGCTCGGCGTAGGCCGCCGCATCCGGCTGGGTCGCGAGGTACCACGCGGAGCCTGTGCCGACGGTGCGACGGGTGAGTGCGGGCATGCCGCTCGCCGGACCGTCGACGAACGTGTCGAGGATCTCCGCATCCGTCGCCCGCATCCGCTCGGTCCACACGCTCCCGACGGCGCCCGAGCCGAGGCGCACCGTCTGCCCGGGTTCGAGCGGGGCGAACTCCTCCGCGCTGACCCCGAGCAGCTCGCGGAACGCGCCGGGGTAGCCGCCCAGACGAACCGCGTCGCGCTCGTCGACGGTGCCGCTGAAGAAGGTCACGAGCACCGCGGCGCCGGATGCGGCACGGTCGGCGATGACGGCCGCATCCGCATCCCGCACGAGGTGGAGCGCCGGGACGACGACGAGGCCGTACGCGTCGAGGGAGGCGCCGGGGCGCACGACGTCGACCGTGAGGCCCGCCGCGCTGAGCGCGGCGTGCGCGGCGTGTACCTGCTCGAGGTAGGCGAGCGCCTCGCTCGGGCGTCCCTCGCCTTCTGCGGCCCACCAGCTCTCCCAGCTGAAGAGGAGGGCGGCCTGCGCCTTGACCCGCGTGCCCACGACGGGGGCGAGCGCGCGCAGCGTGCGGCCGAGCCCGAGCACGCGCTGCCAGGCCGCGGTCTCGGTGCCGGCGTGGGGAACCAGGGCCGAGTGGTACTTCTCCGCACCCTGAGCCGAAGCGCGCCACTGGAAGAAACAGATGCCGTCGGCGCCGCGCGCGACGTGCGTGACCACGTTGCGCAGGAGTTCGCCCTCGCTCTTGGCGAGGTTGTAGGGCTGCCAGTTGACCGCGCCGGTCGAGGTCTCCATGAGCAGCCACGGCTCGCCCTGGGCGAGCCCGCGGGTCAGATCCGCCGCGAACGACAGCTCCGCGCGGGGAAGCGGAAGGCGGTTGTCGAGGTAGTGGTCGTTGGCGATGACGTCCATCTCCCCGGCCCACGTCCAGTAGTCGAGGTTGCGGATGTGGGCGGTCACCATGAAGTTGGTGGTCACCGGAACCGCGCTCGCCGCGCGGATGATGGCGGCCTCCGCGCGGTAGAGGCCGAGCTGCTCGTCGGAGCTGAAGCGGTGGAAGTCGAGCATCTGGCCGGGGTTGCGCAGCGACAGGGCGCGGCGCGGGGGCAGGACGTCGTCCCAGGTGCCGTAGCGCTGGCTCCAGAACGCCGTGCCCCAGGCGTCGTTGAGCGCCTCGATGGTCTCGTAGCGCGTCTGCAGCCAGCCGCGGAAGGCCTCGGCGCTGGCGTCGCAGTGGCACAGCGCGTTGTGGCAGCCGAGCTCGTTCGACACGTGCCACAGGGCGACGGCCGGGTGGCTCCCGTAGCGCTCGACGACACGGGTGACCACCTCGGCGGCGTAGGCGCGGAAGACGGGGGAACTGGGGCAGTAGGCCTGGCGGCCGCCGGGCCAGGCACGCACGCCGTCCTCCGACACCGGGAGGATCTCGGGGTGGATGCGGCTCAGCCACGGCGGCGGGGAGGCGGTGCCGGTGCCGAGGTTCACGCGGATGCCGTGGGCGTGCAGCAGCTCGATGATGGCGTCGAGAGCGGTGAAGTCCCACTCGCCGGGCGCCGGGTTGATGTCCGACCAGCCGAAGACGTTGATGGCCACGAGGCTGACGCCGGCCTCGTTCATCAGGCGGACGTCCTCTTCCCACACCGACCGGTCCCACTGTTCGGGGTTGTAGTCGCTGCCGAAGACGATGCCGTCCGCGGCGAGGGTGGCGAGATGGGCGGCGTCGGGCATCCCGTGGCGCTCCTTTGCGTGGCTGTGAACGTGCACACATTTGCGTGCGAAGAATCTCGGTTGAGAATCTGTGAACGTGCACAGATTGTCACGGTTGGCCGCGTCCGTCAAGCGGAGCGTCGCCGATAGGCTGGCGCCCATGGCCGCATCCCCATCCGGACCCCGCCGTTCCACGGTGCACGACGTGGCGCGTGCCGCGGGGGTGTCGCGGGGCACGGTCAGTCGTGTGCTCAACGGCGGGTACGTGTCGGAGCAGGCGCGCGAGGCGATCCACCGCGCCATCAGCGAGGTCGGCTACGTGCCCAATACCGCGGCGCGCAACCTCGTACGACAGCGCACGCAGGCGGTCGGGTTCATCGTGCACGAGCCGCACTCGCTGTTCCTCGAGGACCCCAACATCGGCGGCATCATGCTGGGTGCCAACACGACGCTCTCGCAGGCGGACTACCAGATGGTGTGCGTCGTCGTGGACACCGCGCGCGACACCGACCGGGTCGCCCGGTACCTCTCGGGCGGTTTCGTCGACGGAGCCGTCATCGTCTCCGCCCGTCATCAGGACCCCATCTCCGACGTGGTCGAGCGGCTGCGGCTCCCCGTCGCCTTCGTCGGCCACCCGCCCGGGATCAGTGGCGCCTGGGTCGGCATCGACAACCGCGGCGCGGCCGAGGCCGTCGTCACCCGACTCCGCGAGACGGGTCGCCGTCGGATCGGCATGATCGCCGCGGCACTCGACCGGGACTCGGGCAGCGACCGTCTGGCCGGCTTCCGTGCGGCCCTGGGCGACGCGTTCGACCCCGCGCTGGTGGAACCCGTCGACCTGTACGCCTTCGCCGACGGTGCGGCCGGCATGACGCGGCTGCTCGAGCGCGCCCCCGACCTCGACGGCGTGTTCGCCGCATCCGATGCCGTCGCGGCGGGCGCGATGCAGGCACTGCGCGCGGCGGGGCGGAGAGTCCCCGAGGACGTCGGGGTCGTCGGCTTCGACGACAGCGCCTGGGCGACCCGCACCTCGCCGCAGCTGTCGACCGTGCACCAGCCCGCCGAGGGGCTGGGCGCCGCGGCCGCTGCAGCCGTACTCGCACAGCTCGACGGCGATCAGAGTGTGCGCACCGGCATCCTCCTCGACGCGCCTGTCGTCTGGCGCGACTCCGCCTGACGTGCGGGTTCTGCGGGCCAAAACTCCTGCAGAACCACCGGTGGGCTTCCGGCGGGTTGTGCAGGAGTTGGGGCGCACAACTCAGCCGGAACCGACCGGTACCGGGACCGCACAGACCCGGCCGGCCGGGGCTGGCTGAGTAGTGCTGGGTTGGATACCGGGCCGAGGCACCGGGGAGGTCGCCGGGGGTGGGCGCCGCCATTGCCGTGCCCGAACTCCTGCAGAATCGTCCGGCGGGGCCGGATGTGGGGGCCGCATGCCGGTTGTGCAGGAGTTGGGGCGCACAACTCAGCCGGGATGTGCCGATCACCCGTCCTCGGACACCGAATGCGCCGCAGTCGACTGAGTTGTGTTGCCGACACCACGAACTGTGAATCGCACACCGGCATCGCCCGGAAACCGGAAGCGGGCGCTCGCGGCCGCGATCCGGAAGGATGCGGCGGCGAACGCCCGCTCGACGTGCAGTGATCAGGCCCGGCGGCGAGCCTCCCAGCCCGAACGCACCATCTCGTCGACCGAGTAACGGTTCGCCCACTCGAGGTCGCGTGCGGCGAGCTCGCCCGTGGCGACGATGCGGTCGGGGTCGCCGGCGCGGCGCGGGCCGACGACAGGGGTGAAGTCGATGCCGGTGACCCGTGCCATCGCGTCCATGATCTGGCGTACCGACAGGCCGTTCTGCGAGCCGAGGTTGTACGCGGCCTCGAGCGGCTCGCCCGCGGCGAGGCGACGGGCCGCCACGGCGTGGGCTGCGGCGATGTCGGCGACGTGCACGTAGTCGCGCACGTTCGTGCCGTCCTCCGTGTCGTAGTCGTCGCCGTTGATCTGCGGGGTCTCGCCCGCGATCAGCTTCTCGAACACGATGGGGAACAGGTTGTGCGGGCTCGTGTCGTAGACCTCGGGGTCGCCGGAGCCGACGACGTTGAAGTACCGCAGCGAAGTGTGCCGCAGCGGCGCATCCTCCTCGGCGGTCGCGACGGCCTGGTCGCGGATCAGCCACTCGCCGATCAGCTTCGACTCGCCGTACGGCGACGCCGGGCGCTTCGGCAGATCCTCGACGACCAACGGCACATCCGGGGTGCCGTAGACGGCGGCGCTGGAGGAGAACACGAGCTTGTCGACGCCCGCCGCCGCCATCGCGGCGAGCACGACCCGCGTGCCCTCGACGTTCTGCTCGTACGTGTGCAGCGGCCGCTTCACGGAGACGCCGGCGTACTTGTACCCGGCGACGTGGATGACGCCGGTCACCTCGTACTGGCGCAGGGTCTGCTCCACGAGGTCGCGCTGCAGGATCGAGCCGCGCACGAACGGGACGCCCTCCGGTACGAACGGTGCGTGACCGCTGGAGAGGTCGTCGAGCACGATGGGCGTCAGGCCCGCCGCGGTGAGCGCGCGCACCACGTGCGCGCCGATGTATCCGGCACCGCCGGTCACAAGCCAGGTCATGTCATCCATCCTGCCCGAGTCGGGCGCTCACTCTTCACGGTGGCCGAGGTCGGGGTCGGACACGAACGCCGCCACGGCCTTCGCCACCTGTTCGAGCTCGAGCACCACGATCTCGTTCTCGCCCGCGCGGGTCGCCGGTGCCGGCACGTAGAGCGTACGCTGCGGGCCGTTGGCCCAGTAGCGACCGAGGAAGAAGCCGTTCACGAACGCGAAGCCCTTGCCCCAGGATGCGGTGTCCAGGAACAGGTCGGCCGGCGTCTCGAGCGTGAATGCGCCGCGCAGAGCGGTGCGTCCGGCGATGGATCCGGATGCGGCGACGCCGAGACCCGCGGCGATGCGCTCCACGTCGACGAGCGTTCCGGTCCACCCGGTCAGCGCAGTGCCGCCGAGGGTCACCGGGCCGATGAGCCCCTTGGTCTCGCCGAGGCGGTGGTCGTAGTTGACGCGGCCCTGGTCCTCCACGAGCACGGTCAGGTGTGCGCCGCGCGGGATCGTCAGGGTGCGCTCGTGCAGCGCCCGCGAGAGCCGACCGACGGCGACGCCGTCGACGGACACCCAGGCGAGGTCGCGCACCTCGGCGAATGCGAGCACGGCGGCGTCGTCGTCTCCGAAGGCCGCTGCGGGCAGCTCGACGTCGTAGCGGACGAGCGGCCCGAGCTGACCGAGGTCCTCGAACGTGCAGGGCTCGGCGCTGGCAGGCCCGGCGGATGCGGGGAGCCAGTCGCCGGCGGCGGTGAGTGCGACGGACAGCTCGGGGGCTGCCGGACGCGAGGGCACCGTCTCGGCCGGGACGTCGGTGTACTTGGCGAGCACCTCGCGGAACGCGTGGAACTTCTCGGTCGCGTAGCCGGACTCGTCCAGCGGGGCGTCGTAGTCGTACGAGGTGACGATCGGCGCGTAGCGGCCCTTGTCGTTGGCGCCGTTGGTGGTGCCGAAGTTGGTGCCGCCGTGCAGCATGTAGATGTTCACGGAGGCGCCGGCGGCGAGCAGCGCGTCGAGTTCGGCGGCGGACGCGGCGGCGCTGGTGGTGTGGTGCACTCCGCCCCACCAGTCGAACCAGCCGTCCCAGAACTCGGAGCACATGAGCGGGCCCGTCTCCTGGTGCTCGCGTAGGGTCGCCAGGCGCTCGGTGGCTCGCGAGCCGAACGAACCGGTGAGGTGGAGCTCCGGAAGGCTGCCGTTTTCCAGCATCCACGGCTCGGGCTGGTCGACGGTCGTCAGCGGCACCGTGATCCCCGCCTCCCGCGTGAGGTCCGTGAGGATGCGCAGGTACTCCTTGTCGGAGCCGTAGGCGCCGTACTCGTTCTCGATCTGCACCAGCACGACGTTGCCGCCGCGGTCGATCTGACGCGGCACGACGATCTCGTACACGCGCTGGAGGTACTCGCTGACGGCTGCGATGTACTGCGGCTCCGAGCGGCGCAGACCGATGCCCGGCGTCCGGGTGAGCCAGACGGGCAGCCCGCCGTTGTGCCACTCGGCGCAGATGTAGGGCCCCGGGCGGACGATGGCGTGCATGCCCTCGGCGGCGACGAGGTCGAGGAAGCGCCCGAGGTCGTTCCAGCCGGTCGCATCCCACTGCCCGCGCACGGGCTCGTGGGCGTTCCACGCGACGTAGGTCTCGATCGTGTTCAGGCCCATCAGGCGCGCCTTGCGGATGCGGTCGGCCCAGTGGTCGGGGTGGATGCGGAAGTAGTGGAGCGCGCCGGAGAGGATGCGGTGCGGCTCGCCGTCCAGCAGGAAGTCGGTCTCGCCGACGGTGAAGGTGCTCACGGTGTCTTTCGTTTCGATCAGCGGGCTGCGCGCAGAGTGATGCGTGCCCAGGACAGCGGGGGGAGGGTGAGGCGCACGCGGGTGCCGTCGACGACCGCCGTGAGGGATGCGGGTGCGACGGGCTGCGCCTCGGCGGAGTTGACGGTGTGGCGGTCGCCGCCTTCGGGCACGGTGACCACGAGCGCGTCGGCCGCGGCGATCTCGCGGTCGAGCTCGATCACGACCTCGGTGGCCTCGTCCAGCTCGCGGTGGGCGGCGAAGACGACGATCTCGTCGCCGTTCACGGTGGCGACCGCATCCACGGCTGCGACGGCGCCGTGCTTGGCGGTCTCGATCGACGCGCTCTCGACGGTCGGGACGACGACGGTGCCGTGTGCCGCGGCCGCCGTCAGCTGGAACGGGAAGAACGTCGTCTGCCGCCAGGCGGGGCCGCCCGGCTCGGTGCGGATGGGGGCGATGACGTTCACGAGCTGCGCCAGGTTGGCCATCGAGACCCGGTCCGCGTGGCGCAGCAGAGTGATGAGCAGGGAGCCCACGACGACCGCATCCGTGACGGTGTAGTCGTCCTCGATGAGGCGCGGGGCGATCGGCCAGTCGCCGGTGAAGACGCGCGGCTTGTCGACCTCGTTCCAACGTGTCTGGTTCCAGACGTTCCACTCGTCGACGCTGATGCCGATCTCGCGGGTCGAGCCGGTCTCGCCGCGCACCTCGTCGATGATCGCCGCGACGTCGTCGAGGTAGCGGCTGAGTGCCACGCCCGAGGCGAGGAAGCTGGCGGGGTCGCCCGGCGTCTCCTCGTAGTAGGCGTGCACGGAGATGTGGTCGATGAGCTCCGCGGTATGGCGCAGCACGGTACGCTCCCACTCGCCGAAGGTGGGCATCTCGTGGTTGGAGCTGCCTGCGGCGACCAGCTCGATGTCGGGGTCGATGAACCGCATGAGGCGCGCGCTCTCGGCGGCGAGGCGGCCGTACTCGTCAGCCGTCTTGTGGCCGATCTGCCACGGTCCGTCCATCTCGTTGCCGAGGCACCACAGGCGGATGTCGAAGGGCTCGTCGCGGCCGTTCTGGCGGCGGCGCTCGCTGAGGGCGGTGCCGCCGGGGTGGTTCGTGTACTCGAGCAGGTCGGCGGCCTCGGCGACGCCGCGCGTGCCGAGGTTCACCGCTTCCATGAGCTCGAGGCCCGCGGACTCGGCCCAGTCGGCGAACTCGTGCAGGCCGACCTGATTGGTCTCGGTGGAGTGCCAGGCCGCATCCAGGCGCACAGGGCGCTCCTCGCGGGGTCCGACGCCGTCCTCCCAGCGGTAGCCCGAGACGAAGTTGCCGCCCGGGTAGCGCACGACGGTCGCGCCCAGCTCGCGCACGAGCTCGAGCACGTCGGCACGGAAGCCGTTCGCGTCAGCGGTGGGGTGCGCGCTCTCGTGGATGCCGTCGTACACGCAGCGGCCCATGTGCTCGACGAAGGTGCCGAAGACGCGACGGGGGACGGCGGGGCCGTCGGCGCTCGTCGCGACGGCGATGCGGGTGGCGGAGGTCATGATCGCTTTCGGGTCGGGATGCGGCAAAGGGTGGGTCGGATCGGCAAGCGATGCGACCCACCCCTTGTCGGTGATTACTTGTTGACGCTGAAGCCCTGCTCGTTGCCGTAGCTGACGAGCTGGTCCTGCCAGGTCATGAGGCCCTCGTTGAGGTCGCTCTTGTTGGCGTAGGACTGGCCGACGGTGTCGCTGAAGATGCTGTTCGCGTAGACCTGGAAGGGCAGGTACTGCCATCCCTTGCGAACGTCGGATGCGGCCTGCACGAGCACCTGGTTGATCTGCTGTCCGCCGAAGTAGTCGCTCTTGGCGTTCAGGAACGCGTCCGACTGCAGGTCCGCCGTGGTGGAGGGGAATCCGCCCGACTTCGCGAAGATGTCGATGCTCTCCTGGTCGTTGTTCAGCCACTTGAGGAAGGCCGCGGCCAGCGCCGGGTTCTTGCTCTGCTTGGTGACCGCCTGGCCGCCGCCGCCGTTCTCGGCCGACACGGGGGTGCCGTCGTAGGTCGGCATGGGCGCGACGCGCCAGTTGCCCGCGGCGCTGGGCACCGAGGACTCGAGGTTGCCGGGCATCCAGGCGCCGATGATCAGTGTGGCGATCGAGCCGTCACCGAGACCCTTGAACCACTCGTCGCTCCAGCTGGAGGCGTCCGAGAGCAGGTTCTGGTCGACGAGCTGGTTCCAGGTGTCGGCCCACAGCTTCGAACCCTTGTCGGAGAGGTCGATCTTCACGTTCGTGCCGTCGACCGTGAACGGCTGGCCGCCGGCCTGCCAGATCATCGAGGTCGCGAAGCCGGCGTCACCGGTGTCGTTCGTGATCTTCTTGGTCGGGTCGGCTGCGGTGAGCTTCTTCGCGGTCTCGATGTACTCGTCCCAGGTGGTGGGAACGGTCAGGCCGTACTGGTCGAAGACGGCCTTGTTGTAGAACATGGCCATGGGGCCGGAGTCCTGCGGCAGGCCGTAGATCTTGCCGTCGAAGTCGACCGAACCCCACGTGGAGGCGGTGTAGTCCTTCTCGAGGTCGCCGAAGCCGTACGACGAGAGGTCGAGCAGGCCGTCGGTGAGGGCGAACTGCGGCATGGCGTAGTACTCGATCTGCACGACGTCGGGGGCGCCGGAGCCGGCCTTGATCGCGTTCTGCAGCTTGGTGTACTCGTCCTTGTTGGTGCCCGCGTTGACGACGTTCACCTTGACGTTCGGGTACTTCTTCATGAACGCGGCCGCCTGGTCCTCGGCGGAGGGCGTCCACGACCAGTACGTGATCTCGCCGCCGGCCTCGAGGGCCTTGTCGAGGTCGTCGGCGCTTCCGCCGCCGGAGGCTGCACCGCCGCCGCCGGCGCAGGCAGCCAGCGCGATGCCCGCGATGGTGGTCATGGCCACGACGGATGCGGCGCGACGCAGCACCGAACCCTTGCGCATGTGTGACATGGGACTTTCCTTCACTTCGTTGTTGTGGATGCCGGAGCAGGACGCGCCGGTGGTGAGGGGGAATCGGGTGTCAGACAGTGCCCCTCGTCACTGCTTGACGCTTCCGGCGCTCAACCCCGACTGCCAGAACCGCTGCAGCATGAGGAAGGCGACGACGATGGGAATGATCGACAGGAGCGAGCCCGTGATCACGAGGTTGTAGATCGGCTCGGCGGCGGCACCCGTCGCCTGCGCGTTCCACTGGTTCAAACCGACCGTGAGCGGATACCAGGCGGGGTCGCTCAGCATGATCAGGGGCAGGAAGTAGTTGTTCCAGGTGGCGACGACCGTGAAGAGCACGACCGTGACGATGCCGGGGGTCAGCAGCTTCACCGAGATCGTGAAGAAGGTGCGGAACTCGCCTGCGCCGTCCATACGGGCCGCCTCCAGCAGCTCGGTCGGCACGGCGTCGCTGGCGAACACCCACATGAGGTAGAGGCCGAACGGGCTGATGAGCGAGGGGATGATGATCGACCACGGGGTGTTGGTCAGACCCATCTGGCTGAACATGAGGAAGGTGGGAACGGCGAGGGCGGTGCCGGGTACGGCCACCGCGCCGATCACCACCGCGAAGACCGCCTTGCGGCCGCGGAAGTTGTACTTCGCCAGGCCGTATCCGGCGAGGGTCGCGAGCAGCGTCGCGCCGCCCGCGCCGACGACGACGTAGAGCAGGGTGTTGCCGAGCCACCGCAGGAAGATCCCGTCGCGGTAGGTGAAGGTCTCCACGATGTTGTCCCACAGGTGGAAGCCGTTCCCGAACCACAGGCCGAAGGTCGTGAACAGGTCGCCCTGTTCCTTCGTCGCGTTGATCAGCAGCCAGAACAGCGGCAGCAGCGTGTAGAGGATGAACAGGCTCATCACGATGGTGAGGATGAGCGACTTCCGCCGCATGAACGGCGACGTACGGGCGAAGGCGGGGGCGGTCATCGCATCTCCTGACGGGATCCGCGCAGCTGCACGACGTAGGCGACGATCGCGGTGATGAGGCCCATGATGATCGCGACGGTGGCGGCGTAGTTGTACTGCTGGCCGGCGAACGACAGGTTGTACGCGTACATGTTGGGCGTGTAGAACGTCGTGATCGTGTTGGGGGCCAGGGGCTTGAGGATGTTCGGCTCGTTGAAGAGCTGGAAGCTGCCGATGATCGAGAAGATCGTGGCGATGACGATCGAGCCGCGCAGCGCCGGCAGCTTGATCGAGAAGATCGTGCGCCAGGTTCCGGCACCGTCGAGGGATGCGGCCTCGTACAGCTCCCCAGGGATGGTCTTGAGCGACGAGTAGAAGATCAGCATGTTGTAGCCGACGAACTGCCAGGTCACGATGTTGCCGATCGAGACCATCATCCATTCGGGCACGAAGGGCGTGATCACCTGGGCGCCGAACAGATCGTTGATGTTGCCTGCGAGACCGAACTGGTCGCCGTAGATGTAGCCCCACATGAGGACCGCGACGACGGCCGGCACCGCGTAGGGCAGGAAGATCACGATCCGGTAGAAGCCGGAGGCGTGCAGGCGTGCACTGTCGATCGCGAGGGCCGCGGCGAGCGCCAGCACGAGCATGATCGGCACCTGGATGATCAGGAACAGCAGCACGCGCAGGAAGCCGTCCCACAGCTTGGTATCGGTGAACGCGGTGAAGTAGTTGTCGAGTCCGACGAACGCGTTGCCGCCCACGATCTGCTCGCGGAAGAAGCTGAGGTACAGCGAGTAGACGAGCGGTGCCAGGAACACGAGTGCGAACACGATCGCGAAGGGGGCGACGAACAACCAGCCCTTCTGGTCGACCGCGAAGCGCCGCCGCTTGGGGGTGCGGAGCGCGGGTGGGGGAGCCGCTGTGGTCGTCATCGTCCGATGCCTCTTCTGTGAACGCAATGCTCCGCAGAATTCGGGTTCCGCGGTATGTTGACGTAAACATAACTCCGCTCTCGCTAACATGTCAACGTCAACATCGAGGAGGATCCGGGCATGAGCCACGTCACGGCAGCAACACCGGGCGAACCTCGTGCGCGCCGCCGCGAAACTTCGATGGCGGATGTGGCGGCTCTCGCCGGCGTCTCCGGGCAGACCGTGTCGCGGGTCGCGAACGGGCGGGCCAACGTCGATCCCGACACTCGCGCCCGCGTCCTCGCCGCCATGGACGAGCTGGGCTACCGGCCCAACAGCGCCGCGAGGGCGCTGCGCTCGGGCAAGTTCCGTTCGATCGGCGTGATCATGTTCTCGCTCTCGAGCTACGGCAACACCCGGACCCTGGATGCGGTCGCCTCCGTCGCCGCATCCGCCGGGTACTCGCTGACGCTCATCACCGTCGAGACGGCGTCGCAGACCGACGTCTCCGGGGCCTTCGTCCGGTTGCGCGAGCACGCCGTCGACGGCGTCGTCATCCTCATCGAGTCGCACCGCCTCGACGAGTCGGAGATCGCGCTGCCCACGGGTCTGCCCGTCGTGGTCGTCGACTCGCACGCTGCCTACGCCTACCCCGTCGTCGACAACGACCAGGCGCAGGGCGCCCGCCTGGCTACGGAGCACCTGCTGGATCTCGGGCACGAGACCGTGTGGCACGTGTCGGGCCCACTCGAGTCGTACGCGGCCGAGCGTCGGCGTGACGCGTGGCGCGAGACCCTCGAGCGCCGGGGGGCGCCTGTGCCCGAGGTCGAGGTCGGCGATTGGACGGCCGACTCGGGGTACGAGATCGGCACGCGGCTCGCCGAGGACGCCTCGGTCACCGCGGTGTTCGTCTCCAACGATCAGATGGCGCTCGGGCTCGTGCGCGCCCTGCACGAGGCGGGTCGCGCGGTGCCCGCAGACGTCAGCGTCGTGGGCTTCGACGATATGCCCGACTCGGCGAACTACTGGCCGCCGCTCACCACCGTGCGCCAGCACTTCGACCGCGTCGGCTCGGGCGCCATCCGTGCTCTCCTCGCCGAGATCGAGGGCGAGCGGGTGGACGACCGCACCCTCGTGCCGACCGAGCTCGTCGTGCGCGCGAGTTCGGGTCCCCGCACCCGCTGACGCACGCGCCCGCTGGTTCGCCGCGGGCCTGCCGTAGCGGGCTCGCCCCTCCCACCGCATGGGCCGGGAGCCCCCATCCATCCGCCGAGACTGCATTTCGAGCACGAGATCACGGGTAATAACCGTGATCTCGTGACGGAGATGCAGTCTCGCGGAGAGTGGCGAGCCCCCGAGCGGATGCGGCGCTGGGCGAGCCGGGCGGATGCGGATACGCGCCGGTGCAGGCGGGACGTAGACGTTGTGCGGGCGACTGGGAATCCGCTATGTTTCGTGTTGACGTCAACATGTTTACGTCAACACGAAACACCATCCCCTCAGGGCTGCGACGACGCGGCCGGAAGGATCGACGATGAAGTCCCTCAGATTCCTGTCGCTGCTGTGCGTCGGAACCCTCAGTGCCGGTGCACTCGTCGCGGGAGCCGCGGTCTCGCCGCCGCCGGCCCAAGCGGCGAGCAGCGTGCGCATCACGCCGAATCCCGCGATCGCATCCGACCCGTTCGAAGGATGGGGCACGAGTCTCGTCTGGTTCGCGAACGCGACCGGCGGCTACCCCACCGAGGTGCGGCAGAAGCTGTTCGACGCCGTGTTCGGCGAGGACGGCCTGAACCTCAACATCGCGCGCTACAACATCGGCGGCGGCAACGCGACGGACGTCCCGTCGTATCTGCGTCCCGGCGGCGCGGTGCCGGGATGGTGGAACCCGGACCTCGGGGAGAGCGACGACGAGGGCGAGATCACCTCGAACTACGCCGACCGGGACCGCTACGCCGCCGCTTGGGATGGCGAGAACCCCGATCATTACAACTGGGATGCGGATCAGGGCCAGCGCTGGTGGCTCGACGCGCTCAAGGACAAGATCACCCACTGGGAGGCCTTCAGCAACTCCCCGCCGTACTTCCTCACGCAAAGCGGCTACGTCTCTGGCGGCATCAACAACGCCACGAGTGAGCAGCTCGCCCCCGAGGACATGGCGGCGTTCTCGAGCTACCTCGTGAACGTGGTCGAGGAGCTGGAGAAGGCTCACGGCATCACGTTCGACACGTTGGACCCGTTCAACGAGCCCAACACCGACTACTGGCAGACCCGCATCCCGAACGGCGCGACCTGGCCCACGAGTGCCAGCCGTCAGGAGGGTGCCCACATCGGTCCGACCCGCCAGGACCAGATGATCAAGGCGCTCGCTGCGCGCCTGGCCCAGCCCGGCACGACGACCGATGTGAGCATCTCGGCGATGGACGAGACGAACCCGTCGAAGTTCGTGCAGAACTGGAACGGCTGGAGTGCAGAGTCGAAGGGGCTCGTCGACCAGCTCAACGTGCACACCTACGGCACGGGCGACCGACTGATCGTCCGCGACATCGCCAAGGCCTCCGACAAGCCGCTCTGGATGAGCGAGGTCGAGGGCGACTGGAACGGCGGCAGCGGATTCAACCAGACGAACATCGAGAACGGCATCGGCATGGCGACGCGGATCGTCGATGACCTCCGCGAACTCGAGCCCACCGCCTGGGTGTTCTGGCAGCCGGTCGAGGACCTCTACAACATGGAGAAGGTCGAAAAGCTCAACTGGGGCAGCGTCTTCATCGACTTCGACTGCAACGCCGAGGGCAAGTCCGAGCGGCGTATCGCCGACGGCGACGCAGACCCCTCGTGCCAGGTGCTGACGAACTCGAAGTTCAACACGGTGCGCAACTTCACGCACTACATCGAGCCGGGCGACCGCCTCATCCCCACCGACGACACGCAGACCACCGCGGCACTCACCGCCGAAGGCGACGGCGTGACCCTGGTGCACATCAACTCCGAGGCGTCCGAGCGCGCGGTGCAGGTCGACCTGTCCCGCTTCGCGAACATCGCCCCCGGCGCCACGGTCACCCCCATCGTGACGACCGAGTCGTCGGCCGGTGACGTCACCGACCATGCGCTCGTGGCGGGCGCCGCCGTTCCGGTCGACGCGGCGTCCAAGTCCGCGACGGTGACGCTGCCGGCGAAGTCGGTCACGACGCTCGTCGTGTCGGGCGTCTCGGGCGTCGCGACGGATGCGGCCGTCTTCGAAGACGGCGAGACGTACCAGCTCTTCGGCGTCCAGAGCGGCAAGGCCCTCGCGGCCGATCCCAACGGCCTCGCGATCCGCACCGGTGCGACGACCGCGGATGCGGCACCTGCGCAGGCGTGGACCGTGCACTCGATCTCCGGCGAGGGAACGAACCGACACCGTATCGCCCTCGAGGCCGGCGACGGTCGCTTCCTCGCGGTGAACGGCACGAGCACGACGCTCGTGTCGGCGGATGCGGCGGCCGCCGCATCCGATCCGGCGCTCCAGTGGATTCCGTCCACGACCGACGGGCGCACGTTCTCGCTGCTGAGCGCCTCTGCCGAACGGGTCCTCGATGTGAACGGACAGGGCACGGCGGACGGCACGGCGGTCGGCACCTGGACCTCGAACAACGGCGGCAACCAGCGATGGACACTCGCCTCCACGCGGGTGACGAGCGTCACGCCGGTCACGGCAGCGACTGCCGTCGGTGAGACGCCCGAGCTTCCGACCTCGGTGACGCTGAACTACCGAGGTGGCGTGCAGCGCACGGCCGCCGTGACGTGGGATCTGACCGGCGCGGACTTCTCCGCCGCGGGAACCGTGCAGGTGCCCGGCACCGGGACGGACGTCTTCGGTGCGGGCTTCGAGGTCGCGGCCACGGTCGAGGTCGGCGCCTACACGGCGACGCGTCCCGTCTCGATCACGACGTATGCCGGCGCGACCATCGACAGCGTGACGGCGGCGGCGCCCGCAACGGTGCCCGCGGAGGTGCGTCTGGGCGGAACGGCCTACGACGCTCCGGTGACCTGGGACTTCGGCGGAGTCGCAGACGCCGACTTCGCGCAACCGGGCACCGTCACGGTTCCGGGGGCCATCACCGTGCCCGGCGGTGCCACGATCGAGGCGCGCCTGAGCGTCATCGTGACGGCACCGGGTACGCGTAACGTCGCCGGCGACAGCAAGGCGTCGGCGACCTTCACCGAGAGCCCGAGCTACAGCGTCGACCGCACGAAGAACGGCATCACCACCGACAAGGGCTGGTCCAACTGGCGCTCCGGCACGAAGAACACGCAGGACACCCTGACGTACGTGCTGAGCTCGCGGCAGCAGGTGTCCAACGTGAAGGTGTACTTCTATCGCGACGGCACAGCGAGCTGGGCCCAGTCCCTTCGCGTGGAGCACCGCACCTCGGGCGGCAGCTGGATCGCCGGCGACGACATCGCGGTTCCCGTTCCGGAGTCCGGCGCGCCGATCGTCGAGGTTCCGATGGGCGGTGTCGTCGCCGACGAGGTGCGCATCGTGATGCAGGCCCGCGAGAACACGCACATGATCGTGTCCGAAGTCGAGATCAACGCGCTCGCCGCATCCGCGTCCAGCGTCACCGACCTCGCCCGCGTCACGGTCGACAATGCGCTGCTCGACGGATTCGACCCGGCCCGCGACGAGTACACGATCGACACGGATGGGGCGGCCTGGCCGAGGATCGGGGCCGTGGCGGTCGACGACGAGGCGTCGGTGGAGATCGTGCAGCCCGCGGATGCGGATGGTGCGGGATCCGTCACGGTCACCGCCGTCGACGGCACCTCCCGCACGGTGAAGATCGCGGTCACGCGTCACGTCGTAGTGGGTGCCGTGTCGCTCTCGGGCGCCGCCGAGGTGGGCGCGACCCTGACCGCACAGGTCGGAGCGAGCGACCCCGCCGACGCCGTCCTCGCCTACGCCTGGACGCGTGACGGTCAGCCGATCGCGTCCGCGACCGCGGCCGCGTACACCGCGACCGAGACCGACCTCGGCCACGAGCTGCGCGCGGTCGTCACCGCATCCGCCGACGGCTTCGCCTCGGGCACGGCCACGTCGGCCGCCGTCGTGGTGGTCGCGGCTCCCGGCAACCCCGGGGGCCCGGGCGGACCCGGCACGCCGGGCGAGCCCGGCAACCCGGGTCTGCCGGGCACAGGTGGCGCCGGGGCGCCCGCGGAGTCGGCGCTGACCGACGCGACGCGGGGCGGCATCACGGCTCCGAGCGTCGTGACGGCGGGATCGTCCATCACGATCGGCGTCGGTGCGTCCCGTGCCGGTTCGTCGGTCGACGCGTGGCTGTTCTCCACGCCGATGCATCTCGGGACCAAGGTCGTCTCGACGGCGGGCGCGATCACGGTCTCGATCCCGGCGGATGCGCCCGCGGGCCAGCACCGTTTGGTCGTGACGGATGCCTCCGGCGCGGTCATCGGCTGGGTGCAGCTCGAGGTGCGCGCCGCATCCGGTCCGCTGGCCGTGACCGGCCTCGAGCTCGGCCCGACCCTGCCGTTCGCTCTCGGGTCGCTGCTGCTGGGCTCGCTGCTGGTCGGCGTCTCCACGCGGCGACGCTCACCCGCGGAGTAACCACGAAGGGGGGCGGAGCCGCACACCGGCTCCGCCCCCCTTCGCGCGCCCCGAAGACCGCGAGACTGCATCTTCGGTACGAGATCACGGGTAAACACCGTGATCTCGTGCTCGAAATGCAGTCTCGCGAAAAAGGGGGATGCCGAGGGTCAGGCGCCGGAGAGGGCCTCGGACACGACGGCACGGGCCTCGTCCTGCACGTCGTGCAGGTGCGCCTCACCGCGCAGCGACTCCGCGTACAGCTTGTAGACGTCCTCGGTGCCGGACGGGCGCGCAGCGAACCAGGCGTCCGCCGTGACGACCTTGAGGCCGCCGATCGCCGCGCCGTTACCGGGGGCGTGCGAGAGCTTCGCAGTGATGGGCTCGCCGGCCAGCTCTGTGGCGGTGACCGCATCCGGCGAGAGCTTCGCCAGCGCCGCCTTCTGCTCGGGGGTCGCCGGGGCGTCGACGCGCTGGTACACGGATGCGCCGTAGGTGTCTTCGAGCTCCGCGTAGCGCTGGGAGGGGGTCTTGCCGGTCACCGCGAGGATCTCCGCGGCGAGCAGGCACAGCAGGATGCCGTCCTTGTCGGTGGTCCACACGGTGCCGTCCTGACGGAGGAAGGATGCGCCGGCGGACTCCTCGCCGCCGAACGCGACCGACCCATCGAGCAGGCCCGGCACGAACCACTTGAATCCGACCGGGACCTCGTACAGGGTGCGGCCGAGCGCCTCGACGACGCGGTCGATGATCATCGACGACACGAGCGTCTTGCCGACGGCGGCCTCGGCGGGCCAGCCGGGCCGGTGCGAGAAGAGGTAGTCGATCGCGACCGCCAGGTAGTGGTTCGGGTTCATGAGGCCCGCGTCAGGGGTGACGATGCCGTGACGGTCCGCATCCGCGTCGTTTCCGGTGAGGATGTCGTACTCGTCGCGTCGGGCGACGAGCGCTGCCATCGCATTGGGCGAGGAGGGATCCATGCGGATCTTCTCGTCCCAGTCGAGGGTCATGAACTTCCACGTCGGATCGACATCGGGGTTCACGACCGTGAGGTCGAGGCCGTAGTGCTCGGCGATCAGCGCCCAATAGTCCACGGATGCGCCGCCGAGCGGGTCGGCGCCGATGCGGATGCCGGCCTTCTTGATCGCTTCGATGTCGATGATCGCGTCGAGGTCGCGCACGTACGCCTCGCGGAAGTCGTACTGCGCGAGGGTGTCGCTGTCGAGGTCGGCGTAGGGCGTTCGCTTGACGCCCTCCAACCCCGCGGCGATGAGCTCGTTGGCGCGGTCCGCGATCCACGAGGTGGCGTCGGTGTCGGCGGGTCCCCCGTGGGGCGGGTTGTATTTGAATCCGCCGTCGCGCGGCGGGTTGTGGGAGGGCGTCACCACGATGCCGTCAGCGCGCCCCGCGTCGTCGGCTGCGCGATCGCGGTTGTAGGTGAGGATCGCGTGGCTGAGCGCGGGGGTGGGAACCCACGAGTCGCGGGCGTCGACGCGCACATCCACGCCGTTGGCGACCAGCACCTCGATGGCCGTGCGTTCGGCCGGCAGCGACAGGCCGTGGGTGTCGCGGCCGAGGAAGAGCGGGCCGGTGATGCCCTGACCCGCCCGGTAGTCGACGATCGCCTGGGTGGTGGCGAGGATGTGGTTCTCGTTGAAGCTGGTCGACAGGCTCGATCCGCGGTGTCCGCTCGTGCCGAACACGACCCGCTGCGCGGGCACCGAGGCGTCGGGCTTCAGGTCGTAGTAGGCGGCGATCAGCTCGTCGATGTCGATCAGATCAGAAGGCTCAGCAGGCTGTCCGGCACGGCTCATGCCCCTAGTCTGCCGTGCCGACAGGGCCTCGTCACGCTCCGCGCGCACAGCGGCCTCATTTCCGGTGTTCACCGGAGGCCGCCGGGTGCGGTCTAGGCTGAGTGCCCGTGAGCACCGCATCCGTCGCCCGTCGTACCTACAGCTATCTGGGTCCGGCCGGCACCTTCACGGAGGCGGCCCTCGCGCAGGTGCCTGAGGCGCGCGGTCAGATCTGGCGTTCGGTGCGCAACGTGGGCGAGGCGCTCGCCGATGTCGTCGAGGGCCGGTCGGATGCGGCGATGATCGCGATCGAGAACTCGGTCGACGGCGGGGTCTCCACGGCGCAGGACGCACTGGCCACGATGCCGGGGATCCGTATCGTCGGCGAGTACCTCGTGCCGGTGAACTTCGTCCTCGTCGGTCGGCCCGGGCAGCGCCTCGAGGATGTCTCGCTCGTCGCCGCGCACCCGGTCGCGTATGCGCAGTGCCTGCAGTGGCTGAGCCGTGAGCTTCCGGCTCACGCGCACCTGCCCGCATCCAGCAACGTCGCCGCGGCCCTCGGCCTGCTCGACGGAACCAGCGATGCGGATGCGGCCATCGCCCCTCCCGGCATCCTCGAGCACCACGAGCTCGACCTGCTCGCGGAGGGCGTCGGCGACAAGAAGGACGCCGTCACCCGCTTCGTGCTCGTGGCTCGCACGGTGGCGCCGCCGGCGCCCACCGGAGCGGACAAGACCTCGCTGATCGTGGAGCTGCCGGAGGAGTACCCCGGCGCGCTCATGGAGATGCTGGAGCAGTTCGCGACGCGCGGGATCAACTTGTCGCTGCTCGCGTCCCGTCCGATCGGCGATGCGCTCGGACGGTATCGATTCGTGATCGACGCCGACGGGCACGTCCTCGACGAGCGCGTCGCCGACGCCCTCATGGGGCTTCGCCGTTTCAGCCCGAAGGTGATCTTCCTCGGCTCCTACCCGCGTGCCGACCGAGCGATCAACCGCTATCCAGAGCGCTACTCCGACGACGTGTTCGTCGAGGCCCGTGACTGGCTGCGCGCGCTCGTCAGCGGCGAGCCCGAGGCCTGACCCGCCCGCATCCGGCGCCCCGCATCCGGGACGCTCGCCTGTGGGGCGCCCGCCTGTGGGACGCCCGCCTGTGGGACGCCCGCCTGTGGGGCGCCCGCCTGTGGGACGCCCCGTCCACCCTGCTCGCCTGTCACAAACCGGGCCGATGAGCCCGATCTGTGACAGGCGAAGCGGGCCGACAGGCGAAGCGGGCCGACAGCCGGAGCGGGCTGAAGCCGGGGCGGGCGGAGGAAGGAGAGGGGACCCCGCCTCAGGCGGCGAGTAGCGGCGTGAGCAGCTCGAGCGTCTGGCCCCGCCCGCCCGCGGTGTCCAGCGGCTCCGCGTCGTAGGCGCCGGCGACGGGGGAGACCATGATCTCGTCCACGCCGTAGCGCGCCGAGAACGCACGGAGCGCATCGGCGGTCTGCTCGGGCGCCCCGACGAACCAGGTGCGCCGGGCGTTGTCGATGATGTGCGCAGCGAGGTTGTCGTGCCCCTCCGCATCCCGCGCCTGCTCGACGGTCTCCATCGGCACGAGCGGGCGGCCGGAGCGGATGCGGGACATCATGCGCAGCTGCGGCAGCGCACGCTCCCACGCTTCGGCCTCCGTCGGCGCGACGACCGCGTTGGCGGTGACGAAGGTGCGCGGGCTCGGGTGCGCTTCGGAAGGCTGGTACTGGTCGCGGTAGAGCGTCAGCGCGCGTTCGAGGCCGTCGCCGGCGAAGTGGTTCGCGAAGACGTAGGGCAGGCCGGATGCGGCGGCCAGCTGCGCGGAGTAGTCACTCGATCCGAGCAGCCACACCTCGGGAAGGGTCGTCGCGGCGGGCGTCGCGTGCACGCTGTAGGTGTCGCCGGAGGTGAAGCGCACCGTGGCGCCCGCGTCGCTGGTGAGCGAGAGGATGTCGGAGATGTGCTGCGGGAACTGTTCCACATCGCTCGTGGTGCCGCTGCGGCGCAGCAGCTGCGTGATGACGGGATCGCTCCCCGGCGCACGCCCGATGCCGAGATCGATGCGCCCCGGCGCCAGCGCCTCGAGCGCGGCGAACTGCTCGGCCACGATGAGGGGCGAGTGGTTGGGGAGCATCACGCCGCCCGACCCGACCCGCATCCGCTTCGTCCGTGCGGCAGCGGCGGCGATCAGCACCGGCGGACTTGTGGAGGCCACCGCCGGCATGTTGTGGTGCTCCGCGAACCAGTAGCGGCCGATGCCCAGCTCGTCGGCGCGTTCGGCGAGGTCGAGGGATGCGGCGACGGCCTGGGCGCTGGTCTGGCCGGTGCGCACGGGAACGAGGTCGAGGACGGAAACGGTGATGCTCATCCCCGTGGGCAACCCCGGTGCGGGCTTCCGCATTCCGCGGCGCGCCGGGTCAGGGCGGCTACGGCTTCCAGGTGACGGGTTGCCCGGCGTAGGGGTGGTCCTCGTTCGGGAAGGTGTCGTTGCGGCTGGTGCCGTTGAACTCGACCCCGCCCAGGTCCGGTCCCGTCGTCAGCGCCACCCAGCATTCCAGGGCGGTCCCGTCCTTCGGTTCCGGAAGCGACAGGCCGCACGCGTCCGCGTCGCCCATCCCGACGTTTCCGATGTCGTTGGCGAGCCAGCCGGCGAACGAGCCGTCCGCCTCGATCGGGATGAGGGGGACGCTCCGCGTCGTGCTGTCGTACTCGCTCACCGGCGTCCACGTGTACTGGACCACGATCGCGAACGGATGCCGGCTGCTCAGCTCCGCCTTGTCCTCGAACCCGTCGATGCTCTCGGGATCCATGGGATCCATCGAGAGCACCGTCGCGCCCACGAGTTCCGTGTCGCCGCTGGCGGCGGGTACCTTCACCCAGGCGGTGTCGCCGACCGACAGCGTGGTGCCGGGGGCGGTCGCTTCCGTCGGAGCGTCTCCGACCTCGACGGGGGAGACATCGGAACCGGCAGCCGCGCACCCGGCCAGTGCGAGTGCGGTGGCGGCCACGAGCGGCAGCAGGAGTCGGCGGGCGGTTCGGGGCATGTGGGGGTCCTTCCAGGAGCGCTCAGCGCGCGGCAGCTTTGACGTCCTCGTACGCGTCCAGCGCGCGCTTGCGCGATGCCCCCAAGTCGACGAGCGGGTCCAGGGATGCGGAATCCGGAGCCCACTGCGAGACGTAGAGACCATCCTTGTCGAACTTCTCGGCTTGCGTCTGGGGGTTGAAAATCCGGAAGTACGGTGCTGCATCGGCGCCCGAGCCCGCCACCCACTGCCAGTTGAAGGGGTTGGAGGCCGCATCCGCGTCGACGAGGGTGTCCCAGAACCACTGCTCGCCGCGGCGCCAGTCGATCATGAGGTTCTTGATCAGATACGAGGCCGTGACCATCCGCACGCGGTTGTGCATGATGCCGGTGTGCCAGAGCTCCCGCATCCCCGCGTCCACCAGGGGGACGCCGGTGCGTCCCCGTTGCCACGCATCGAGGTGCGAGGGCTGCAGTCGGGGCCACGGGAAGGCGTCGAACGCCGGACGCAGATTCTTCCGGGCGAGATCGGGGAAGTGGAACAGGGTGTGCCACGCGAACTCGCGCCAGCCCAGCTCGGAGAGGAAGCGTCCCGCATCCGCGCCGGTCGCGAGCGTGTCATGCCAGACCGTGAACGGGCTCAGCTCCCCCCAGCGCAGGCGCGGCGACAGCTGGGAGGTGACGCCGGCGGCGGGCTCGTCGCGCGCGGTGCCGTAGCCCGGAAGGTCCTCCTTCAGGAAGTGCCTGAGGCGCGCGCGGGCGGCCGGCTCGCCGGGCTCCCACGTCTCGCGCAGGCCACCGGCCCAGTCGGGGCGCGTCGGCAGCAGCTCCCAGTCCTCGAGGGCATCGGATGCGGGTGGCCTGCCCATCCCCTCGATCTCGCGCGGCTCGGGCAGGGGCGCTCGCGGGGCGGGAAGATGCAGGCATGCGCGCCAGAACGGCGTGAACACGGAGAAGTGCGTGTCGGAGCCGGTGCGCACGGTCCACGGCTCGAACAGGAGCGACGCGTGGAACGAGCGCACCTCGAGACCGCCTTCACGGAGGCTCTGCTTGAGGCCGGCGTCGATCTCGCGTTCGGTCCCGCCGTAGCGGCGGTTCCAGAAGACGGCGCCCGCGCCCGCATCCGACACCAACTGGGGGAGCACGGATGCGGCGGCGCCGCGGCGCAGCACCAGGCTGCCGCCTCGCTCGCGCAGGTGCTCGCCGAGGGAGGCGAGCGAGTGGTGCAGCCACCAGCGGGCGGCGCCGCCGAAGGCGCGGACACCGGGCGACTCCTCATCCAGCACGTACACGCCCACGACCGGTTCGCCGCGGTCGATCGCCGCGCGCAGGGCCGGGTTATCGGCCAGGCGCAGATCGTCGCGGAACCAGACGAGGGTGGGGCTGCTCACCCGCTCATCCTCGCGAATGGGCCGCAGTCGGGGTCGAAGGGTTGACAGTCAGAGTCGGCTGAGGTCGTGCCCGGCCGGCACGGTCACCCGCAGCGCGCCCGCGTCGATGCGGCTCACGATCCGCACCGCCTCGCCGAACTCGTCGCCGTCGAGCTGAACCGGATGCGGCTCGGCCGCTGCGATCTCCATCGTCCGCCCGCGCATGTAGCGCACGGCGGTGTCGCGGGTGCGCAGCTGCAGCACCCGACGGCCGGCGCGGAAGCGGCGCAGCACGCTGTTGTCCCAGGCGACCCGGCGCCAGACGAACAGCCACCCCCACCATGCCTTGGGCTGGAACAGCACGACGTCCATGGTCCCGTCGACCACCGACGCCTCGGGCACGAGGGAGAGCCCCGCCGGCAGCGACCCGCAGTTGGCGTAGAGCACACTCTGCACGCGAGCCGAGTGCAGGCGCTGGTCGCCCACCTGGTAGACGATGCGAAAGGGCGCAGCTCCGACGAGCGAGCGCGCCGCTCCGTCGACGTAGGCGACCCAGCCGACGCTCTTCTTCAGCGACGGGCGGGTGTTGGCGATCATCGCCGCATCCAGTCCGATGCCGCCCATCACCACGTACGCGTGGGTCTCACGCGCCCCGTCCACGCGGTGCAACTCGGCGAAGCCGACGTCGATCATCACCGTGTCGCCGGCGAACGCGGTGGCGATCACGCGGTCGGGATCGTCCAGCGGAAGCCGCAGGTTGCGGGCGAGGAGGTTTCCCGTGCCGCTGGGCACGATCGTCAGCGGCACGCCCGTGTGGGCGAGGGACTCGGCGACCGCGCGTACCGTGCCGTCGCCGCCCGCGACCAGTACCGCATCTGCTCCCTGCGCGAGGGCTGTGCGCGTCTGACCCTGGCCCAGATCCTCAGGGGTCGTTTCGAAGAAGAGGGGCGCGCCCCATCCCGCCCGCTCGGCGGCGTGCACGACCTGGGCGCGCAACCGGCGGGCGTCGACTTTCACCGGGTTGTACACCAGCGCCGCGCGCCGGACGGCGGCGGCATCCGAGGTCATGCTCACAGAGTAGGGCCGCGCGCCCGCCGGTGGCTCGCGGGGTCGCGCTCGGGGTCGGCTTCCTCCGCATCCGGATGCCGACCCCTCTGCGTGTCCCACTTGCCGCAGTTTTCGGGGTCGGCTCCTCTGCGTGTCCCACTTGCCGCAGTTTTCGGGGGCGATTTCTGCGGGAAGTGGGACATGCGTTGCGGGAAGGGGGACATGGTGAGCGGAATCCGAGGCGCACCCGCCGCGTCTAGACTTCACGGGTGATCGATCTGGCCCTCCTTCGCGATAACCCCGACCTCGTCAAGCGTTCCCAGGAAGCCCGCGGCGAGTCCGCGGAGACGGTGGATGCGGCGCTCGCCGCCGATCGCGAGCGGCGTTCGGCCATCACGGCGTTCGAAGAGCTCCGTGCTGCACAGAACGCGCACGGTAAGCGCGTGGCCGCCGCCCCCAAGGAGGAGAAGGCCGCGCTCGTCGCCGAGGCGAAGGAACTGAGCGCTCAGGTCAAGGCCGCCCAGGCCGCCGTGACCGAGGCGGAAGAGGCTGCCGCGGACGCGCTCGCGAAGATCGAGAACATCGTCATCGAGGGTGTGCCGGTCGGCGGCGAGGACGACTTCGTGACGCTGCGCACGCACGGCGAGATCCCCTCGTTCGACTTCACCCCGCGCGACCACCTCGAGATCGGCGAGCTTCTGGGCGCGATCGACATGGAGCGGGGAACCAAGGTCTCCGGCAGTCGCTTCTACTTCCTCACGGGTGTCGGCGCGCGCCTCGAGATCGCGCTGATGAACCTCGCGCTCGATCGCGCCCTGCAGGCCGGGTTCACGCCCATCATCCCGCCGACGCTCGTGAGACCCGAGGTCATGCGCGGCACCGGATTCCTGGGCAAGCACGCGGCCGAGGTGTATCACCTCGACGATGAAGACCTGTATCTCGTCGGAACGAGCGAGGTGCCCCTGGCCGGGTATCACATGGACGAGATCCTCGACCTCGGCCGCGGTCCCAAGCGCTACGCGGGCTGGTCCACCTGCTACCGCAGCGAGGCGGGCTCGTACGGCAAGGACACCCGCGGCATCATCCGGGTGCACCAGTTCAACAAGCTGGAGATGTTCGTGTACGTCGACCCGGCAGAGGCGGAGGCCGAGCATCTGCGCCTCGTCGGGATGCAGGAGCGGATGCTGCAGGATCTCGGCCTGTCCTACCGCGTCATCGATGTCGCCGCGGGCGACCTCGGTTCCTCTGCGGCGCGCAAGTACGACATCGAGGCGTGGGTCCCGACGCAGGGTGCGTACCGCGAGCTCACCAGCACGAGCAACTGCACGACGTACCAGGCCCGGCGCCTGTCCATCCGGTACCGCCCCGAAGAGGGCAAGACGCAGCCCGTCGCGACGCTGAACGGAACCCTTGCGACCACGCGCTGGATCGTGGCTCTTCTCGAGACGCACCAGCGCGCCGACGGATCGGTCACTGTGCCGGAGGTGCTGCGCCCGTTCCTCGGCGGCCTCGAGGTTCTGGAGCCGATCGCGTGACCGAGGCGCGGCTGCCGGAGACCGGAGAGATCGAGATCGAGACGCCGGCCGAGGCTGCCGCTCTCGTCGAGGAGATCGCGACCGCGGATGCGGAGCGCATGCTGATCGTGCTCGACATCGACGGCACGGTGCTGCTCGAGGACGAGTCGCCGAGCCCCGGGATCGTTGAGGCCGTGGCGGATGCGCGCCGCGCCGGTCACGAGGTGATGCTCGCCACCGGGCGCAGCTGGGAGGCGACCCGCGGCATCCAGGAGCTGCTGCAGATCGCGCCGGACTATGCCGTCTGCTCGAACGGCGCCGTGATCATGGCGCGCGTCGGCGCGGCGGATCCCGCATCCCTCGTCTACGAGCGCAGACACGTCGAGACGTTCGATGCGGCCGAGGTGCTGACGCTGCTGCGCGAGCACCTGCCCGACGCGCACTACTTGGTGGAGCTGCCCGACGGGCGCCGCGAGTACACCGACTACATGGACGACTGGAACCTCGACCGCGCGTCGAAGGTCGCGTTCGAAGAGCTCGCGCGCCAGCCGGTGACCCGCGTCGTCGTGGTCTCGCCGGAGCACGACGAGAGCGACTTCGTCGAGCTGGTCGATCGGGTGGGGCTCAACCAGGTCTCGTACGCCGTGGGCTGGACGGCCTGGCTCGACATCGCCCCGAAGGGCGTCGACAAGGGCACCGCGCTCGCGCTCGTGCGCGACTGGCTCGACGTGGCGCCCGAGAATGTGCTCGTCATGGGAGACGGCCGCAACGACGTCGGCATGTTCGCGTGGGCGAAGCAGCACGGCGGACGCGCGGTCGCCATGGGGCAGGGGCCTCAAGAAGTGCAGGATGCGGCGGGTGAAGTCACCGCATCCGTGCTCGACGGGGGCGTCGCCGAGGTGCTGCGCCGCCTTTGAGTCGCCACCGCGTCGACTAGACTCGGCCCGTTCGGCGCGTGCGTTCTGCGCGTCGGGAGGGTTGTCCGAGCGGCCGAAGGACCCGGTCTTGAAAACCGGTGGGCAGCAATGTCCCGTGGGTTCGAATCCCACACCCTCCGCCATGCGAAGAGAGCGGCCCCCGCAGGGGGTCGCTCTCTTCGCATCTCCGGCTGAGCGGGTTCGAACGGAGTTGGGCCCACGCCGCCCGAGGCTCCGCGCGTCGCGAAGCGGCGGGTGGAGAAGGCGGTGGGGAGAATCCCACACCCTCCGCCATGCGAAGAGAGCGGCCCCCGCAGGGGGTCGCTCTCTTCGCATCTCCGGCTGAGCGGGTTCGAACGGAGTTGGGCCCACGCTGCCCGAGGCTTATCGGCCGATATTGCATTGTCTTTCTCGCATCAGTCTTCTTTCCCGCCTGCAAGCTGCGGAAATGCAAAAGCTTGATGTGTCATACTCCCTGGTTATGGCTAAACAGCATTTCACCCGACTCATCGACGACCTCGACGGCGAAGTTCTCGAAGAGGGAAAGACGATCCATTTCTCTCTCGAGGGGCGCTCGTACGAAATCGACCTTTCCGAGAAGAACGCCGAAAAGCTCCGTGAGGCATTCGAGCCGTTCATCAAGGCGGGCCGCTCCATCGGCAGCGCGTCGCGCACCGCGACGCGCGGTCGCAGCGCGAAGAAAGACACGCGTGACCTCGGCGCCGTGCGTGAATGGGCCGCGGCGAACGGTCACGAAGTGAGCGCACGCGGACGCGTTCCCGCGGCTGTTCTCGAGGCCTACGACGCCGCGCACTGA
This sequence comes from Microbacterium neimengense, assembly GCF_054782995.1. Lineage (NCBI taxonomy): Bacteria > Bacillati > Actinomycetota > Actinomycetes > Micrococcales > Microbacteriaceae > Microbacterium > Microbacterium neimengense. The sequence goes on from NZ_BAAGRK010000003.1 coordinate 1,492,721, forward strand.
GTCGCGCATTCGAAGTAACCCTCGCGCCCGAACTCCTGCAATTCCTGTTCGGCGGGAGCGCGAATGGGTGATCGATTCAGATCTGCAGGAGTTCGGGCACGTGCGGGTGCCGGAACCACGCGTCGAGCCGAGCCCGCCGGGCGCACGGTGACGCCGTCCATGATGAAGCCCCGGCGGGGAATGCTCGCCGGGGCTTCATCATGTGCTCAGGCGGCGCGGCGGCGACGCCGCACGAGGTACGCTCCCGCGCCCAGCAGTGCGAGTGCGGCCGCCCCGACCGCCCACAGCGTCGAGGTGTCGACGCCGGTCTGCGGCAGGGACCCGCGAGCCGGCGCGGCCGGTACCGCGGCCGACGGATCGGATGCGGCGGGCGCGCGCACCGTGGGTGTGAACGTCGCCGTCACCTCGGTGCCGCGCGTGTCCGCCACGCGATAGGTCACCGGGGTCGCCGTGCCGACGAAGCCAGCCTCGGGGGTGAAGACGATGCGCTCGCCGTCGAGGTCGTACCGCCCTTGACCCGCGATCGTCACCGAGGTCGCGGGAGCCGCGGCCGCCCGGGTGAAGGTGTCGCCGGTGCCGTCCAGCAGCGTCAGCGTCGCGGCATCCAATGGGATGTCGGCGTCGCCGGCGCGGTCGTTCGCGAGCGGCTCGATCGCGAACGGCTCGCCCGGTGCGCCGGATGCGGTGTCGTCGACCGCGACGGGAGTGACCGGGACGAAGCCGTCACCCAGGTCGGCGACGAAGGACGCCACCCACGCGAGCGCGGAGTTCCAGTTGACCGTGATCTCGTTCACCGACCACGCGCCGATGTCGTCGACGTAACACGCCTGCGGTGCGCAGCCTGCGAGCCAGGCGCTCGCGACCGGATCCTGGATCGACGAGTTCGGTCCGCCGGCTACCGTGCCGACAGGCGGATGCGGCAGCTGCGGGTCGAGTGCGTTCGCGTACCACCGGCTGTGCTGGTTGCGAGAGTCGTTCGTGCCGTAGCCGGTTACATACGACTGCCCCAGCACGTTGCGGCCGAACAGGTAGTCGTACGCCTCGATGACGGCATCCGCGTAACGCGGGCGGTGCGTCAGATCGAACGCCGTCGCCAGCACGACCTGGTTGTTCAGCACGGCCGAGTTCGAGCCCCAGTCGTACAGGCCTTCCTTCGGGGCGTAGGGCTGACCGAACGGCTGCGCCTTCTGGTCGGCGATCAGTTTCTCAGCCGCATCCACGACGGACTGACGGATGCCGTCGATGTCGGGAAGATCGGTGCCGAAGCGCGCGAGCTGCATACGCCCGAGGGCCGCCACGTCGCCCCAGTAGAACCCGCCGGCCGTGAAGATATCGGCGGTGTGCAGGGGGTTGTTCTCGACCTCGTCGCGGTAGCGGTCGCTGCCGGTCGTCAGGTACAGCTCTGACGCCGCCCAGTAGAACTCGTCGGTGACGGTGTCATCGGCGTAGGTGCCGCCGCCCACGCCATCCTCTTCGGGTGCGAGCAGGTCGGGGTGTGCGAGAGCCGCGTCGTACGCCGTCCGCGCCGCGTCCAGCAGGCGCGCCGCGAACGCCGCGTCGTACGGCTCGAACAGCCGCGACGCCTGCGCGGCCGTGGCGGCGAGGTTCAGCGTGGCGGCCGTTGACGGGCGGTGCAGCAGCCGCTCCTGCGGGTCGTCGTGCGGCATGAGCGGCAGGCCCGTCCATGCGCGATCGGTGACCTTGTGCCACGCCATTCCCGCCAGCGGATCGCCCGCGGGAACCTGCATCTTCAGGAGGAACTCCAACTCCCACCGCGACTCGTCGAGGATGTCGGGCGTGCCGTTGCCGCGCTCCGGGACCGCCAGGGTCGAGTCGCCGAGAGCGGCCTCGGTGCCGGCGGGGATCGAGCGCTCGTACGCCGACAGCAGCTGGGCGACCGCGATGCCGCCGTTGACCACGTACTTGCCGTGGTCTCCCGCGTCGTACCATCCGCCCGTGACGTCGTGACGGTCGGAACAGGTCCACCCGTCCGACCACGTCTGCGGTTCGAGGCAGCCGACGTTGCTGTCGCCCTGGTTCGCGCCTTCGTTCAGGTGCCCGGCCGGGCGCGCGTACTCGGCGCCCGCGATGTCGCCGTCGATCGCGATGCCGGATCGGTTCGTGTAGAAGAAGCGCAGCGAGTCGGTGCGCAGCGACTGGAACACGTCGGCGGCGATGCGGAACGGGTGGCTCAGCTCTGTGCCGACGCGCAGCCGCATCCCGTCACCGGTCGCCGTGACGTCGGAGAAGTCGATCGTGTGCACGTCGACTCCGGCGCTCGGATCGAACCCGGCGGGCGTCGTGGCGCCGGTAGCGACAGCGGCGCCGTTCGCGTCCTCGAGCGTCCAGGTGAGCGGCTCGGCCGCATCCGTCACGACGGTCGCGCGCTTCGGTCCGCGCGGAAGGTAGCCGACCTGATTGACCTTCACCGCCGGGCCCGTGTCGGCCTGGTAGGTGTACTTCGTGCCCGTGAGGGTCACGTCATCGAAGCAGATGACGGTGCCCGCGGGCACGCCGCCGACGCGGAACTGCACCTGCGAGAGGTGGAACGTGTCGGCAGATGTCGTCTCGAACGTGTACGAGTAGGTCTGCGGCGAGGCTCCGACGGAGAAGGTGCGTTCGATGAAGTCCTCGGTCGATGCGCCCGAGTAGGTCCCCACCTTGGTCGATGCCGTCACCGGTGCCGAGGCGGATGCGGTGAAGTCGAGTCGGAAGGCTGTGTCGCCGGGCAGGGGGATGTCGTTGTGACCGACGAGGACGTCCCAGAGATTGGCCGTCGCATCATCGACCGTGGCGCAGAGGTTGCTGTCGGGGTTCGACAGTGCCACGGGGCCGGCGGTCCACCACGGGCTCGTGCCGCTGTCGAACGTGGGATTCGGCAGCAGCTGGTCCGTGCCGATGACCGGGTCCACGGGGTCCGGGTCGACGGGCGGCACGGAGTCCTCCTCGATGAGAGAGACGTTGTCGAGACAGAAAGTGGTGGGGGTGCTGTTGGCGCCGAGGCGGAATTGCAGATCGGAGACCGTGCCCTGGCCGAAGTCGCGGGCGGTGAAGGTGTAGCTGAGCGTCTGCCACGCATCCATGAGCGAGGCGGTCTGGCTCGTGTAGGTGCTGAACGACGCATCCGCGACCTTCGGAGCCACTTGGGTCACGAGCGTAGCGGGATCGCTTGCGCGCACGTCGGCCTTGAGGATGTAGTCGACGCCCGCCGTCAACGGCAGGTCGCTCTGCCCCACCAGGACGTCCCACGGGTTGGCCGTAGGGGGAACGTCGGCGCAGAACACTCCACCGTCGGTGCGGAATGCATCCACCCCTGCTGACCACCACGGTTCATGGCCCGAGGTGAACGTGCCGTTCTGCACGTAGTCCGTGGGCGCCGCGCTCGCGGCGGTGGGCAGGGACACCGCGCCGGCCGTCGCCAGCGCTCCGATCATCAAGACGGCAAGGTCGCGTCTTACGTGCCGCGTCGTCGCGCGCATTCAAGCTCCTTCGCTCTGGGAGCGCTCTCAGAGAGCGCTCCCACGGAACTTAGCAGAACGCATGCACGCGTATCGAAAGATTTCGACGATCTGTGGATCACGGGGCCGTACGCCGGATCGACCGCACGAGAGGCTCGGTCGAGGCGAGCGAGGCCAGCACGAGCGCGACGCCGACGGCGAAGGTCCCGGCGATGATCAGCAGCGACGTCGGGGCCAGCACGAGGGTGATGCCGATGATCGGCAGACTCAGCGCGACGCCCGCGAACGCTCCGCCGAGCGCCGCCCAGCGCAGCGGGAGCAGCACCGTGATGCGGCGGGCGCGGGCGAGGTCGGCGGGGGGCACGCCGAGGCGGTCGAGACCGACGATCAGCTCGCGATCCTCGAGCACGGATGCGGCCTGCGTGACCCCGACGGAGCACGCCAGGAGCAGGAAGGCCGACGCGAGCGTGACGAGGACCCCTGTTCGGATGTCGGCGAAGACCGTGCCGGTCTCGGGCGCATCGTCGCCGGCCAGCGCGACCAGGCTCATCCCCGCCCCGCCGACCACCGCGATGAACGAGACCATCGCGATCGCGGAGACGCGTCGCCAGGCGACGGATGCGTGTGCGGCGAGCTCGCGCCCGGCGATCAGGTGCGCCGCATCGCCGGCGCGGCGAGCCATCGCGCGACCGCGCGCAGCGACGATCGGGGTGCCGATGAGATTGAGCAGACCCAGGGATCCGGCGAAGAGCGCCAGCAGCAGCGCGATCGAGACGGCGGGGCCGACCAGCTGACCGATCGTCGAGAGATTAAGGACGATGAGGGTGACGGCGGCGACGCCGACCAGACCGACGACCACCGCGGTGCGCCGACGGGGTGCGGGATCGGAACGCCGGCGCACACCGAGCGGCGTGAGTGCGACGCGACGCAGTCCGAGCGTGGCGCTCACGGTCGCGAGGGCAACGACCCCCACGAGCACGAGAGCGAGCACGTCGAAGCCGGCCCACGCCGCGCCCGCTCCGATCGGGCCGCCGAAGAAGGGCAGCAGGCCCACGAGCGGCAGGACGGCGGCATAGACGATCGCGCCGGCGACGGCGCCGGCGGCCGCCGTCGCGGCGGCTTCGATCACCGTCATGGCCGCGACCTCGCCGGAGGTGGCGCCCAGCAGTCGCAGTGTCGCCAGGCGATCGTCGCGCCTCCGGCTCGACAGTCGCGCGGCGGCGGCGCCGAGCGTGGCCAGCGGAACGGCGAGCAGCACGAGGGCGAGCACCGCCAGGATGCCGTACATCCCGGTGAACGCCCCGCCGCGATCATCGGTGAGGAACATGCGCGTGCCGCCGGCGACGATCAGCAGCAGTGTCGTCGTGGCCGCGAAGGCGACGATCGGGAGCACGATCGCCGCGCGGGACTGCCGCGAGGGCCGGGCCAGCAAGCGTGACAGCGTGAGCGTGCGCCGCACCGCGCCCTGCGAGGCGAGCGCGCTCATCGCTGCGCCTCGCTCATCGACGCGGTGTCGAGGATGCGGCCGTCCCGCATCCGGACGACGCGATGGCACCGGGCCGCGACGTCGGCGTCGTGGGTGACGACGACGAGGCTGCGACCCTGACCGACCGTGGCGTGCAGGAGTGCCGACATCACGTCGGCGGAGGTGGCGGAGTCGAGGGCGCCGGTGGGTTCGTCGGCGAAGACGAGCGGTGCGCCCGTCACCTGGGCGCGGGCGATCGCCACGCGCTGCGCCTGGCCGCCGGAGAGCTGGCCGATGCGGCGATCCTCCATGCCGGCCAGCCCCAGGGCGTGCAGCCATCCGGCGGCGTGCTGCTCTGCGTCTCGCCGCGGCACGCCCTGCACCAGCAGGGGGAGGGCAGCGTTCTCCAGGGCGGTGAGTTCGGGCAGCAGCAGGTGTTCCTGGAACACGAAGCCGAGCTGGCTGCGACGAATCGCCGAGCGTCCCTTCTCGTCCATGCCGACCAGCTCGACCGGATCGTCCTGGCCGAGGCGGACGGAGCCGCCGTCCGGGGCGATGACCGCGGCGAGGCAGTGCAGCAGTGTGGTCTTCCCCGACCCCGATGCGCCCATCACCGCCACGGCCTCGCCTGCCGCGATCGTGACATCGACGCCCGCGAGGGCGGTGAGCGTGCCGTAGCGCTTGACGAGACCGCGCGCGACGAGAACAGGACGAGAAGGTGAGGGAGCGTGCATGTCTTCGAGCCTCGTCGGAGGCCGCGGCGATGTCGTCGGCCTCGGGCAGCATCCGCATCATCCTCGGGGATGATCGGGGCCGTGTCGCGGGATTGATACACAGGTGCGACGGAGCTGCGACCGGCGGGCGGGGCCCGCTCGATACGGTCGTTGCATGAGCAGCACCGCCCCCCGCATCCTGGCCCTCGTCGCGGCCGTCGGCGTCCTGGCCGCCGGATGCGCCGCCGAGCCCCGCCCGGCCGAGTCCGGGCCCGTCGCCGCGAGCACGTCGAAACCGTCGCCGACGCCGACCGTCCCCGTCGTCGCGGGGTACGCGCCCGGTGAAGTGCCGCCGGTCCCTCTGTTCACGATGCCCGACCTGTCACTGCTCGACAGCTCCCTCGGCGGCTTCGCGATCCAGGTGGACCGCCAGATCGCGCCGCGACCAGGCATCGAGGTGCGCCCCGCCGCGTGCGGCGACGTCACGGAGCGGGCGAGCGCGCAGGGCTCGGTGCTGCTGTACGGCGACGGTTCGGGAACCTTCACCGGGCCCGACGGTACGGTGCACAATTACGGCGACGGCTCGGGGAGCTTCACGGTCAACGGGGTGACCGCGAACGTCTACGGCGACGGTTCGGGCTCCTACATCGCCGACGGCATCGAGATCCACAACTACGGCGACGGCTCCGGCTCGGTGACCACGAGCGGCGGCGCCACGTGGGTCTACGGCGACGGCTCCGCCTCCCGCACCGGCGACGGCGTCGAGCACTGGAACTACGGCGACGGCTCCGCGCTGTACCGCGACGCCGACGTCGAGATCCACAACTACGGCGACGGTTCCGGCTCGTACGTCGCGAAGGGGCTCGACATCCGCAACGACGGCGACGGCACAGGCGCGGTCAACGGCACGCCCGTCGAGGTCGACCCGCTGCCCGCCGTCGCACCGGTCGGCGTCTTCCCGCCGCTGGGCGCACTCGCCCCCCTCACCTCCTGCGGCACCACGATCACCCTGAGCGACGGCGTGCTCTTCGACTTCGACCGTTCCGAGCTCCGGGCGGATGCGGCGGGCGTGCTCGACGAGCTGGCGGAGGCGATGACGGAGCTCGGCGTGCCGACGGCCGAGATCGGCGGGCACACCGACGCGATCGGCTCCGACGGCTACAACCAGGAGCTGTCCGAGCGCCGCGCCGCATCCGTCGTCGCCGCGCTGAAGGACCGCGGTGTCACCGCCTCGCTCACCGCGGTCGGATACGGCGAGAGCGCGCCCGTCGCCGCGAACCAGATCGACGGCGTCGACAACCCCGCCGGACGCCAGCTCAACCGCCGCGTCGAGATCTTCATCCCGGCCTTCTGATCGGACGAGACGATGAAGAAGACACTGCCGCTAACGCTCGCCGCCCTCGCCGTCCTCCTGACCGGATGCTCCGTCGCCTACGAGCCTCCGGGAGCTCCCGCCGCTGAGTCCGCTCCCTCATCGACGCCGGCGCCGGCGACGTCGGCATCGAAGGAGCAGGAGTCGAGCGTCTCGACGCCGCCGTCCGCCGCATCCGACGACCTGCGCGAGCGCTACGCCGACGTGGCGCAGCAGACCTCGTGCGCCTCGGGGGAGGTCGTCGTCTCGCAGGCGGGCGCGACGGTGTCGATCACGGGGGAGTGCGCCCTCGTGAGCGTCACCGCGAGCGGTGCCGTGGTGCTCGCCGATCGCATCGGTGCGCTCGAGATCACCGGAGCCGCCAATCAGGTGCAGGCTGCATCCGTCGACGTCGCCCGACTCGGCGGCAGCGGCAACGACGTGCGGTGGGAGAGCGGAACCCCAGAGGTGACCGATACCGGCGCAGCGAACACGGCACGCGCCACGACCGGAGGATGAACACGATGTCCCAGCCGCAGCAGCAGTACGTCTCCGTCACTCGCCCCACCGACGGGCTCGCCATCACGTCGTTCGTGCTTGCACTCCTGGGGTTCAATCTGTTCGCGGTGATCTTCGGCCACGTCGCGCTCGCCCGCATCCGCCGTACCCATGCCGGGGGAGCGGGCTTCGCGATCGCAGGGCTCGTGATCGGCTACCTCACGATCGCGGCGATCGCCGTTCTGATCCTCGCCGCGTTCGGCATCGGCATCTGGGCGGTGAATGCCTCGTGAGCGCCCAGGCGCGCACCCGCGTGCTGCTCGTGGACGACGAGGAGGCGATCACCTCCACCCTCGCGCCGTTCCTCGAACGCAGCGGATTCGATGTACGTGTGGAAGCCGACGGGCAGAGCGCCCTCGACGCACATGCCGCCTTCGCGCCCCACATCGTCGTCTCCGACGTGCTCATGCCCCGCATGGACGGCCGCGAGCTCGTGCGGCGCCTTCGCCGTGCGGATGCGTGGACCCCGGTCATCATGCTCACGAAGGTGGATGCGTCGTTCGAGCGCACCGCTGCGTTGGAGGAAGGCGCCGACGACTATCTCGGCAAGCCCTTCGACCCGCCGGAACTCGTCGCCCGCATCCGTGCCGTCCTGCGCCGCACGGCGGGCGGGGGCAAGCCGCTGACCGCGTCGTCGCAGCTGGTCAGTGCGGGGCTCCGGCTCGACCGGGTGGCCCGTCGCGTGCACCGCGACGGTGCGACGCTCGAGCTGACGCCCAAGGCTCTCACCCTGCTCGAGTACCTGATGTCGCACCCCGAGGAGGTGCACACGAGGGAGCACCTGCTCGAGACCCTCTGGGGCTTCGAGTTCGCCGTCACCACGCGCGCCGTCGATCACCGCATCGCGGAACTGCGTCGAGCGCTGGGCGACGACGCCCAGCAGCCGCGCTGGATCGAGACGCTGCCGGGCGCGGGCTACCGCTTCTGCGCGCCGGTGAGTGCGTCGTGAAACCCGTGCGCCTGGTGCTCGTCGCCGCCCCTCTCGCCCTGGCCGCGCTCATCGCCGTCGTGCTCGCACTCACCGGCGGCAACGGCTCGATCGTGCTGCGGATGCCGCTGGCCACCGTGCTCGTCGTGTCCGGTGCGCTCCTGTCCGGTGTCCTGATCCTTGCGCTTGTCGTGCGGCCGATGCGGATGCGACGGCGTGACGCCGCCCTCGCCGAGGCCCGCGTCGACGGCGCCCTCGCAGAGCGCGACGCGCATCGGCGGTTCCTGCGCCGCCTCGACCACGAACTCAAGAACCCGGTGACCGCCATCCGCTCAGCGCTCGCCGCGGAGGAGCACACACCGCCGGAGAACCTGGTGATCGCATCGGCGCAGGCCGCTCGGCTGAGCGGCGTCGTCACGCAGCTGCGGGCCCTGTCGTCGCTGGAGACCCGGCCCATCGAGGCTTCCCGCGTCGACCTGACGCTCATCGTGGAAGAAGAGGTGGCCGCGCTGCGTGACGAACTCGCCGCACGCGGCGCACACCGCAGCGTGGAGACCGTGCTGCCCACCGTGCCCTGGCCGCTGCCGCCCGTCACCGGCGACCCCGACCTCCTCGCCGTCGCCGTGCGCAATCTCCTGCTGAACGCCGTGAAGTACTCAGACGAGGGCGCACGTATCGAGGTGCGCGGCACGGAAGAGACGGATGCCGTTGTGATCGAAGTGGCCGACACGGGGTGGGGCATCCGGGGCGAAGACCTCCCCTTCGTGTGGGAGGAGCTGTGGCGCGCCCAGGACGCTCGGGGCGTCGAGGGAACCGGTCTCGGTCTCTCGCTCGTGCGCGTGGTGGTGCACCGGCACGGCGGCGAGGTCTCCCTCCGATCACAGTTCGGACGCGGAACGAGCGTGCGCCTCGCGCTGCCACGGGCGCCGCGCTGAGGCGCCCAGGCGATCCGCACGTCGTTCTCAGGTCGTCGCTTCTAGGATGGGCTCTGATCTATGGGGGCAGGGCGTGTGGATCGCGCCGCGCCTGCAGCTTGTGCATACGAGAGGACCCGCGTGAGCCCGACCCGAAGCGGGCGCCGCCAGACGGTGGCGCGCCACGGCCGATTGCGCTCGCCGCATCCCGTCGCACAGTTCTTCAAGCTCGTCGCCGTCTCGCTCGCCGTGGTGCTCGTCGCCGGTCTCGGCGTCGTCGGCTACAACGTCTGGAGCCTGACGACCAACCTCACGCAGGACGCGGTCCCGCTCGAGGGCCAGAGCGCCGTGCCGCCGGACATCGGGGCGATCGAAGGCGGAGTGAACCTCTTCCTCGCAGGCACCGACGCGTGCGAGCCCGAGTACGCCGCGCTCTTCGGCGAACGGTGCACCGGCGCCGACTCCGAGGGCGATCTCAACGACGTCAACCTGCTGCTGCACATCTCCGACAACCCGCGCCGGGTGACGGTGATCTCCTTCCCCCGGGATCTCATGATCCCGATCCCCTCCTGCACGCGACCGGATGGTTCGGCGGGCTCGGCGATGAGCAAGCAGCAGCTCAACTCGACCTTCTCCTACGGGGGCCTCAGCTGTGCGGTGAAGACCATTTCACAGCTCACGGGACAGAACATTCCCTTTGCGGCATCCATCACGTTCGGCGGCGTGATCCAGATCACGAACGCAATCGGCGGCGTGGACGTCTGTATCGCGAACGGCATCCGGGACTCCTATACGGGAATCGACTGGCCCGCCGGGATGCGCAACGTGCAGGGTCTCGAGGCCCTCCAGTTCTTGCGCACGCGGCACGGCGTCGGAAACGGCGGCGACCTCGGCCGCATCTCGAACCAGCAGCAGTACATGTCGCGTCTTGCGCGCAAGCTCGTCGGCGAGGGCGTTCTCAGCGATCCCGCCACGCTGTACAAGCTGGCCACGGTCGGAGTCGAGAACGTCACCCCCAGTGAGAGCCTCACGAACCCGATGACGCTCGTGCAGATCGCGCTCGCCGTCAAGGAGGTGCCGTTCGACGACATCGTCTTCGTGCAGTACCCGACGCTCACCGACCCGGACGACGCCAACCGGGTCGTGCCCAACAAGAGCGCCGCCGAGGCTCTGTTCGATGCGATCGACGCGAATCAGCAGCTCGTGCTGACGGGCTCGACGAGTCAGGGTGACGGCACGATCGTGGCCGAACCCTCCGAGGCTCCCACCGATCCGACGACGCCCGCGCCGACGCAGTCCGCCGACGTCGCGCAGCCCACCGCCCCCACCGACAGCGTCGCGCTGCCGTCCTCCATCGCGGGGCAGACCGCCGCCGAGGAGACGTGCTCGAACGGAAACCTGCGCTGATGCCGAAACGGCGCAGCCACAGCGCTCCGGTGGCCCGGCACGGCCGGTTGCGGTCTCCGCATCCGCTGATGCAGGCGCTGTCGATCGCGGCCGTCGCCCTGGTCGTCGGCATCGCCTCCGCCGCCGGGATCGTCGGTTTCCACCTGTGGGATGCGGCCGCCACCATCCAGGACAACGCCGTCGACATCGGTAATGACGGCGACCCCGCTCTGCCTCCCGGCCTCGGCGAGATCGAAGGCGGGGTGAACCTGCTGCTCGTGGGCACCGACTCGTGCGAGGGGCAGGACCTCGCCCTGTTCCCGCGGTGCGGAATCGACGATGACGGTGGCGAGCGCAACGACGTGACGATGCTCGTCCACATCAGCGATGCGCCGCGCCGGGTGACGGTCGTGTCCATCCCGCGCGACACCTTCGTGCCGATCGCCGAGTGCCAGGATGCCGACGGCAACACGGTGGGTGGGGGAACCGACCGGATCAACGCGTCGTACATGTACGGCGGGCTCCCGTGCACCGTGCGGACCGTCGAGGAGCTCACCGGCGAGGACATCCAGTTCGCGGCCGCCATCCGATGGACCGGTGTGATCAACCTCTCCGACGCCGTCGGCGGAGTCGATGTCTGTGTGCAGGGTGACATCTCGGACCGCCACACGGGCCTGGCCCTTTCGGCGGGGACGCACACGTTGCAGGGCCAGCAGGCGCTGCAGTTCCTGCGTATCCGTCACGGCATCGGCGACGGTTCGGACCTCGGCCGCATCTCAAACCAGCAGCAGTTCATGTCGTCGCTCGTGCGCAAGCTGAAGGGTGACGCCGTCTTCGGGGATGCGGGCAAGCTGCTGAACTTCGCGAACGTCGCTATGACGCAGGTGCGCGAGAAGCAGCTCGTTCTCGATAAGCAGCTCGCCAATCCGACGCGCATGGCACAGATCGCAATGGCGTTGAAGGACGTCCCGTTCGAGGACATCGTCTTCGTGCAGTACCCCGCGGCATACTCCGGCAGTGGTCTCGTGCCGATCTCCGGCGCTGCAGACGCGTTGTTTGCCGCACTGCGCGAGAACCGGCCGCTGCAGCTCACGGGGGAGGCCAGCGGCGGGTTCGGCGTCGAGGTGACCGGTGAGGTGCCCGACACGGCTGCTCCCGACCCGAGCGCGACTCCTCCTGCACCCGCGGGCACGGAGGGTGGCGAGGCGCTCCCGTCCGACACGGCCGTCGAGCTGCCGTCGTCGATCTCGGGGCAGAACGCCAGCCAGGTGACCTGCACGGTTCCGCAGAAGTAGACCTCAGAGGTCGAAGCGATGCGGGATGACGTCCGCGCCCTCCCGGTATGGCGAGAAGCCCATGGCGGAGTAGTACGCGAGGGCAGGGGCGTTGTCTGTGCCGATGCTCGCGTCGATGTGACGCACACCCGCTGACCTCGCTGCCGCCAGCGACACCGCGAACAGGCTCCGCCCGATGCCTCGACGGCCGGCCTCGGGGTGGATGTGCGTGCCGATGATGCCCCAGCCCTCCGGAACGTCGTACGGGTTGCCCGGCCATGCCCGCTTGAGTGACTGGAACCCGAGGATGCGCTCGTCTTCTACGGCGACCGTGCAGGCGATGCGGTGCTCGGGGCTGAGGTAGCGGTCCCGAACGAAGGCGACGTCGACCGGATTGGCGCGAAGGCCGGCGCGGTGGATGGCGTTCTGCACCTCGGCCATGCTCGCGGCATCCGTCGGTTCTGCCGGTCGGAATCCGATCATGGTCTGATCGTCCTCCTCATCGGTTCGACCTCGCTGACGGGGCTCGTCGGTACAGGATCAGGACGGCCGCCGTGGCGGTGGCGGCGACCGCAGGAAGCCAGAGCGCGACGGCGCCGACCAGACGCGCTGCGGCGGCGCCTCCGATCGCGCCGATCGCGATCGCGAGCCACAGAGCGAGATGGCGGCGCCACGTGCGTCGGTCGCCACCGCGGAAGGCCGCGACGATCGCCTCGGCCAGCTTCATGAGCTGTCCGGTCATGTAGGTGATGCCGAAGGGTGCGGCGCCGTCGTGCGAGAAGACGGCGTTCGTCGCGCCCATGGCCGCCGCCAGCACTGGCCCCGCGATCCCTGGCCATCCTGCCGCGGTGATCGCCGCGGCGATCAGGAGTGCCGCGGCGACCAGGGTCATCACGCCGCGGCTGCCAGTTCTGATCGACAGGGCGGTGCCGCTCGCGCCCCCGACGACGAAGCTCAGCACGAGCAGGCCCGCGTAGCCGGCGGCGCCCCAGTGGCCGCCGGTCAGCTCCGCGGATGCCTGCGTCGTGTTGCCGCTCATGAATGAGACGAAGAAGCCGCCCAGAGTGACGAACGCGAAGCCGTCGACGTAGCCTGCGAGCAGAGCGAGCGCCGTCGAGGCTCCCAGGTGTTTCGGGTCCACCGCATGCCCTTCCGGATGCGGTGCGCACCGCATCCGCTATCGAGTATCCGGGACCTGTTCGATGCGAGCGAACCGACCCGTTATGATGGAAGGGTGTGTTCGGCGCAAGCCGCCACTGGAGACGTCGCATAGTCAGGCCTAGTGCACCACCCTGCTAAGGTGGAGTCCCCGTAAGGGGACCGAGGGTTCAAATCCCTCCGTCTCCGCCATGAGCCCCGGTATTCCGGGGCTTTTGTGTTCTGTGACTCTGCGCCCCACATAATGGGGACGTGTCCTACACCGTCGAACGTCGCCGCAACCCGAGCGCCTGGGCCGGATTCTGGTTCGGCCTCGCGGGTCTCGTGCTCATGCCCATCCCGCTGTTCATCGGTCTCATCCTCGGGGGCGGTCTGTCGATCGTCGCGGCCGTGTTCACGGTGATCGGCCTGCTCAAGGGGCTCTCTCGCAGCGGACAGGGCATCGCGCCCGTCGTGTTCGCGATCATCTTCATCCTGCTCACGTGGGGTGGCATCTCCGTCGGCGGCGGCACCATCTGGTGATTCACCCTCCTCGCTGAGTCAACCAACCGCAGGCTCTTCCGCCTCGACGAACTCGCGTGCGAGCGACCGAGGACCCCGGATGCGGCGAAGCGGTGACGCACCCACCCACACCACCGTCAACAGCACCCCCGCGCAGCCGATCGCCATGCCCCGTCGGGTGCCGATGATCTCGCCCACCGCGCCGCCGGCGGCCGCGCCCACGGTCACGACGCCATACGAGATCCACCGCATGGTCGCGTTGACGCGACCCAGCAGGTGGTCGGGTGTGCGTAGCTGACGCAGCGTCACGGCCACCACGCTCGACAGCGACGTCCCCGCTCCGTTGACGGCGAACACGATCACGAGGGCCGCGACGAGTGCCGTCCCGCCCCACGCGCCGGGGAGCAGCGGAAGTGGAGCGAGGACGATGCTCTCGGCGGCAGCGCACGCCGCCAGTACGGCGCCCGCCTCGAACTGTGCCACACTCGCCGGCGCGGCGGTGGCGCCGATGACGGCTCCGATCGCGCCGAGTCCGAACACCACGCCGAGGTGGCCGGCCTCCAGCCCGAGCTCTCGCATCGCGTGCAGCGTGAAGAGCACCATGATCCACTGCGCGAACAGGTTGTAGATCGCAGCGAAGCCGAGCAGGGCGACGAGATACCTGTCGCGGCGGACGAACGCGAGGCCCTCGCGCAGGTCCGCCATCGCGCTGCGGCCGGACGACGCGGGGATGGCCTCGGGTGTGCGGATGCGGAGAAGAGCGGCCGCGGAGACGACGTACGAAACGGCGTGCACCGCGAGCGCCCAGGCGGCCGAGAGGGCTTGGATCAGTAATCCTGCCAGCCCGGGACCGCCGATCTCGGTTGCGGCGACTGTCGCCTGGAGCCTGCCGTTCGCCCGCTCGAGCTGGTCGCGCCCGGCGACCGTCGGCAGGAACGACTGAGAGGCCACTTCGAAGGCGACGGTGAAGGCGCCGAGCACCCCGACGAGAAGGACGAGGACGGGCAGGGTCAGCGCGCCCGCGAGAGCGAGCGCGACGATCACCGCGGTCACCGCCGCGCGGGCGAGGTCCGAGGAGATCAGGATGCGGCGGCGCCGGGAGCGATCGACGAGCACCCCGAGCGGCAGTGCGAGCAGCAGGAACGGCAACCAGCGTGCCGCTCCGAGGAGCCCCGCTTCACCGGCGGAGGCGTGGAGCACGAGCACCGCCAGCATCGGAACCGCGAGCTCGCTGATCTGCGCGCCGACCGATGAAGCGCCTTGCGCCAGCCAGAAGCGACCGAAGTTGCGCCCGAGACCTGCGGCAATCGCAACCGCGTTGCGCGCCACCAGGCCCGCAAGGCGGCATGACTCTCCCTCGGCTCTGGGTCATTCGTGAGGCGCAAGTCGGAGATATACCGATTTAGTAACGCGTCAAGGAGGACGACTTTGACTATTGACGCTATGCGCAAGAACCGGTTTACTAAGGCTGCAACCACTCGACGAGACGACTGAGAGCGCCACCCGCGGGCGTGGATCAGTGCGACCGCGCGCGACCCGTGCGCACGGACGCTCTCCGAAGGTCCGAATCACAGATACGCAATGGCTGGCGTGGGCAGCATTGCGAGAAGGAGTCCGCGCAATGAAGCGTTCCATCAGCGCTGCTGTCGCCCTCGTCGCCGTTGCCGTTCCGCTGGCAGCGTGCAGCTCAGGAGGCGGCGAGGCAGCGAGCACAGAGCTCACCTCCGGCCCGATCACGATCTGGTACTCGACGAACGAGCAGGAGATCGCCTGGGGCAAGGCCGTCGTCGAGGCGTGGAACGCCGAGCACCCGGACGAGCAGGTGACGGCTGAGGCGATTCCGGCAGGAAAGTCGTCCGAGGATGCGATCTCGGCGGCGATCACCGCGGGCAACACCGCCTGCCTCGTCTACAACACGGCGCCCGCCGCAGTGCCCTCGTTCCAGAAGCAGGGCGGCCTCGTCAACATCTCGAAGACGTTCGACGACGGCGAGTCGTTCATCACCGAGCGCTCGGGCGACGCGGCGGACGGCTTCCGCTCGCCCGACGGCGACCTGTACCAGGTGCCGTGGAAGGCCAACCCCTTCATGCTCTACTACAACAAGACGGCGTTCGCCGCGGCCGGCCTCGACGCCGAGGCTCCGAAGCTGTCGACCTACGACGATGTGCTCGCCGCCGCCAAAGCGATCAAGGATGCGGGCGCCGCCGACTACGCGCTGTACCCGCCGGCATCCGGTGACTACACGAACGCCCTGTTCGACTTCTACCCGTTCTACCTGGCCAACTCCGACGGCACGCAGCTGGTCGCCGACGGCGCGGCGACGTTCACGAGCGATGCGGGCCTGCAGACGCTCGAGTTCTGGAAGACGCTCTACGCCGACGGCTATTCATCGGCCGAGGCGTACAGCGGTGACGCGTGGGCCGGCCCGTTCGCCGACGGTGTCGCCGCCATGGGTATCGCCGGCCCCTGGGGTGCGGCGCAGTTCGACGGCAAGGTGGAGTACGGCGTCGTGCCGCTGCCGACCGCCGACGGCAAGACGCTCGAGGAGACCTACACGTTCGGCGACTCGAAGAACGTCGGCCTGTACACCTCGTGCCAGAACAAGCAGACCGCCTGGGACTTCGCGAAGTTCTCGATGGATGCCGACAACGATCTGGCTCTGCTCGAGACCACCGGTCAGTTCCCGATCCGCACCGACCTCACGGAGGTCGCGGGGGACTACCTCGCGGCGAACCCGCTGCTGGCGACCTTCGCCCAGGCGGTCCCGCTGACGGTCGACGTGCCGAACATCGCCAACGCGACGGAGATCTGGCAGACCTTCCGCGATACCTGGGGCGCCGCGGTGCAGTCCGGCCAGGGCGATCTCGCCGAGCAGATGAAGAGCGCCGCCGACAAGATCGACTCGCTCGCAGCCCAGGGCTGATCACACGAGGGCCGGGGAGCGTGATGCTCCCCGGCCCTCCTTCTCTCGTCCGCGTCGACGTACGACGCGTCGGGCCTCTTGCCCGCATCCTCTCTTCGCGCACGCGTGCGCGCATCTCTCAACCGGCCGAAGGAGCCCGTCATGAGAAGAATCAGGGCCTCGCTGGCTCTCGTCGTCGCCCTGGTGCTCGCCTTCACCGGGCTCGCCGCCGTGCCCGCGACGGCAGCAACCCCCGACGAGGACGTGAACACGATCGTGTCGCGTCTGCAGGAGTACTACCTGGCGCAGGGCGACGAGATCATCATCGCCAACGGCATCTACCTGGCGCGGGTCTCGGAAGCGCAGGAGTACGCCGCCTCCCAGAATCCCGACGGCTCCTGGTCGGACGTGGACTACGCCGACCGGACGAGCTCGGCCAACGGGGCGACGTGGTCCGCCTACATCGCGCTCTACCGGATGCTCGCGATGGCTTACGCGTACCGTGACGCCGATGCGAAGGGCTTCGAAGATCCCGCCCTGGTCGCCGCGGTCGACCGCGCCCTGACCTACTGGGATGCGGTCGACCCCGGCAACCAGAACTGGTGGGAGACCGAGATCGGCGAGTCCATGGCGATGGGCCGCATCTCGATCTTCCTTGGAGGAGTGCTCAGCGACGAGGCCTTCGCCGCCAGCCTGAAGCACAACACCGGGAAGCTCGACCCGGTCGGTGCCAACGGCGCCTGGCGCACGACGAACTACCTGTTCGAGGCGGTCGCCTCGCGCAACTTCGAGAACATCGCTTCCGGCTTCGACACGATGGCCGCGACGGTCGCCGTGGACAACTCCGGGAACGTCAACGAGGCCGTGCAGCCCGATGCCAGCTTCTGGGCCCACGAGGCGCAGCTCTACAGCGAGGGCTACGGCATGGCGCTGTTCACCAACGTCGCGCTGTGGGCGGATGCGGCGCGGGGGACCAGTCTCGGCTTCACGCGCGCGCAGCTCGACGACATCGCGTTCTACATCATCAACGGCACACGGTGGATGATCCGCGGCGAGGTGGGGATGCTCTACCTCGGCTACCGACCGCCCAAGACGATCGACGGCGTCACGAGCTACGCCTCCGAGTTCCTCGAACCGCTCGACGAGATGGCGCGCACCGACGCGCTTTACGCCACGCAGTACCGTGCGCTCGCCGACAACATCCGCGGTAAGGCCGCCGGTAGTGGCATCACGGGCGACAAGTACTTCTGGCGTTCCGAGTTCTCGTCCCACATCCGCGACGAGTACGGGATCTTCACCCGTCTCAACTCCAGCCGCACCGTCGGTGCGGAGTATCGCTCCACGTTCCGTCCCGAGGTCGGCAACGAGGTCTTCTGGAACTCGGCTTCGGCCACCGCCATCCAGGTGAACAACCGTGAGTACCTCGACCTCGGTCCCGCCTTCGACTGGTTCCACTACCCGGGCGTCACGGCTCCCTACGTGAAGGAGCAGACGCGAGGAACGAACGGCCGCGTCGGCAACGGCGGCAGCTTCACGGGCGGCGTCTCGGACGGCCGGTACGGCGCGAACGTGTACACGCTCGACCGCGCGAAGACGAAGGGTCTGAAGAGCACCTTCCTCTTCGACGATGAGATGGTGGCGCTGGGCACGGGCATCGGTTCGACGGCGGATGCTGCCGTGCACAGCGTCGTCAACCAGGCCGCCGCCAAGGACAACGCCACGGTGGACGGCAAGTCCGTCGCCGACGGTGCGGACGGTGTCGTGGTCGACGATCCTTCGTGGGCGTACAACGACGAAGTCGGCTACGTGTTCCCGTCCGATCAGCCGGTCACCGTCTCGAACAAGACGCAGACCGGCAGCTGGGTCGACGAGGATGCGGTGAGTCGCGACGCCTTCACCCTGTACTTCGACCACGGCACGAAGCCGACGGATGCGGGCTACGAGTACATCGTGCTGCCCGCCGCATCCCCGGCCGAGGTCGAGCGCTACGCCGCCGCTCCGGCGGTACGCATCCTGCAGAACGACGCAAACGTGCAGGCCGTGCGACACGCGGGTCTTCAGCGCACGATGGCGACGTTCTTCCAGGCCGGCGCCCTCGATCTCGGCGACGGACGTACGCTCGAGGTCAATCAGCCCGCCATCGTCATCCTCGACGAGTCGGGTGCGGAGCCCGTCGTCAGCATCGCGAACCCCGACAAGCCCGGGCTCGTCGTCGCCGTCACTCTTCGAGGGGCGGACGCGCTGCACGCCGGAACCTTCGCTCTGGGGTCGGGGCCGAACCTGGGTAAGACCGTCACGGCGTCCTTGACGCCGACCGACGGAGCTCAGGCGTCGGCCTACTCGGCAAGCAACTCGGCCGAGGGGCACGGTGCCGCACTCGCGGGCGACGGCGACGCCGCCACCTCGTGGGCATCCTCCGAAGGCGGGGTGCAATGGGTCGCCAAGGATCTCGGTGCCGGCGCGTTCGTGACCGGGCTGACCCTCGAGTGGGGCGCCGATGCTGCCACGCGATACCTCGTGCAGACGTCGCAGGACGGTGCCAACTGGAGCGATCTGCGGTTCGTGCAGAATGCGGATGGAGGCACCGAGACGCTCGAGTTCCCGCCCACGGCGGCGACCTTCCTGCGTGTACTGCTCCTCGAGAGCGCCGGGAAGAGCGGCTACTCGATCGCCGAGATGTCGGTCGAGGCCAGTCGCAATCTCGCGCTCGGTCGATCGGTGACGGCGTCGGGCGGTTCCGCGGCCGGCAGCATCACCGACGGCAACATGGCCAGTCGCTGGAGCGCCAACCTCTCCGACACGGCCTGGACCCAGGTGGACCTCGGCTCTGTGCAGCCGATCGGCACTGTCCGATTGTGGTGGGAGGCCTCGTACGCCAAGCAGTACCGCATCCAGGTCTCCGACGATCAGAACACCTGGCGCGATGCGTACGTCACCCCCACGGGCGGCAGCGACGGCGGACTCGACGTGATCGCGGTGCAGGAGAACGCCCGCTATGTGCGCATGCAGTCCGTCCAGCGCAGCACGACGCAGTACGGCGTCTCGATCTGGGAGATGGAGGTGTTCGAGGGCGACGCGATCGCCACGGCACCCACGACGCCCGTCGGGCGGGAGAACCTCGCGCTCGGCCGTCCCACGACCGCCGAGTCCTCGTACAACGCGACCCTCGAGCCCCGCTTCGCCACGGACGGCATCGGGACGACCCGCTGGGCGTCCCGCCGGGAAGACGCTCCCTACAAGACGGAGCGCTGGCTGCAGGTCGACCTGGAGGCGCCCCGCACCGTCAACCAGGCGGTGCTGACGTGGGAGTCGGCGACCTCCAACGACTTCCGGCTGGAGGGCTCGCTCGACGGCCAGACCTGGCAGGAGCTCGCGCGGGTGCAGAAGTCGTCCGCGGAACTGAAGAACACGGTCGACTTCGCCGACGCCGAGGTGCGGTACGTGAGGGTCGCCGGCCTCCCGGTGACGAAGTACGGGATCTCGCTGTTCGAGTTCGAGCTGTACGGCGGTTACAACTTCTCGTGCACCTCGCCCGACGTCAGCGCGGCCCATGGCGACATCGCCGCCGTGACCGCATCCATCGCCCCGCTCGACGCCGATGACGTCTTCACCGCCTACCCGGTGGATGCGGCCGTCGCCCGCGTCGAGGGTGCGCCGCGCATCGGTGCGGACGGGTCGGTCGCCTTCGATCTGCGTGCGGGCGAGTCAGGCTCCACGCGGGTGCTTCTCACGCACGCGAAGGGCGACGAGATCAACTGGTGCTCGGTCAATGTCGCCGTCGACACGGCCGCGCTGCAGGAGCTCGTCGACCGCGGCAACGCGCTCGACAGCACCGTCTACACCCCTGAGAGCTGGCGTCCGGTGCTGCCCGCGCTGGAGGCGGCCAAGGAGGCGCTGCGCACGAGCGGGATCGGACAGTCGGCGATCGACCAGCGAGCCGAGGCGCTGCGCGCCGCGCTGGACGGCCTCGTCGAGATCGGTCAGGAGCCCGAGGTCACGGTGCCTTCGGCGCCCGCCTCGCTGACGGCGGCTGCCGAAGGCGCCGCGGTCATCGCGACGTGGCTGGCGCCGGAGGATGACGGCGGGGCTGCGGTCTCGGCGTACGAGCTCACGATCGGCGACCGGGTGAGCGTCGTCGGCGGCGACGTGCTGACCGCGCGTGTCGACGGGCTCGCTGCGGGGATCTACTCCGTGTCGGTCCGTGCGCAGAACGAGGCCGGTTGGTCGCCCGCGACCACGCCGGTCTCGGTGGAGGTCGTCGAGCAGTCGGACCGGACGCCGACCGTGACCGCCTCGGGTGGCCTGCGGGCCGGAGGGAACGTGACGGTGACGGGCGCGCAGTTCACACCCGGCGCGGAGTACCTCGTGCAGCTGCGCTCGAGCCCGCGGGACCTCGGCACCGTCACGGCGGATGCAGCCGGAGCGTTCACGCTCACCGCGGACATCCCCGCCGACGTCGCCGGTGGGGCGCACACGATCGTCGTGATGCGTGACGGCGTCGACATCGCCTCGACGGAGGTGCGGATCGATGCCTCGGTCGGTGGTGGCACTGATGCGCAGAACCCGGCCGACGGAGCGCTGCCGAGCACGGGCGCCGACCTCGCCTGGGTGCCGTGGTTCGCGGCGGCGGGGCTGCTCATGCTGACCCTGGGCGGTGCGCTCGTGCTCGATCGACGCCGGCGCCGCACGGGCGACTGACGTCAGAGCGCACATGCGGATGGCCGGGTCTTCGGACCCGGCCATCCGTCGTTCTGGCTCACCGGCAATGGACGACCACCTCGCCGTCGATGGTTCCTGTGGTGGGCATACGATGTGATGCGATGCCTCCTGGGAACGTGTCCTGATGGGGACCTTTCACGTCGTGCTGGCGTTCGTCATCGTCTCGACGGTGGCGGCTTTCATGATCGGCTGGTGCATCCCGATCGGTCGATTCGTCGGTGAGTACATCGCGCCGGCTCTGGGCGTCATGGCCTTCTTCTGGAGGAGTCGGGCGTCGTGGTTTCTCCTCCTGTTCTCGGGACTCGGTACCCAAGCGATCGTCTTCGCCGCGCTGGCTTACCGTGCTGATATCGATGACCTTGTCGCCGGGTTCGACCGCTCGCCGGTTCTGTTCTCCGTCGGAGTCGTGACGTGTGGCGCGACATTGGTGACGCTGTGGGCCGGCGTGCCCCTGCGGGCGCTGTTGCGACGAACGTACGGACGCGACGAGGTCGGATCCGCGGTGGCGCTGGGTGCGCCGCTTCTCCTGTCGCTCGTGTCAGTGCTCTGCGTCTGCCTGACGCTCCTCCCCGTCTGAGCGAGCGCGCGGCGCCGTCGACGAGAACACGGATGCGGCGAGGCCCAAGCCCCGCCGCATCCGTGCGAACGCTCCGTCGCGCTCAGCCTTCGGCGCGCTCCAACTCGGCGACGCCGATCGAGGAGTCGGCCATGCCGTAGAACACGAACCAGCGTTCGCCGATCTTCTCGATCGCCGTGGGGAAGACGACATTGCCGAGCGTGCCGGAGAGCTCCTCGGCGGTCTCGGGCGCGAGCAACGGCTCCGGTGTGCGCGCGAGCACGCGGCGCGGATCGGCCGCATCCAGAAGGATGGCGCCTGCGCTGTACTTCGACCCGTGCGCCAGCTCGAATCCGCGCGGCGTCGCACCGGAGACGCCGTGGTGCAGGAGCAGCCAGCCCTCGGGAACACGCAGGGGCGAGGGACCGGCGCCGATCTTCGCCGATTCGTACGCGGCTTCGGGCGCGACGATCTGCGACGAGTTCTCGACCAGCGTGAGTGCGGCGATATCGCGCGTCGCGGCGTCGAGGTCCACGTAGCCGATCCAGATGGACGGGCGATCGTCGGTGATGCCGGCCGGAGGCCGCGCACCCTCGCCCGGTCGCAGCCAATCGAGGTCCCACATGGGGCGGTGAAGCAGCGCCAGCGACGGGCGTCCGTCCGGCCCCGGCACAGCTTCGGGGAAGAAGACGATGTCCTTGTTGGGGTAGAGGTTCAGATCCGCGTCGAGCTCGGGCTGATACGCGAAGCGGATGGGGCCGAGGCGCCGCCAGTCGACGGTGTCCGTCGACACGGCGATCGCGGACTTGGGGCCGAGCGGGCCGTACGCCACGTACGTCATCACGTGGATGCCCAGGGGCTCGACGAAGGTGATCCGAGGGTCTTCGACTCCCGCGTTCTGGCGCCCGTGCTCCCAGCCCTCATCGGGGGAGAGCACCACTCCGAGGCGTTCGACGCCCGTGGGCACGCCGTCCTCGATCACCACGCGGGCGCGGGCGATGCGTGAGACATTGCCCGTCGCGACGATCCGCGGGTAAAGGTAGAGCTCGCCGTCGGGTCCCCACGCCGTTCCGGGGTTGAGCACGCCCTCCACCTCATGGGGGTCGTTCGTGTCGGCTTCCATGAGGTTGCCGACCCGGCGCAGTGCGTACGCGATGGTGGCGTCGGGTTCGAGTTCGTCGGTCTGGGTCATCTGCCTTGCCTTGTCGAGGGACGGGTCGGGGATGCGGCTGCCGTGGCGATCAGCCCTTCACGGCCGAACCGAGGTTCGCCGAGGTGAAGTGCCGCTGGAAGACGAGGAAGAGCACGACGACGGGAACGGCGAGCACGCACGCACCGGCGAGCACCGCTCCCATCGGGTTCGCGAGGAAGGAGCCGTTCGACTGCGAGAAGTTCGCCAGACTCACCGCGAGGGTCTGCAGGTTGGCGTCCTTGGTGACCAGGAACGGCCACAGGAACTCGTTCCAGGGGCCGATGAAGGTGACGAGCATCGCGGTCAGCACCGCGGGGCGCACGAGCGGCACGGCGATCGAGCGGAGGATCCGCAGCTCGCCTGCTCCGTCGATGCGCGCGGCGTCGAAGATCTCCTTCGGGATCTGCAGGAAGTACTGCCGGAAGATCAGCACGGCGACGGAGTTGATCGCGAACGGGAGGATCATGCCGAGGTAGCTGTCGGCCAGGTTGAAGTAGCGCACGACCATCACGTAGAGCGGGATCATGAGCAGCTGGAACGGGATGGCCTGCACGAGCAGCACGAGGGCGAACACCAATCCTTGGCCGCGGAACTGCAGCACCGACAGCGCATAGCCCACGAGCAGCCCGAAGATGAGCGTGCAGCCCACGACGCCCGCCGTCATGATCAGCGAGTTCAGCAGCGAGCGGAAGAGGTTGATCGACTCGTTGACCTCGACGAAGTTGTCGAGCGTCAGGTTTCCGGGGAGGGGGAGCAGCCCGAAGAGCGTCGTGTCGCGCTGGCGCTGCAGTGCACCGAGCACCATGTAGTAGAACGGCACGAGCGCGGCGAGGGCGCCCAGGCCCAGCGCGACGAAGCGCAGCGCAGCGAGGGCGCGGGAGCCGCCGACCGAGCGAGGCTGTTCCTTCGCGCGACGGGTGCGCGGAGCGATCGAGGCCATCAGTTCTTCCTCTCGGTGAGGCGACGCGACACGAGCGAGACGATCATCACGAGCAGCACGAGGATCATGCCGATCGCCGCCGCGATATCCGGCTGCCCCTGCTGGATGCCCTTCTGGTACATCAGCAGCGCGGGTGTGAGGGAAGCGCCGTTGGGCCCGCCGCCGGTGAGCAGGTACGGCTCGGTGAAGATCTGCCCGGTCGTGATGATCGACAACAGGATGACCAGCGAGGTCACCGGTGCCACCCCGGGCAGGGTCACCGAGCGGAAGCGCTGCCAGCGACCGGCGCCGTCGAGCTGAGCCGCCTCGTACTGCTCCTGCGGCACGTTCTGCAGCGCGGCGAGATACAGCAGGATGTAGAAGCCGAGGTTCTTCCAGGTCACGTAGACCGCGATCAGCGGCATGATGATCGCGGGGTTGGCGAGCCAGGTCGGGTCGGGTGCGAGCTCACCCAGCAGTGTGTTCACCACTCCGTTGCCGTTGAAGAGGAAGATCCAGACGGCGATGGTCGCCACCGAGGCGGTCACGTAGGGGATGTAGTACGCGACGCGGAAGAAGCCCTTCCAGTGCACGACGGCGTTCAGGCCGCTCGACAGGAGGAGGCCGAGGACGACGGTCAACGGCACGTTGATCACGAGGAAGACGAGCAGGTTCAGGAACGCCTGATGCACCTGCGGGTCGGCCAGCACCTGCGCGAAGTTGTCGAAGCCGACGAAGGGCTGCGGCACCTGCACCCCGGGCGCCGTGAAGAAGAAGTCGTGGAACGACATCCAGATGCCGAAGCCGAAGGGCACCAGGAACACCACGACGACGAAGGCCACGTACGGCGCGCTCAGCAGCATCCCGAGCGGATTCTCACCGAGCCAGCGCTGCAGGCGCCGGCGGCGACGCGGCGACCCGTCGCGTCTGCTGATGAGCGCAGTCACTGCTGTCCGGCCTCTCGCCCTGGTCGCGACATCTCGCGTACTCCCTCGTCTCGCTCCGCGCTCGGCGACATCGCGACCGCGGGCGTGCTGTGCACGTCCCCCGAGTAAACCGGTTTTTGTTCGTGAGATCAACTCTGGATCTGATCGCGCGTGATTCCGCGTTATGGCGAGGGTTGCGCGGGGGAGAATTCAACTAAATCGCACTAAACGACGTTATGATTCTGAGGTGCAGAACGAGCCTTCCCCTCCCCGCGGTGCGAGCGCCGGCGCTGCGCCCGTTCGGGGCAAGCGCAAGGGTGAGACTCGTAAGGCCACGATCGGAGACGTCGCCGCGATGGCCCGTGTCTCAAAGAGCGCCGTCTCCTTCGTCTTCAACGGCCGCGGCGGTGTGGGCGAGGAAGCGCGCGCCCGGATCCTCGACGCGGCCGCGGCCCTGAACTGGAAGCCGGATGCGCGCGCCCGGGCGCTCTCGCGCAGCCGGGCGCAGGCACTGGGCTACATCGTCCGGCGCGAACCGGAGCTCTTCAGCACCGACCCGTTCTTCCCGCAGTTCATCGCGGGCGTCGAGAGCACGCTGTCCGGCGAGGGCTACGCTCTCGTGCTGCAGGTCGTCGACAGCGAGGAGACCGAGCGCGCGGCGTATGCGAGCTTCGCCAACGAGGCGCGAGTGGACGGGGTCTTCCTCGGCGATCTGCGGATCGGGGACCAGCGGCCCATCGAGCTGGCCGAGCTCGGTCTGCCCTACGTTCTCGTCGGGCCGGACGCGCCGTCCGGCGCGGGGCCGGATCCCATCGGCCTCGACGACGCCGCCGGTGTCCGTCGCGCCGTGCGTCACCTCCATGCGCTCGGACACCGGCGCATCGCCCACGTCGGCGGCTCCGACCGGTACGTCCATTCCGCGGTGCGCCGCCGGGCGTGGGAAGACGAGATGGCCGAGCTCGGGCTGGAGCCGGGCCCCACGGTCGTCGCAGATTTCACCGGAGCCGCAGGAGCCAAGGCGACCCATGAACTGCTCGATCTGGCGGCTGCGCCCACCGCGATCATCTACGCGAACGACCTGATGGCGATCGCCGGGATGTCGGCCGCGATCGATCGCGGCCTCCGTGTGCCTGCAGACCTCTCCGTCGTCGGCTTCGACGACATCCCGCTCGCACCCTACGTGGTGCCCCCGTTGACTACCGTCCGGCAAGACGTCATCCAGTGGGGTCGGGCGAGTGCCAGGGTACTCATCTCCCTCGTGGAGGGGCGGGAGCCCGCTCCGATCGACCTGCCCCCCGTCGAGTTCATCATGCGCGGCAGCACGGGCCCGGTGCGCGCCGGCGCGTGAGCCGCCGCCGCGATTCGCGCAATCCGTGATCCTGCTCCTTCCGCGGCCGATATCCTCGCTGAGGGCATCTGCCCCTGCAGCCGTTCGGCTGCGGCCCTCGCATCCGGGAGAGTGCGTATGTCGGTCGGCCTGCTCGCCGTCGTCGATGACATCCTGACCGCCGCCATCAAGGCGAGCGCGAAGACCGCCGGTGTCGTGATCGACGACGCCGCCGTCACCCCGCAGTACGTGCAGGGCATCACTCCGGCTCGGGAGCTGCCGGTGGTGTGGAAGATCGCGCTCGGCAGCCTCATCAACAAGTTCGTGATCATCATCCCGATCGCGCTGCTGCTGACCGCGTTCGCGCCGTGGGTCCTGCCGTTCCTGCTGATCCTGGGCGGCGGCTTCCTCTGCTTCGAGGGTGCCGAGAAGGTTCTCGAGTGGTTCGGTGCGCACCACGAGGATGCCGACGAGGACGGTCCCCGCGACGAGAAGAAACTCGTGTTCGGCGCGGTCCGCACGGACCTGATCCTCAGCACCGAGATCATGCTGATCGCGCTCTCGAGCCTCGATCCCGACTTCGGCATCTGGATGACCCTCGGCGCGCTGCTGGTCATCGGTCTCGCCATGACCGCGTTGGTCTACGGCGCCGTGGCGCTGCTCGTGAAGATCGACGACATCGGCCTGCGTCTCATGAAGAGCGACGCGCGCCGCATCCGCCGTTTCGGTGTGCGCGTCGTCGCGTCGATGCCCGCCGTCTTCCGGGTCATCAGCGTCGTCGGTACGGTCGCCATGCTGTGGGTCGGCGGTCATCTCGTCGTGGGCAACCTGGCCGAGACGCTCTGGGGTGGTCCCGAGCACCTGGTTCACGCCATCACGCACCTCGTAGAAGCGGCCGGCCCCGTGGTGGTGTGGACCGTCGAGACGATCCTGTCGGCCGTCTTCGGTCTTGCCCTCGGCCTCATCATCGTCGCCGTGGTCACCGGAATCTCACGTCTCACGAAGCGCGGCCCCCGCGCGGATGCGGCCCACTGAGCGCTGAGGTGTGCACTGCGGGATCCGGCGGGATTGCGCCGCAGATCGTACCGGCGCGCCTCGCCGACTGTCATGATCGCGGCGTGAAATCTCTCAAGCCGCTCGTCTTGGTCGCGGCAGCCCTGGTGCTCACCGGCTGCTCGCAGGCTGCGACGGACACGGCCGAGCCAGCGGGGAGCTCGGCTACGGCGGGCGCCGATTCGGGTTCGGCGCCCGCGCCCGAGGCGGGGTCGGGCACGGGCGACGCATGCGCGCTCGTGCCCTCCGCCGATATCGCCGCAGCTCTCGGCGTCGATGCGATCGAGGGGGTGGCCGCCGAGGGGCAGCAGGGTCTGCAGCAGTGCACGTGGACGTACGCCGAGACGCACTCCGCCATCGCGCAGTACACGGGCGATGCCGACGCCTTCCTGCCCGCTGAGCTCTACCCGCAGGGGCCGAACGCCCAACCCGTCCCGGGCGTCACGCGCGGCTGGGCCGATGCCTCCATCGGCACGATCCTCGTCGTCAAGGGCAACGAGGGTCTGCTGCTCGTCGACATCGATCCCGGCGGATCGGGCGCCGACCCGGGTCTGTGGGCGAGCCTCGGGGAGACGATCGCGAACCGCTTCTGACCCGTCCGCTGCGGGTTTCGGCGGATTCCGCATCCGGTTCGTATCGCGGCAGGCCTCCTGCGTGGCACGATTCCCCCGAAACCGGCAGAGGGGCGGACCGCGTGGGGGACGACGTCGACGGCAGCGCCGAAGCGTGGCAATTCGTCACGGGCGTCCTGCTGCGCGTCTTCGGCGGGGATGCGGCCCTCGAACTCGCCGGTGCCTCGGCGCGCTCAGAAGCGGCGACACACCGCGCCGACCGCGCGCTCTTCCGGGTCGCCGCCACGATCGCCGCGGTGATCGCCTGCCGCTTCCCGGATGCGGCCGCCAACGCCCGTCGCGCGCTGGACGAGAGCGACGGGTGCGCGGCTCCCGTCATGCGCCTGGCAGCATCCGCGATGCTGACCGCAGATGCCATGGTGGGCACCGAGCATGCGCACCGTCTCGGAGTAGACGCGACCGCCGTGGCCGGAGCTCTCTCCGGGGCAGGCGAGGGGTCGCTGCTGACGAGGTATTTGCTAGCCGAGGCCGCGCTCAGTTCGGGGGGCTTCGATGTCGCCGACGCGCTGATCCGCGGCGCCGAGCTCGCCCCGGGGCAAGTGGCGA
Organism: Microbacterium neimengense; assembly: GCF_054782995.1. Classification (NCBI taxonomy): domain Bacteria; kingdom Bacillati; phylum Actinomycetota; class Actinomycetes; order Micrococcales; family Microbacteriaceae; genus Microbacterium; species Microbacterium neimengense. The sequence goes on from NZ_BAAGRK010000003.1 coordinate 1,521,199, forward strand.
CGCGCGACACCGAGCGCGCTGACCCGGCCGCGGTGGCCTTGCAGTTGCTCGCCGCGCGCAGCGGTGCCTTCCACGGGCGCCGCGACGAAGTGCGCTCCATCGCGGAGGGACTCTTCCGCAGTGCGGCGATCGTGCCGCCGCGGGCGCTCGTGGTGCTGCAGGCCATCGGGAGCTACGGCGCCGCTGTCGCCGGCGACCGGGACCGGTTCTTCCCCCTCGCGGATGCGGTGATCGCACGCACGCGCCGCGACGAGAACTATCTCTCCGTGGGCTCGTCGCTCTACGTGGCCTGGGGCTTGCGCGCCGTCGGGCAGCTGCAGCGCGCGGCGGCGCTGCTCGTCTCAGCGGCGGGCGCCGACCTGTCGCGTTGCAAGGTGTGGGACCGCGCCTTCGCCACGGAGGTGCTCGTCGAGGCGGCGCTATCGCGGGGGGACACCTATCGCGCCGGCGTCCTTTTGCGTCGCAGCGGCGCTCTGGCCCGCCATCGCGTGGCGGCCTCGTCGCTCACGCGCGCCCGTGGTGCGCTCGCCCTGTCGCAGGGACAGACGGCGGATGCGGAGGCGCTGGCCGCGGCATCCGTGCGCATCGATGAAGCCGCGGGAGCGGCGACCGAGGTGCTGCGCGGCGAGCTCGTGCGTGCGGACGCGCTCGCCGCCGCCGAACCCGCGGCGGCGCTGGAGCTGCTGCTGCGCCTCGCGCGGCAGGCCGATGCGGTGGGCTATGAACGCCACCGCATGCTCGCCGCTCGTCGCTGGCGGGAGTTGGCCGCGCGGGTCGGCGGAGCGCGGGGCGATCTCGCCGTCATGACCGAGAAGCAGCGCGAGGTGGCGGTGCTTCTGGTCGAAGGGAACACGAACGCCGCCATCGCGCAGGTGCTCTACCTCTCGCCGCGCACCGTCCAGAGCCACGTCGAGGACATCCTGCGGATCACGGGAGCGCCGACGCGTGGTCGCGCGGCCGCCCTCCTCGGCCCACGGCGCGGGCTCGACCTGGCGCAGCTGAGCCCGCGTCAGCGCCAGGTCGCGGCGCTCGCCGCGGCGGGAAGCCGCAACGCCGAGATCGCCGCATCCGTCGGGCTCAGCGTGAAGACCGTCGAGCACCACCTCGCCGAGGCCCTGCACCGGCTCGGACTCCCGTCCCGAGCGGGCCTGGCGACGGTCGCCTTCGAGCCGGTGGCGCCGGAGCCGGCCGACCTCACCGGACGACCGACTCCTTCTCCGTCTCGGTGACCTCGCGGCGCGCCCGACGGCGGGCCACGATGCGTCCGCGCACCGAGAACACGAGGACCGCGGCCAGCAGCACGTAGAGCGTGACGGTGATCGGGCTGTGCACCAGCACCGAGAAGTCACCGTTCGCGCTCATCGCCGCATCCCGCAGGCTCGTCTCGGCCAGCGGGCCCAGCACCATCCCGATGATCAACGGCGCGAGCGGGAAGTCCATCGCCCGCATCAGGAACCCCAGAACGCCGATGCCGAGCAGCATGAGCAGGTCGAACGTCGATCCGGAGGTGGCGTAGATGCCCAGCGCGCAGAAGACGGTGATGCCCGCGTACAGGTAGGGCCGGGGGATCAGCAGCAGCTTGGCCCACAGCATCGCGAACGGCAGGTTGAGGATCAGGAGCACGACCATCGCGATGAAGAAGCTCGCCAGCAGCGCCCAGACGAGCTCGGGGGCGCGGTCGAACAGCAGCGGGCCGGGCTGCAGGCCGTACTGACGGAACGCCGCCAGCATGATCGCGGCCGTCGCGGAGATCGGCAGGCCCAGCGCGAGCAGGGCGCCCATCGCCATTCCCGTGGTCGCGTTGCCCGCAGCCTCGGGGGCTGCGAGACCGCGGATCGCCCCTCGCCCGAACTGCGGCTTCTTGCGTCGGGCATCCAGCCGCTTCTCCAGCCCGTAGGCGAGGAAGGTCGGGATCTCGGATCCGCCGGCCGGCACGACGCCGAACGGCAGACCGATCGCGGTGCCGCGCAGCCACGCCGGCGTCGCCTCCTTCAGTTCCTTCCGGCTCAGCCACGGCCGACCGGTGGGCGTGATGATCTTCTTCGCGGTGTCGTGACGCGCGAGGCAGGCGACGAAGATCACCTCGCCGAGCGCCAGGATGGCGACCGTCACGGTGACCAGCGAGACGCCGTCGAACAGCTGCGGCGACTCCATCGTGAAGCGCGGCGCTCCCGACACCCCGTCGATACCGATCACGGCGATGCCGAGGCCGATGAACAGCGACGTCAGCCCCTTGATGACGTTGTCGGTGACGACGGACGAGGTTGCGGCGAACGCGAAGACGGCGAGGGCGAAGAACTCCGCCGGGCCGAACCGGCTCGAGAAGTCCGCGAGGGCGGGGGCCAGGAACACCACGACGATCGACGCGATGAACCCGCCGATGAAGGCGCCGATGGCGGCGGTGGCCAGGGCTTGGGCGGCCCGGCCGTTCAGTGCCATCTTGTGACCCTCGAACGTGGAGGCGATGGCCGATGCCTGCCCCGGCGTGTTCATGAGGATGCCCATCGTCGAGTCGCCGAACAGGCCGCCGAAGTAGACGCCCGCGAACATGATGAACGCTGCAGTGGGATCGAGCGAGAACGTGATGGGCAGCAGCAGAGCGACGGCCATCGAGGAGCCGAGGCCGGGCAGGACGCCCACGGCCGTTCCCAGAAGGCAGCCGACGAGCACCCACAGCAGGTTCTCCGGGGTGAAGGCACCCGCGAAGCCCTGGGCCAGAAGTTGCAGAGCATCCATGTCAGAACCCCCCGAGGATGCCGGACGGGAGGGGCATCCCGAGCAGCATGTCGAATCCGATGTAGGCGAGCGAGCTGAGGGTCGCGCCGACCGCCAGCATCTGGATGGGCTTCGATGCCCCGAATCCCCGGGCGATGCACCAGAAGAGCAGGGTCGCCGCGATGATCCAGCCCAGCAGATCCAGCAGCAGCGCGAAGGCGAAGAAGGAGACGATCACCCATGCCAGCGAGCGCACGTCCACCCGCACCGGGCGCGGCGGCGGTGCGTCGTCGTCGGCCTCGGCCGCCAGCAGCTCCGCCGTGAGCGGGTCCGGCATGGCCCGGATCTCCCGCACCGCCGTGATCGCGAGCGAGACGGCGAACACGTAGAGGCCGGCGGTGACGATGCCGGGGAAGAACTGCGGCCCGGGGAAGGCGGCACCCTCCGGCACCCGCATGGTGAGGATGCCGATCAGCAGGTACGTCGCGAAGGCCGCGACGATGAGGGGCATGGTGAGGCCCTTCAGCAGCGCTGCGATGCCGGGGCCGGAGACGAGTCGCAGGCGCTCGCCGAGGACGGCGGAGGTGGCTGTGGGATTTGCGGGGAAGGTCACAGGCCCATCTCCTCGTAGAGCGTACGGATGCGGGACTCCTCGTCGTCGAGGAACCCGGTGAGCTCGTCTCCGGTGATGACGCGCTCGGTCCAGCGGTACCGCTCGACGGCGTCCTGCCATTGCGGTGTCTCGACGGAGTCGAGGATGAGTTGCGTGAGCTGATCCACCTCGTCGTCCGTGAGCCCTGCGGGCGCCGCGAGCATGCGCCAGTTGGTGAGGGAGATGTCGTAGCCCTGTTCGGCCGCGGTGGGGATGTCGATCCCGTCCACGGGCTCTTTGGCCACGAGGGCGAGCGCGCGGAGGCGTCCGGCCTCGATCTGGTCGATGTTGTCGGGGTATCCGCCGGCCGCGGCCTTGGCGGTGCCGTTGAGAAGCGCCTGGATCGCCTCGCCGCCGCCGTCGGACGAGATGTAGGTCGTGTTCACCGGGTCGATCCCGGCGGCGAGGGCGAGGTCGGTCACGACGAGCTGATCGAACGAGCCGCCGCCTGTCCACGGCAGCGCCTTGGGATTCTCCTGCCACGCCGCGACGAGATCGTCGAGGCTCTCATACGGAGAGTCGGCGGGTACGACGATGACGTCGTACTCCTCGACGATGACGGCCAGCGGCGTGACGTCGGCGAGGGTCGCGGCGGAGTTGAACTGGATGGTGGCGGCCAGCAGGCCCGTGCCGCCGACGAGCAGATTGTTCGCCTGACCGTTCAGCACGGACACGTTGCCGAGGGCGATCGTGCCGCCGGCGCCCGGCATGTTCACAACCTGCACGTTGTTCACGAGGCCGTTCGCCTTCTGCGCCTGTTGCAGCTCGCGCGCGACGCCGTCCCAGCCGCCGCCGGCGGCCGCCGGGGCGACGATGGTCATCGAGGCGTTGATCTCCTGCCCGCTGGCGGCCGAGCTGATCGAACCGAACGCGGCGACGCCGACGGCGGCGGCGGTCACGACGCCGCCGATCACGCGGCCGATCACGGTCCTGGTGGTGGTCTTGGTCCGGCGGGCGGACTCATCCGAGGGGGTGGTCATCATTGCTCCATTCGCGCGGACATCGTCGTCTCCGCGAGATCGACCTAGGATGGCAGCGCGCGAGCCGGCGAGGCCGTTCGCGCCGATTTGTTCCCATAAACACGCACGCGGCGACGGAGCCGTAGGGCGAGGAAGCGAGCACGATGGCGTTCGGGCACCGGCAGCGCGCCGTCCGGCTCGCCATGCTCGTGCTGCCCTCCGTCGTCACCGTCGCGGCCCTCGGGCTCACGACGGCGGTGGCTCTGTCGCTGCAGGAGACCCGCATCCGTGACGCGACGGCGCAGCGCGTCCAAGAGGTGGCGACGAGCCTCGCCGCTCTGAGCGAGGTGCGGCAGACCGTCGCATCCGTCTCCGACGCCGGCGCGCCCGGAGACCTCGCGGACGCCTCGGACCTCGCCCCTGCGACGGCCGCCCTGCAGCCGATCGCGGAGCTGGTGGCGCGGGCCGCGGGTGTGTACTACGTCGTCGTGACCGATGACGAGGGGGTGCGCATCACGCATCCGCTCGCGTCTGAGCGCGGCGTGCAGGTGTCGACCACGAACGCCTCGGTGCTCGCGGGCACGCCTTTCCTCGGCACCGAGACGGGCCCGTCGGGGCCGTCGCTGCGCGCGAAGGTGCCGGTCGTCGACGGGGAGCGCGTGGTGGGGATGGTCGCGGTCGGGGTGCTCGAATCGGACATCGCCGCGGAACGCGAGCAGGCCCTGGGGGCACTGCTGCCCTGGGCCGTGGGTGCGCTCATCGTCGCGACGCTCGCCAGCTCCGCGCTGACGGCGGCGGTCGAGCGCCGCTTCCGCCGCCTCGACGAGCTGGCGATCGAGCACGCGCAGATGGGGCGCACGACCGCGGCGCTGCGCGAGCAGTCCCACGAGTTCACGACACGCCTTCACGTCGTCCACGGGCTCGTCTCCCGCGGCGACGCCGACGAGGCGCTCTCTTACATCGAAGACATCGTGCCCGTCTCGGGTGCTCGGCACGATGAACGGGATGCGGGGATGCCGCTGCGCGATGCCGCCGTCCACGCCGTGCGTTCCGACGTCCTCGCCCACGGTGCTCAGGTCGAATTCGACATCGCCGTCGAGCGCGACATCGATGACGAGGTCGTCACCGTGCTCACCAACCTCTGCCGCAACGCCGCGGAGGCGGGGGCCACCCGCATCCGCTGCACCCTGCGCGAGCGCGGCGACCTGCTCGTCGGCGCGGTCGACGACGACGGTCCCGGTGTGGACCCGCGTCAGGCGACGCGGATCTTCGCCCTCGGGTTCTCTTCGAAGCCGGACGCCACGGGCAGCGGACGAGGCATCGGGCTCGATCTAGTACGCCGGCTCGTCACCTCGCGCGGGGGCGCGATCGAGGTGGGCACCTCCACGCTGGGCGGCGCCCGGTTCTCCTTCGAGATGGAGCGGCGCGCGTGAACGGCAACATCCGGGTGCTGGTCGTCGACGACGACAGGGGGGCCCGCGCGCTGCACAGCGGCTTCGTCGCCGCGACGAGCGGCTTCACAGTCGTCGGCACCGCGGCGAGCGGACGGGAGGCTCTGGGCTTCGAGCTCGACGCGGTCGACCTCATCCTGCTCGACATGCGGCTGCCCGACATCAGCGGCGTCGAGGTGCTGCACCGCCTCCGCACGATCGGCGGCTCGGCGGTGGACGTGCTGGTCATCAGCTCCTCGCAAGACCAGACGACCGTGAGGCAGGCGCTCGCGGCGCATGTGGTGGGGTACCTGATCAAACCGTTCACCGAGTCGGCGCTGCGCGCACAGCTCGAGCAGTATCGAATGCGTCGTCAGCAGGCGCTGGAGGATGCGCGCGAACGCCCGATGAGCCAGGGGGAGATCGACAGACTGCTGACGACGGGAGGCATCCGTACCGGGGAGCGCATTGCAGCGGCGTCCGCTGCTGCCCCCGCGTTGCCGAAGGGGCTGGCGCAGCCCACTCTCGATCGGGTGGCGGCGGCGCTCGATCCCGTCATCGCGCGCTCGGGCGCCGAGGTCGCCGACACGTGCGATCTGTCGCGTGCGACGGCGCACCGTTACCTGACGCATCTCGTCGAGCTCGGGCTCGTCGACCGCGCCCACCGCTACGGCAAGCGGGGTCGTCCCGAGGTCCTCTACCGGCTCGCGCCGTCTCACGCCGCGGGCGCGACGGCCCGCTGAGACCCCTCGCTCTGGACGGGCGAGTCGTGATTGTGTGGGCGCACGCGAACAACGCCCCGGAGGCAGCAATGAACGCTCGTCGAGGTCCCCACCGCCCGCCCGCCGGAAGCGAGAGCCGGCTGAGTATCAATCCCGTGTTCGTGCGTCCGGGGGAGGCCGCGGAGTTCGACCGCTATCGGCTCCCCGCAGGACCGAGCCTGCCCGAGACGGCGTACCAGATCGTGCACGACGAGGCGATCCTCGACGGCAACTCGCGCCTGAACCTCGCCACCTTCGTCACGACGTGGATGGACGATCACGGGCAACGGCTTTACCGCGAGGCCTTCGACAAGAACATGATCGACAAGGACGAGTACCCCGCGACCGCCGAGATCGAAGAGCGGTGCTGGCGGATGCTGGCAGACCTCTGGAACGCACCGGACGCCGCCGAGACGATCGGCACCTCGACGATCGGCTCGTCGGAGGCCTGCATGCTGGGCGGGCTCGCCCTGAAGCGGCTGTGGCAGGAGCGTCGCAGGGCCGACGGGAAGCCGACCGATCGGCCCAACCTCGTCATGTCCGCTGCCGTTCAGGTGGTGTGGGAGAAGTTCTGCAACTACTGGGAGATCGAACCGCGGTACGTGCCGGTCACCCCGGATCACCTCGTGCTGGACGGAGAGGGCCTGGAGCAGTACGTCGATGAGAACACGATCGGCGTCGTCGCGGTGCTCGGACGGACGTTCACGGGACTCTACGACCCGGTCGCCGCCATCGCGGCGAAGCTCGACGAGATCGAGGCCGACACCGGGTTCGACGTCCGCATCCATGTCGACGGCGCATCCGGCGCCATGATCGCCCCCTTCTGCCAGCCCGAGCTGGACTGGGACTTCCGCATCGCCCGCGTCAACTCGATCAGCACCTCGGGGCACAAGTACGGGCTCGTATACCCCGGCGTCGGCTGGGTCGTGTGGCGGGATCCGGGGGTGCTGCCGGAGAGCCTGGTCTTTCATGTCAGCTATCTCGGCGGCGACATGCCCACCCTCGCGCTCAACTTCTCCAGGCCGGGCGCGCAGGTGCTGCTGCAGTACTACCAGTTCCTCCGCCTCGGACGAGAGGGCTATCGGGCCGTGCAGCAGAACTCGCTCGACGTGGCGCAGTTCCTCTCGGGCGAGATCGAGCGCATGGGACCCTTCGAACTCGTGAGTCGCGGAGACACCATCCCGGTCTTCGCCTGGACGCTGAAGGCCGGCCACACGGACATCTGGAATCTCTACGATCTGGCGGACCGCTTACGGATGAAGGGGTGGCTCGTGCCGGCCTATCCGATGGCCGACGACATGAGCGACACGGTGCTGCAGCGCATCGTGGTGAAGGTCGGGCTCAGCCGGGATCTCGCGGCCTCGCTCATCGCCGACCTCCGCGCCGAGGTGGACTTCCTCGATCGGCTGGATGCCCCTCTGCCGCGCGAGCGCACGACGGGCTCAGGTTTCCACCACTGAGCCGGGCGTACGCTCCCGGGAGGACGCTCCCTCCGTTCCTGGACCCAGGCGCCGGAGCCAGCGCGGCAAGGTTACGCTCGGCGGGTGAGCGCCGACCTCGACCGCATCGTCTTCCGTGCCGCACGCGGGGATGACCTCTCCGCAATCCTGGCCTTCTGGGCGGAGGCGGCCGAGAACGAAGCCCGACCGGCCGACGACATCGCGATGCTGGCGGCGCTGCTCGAGCGGGATGTGGACGCGCTCGACCTGGCGGTGTACGACGACGGCGTGGTCGGCACGCTCATCTCGGGCTGGGACGGCTGGCGCGCGCACCTCTATCGCCTCGCCATCCGCCCCGATCTGCGCGGCCGGGGGATCGCCGCCGAGTTGCTTCGTCGCGCGGAGGCTCGCCTCGCGGCCCTGGGTGCTGTGCGACTCGACGCGATGGTGCTCGAGCAGAACGGACTCGGACAGTCGTTCTGGGCGACAGCCGGATTCAGCGCACAGCCCGAGTGGCGGCGGTGGGTGCGACCGACCGGTCGTTGAGGCACTCGGCGGCGCCGCGTTCCGCTCAGTTCGGCACCGACGGCAGGACATGATCGATCTATAGGGTTGCCGCATGGGTTCTTCGACAGCGGGGCCGACCGCTGTGCGGCCGGCGCCCCGACCTCGCATGATCGAGCTCGATGCCGTGCGCGTCGTCTCCGGTGATGTCACGCTGCTCGACACGATCACCCGGCGTGTGGACGCGGGCAGGGCGCTGGCCGTGCGGGGAGGCAACGGATCCGGGAAGACGACGCTCTTGCGCGTCCTGGCCGGGATGCAAGCGCCGTCGACGGGATCCGCGCGCATCGCCGGCGCTGCCGTCTCGCAGCGCGATCGCGCCTATCGACGACGCGTCGCGGCGATGATCGGGCTGCCGCCGTTCGCGCCCGATCTCACGGTGCTCGAGCACGTCCGACTCGTCGCGGTGACGTGGTTCACGCCGGAGGAGGCCGATGCCCGTGCGCGCTCGGTGCTCAGCGAGCTCGGATTGCAGACGCTGCACGAGCGGTTCCCCCATGAGCTGTCCTCGGGGCAGGCGCAGCTCTTCGGCCTCGCGCTCGTACTCGTGCGTCCCTCCGAGGTGCTGATCCTCGACGAGCCCGAGCAGCGCCTCGACCCCGACCATGTGGATGCGGTCATCCAGGCCTTGCGGACGCGACGCGACGCGGGAGCCACCCTCGTGGTCGCGACGCACCATCCACGGCTGGCGGAGCTCGTCGCCGACGAGTCGGTGCACCTGGAGCGCGTCGCGTGAGCGGCAGTGTGCGCACCGCCGTCGCCCTCTGGCGGCAGCGGGGTGCAAGGAGCGGCGGCGAGCGAGCCTTCGCGGTGTACCTGCTCGCGATGGTCGCCCTCGTCGCGGTGGCGCCGCTCGTGCGAGCGGTCTGGCTGAGTGCGGCGGCTCCCGACGGGGTCGCGCTGTTCGCAGACCCGCGCGCTCCCCGCGTGATCGCGCTGATGACGTCGGTGGTCTGGGCGGCCGCGCTCGCGTGGGGGCCTTCTCGCGGCCCGGCGCTCCGGCCGTCCGCGCTCACGTACGCCCTGGGTGCCAGCGCCCTTCCCCGCTCGCGAGCCTTCCTGGGTCCGGTGCTGACCGCGGGGATCTTCTCGATCGTTCTGTGGACCGTCCCGGCGGTGCTGGCGGGCGGGAGCCTCGCCGTGAACGGCGTAGCCTCGGCGGACGCCGCCATTGGCTTCGCCACGGCCGGTGCTCTGGGGGGAGTGGTCACCCTCTGCGCCTGGCTGCTCGGGCAGGCGCTGCCGCGCCTCGCCCTCCCGGCGGCGGCGCTCGTGCTCGGTCTCGGGGTGCTGGCGGCCGCCGTTCCCGCGGCGAGCACCGTGACGCCGATGGGCTGGGTCGCCGCGGCCTACCCCCTCCGCGAGGCGACGAGCGGTCTCGTCCCCCTGGCGGCTCTCGCGCTTGCGCTCTCGGCGCTGGTGCCGTGGCTGCTGGACCGGCTGCGGACGGACGAGCTGCTCGCGCAGGCGGCACGCGCGGATGCGGCGCAGACATCGATCGTCGGACTGGATCTCGGACAGGCCGCGGACGTCTACCGCGCCCGTCCCGCGTACGCCCGACGCCTGGGCGCCGTCGGTGCGCGCGGTCGGCCGTGGGCGGTCATCCTGCGCCGGGATGCGGTCGGTGCGCTGCGCACGCCGCTGCGCCTCATCCTGGGCGCGGCGGCGTTGACGCTCGCCGGCGTCGCGGCGGTGCTCGCGGTCGTACCCGGCACGCCGGCGCTCGTGCTCGGCGCTGTCGCCGGGCTGCTCTCCTTCGCGGGCCTCGGCCCGGTGACCGACGGGATCCGTCACGCCGCGAGCGCCGCGGGCGATGTGCCGCTGTACGGGGTGACGGACGCGTCGCTCGTCGCGCTCCACGCGCTGTTCCCGCTCGTGGCCGCGATCGCCCTTGCGACGCTCGCCGCCGGGCTCGCCGCGGCGGTCTCGGCGATGGGGGCGGTGGCCGTCCTGGCGGTAGCGCTCCTGGTGCTGATGACGCTCGCTCTTCGCCTGGCGGGCGCGCTGAAGGGCCCGATGCCGGTGGCGCTGCTCGCCCCGGTATCGACGCCGATGGGTGATCCGATGGCGGGCGTGCGGCTCGTGTGGGCGCTGGATGCGGCCGTGCTGGCCGCGGCGTCCGGAGCGGCGATCGTGCTCCTTCCCGCGGCCCCGATGGCGACCTGCGCACTGGCGGGTGTGATCGCCGTCATGATCGCAGCGCGCTGGCGCGGCCGGCGCTGAACGGGCCGCGTGCCCGGCGAGCGAGCACTCTGTCATCGAGCGAGCACATGATCGGATGCGCGCTCGGCGGCGGCCCGACCACCGCGTAGGCTCGAGGGTTATGGCTGCCGGCGCGACGATGTACACGTTCGATGTGACGCTGTCGGATGTGGACCGCGGGGTCTACGAGCAGTTCACGGTGCGGGCGGCGCGCCACCCTTCCGAGACGGATGCGTTCATGCTGACCCGCGTGCTCGCGTTCTGCCTGGAATACGAGGAAGGCATCGCCTTCAGCGAGGGGATCTCGCAGGCCGAGGAGCCCGCGGTGCTCGTGCGGGACGCGACGGGTGCGATCACCGCATGGATCGAGGTGGGTGCTCCGGATGCGGCGCGGCTGCACTTCGGAAGTAAGCTCGCCGGCCGGGTGGCGGTCTACACCCACCGTGATCCGGCGAAGGTCGCCGCGCAGTGGGATGGCAAGAAGATCCACCGGGGCGATGCGATCCGCCTGGTCAGCTTCACGCCGGGGTTCATCGACGAGGCTCGTCCCGCCCTCGAGCGCCGCAACACCGCGACGGTCTCCGTGGTGGAGTCCCGCCTCTATCTCGAGCTGAACGGCACTGCCGTCGACGCAGAGGTCATCGCGCAGCCCGCGCAGTAACGCCGCTCAGCGGGCCGCGAGCACCCGGGCCAGCCGATCGGCGAGACCCGGTGCCGAGTCCGACGGCAGTGCCGTCACCGGCCACCACGCGACCGCATCCGATTCGTCGCTGACGACGAGGGGAACGGCGAGGTCCGAAATGCGGCCCACGACGCCGATGTCGAGGTGCGACGCGCACCGGCCGAACCCGCCGCCGAGTGCGTGATGGTCCAGATCCGCCACCGCGATGCCGTCCAGCAGCGCGGGAGACACCCCGGTCTCCTCCTGCAACTCGCGCAGCGCGGCACCTTCCACGGAGGTGTCGCCCGCCTCCAGGTGCCCGCCGGGCTGCACCCAGAATCTGCCCTTGCCATGGAAGCACAGCAGCACGTGCGCGGCGTCCTCGTCGAACACGAAGGCGCTCGCCGTGACGTGCGTCGGCGGGCCCGAGCGCTCCAGGGCCGCCTGGCCGTGATCACGCAGCGCTGCGGCGAAGTCCGCGCGCGTCGTCGCCTCCGCCTCGTCGCGGGTGCGCCAGTCGTCGACGGCGGCGGTGACGGATGCGAGGAGCGCGCTCATCCTTCGACGGTAGGCGATGCGCTTAGCCCTCCGCGCCGCCGGGGTCAAGGTTCCGCCGCCGTGTGCGGAGCGGGAGTAGGAATATCGGCGGCAGGGGCAGCGGTGCCGCCTGCGGAAGGAGTGAGTCATGTCGCTGCAGCCCACCGAGATCAGATCCCTCGTTCCCGCCCGCATGGATCGCCTGCCGTGGTCGAGATTCCATTGGATGATCGTCGTGGGCCTGGGCTTCTCCTGGATCCTCGACGGACTCGAAGTGCAGATCGTCGCGGCGACCGGTTACGCCGCCACCCTCGGCATGGGCTCGTTCGAAGTGGGGCTGGCGGCCACCTTCTACCTGCTGGGGCAGGTGACCGGCGCCCTCGTGTTCGGACGCCTGACCGACAAGCTCGGGCGCAAGAACCTCTTCCTCATCTCCCTCGCGATCTACCTCGTCGGCAGCGCGGTCGCCGGCCTCGCCTTCGCCCCCTGGTTCTTCTACATCTGGCGCTTCGTCGCCGGCGCGGGCATCGGCGGCGAATACGCCGCGATCAACTCGGCCATCGACGAGATCATCCCGGCGAAGTACCGCGGACGCGTCGACATCGCGATCAACGGCACCTACTGGGGCGGCGCGGCGCTCGGTGCCGTGGCCAGCTCCTTCTTCTTGAACCAGGACATCTTCGCGGAGGACCTCGGCTGGCGGCTGAGCTTCTTCGTGGGACCCGTGCTGGGCATCCTCATCATTTGGCTGCGCCGCCACATCCCGGAGAGCCCGCGCTGGCAGATGACGCACGGGCGCGAGGAGGAGGCCGAGCGCGGTGTCGACGAGATCGAGGAGCGCATCCGCAAGGAGGGTAAGGAGATCCCGCCGGTCGATGAGAGCAAGGCGATCGTCGTGAAGGAGTACGGACGCGTGCCGTTCCTCGTGATCGCGAAGGTGCTCTTCCGCCAGTACCCGCGGCGCACCCTGGTCGGGGTGACGATGATGGTGACGCAGTCGTTCCTGTACAACGCGATCTTCTTCACCTACGCGCTCGTGCTCGAGAACTTTTACGACGTCCCGCCCGCATCCGCGTCGCAGTACTTCATCGTCTTCGCCCTGGGCAACCTCGCCGGTGCGCTCGTGCTGGGGCACTTCTTCGATACCTGGGGTCGGCGACGGATGCTGTTCGGCACCTATGTGCTCGCCGGGCTCATCTTGCTGGTCAGCGCCTTCTTGTTCCACGTCGGTGCCCTGGACGCGGTGACGCACACGATCTTCTGGTGCGCATCGTTCTTCTTCGCCTCCGCTGGGGCCTCGGCGGCATATCTCACGGTGAGCGAGATCTTCCCGCTGGAGCTGCGCAGCCAGGTGATCTCCTACGTGTTCTCGATCGGTCAGCTCGTCGGAGCAGCGGCGCCCGCGCTCTACGGAGCCCTCATCGGGGACGGATCGGATCGCGGGCCGCTTTTCTGGGGCTATGTGCTCGGCTCCGCGGTGATGATCCTCGGCGGCGTGGTGTGCGGCATCTTCGGGGTCAGCGCCGCAGGCAAATCCCTTGAGGACATCGCCGATCCGCTCTCGCTGGTCGACGCGAAGGACGAGCAGCGCTCGTGACCCGAGGGGGCTCAGCCGTCCTGGCGACGCAGGGCGCGCAGGCGCGGGAAGCTGTCGCGCCAGGACGCGCGCGCAGCAGGGATGTCGCCGACGAGCACGACGGCAGCAGGGGAGCGCGTGTCTCCGAGCGCGTAGCCTTCGGGGAGGTCGTCCACGAGCTGCCCGGCTCGGGGTCCGCCGTCCAGCATGTACATCCCGGCAGGATAGCGCGCGGCGATATCAGGGTGCCGAGGGGTTGCGCGAAACCGCGTCGTCGGTCTCGGCCCCCGGGTTGTGGTCGTCCCGCCGGTCGGCGAGGATGTTCGCTAGACAGACTAGTAGTTAACCTGTGAGTGGAGTGACATGGCGGGCAGCACGGCAGAGGAACGCACCATCGATCCGGCGGTCTCCGCCATCGAACGGCTGAGGCTCGCTGAAGCGAGCCTCAGCCGTCGCCGCCAGACCGCCTGCGGTCCGAGCGAGAACGCGCGCGCCGCGATGCGTCTCATCCTCGAACGGGCGGATGCGGGGGAGGACCTCACCCCCGGCGACATCGCGGAGCATCTCGGTGTCTCGCCCGCGGCGGTCAGCGGCATCCTCGACAAACTCCACGCCGGCGGGCTCGCCACCTTCCGCATCAATCCCGATGATCGCCGCAGCAAGCTCGTCGTGCCCTTCGACCGCGACACCGACATCGATGAGCTCGATCCGGTGGGCGCCCGCATCCGCGAGGCGGTCGCGGAGCTCGACCCGGAGACGTCGGCGGCGGTGGTTCAGTTGATGGAGAAGATCACGCAGGCTGTCGATGCGGAGTGTCGCTGACCGCCGGCTCCGGAGACAGCGTCAAGCCGTGGGGCCCATTGGCCTCGGCCATCATGGCGTCGAGCCACTCCCGGTTGAGGGCCGGATTGCGGCTGCCGTAGAAGGCGAACACCAGGGAGATGCCGGGGTGCACCCAGAGGCTGCGGGTGCCGATGCCGCTCGTGTCGGCCAGGTGCAGCAGGAACGGCTCGCCGCGGCGCAGTTTGTTCATGAAGACGAGGCGCAGGTGTGCGAGGGCTCGGTCGTCGATGTCGAAAGACTGGCTACCGCCGTCGTAAAGCAATTGGCCCATTGTCCAAAGGTAACCCCGGGTGGACGCTTAACTAATTCTAGTTTAACTAGCTTAACTACTTTGGGTGTGGTGTCGGAGCCGGTGGCGCAGGACGACCCAGAGCCCGATCACGAGCGCCGCGCCGACGACGAGGGTTATCGCGCCGGCCGTGCGGCCGAGCGCGACATCCACGATGAGGGCAGTGACCCCCAGGCCGAGCAGGGCGATGACGCCTCCTCTTGTGCATCCCGTGACTAGCAGATCGCCTGCTTCCCTGCCAGGGGCAGTCGGATGTCGCAGGTGCGACGCAGACTCTCGGATGTGGAAGCTCACACGATGATCCAGCAGGTGCCCGACGCGGCTCCGCGGGCGCTGTGGGTGCAGGTCGAAGACGGACTCCACGTCGCCAGCACCGCGTCCGCGTTCGTCGGCACCGTCACAGAGAAGGCGAACGGCTTCGAAGCCGTCGACGGTCTCGGCACCTGCCGAGGTGTCTTCGGCAGCATCGACGACGCCAAGGCGGTGCTCGAGGCGGCGGCGTACGCCGACGCGATCCTCTGACGCGTCAGGCGATCGTCACGGCGGTGCCGTAGGCACAGACCTCCACGCCCCCGGTGTCGCCGTAGTCGTTCGTCTCGAACCGGAACGCGACGACGGCGTTGGCGCCTTTCTGCTGCGCCTCCGCAGCCAGGCGCGACAGTGCCTCGGCGCGGGTCTCCTGCAGCAGCTCGGTGATGCCCTTCAGCTCGCCGCCGGCGAGAGCCTTGAACGAGGCGCCGATGTTCGAGCCGATGTGGCGCGAGCGCACGGTGAGGCCGAAGACCTCGCCGTGCACCTCGGTGATCGTTCGACCGGGGATGTCGTTCGTCGTGACGATGATCATGCGCCACACCCTAGGGCACGCCGTCCCGCCCCGACAGGGGTGTCGACGAGACGCGCACCGGGATGAGGAGTGCGTGAGGATCCGAACGCCGACCGTTCGGATTCCGTAAGGACGACGGGATGGGCCCCACCCAGGGCGTTCGATCGACGAGTGCCCCGAGTGGGGTGCCCGCGCAGGCTGCGCGGCCTTGTCCCCTGGAGAGTTCCGTGCTCGATCTCGTCTACGTTCTCGCGACGCTCGCGCTGTTCGCGCTCGTCGCCCTCGTGCTGAAGGGGGTCGACGCCCTGCAAGCGGGCGACCGCGCGTCGACCCGCCACGCCGCCACCACCCGGAGCGAGCGCGCATGATCGTCATCTCCCTCGTCGCCGCGGCGCTGGCTGTCGCTGCCGTCGTGTATCTCGTGATCGCGCTCGTGCGCCCGGAGAAGTTCTGATGGATGCGGAATCGATCACCTTCGGCATCCTCCAGATCGCGACGCTGCTGCTGGCACTGGGCCTCGCCTACAGGCCCCTCGGCGATCTCATCGCCTTCGTCTTCACCTCTCCCCGGCACGCGCGGATCGAACGCGGCGTCTACCGCGTCATCGGCGTCGACGCGGACGCGGAGCAGAGCTGGCAGGCCTACGCGCGCGGCGTCCTGATCTTCTCCGCGGCTGGCGTGCTGCTCGTCTACCTCCTGCAACGCACGCAGCAGTTCCTCCCGTACGCGCTGGGCCTTCCTGCGGTGCCGGAGCCACTCGCGTTCAACACCGCCGTCTCCTTCGTCACCAACACGAACTGGCAGTCGTACTCCCCCGAGGCCACCCTCGGCTACACCGTGCAGTTCGCGGGGCTGGCCGTGCAGAACTTCCTCTCGGCGGCCGTCGGGCTCGCGGTCGCCATCGCGCTGGTGCGCGGCTTCGCGCGGCGCGGCTCCGGAACGATCGGCAACTTCTGGGTCGACCTGGTGCGCGGTGTCGGCCGCATCCTGCTGCCCCTCGCGATCGTCGCGGCCATCGTGCTCATCGTCGGCGGTGTCGTGCAGAACGTCGCGGGCTTCACCCCCGTCGACACCATCGGCGGTGCGGTGCAGAACCTGCCCGGCGGCCCCGTCGCCTCGCAGGAGGCGATCAAGGAGCTCGGCACGAACGGCGGCGGCTTCTTCAACGCCAACTCCGCGCATCCCTTCGAGAACCCGACACCGTGGACCAATCTCTTCGAGATCTTCCTCATGCTCGTGATCCCCGTCTCGCTGCCTCGTGCCTTCGGCCGGATGGTGGGCGACAACCGTCAGGGCTACGCGATCCTCGCAGTGATGGGGACCCTGTTCGCCGTCTCGCTCTCGTTGCTCACGTGGTTCGAACTGCAGGGCTTCGGCAGCGCGCCGCAGCTGGCGGGAGGGGCGATGGAGGGCAAGGAGACCCGATTCGGCATCTGGGCGTCCACCCTGTTCGCCACCTCGACGACCGTCACCTCCACGGGAGCGGTCGACTCGATGCACGATTCATTCACCGCGGGCGGCGGTGCCATGACCATGATCAACATGATGCTCGGCGAGGTCGCGCCCGGCGGTGTCGGGTCGGGTCTGTACGGGATGCTGATCCTCGCTGTGATCGCGGTGTTCATCGGCGGCCTGCTCGTAGGACGCACGCCCGAGTACCTCGGCAAGAAGATCGGTCCCAGCGAGATCAAGCTCGCGAGCCTGTACATCCTCGTGACACCTGTGCTCGTGCTCGCCGGCACCGCGTTGAGCTTCGCGCTGCCGGGCGTGCGCGACGACATCGCGTCCACCTCCATCCTCAATCCCGGACTGCACGGCTTCAGCGAGGTGCTCTACGCGTTCACCTCGGCGGCCAACAACAACGGCTCCGCGTTCGCCGGCCTCACCGCGAACACCCCGTGGCTCAACACCGCGCTCGGCGTCGTCATGCTGCTCGGACGCTTCGTCCCGATCGTGCTGGTGCTGGCCCTCGCGGGCTCGCTCGCCGCGCAGGAGCGCGTTCCCGGCACCTCCGGCACCCTGCCGACCCACCGACCGCAGTTCGTCGGCCTCCTCGTGGTCGTAAGTGTGCTGATCACCGCACTCACCTATTTCCCCGTTCTCACGCTGGGTCCCCTGGCGGAAGGGCTTCTGTGACCATGTCCCGACTTCCCGCATCCCCCGATCTCGTCCGGCCGGCCGAGTCTGCACCCTCCGATGCCGCGCACGGTGCCCGTCGCGCGTTCGGCGCGGCGCAGATCGCCGAGGCGCTGCCCGGCGCGCTCGCCAAGCTCAACCCGGCAGCCCTGTGGCGCAACCCCGTCATGTTCCTCGTGTGGGTCGGCGCCGCGCTCACGACCGTCATCGCGATCGCGGAACCCTTCCTCGGCGGCCCCGAGAGCACGGGCGGCTCGGCCGTGCCGTTCGGCTTCACGTGGGGCATCGCCCTCTGGCTCTGGCTGACCGTGATCTTCGCGAACCTCGCCGAGGCCGTCGCGGAGGGGCGCGGCAAGGCGCAGGCGCAGGCGCTGCGCTCGACGCGCACGAGCACGATGGCCCGGCGCCTGCCCGCCTACGACCCCGAGCGCGACCGCGCGGCCGAGAAGACGGCGACGACCGAGGTCGCCTCGAGCGAGCTGACTCTCGGCGATGTCGTCGTGGTGTTGGCGGGCGAGCTCATCCCCGGCGACGGTGACATCGTGTGGGGCATCGCGACCGTGGACGAGTCGGCCATCACGGGCGAGTCGGCGCCGGTCGTGCGCGAATCCGGGGGCGACCGCAGCGCCGTCACCGGCGGCACGCGGGTACTCAGCGACCGCATCGTCGTGCGCATCACCTCCCGCCCCGGCGAGACCTTCGTCGACCGGATGATCGCGCTCGTCGAGGGCGCGTCGCGCCAGAAGACGCCCAACGAGATCGCCCTCAACATCCTGCTGGCGAGCCTGTCGATCGTCTTCGTGGTCGTCGTGCTGACGCTGAACCCGATCGCGTCATACGCCGCAGCCCCCGTCTCGGTGCCGGTGCTCGTGGCGCTGCTCGTCTGTCTCATCCCCACCACGATCGGCGCTCTCCTCTCGGCCATCGGCATCGCCGGCATGGACCGTCTCGTGCAGCGCAACGTGCTCGCGATGTCGGGGCGTGCCGTCGAAGCGGCGGGCGATGTCACGACGCTGCTGCTGGACAAGACCGGCACGATCACCTACGGCAACCGCCGCGCCACCGCGTTCGTCGCGCTACCGCAGGTCGGGGCCGAAGAGCTGGCCCGGACGGCTGCGCTCTCCTCGCTCGCCGACCCGACTCCCGAAGGCACCTCGGTCGTCGACCTCGCCCGCGCGCAGGGCATCGACGCCGCAGAGCCCGAGGGTGCGGTCGTCGTGCCCTTCACCGCGCAGACCCGGATGAGCGGGCTCGACCTTCCCGACGGCACCCGTATCCGCAAGGGCGCCGGCTCCGCGATCATCGCGTGGGTGGAGTCGGAGGGGAGCGCCATTGCCACGGCGACCAGGGCGCAACTGACGAGCGAGGTCGAGGCGATCTCGTCCGCCGGCGGAACCCCGCTCGTCGTCGCCGTGGCGGATGCGACGGGTAGCCGCATCCTGGGTGTCATCCACCTCAAGGACATCGTCAAGGAGGGCCTCCGTGAGCGCTTTGACGAGCTGCGGGCCATGGGCATCCGCACCGTGATGATCACGGGCGACAACCCGCTCACCGCCCGGGCGATCGCCGCCGAGGCCGGTGTCGACGACTACCTCGCCGAGGCGACTCCCGAGGACAAGCTGGCGCTCATCCGCAAGGAGCAGGCCGGCGGCAACCTCGTCGCTATGACCGGTGACGGCACGAACGACGCGCCCGCTCTCGCGCAGGCGGATGTGGGCGTCGCGATGAACACGGGAACATCGGCGGCGAAGGAGGCGGGCAACATGGTCGACCTCGACAGCGACCCCACCAAGCTGATCGACATCGTCCGCATCGGCAAGCAGCTGCTCATCACCCGCGGTGCGCTCACCACGTTCTCGCTGGCGAACGACATCGCGAAGTACTTCGCGATCATCCCGGCGATGTTCATGGGGGTCTTCCCCGGGCTGGCGGCGCTGAACATCATGCAGCTCAGCTCGCCCGCATCCGCGGTCACGAGCGCGATCATCTTCAACGCGATCGTGATCGTCTTCCTCATCCCGCTCGCGCTGCGCGGTGTGAAGTACCGCCCCGCCTCCGCGTCGCAGGTGCTGACGCGCAACCTCCTCATCTACGGACTCGGCGGCGTGATCGCCCCGTTCCTCGGCATCAAGCTCATCGACCTCGTCGTGAGCCTCATCCCGGGCTTCTGAGCCCTCTTTGGAGACGAGACCATGTCCCTTCGTTCCGCCCTCCGCCAGTCCGGCGTCGCCGTGCGCACCCTGCTCGCGGCGACCCTCGTCCTCGGTGTCGGCTACACCGCGCTCATCACGGGCGTCGGCCAGCTCGCGCTGCCCGCGCAGGCCAACGGCTCGCTCGTGACGGACGCCGCGGGCACCGTCGTCGGCAGCGCCCTGATCGGCCAGTCGTTCACGGATGCCGACGGCGCAGCCCTCCCGCAGTACTTCCAGTCGCGGCCCTCCGCTGCGGGCGACGGCTACGACGGGGCGGCGTCGTCCGGCTCCAACCTCGGTCCCGAGAACCCCGACCTGCTCGACTCGATCGCCGAGCGCCGCCAGGCGGTCGCCGAGCTCGAGGGCGTCGATCCCGCATCCGTGCCGGTCGATGCGCTCACCGCATCCGGGTCCGGACTCGACCCGCACATCAGCCCTGCTTATGCCGATCTGCAGGTGGCCCGCGTCGCCCGCGCACGCGGGCTGGATGAGGCGCAGGTGCGCCGGCTCGTGGCCGCGCACACCGCCGGTCCCGATCTCGGCTACCTGGGCGAGCCGCGGGTGGATGTGCTCGAACTGAATCTCGCACTCGATGCCCTGAAGCAGTGACCCGGCCGCGCGCGCTCCTCACCCCTGCTCGCCTGTCACAGATCGACGCGTGCGGCTCGATCTGGGACAGGCGAGCGGGTGGTGGTGTTGCTCGCCTGTCACAGATCGACAGCCACGGCTCGATCTGCGACAGGGGAAGCGGCTCTTCACCGAGCGAGTCCGAGCCGAGGAGTGTCAGAACCAGCGAGCGCGGGGGAGATCAGCGGGCTATGCCGGCGGACATTAGGGTGAGGGCATGAAGCGCGGGAAGCTGCGCGTGCTGCTGGGTGCGGCGCCGGGCGTCGGTAAGACGTTCCAGATGTTGCGCGAGGGAGCAAGGCTCGCCCAGGAGGGCGACGACGTCGTCATCGCCGTCGTCGAGACCCACGGTCGGGCAGCCACCGCGCAGCAGGCCGAGGCGCTCGCGCAGATCCCGCGGCGGCGGTGGGCGCACCGGGGCGTCGAGCTCGACGAGATGGACGTGGATGCGGTCATCGAGCGGCATCCCGACGTCGCCCTGATCGACGAGCTCGCCCACACGAACGCCCCGGGCTCGCGAAACGAGAAGCGCTGGCAGGACGTCGAAGAGGTGCTCGCGGCGGGCATCGACGTGATCACCACGGTCAATGTGCAGCACATCGCCTCGCTCGGCGATGTGGTGGAGCAGATCACGGGCGTGGCGCAACGCGAGACCGTGCCCGACACGGTGGTGCGCGGTGCCGACCAGATCGAGGTGGTCGACCTGGCACCGCAGTCGCTGCGCGACCGCCTGTCGGCAGGACTCGTCTATCCCGCCGAACGCGTGGATGCGGCGCTGTCCAACTACTTCCGGCTCGGCAACCTCACGGCGCTGCGCGAGCTCGCGCTGCTGTGGCTCGCCGACGAGGTCGACAGCGCCCTCAACGACTACCGCAGCGCGAACGGCATCCGCGGCACCTGGCAGACGCGCGAGCGCGTGGTCGTCGCGCTCACGGGCGGTCCGGAGGGCGAGACGCTGCTGCGTCGCGGCGCGCGGATCGCGGCGCGCTCGGCCGGCGGCGAACTGCTGGCGGTGCACGTGTCCAGCGCCGAGGGGCTGCGCCGTGCGACGCCGGGTGCGCTCGCGCAGCAGCGCGCGCTGGTCGAATCCCTCGGCGGCACGTACCACCAGCTCGTCGGCGACGACGTCCCGCGCGCCCTCGTTGACTTCGCGCGCTCGGTCAACGCGAGCCAGCTCGTCATCGGTGTCAGCCGCCGCTCCCGGTGGACCGCCGCCGTCACCGGCCCCGGCATCGGTGCCACGGTCATCCGGCTCTCGGGCGACATCGATGTGCACATCGTGAGCCATGCCGCCGCCGGCGGAAGGATGCGGCTGCCCTCGGTGCAGCGCGGGGCGCTGAGCGTGAAGCGCCGCATCCTCGGCTTCGTGATCGCCCTGACCGCCGGCCCGCTGTTGTCCGCCTTGCTGTTCACCTTCCGCAGCGACGAGTCGATCACCTCCGACGTGCTCGCCTTCCAGCTGCTCGTGGTGGTGGTCGCGCTCGTGGGCGGCATCTGGCCGGCGCTGTTCGCCGCGGTCCTGTCCGGGTTGACGCTGGACTTCCTGTTCGTCGCGCCGACCTTCACCGTGTCGATCGCGCATCCGTTGCACGCGCTCGCCCTCGGGCTCTACGTCGTGATCGCGATCCTCGTCAGCTACATCGTCGATCAGGCAGCCCGCCGCACCCGCCGCGCGGAACGCGCCGCCGCGGAGTCGGAGCTGCTGGCCACCGTGGCCGGATCCGTGCTGCGCGGCGAGAGCGCCGTGCCCGCCCTCATCACCCGTACCCGCGAGGCGTTCGGCCTCGCGGGGGTCCGCCTGATCGCCGCCGACGGAGCGGTCATCGCTACCGACGGCGAGCCGGTGCGCGGCGGTGACTTCACGACGCTCCCCGTCGGTGAGGCGGTGCTCGAGCTGCACGGACCCGATCCGGATGCGTCGACCCGCCGCCTGCTGGACGTGATCGTCGCGCAGCTCGCCGCCGCCCTCGAGCACACCGACCTGTCGGCGGCAGCCCGTGAGGTCGACGCGCTCGCCGCCACCGACCAAGTGCGCACCGCGCTGCTGTCCGCGGTCAGCCACGACCTCCGCCGGCCTCTGGCTGCGGCGGTCGCGGCCATCGGCGGCCTCCGTGCCGCGGGAGCGCACATGACTCCCGCCGATCGGCGCGAGCTGCTCGACACCGCCGAGGAGAGCCTCGCGACCCTGTCGACGCTCGTGACCGACCTGCTCGACGTGAGTCGCGTCGAAGCCGGCGTGCTCGCGGTCGCGCTCGCACCGGTGGATGCCGCCGGCTCCGTCCTCGCCGCCCTCGACGAACTGGGGCTCGGTCCCGATCGGGTCGAACTCGCGCTCGACCCGGCGCTGCCCGCGATCGCGGCCGACCCCGTGCTGCTGCAACGGGTCATCGTGAATGTGCTCGCCAACGCCGCGCGCCATTCGCCGCCGGACGCGCGGGTGCGGGTGGGAACCAGCAGCCTCGGCGAACGGGCCGAGATCCGCATCGTCGACCGCGGCCAGGGCGTGCCGGTCGAGCGTCGGGACGACATGTTCGCGCCCTTCCAGCGACTCGGCGACACCGACAACACGGTCGGCCTCGGCCTCGGTCTCGCGCTGTCTCGCGGCTTCACGGAGGGCATGGGTGGCACGCTCACCGCGGAGGACACCCCCGGCGGGGGGCTCACCATGGTGGTCTCGCTGCCGCTATGGCCCGCGGACGCGGCATCCGAGGGGAGGATGGGCTCGTGAAGATCTTGGTCGCGGACGACGATCCGCAGCTCGTGCGAGCGCTGCGGATCACCCTCGCCGCGCACGGCTACGACGTGGTGGCGGCCGCGGACGGCGCGGCGGCGATCACGCTGGCGGCGCAGTCGCATCCCGACATCGTGCTGCTCGATCTCGGTATGCCGCACCTCGACGGGGTGCAGGTGATCGAGGCGCTGCGCGGGTGGACGAAGGCGCCCATCATCGTCGTCTCCGGCCGCACCGGTTCCGCCGACAAGGTGGACGCCCTGGATGCGGGTGCTGACGATTATGTGACGAAGCCGTTCCAGATCGACGAGCTGCTGGCACGCCTGCGGGCGCTCGGGCGGCGAGCCGCCGCATCCGTCGACGATCCTGTCGTGCGCTTCGGGGACATCGAGCTGGATCTGGCGACGAAGACCGTCACCCGCGGGGGAGCCCGGGTGCACCTGACCCCCACGGAGTGGCGGATGCTGGAGTTCCTCGCACGGCATCCGGGAGCCCTCGTGACGCGCCAGAGTCTGCTGAAGGAGATCTGGGCGAGCGAGAACGTCAACGACTCGGGGTATCTGCGCCTCTACATGTCTCAGCTGCGCAAGAAGCTGGAGGCGGACCCCGCCAGCCCGGTGCATCTGCTCACCGAGACCGGAATGGGATACCGCCTCCAGCTCTGAGGAGGGCGTCAGTCCTCGACGACGCGGACCGTGACCTCGATGTTGCCGCGGGTGGCGTTGGAGTAGGGGCAGACCTGGTGGGCGGCGTCGGCGAGGGCCTGCGCCTGATCGGCCGGGAGGTCGGGGATGACGACCTCGAGCTCGACGGCCAGCTGGAAGCCGCCCTGGCCGTTGGGGCCGATGCCGACGCGCGCGCCGACGCTCGTGTCGTGGATCGCGACCTTTTGCATCCGGGCGACGGACAGCAGAGCGCTGTGGAAACAGGCCGAGTAGCCGGCGGCGAACAGCAGCTCGGGGTTCAGCGCGCCGCCCGCGCCGCCCATCTCCTTCGGAACGCGCACGTCGGCGTCGAGGAGTCCGTCGCTCGTGGCGACATGGCCGTTGCGGCCGTCTCCGGTGGCGAGGGCCTCTGCGGTGTAGAGGATGTCCATGGGGGATACCTTTCGTTGATTCTTCGGGGGTTCTTCGGGCTCAGTCGGCGTCGGCGTGCAACGTGTCCGTGAGCGAGTGGAGTGCCGTCAGCAGCGCGCGGGCGGCATCCGGCTCGAGTCCGTAGCAGTTCCACATCTGGGAGGGCAGCTCGGACATCTCGGCACGCAGGGCCGTGCCGCGCTCGGTCGGTGCGACCGTCACGACGCGCCCGTCATCGCCCTCGCGGGTGCGGGTGACGAGGCCCGCCTTCTCGAGGCGCTTGAGAAGCGGCGACAGCGTGCCCGAGTCCAGGCCGAGGCCCTCGCCGAGCTGGCTGACGGTGCGCGGCCCGCGGTCCCAGAGCTCGACGAGCACGAGGTACTGCGGGTAGGTGAGCTGCCACGGTTCGAGCAGACGGCGGTACACCTGGGTCGTCGCCCTGCTCGCCGAGTACAGCGAGAAGCACAGCATCCGATCCAGCGCCGGTCCGGTCGTCTCCGTCATGCCAAAAGCATTGCACGCAATTGAGTTGTGCGCAATTCAAGCGACATGTCAACGATGGCGACGATCTGTGACGGGGTGTGACGTCGGGTGACGTGCTGTTGCGGCGGGCCGTGAATGCCGGATGCCGGGCGTGCAGGCTCGCGGTATGACGTCCCCACCCGTCATCGGCCCCCACGACCTGCGCGACGCCCTCGCAGCCGCTCGGCGCGCCGTGCGGCTGCTCGACGTGCGCTGGCGGCTCGACCTGCCCGAGGGGCGCCCGGCCTACCTCGCCGGGCACCTGCCCGGTGCCGTCTACGTCGACCTCGAGCGCGAGCTCGCGCGTCCCGGACATCCGGAGGAGGGCCGGCATCCGCTGCCGACGCTCGCGGACCTGGAACGTTCCGCGCGGGCGTGGGGAGTGGATGCGGGGGATCTCGTCGTGGCTTATGACGACAACGACGGCGTTGCGGCGGCGCGTGCCTGGTGGCTGCTGCGCCGCCGAGGCGTCGATGTACGCGTGCTGGACGGCGGATTGCGCGCATGGATCGGATCCGGCGGGCTGCTGGAGGGCGGCGATGTGCGTCCGGAGCCGGGGAACGTCCGGCTCGTCGACACCGATCCCGGCATCGCCTCGATCGAGGCCGCGGCGGGCGCCCCGCAGCGCGGCGCACTGATCGACGCGCGTGCACCGCAGCACTACCGGGGACTCGCTCCCACCGCCGATCCCGCGGCCGGTCACATCCCCGGCGCGATCAACGTGCCCACCCTCGCCCACATGCAGGCCGACGGGCGGCTGCGACCTGCCGCCGAGGTGCAGCGGACGCTCGCGGATGCGGGTGTCGACGCATCCGCCGAACTCGTCGTGATGTGCGGCTCCGGGATCGCCTCGGCACACAGCGCTCTCGCGCTCGCCGCCGCGGGGATCGACGCGCGGGTGTTCCCCGGCGGCTGGAGCCGTTGGTCGCGCACCCCGGGACGTCCGATCGCCGTCGGACCCACCCCCTGGGGCGAGGTCTTCGCGCGCTGACCCCGCTCCGTCTCTCGCGCCGTCGAGCGTGTGCTCTGGGGTGCTGCGTGTCTGGGCCTGCGTGTCTGGGGGGCGATGCGCGTCTCACTTGTGCACGCGGGTGGGTGCTTTGGCGTGAACGGTTGGGACGCGGAGGTCGGGGCTCGTTGGGCGGATGGCTGCGTGTCTCACTTGTGCACGCGGGTGGGTGCTTTGGCGTGAACGGTTGGGACACGCGGATGCGGATGCGCACGCCGACGGATGTGGCTGGTCCATCCCCGCGGATACCGGTGGATGCGGGAAGGGCAGAGGAGCGACGTGGAGGTCTGGTAGGGTCGCAGCGTGCTTACCTGTCGTTGTTGTCGCTGAGTGATCCCGTGCGCCCTCTCGCGCACCCTCACCGATAACCTCCGACAACCCGCGGGCTCCCGCATCCGGACCCCGCCGCACCCAGGGACACCTCCATGCGTTACGCATCCAGCGTCGCCGCGCTCGTCGGCAACACCCCGCTCGTCAAGCTCAACCGCGTCACCGACGGCATCGCCGCCACGGTGCTCGCCAAGGTCGAGTACTTCAACCCCGGCGGCTCCGCCAAGGACCGCATCGCGAAGAACATCATCGACGCCGCGGAACAGGAGGGCTTGCTGCAGCCCGGCGGAACGATCGTCGAGCCGACCAGCGGCAACACCGGCGTGGGTCTCGCTCTGGTCGCCCTCGAGCGCGGCTACCGGATGATCTTCGTCGTCCCCGACAAGTTCGCCGGCGAGAAGGTCGCGGTGCTGCGGGCCTATGGCGCCGAGGTCGTGATGACGCCCACCTCGGTTCCGCCCGAGCATCCGGACTCCTACTACAGCGTGTCCGACCGGCTGGCGCGGGAGATCCCCGGGGCGTTCAAGCCGAACCAGTTCGCCAATCAGAACGGCCCGCGCGGACACTTCGAGACCACGGGGCCGGAGATCTGGGCCGACACCGACGGCGCCGTCACGCACTTCGTCGCAGGCATCGGCACGGGCGGCACGATCAGCGGCACGGGCCGATTCCTCAAGCAGGCGTCCGAGGGGCGCGTCACCGTGATCGGTGCCGACCCCGAAGGATCGATCTACTCCGGCGGTCCCCTGCACGGCTACCTCGTCGAGGGCGTCGGCGAGGACTTCTGGCCCGCCACCTTCGACCCCGCCGTCGTCGACCGCTACGAGCGCGTGGACGACGCCGAGGCCTTCGCGATGACGCGCCGCCTCGCTCGCGAGGAGGGCCTGCTCGTGGGCGGATCGGGCGGGATGGCGGTGGTCGCCGCCCTCCGGGCCGCGCAGGAGCTCCCCGCCGATGCGGTGGTCGTCGTGGTGCTGCCCGATCACGGCCGCGGCTACCTCAGCAAGATCTTCGACGACACGTGGATGAGCGACCACGGATTCGCCGTCGAACAGACCACGAGCCGGCTCGCCGAAGCAGGCACCGACGAAGGAGCACAACGATGACCAACCCCGCAGCCCGCGCCTTCGCCAGTCTCGCGGTCCACGCCGGGCAGGACTTCGACCCCACCACCGGTGCGGTCATCCCGCCGATCCACATGAGCACCACGTTCGCCCAGGACGGCATCGGCGGCCTTCGCGGCGGCTACGAGTACGGCCGCAGCGGGAATCCCACCCGCACCGCCCTGGAGACGCAGCTCGCCGCCATCGAGCACGGCGAGCACGCGCTGTCGTTCTCGTCAGGACTCGCCGCCGAGGACGCGCTGTTGCGCGCCGTGCTGAAGCCGGGCGACGAGGTCCTCCTCGGCAGCGACGTCTACGGCGGCACCTACCGGTTGCTCGCCCGGGTGCTCGGCCCGTGGGGCGTCACGCTCCGCGTGGTCGACATGAGCGATCTGGATGCGGTCGCCACCGCCCTCGAGGAGCGGCCGGCACGCATCCTCTGGGTCGAGACGCCCTCCAACCCTCTGCTGAAGGTCAGCGACATCGCGGGGCTCGCGCGCCTCGGACACGCGGCGGGCGCGCTGGTCGTGGTCGACAACACGTTCGCCACCCCCGCGCTGCAGCAGCCGCTCGCCCTCGGCGCGGACGTGGTCGTGCACTCCACGACCAAGTACCTCGGCGGCCACTCCGACGTCGTGGGCGGCGCCCTCGTCACGAACGACGCGGAGCTCGCCGAGGCGGCGCGCTTCCTGCAGTTCGCCGTCGGCGCGGTCTCGAGCCCGTTCGACGCCTGGCTGACCACGCGCGGCATCAAGACCCTCGGGGTACGGATGCAGCGCCACAGCGAGAACGGCGCCGCCGTCGCGGACTTCCTCGCCGGCCACGAGCGGGTCGCAGCCGTCTACTACCCGGGCCTGTCGACGCATCCCGGCCATGACATCGCACGCAGTCAGATGAGCGGGTTCGGCGGCATCGTGTCGCTGGCGCTCGCCGACCAGGCCGCTGCCCGCCGCTTCGCCGAGTCGACGCGCCTGTTCACCCTCGCCGAGTCGCTCGGGGGTGTCGAGTCCCTCGTGAACTACCCCGACGCGATGACCCACGCGTCGGTGCGCGGGACCGAGCTCGCAGTGCCCGTGGAAGTCGTGCGGCTCTCGGTGGGCATCGAGGACGCGGAGGATCTTCTCGCCGATCTGGATGCGGCGCTCGCCGCGATCTGAGCGCGCACGTCCCCTGGCGGTCGCGTACGCAAGACCCCGCGTCACGCCCGTTCCGGCGTGGGGCTGGGTACAGTAGTCGCGCAAAGCAGGTCGACCCGACGGCCTGAGGGGATCTATGAGATCGATGGTGCGCGCGAATTCCGTGTCGTCGAATGCGTCGAGCGACGCCGTGACCGGACGGAACCGGCGATGACCCCTGCCCGCGCGTACGCCGAGATGCGCGGAGGCGGCGCCGTGGGCGGTGTGCGACGCGTGGCACGGATCTGGTGGGGCACCCTCACCAGCGGTGGCTTCTTCAGCGAGTGGAGCGCCGCCGTCGCCCTCCTGATCGCGGTGACCGTGCTCGGCGCCTACCGGTCCGTGAGCTCGACGGTGGAGTATCTGCCCGCCATCGGCATCTCGGTTCTCGTCTGGGCCGTGCTGGTCGTGCTCGTGCTACCCGTGGCGTGGGCCGAACGCCGGATACGGCGCCGCCGCTGGCGTGCCATGCTCGTGCTCGCCGCGGTGGTCGCCGTCGGGGCGGTGCGCCCCCTGCTCAACGACGCCGCGGGCTTCCTGCTGCTGCACGAGCCCAGTACGGGGTCTTGGGTCGAGCGCATCACGACGAACGTGGTCATCTGGCTCATCGTGCTCTCTCTCGTCGCCACGGCGACGGTGGCCTACGACGCCACCCGCGACGCGAGCGCGCGCCTGCGGGTCGCGCTGTCCGATCTGAACGAGGCCGATCGCCGCGCCGACGCCTACGCGCGCCGTGCCCGCATCCTGCTGCACGAGCAGATCACGAAGCTTCGCACAGAACTCACGCAGCTCGTGGCGACAGGTCCCGGTTTCGACGATGTCAGCGCGTTCTCGCAGTCGGTCCGCGCGGTCAGCCACGATCTGGAGGACGAGGCGGCGCTACCGCTGTCGGAGATTCCCGCGGGGACCGGTCCCGTGGAGGTGCCCGCCCCTGCGCGGCGCCCGCTGCTGGCGCGGCTGCGCCCGCCGAGCCCGGTCGTCGTCAGCATCGCCTACGCGGTCGGCAGCCTTCCGTACACGCTGACGACGGTGCCCATGGCGCTCGCTCTGTTCGCCGTCGTGCTCGTCTTCGCCTGCGGCTTCGTGGCCGACGCGGTCGCCCGTCGCTCGTCGCGCCGACGCTCGGCCACGGCGCGCGGCGGCGCCATCCTGTTCGCCTGGTTCGCGACCGGGGTGCTCTTCTCGTCGGCCGCGATCCTCCTGGCGCCGCAGACTCTACCGACGGCGCTCGTGCCGATCCTCGCCTTCCCTCTGCTCGCGGCCATCATCGGTGTCTCCTCCGATGCCATCCACAGTGCGATCGTGCAGACGCGTCGGCTGTCGCGCGCTCTGGCCGCGCAGACGGATGCGGTGGCGACGCGCACGACGCGCGCGCGCCTCGAGCTGCGCAGCGCGGCCGAACAGCTGCACGGGAGGGTGCAGGGGCGGTGCGTACTGTTCGCCGCGACGGTCGACGAGCGCGCGGCGACCACGGAGGAACTCGACGCCTTCGCCGCGACGATCGCGCTGGCCCTCGCGGAGATCGAGGGCACGGCCCCGATGTCCGCCGTGCCGACATCGGTCGCGCCTTCGGATACTCTCGCCCAGATGATCGAGACGTGGTCGCACGTGCTGGAGATCTCGAGCGACATCGATGCCGACGCACGGATCGCGTTGGGGCGGGAGGACGTGACGCGCCGGGTCGTCGACATCGCGAGCGAGGGCTTCCTGAACGCGGTCAAGCACTCGGGTGCGAAGCGGGCGACGCTCGAGGTGACCCACGGCGACCCGGATGCGGCCCCGGAGCTGCGCGTGCAGGTGTCGTCGCCGGGACGGCTCGGCTCGGCGTTGCCGCTCACCGCGGGCCGAGGAATCGCCAACCTGGGCGGCGCGCATCTGTTCCAGCGGGGCCGCGATGTCGTGCTCGAGGCACGCGTGCCGTTGCCCGCCGCCTGAGCCGTTGCGCGCGTCGGCGCCCGCATCCCTGCCGTTCCCGATCTCCGTGTCTCACTTGTGCACGCTGGGGCGTTGACTTTCGGGCATAAGTGAGACACGCAGGGGGAGTGGTGTGTCCCGCCCTGCGGCGGTGTGTGGGCGTTTTGTGTCTCAGTTGTGCACGTCTGGGCGCGGATCTGCGTGCATAAGTGAGACACGCATGAGGCGATCGCGAGACGCGCAGGAGGCGACAGCGAGACGCGCAGGCGCGGGACGAGGCGCGCACGAGACGATGCGACGCGAGAGGGTGCTGCGCAAGACGCCGGATGCGGGAGTGTGACGCTCAGGCGGGTTGAGCCGCCGCCGGCAGCCGGAGCACCGCGCGCAGTCCACCGGATGCGGGCGAAAAGAGCTCGAGTGTCCCGCCGTTGCGTCGCGCGAGTCGCTGCGCGATCGACAGGCCGAGGCCGACGCCGGGCGTACCGGACTGCTCCGCCTCCGGGGCGCGGAAGAACCGGTCGAACGCTCGCTCCCGGTCACCGTCGCTCATGCCCGGCCCGCTGTCGCTGATCGAGAACTCGGTGGTCCCGCCGTCGTCGCGCACGCGCACGAGGACGTCGCCGTCGGCCGGTGTGAACAGGATCGCGTTCGACAGGAGAGCCGTCAGGGAGCGATGGATGTCGGCGGGAACGCCGTGCACGTTGGTTCCGGCGTCGATGTCGATCTCGAGCCGCAGCCGCTTCTCATCGGCTGCGGCACCGTGCGCGGCGACGACCTCCGCCACGACGGAGCGGGCCGAGAGCGTGCGCCGCTCGCCGGGGCTCACGGGCGTCGCGTGGGCACCGCCGACCATCAGCAGATCTTCCACGAGGTCCGACAGGCGTAGGCCGTTGCGTCGGATGCGGTCGACCCAGTCGCGTTCGAGCGGAGTCAGCGCGGGCGACTCCTCGAGAAGCTCCGCGTAGCCCAGCACATTGCTCAAGGGCGTCCGGAGCTCGTGACTCGTGGTCGAGACGAAGTCGTCGCGCTGCCGGCTGAGATCGGCGCGCAGTTCGGTGGCCGCGGCACGCTCACGCTCCGCATCCGCGCGCGCCTGGATCATGCGGACGGTGTTCGACACGTCGAGCAGCTGCACGGCGAACAGTCCGGGATCGTTCTCGATCGGGTTGGCCACGAGGCGGAGCGAGGTGTCTCCGTCGATGTGCACGCGCTCGACGCCGTCGCGGCTCGCGTGGCGGGCGACCTGCTCGAGGGGACCTTTCCAGTCGTCGCCGTCGAGCTCGAGTGCGATCATCGATCGGGCAGCGGGATTCGCCCACAGCAGACGCGTACTCTCTCCGTCGCGGCGCGCGACGGCGAGGCCCACCTCGGCCTCGACCAGCCCGCCCGAGAGCAGGAAACTGGTGCGCGCTGCCACCCGCGCCGCCTCACGCTGCTCCGCCCGCGCGGTGAGCAACAGGAGGGACACCGTTGCCAGCGCGATGAGGAAGATCTCGACGGTGACCGCGCGCTCAGCCGGGGAGAGCCCGAGGGCGAACGGCCCTCGCCCCACCAGGGTGACCATGAGGATGGCGACGCCCGCGGCCAGCGCCTCGATGAGGGCGATGACGAACGGCAGGCGCAGACATCCCCAGGCGATGATCATGAACGGCAGAAACGTGAGGGGGATCTCCACGCGCGGAAAGGCGACGAACGCGAGCACGCCGAGCAGCAGCGCGGGCTGCAGCACCGCCTCCCAGCGCGGCAAGGCCACTGGGCCGGAAGAGGGCGGGATGCAGGCGAACGGGGCGATCAGAAGCACGGCCGCTGCGTGGGAGGGAAAAACGCTCAGCGCCGTTGTCGAAAAGTCACCGCCGCCCAGCAGGGCGGCTGTGGCCGCAGCGATAAGCGCGGCCACGAGGGCGCCCGCGAGGCCGGCGACGACGAGCACGAGCGCCTCGCGGGTGCGGCGCAGCACGAACACGCGGGATCCTCGGTAGCCCCAGATCGCCAGCACGGCCAGCAGAACCGCGATCTCCGTGGCGTTCGCCAGTGCATAGCCGACCGACACCGCGAGCGAACGGCCGTACATGAGGTTGGGGATCACCGTCACGACGAGAACGAGCAGCACGGATGCCGCGCGGCGACGCGGCGGATTGAGGAGCGCGAAGAGGGCTGACGCGCCCGCGGCCGGCCACCATGCGGCGGCGCCGCCTCCGGGAGGCGTGAAGATCGTCCCGGTGAGGCCCAGGACGGCGATGACGATCGCGGCGATCGGCCAACTCCACCACGGGGGGATCCATTCGGACCTCGACGGGGTGCCGAGTGTCGCGAACGGGGCCGCAGCCTTCATACTGTGAACGTACCCTCTCGGCGGCGCCCGCCCCGTACACGAGGCAAGGGTTGCAAGGAGGTGGCAGCCGTGGCGAGCATTCTGGTCGTCGAAGACGATTCCGATGTGGCGCAGCTGATTCAGCACCGCCTGGCAGCGTCAGGGCACGAGGTCGCCGTCGCACCGGACGGCGAGCAGGGCCTCGTGGCAGCGCGCGACGCGCATCCCTCCCTCGTGATCCTCGACTGGATGATGCCGCACCGCACCGGCTTGGAGGTGTGCGCCGAGCTCCGTGGTGACGCCTCGTTCGCCGACACCCGCATCATGATGCTCACCGCCAGGGCGCAGGACGAGGACATCGCCCGTGCGCTCTCCGCCGGTGCCGACGACTTCATGACGAAGCCCTTCTCGCCGCGCGAGCTCGTCGCGCGGGTGGGTGCCCTGCTCGCCTCATGACGCGTTGCCGCGCCGCGTTCGCGCCGGTGCGGGTGCTCGCCGCCGGCGTACTCGCTGTCGCACTGGCCGGCGCGGTCGCGTGCGCGAGCGAGCCGGCCGCGGGCCCGAGTCCCGGTTCGGTGATGGGGTGGCCGCCCGCGGCGACGCCCGTCGACTATCAGCTCGGCGGCGCGTATCCGCCGGACCCGCGGGTGGGGATCGTCGCCCGCGACCGCGCGGCCGAACCTGTGCCCGGGGTGTACTCGATCTGCTATCTCAACGCGTTCCAGACGCAGCCGAGCGAACGCGACGAGTGGCCCGACGACCTGGTCCTGCGGCAGAACAATGCCGACCTGATGGACCCGGATTGGCCCGACGAAGCGCTCCTCGACACCCGTTCGGATGACGGTCGCCAGGCCATCGCGGCGCGCGTCGGCGAGTGGATCGACGGCTGTGCGGCGGCGGGCTACGCGGCGGTGGAGTTCGACAACCTCGACACGTACACTCGTTCCGAGGGGCTCCTCAGCGCCGACGACAACCTCGCCCTCGCGACGCTGCTCGTCGAACGGGCGCATCGCGCGGGCCTCGCGGCGGGTCAGAAGAACGCGGCGGAGGATGCGGAGCGCCTGCGGGCCGAGGCCGGCTTCGACTTCGCCGTGGTGGAGGAGTGCGCGTACTACGACGAGTGCGCGGCCTACACCGATGTCTACGGCGACGCCGTGGTCGCGATCGAGTACACCGACGCGACCGACCGCCCGTTCGACGAGCTCTGCGCCGACCCCGCGGTGCCCGCATCCCTCGTGCTGCGCGATCGCGACCTCACGATGCCGGGGGATGCGGACTACGTCTTCGAGATCTGCCCGCGCTGACGCGGCGCCTCGCCGGGCGACGGGAGTCGGCGGTCAGTGCTCGTCGACCTCCGCGGTGGCGACGGGGCGCCCCTGCACCCGTTCGCGGTCGGCCTTCAGGCGGTCGCCTCGGGTCTTGAGCAGGCTCGCGACGGTGGCCACGGCGATCGTCGCGCCGATGAACAGCAACGAGAACCAGATCGGGATCTCCGGGACCCACTCGATGTGCTGGCCGCCGTTGATGAAGGGCAGCTCATTGACGTGCAGCGCGTGGAAGACCAGCTTCACGCCGATGAAGGCCAGGATGACGGCGAGGCCCTGTGCGAGATACACCAGGCGCTCCAGCAGCCCGCCGATGAGGAAGAAGAGTTGACGCAGGCCCATCAGGGCGAAGGCGTTGGCGGTGAAGACGATGTACGCCTCCTGGGTGAGCCCGTAGATCGCGGGGATCGAGTCGAGGGCGAAGACCAGGTCGATGAATCCGACCGCCACGATCGTGAGCAGCATCGGGGTGACGAAGCGCTTGCCGTCGATCTTCACGGTCAGCCGGTCGCCGTGGTACTCGTCGCGCACCGGAAGGATGCGGCGCATGAACCGCACGATCCGCCCGTTCGAGGGGTCGGACTCGTGGCTCGAGAACGCTTGCTGCCAGGCCAGGTAGAGCAGGAACGCGCCGAAGATGTAGAACACCCACGAGAAGTTCTCGATCAGGGTCGCGCCCAGCGCGATGAAGGCGCCGCGCATGATGAGCGCGATCACGATGCCGATCATGAGCACCTTCTGCTGGTACTCCTTCGGCACCGCGAAGCCCGTCATGATGATGAGGAAGACGAAGAGGTTGTCGATCGACAGGGCCTTCTCCGTCAGGTACCC
Source organism: Microbacterium neimengense (assembly GCF_054782995.1). Classification (NCBI taxonomy): domain Bacteria; kingdom Bacillati; phylum Actinomycetota; class Actinomycetes; order Micrococcales; family Microbacteriaceae; genus Microbacterium; species Microbacterium neimengense. The sequence continues at coordinate 1,555,932 of NZ_BAAGRK010000003.1, forward strand.
GGCGAAGTACTCGCCGCCGAACGCCCAGCCCGAGACCATCCCGATCCCGACGCCGAACAGCAGCGCCAGGCCGATGTAGAAGACCGACCAGACGGCGGACTCGCGGATCGTGGGGGCGTGCGGCTTGCGCACGTGCACGAAGAACTCGAAGACGAAGAAGGCGATCGTGATCGCGATCGTGATGAGCCAGATGGCGGGGGTGACGTTCACGGAGAACTCCAAGGGGTGGGCGTACGGTCATGACGCCAAGGTCTCCTCCGCCCCGATGCTGGTCGGGACCGGCGGCCCGGGATCCGACGTTGGATCCGTACTGACGAGCCGACCGCGAGCGGGAGTACTCCCCTTGCTTGAATGACAGAATACGGCATCCCGGGCGCACCGAGAGCACGTCACCGGTAGCGTCGGATGTGTGACGCATCCCTACGACGAACGCGGCCGCGAGACGCTCGATCGTCCGGAGAGTCGCAAGTGGAGTCTGCATCCGGGCAAGATCGGCGCGTGGGTGGCCGAGATGGACTTCGGAACCGCGCCCGTCGTGACGGCGGCGCTGCATCGCGCGGTGGAGGAGGAGACGCTCGGCTATCTGTCTCCCGCGCTCGCAGAGCGGATGTCGGTCGCGACGGCGGGATGGATGCGGCGCGCCTACGACTGGAGCATCGAACCCGGGCATGTGCACCCCGTCGCCGACGTGATGGCGGCGCTGGGGGTCGCGGTGCGAACGTTCGCCCCCGCCGGGTCTCCGGTGATCGTTCCCACACCCGCGTACATGCCGTTCCTCACCTATCTCCCGGCGATCGGGCACCCGGTGGTCCCGGTGCCGGGGCGCGTGGTGGCGGGGCGATGGGAGCACGACATCGACGGAATCGATGAGGCGTTCTCCGCCGGCGCGCGCACGCTCGTGCTGTGCAACCCGCACAATCCGACCGGCTCGGTCCTCACTCGTGAAGAGCTCAGTCGGATCGCCGATGTGGTCGAGCGCCACGGGGGCCGGGTCTTCGCCGACGAGATCCACGCGCCGCTGCGCTACGGCGGCGTCGCGCACGTGCCGTACGCCTCCCTCTCCGAGGTCACCGCCGCGCACACCGTCACGGGCACGAGCGCGTCGAAGGCGTGGAACATCCCGGGGGTCAAGGCCGCGCAGCTCATCACTTCGAATCAGAACGACGACGACATCTATCGACGAGTGGGCTTCGCCCACGTGCACGGTGCTTCGACTCTCGGCGTCGTCGCATCCATCGCCGCATACGAGGAAGGAGAGTCCTGGCTCGCCGAGACGCTCGACTACCTCGACGGCAATCGGATGCTGCTGGTGGACCTGCTCGCCCAGCACCTTCCGGGGGTGCGGTACACGCCGCCGGAGGGCACCTACCTCGCTTGGCTCGACGCGCGCAGCCTCGAGCTTCCGGGCGTGCCCGCCGACTTCTTCCGCGAGCGCGCCGGTGTCGTACTGACCGATGGGGCACTGTGTGCCGCTCCCGGATTCCTGCGACTCGTTCTCGCGATGCCGCGGCCGCTGCTCGCTGAAGCGGTCGCGGCGATGGGCGCGAGCGCGCGCGAGTAGACCGCTCGCCACGGATACGCAACCCCCGTGGCGTGCCGCGTCCGCCGATTTACCGTGATCGCAGCAGGAGGCGGTCATGAGTACCAAGGAGCACGATGATCTCCGCGATGACGCGGACTATTTCGAGGATGACGTGCGGCGGGAGTTCGAGGAGCGCTTCGGTGCCGCCGCGCCGGAGCCGGCGAGCCCGATCAGCAAGCCCATTCCCATCCCGAGCTTTCGGCCGCTGCGCCGGCGGTAGGCGAACGGGGTTCTCCGCGCTGGGCTGACGGGCGACATCCTCCCGCGCGTAGCATGGCGTTCTCATTCTGCGGTGGAAGGGACGGCCATGAACGCGATGACCGGCCTGCCGCTGGTGGGCGTCAGCATCGTGGCGACGTTCGTCGTTCTTGCGGCCTTTCTTTGGGTGCGCGGTCCCTCGTACCGCTCCGGGTCCTTCCTCGGCATCGCCACCGCCTCCGCGGTGTTCGCGGTCTTCTCCAGCATCCTCTACGTCATCTACTTCTCGTTCGAGCACGAGGTATGGACGCTCGCCGCGGGCGACGCGGCCATGGTGCTGGCGCCTGCTCTGCTGTGGGTGGCGGTCGGCGCGCTCAACGACCGGCCGCCGTGGCGACTGTGGGCCGTGATCGCCGGCGGCGTCGCGATGTTCGCGTGCAGCATCCTGCTGTCCGAAACGGTGTCGTCCGGGATCAAGATCCTGCTGCTGATCGCAGGATGCGCGCTGACGGCGATCGAGGCGCGCGTCGGCCGCGCGCGTGCCACGAGCGGCACGTTGGCGATCGCGGCGACGATGGTCGGGTACGCGCTCTTCTCCGTCGGCCGCGCCGTCTTCCTCGCGATCGACGGTCTGTACGACGGGGTCTACGCGCAGTACTTCTCGACCGGCCCCACCACCATTGCGGGAGTGATCGCGGTGATCCTCCTGGCCTTCGGCGTGCTCGCCGCCGCCCGAGACGAGCGAGCCAGTCGACGCGTGCAGGAGGTGGGCACACGCGACCGACTCGCCTCTCGCGCCAGGACGATCCTCGACGAGCACGGTGCCGTCTCCTGGCGCGTGGCGACCGTCGACGAACTGGAGCTGATCCGCGAATCGTTCGGCCCGGAGTACATCGACGAGGTCAACACGGCGCTCGTCGCCGCCTGCACGCGGACGCTCGCGGACGACGCCGAGGTCGGGCTCATCGGGGCCGGTCGGGTCGCCATGGTCTGCGCCGTCACCACGCCGGACGTCGCGGCGGACGAACTCCGCCAGCGGTTCGCGCAGAGCTCGACCCGACTGCGGGAGACCTATGTGCCTGACCTCGAGGTGGCCGCGACGACGATCGAGTCCGCCGTCGTGCTGGACAGCGTCGTCGCCCACAGCTGAGTGTGCAGGGAACGGCCCCTCGCCGGCGATGGCGAGGGGCCGTTACGGGGTGCGAGCGCTCGGGCCTTCGCGGGGAGCGGGCGCTCGGAAGGAGTAAACCACGAGCGGCAGCCGCGGCGGAAGGGCGGGGCCGTGAGAATGCCCTCACCGGCCGTCGATGGGCAGCGTGAGCGTCACCACGGCGCCCGATCCAGGCTCGCTGACGATGTCGATGGTGCCGCCGTGAGCGTGAGCGATCGCACGCGAGACGCTGAGTCCGAGCCCTAGGCCGGGCACGGCGTTGGCGCGTGCGTCGCGGCCTCGGTGGAAGGGCTCGAAGACCCGGGCGAGCTCGGGCGGGCGGAAGCCGGGGCCCTCGTCGATCACCGTGATATCGATCCGTCCCGCGGAGGTGTCCGACGTGAGCGCCACAGTGACGGTGGAGCCGCGCGGGCCGAATCTGACGGCGTTGCCGATGAGGGCGTCGACGGCCATCCGCACCCGGTGCGCATCTGCGTGGACCGTAGCCGGGGTGACGTCGACGAGGATGCGGATCTCGTGCGCAGACGCGTCCTCGGCGCGCGCCGCGACCGCCTCCTCGACGATCTGGCCGGCATCGCACTCCGCGAGCGTGAGCCGTGGCGCGAGGTGTTCCAGGAGCAGGAGCTCGTCGAGACGGTGGATGATCCGGTCGACATTGCGCCGCAGCACCTCGAGCCGCGCCGACGCGTTCGATTCGCCCCGCGCGAGGTCGTCGGTCAGCAGATCGAGGTGTCCCACGATCGGGGTCAGCGGGTTTCTCAGTTCGTGGGAGGTCGAGGCGAGGAAGTCGTGGGGAAGCCGGTCGTGGTGAGCGCGTCGTGAGACGTCCCGTGTGAGCAGCGCCGTCGCCTCGAGTTCCGTCGTCGCCGACATGATTCGATGCGACGACTTGCGCAGCGCTCGGCGGCGATCGACGGGGCCAGCCCATACCGTGCGCTGCGCCTCGCGGCCCTCGGCTGCGGCGAGGATGACCGATTGTTCTGTGCGCAAGGGGGCGTCGTCGATGTCGTACCCTGGCGGGCTCTCGCGTACGGAGCGCGCCAGGTCGAGGTCGTCCAGATCCACGCCCTGCAGCCGCGCGTAACGGTGCGCGGCCGCGTTGGCGGCGCGCAGACGCCCGTCGGGGTCGAAGATCGCGATCCCGGTGTCGAGGTGGTCGAGCAGTCCGTCTTCGACGGAGAAACCCCCGCCTGCCGATGCGCCCATCGCGGCCTCTCTCCTTTGTCGCATTCTGCCCGCCGCCGGGGGTGGGTCGTGATCGGCGACGGGAAAGTACTCACCCGCAACCTGCAGGAAAACATGCGTGGGTATCTTCGGGGGAGGCCGGCGGATGAGGGGGCTCCCGACTCTGATGCTCCGGCGTCTCGACGGTCGTCCGGCTCCAACCATTGAGTCCTTGGGAGGACGCATGCAGGCACCGTACTCGCGCTCAGAATATCGCTCGAGCGTCGGAACCCGTGAGGCGGCGGTCGGCGACCGTGAGGCGAAAGCGCGCGCCCGTCGTCGCCGTCGCCTCCACCGCCAGCTCTCGCAGCGTCCGCATTGGTCCCTCTACGTCGGCGTTCTCCTGCTCGCCGGCGGCGTCGTGGCTCTCGTCGCCGCCGCGGTGCTCACGCGCTGACCACGAAACGCAGAACCCCCTCCTCGGCGCCGCCGGGGAGGGGGTATGAGCATCTGGCCAGGGCCCCAGCTCGGGTGCGAGTGGCCGGGCCTTCGCGGGGAGCGACCACTCAGATGAATTCAACCACATGGATCACAGGAGATTCATGGATCTGAGCATTACCGCTCAGGCGTGTTCGCCATCATCTTCGAGGTCGTCGCCCGCCGCGTCGGCTGTCGCTTCGTCCGCGCCGACCGCCGCAGCGAGCACGCCCTCCGGACGGATCAGTTCACGCACCTCCGACATGAAGCTCGTGAGCTGCTGCTGCTGCCATCGCAGTGCGCGGGTCCGGTCCTCCGCATCGCGCAGAACCGCGGTCGAATGATCGATGACGGTGGACACGATCTTGTGCGCCTTGGTGCGTGCGCGGTCGAGGTTCTCCTGCGCCCGCACATGCGCGTCCGCTTCGATCTGCGCGGCCTGAGCCCTCATGAGCTTCTCGTAGTCGTCCGCCTTCGCCGAGATGCGCTGAGCGTGCTCGAGGGAGGCGGCGACCTGATCGTTGGCATCGGAGGTGATGCGTTCGGCGTGCGCGACCGCTTGATTGTGCAGCACCAGGAACTCCTGCTGCGCGTCATCCTGACGACGAGTCAGTGTCTCCTCGAACTCCAGCAGGCGTGCGTTCATCTCGCGGACGTCGCGCTCGGTGTCGCTGCGCAACTGCGCCGTCTCGCGCGTCACCATTGCTCGCAGCGCCGCGGCCCCCTTCTCCGCCTCGGAACGGATCGTCTCGGCCTCTCGTTCGGCCTGCGCGAGCTTCTCGGCGGCGTGCGCCGCCTCGCGCTGGATGGTCGCCTCGTGCGCCGTGTACTCGGTATCGATGCGCAGACGCACCTGATCGGCATCGTGCTGCGCCTGTGCCTGGATGCGGGAGACGTCCGCCTGCGCCTGGGCGCGTTGGGTCGCCACTTCCTCGCGCGCTGCCTCGAGCAGGCGCTCCGCCTGCGCGGCGGCGTTCTGCACGATGAGGCTGGCCTGCTCCTCGGCGACGCGGAGCACGGCCTCGAACTGGTCGCGCGTCGACGGGTCGGCGGATTCTGACGCCGCGCTCTCCGTCCCTTCTGCACCCTCCGGACGCTCGACGAGCTGCGCGGTCAGGGCCGCGATGCGCGATTCGGATTCGGCGATCTGCGCGGTCGCCGTCTGCAGATCGGCCTCCAGTCGTGCCGCCTGCTCGTGGTGCTCCTCGCGCAGCCGGTTCACCGACTCCTCGGTCTCGGAGACGAGGCGTTCGATCTCGGCCTGCTGCTGCTCGCGCAGCCGATCGAGGGTCTCTCGCTGGCGCGCCTCGGCTGTCCCGAGCTCCGCCGTGGTGCGCTGCAGTCGGGTGGTCAGCTCGGAGATGGCCGCATCGACCTCGTGGCGGTCATAGCCCCGGAACCCCACCGAGAACGTGCTGCCGTCTTCGCCCGAGGATGGGCGCATCAGTTCATCGAACGGGCTGGAGCCAGCCTGCGAGTCGTCGGGGGAGTCTGGGCGCGCGTCGCTCATGCCGTGCCTTCCGGAGGATTCGGGTGTGTTCTCCTACTTTGCCCGTTCTCGGCTATCGATGGGCGATGTGATTCTCGTCTGTGCGCCCTCGTCGCGCTCAGAGAGCGGTGGCGAGCTTCTTGATCCAGTCCGCGAGATCGGGTCCGAGGTCGGGGCGGTCGAGGGCCAACTGCACGTTGGACTTGATGTAGTCGAGCCGGTCGCCCGTGTCGTAACGGCGGCCGCGGAAGACGACGCCCAGGACCGGGCCGCCGATGCTCTCATCCTCGGCCAGTGCTTCCAGTGCATCGGTGAGCTGGATCTCGCCGCCCTTGCCCGGCGCGGTCTTCTCGAGCACGTCGAAGATCTCGGGCTTGAGCACGTAGCGCCCGATGACCGCGAGATTGCTCGGTGCGTCGGCGGCCGACGGCTTCTCGACGAGGCCGGTGATGGCCACGACGTCGTCCTCGGCGGTCGGGACGACGGCCGCGCAGCCGTAAAGGTGGATCTGCGACGGATCGACCTCCATCAGTGCGACGACGGTCGCAGAACGGGCCTGGGACACCTCGATCATGCGCGCGAGCAGCACATCACGGGCATCGATCAGGTCGTCGCCGAGGAGAACGGCGAACGTCTCATGACCCACGTGCTTGCGGGCGCGCAGCACGGCGTGGCCGAGTCCGAGCGGGTCGCCTTGCCGCACGAAGTGCACGTCGGCCAACCTGCTGGCCTCCATGACCTTCTCCAGCTTGGCGGCGTCGCCCTTCCTCTCCAGCGTGTGCTCGAGCTCCGCGACGCGGTCGAAGTGGTTCGCGAGGGCGTTCTTGTTGCGCCCGACGATGACCAGCACGTCGTCGCTACCAGCGGCCACGGCCTCTTCGACCACGTACTGGATCGCGGGCTTGTCGACGACCGGCAGCATCTCCTTCGGCATCGCCTTCGTCGCGGGGAGGAACCGGGTCCCGAGCCCTGCGGCGGGGATGACGGCCTTGATCGGTGCGTGTGCCATGCGCCGAACACTAGAGATGGTTCATGAACACGGTGTTTCCGGTTGAGCAGTTCTCCGCATCCGTACGGCGGGTGAATCGCCGGGCGAATTCACCGCATCCGCAGAGTCCGCACCGGGATTGGTCGACCATGATGGGCGCTGCAAGGTCCCCGCGAAGGCTCTTGCGCGGCGGGCCCCGGTCCCGAACATCCGAGGCCCGCCGTTCATTTCGCTTCGGAATCGATCCTCGCGGATCGTTGCCGAGCGGGCGCGGAGGAGTAGTCTTCCCGTGAAGACCTCGTGTGCCAGCTCTGACGGGCCACCCGACCCCCTCCGAGCGCGGCACGATCCGCGACGCTTGCGTCCGGATGCCGCAGCGGAAGAGGAAGCGTCATGGACCTGATCGTCTGGGCACGCGAGAACCCCGTTCTCGTCGTCACGGCCCTCGCGATCGCTGCCCTGATCGTGGTGGCGATGCGGATGGCGCGCGTGCCCGAGAGCGCAGAGGAACCGCATCCGGCGGCCACGGAACGTCCGACCGTCGAGCGGGCGATGCCCACGCGCGCGTCATTCGCGACGACGAGGCCGGCGTCGTTCGCGACGACGAGGCCGGCGCCGGTCGCGCCGACGGTAGCGTCCGTGGCGCCACCTGCCACCCGCCCGGCGCCCACCGGTTACGTCCCGCTCGAGGTCCCCGAACTCTGGGAGCCCCCGGTCGGGTACCTCGGCAATTCGGGCGCGCCGTCGTTCGCGCCGGCGGGGCCCGTGCACCGCGCCGCCTCCGACCCGACGGCTCAGACGGGATATCCGGCGAGGTATCCCTCGCGTAGCGCTCCGTTCGTGCAGCCTGCTCCGCGCCTGCAGACGCCCCCTTCCGCTCCGATCGCGCCGTCCGCGCCGATCCGCCTACCGCGGTCCTTCGATGACCTCCGCCACGGCGCGTTGGCGGGTCGCACGTTCGAGTCGCTGCAGCAGTTCGCCGTCGCCGCGGTCGTCGAGGCGGGGCACCCGGTCGTGCTGGTCGCGCGGATCTTCCGCGTGCCGACCTGGAAGCTCGAGAGCTGGGTGGAGGCGGCGTTCCATGCTGTCCCCGCCCCCACCCGCCGCCCGTGGCGGGGCACGATGCCACGCGCGGTGTGACGGTCATCACGCGAATCGTCCCCGAGGCGGATGCGGGTCATCCCGACGTCTGATGCGCCCGGGCGCGCGTGTCGCGAGGCTGGGGGCATGACCACCGAGAACCTCCGCACGCTGTCCCTCCACCCGCCGCTGCGCCCGCGTGGCGGCGGGTCCGCGCTGGCGCTCGTCGTGCTCGGATGGATCGGCGTCATCGGTCTCGTGGCGGTCGCTGCGGCGGCTCCGTTCGTCTTGGCGGGCGGATGGATGCTCACCCAGGTGATGGGTCGCTGACGCCGACCCTGATCCGTCAGCTCAGCCCGAGCCGTCGAGCGGCGGCCTCCGCCTCCTTACGAGAGGCGACGCCGAGTTTGCGGTACGCGCTGCTGAGTTGTGTCTTGACGGTATTGGGGCTCACGAAGAGTCTTTCGGCGATCTGGGCCGTCGTAGCGCCCGTGGTCAGCTCACGCAGCACCGCCCGCTCCCGAGCGGTGAGCGAGGGCGCGGATGCGGCCTCGGGAAAGCGGGCCGATGCGCGGATGTGCGTGACCAGCGCGTCGTCGGCCAGCCCCGCCGTCTCCACCAGCAGATCGAAGTCGCCGCGGGACACGGTGGACATGCTGCCGGCGAGGTCGTATTCGCGCGCCAGGCGGAGAGCGTGCGCGGTCGCCTCGCCTGCATTGGCCGGCTCGCCCAGACGCAGACTCGCGACGGCCACGGTCATGAGGGCCTCCACCAGCAGTCGCGGCCGGGAACTCGCTTCCTCGATGAGTGACGTGAGAGTGGCGACTGCGCGACGGTGCTGACCGGCGGCGGATTCCACGCGCCCTCGCGCGAGCGTCAGATAGCCGGGTTCCACGGGCCAGAGGTCGAATCCGTCGACGCGCGAGCTGCGAGAGATGGCTTCCTCGGCCTTCTCGAGCACCGCGGTCGCCCGCGTCAGCGCGCCCAGGCGCAGGAGCAGGTCGATGCGCGCGCCGGCCACGAGCTCGGCGGTCAGGCCGGTCTCGCTCAGTGGCCCTGGCCGTGAGGCCGCGGCGATGTCGATCTCGGTGAGCAGCGCTGCGGCGTCAGCTGCCGACGCGAATCTCGCCTTGGCATGCAGCACATGGGCCCAGTGCTCACCCAGCGCAGCGTGATCGATCGCCGCGAGAGCGCGCTCGGCATCGTCATTGCGCAGCAGATCGCCGTGGTGCAGAACCTCGGCCAACCGAGCCGGCACGCCGTACTTCGCGGCCGCGGTGCTCAGCGAGCCGGGCTCGGCGATGCGCAGCCAGTGGAGCGCGGCCGAACGATGACCCGCGAGCGCGTGGATCCCGGCCAGCGACGAGGATGCGGACGCGCGGATGAGAGGGTCGTCCATCAGGACCGCCAGGTCGTACGCGTCCTGGTACTCGGTCACGGCCTGCTCGACCTGACCGGCGAACTCGCGCACACGCGCCCACTGCGCATGAAGATGGGGCAGCGCCGACTGGGCCGCCTCGACCGCTTCGCTCGCGGCGGCCTCGAGCGCGTCACGGCCGCGTTCGACGTGGATGAGGGCGGCCGTGACATGGCCGGTACTGCGCTCGGCGGCCGCGCGACTCGTGTGCTCGACGAGCACATCCAGCAGTGAGTCGGGCCGCTCGAACGCGGAATGCCGGTAGCGATGGACGCTTCCCTCGCCGTGGGAGAGGTGCCGCAAGTACGTGCGTGCGGCGACGTAGCGGGGCTGTGCGGCGAGCGTCGACGGCGGCAGCCGCTCCAACGCAGCCAGGAGCGTCGGGGCATCGTGAAGGATGAGCTCCGACCAGTGCTCGGCGATCACCCTGGTGACGCGCTCCCAGTCCTCCTCGTCGACGGCGGCGGTCAAGGGGCAGGGTGGTTCGCGGGTGACGTCGCTCACGATCTGCGGGGCCTCTCGGGTCTGCGGTGACGCGGGGATCGCGTTTCCTACGAGGAGAGATGCGTCTCAGGCGGTTTCGTGACGCGGTTTCCGAGATCGTCCGCTCAGAACGGGAAGCAGAACCAGCCCCAGGGCCACGGACATCCCGGCTCTGTCGGCTCCGTGGGCCCGCTCGGGGACGGTGACGGCGACGGCGAGGGTGACGTGGTGGGTGACGGCGAGGTGGTGGGTGACGGCGAGGTGGTGGGTGACGGTGAGGTGGTGGGTGACGGTGAGGTGGTGGGTGACGGTGAGGTGGTGGGTGACGGCGAGGGCATGGGTGACACGGTCGGCGAGGGCGACGGGGCCGGCGCCGGCGACACGGTCGGCGAGGGCGACGCCGTGGGGCGCGGAGTGGGCGTGATCGACGGTGTAGATGAAGGCGAAGGCAGGCCGAAGGGACTCGAAGGGGCAGGTGTCGGCGCCTGGGCCGTCTGCGGAGGGAGAGCGCGGGGGGTGCGAGAGGCCTGCGGCGTCGGTGCGGGCGTCGGTGCGCTCGTCGGGGTCGCCGCGGCGTCCGGGGTGACGAAGACCTCGGGAGTCGGGTTCTCCGGTGTCGTCATGTTCGGCGACTCGGCCGCGGAATCCGCCGGCGAGATCGCCGCGGGCACAGGCGGGGCGAGCATGTCGCCGATGCCGCCGGCGGCCGCCCACGCCACGCCGCCGGCCACGACGGCGACCGCCGAGACGGCGACGACGGTGGTGACCTGCCAGGAACTGCGACCGGCCCCGCGAGGACGCAGCGCGCCGAGCCAGCCGCTGCCGGATGCGGACCCACCGCTCCCGGCGGCCATCGCCACGGCCGCGGCCTGTGCACCGCCGGACTGCGCCCACGCGGCGTAGCTCGCCGTCGCCGAGACGCCCACGACGAGCGGAATGAGAACGAGGGCGAGCCGCGATGCGACGTCGCGGGCTTCGCTCCACGCGAGCGCGCATCCGGTACAGGTGGCGAGGTGGGCATCCACGCGTCGGGCGTCGCGTCGCGAGAGGGCGCCGCGGGTGTGGGTGCCCAGCAGGGGGAGCGTCTCGTGGCAGTGCGGACCGCTCGGGTTGCGTAGCTGCGCCGTGACCCACGCGTCTCGGAAGCCGCGGCGGGCGCGGATCACGAGCGCGGATGCGGCGTTGGGTGCGAGGCCCATCAGCGGCGCGAACTGCCGCGGCTTGAGGCCGTCGACCTCGCTGTACCAGAGCGCCTCCTGCCATCTCGTGGGCAGACTGCGAAACACGGTCGCGGTCGTGCCGCGCTCGAGGGCGGACAACGCGGAGTTCTCCGCGTCTACGGATGCGGCATCGGCCGCATCCTCCAGGTCCATCGCGTCGGCCTTGACCTGGCGGGAGCCCCACTCGGCGGCGACGTTGCGCACGGCCGTCAGCAAATACGGGCGGAAGCCCATGACCGGGCCCTGGCCGCGTCCGATCGCGGCGAGGATGCGGGTGAAGGCCTCGGCGACGACGTCGTCCGGGTCGAGGGAGGTGAACGCGCGCGCGACGGCGTGCGCGGCGGCGGAATGGCGCAGCCACAGCTCGCCGTAGGCGCGGGAGTCGTTCGCGCGGACGCGCTCGACGAGATCGTCGTCAGACAGCTCGGGCATGGGTTTTCGGGTCGTCGTGCTTTGTGAGAAAGCTCTCATCTTCGGGTCTTCTCAGACTAAGGCCTCGCCGAGGGGCGGATGGAGGTCCCACGCATTCTGTGCAGAATCGCCGATGGACTCGAAGTTGCGCAGATGGCGCACGAGATCCGCGAACGCGTCGTCGGTGAACGCGCGGCAGTCCAGGAAGCAGGAAGCGGTGCCCGGGACCGTCACCACGACACAGCGCCGCAGGCGTCGGCCCCTCCTGGCGTCGCTCTCACGCGGCACGCAGAAGCTCACCAGGCCCCGCCGCCAGATCGCCGTTTCCTGCCCGTAGTAGATGTGCACGAGCGGCCCGCGGATCACGATCCGATCGGGCACGATCCTGGCCGTGGACCGTGTCGCGTGCCGCGGCATCCAGCGCCGCCACGCGCGAAGGGTCGGAACGGTGAACTCGGTGTGCGCAGGATGCATGCCTGAGAGATGCAGAAGTCGCCCGATCGTGACGCGATTGCGCAGAACCGATCAACGCGCTGGCGTCGCGCCGGACACGGGCGCGGGCGCGGGCGCCGGCGCGGACCGGGGCTCAGGAGCGAGTTTCGGCGTCGGCTTCCACGCCACCGAGCGGATGCCGAGGCTCCATTTGGCGACGGCGACCAGAGGGCCCGCGGTGTCGACGATGCCCGCGAGGGGCGTCACCAAGAGCACCAGCAGATGCTCGCGCGCCTTCTCGATCCGAGGCATCCCGGTGTAGCGGAGGTTGTAGAAAAGTCCGAGCTGGGTGCCGGCGAGCCACAGCGTCAGACCGACGGCCGAGACGATCCCATACACCGTGAGTTCGGGCGGCGCGACATCGAGCGTCCCGGTCGCGACCGCCTCCGCGGCCGCCGCGGTGACGAGCAAGGCGTTGGACACCAGCGCGAGCAGCGAGATCGGAAACCCGAGCGCGTAGGTGAACACGCGTGCGCGGATCACGACGGCGATGTGCGCGCGGTCACGGCGTGACAGTCGTCTCCACTGGGGGCTGCGCTGCAGGTGGGACAACGCCTGCAAGGCGCCGAACACCCAGCGCTCACGCTGCTTGTACGCCGCCTTCAGCGTGAACGGCGGCTGCTCGATCATCTCCGTGTGGTGCCAGCCGAAGACCCCGCGGCCGAAGCGCAGGTAGGCGGACAGACCGAACACCAGGTCCTCGGCGATGAGAGCGGCGCCGTCCAGCGTGCCGATGTCCCATCCGATCTCGTTCTCCAGATCCTGGCGCACGACGAGATTCGAGCCGTGCAGATGCAGCGGCGGAGGGCTTGTCATGACGGCGTAGCACTCGTGGCACCCGAAGGGCCGGTTCGATTCCATCGCCTTGTTGACGAGCGTCGCGCGGTCCCAGTCGAGACCGTAGGAGATCATGCCCTCCGAGATCCCGACCGGATGCTCGGCCAGCCGGTGGACCAGCCGGGCGAGGTTCATCGGGGTGAGAACGGACTCCTCGTCGAAGTGGACGACGTAGCAATCGCGCGGGTGGCGCCGGTGCTCGTCGACCATGAACTCCAGTGCGCGCGCCTTCAACAGGGTGCCGAGCCGCGTGCGGTAGTCGGGGGGCAGGAGGAAGGGGACGACGGGCACAGCCGCGTCGGCGTAGCGCGCCGCCAGGGCGGCGACTTCCTGTGCCTCCTCCGTCACGATCTCGACCCAGACGGCCCGCTGAAGGCTCGGGAATTCGGCGACGCCCTCGAGGATCGTGTCGATGCCGCGCTGCACGACGGACAGCGCGCCGCCCTTCGTCGTGATCTGGATGAGGAACTGCGCGGTGTGCCCACGCTCGGCGGCGGTGCGCAACGCGTGCGCCACGTCGGCGTCGGTGATCGTCCGACGCGACACATGAGCGTGGGCGCTGGCGCGTACGACCATCCACCAGAAGTAGAGGTAGGTGGCGACCAGCAGCACCATGGCGGCGAACAGGAACCACCCGAGGGGGGAAAGGTCCGGAGCGAAGCGGATCATCGATGGGTCCGGGCGCCCCTGCCCGGTGCCGTCGCCTTCGTCAAGGGCCCCCCGCGCGCATGAGACGCATCGCAGACTGGGGGCATGGTCGGAATCGCTGTTCTCTTGGTCATCATCGGAATCGTTCTGCTGCTGCTGGGCGTGTTCGTGGAAGCGGTGAAGTTCCTGCTCTGGATCGGGCTGATCATCCTCGTCATCGGGATCATCGCCGCGTTGATGCGCTTCATCCGCCGACAGAGTTAGTCTCCGCGCGACCTTCGAATCTAGGCGGTGTGCGCCGACGCGTCGCCGGTGGTGAGTGGTTCTCCGTCCCGGTCGCCGCGGCAGTTCGGCAGGGCACCGCTCAAGAGGGGCAGAGCGCGATGCCGTCCGTGCGGTCTCCCTCGCGGGGTGTGCCGTTCAGCGCCGCGACGACGCGGACCGCGCGGTCCCAGAACCGGGCGTAGTGCAGGGGGTCGGCGTTTACCTGCGTCTCGTGTGCGATCTGCGTTGGATCGAGTGCGGCCCGGTCCGGGACGCGCTCGGCCATCGCGCGGAAGAAGATCGTCGCCGCCGTGTACGGATCGAGGCGCTCCTCGCGGGAGCCCCAAGAATCCTGCTGCTGGAACAACCCGATCGAGGTCGTGGGAGATCCGTCGGGATTGGTCACCCCGCTCGTCTCCCAGTCGCCGTAGTCGAGGTTTCGCAGTGACGATTCGCCCATCGCCGTCATGATCGCAATGGTCTGGTCGCGCTCGTCGAAGCCGAGGTCGCGCCCCGCCGCGAGGATCGTGCACGCGTTGGCGAGCTGACCGGAACCGTAGCCCGCGATGCCCGGCTCCGCGATGCCGGGCGGGCGGGGTGTGTCGCCGATGCCGACGTCGATCCGGTCGCCGCCATCGAAGGCGCTGATCGCGGCGCTGCCGGCGACCAGGAGCGCCGCGATCAGGATGAGGGGCGCGGCGGCCAGGGCGACGACCGCGGCGATGAGCCCGCCGCGCGCACCGCGTCGCCGCGCGGACCGGGCGCGCCGATGCGCGGGGCGTCGCCGGGCGGGCGGTCGGCGACGGGCGGCGGAGGGACGTCGGGTCATCGCGGTCAGGGTAGAGGGTGCGCCTGGAGTTTCCCCAGACCTCAGCCGAGGGCCGCCGCCACGTGGTCCCACCACTCGGACGCCCGCGCGCGGTGGGTGTCGAACCGTTCGGTCGCGGCGTCACGGAGCGACGCGGCGCGAGAGATCAGGGCCGGCAGTGCAGCGGATGCGGAGGAGGCGTCGTCGATGTCGAACACACGGTCCTGGCCCCAGGGCTCCAGCGCACCGGTGAGCTTGATCCGTGTGTACTCGTCTGCCGCAAGGGCCAGGACGGGCACGCCGGACGGCGCCGCGAACACGACGGGGTGATAGCGGGAACTGATGAGCAGGCGCGCCGAGCGGGCGAGGGCGACCGCATGGGCCGTGTCGACCGTGCTCTCCAGCCTGCTGGGGCTCTGCAGACGAGCGCGGACGCGTTCGTGCACGACGACGTCTCCGCGCACGTCGCCGTCGGTGAGCGGGCCGAAGTGCGCGTGGAAGACGACGGGGGCGCCGGTGTGCTCGGCGGCCGTGTCGATCATGCGAGCAAGGGCGGCGTCGACCGCATCCGTCGGGCGATGCGCGTACCAGCCGGACAGGCTCACGAGCAGCGGTCCGGATGCGGGCGCGACAGTGGGGGCATCGAGGAAGGAGGCATCGTCGACCTGCCTGCGGGGGCGGAGCCCCCACGCGCGCACCAGGGCCTCGGTGCTGCCCTCGCGCACACCGACGAGCGCGGCGTCCGCGAGCGCTGCGCGCAGCCTGGCCTCGTCAGCTGCGGTCAGGTCGGGTCCGAAGGTCTGGCCGCTGAAGACGACCGGCAGTCCGCGTGCGGCCGCCATCCGGGTGAGGGTCGTGCGCTCGTAGATGTGCACCGGCCACCGCGAGGCGAGATTGCCGCCACCGGTGTGCAGCACACCGGTGACCGCGCCGAGCGCGTGGAGCACGCCTCGCGCCGGGTCGTCGGCGGCGAGCTCGGTGCTCCCGGTCGCCGCATCCACCAGCTGCTCGGCCCTGCGAGCCGCGGCGTCGCGGTCGAGCCCCGCAAAACCGAGTCGGTCGACGGCGTCGATCCCATACCGTGCGCGCGTGTCGGCGGGGGCGGAGGAGATGCCGACCGTCTCGATGCCGCGGCGGCGGAGCTCGATGACGGCGGCGTCGAACATCGCCTCGTCGCCGACGTGGAACAGGTCGTCGACGACGCCGACATCGCCGATGGCAAGAACGCTCACGCGGGCTCCGGGATAGTAGCGGGGGAAAGGGTGCGGCTCAACGCTAGCCTGCTGTTCAGACGTGTTCTCTACGATCGATCCGCTCGTGGCCGTCCGGCGACGGTGAAGGGAAGTGGGACGTGGGGATTCAGACGTCCATGGACGCGGTGCAGAGCGCTCCGACGATCGTCGATGCACTGCGCCGCGCCGACGAGCTGGCGTTCGAGGCGGGGCGCGAGCCGGGTGTGCGTTCGCTGCGCCATCTTGCCGCGGCTCTCGCGAGCGAGGATGATGTGCGCGCGCTGGCAGCGGTGCACGCGCTGGGAGCGATGACCGACGAGGAAGCCGGGCGGATGCTGGCGGCGCTGCTGTCCGATCGCCGTGCGTACGTGCGCGAGCACGCGGCATGGGCGCTGTCGCAGGGGCTGCCCCGGCTCGACGCGGTCGGGCGCCTCATCGCGATGGTCGCCGCCGGCGGGTTCTCCGCCATGCTCGCTCAGCGCACGCTCGAAGGCTGGTCGGTCCCCTCGGGCGAGGTGCTGGCCGTCGCGCTCGAGGCCGCGCTGGTGTCGACCGACGAGCCCTCCGCACGAGCGCGCCTGGTGGAGACCCTCGGTCTCGTGCGCGCGCCCTTGGCGACGAGGCCCCTGATCGCGATCGCCCGCAACGAGCGGGAAGACCCCGCGGTGCGCGAAGCCGCGATCGCCGCGCTGGGTCAGCGGCCCGGCCACCCCGGCGTGGAGAGCACGCTCGACGAGCTCATGTCGACCACGGGCCGGCTGGCCTCGGTGGCGCGGCTGGCGCTGCTGGATCTCGTGCCCCCGCAGCCGGATGCAGCCGATGCACCCCGCACGATCGCGCAACTGTTCCTGCACGCCGACATGGATGCGCAGCTGGCGACGGCGGGCGCCGGTGACAACGGCGGCATCGCGACGCTGCTCGTGCGCCTGGGCGACGCGCTGGTCGCCGACGACTCCGGACTCGTGGAGCGCGTCATCACCCTCGGACGCGGCAGCATCGACCAGGCCGCGAGCGATCTCCTGGACGTCGCGGGCACCCGGGGCGGGCACCGCTTCGGACGCGTGCCCATGGCGACCTCGCCGGTTCCCTCCGCAGCGGCGTGGGGATTGCGCGTCCAGGCGCGTCGCGGCATCCGCCGAGTGCTGCGCGCCGCGGGCCGCGTCGACGTGCTGCACCTGCGCATGGCTGATGTCGGAAGCCTCGCGGCGGCCGACGTCGCCCGCGAACTCGGCATTCCCACCGTCTTCACACTGGCGCCCGACCCGCACTCCGTGATCACGTCGCTCGAGGAATCCGGCCAGCTCACACGTGAGGGCTTCGGCGAGGCCGACCTGCGCGAGCACTACTGGTTCCGCGCCCGACTCGTGCAGTCGCTCGCGGCGGGTGCCGAGCACACGGTGCTCTTTCCCCGCCCGACGCTCGCCGACGACATGAAGCGGCTCGTCGGGGTGGACATCACCGCGCACGCCGAGCGGCACACCGTGGTCGCCGAGGGCGTCGACCTCGCCGTCGTCGACGACGCAGTGTCCCGCGTCGCGGCCCACGGTGCCGACGGCGACGCCCCGGCGGGCCTGGAAGAACTCGAGCGGATGCTCGCCGCGCTGCCGGAGGAGCGCCGCGGCCTGCCGCTGCTGGTCAGCGTGGGGCGCCTGCACCGCGTGAAGGGCATGGCGTCGCTCGTCGAGGCGTGGCACAGCTCCGCGCTCGCCGCGCGCACGAACCTGCTCATCATCGGCGGAGACCTCTCGCATCCGTCCGTCGACGAGCGGGAGCAGCTCGAGCGCATCGACGCGATCGTCCCGGCCTCCGAGCGTGCCGCGCACGGCCTCCTGCTTCCCGGACACCGCCCGAACGGCGTCACCGCGCTGTGGCTGGCGGCTGCTCGTGCGGGACTGGCTGGCCTGGCAGCGCCCCACGGCGTCTACGTCTGCGCGAGCATCAAGGAGGAGTTCGGCATCGCCCTGCTGGAGGCGATGGCGACGGGACTCGTCGTCGTGGCACCGGACGCGGGCGGGCCGGCCACCTACGTCGAGCCCGGTCGCACCGGATTTCTGGCGCCGACCTGGGACCGCGAGCGCTTCGTCGCCGCGATCACCGATGCGCTCGCCCACGCGAAGATCGACCCGGATGCCGTTGCCGAGCGTTCGCACGCGATGGTCGCCGAGCGGTTCACGATCCAGGCGATGGCGGCGACCCTCGCCCCGCTCTACCAGGCCGTCGCCTCGCAGGACGCGTACCTCGCCCGGCTGGCGGTGCTGCCCTCGTGAGACTGCTCGTCATCAGTCCGGACTACGCCTCGCACCTGCTGCCGCTCGCGACCCTCGCCACCGCCTGGCAGGACCGCGGGCACGAGGTCACCGTGGCGACCGGGCCCGCGACGGCGCCCATCGTGGCGGATGCCGGTTTCGCGCACGTCGAGCTGTCGCTCGGACGCGGTGCGAACGCGGGAGTCATGCGCACCGCTCAGCAGCAGGCGGACGAGGCCTCGTCGCTCGAGGGGTTCTTCTCCGCCACGCGCCTGGGTATGGTCGAGACGCTCACCTACCAGGCACGGGAACGGCTGACCGACCTGATGTGGGACCCGGTGGGCCGCGGCCGGCAGACGCTGGCGATCATCGACCGGGTGCAGCCCGACCGCATCCTCGTCGACCACCTCGCGTTCAGTGCGCGCATGGCGATGCAGGCCGCCGGCGTCGCGTACGGGGACGTCGTGCTCGGCCATCCGACCGCCCTGCCGGTGCCGGGAGAGCTCTACGGCGTGCCGCCGTTCTGGCCTCGCGCCTTCGATCCGGATGCGGCGAGCCTGACGGCGTTGCGCACGCTGGCCGCGGAGGTGTCCGAGCGATTCACCGCGCAGTGGAACGAGGCCGCATCCGAGGTCGACCCCTCGGCTGACGTCGTGACCGACGCCTTCGCGTCGCACGGCGACACGGTGCTCTACAACTACCCCGAGCAGCTCGCCGAGGGCGACGGTCGCGCCATGGCGCCCGGGGCCTTCCTGGGCTCGACGCTGCGCGAGGAGAGCGTCGATCCGTCGATCTCGCGCTGGATCGGCGAGGGCGAACCGTACGTGTACGTGAGCTTCGGCAGCTTCCTGTCGGTGCGCGACGACGTGCTGGCGCGGGTGGTCGAGGTGCTGCGCGCGCTCGGCGTGCGCGCCGCGATCGCGACGGGCGCCGCCGACACCTCGATGTGGGGCGACATCCCCGCCGGCTGGCTCGTACGCGAGTACCTGCCGCAGGTACGTCTGCTCGGCGCGGCGGCCGCCGCCATCACCCACGGCGGCAACAACTCCGTCACGGAGGCGTGCGCGCAGGGCGTGCCGCTGGTGGTGCTGCCGTTCTCGACGGATCAGTTCGCGGGGGCGGCGGCCCTGGAGCGCGCGGGAGTGGGCATCGCGTGCGATCCCAACCGTGCGAGCGCCGGAGAGCTGGCCGACGCGGTCGCCCGGCAGCTGCACGCGGATGCGGCCGCGCCCGCACTGCGCTCCCGGATGCGGCAAGACGGCCGTGAGCGCCCGGGCCCGCTCCGGGCCTTCGACGCCCTGGCCTGAACCCGGTCGGGCTCCGCTGGCCCCGAGCCCGTGGCGCCCAGCCCGGTGGCGCCGAGTGCGTGGCGCGAGTGAGCGATCCGATCGCCGAGCGAGCAGCTGATCGAGTGCTCGTTCGACGAAGGGATGCTCGCTCGGCGGGGAATTCCGGGGATCAGGAGATGCCGACGAGGCGCGCGATGGCACCGGGGTCGCTGGCCGCGGCCCGGTAGAGACCCATGCGAGCCTCGTTGGCCTCGTAGCCGGCGCCCACGCGCTGCTCGGCCGCGTGGTGCAGCGCGTAGACGCGACCGGCGTGGCGGCGCGGCGGCTCGCCCAGCACGGCCTGATGGGTGAGGTACCAGGCCGCGTCCTCGAAGCCCCATCCGCGGAACGCCTCGTCCTGGCCGCCGTGCGCGAACCATGTCTGCGGGGCCGCGACGTAGACGCCGGAGCAGGCCCCCTCGACGTACTGCTCGACGGTGCACTCGACGAGCGGTGTGCCGGCCGCGTACTCGGCGGAGCCGCTCGCGCCGAGCCAGCGGTACTCGTCGTAGGGCAGGTGGACTCGTCCGCTCGTGCGGGCCGCGGCGATCGCGGCGCGCAGCGGCTCCTCCTCGGGCAGGGTGTCGGCGTCGCCGATCACGACGACCGCATCCGGATGCGCGGTGCGCATCGCGAGGTTGCGGCACGCGGCGAGCACGAACACGTCGTCGTCGGTGTCGATCGTGCGCACCGACGCTTCGGGCAAATGGGTCTCGTACCAGCGGCGGACGAGCGCGAACGGTGCGCGGCGAGTCGGCGCGTCCCGCCAGGGGATCACGACCTCGACGGGGGGAACGAGAGCTGTGGACATCGCGCTCAGCATAAGTCCGTTCCGGACCCCCGCTGACCCCTTGCGCTGCCCGCTGCCCGCTGCCGGTCGGCTCCCGCATCCCGCCGGTCGGAGAATCGCGCGGATGTCGGAGGATGTGGCCAGAAACCTCCGACGCGGGGCGTTATCTCCGACCGGACGGTCGGGATCTGGGTGCCGGTAGCCCGGATACTCTGGAGGCGACGGCTGTGGGGGCCGTTGCGAAACCTTGGGGGGAAGATGTCACGCGTGCCCGCGCGCAAGCGATTCGGTCTCTGGACGGTCGTCGGCGGAGCGCTGTTCGCTCTGCTGCTCATCGTCAGCCTGTTCAGTACGGGAATCGGGGGACTGCTGATCATGGCGGGGCTCATCGCCTTCGTCACCGGCGTCTATGTGGTGGTCACCCGGCGATCGAGTTGGGCCGGGCTGCCGGCGATGCGGCGCGTGGGAGCGGCCGTTGCCGCAGGCGGCTTCGTGGTGCTCCTGGTTGGTACTGCCGCATACGGCGCCATGAATCCGCGCGAGGTGTCGGTGACTCCCGTCGCGACGTCGAGTCCCACCTCTCAACACGGTTCGCAGACCACACCGCGCCCCACGCCCTCGCGGGTCGTCACGCCGACACCCACGCCCACGCCGACTCCGACCGGGGCGCCCGCCGACCCGGCGCAGCCCGCGCCCGCGCCGGCGCAGCCCGAGCCCGCCCCGGCCCCGGCGCAGCCGGCCC
>NZ_BAAGRK010000004.1:0-3692 GCF_054782995.1 Microbacterium neimengense
CTAGAGCTAGAGCTGCTAGAATAAATGGTAGTAGATAGTGAAGTGAGAAGAATCGGTTAAGTGTAGCATTATTAACAGAGAATCCACCCCATACAACATTATAGCTTATAAAAGCCTGCTTACTATTTCTAGTAAGATTAGACTATGTCATTCACTACGTTTAGAGTGAAAGGGCGCTCTAGGTTGGATTATTGTTAGTATTACTCACCAACTAGTCGTTGAACTTTTCTAGATTTATATAAATACTAATCTAGACTTAGCTGCAAATTGTCTTANCAAATTGTCTTAATCTAGGGGTTGAGTTATATGATTAAGAGTTTCTTGCAATTCACCCTTTTTTTCAATTTGAGTCACCTCAAAAAGCAACTTTATATCCTTTATGTTCTGGCAGATTAATATTCTTAAACCGCTTTACGTTTCGTATATTGTTAATCCAATTGTCATATTGTACCTTCTTGTAACCTACAATTGGATGTAGCCCTGAATGAGAAAAGAATTGAACCACAGTATTTAGATCCTTAACGGAAGAAACATTAAACTTTGAATATCCAATAGTAGATATGTCAATAGTTCGAGTCGTATTAAATAGAATTCGGAAAGCTTCAAAAAGTGTAATATGTTCACGTTGTCGGATAGAGAAATAAAACTCATTAGAAGCCTTAATGTGGAATGATCCTTCAGCCATAACAAAACCAACAACCCAATTCCGAAAGAAAGGAATAGATAGATATCCAGCTGGAGTAGTAGGTAGAGGGTAGATATTAGAATTAAAATTAGTGGGTACGTCTGCATACCATACAATATTATTAGTTAGTACATGTAGAGCTAGTGCATATTGTTGCCGACGTGTATCAGTAAGAAAATAAATACCATGATGAATTAGAAGAGGAAATACAATCTCTTGAAGATCGATTCGCCCAATAATATACTTTACTGTAGTATTGTAATAGTTAATACGACCTACTTGTAGTACAGAATAGAAATAGCGTAGAAGTTCTGCGTCTCGTACGTCTAGAGAAATAACTAGCTCAAAAGAGATATAACCATCAGTAGCCCGAGTAAGCTTAATATAGCCGTCTCCATCTACAAAGCCAGCAAACATAGATATGAAGTCATAGCTAACATTTTGATACTTACTCTTGTCCTTACTATTACGTGGATGAATAGATCGACTATTCATATTACCTACAGTAGGTAGAAATTCTGAACTGAAAAATACATGAAATGATACTAGACAAAGGATAAAAACAAATTGTGTAAAGTCCGTACCAATCCAAGGAATAGCAGATAGCATATTAGTAATTACAGTTGCCAAATTATCTAATCATATACGATAAAAAATTTCCGAATATGACCATGTACCTGTCTTAAATCCTAAATTAAAAGGAACGCAGGCCTTATAATTAGATATATCTAATAGAAATTCCGACTGTACATTAAGCACCATTTTAGATGATACCCACCGATGAACCAGTCTGTAGCGACCACTAATAATATCCATAATATTATAGTAACCGACGGTCTGAATCAGAAATTATAGATTTTTAACCGTTTTCATCAGTGTCGCCATATATAAATATGACTATATTCTTATACTGTGATGGGGAGTATTATATGATATAAGGTTATTCACCTAGCTTATAAAGCATAGATGGTACAAAATATGGTCGAACTAGATCTCGTAGTAGAGGCATAGATTCGGACCACACATAAATATGATACTGGTTAGGTACCCCAGCATTTTGTACTGAAGACTTAATTCCATATAGTTCTGCTAGAGTGTTAGAAAGAAATACGCAGTCATTATATGTAAAGCAGTTTGTTGCTAGCTTTAGACCGTAACCCATTCGACCACCATCATCCATAATCCAAATAGCAAGTGCTAGTGGAGTAAGATACATGGCAATATTAGCTGGTACAATCTTAATGCCGTTAACATACCAATCTGAAAAGATAAAGTTAAAACTACTATATGTGTAAGTTCGGAATCGAATTACGTACCGAGTGATTCCATTATCAACACGTGTTTGGATAACAGGTGTGATAGGGCTACAATAACCAAGAGAAGAGATAAGTTCATGTAGCCATAGTAGATATTCTATATGACTACCTGCTTGATAGAAAGTAATACGAGTACCATTTCCTTGAACTCGCTGTTCAGCATGACCATCTCCAAGTAGAGAACCAGTAATAATGCTAAGAATAGTTATATTATGGGGTCCTACTCGGCTAATAGCTGAAATTCGCTTAGCTAGCATTCCAGACCGAAGATATACATTAATAAGTACAAGTACAACTGCATAAATCACAGTATTAGAACATGTCGGGCAATTTGAAATACCCCAAAGTGACATTTGACCGTAAGGTAGTACGTAACCTAGGAAGGCTGTACCCATCATCAGGACTAGAATAATAACTCCTACTGACCATGGTAGAATTCGAGGAGACTTGTATGATCCAAAGTATAGTCCTCGTGCGATATGTAGGTATACAAAGATGAAGAAGAATGACGCTGTGTTAGCGTGAATATATCGAATCATCCATCCGTAGTTAACATCCCGCATGATATGTTCAACGCTGATAAATGCTAGATCAATATTAGGTGTATAGTGCATTGCTAGAATAACACCTGTTAGAATTTGTGTTCCTAGACAAAGTGCTAGTAGTGAACCAAAATTCCATGCGTAGCTAATGTTAATAGGTTGTGGTGAATCACAAATGTAACTATTAGCAATAGATAGTAGTGCATTACTCTTTATTACTCGCATAGATATTATATTCTTAATCTTATTGTCTTACCTTATATCAATTAGCAATCTCAGCGCTTTTTTGGTTATATTTATAATTAAATACCTTAAGCCCAAGAGGAATCGAACCTCTGCCACACCGATATCAACGATGGGTACTAACCGCTATACTATAGGCTTTATATACATTAATTAGTTTTTAATCTACTTATATGTAAGGGGAGTTGGGATAATATCAAATGCCATTAGAATACTTGGAGCTAGTACTACGAAGGCAATAGCTAGAGGAAGCATATCTGTCCAACATAGTACCATTAGTTGGTCGTATCGAATTCGTGGGAATGTAGCTCGACACCAGACAAAGAAAAAGCAAATAATACATGTCTTAACTCCTAGTACAATACTTTGTAGGTTAACGAAGGTGTCGTTGATAAATAGTTCTGGCATGTTGTACCCACCTAGAAATAGGATTGCTGTTAGACATGACATTAGAACAATTGAACAGTATTCTCCTAGGAAGAAGAATACAAAGATCATACCACTGTGTTCAGTAAAGAAACCAGCTACTAGTTCTGATTCTGCTTCTGGTAGGTCAAATGGTGTACGATTAGTTTCAGCTAGTGCTGAAATTAGAAATACAATGAATACAGGTAGCATAGGAATAACAAACCAAATAGCTTCTTGATGTTCGATAATTGTTGTGATATTAAATGATCCTGTCATAAAGATCACTGTTAGAATTGCTGAACTTAGTACTAGTTCATATGAAATCATTTGAGCTGTTGATCGTAGTGATCCTAGAAATGCATACTTAGAGTTAGCTGACCATCCAGCAAATAGAGTACCATAAATACCAATTGATGAAATAGCCAGAGTATATAGAATTCCCATTGAAAAATCAAAAATAGTTAGTCCAGCACCAAATGGAATAACAGCCCATCCTAG
>NZ_BAAGRK010000005.1:0-611 GCF_054782995.1 Microbacterium neimengense
TTAAAGCGGTTTATTTTTGTCTCGTCGGACCATATAACCCTTCTCCAATTGTCTTGAGTCCAGTCCTTATGTGCAAGGCACCATGCTAATCTTGCTTTGACATGCTTGTCTTTGAGTAATGGCTTCTTAGGCTTCTCAATTGCGTCTAAACCCTTTCTGCGGAGTACTCTACGAACTGTTTCGGGATGGCATTTGATTCCTAAATCATTTTCTAAGCCCTTCGTGACTTTCACAGCATCAGGAACGCGTTTACGAGTGACTTGCTGAATGCAATAGATCTCATTGGCGGGAGATAATACACGGGGACGACCACCTTTTGACTTCGGAAGNATTCTTGCAACACTCCCTCTTCCAATACTTAACTTATCTGCAACTTCCCTGAGTGTATGACCATTTTGGAGCAACAGAATGGCAGATTTTCTCTTATCTTCAGGCAACTTCTTCATGCGTAATTTCGGTGTAGATTTTATATAGATTAAAGGAGTTTTAAATACCGAAATAAGGATAGGGGGCCTAAGTGAGGCATTACCAACGCTAATTTATGTAAATTATTTCATTGTTCAAGTTGTGGTTCCATTATTTAGTGAGAAATAGAAAAATTCTTTTCGCTC
>NZ_BAAGRK010000006.1:0-5664 GCF_054782995.1 Microbacterium neimengense
GGAGGAATTGAACCTCCTTCTCAATATTAACAGTATCGCGCTCTGACCATTGAGCTATAGCAACATTATATTATATACTAAATATATACTATATTATATTATCTTTTATTTAGGTTTTGTTTAGTATATTTTATTATTCAGGATGGCTGGACTTGAACCCGCACACTCTCGCACCCAAAGCGAGTGCCCTACCAATTAGACTACAACCTGTTTTATCTTCTTTTATAATGACGGGGAGTAAAAATCTTTTAGATTATTATAATATTATGATGTTCGTGTTGATGATGGTAGTAGTACTAGTGCTGATAGATATACTAGAATTAGTGATAGACCGTATTCATTAAATACCATATTAGTTGGTGCAAATACTAGGAAGATTAGTGATACTAGCCCTAGCATAATATATAGAGCATAAGATGTGATTACTCCTGTATCGTATGTTGCTACTGATCGTCCTGCTCCTGTTAGTACTGTACTTAGACCATATGGTCCAGTTAGTTCAATAATANCTTAGACCATATGGTCCAGTTAGTTCAATAATACCTCGGTCAATAACCTTAGAGATTACTAGACCAATCCGTAGACCTGATTCAATAATTAGACCATTATATAGAGCATCCCAATACCACTTTGCATTTAGGAATGAATAAACACCATATCCAATAGGTCCATTTGTTAGACTAATTGTAATACTTGGTACTACATGATATAGATATAGTGCTAGACCTGCACCAAATAGACTTCCAATAGCTGGTAGTAGCTTCATTAGTAGAGGTAGACCAAATTCAGCTTCAATTAGTGTAATATGATCTGGATGTTGGAATAGAGCTGTTGATAGGAAATCAGTACCAACTCCAACAAACATATCCTTAGCAATGTAACCAAATACAATAGACATAATAGATAGAATTACTAGAGGAATTACAATAATCATTGGAGCTTCATGTGCATGTAGATAATCACCCTTAGGTGCATTAGGCGTTGTAAAGAATGTTAGAGATACTAGTCGGAATGAATAGAAAGCAGTAAAGACAGCTGAAATTGTACCAAGCCAATAAGCAATTGTTCCTGATACTTCATATTGTCCTAGTGCTACTTCTAGAATTAGATCCTTACTATAGAATCCTGTCATAAATGGTAGTGCCATTAGTGATAGTGATCCAATTAGAATTGCTGTATATGTAAATGGTAGGAAATTTACTAGACCTCCTAGTCGTCGTAGATCTTGTTGATCTGCCATACCATGAATTACAGCACCTGCAGCTAGGAATAGTAGAGCCTTAAAGAAAGCGTGATTTACTAGATGAAATAGTGCTACATTATATTGTGATAGTCCTACTGCCATAAATAGATATCCCATTTGTGAACATGTACTATATGCAATTACTCGCTTTAGATCATTTTGTAGTAGACCTGTTGTTGCTGCAAAGAATGCTGTTAGAGCCCCTACCCATGTAATTACTACAAGTACTGTAGGACCATATTCAATAATTGGTGATGATCGTAGCATTAGATATACTCCTGCTGTTACAAGAGTAGCAGCGTGAATTAGAGCTGATACTGGAGTAGGACCTTCCATAGCATCCGGTAGCCATGTATGTAGAGGAATATTAGCAGACTTAGCCATAGCACCAACTAGTAGTAGTAGTCCAATAATAGTAATAGCTGTTTCGTTAATGTAAGGAGCTACTGAAAATACTGAAGCATAATCTACATTACCAAATACCCAGAAAATTGCAAAGAATCCTACTGATAGGAACATATCACCTACTCGGTTAACTGTTAGAGCCTTCATACCTGCCTTATTTGCTTGCATTCGAGTATACCAGAAGTTAATTAGTAGATATGATGAGATCCCGATTCCTTCCCAACCTACAAACATAATAAAGTAGTTATCTCCTGCTACAAGAACAAGCATAAAGAAAGTAAACATAGATAGATATGAAAAGAATCGTTGGTTATGTGGATCTCCTGCCATGTAAGAAATTGAGTAAAGGTGTACTAGTGATGATACAATAAGTACAGGTAGTAGCATTGAAACAGTAAGACTATCAAATAGGAATCCCCATTGTACAAGCATAAATTCTGAATCAATCCATGATCCAATAACAATAGATACTGGTGATCCTGATAGACCAACTTCATAGAAAGCTACAATAGATAGAGCTGCTGATGTCATTAGACATCCTGTTGTAATGATGTGAGCTCCTGTAACACCAATAGTTCGTCCTCGTAGACCAGCAACAGCTGATCCAAACATAGGAAGTGCAAGAATAGCTAGATACATTATGTTCGAAGTGAAATATTACCTCGTAGTCGATAATAAGCTACTAGAATACCAAGACCAATAGCAGATTCAGCACCAGCAATAGTAATAATATAAATAGAATATGTTTGTCCCATAATATCATCGAAATTATATGAACTTACTAGTACTAGTAGTGTCACCGCTAGAAGCATAATTTCAATAGAAATAATCATAAGAATAATATTCTTTCGATTCATAATAAATCCTAGAATTCCAATTAGAAATAGTACCAGTGATAGTGTCATCTGGTGATTAATAAATACCGACAATACGTTATATATTTTGATTAAAGTCTTTAATTGAAGATTAATATTTTATTTAATCTAAGGCACAAATATTACATTTGTATATTAATAATTCGATATGCAGATTATTAGAAATCTTCTTACCTATTACTTTCGTAAGATTCGCATATTATTACGAGGTAGAGCGGGTTCGAACCGCCTTAACCCTCCTTGACAAAGAGGTTCATTGCCAATTATGATACTACCTCACATACTTTTATTAATTATATACTTTAAAGGGGAGTAAATATTAATTATGTTATATTAAATACAATATAGTAGTTGTGTTACTGATACATGTAGATCTGTTAGTAGAATATTTGGCATAATACCTAGTACTACAGCTACAATAAGCATAGGAGCTAGAAGCATAAATTCTCGTCGTGACATATCCTTAGGGTATGTTAGATACTTTGAGAATGAACCAAATGCTAGTCGATTAAACAGGAAAATACTGTAACATGCTGATAGTACAATACTTGATGATGCTAGTAGACCAATAATTGGTGATTGTTGGAATGTTCCTGCTAGTGACATTACTTCTCCTGTCCAATTTAGTGATAGAGGTACACCCATATTACACATTGTAGTAATAAAGAAGATTAGACTAAATAGAGGCATATATACAGCTAGTCCTCGATAGTATCGGATGACTCGAGTATGATAAATGTCATATAGTACTGATCCTACTAGTACAAATAGTGCTGGTGATACTACACCGTGAGCTACTGATAGAGCAATAGCTCCTTCAATACCAATAATAGTATTAGAGAATACTCCAAGTACTACAACAGCCATGTGTGAAATAGATGAATAAGCAACAAGAGCCTTAAAATCTGATTGTCGTAGAGTAGCTAGTGAAGAATAAATTAGTGTAATAATAGCAATTGTTTGTACTAGTGGTGAAAAATATGATGTTGCATCTGGCATCATACCTACTAGAATTCGTAGGAAACCATATGTAGCTAGCTTTAGGAATACTGATGCTAGTAGCATTGATCCTCCTACTGGTGCTTCTGCATGTGCTCGAGGTAGCCATACATGGAAAGGTACTAGTGGAGTCTTAACAGCAAATGATAGGAAGAAACCAAGCCATAGAATCTTTTGAGCTCCTGCACTAAAATCATTAAGTGATAGTACATTAAAATCTGTTGTACCTACGTTGTAATAAATTACCATAATAGCTAGTAGCATAAATAGTGATCCCGCTAGTGTGTATAGAAATAGAAGAAATGTTGCTCGTACTCGAGATGCTGAACCACCCCAAATACCTACAATAAGAAACATAGGAACTAGTACAGATTCATAAAATACATAGAATAGAATAAGATCTAGTACTACAAAGAATGCAATAAGAAATGATTCCATTACTAGAAATGAAATTACAAAGTACTTTACATTGAAATGTACATTTGACCATTGACTTAGTAGACATAGTGGTGTAATAAATGTTGTTAGTAGAACAAAGTATAGACTAATACCATCAATACCAATATTAAGATGACAAAATGATAGAGTATTAAATTCTTGTACAAATTGATATTGTGTTGCACTTGAATCAAATTCTCCCCACATAATTACTGATAGAATAAATACAATTAGTGATACTACTAGAGCTACCTTCTTAATCCGATCAGCTCCAGCTGCTGTTGTATCATTCATAGGTAGTAGTGCAAGACTTCCTAGAAGTGGAATAACAATAAGTGTTGTTAGCATATTTTTAATTTAAATTTATAAAAGACCTCAATAACCCATTTAAATGGATCCCTAATAATAGGTTATGTACATAAATTCTTCATATTATAATTTATATTATAATAAGGTGTATGTACGCACACTTATATATACAATTTAACATACATACACAAATAGTAAACTAAAACACTATAATACTAAAATACCTATTATATATACTTTAATAGGGGAGTTGTATTTATGTTTAATTATATGATTATTATAGAATTGAGTCTGATCCCCAGATATAAACTGCTGCGTATAGGAATAGCCATACAACGTCAAACAAAGTGCCAGTATAGGATTGATGATTCGAATCCAATATGGTGATCTGATGTTAGGTGGTAAGCGTAAATTCGGTAAGCTGCTACTCCAATAAATAGAGTACCTACAATAACGTGAACCCCGTGGAATCCTGTAGCGAAGTAGAAACATGTACCGTATACTCCATCTGCAATTGTAAATCCTGCGTTAGCATATTCGAATCCTTGTAGTAGTGTAAATACTGTTGCTAGTACTAGTGTTAGTACTACTCCAATTAGTGTTGCTCGTCGGTTTCCATAAATTAGAGCGTGGTGTGCATATGTTACTGTAGCACCACTTGATAGTAGTAGGATTGTATTTAGTAGAGGTACTGCAAATGGGTTCAGTGTTTCGATACCTGCTGGTGGCCATTGGCTACCTAGTTCTACAGTTGGTGCTAGAGATGAGTGGAAGTATGCCCAGAAGATTGAAATGAAGAAGAATGCTTCTGTTACAATAAATAGAGAAACTCCCATTGTTAGTCCCTTTTGTACAATAAGTGTATGGTCTCCTAGATATGTTCCTTCAATTGTTACGTCTCGGAACCATAGAATAAAAGCAAATAGTACTGATAGTACTCCTAGTGTAAGTAGTAGAGAACTATATTCAATTCCGTTGAACCATAGTACTGCGCTAACCATCATTGAAAGTAGTGCATTTCCCATTAGTAGAGGCCATGGAGATGATTCTACCATGTGAAATGGATATGCCTGGAATTGGTGTCGTGGTGCTGTAATTGCTGACATTTTCATTATATTTTTATATACTTGACTAATTAAATTAAAGACTAAAGACAAATAATGTAGTATTACTATCTACTTATTATGTCTACTTTTATTTATTATTATTATATCTATATAAACAAGGCAGAAAAAGTATTAAACAAAACTAAGAAATTATATACAATTTAAGTATACTAGATAATAAATTTAATAAGATAATAATATACATGTTAGGATGTAGTAATGAATTATATTAGTTATAGATAAGTAAATATTTATAAATTTGTAAATATAAGTATGACAAATATATGGA
>NZ_BAAGRK010000007.1:0-4148 GCF_054782995.1 Microbacterium neimengense
GATCTATGCAAAGACGGTTAGGTCCTAACCGAGTAGGATATTATGGTTTATTACAACCATTTGCCGATGCATTAAAATTATTTGTTAAAGAATCAGTAATTCCAGCTCATTCGAATAAAGCTTTATTCTTATTTGCTCCAATTATTTCTTTAATTACTAGTTTATTAGCATGGGGAGTAATTCCTTTTGGTGCAGGATTAACATTATCAGACTTAAGTTTAGGTATTTTATACCTATTAGCTGTAGGTTCTTTAGGAGTATACGGAGTAATTTTTGCTGGATGGTCAGCCAACTCTAAATATGCTTTCTTAGGAGGACTACGAAGTACTGCCCAAATGGTTAGTTACGAAGTTGTAATGGGATTAATTATTCTTACTGTAGTATTATTAGTAGGATCATTAAATCTAACTAATATTATCCAAGCTCAAATTAATGTTTGGTATATTATTCCATTATTACCACTTTCTTTAATGTTCTTAATTTCAGTTATTGCTGAAACTAATAGAGCTCCTTTTGATTTACCTGAGGCAGAATCTGAGCTAGTAGCTGGATTCTTTACTGAGCATTCTTCTGTACCTTTTGTAATGTTTTTCTTAGCTGAATATGCTTCTATTATTTTAATGTCTACATTTGTAGCCATGTTATTCTTAGGAGGATATTTAGTTCCTTTCGTATCTTTTGAAAACCCAACATTCTTCTCATTTGAAGGATTAGCTTTAGGTCTTAAAACTTGTTTAATCCTATTTATCTATATTTGGGTAAGAGCGTCTTTCCCAAGACTACGATATGATCAATTAATGTCATTTACTTGGACTGGAATGTTACCACTAACTCTAGGATTTATCATTTTAGTTCCTTGTATCTTAATGGCATTTGAAATTGCTTAATATTTAATCTACCCCGATTTAAAATTTTGCGGCACCATACGCCAAAATTTTATGGAAACCTACGTACCGAAGGATCGGCCCGAGGGCCCTTAAATTTATTAAAATCTTAACAAATGGCATTATATGTCTAGTTAAAATTCAAATTTTTAGTTTATATTAATTACCACCCCTTAATATATAAAAGGGTATTAATTAATAATATATACAGAGCAGTGAGTATAGTTTTTTAAATACGGGATGAATCTAACCCGAAAATAATAAAATAAAAGTAATAAGTTGGTTTAGCATAATTGGTAATGCACTCGATTTGTAATCGAGGTAATGGTAGTTCAAGTCTACTAGCCAGCATTTTAATTTTATTACGGCCGCGGGGCGATGGCATCATCACCCTAAGGTGTAATGTCGCCTACCCTGCGGATAAACAAAAGTCCCGGGTTTATCATGCACGCGTTTTCGTCTTAATAGAAAAACGGCAAAGCCGTCCGCTCACCTATGTCATTATAGGTCCCCCGTCTTTGCCGGAAATTTAATTGGGCTGTTGACTAATTGGTAAGTCACCGACTTTTGATGTCGGCTAATGGGAGTTCGAGCCTTCCCAGCCCAGTAATATAATTTAAAGGTTTTACATTAAATAAATATTAATTCTGATTCTCAACATAAATACGTGGTATAATTTAATAATTGTGTGTAAATAAAAAGTAAACATCGGTTATGTTTAATAAATTGATTAATAAAATAAGTATCCAATAATGATATGTAATGTATTACCAAGATGAAAAAGGGACTATCGGGGATGACTAGCCAATACATCCAAAGGAGGTAGTTTATACCAAAAATCGTAATGAATGATTTGATAATTACGATAATCCTAAGGGAAACCAATATAATAATAACTCTACGAACTGAAACATCTAAGTAGTAGAAGGAAAAGAAATCAACCGAGATCCCGTTAGTAGTGGTGAGCGAAAGCGGGTTAGCCTATTTTCTAACTATATAGTTTGTACTATATAGTTAATTTTTTCTTTAGGGAAAGAATTAAAATTAACTTATAATTTGTTTGGAATGACAAACCATAGAGGGTGAAAGTCCCGTGATAAGATAAATTAGAAAAGTAGTAAGTAAGATGAGAGATAACTTGTCTGAATATAGGGGAACCATCCTCTAAGGCTAAATATGATGTATTGAGCGATAGTGAAGAGTACCGTGAGGGAAAGTTGAAAAGTAAGTAGGTAACTGGTGAAAAGATCCTGAACCGGTAGTTCTATAAGCAGCAGGAATCTGAGTTTAAATACAAGATGACTGCGTACCTTTTGCATAATGGGTCAGCGAGTTAATCTGTGGTGCAAGTAGAAATACTTAGCGAAAGCGACTACGTTAAATGGGTAAGTACCATGGATTAGACCCGAAACCAGGTGATCTTACCATGACCAGGTCATTAAGGACCGAACCAGTGCCTGTGGCAATAGGCTTGGATGAGTTGTGGTAAGGGGTGAAAGGCCAATCTAACCTGGAGATAGCTGGTATTCCGCGAAACATATTTTGGTATGTTGTCCTTCGTATCTGTAAACTGGTACAGCACTGGATACTATGTCCCTTGTGGACTTGATTGGGGGGTCGTGATGGCTCTATCAATAGAATCGGTTATTTAACCGATTCCCAAACATTTATTGTTTGGGAATCTAACCTCGGAATGGTTTACAGTTAATAAAGGACGGTCAGACTATAGGTGCTAAGGTCTTTAGTCGAGAGGGAAACAGCCCAGAACAAGAATTAAGGTCCCTAAATACTACTAAGTGAAATTAAGGTAGTCCATGAAATTACACAACCATTCGGTGGGCTTGGAAGCAGCCATCCGTTAATGAAAGCGTAATAGCTCAATGGTCTGTATTTATAAGTTTCAAGGGCACCGACAATGTATCGGGTCTAAGTAGTATACCGAGATCTTGTCCCAACATTATAAAGAATGTTGGAGGGTAGCGGAACACTCAGGACATGGTTGAAGGATAGGGTTTCCTTATCTGGACATAACTGAGGAGAGAATGCTGACATGAGTAACGTAAAAGTGGATAAAATCCCACTCGCCGAAAGCAGAAGGGTTTCATGGCTAGGCTCAACCTCCATGAGTAAAGTAACGGCCTCTAAGATTTTTAAAATTACCCCGGTTGGCGGCTTGTACGTCCAATCGAGGACTTAATGAACTCCGATAGGAGTGATCGATGAGAAAAACTAATTTAGATAACAGTTTTAATATTAATATATATCAGTAATGGTGTCATATTAATTTAAAATTCAGGAAATGATCTAATTATTTAACCGTACCCTAAACCGACACTGGTCTGCTGGTAGAATATACCAAGGCGTTGAGCGAATCATCTTGAAGGAACTCGGCAAAATGACTCCGTAACTTCGGGAGAAGGAGTACGATTTTTATGATCGTGGCACAGAATAGAAGAGTACGACTGTTTACTTAAAACACCGGTCTTTGCTAATAGGAAACTAGATGTATAAAGACTGATACCTGCTCAGTGCTGGTAAGTCAAGAGAGGCACTAATACGGTGCTGATTGAACCTCCAGTAAACAGCGGTTGTAACTATAACGATCCTCAGGTAGCGAAATACCTTGGCCACTAATTATGGTCGCGCATGAATGGTTTAACGATACTCTTACTGTCTCCAAGATGAGCTCAGTGAAATTGAATTATCCGTGCAGATGCGGATTACCATTAGCTAGACGGGAAGACCCTATGCAGCTTTACTGTAGTTAGTCATTGTGTGCTTATAATTAAGGTGTAGAATACAAGGGAGTCGATTAGACATCAGTGAAATACCTTGACTTAATTAGGAGCACGCTATACCAAAATTTGGGACAGTGATTAATGGGCAGTTTATCTGGGGCGGATTTCTCCCATATAGTACCGGAGAAGTACAAAGGTCGGCTTAAATTGGATGGAAACCAATGGGCTAAAGATAGCCTAATTAAGTGTAATGGCATAAGCCGGCTTAACTGTAAGACTGACAAGTCATACAGATACGTAAGTAGGTCATAGTGATCCGGTGGTCCATCATGGAATGGCCATCGCTCAACGAATAAAAGCTACGCTAGGGATAACAGGCTGATCAATCTCGAGAGTCCATATTGACAGATTGGTTTGGCACCTCGATGTCGGCTCGTCGCATCCTGGGGCTGTAGGCGCTCCCAAGGGTTGGGCTGTTCGCCGAGTAAAGTGGTACGTGAGTTGGGTTAAGTACGTCGTGAGACAG
>NZ_BAAGRK010000008.1:0-1191 GCF_054782995.1 Microbacterium neimengense
GCGGAAAGCTAGGGGACTAGATAAGTTAATTTAAATCCCGGGGCGGCTCGCCGCCCCTGGCCCACGGGTCAGGGGCCGAGCCCAGCCCCGGGGCTTTTGCCGAAAACGAGAAAAAAATTTAAATACTGTAACTGAGTATATGATCCTAGTACTTTGATACAATGACCAAAGTTTAGTTATAAATTCAAAATTTAATTAATTAAATTAATCCCCGGCTTATAATGGGGGCGACATTGTCGCCCCCAATTAAAATTTTGTGGCATGGTATGCCAAAATTTTATAGGTGTCTATATGCCACCAACCGGGGCCGTTATTTTATACTATCTTTTAGCTTCCGATTTTACAAATTGGGTAACAAAAAAAGATGGGCAAGGGCCCGCAGGACAATACTTACCTCGAGGGGTTTTTATATAAGCCCCGGGGCTGGGCTCGGCCCCTGACCCGTGGGCCAGGGGCGGCGAGCCGCCCCGGGATAAACCTAACTTAAAACTATAGATTATACTGATACGTAGATTTAGAATGCGTATATTTATAGTTATAGGGTATAATAACTTAATAAAAGAAACTGAACAATACAATATTTATTATATTGTCAATTTCCATAGATGGGGGCGGCGTAGCCGCCCCCAAGTGNGGCGGCGTAGCCGCCCCCAAGTGAATATAATCTGTAGGTCCCAGGGCTGGCGCCCCGGATCACCAGGTCCGGCGGTGCCGGCCCCGGGGTCTATTTTATCAAATGGTAATACATACAAATACCTGGAACGTTAGCCCCGACTAGATCCGGCATCGCCGGGTCGGGGGCTTATGACTTAACAGGCTTAAGAGGTAATAATAGTATACCACAACTATATATTTATAATTAATATTTCCCAATTTTAAATATTTTCCCGGCCGGGCGTACCATGCCGCCGGTTTAAAATTTTGCGGCACCGTACGCCAAAATTTTACGGGGTTCCCTTAACTTATTAATTAATTTTAGAACATAATGCCACAACTAGTTCCATTTTATTTTTTAAACCAAGTATCATTCGCATTTCTTCTACTTATGGTTTTACTATATGTAGCATCTAAATACATTTTACCTAACTTCATGTTAGTGCAATCTGCTCGAATGTTCTTAGCGTCTAAATAATTTACTATACCCTGTGCTATTTGTATATAATATATACATATCGCACTATTGAGTCGGTA
>NZ_BAAGRK010000009.1:0-1401 GCF_054782995.1 Microbacterium neimengense
TCACGATTTTCAGTCGTGCGCTCTACCATTTAAGCTACCGGGACTTATATTTATCATATACAGGCCGCGTTAAAAACGCGGCCTGTTAAGATAAGCCCCCGGGGCCGGCACCGCCGGACCTGGGGGTCCGGGGCGCCAGCCCCGGGGGCAATAAAATTAGGTTATTAGGTATAGTAGGAATCGAACCCACATTTGTTTTATTTCAAGTAAAATGCTTTACCAGTCAGCCATATACCTTAAAATCTTTTTGAGTTGGATAAATATGAGTTTCAGGGACGCAAAGCGTTTTGGTTTATGTTATCCGTTCACAATGGGGCAACAAAATTGCCCCAATTAAAATTTTACAGCATAGTATGCCAAAATTTTACGGAAAATTAAAAATTAGTCTGAAGAGGGATCGAACCTCTAACTTATACGTTATCAACATATCACTCTACCGATTGAGTTACCAGACTTATAAAATAACATTTTAAACTCCTTTCACCGGGGTCGAAAAGCCCGGGGTCAAGGCCTCCGGTTCTAGCCCGGGCGGGCGTAGCCCGCCCGGTCATGGAAATTTATTCAAAGCCCCCGTTTTTTAAAACGGGGGTGTCGGGCGGCTTCGCCGCCCCCGGGGACGGGTTCACCCCGGACCTGGGGGGCCTGAAGCGCCCCGCTCTGCGGGTGGGNATCGCCCCCAATTTAAATTTTTATTATTCTTATATTTTAGTTTTATTAATAAAATTAAGACTACCCCGCGCGTAGCGCGGGGTGGTCTGCAGGGGCCCCGGCATACTCATAAGCGAAACTTTGCATCTTAATATACTCGAAACATATGCTTCGAAAATTGTTAACAGGGCGGGCTATGCCCGCTTTTATTAACAAAGGGCCGAAGGCCCAGGTAAAATTTGACTTATACCTAAATTAAAAATAAAATAACCAGGAGTAGTAGGATTCGAACCCACGACAAAGATTTTGGAGATCCCAATTATAACCAACTTAACTATACTCCTTAGTTGGCCGGCTGATTAAGGCAAGTTTAACTTGTTCCCTCTTTTGAATAAAATATTTTACAAATATCCCGGGGCAGTGAGCTGCCCCTGGCCCTCGGGTCAGGGGAACGAGCCCTGCATAAAATTTTGGCGTACGGTGCCGCAAAATTTTAAACCGGGGCTTTTATAAGCCGGCTTTTTTACTCTAAGGCGCTTTGCGCCTTAAACATCGGGTCGGGTGACCCGATACATTGGAAGGATGTAGCCCTTCCGTTATCTTATTTTTTCATGAAGTAAATAACTCCATAAAATTATTTAATCCTAGGAAATTTATTCCCCCGGGGCGGGGCGCCCCGGGCCCCCAGGTCCGGGGTGAACCCGTCCCCGGGGGCGGCGAAGCCGCCCGACACCCCCGTTTTAAAAAACGGGG
>NZ_BAAGRK010000010.1:0-1892 GCF_054782995.1 Microbacterium neimengense
CCTACTGGAACTACTACTCGGTTATCTACTTCTAATAGTCGTAGTTGTCCTTCTTCTAAGTCATCTGTTGGAACTAAGTAAGAATCGAATTCAATAGACTCTCCATCCTCGTTAACAAAATCAGAGTACTCGTAAGACCAATACCATTGGTGTCCTAATGCTTTAATTGTCATAGCAGGATCAATTACTTCATCCATTAAATATAATAATTTGAAACTAGGGAAAGCAATTGCAATTAATACAAAAGCTGGAGTAATAGTCCAAATTAACTCAATTAAAGTACCGTGGTTATGGTATTTGTAAACGATTTGGTTTTTGTTAGAACCGAAGTTTACAATAATTGAAGTTAACATCCAACTAACACCAAATAAAATAATTACTAGATAAAACATAATTTGATCATGTAATTCTACAATTCCCTCGTACGAAGGTGATGCACCATCTTGGAAAGCCCATTGCCAAGGCTCAGGAGCATCATTCCATACTGGAGAAATGATATTTAATGATTTAAGCATATTTAACATAAATTATTATGCGTGTTATCCCTTAGATAAAATTTATTAAATAATTAATAAATATATCATACAAAAAATATTAT
Source organism: Microbacterium neimengense (assembly GCF_054782995.1). NCBI lineage: Bacteria > Bacillati > Actinomycetota > Actinomycetes > Micrococcales > Microbacteriaceae > Microbacterium > Microbacterium neimengense. The sequence continues at coordinate 599 of NZ_BAAGRK010000010.1, forward strand.
AAATATATATATATTAATTTACAAAGTTAATCAAAATTCACGAGGCGGTATAACCGCTTTAGAACGGCGTTATTACCTCACCCGGAAAGGTTCACTGGTTAGGGGTAAACCTAACTTGTAAACTTGTTGATTATTTTTTGTNCTAACTTGTAAACTTGTTGATTATTTTTTGTTTGTCCCTAAAGATAATTGACCTTAGGGGTAAATTCCTTGAACTAAGATTTAATTTGGGGGCGACAAAGTCGCCCCCAACCGTGAGCCTTCATAAAATTTTGGCGTACGGTGCCGCAAAATTTTAAACCGGGTCGGCACCGCCGGACCTGGGGAGGTCCGGGGCGCCCGCCCCGGAGTAACAAAGCTACTTTAAATCGGTTCCAACCAAACGTATAATACCGCTGGCCAGGACTATTGTTTATTTATGATTAGTGTAGATCAATAGCATCTTTTAAGTAAGAACAAGTTAAAATTGTGAAAACGTAAGCTTGTAAGATTGCAATACCAAACTCTAAACCAGCTAAAGCTGTTAAGAATAATAGAGGTAATAGACTAACTAAGAATAATACAGGTCCTGCTACTACCATTTTCCATGTGAATGTAGAAATAATTTTTAATAGAGAATGACCTGCAATCATATTAGCTCCTAATCGAACACCTAAAGAAACTGCTCGAGCTAAGTAAGAAATTAATTCAATCGCAACTAGTAAGAATACTAATGCTAAAGGAGTACCAGCAGGAATGAAGAAAGCGAAGAATCCTAATCCATGTCGTTGGAATCCAATAATAGTTACTCCAATAAGAATAGCAGTTGCTAAACTCATAGTTAAGATTAAATGAGAAGTAGTTGTGAAAGAATAAGGTACTAAACCAACTAAATTACTAATTAATACAAAATTAAATAAAGAGAAGATGAATGGAACATAAACTTCGTTTTTTGGTCCAATTTGCTCTCGAACTAGATTTAAGATAGATCCGTATACTGATTCAGAATGGATAGCCCATCGAGAAGGAATAACGTAACCGTTATTTCGAGATAAAACATTCATTCCGATAGTGATTGCCACTACCATAATTAAATAGAATCCGATGTTAGTTAAAGATAATTTAGTAAATCCAAAGATTGGAGCTAAAATGAAAACAAAATCATTAATTTCAAATTGCTCTAGTGGGTTATTAACTAAGAAAGTTGTAGCTAAAGTTGACATTTTTATTTATTTTCAGTGCTTTTTTATCAAATAGGTACCTCTAGTTCTCAAATACCTAAGATCCGCGCTATACGCGGGTCTATATATCCAGG
>NZ_BAAGRK010000011.1:0-1493 GCF_054782995.1 Microbacterium neimengense
CTAAAGACAATGTATATTTTAACAACCCCCAGATTAAGCCTTATAAAAACTTATAAAATGTTAAACACCCGGGGCGGTGAGCCGCCCCTGGCCCACGGGTCAGGGCCGAGCCTTGCCCTATCCCAAGGAGTAAGGGCCGGCGCCCCTGATATTTATTGATAAAATAATTTTAAGGGTTTTAGTTAGTTTTGGGGGAGGAACTTATTGTTCCCCCGGTAATAACCATTCAGCCACTCGTTCCCGAACGGCTACCTTGTTATGACTTCAGACCAGTCGTTTACTATCCTTGGATGTTTTTAGACAACTTCAGGTATAGCTTACTCCCAGCCCGTGACAGGCAGTTAGTAGATCTTGAAGCTTTAATTTCACCGTGACGTGGTGATTCACGATTACTAGCAATTCCTAATTCATGAGCTCGAGTTACAGAGCTCAATCCACAAAGGGGAAATTTGGGGATTACCTCCAAGTTACCTTATTGGATCCTTTTGTATTCCCCCTAGCTGCACGTCTGTAGCCCACTCCATAAGGGCCATGAGGGCTTGTCTTAGTCCCAATTATTCCAGTTTATCACTGGATGCTCAACTAGATATTAACTAGTTGCAGGGGTTTTGTTCGTTATGCGGACTTAACCTTACATCTCACGACACGAACTGAAGACAGCCATGCAACGCCTGTGTAGCATTCAAGGAGTGGTAAGATGTTGTGCGGATCATCACATTAAACAACATGCTTCANACTTTTGGGTTTCAACCTTGCGGCAGTACTCCCCAGGTGGAGTGCTTTAATCTACATTTATAGACTGATTAATAACCAATCTAAGGCACTCATCGTTTACGGTATGGACTACACGGGTCTCTAATCCGTTTTGCTCCCCATACTTTCGTACCTCAGCGTCAGTGTTTAGTTAGAAAGAAGCCTTCGCCTTAAGCGGTCTTCCGAGGATCAACAGATTCCATCCCTACTCTCGGAGTTCCTCTTTCCTCCATTACACTCTAGTTTCATAGTTACTGAAAAGCTCTTATTCATTTAGTTCGATACCTTCCAGTCTTATGATACAGCCTACGTACCCTTTAGACCCATTAATGATGAATAATGCTTACCCCTCTCGTATTACCGCGACTGCTGGCACGAGATTGGTCGGGATTAATAGGAAAGTACAGTCATTATCCTCCTTTCCGTTAGGACTTTATCAAATTAATGTATCCGTCCTTCTAGGTGACTGGTTCAGCCTTTCGGCCATTGACCAAGATTCCGCACTGCTGCCGATACTTTGCTCGTGTGGGCCTTTCTCATTCCCACTGTGGTTGATCGTCCTCTCAGACCAACTATAGATCATTGGCTTGGTAAGCCGTTACCTTACCAACTACCTAATCTATTCAATAGGTACATCCATAGGCGGAATTAATCCTTTTTAATATTTGGTATTCCACCAATCCTATGGGTAGCTTGCCTATTCATTACTCACCCGTTCGCCATGTTCAAATACAAGTATT
>NZ_BAAGRK010000012.1:0-2225 GCF_054782995.1 Microbacterium neimengense
TGATATTTATCCGCGGGGCGGGCGACATCACACTTTAGGGTAATGATACCACCGCCCCGCGGCCATATTGTATTTTAGATTCCGGGGGGGTTATATTATTAATTTAATTAAGATTGAGTTGGTAATGAATTTACAGTATGGAATGATGGTGGACTAGTTAATGACCATTCTAATGTAGTAGCAGTAGAAGTTGCTCCGATTGCTCGTGAACTACTAAAGAATTGAGGTACGTACCAATAGTTATTAGCTAAGTTGTATTCTTGTCGAGCTAATAAATCATATAATGCGTACAGGAATACTAATGAAGCTACAATAGAAATAATAGATCCGAAACTAGATACTAAGTTCCATCCTGAATATGCATCTGGGTAATCTGGGATTCTTCGAGGCATACCTGCTAGACCTAACATATGTTGAGGGAAGAATGTTAAGTTAACTCCAATGAATAGACTCCAGAAATGGATATGTCCTAATAGTTCATTGTAAGTTTTACCAGTAATTTTACCAATCCAGTAATAGAATGCGGCAAATAAAGCAAAAATTGCTCCCATAGATAATACGTAATGGAAATGAGCAACTACATAATATGTATCATGTAAAGCAACATCCATAGACGCATTAGCTAACATTACACCAGTTAAACCTCCAAGTGTGAATAAAGCTAAGAATCCTAATGCAAATAACATAGGAGTTGTGAATCGGATACTTCCTCCGTATAGAGTAGCAAGCCATGAGAAAATTTTAATACCAGTTGGTACTGCAATAATCATTGTAGCAGCTGTGAAGTATGCTCGAGTATCAACATCTAATCCTACTGTATACATATGGTGAGACCATACAATGAATCCTAATACACCAATAGATAACATAGCATATACCATACCTAGGTACCCGAAAATAGGTTTACCACAGAAAGTAGATACTACATGACTAACAATTCCGAATCCAGGGATAATTAGAATATAAACTTCAGGATGTCCGAAGAACCAGAATAAGTGTTGGTATAGTAAAGGATCTCCTCCACCTGCTGGCTCGTAGAATGAAGTGTTAAAGTTTCGATCTGTTAATAACATAGTAATTCCTCCTGCTAATACAGGTAAAGATAGAAGTAATAGAACTGCTGTAATTAATACAGCCCATACGAATAGAGGCATTTTATGGAATGACATTCCAGGAGCTCTCATATTAATAATAGTTGTAATAAAGTTCATTGCACCTAACATAGAAGAAATACCTGATAAGTGAAGACTGAAAATAGCTAAATCTACAGATCCACCAGAATGAGAAGCAACACCTGATAATGGAGGGTAAACAGTCCATCCAGTACCAGCTCCGTTTTCTACGAAAGCACTAGCAACTAAAAGAATTAAAGAAGGTGGTAATAACCAGAATGAAATATTATTTAATCGAGGGAAAGCCATATCTGGAGCTCCAATCATTAAAGGAACAAACCAGTTACCGAATCCACCAATTAAAGCTGGCATTACTAAGAAGAAAATCATAACAAATGCGTGAGCAGTTACAATTACATTATATAATTGGTGATCACCATGAAGATATTGAATTCCAGGACCAGCTAATTCTAGTCTAATTAACACAGAAAAAGCAGTACCGATCATACCCGCAAAAATAGAGAAGATGATATATAAAGTACCAATATCTTTAGCATTTGTTGAGAACAGCCATCTAACCATATTAGAAGTTGTTATAATCCTTTTTTTTATTATTACTTATACAAAATAAAATTTTTATTAATTGTCCATAGACATTGCCCACATAAGTAATTTTTAATAAAGGGTTTTATGGGATTTAGGTATTTATAAATACTTACTGTGGGACTCGAACCCACAAGCCTCTCGGCACCGAAGTTTAAATTCGGAGAGTTTACCAATTTCTCCAAGTAAGCAAAAGCCAAAGAAATAAATTTTTTATTAAACGGCTAGCCTTTTAATATACTCCGAGCATAAAATGCTCGAGGTTTATTACAAGATTTTAGGTCTCCCCGAGCCGCAAAGCGGCTCGGGATACTATTTGAGGCCGGGCGATGCCCGGCCGCAAAGGGATGAATTTAACCCAAAAATTTATTTACCGGGAGGGAGATTTGAACTTCCAAGCTTTATGTATGAGATAAACATTTTACCATTAAATTATCCCGGCCATATAATATTGTTTCTTTTATTTTAAAAATTCTCGGTTAGGTATATTTTATTATCTTAGAGCTAAAT
>NZ_BAAGRK010000013.1:0-1767 GCF_054782995.1 Microbacterium neimengense
ATAGCTCAATGGTCAGAGCGCGATACTGTTAATATTGAGAAGGAGGTTCAATTCCTCCTAGCGACTGGTTAAACCGATTTAAGGCAGTATAAACTAGACCTAAATTAATAAATAAAAAAAAATATAAAAATAATGAATACATTTCTACTTGATCTTCTTGCATTTGGTGCTGTACTATCAGGAGTTCTTGTTATTACATCAGTTAATCCAGTTATTTCAGTGCTATTTCTAATCTCTGTGTTTGTTAACGCTGCTGGATATCTTGTACTTCTAGGTGTTGGATTTGTAGGTATCTCATATCTAATTGTTTATGTAGGTGCTATTGCTATTCTATTCCTATTTGTAGTTATGATGCTAAATATTTCTATTACTGAAATTGTTTCAGTTGGACGTGAATATACTAAGAATCTTCCTCTTGGTTTTGTTGTAGGTACAGTATTCTTCTTTGAAATTCTATCTGTTATTCCAGCTGCTACAACTAATGCTGGTGAACTACCTCTAGGACTATTTACATATCTAAATGGACTACTACTAGGAGTTAATACATCTATTACAAATTCTGATGTTAATATGGCTTTTGCTAATACTGGTGCTGATAATGCTTTCTCATCTCATCTTCAAATCGAAGCTATTGGTCATGGACTTTATACATATGGTTCAGTATGGCTTCTACTAGCTAGTTTTATTCTACTTCTAGCTATGGTAGGACCTATTGCACTATGTCTACGACCACGAACATAATTAATAACATATACTCCCCATATCTAATTATTAATATAATACTATTATGTATGTTTTTATATAGTAGGAAAATGAATATACATAATTAAACTATAAGTATACATAATTAGTAAAAACATAAAAGGTAGACTGATGCGAGATAGTGTAATGGTAACACATTAGGTTCATAGTCTGATATTGAGTGGTTCGATTCCCTCTTTCGCGTATATTATTGACGTCATCGTATAAAGGTTAATACTCCTGCCCTTCACGTAGGCAATGCGAGTTCGATTCTCGCTGACGTTAGCCTGTGTAGTATAGTGGTAGAACGTGGATCTTGTAAATCTGAGGCAGGGGTCCGATTCCTCTCACGGGCATAGATATATATAATAATTTTTTTATTATTATATATGACCTCTAGGGTAATGGTAACCCGTCTCCCTTTGGCGGAGAAGACTTCCGTGTTCGAATCACGGGGGGTCAGAAGTAAAAAAAAAAGATGTTAAATGTGTTATAAAATATCAGATTAGGGAGTATAGCTCAGTGGCAGAGCAACTGACTCTTAATCAGTCTGTCGTGGGTTCGATCCCTTCTACTCCCCTAATAAATGTTTGTTTATATAGGAAGAGCACAGCTATTGGTGAGGTGGCTTCGGTTGCTAACTGAACGGATATCTATCCTTGTAGGTTCGAATCCTATCTCTTCCGGAATCAATTTAATATATACTAATATATTTCACCTCTTTAAATATTAATTAACCTTGCTTATATAAGTACTATATAAGTATAGTCTGTAAGGACGAGCGGAATCGAACCACTATCAAAGGTTTTGGAAACCTATATACTAACCGTTATACGACGTCCCTTACCTAATTACTTATAATCTATATTATGATTATTTTTATTAGAGTTCATAGGGAGTCGAACCCTACTTGTACAGATTTGCAATCCGTCAGTGAGTAACCGCTCGTGAACTCTATATAAAATCTATATATATTAGGTAATATAAAATATTACATCTATAATATCTATTGTAATAATTCTATAT